>NZ_CP120717.1:1605000-2805000 GCF_032883915.1 Endozoicomonas sp. 8E | reverse complement strand
CATGGGAGGTCATGATCGTTTAAAGGATATGGGAGGCAATAACCAGTTTATTGTCGGCATGGGCAATACGACCGTTATTGCCGGGAAGGAGGGATACAATCAGTTAGTACACGACGAGCGTCTTTCTGTTATTTACGGTACCCGGCTTCTGCAGAAACACTCCAGAAGTCTTGGCGTCAAGGTTATCACCTCAACCTATCAACTGGATGGGATAGACGTCAATGTGACGAAAGGAATCGCCCAGACCCGATGGCAGAATACCGATGGAACCGGCCACTGGCGTTATCACCAGACAGTATTCAGTGGGATCGACCAGATGGCCGGGACTTCGGGAAATGATACCTACTTTGGCTCCAATGGTACGGATATTTTCAGCACCGGAGGTGGTTTGGACAAGGTGGACATGGGGGATGGAGATGACCGGCTCATCGTCAATGCGCCCTGGCAGAGAGGCACCTCTCTGGACGGAGGAAGTGGTGCCAATACGCTGCTCTTTAACTTGCCCGTCAGTCGTGCTGTGACTGTCGGCTTGAGAAATGGTTTAACGGTCAGGAACTTTATCCTGGAGGACACCGGGAAGGGAAGCATCAACTTTTTCGGTGATGATAAAGATAACATTTATGTGTCCAGAGGTTCGCTGCGCCGGTTTCATGGCAGAGGGGGTGATGACGCCCTTTTACTTCTGAAGCTGCCGACGCCCTTCCATTTTAACGGTGGTCCGGGTAAAGACACGCTGGACTTGAGCCGGGCAATCCTTGCCCCGGAATTTGTCCGGCTCCACCTGTCTGTGGTGTCAGGCTCAGTGAGGCGCTCTTGCCCTGCAAACGATTCCCGGCCCTGCTCTGAGGAGACAAACATCCAGGCTCGTCTGTTTTATACGCTCAGGGAACCGGGATCGAGGAGCACCCGTAACACATGGTCGTTAAGTGTCAGCAACTTTGAGGTTTTCAAAGGCCCCGATAGCAGCGATATCTTCAGCATTCCGGCCCTCGCTGGGCTTGCCGTCGATGGCGGAGGGGGTGATGATATTTTCAGGATTTCCTCTCCCCGCATCAAGGGCAACAGCTCAATCACCACCACGGTTGGGGGGGCTGGGTACAACCGACATTATGGCAGCCCGAAAGCTGACCGGATGGTGGCGAACCTGGGGCCTGACCTGCTTTCTGGCGACCTGGGGCCGGATATTTACGTTATTTACCCGCAGGCCAATGGCACCCAAATCGTCGACCGGGACAACGGGAATACCCTGGTATTGCACGGGGTACAGCCTGAAAAGCTGGAATGGCGACTGACCAGAAATTATACCCGTCTGGATGTGAACGACGCCGGACACTTATTTTTCAGCATCCATTTACAGCACGTTCCCCATTGTGAGCGCAAGGATGGCAGCCTGGTCACCGGACACTTTATCAACGGTCTGGAACGGCATATCTGGCGCCTGACAACGATTGCTCCGGGCAACAACGGAACCAGACTGCTTAGCGGCAAAAACCTTCGAGACTACTACTACACTAGGCTGACTGTTGATAAGCGGCTGGATGGTACTTACCGGCTTGGCAATATCACAGCACCGGTACATGGCGGGCCAGGTGATGACGTGTTCTTCATCTCGGGTACTGTCAAGCCGGGGGCCGGGCTGTTCGGCGATTCGGGCAATGATATTTTCCACCTCAAAAGCAGCGGTGCCAGTGTCCACCCCGGCTCCGGCAATAATCTTATCAGTCTGGAGCTGGAGAATTCAAAGGAGAATAGCAGGGAAAATAGCGCCGTGAAACTGTTCTTTGCCCCCTCTTCGTTTAACCGTGTTCGAATGGCTGGTGTCAGCCTTGCGGATGTGCAGGCAGCAAGCTGGCGTTCGCTGGATCTGCGCAATGTCACTGACAGCAGTGACCAGGACCAGATTCCTTGTCCAGCCGGTTTGTCACGCCTGATGCCGCCTCCGGTCACCGGCGGCCGTTTTTTTCTGGCAGCCTGGATTCGCCGGGGCCTGCCTCTCGGCTGGGGAACACGGGCCGGGAGTACGCTGGTTCATTTTGCTGATGCTGGCGGCTCTGATGCCATCAGCCTGAGCCTGAAATCCGGGGGACTGGAAATCAGGCTAACAGAGGGTGTCAGGGTCTTTCACAGAAGGGTCAGGCAATTTTTCAGCTCCCCTCGTCAGCACCTGGCCATGACAATAAATGACAGTGGTTTTCTAAACATCTACCGGGATGGCCGGGTTGCTCTGGCAACCCAGGCCTTCAAGCCAACCAGAAAAATTCGCACATTGAACTGTTATGCCGCTGACAAACTCATCATCAACCATCGTCTCCCGTCGCCTGAAGGGATAGAAATGATGGCGACCGGTGCCGATCCCCTGGTGAGAATGGGCACCTGGCAGGACCCTGACTGTGTCTACGCCAATGGCTGGCCAGACAGTCTGGAACTGGATGACGGCATTCTGGATAACAAGGAAATGATCGGTCAACGACTCGAGTCTGGTTATTCACTTTCAGAGCAAACCATCCCCGGACATCAGTATTTAATCGATGAAAAGAGCGCTATTTACCGTTTCTCTGGTGATGACACGGAGAACAACCAATGGCTTCTGGCAAACGCCACGGGCACGGCTGACCAGCTCGAGATTAACACCCATGACTGCCAGACGTTGCGCTATCAAAAGTCGGACGAGGATCTTATTCTGACTGTCTTGGCGAATAAGAATCTGTTGAAAAACAGCGAAAATAACACCAATCCGATCAATGCCACCCGGAGCCTTCGGGTGCAAGATTTTTTCAGCGGGAAAGGCGAGACCATTGAGCGCCTGATCGTCAATAACCGGGTGCTCAACATGAACGAGGTGCTTGCGAAAGTGGATACCTCACAGCCAAATGGCACGCGCTCACTGAATGAGAGCATGGCAGAGGGTTCATTGGCCACTGGGGGTGAAGGCAACCGAAACCAGTCCTTTCTGAACAAGGTCATTCGCAGGGGCAAACAGCTGTTGAACGACCTGAGCAGCCTGTACAGAGATAATAAAGACGACGATGAATTAGTAGTAGATCAGGGTGAGCGGCCCACAACGGCGAAGCTGAATGAAACAGAACTGAATCGAGACTACCAGCGCATGATTCAGGAGCTCAACACCCTGACAGGCAATCGCAGTGGTCAGAGTCCGGCGTTTATCCCATCGGCAATCCAGGGCGCGATGCAGAACCTGACGACTCCGCAACCTTCAACTAGGATAGGATAGGATAGGACAGGTCAAGGCTGAATGACCTGTCAGTTACGGAGAGCTTCCCGTATGCCTGCCAATCTGACTGATACCAATCCTCTCAGCCCTGCTCCCAAAAGACAGTGGCTGGATGCCAGCGATAACTGGTTTTACTCGGCCACTGTTAATACCGATACCTTTACCA
Source organism: Endozoicomonas sp. 8E (assembly GCF_032883915.1). Lineage (NCBI taxonomy): Bacteria > Pseudomonadati > Pseudomonadota > Gammaproteobacteria > Oceanospirillales > Endozoicomonadaceae > Endozoicomonas > Endozoicomonas sp. 8E. The sequence goes on along the minus strand of NZ_CP120717.1, from coordinate 2,801,602 downwards.
TCAGACTGTCGGCAAACCCGGCCAACCCGGAGTCGGTCTTTGCCACGCCAGAACACATTATTACTGTCAGGACAGCCATTGACCGAGCCTTCTGGTTAATTGAGCAGTCCGGTTTTTTTCCTCACTACATACATCGGAATATCAGTATTATCCTGTCTGACCCTGATTTGCCGGGGCAGAATATCTATTATGACGACGATGGCGTGACATTGTTAATCGGGCAATCGATCATCAATCCGTCATTATTGCCCCAGGCTTCGGGCAAAGCTGCCGGTATAGCCGATGCTCCCGGAACTGACCGAATCGTTGCCAGGTTGTTGAACAACATGGCAATGGTCGTTTATGAAGCCTGTGACCCCAATAACTTCTGGCCAGAATTTCAGGCGCGCCAGAATGGTTCCAAAGAGAATGGTGGCGGTTTAATCCCGTCTCCCATCAGTCAGACTGATGATGTGGTTTCCGCTATAGCCACTCAAACACAGCTCGACTTTATCTCTGAAACCCTGGCTGCCAAATGGTTGAATCAGAAAGTATCGCCGACTTCACTCTATTGGCTGGAGTCTTTGCTTCCTGATCTGTTCAATGGCCCAAAAAATCTTGAGAAACCTCCAACTCCTCTAAGTGCCGAACTGCAAGCCAGGCACTGGCATTCTAAAAACGACCTTAGTCAAACACTTACCTGGCTCAAAAGCGAGGAGATCCCTTCAACAGGCAATGTCACCAGACCCGTGCCTGACAGTTACTCTGCCTTCACGCCCGTCGCGCCCCTTTTGCGCATCGACGAGACAATAACCTGTCCCGCTTTTGGCGAAGGTTACCGCACCCACATAAACGGAACGGAAATAGCTATCAGGGTATACCCTCAGGGCGACGCAGCTCAGCCATTGCAACTTGTCGACATAACCCTTGATGTGAAAGGCTATCATTCACTCGGTTACAAAGATTCAACACAAACGCTCCAGCGGCTGGTTTTTGACCTTGAGAAATTGGCAGGACTGTTTCTATACGGTGGTTTTAACAAACAGTTGCTGGCCTTTCTTCGCGGACTTCAGGTTGCCAGTGGCCCAGAGCCGGATCACAAACCCCCTCTTATCAAGGCAGAGTCCGACCGATTATTTATTGACAGTGACGCGAGCTTAATAAACGACAGTAAACCACTGATTCGTCTGGGAGCCGCCGATCTTTCCCGGCACTCTGACGAGGCACTTGGGCGCGGGTTGTCGGCTCTGCTGGTACCCGCATGGCGAATGACTTTGGCGGACAGTACCGTGGCTGTGGCCGGTATTGAACAGCTCTGGGGTGTCACTCATAACAAGCTGGAAATACTGCAACCCAACTATGGGCTTGATGAAAGTTATCAGGCCCGGCAATGGCCATCAGAGTCCGGTGACCTCTACCAGCGGTTGGTGTCAGGCCAACGTCATAACCTCAGAAAACGTGGTGGCACAGCGGAAGATTTTGTTGATGCCGTGCGTGCACTTTATCAGAATGACGGGTTGGCGACGGCGCTTGCCAGAGTAATGGAAGACCGGGAACCGTTAACAGAGAATACCGGGGAAATGGCCGATTTACTCAAGGCCATCGTTGCGGTTTACGACGAGCGACCGCTACGCAGTGAGCAGTGGGATTTTCGCAGGGCTCTTGACGACAGTCTGGACTGGCTGATGAACAGGAACTCCGATAATACGACTCTGGCAAACTTTCAGCGACTCAAAAAAAATGATGAGGCACAACAGGGAGAGTACGATGGCCTGGCCGAGCAGGAGCTGGCACTGCGCTTTGACAACAACACCCGCAGCATCAATGGCAGGTTCTTCACCCTCAAGACTTTGGGTGACTGGATAGGTGTTTACCTGACGCCGGACTATCTGGCCAGTACCAGTAACCAGACCATTACCAGTGACCTGCGCCAACTGGTGGATGCAACCGACCTGTTCAGGCGCCGGGTAGACAATTCAGACGAATTACGGATGCTGTCGGGCAACGTAACAACCGTGATAAGACCTGATACCCTTGGCGATATACACGACCATGACTTAATGGAAGTGTCGCCCAATGAACGGAACAGGACAATTCCCGAAGAGTATGTCAGTTTGATTATCCCCGGTCGCGATGGTGCGCCCTCCGGTGGTGAGTCTGGCCCGCTGACCTATTTGCCCATCCAGAATGGCGCGGATAATGACACCGCCCATGACCTTGCTCTGGTTAACCAGACCATCAATAACAGCACGTTCACTCTCATTCATTTTAATCCAGACGAAGGAAACTTGCCTTACAGTTCCGGATGGCTGTCAGGCCACATTTCGCTGTTTTACCAGTTAAGGCAGGCATGGCGGCTGGCACTTGGGCTGGCACCAGAAGAAGATACCAACGCCATCAAAAACCGGATTCGGACTGACCTTGGTTTGCCACGGCACTATCCCGAACAGGAAGGGCGACCGTTACCAGTAGTAAACCCCCGTCAGGTAATGCTCAAAGAAAACCTGCCATTTCGGGTAAGATTAAATCAAACGACAGCGACAGACAGCAAAAAATCCATGCCCCTGGCGGTGACTGGATACGGTGCCCTTGGACGGCACATGGAATTGACGGCAGAGCCTGAAGGGAATGAAACTTATGGTCTGCAACTGGCTTCCATTGGCCCAATGACCCCGGTTGATAGCTTGCTACCTCTCCCCCTGTGGCGTTACACCGCAGTAAATAAACCAGCGGCAGGGCACAGGGTTCGCCGTTCCGATACTAATCCAGCTGAAGGTCAAGACCTGGAATTAATGAACAAACTGATTCCTGACTCTGATGGGTTCCAAAAGGAATTTGAACCGTTACTGCATTACCTGCGTTCCGAAAATTCATACTTGAACGCGAGTTATCAAAACCTGCTCAGAGCCTTTAAAGAGCTGGATGTTCATCGCGATCTGAATCCGTCAATAACTTATACTTCGGTATTAGCTGTCTACGAAAGACTCATCGACCTGACCAGGAATCACACACTGGAAAGGGATGTCGAAGCAAAGCTTGCAAAATTGACTACAGACCTTGAAAGCTGGTTTAAAACCATCACCAAGACAGTCCCTGAAAAGCTGCATTTTGTTAGCGTTAATCCAACCATCGGGGAACTTAACCGTATCCGGTTATGGATTGCGGCCAATTCAAAGTCCGATTTACAGGTAAACCTCTGGTATGACCCGCAGGCAATGCTGGCTGGTGTGCTTTCCGAAGCCCTCAAAGAGTCAGTGACCAGTAAATCGCTCCTTCAAACCGGTCTCGGTGATCCATCGGATTTTGAATCGGATTTATTCAAAGAACTCATGGCGCTGCAAGATGAGGCCTGGAAAGCCATAGAGCCAAAATTGAAACAAGGCCAGCTATTTGATCAGGCGGCGAAGGATTTTCTGGTAAGTCATCTCAGCAAATCGGGTATTGACGAAAAAAAAACCAGAATGCAGGACACCTACCAGCAATTTAAAGGGAAGATAGAGTCTTCTTACCCCAGAGTTAAGTTCTCTTACGAGAATATTAATCTTGTCTGGAATGAGGCTTTCGGAGAATACAGTGAGTCGGCCAAAAGATACTATTTAAGGGAACTGGGGTTGCGCGGGGATCAGGATGCGGCTAGAGCACTGGTGAAATTCAGAGTGATTGACACCCTTGGTGGTGTTTATTCTGATACGTCTCTTACACCAGACATTAATAGGGATCTTTTCAAAGGTCTTGATTACTCCGGTGTTAGTACAACAGACTGGGAGAGGGTGCAAACTTTACAGACGCAACTCATTATCCAGGGGTTTGGCAGAGAATTCTTGTCTGATGACCAGGGTTCTGCCATTGAGCAGAAAGTTTCAGATGATCTTGCCTGGTTCGGTAAAAAATACCCCCAGTTAAAGAGCAATATCGAGAAGCTTGTGGCGGGTTCTGATTCTTCGCAGCTATTTCAGCCTCTGGGAAAAGTGAAAGTCCTTCCCGGTGGGGTCTACGTACCACCCAAAAAAAATCCGGGTTTATTTTTCGCTGCGTCGCGGGGCAACCCAACCATAAAATCAACTCAAAAAAACCTCTTATCACAATATAGTAAGATTAGTGAATATAAATTGACCAGCGTGACAAACTGGAGCGCTGCCCAATATAAAGAGGCGATTTTTAAAGATCGCAATATTTCTCCTCAGGGATTGGCTTATTATCGATTCACAGGGTTGCCGTTTGCGAACGGGCATCAGGCCCTGAACGGTGATCTCGCCCTGAAGAAAAGTAAGGCTGCAATGAGTTTGACCAGAGGCCGCGACGCTTTACTTGATGCACTTCAATTGTCTTCCAGGGAATACTTTACCATTCCTGCTGAAGCGGTCGCTGCCAGGGATCAGGAAAATGCTATCGCGAGCTTTATAAGAACGGATTCGCAGAACAGAAGCCAATACAGCCAAGAACTGGTTATCCAGATGGAGCCTCGTGGTGATAACCCGATTGCCAGGGCCAGCCGTTACCTGGTTCTCAAATATAAACAACGTCCAGACAGTTATGACTCAATCCGTTGGTTGGTTAGCGAGAGCGATGGTTGGTCAGATGGAGAGACTGGTGCAAAGGTCAACAATGCTGATATTGGCCGATTTCTGGACGGTGAAAGCCGAATTCATGTAGTAGGCCTTGGTGCATCGGGGGGGAAGAAGTTTAGCCTGAGTGGACAAAGCGCGTCAGACCTGTCACAAAAAATCAATGAATTGACCGGCGATACCCCGGTTAAAAACATCAACCTGATAGGTTCAGGCATTGATCACAACGGGATTGTCAGTCAATACCTTAAAGATATCCTGAAAGCAACAAAAACCCGGACAGTGACTGGTCGTGACGGTCTTTTGAGGGTCGATATCTGGGGGCGTCTGTGGGTTGGCCTGCTTTCAGACACGGGTTTGGTCAACTGGTCACTGGACGACAGGCCTGACCGATTGAAAGTCTCTCGCACGAGTAGCGATGAAGTCGCCCTCGAATACTTGCCTAAAAAAGGCCCCTATGTTGAAGCTAACGTTAGACTACGACAGATGTCTTCTGTGTTGGCACAAAACAGCGGGCTGTTGGGCCCCGTCAATCCCGATGATTCAATCCCGACCCTGGCGATGTTCAAGCGCAGGCTGAAGCCGCATTTAGATGACCTTAGTTCAGATAATTTAGCATCGCTTGAGGAGAAGATTACTCAATTTGACAAACTTCGTCGGGAAGGGACCACCCTTAACAAATACGGTCTTGTCTATAGGATGCAGGAAAACCTGTCCAGCGTTCTTGCTAAGGGTGGTGCCGGTGCTTCAGTCTCCCACCTGAACGCCACAATAAAGCAGTACCTTATGGATGCTCTGGTTGAAGTACCTGAAAGGCTTCACTGTATCTGGATTGGTCGTCTCAATGAAGATGTTAAAAACTATCTGAGGGTCTGGGTTAAGATGGTTCCCTGGCCGCTAACACTCTGGTACGACCCGAAAGCGCTTCTGGCGCCCGTGCTTGCCCAGGAAATATATAAGGCGGTTGCAGATGAAAAAATACCTGAATCATTCCTGAAAGATGGAAATACCAAAGATGAATTTTTGAAACGTCTTTATCATCTGCAAGATCTGGCCTACAGCACTATAAAAAAAGGCATTGCTGAGGGTAATTCCTTCGACAAAATGGCAAAGGTATTTTTAATTAAACATTTGGGCATGGATAGAGGGGCATTAGAGGCAATACAAAGCCAAACCATGAAGGAATTCACGAACTTCAACAATGAGCTGATCAAACTTCGGCGCGACTCTCCATTTGAGGGTTTCAAGCTGGCAGATATCGAAGAAATCTGGCGGGAGGCAGCTAATGAAGCCAGCCTGACAGGCCAGCCCAGCCTGGAAGGGTGGTATTTGAAAGAACTTGGCCATAGGGGACTATTAGACCCAGCATCGGACGTGACAAAAGTAGAAATTATGAAACAGGGGGGGGTATACTTTGACGCCGATGTACTACCTCCTTTTAACGAGAAGTTGTTTAAACATATTACCACGCCAGGAGAAATTGTATTCGAAGGCAAGCGGGGTTATTTAATTAATCGTGCAATTATGAATTATCTTGGTCAGCCGGGGCCGGAACAGCTGTTTTTTAACAAGGCGCCTGCCCAGGAACAAGATGAACGCTATAACAGCGCAAAGGAAAAATACCCTGTTTTTATTAAGGCCATTGAAGAAGCTATCGCCAATCACAACAAAGAGCCTCTGTTTGTTTTTCCAGAGTCGGTCAAGGTTATTCCTGGCTCTATGGAAACGCATTTGTCATATGGAGAAAAAACCACTTACACCAGTAGCGTGATTATTGCGCCACCAAACAGTGAAGTTCTCGGAGCAGTTAAGAAAGAAATTAGGCAACGTTATCAATTGATTAAAAGTGCAAAAGTCGATGACCCATTAAATGCTTCTGATATTGATAAAAGTAAAGCTGTAAAATCAATAGCCAAAGAATGGAATATTGATAAAGACAGCGCCCGTTATATTATGAAATATCGGAAAGATGGAATAGCGCTTGGATCCAAGTCGACAATTTTTATAACCGGGCCAAAGCTTTTTAAGACAGTTGAGCGCCGTTATGTGTCTGATTTTTTTGAAAGAAAGGATTTGATCGATCATGAATTAAAACCATTTTTCTTACTGATTAACCCCTCCGCAAACACTGATTTAGTCAATATCGATACTCCTGAGAGATACAATAGCTGGGTGGCCAAAACAGATAAAACCGTGCGTTATGCCCTGACCTCTGAGCAAGACAGCCGTTATAAAAACCAGATCATTCTCCAGCTGGGTGACACCGAGAATGAAATCAAAGCCAGCCGATACCTGAAAAATAAATACGAGCCCTATTTCAGCCGCCTTATGGTCCTGGAGCTTTATGGCGATCGGGTTCAGCCGGAAAAAAGCGGTGACGTTGAGCTTAAGATAACTAAAACTAATTTTATTAATGATGGTCATCGTCGTCTGGTTGACCCGGAGACAGACCTCGACATTAATCTTGAGACATTGCAGGCTGATTTTCTTAACGACGACACCCGTATTATTATTGTTGGTCATGGTAGTAAAGTGCAGGGTAAAAAAGGCGATTCTGACCAGTTTCTCCTGGGCGGGCAAACGGCTGAGCAAGTGGCTGATGTGCTTAAGTACGTAACCGGCAAGCGCTTTGTCAATACCGTCAGTATAGTGGGCTGTGGCACTGATGCCAGCGCAGAGTATTACTCTGTTGAGCATTACCCTGTGGAAGAATTCGCCAGGACACTATTTGGTGAAATCCAGACAAAACGTATCACTTTCCGTGACGCCCTGGTGACCGTGGATAGTTTGGGCCGCAAATGGACTGGCATCCTGCAAAGTGAAAACCGTATCCTGTGGTCACAATCAGACCGTCGCGTCAAGCTGGTACTTGAGCCAGACGATCAAGGGCAATTAGTTGCCCGCCAGCGCCCGGTTGAAGAAGGGGTGGTGAAAAAACTCCTGGATTCGCCCGCTTTGCCCCCCGGCAGGGATTATGTGCAACTGGGTAACGATCCTGACCCACGTATCGACCAGGCCAAACATTTACTGCTTGATACGGTTATTGAAAAAAGTGGCAAGCAGAAACTCTCCGACCTGATCGAACATTACAACCGTCAGCTGCAACAACTTACCGGTGATGATTTTTCCCCTTACCGGTTGATGTCATTGCCGGTTGCTGATGTTGAACTGCCTTCTGCACAGGCCGAGGCACCAAGAGCGCTTCACATGAGCGCCTTTGTCCGCGCAGACTCACTCGGTGATCCGTTCTCGGGGGTTGGTTTGCTGGCCTATGGCGATCGCTTTGAGCAAGAAAATTTTTTCCGGGTCCAGCAGGCGGGGTATCAGTTGGCCCAGCAAGTCGCAAGTTCGCCATCCAATGCCATGGCAGCTTTGTTTACTCGCCTGCTGCTTGGGTCTTTGCAGGATATTGTGGCACCCGGTGGCAATAACATAAACCCGTTCCGGGTTTCCAGCGCAGGCCTGGTGGCTGCTGTATTGGCAAAGAAGGATCTGTTGGCTCTCTATACCCAAGAGAGACAAAATGGGTTTTCCGGATTGAGCCAGAAGTATGTCGAGACGCTGAAAGAGTTATCAGGTCATTTTCTGGCGGACAAAGAAGGGCTGGCACTGAGCGACAAGAAAAGCAATGAGCAGAGACAATGGTTTCAAAACACCCTTTCGCTTGGGGTGAGCAAAAGGAAGCGCCAACCGATTGGACCTGTCAGTTTTACTAGGCCTGTGTCTTTGGTTTTTGATGACGACATGCACAATAATTACCTACCCGTTGTCACCAATCCTTCCGGTGAAACCTATGTTCTGGTGAGTGTGCCTGAAAGTAACAGCCGGACTTTTCCGGATAATCTGCGCAATATCCTGTTTATGCTTCAGTCCTCAGGTCCGTTGGAGAAGCGCAATGCTCAGACGTTAATAAAGACGATTGAGTCAGCCTATTCTTATCACACCCCAGACTTGCTTGAACCGCAGCTTTATGAAAAAGTGGCCCAACTGTCGCTGACTGATGTGGCCACACTGACAGATAACATCAACGCAGAAAGTAAGGTTGCCCGAAGCCTGGCACAACCGCTGTGGTTGCGTCTGGTGAGCAGCGTAATCACCACCCTGGAAAGCGGTAACGCACCGGATCTTCAGCAAAAGCGCCTGATCGCAGAATTGTACGGTCAGCTTTATCACGACAACAAACCCATCAAATTCTCGTCGTTGGGAAACCCCGAATACACCGTTTACCTGGACCCTTCCCTAGCCTTCACTAAGGATCAGTATATTCCCCCGAAGATCGTTCTGGGGGTTCGTTCGCCCTCTTTTATCACGTCCTCTAATAACAGTGCCTATCGCTCCCAGCTGCGCGAACTGTTGCAATTGGGTGGCCTGCCAGACCCGCTGAAGGGTGTGGTTGATTATTTCTTCAATGAACCGAATGAATTTATCGATAGCCTTCTGGCCTGGCGCAAATGGGAGCTAGAGAGTGGTTTGGAGGCAACAAGACTGAAGTTTGATTTTCGATTCGAATCCTACCGGTCGATTGCGGACAGCGATGTGATCGTACGGCAATGGGAAGAATTTAAGCCTGTCACCATCCGGATAGGTATTTCAGATGTACGATCAAAGTCGTCTGATACCGGCCTGGCCCGGGTGATGGTCCAATCCTACGGGCTGGCTTTGTCTATCAAACTGCAAGCATCCATAAAAAAGGAAGCATCGTCAGCAACCATAGCCGATCTCGTCAAGGTTACGGAGATATGGCAAACGGATTACCATAATTATCCTGACGGTCAGTACGGTTTTGACAGCAGTCTGACATTGCGGAAATTACCGACCAACAGCGATCCGGTTTACCAGAGGCTGATCCTTGGCAGTGATGATCACGACCTCAGGTTTGCCCAAGGTACGGTGGATGATTTCCAGTGGGCACTGGATGTCTTGCTTCAGAAAGGGAAACTCACCGATTCGGTCAGAGGTGTCATTAAGTACCTTGCAATGCAGCCGCAGATCTCTGTTAATACTTTTGTAGAGGGTTTGATTAAGGCGCACACAGATTCCTGGAAACAGATGCAGGACTCGGAATTGCGGTCTGCGCTGCAGTTGCAGGGAAACGATTATCAGATATTGAAAAACCGAATATCCAGCTCCGATGTCCCCGCTAGAGACCGGGACAGGTTATTGTCAGATTTGGGTAATATACAAAACCCGGCAGACAAAACTTCGTACACCGGCAAAACGCCTTCTGATGGCATGGATGTTTATGGCAAAGACGTCAAGGAGAACAGTCCCGGAATTATTAGCGAAGTGACACTGGGCTCCTATGGCGATAAAGGCCTGGAGTCGAAGATCGCGATCTTGTTCTCTGCCGAGCTGGTCAAACATGTTCTGGAAAACGATATTCCTTCAAAATACCTGTTTTCATTAAACAAGGAAATTATCAAAACCCTTCGATGGCTCAGAACCACCTCTGAATTCGAGGGTTTTTCCAGTGCGTTAAAGGAAGGGCAGAGCCAGGTCTTTGGCAATCTGCAGACTCTGGTGGATAAGGGTGTTATTGATGGTTCTGTCGGTAGCGGCTTCGACCAGGTCAAAATATCGGACTCTGTTCGGTTATTACTGGTTATCACGCCTCCCGGTTCATCCGGTAACGTTCCGCCCGTTCCGGTTATGGTTAATAATGCCGGTAGCGTCCTGAAAATTGATCCGGGCCAGTATTTCATCGAAGGTAAACTGCAGGCTGAACAATATCACATTTCATCAGGCCTGATGGCTCGTTATATGGTTGCAGCAAATCTTTTGAAAGGAACCAGCAGCGATTCTGACACCATTCGGAAAAAGATTCTGAATGAACTTGTTGTTAATAAAGTCAAGATATTACAAAAGGGCATAGAATCATCAAAGATTCCTTTAGATATCCATGGAGGACAGATCGGTCTTGAATTAGTGAGTTCTTTCACAAATGTGGATGCTGAACCGGGAAAAGAACTTGCGCATACTAAGTCTAAACCTGCTGAGCTTCCAGGCCCTTATCCTGATCTGGTTCTAAGAACCGATCAATATAAATATGGTGATCGCTCTGTCATTAAAATCGTTACCGGACCAAAACCTCTCTCGGAGTATCAGAATCCATCCTCGGCTTTATTTGACGCTATCAAGACGCTGAACTCTGCTACCCGGAAAATACCTAAGGGTGACTATACCTTAGGAAGTTTGGTTCAGGATTATAACAGCGAGTTACTTGGCAATAACCCCAAAAATGAATTCAAGTTAATCATTAATGATGAATCAAAAAATAATAAAGTCTCACTGGCGCCCGAGGCTAGAGAGAAAAAGTCATTACCTTATTCTGTTCAGGTCAATATTGGGGTCGACCTTGGCGGAATTGGGGATATAACATCCTATATTTCTAATCTTATTGCCCAGAGGCAAAATGATGTATCAAGGCTGGTTTTTCAGTTGAGTCAGTATAAGGCCTCTGTCATTTCAGAAAGGTTGAATCTGAATTCTGATTTACTGAAATCCATGTTTGCTATTCATTTGTACAAGCAGGCACTAGACAGTTCAACGAATAATTTTGTGAGGGGAGATCTTGGCGTTAGAAATTCGTTAATGATTAAACTTGAAGGATTACCAAGATTGGGTACTGGTGATTTTTTAATGACGGTCATCTCTGATGTGGATGCCACCAAACTTAAGTCAGCCATCGGGGAGTACGGTCGGGAAGCCTTTTTTTCTTTAATGCAGGAAATGGTTAATGATCTGGCCAGTACGGGAGCTATGGCTCAAGGGGCCGGCATAGAATGGAATGTACCCAGACAGCAACTGGAAGCCAGGTTAAAATTGCTGTTTATTGACCTGTTGGATTACCGTATCGAACATGGGAGGATGACTATCCCCCTTAGTGAGTCAGATTTTTTTGAATTACCGCAAGGCAAAAACAAAGAGCCTAAGCTGGGTTACACCGATAGTTTAAATGGACCATCAAGACAAGGTGTCTCTTTTTATGTCAGTGAAGAGGGTGAAGTCCGTTACCTCGCCACCATAGAGGTTCGAGTGCCCTTGCCTGATCTTGGAAGCATCGTTTCTGCCCCTCCCAGTCATTCAATCACTGCGCTGATACAGTCCGTTCAGAATCCGGGTTTATTAGGAGCCAACCCGGACGTTGACATGATCTTTTTTGAAAAAGTCCAAAGCTTGCTCACCCTTGACATCGTAACTGAGCGTTACCGGATAAATCAGCGGATACTTCAGCAAGCGGCAAGGACAGCAACCGGTAACCGGCCCACCCTTGCAACCAGAACTGCGCCTTACCGGATAGATCAGCAGATACATCAGCAAACGGCAGGGCCAGCAACTGGTAACCGGTTCACCTTTGAAACCGAAACGGCGCAATACCGGGATTGGGTGGAGCAGTCCATCCTTAAGCGCCTGAGTCAACTCAACCACGCAAAGCTGAAGCATGTCATCCGCTCCTACAATAAGTTCAAACCTTTGCAAACCGTGCAGGGCAAATTGGGTCAGTTGTTGCTGACTGCCCAGTTCAGGGCAATCACTGGCGGGCAGTCAGAATCAGCCTGGGGCACTTTGTTGCAGTTGCAAAAAATCGTGTCTGCAGACACTAACCTTCAGCGGGTGGCCCCCGAGGATCAACAGCTTCCTGCGACAGAGGCTGATAGACACACTCTGTTTCTCGCCCGTTGGCGACAGCTGGTACAGTTAAACCTGCCCACCGAACTCTATAAAATTCTGAACTTGTTTTCTGGTGTTGAAGGTGAAGGGTTTATTAAACCAGTTCTTGCGTCGGGGCAGGTGCTGTCCAGGTACGGGATATCACTGGATCGTCTGTTTCATGAAAGAACCATTACCTCCGACTCCGGACGATACCTGTATCAGAGTCACCTGAATAGCGACCTGCCGAGGCTGACGGTGGGAATCAAAGACGCGACTTTTGATATCCGAAAGTCTATCGCTATTGGGAAATTATTTGGAATAGCCCTGATCAACCATCCTGGTGTGGCAGCGCTCAGTGATGCACAAAACGCCTTGCGGGCAATCTGGGGATTGTCAGTCGGGACGGGTCGCCATTATGGCCTGACCACAGGAATGGCGCTGGTTGCTTTTCCAGACCAGACAGGCCCCTTGTACACACGATTTATTGATGGCATCAGCACCGATCACAATTGGCAGTTTGCTTCCGGGTCGGTCGGGGATTTTGCCCGTGTCATATACGGTTTAACCGCCCGGTATGATCAGGTCGGGCTGACAAAGGCGGTTGAACGGGTTCTGAACCACCGGCGTCAACACCCCGGGGTATCTCTGGATATTTTTGCCTCGGCACTGGTAGAGACTCACAGGAATCTTCCGGATTACCAGGCGGGTCTGGTTTTGCGTCAGGCCATCGGGAGTGACGGAGTTACTTTTCTGAAGCAGGCTCTGAAGGAGAGCAGCCCATCATTAATTAACGGACTGAATTCGATATTAGATCTAAAGGGTCTTGACGAACATTATGTTAATCTCGATTCACAACAGAGCATCACTGAACTCGATATTAACAAGGTCATCAAATTAAGCGTCACCCCTGATTACCTTCGCCATGGCAAAACGGAGTATATTTTATTACTCGAGGGTATTAAGGACTTCCTCACAACGCCTCTGGGTAAAGATTACCAGAAGGGGCTCAAAGACAATGCCGTATCCTCAGATCGTTTAAAGCTTGATGCCCCGCAAACGGTGGACGGGAAGCGGGAAATCGTTATTTCGATCACTCGTTCTGGTAAGAAGGTGGTTATCAACCCCGATACCGCTGTCAGTCAACAAGCCAGTTCATCCAGCCTGATTCCAGTGTTTACTGCCCTGGTTCAATCCGGATACGATCTGCAGGGAAACGCTCAGGCTGACCTCCCGGACGCTAAAGACATTGACGGAATGGTTCGCCAGCAAATGGGGTTTGCCCCCTTAGTGGTGCTTGCCGACACAAGGACTATAAAAAAGGACAATGCATCAGGCCGGATAATCCTTGAAAAAACCTATACCATCGACAAATCTGCCAAACCGGAAAGCCTGCAGGCCAAAAGCTCGATAAACATTGATGGTTCACCTTTAATCACCCTGAAATGGCTCAACAGTCAACCAGGCTTGCAACTGATAACAGCCCCGCTGTCCCCCGACGAGCTGAATGAGCACCGGCCTTTACTGGACGCCGCTTTTCAGGCGCTGGACAAAACCGTCTCGGCCTTGTCTGGTCCGGTTAATAACAAGGATTTGGTCCGGGCCTTTCAAAAACGGCTTGCCAAGACAAAGGCGGTAAAAAAAGACAGCGCACTGGGCCAGTTAATTTTTGAAAATGACCAGACAAACATCCAACAGACAAAAGCCACCGGCGAGGCAGATTCCGGAATTACCCTGAGGCTTCCCTTTGAGGATCTGGGCAAGCCGGTGGTTGCGGCACTGTTTGGGGACAGTCAAAGTCCTGAGGGGGAACGGCTGCAGGCCAGCCTGCAGACCGCCAGCCGGTTCGTAAAGCCTATTGCCCAGACTTCAGGCGGTGATGGAGTAACCCATGCCCAGTTAAGGTCAATGTTTGCCCTGTTATTGTTCCGGCTATCGAGGGACAATCCGCAGGAGAGAGCCCTGTTTCCTGGGCTAAGGCTGGCAGACTGCATCCACACCTACCTTTCCGACAATGCTGTGTCCACACTCAATAACTACATCAAAAGCTTTGACCTGCAAGAGGTCACTGATGGATTGAAAGTAAAAATCAATGACCTTGCACAGCAAATACCCGGTACTCCAGACCCGAAAGTAGAGACCAGAATTAAAGACCTGCTGGGCACGGCTCTGGATTACCGCCTTGCCAACGGAGCCGAAGTGTTGCCCGCCACGCTGTCGGATTTTTACTCGCTACCCATGGCGGATGGCAGAGAGTACCGGGAACTCTGGACCGGCCTGATGTCAGAAGACAGCGTATCGCGAGCTGTCTTTATAGGGACTGATGACCATTATCTTCTGGACGCAGTCCTGCCAGGTCAAAGCGGCAATCTGGAGCGCCTGTTTAGCCGAACAGCGGCAGAGCCTGATAACCTGGCGGGTCATCTCAAGCTGGCGTTGAAACCCCACTGGCTGGGGCGTGATCAGGAGGTGACCCGTGCGTTTATTGAATTGGCGATGTCCAGGGTGGATAACGCAGACTGGCCGTGGTTTTCGAAGCACTTTTCTTCATTGTCGGAAGCGTCGCGTTTCAGGGTGGTGGAAGCACTTGGTCAATATCGCTCCCAGTATCCGGAGGCCGACATCAAGCGGCTGGCCCTTGCTCTTACCGAACCCCAGCTCGCTGAAGTGAACAGTCAGATCAGTCAGAGTGATCAAACCCGGACACCGCCGGCTTTTCGCATCAGGAATCTGGAATTACTTGCAGACGAAAGCCATAGCATCAAGCTGAATACCTATGAGAGGCGCGAGTTCCATCTGCAGGCCGGATCTCTGGTGCCGGTAACGGATCAAGTCGGCACATCACCGTTCAGATTGGATTCGGATCGGATGCTGCTGATAGGATCACTCAGTGACCAGTTTCCCCCGGCGTTTCTTGAAAAGAGCCAAAGCGAAAGATTGTACCGGGAAGCCATTCAGGACCGCCGACAGGCATTCAGCAGCTTCCAGAGAGATGTCGAGCTGCTTATTAGAGTTATCAATAACGAGGGACCGAAAAACTATCGCCAAAATTTCCACAAGCGCAAGCCCCTGGAACCGCCGGAAAGCCGTACTTCGGTATTCTTACGAAAGAAGTCGGTTAACCTGAGTTCGGGTTTGCCTGTCCACTGGCAGTTAAACCCTCATATTCCTTGGAAGGAGTCCCGATTGCGGGTCGGGGATACGGCGGTCATCATTGAGCTTGGGATGCAGAATAACCATGCGATAAGCGATTCGTTCTTTGACGTGATCGTTACAGATCTGTATGGCATGAGTCTGGCCAAAAGTGTCGAGGCAGCTGATGCCGAGCTGTTTCGGGCTACCTGGTATGGAGAGGTCAGGTACCTGAGGCAACTGGGCAAAGTCGTTGGTTTCGGCCTTCGCAACGAATGGGTTTCCCTGCCTGCAATACGAAACCGGGATAATACCCTTGATAACATTGATACTCTTCTGGCTGGCAACCATCAGGATACTCTTGAACATTATTTTGGTCGGATGGGGTTACCTTCCAGCCAGGAAGACTTTGAACAGTCGATGAGATGGTTGTTCACCCGGGATACTGAATTGCTCTCATTGAGCCTGAGCAGGGTCTCGGACTACATTCAGGCAAACCGGGCTGATCCGAGTATTGAAAGCTTCGCCAGGGCACTGCGTGAGTTTGATCAGAGCCTGTCTGATAGTAACAGAGCCCGGTTCAGGGGGGCATTTACTCATCAACAGCTTGAATTATTGCAAGAAGTTCTGACCAATCAGATACCTGTTCAGTGGGAACTGATTAACTATTTAGACACACTTAAAGAATCGCTCAGTTCGACAGCCCCGGTAGCGGGCGCAAGCGGGTTTGTGCCATCAACGACCTATCAGCTGGTTGAGTCTGACAGCGAGGTGCACGCTGTTATGGAAGCCCCTGACCCGGATCCTCCAGGGGGACGTTGTCGGCGTGGGGTGGACGGATGCAAAACCCGCCAGCTTTTGACGGAAAGTCTGGCAGACCGCCCCTTTTTGGACATTGACAGTGGGGATATCAGCGACACCGATACCAGCAAACCTTATTACAAGGTTGAGTTCCTGACTCACAAGGGTGAATTGTATCGGGTGCTCAGTCGCTCAGGCAGTGATGTCACAGTGACGCCGCTGGGTGAGTCTTCGGTTTATGACAGTATCTTCGGTATTGATGACTCCCATTCTGAGCGTGTTATTCAGGCTGGGTCGGATACTGGCACATTCGTGGCGGTCAGGCGTTACTATGGTGAGGTTTATCAGCTGCTTTCGGAAGATGGCGGAGAGTATCGCGCCGTCAGTCTGCAACCTGGCGATCGGCTGTTAGCGTCTTACAGCAGTAACGGGGAAACCCTGATTCCGGTGCTGGAGAAAAACGACCATGGCCAGACGGTGTATGGCCTGAAGCTGGACAACGCTGCGTCAGATACAAACAGGTTGTTTAAACTCAACCCGTCAGAACCGCTGGAAGATCAGCTGGCTGCCGCCCGCCGGGCAGATCACTTGCTGTTAGATGACAGTGCCGAGCTAAGAACGCTGCCAGGCACCGATGACCGGATCGCCGTGATCCTTCCTGCCGATTACCGCTCCGGCAAGCCGCTGGCGACTCAGGCCGAACGGCTTCTGTCCGAACTGAGGGTCTTTGTGACCACCTCCGCAGGGCAGCGACTGGTCAACGCCCTGGGATTCCCCGCCGGTTTCATCAAGCCCGCCAGTATGACGGAACTGGACAGCAAACTGCTGCCCGGTATGGAGCCCCCCGATCATCTCCGGTTAGTGGTCAGGCTGGGCAGTCAGACGCCCGCTGACCGGGTGATACCCTATCGTCCCGGAGGCAGCGGGGAGGTCAGTGGTCAGCGGCTCGTGGTGTTGCAGGTGAATCCGGCGGTACTGGACGGGCAGCGCCACTCTACCAGTAATTATCTGGGGACGATGGCTTCTGTCCTGAAGGATCTGTGTCGGGCCGCACTGGCCAGCACGGACCAGGCGGGCTCACCGGCCATCGCCATGACCTGGTTGAAGGGGGAAAAAATCACCGGGGACCGAACGCTGCTGCAACTGGAAAACCAGTTTCGGGAGCAGTTCGGTCTGAAGGCTGTCAAGAGCACAGCTGCCGCACACACACCGGTTCAGACCGTCACTACCGCCGGTGAGATAACTACCGTGGAAACCGGCCAGCGGGTCCGGATTGCCTATCAAGCCATTGCTGATCCTCTGTCCGGCTTTGGTCAGCTGATCAGGGATGGGAATATGGAAACCCGTTCCCTGTTTCAGCGGGTCCAGTATCATGGCAACCAATGGGTTGACCGGTTGTCCGGCGCGAGTGGTTCGCTGAGCCATCTCCGTGCACTGTTAACACAGGTGGCCTGGAGCGGGCTGGTCAGCCGGGGGATGGTGGCTGCGCAGCCGGCGCTTCTGGCTGATCCGGTGGATGTGGTCGTGTCAATACTCGATGACACCGAGCTGAAGGCGCTGGCGGGGATTGATAACCTGGCCGGGCATCTTGAAGCGGTGCTCACCGATGCCCTGAAAGACCGGCGGGGCATCGCCTTCACGGAGGCAGAACAACGAGGTGTGTCCACCTGGTTAAGCCGTGTAGAAAAGGCTTTAACGGACGCACAAGCGGTGCGCACTGAATGGGGTGCCCCCGGACAGCTGCCTCTTGGCGAGGATTCCCGCCACAATGTGCCGGTCACCGATGGCAGCCGCAAAACCCTCGCCCTGACCAGCGCCCGGCGGCAACCGGTTACCCGGCTGGGTGATCAGCCTCTTATCGCCATTGAAAGCCAGAAAGGCCCCCTGTCCGCCCCGGCAGGGGATGAATTGACCGGTTTGCTGTCGCGGTTAAGACAGGAGTCGCCTGACAGCCCGCAGGCAGTGGCGGCTTTGCGGACGCAGCTGCAGTGGGTCCCCGCAGCGGCTGACCCGGATTATTACCGGGATGCGATCGAGCGAACTTTGTCGCCTTTATCCCCGAAGCAGGTGAGCCAACTGGATAAAACGCTTCTCGGGTTGCTCAGCCAGTCATCCCCGTCTGATGGTGAGGCACTGCTGGCGGAGTATTTTTTCCACAAACGGCTTAAGGGTCTGGAAACCCCAGACCCGGTCGGGTTGCGGATGAATGCCCTGAAAGCCAATGAGTGGTTTGATCTGCTGCAAAAAAATCAGCCACTGCCATCAGGCCCGGGCCGGGAGGTCATGGCTTTCATTCCCGATACCGGGATGGGGCGGCACCAGGCCCGGGTTCAGACCACCAATGGGCAAAAGACCTTCACACTGGGGCGCCGCGATGATCTGGCTTTTGCTGACCAGGGTCCCGGCTACGCCCTGATCCACAGCGAAGATCACCGCAAGGTCTTTCGCGTTGAGCTTCCAGATCGCTGGCCAGACCGTCTTTTGCAGATCAGGCTGATTGTCCATATGGAGCCTTATCGCAGGCTGGAACGGCAGGGCCGTATTGACAGAGAGCAATTACAGAACGACATTCAGCTCATTGCCCGGGGGATGGGTGAGTCACGTTTATCGAACCTTCTTCAGGCGCTGGTGCAACCCGTCAGAGACGCGGGCATTGCCGATGCCAGCCCTTTTAAAATAAGAATCAGCCCCCGGCCTGACTGGCCGTTGGTGGACAGCCGTGTCAGTGTGAATGAGGAAAACAGTGCCCAGGTCCTGTTATTGCTGGGCACAAAGGACAAGAACAGGCCGTTCATTTTCCGGGAAACCCTGACGAACCTGGTGGGTGCCAGTTTCTTGAAGGCTCTTGAGAACGGTGATGGACCGCTGTCAGCCTTGCGCCAGCAGGTGCGGCAGCAGTTCGGGATCAATACCGCGACACTGCCTGACGATGAGCCGCGCCCCCTGGGACTGACTCGCGAATACGCACTGACCCCGGTGGCTGACAAGCCTTCAGGCACAAGCCTCTATCGGCAACTGGTCGAAGGCCATCATAACCTGCTGTTAGCTGAAGGTACTGAAGCCGATTACCGCCGGGCAGTGGCGTATTTGGAGCTTCATGATAAAGCCAGGATTCAGGCAATAAAGGACAGCCTTTCTAAAGGAGAAATTAAAGTCAGTGACAGTGAGCGCACTCTTTTCAACAAGGTCGTCAATGAGAAACAATCCTCAGCTCCCCTGATTCCAGATCCCGGCCTTGATAATAACATCGCCTCGTATAGACCCCCGCCCTCCACCTCCAGGCAGGTCGACGCTGATTACCGGGCCTTCTGGACTGTCGGCTCCGGCATGGAATCCCTGCTCGACCCTAACCTGCTCGGGTTAAGTCGGGCGGCAGCGGAAAACTTCCTGTCCTATCGGGCAAAGGTGATTTACGAAGATTACGGGCTAAGGCTCGTTATCAGCGATTACCTGAAGTCGCTGGTGGTTCATTTTATCTACCGGAAGATGGATCAGGTTCTGGGGAGCAACGGGCAGCCAGCCAGCCAGATACACCTGGGAGTGACCGATGCGGTAACGGCCATATTGCCTAACAGCGATATCAAAGTTATCAACAATCTTAATTTGCCTCCCATTGGATCGGCGGCATCCATGGTCGCCGCATTGGAAAAAGCCTGCGCTTTTGTTGCCCGGGGGCTGGGCTGGGAGCGTTTTGACACTGGCCTGCTGGCCAATATGAATGAAGATGTGCACACCGTATTCCAGAAGGCGGTAAAACTGCGACAGCAGGTCGGAAGGTCGTTCCAGTTGCCTGTTCACCCGCAGCAGGACGTCCAGAGGTCTGTGCAGGCTTTACCGTGGCAGCCTGAGACCATTGAAACCATCGCCAGCAGTCCCCGACATGGGGTGATGGCAGACGGTGACAGGCGCTATCTGAAAATCACCCCGGCGGGCCCGGGCAATCCTTTCCCACTGATGTCCCCCCAGTCACAGGATGGCCTGAAGAGGCTGTTGCGCCAGCCCCTGAAACCGGGTGAAAACGCTGCAACCACTGAGGCTTACCTGTCACAGCTGGCACGCCATTATGAGACTTTCAGGGAACTGAAAGACATTGACATGACTGGCCAGGTCAATGCCGTTATTGACAAGATGGACGATGTCACCCGCCAGCGGTTTGCAGACAGTTTCCTGCACTATTTTCTGCACTATGCCCGGCAGTCAGCCATTCCGGCAGGTCTGGCCGAAACCATCGCTGGGAAGTTACTTGTAGCAGAGATCAGCGCGCTGGGTTCCCTGCCTGAAAAGATCTCTACCGGGCTTTATCAGCGGCTTAATGGACTGCTGAACCTGACCGGGAAAAGGACGTTTTCACTGACCTCTGGCAACCTGACGATGCGGGTGCTGACCGACCCTTCAATCACCGCCGATGCCTCCTACCTGATGCCTGCCCAACGCACCCTGGTGCTGGGCAATGGCGCTGCTGACAGTCCGCTGACCGCCGCGGCAGCACTGGCTCTGCTGCAAGCCGCCCAGGCACAGAAACCGGAGGATCAGACAAAAGCATTCCTGGCCCTGCAACAGAAGCGAATCCAATTGCCAGAGGGCATGGACAAGCTGTCGCCTGAGTCGTTGGTCAGCGAGTTCACGGTTAAAGAGGGCAAGCTGACGCTTTCCGGGCTGCTGGAACGTCTGACCAGCTTTATCGGGATGGCCCACAGGCTGAACCGGGAGGGCTCCTCTGAATCCCGCCTTCTGGCCAGGGAGATTCGCCAGAATGTGGCCGACAGCCTGACAGCACTCAGGAGCGATATTGATTTTGGCCAGATGACCGGCATCGTTGATATGACCGAATCTCATTTCCGGCAGGCCCTGCAGAAACTGGATAAGGCGGGTTTGCCAGCCGGTCAGGCAACACGGCTGCCCGATGCAGACTGCGTGCTGTGCAACGGCTCCGGACCGGTCAGGACGGCGATGGACCTGATGGACCGGATCAGCGGGCACCTGGATGCCATTGAGGTCAGTGATCGTTTCAACCATATCAGGCAGACTGCCGGTGACAAGGGGTT
Source organism: Endozoicomonas sp. 8E (assembly GCF_032883915.1). Lineage (NCBI taxonomy): Bacteria > Pseudomonadati > Pseudomonadota > Gammaproteobacteria > Oceanospirillales > Endozoicomonadaceae > Endozoicomonas > Endozoicomonas sp. 8E. The sequence continues at coordinate 2,780,430 of NZ_CP120717.1, read as the reverse complement.
ACTGGCAGACGCCTTCCTGCTGCTGGAACAAGGGCGTTTTGCAGCGGTGGCCACCGAGGATATTCAGGACAGCCCGGTGTTTCGCAAGAAGTTCCTTGATCTATTCCGGCAAACACTGACAGAGCAGCAGGGGCTGACGCCAGAGCAGGTGATTGACCGTGTTGTCAGTTCGCTCAATGACTCGGGCTACAGTGCTGACGATACCCGGTATGTAAAAGAGCAGCTGCTTAAAAACCAGGCGTTCATGGAGGGCTTGAAGACCCGCAAAGATCATCCCGGAGGGAGTGGCTTTGATGCCAACGGTCCGGGGGGCGGGTCGAAGAAGCGGCCCGGAAAAGTTACCCGCATGCTCGATAAGCTGGACAGAAGCAAAACATACGGGCGTATCAAAGTCGGTGTTGGCGCGGGGCAATCCATTGTAGGGCTTGCCAGTGGTATCCAGGCCATTGAGAATCTGAAGAAATACGGCCACATACTGCCTGATGAAACCCGGAACCTGGCCTATGCCGGGGCCGGCCTGGAGATTGGCAACTCTGTCTATGGCCTGGCGATGACCAGCCACTGGCTGGTGAGCAGTGGCAAGCGTCTGATCAAGGGGAGCGATGCCGCAGGCTCTGGTCTCAAGACCTTGAAGACCACCACCAGGGCGGCAAAAGCCTCAAGGGTCGTGACCAGGATGGTGCCGGTGGGAGGCAGTTTCATTGGTATTGCAGGTGCCGTTGTTTCCATCACCTCTAATGAGATGTCCGCCAGAGATGCAAGAGCGTCTGGCAACGATGCCCAGGCGACTTATTACGAAATGATGATCGCCCTGGATGCGATTTCGATTGCCCTGGATCTTGTCGGCATGGTGCTGGACTTTTTTCCACCGTTTGGTGTGATTGCCGACCTGGTCGGCCAGCTGCTCACTGTCATACAGACCGTTATCGCGGCATTCATGCCGCCCAACAATGCCCGGCAGGAGTTCGACGCAATAGTGCAAGGCGATGGCTTTGCACGATACATGGACAACATGGCGAAAGACTTCGAGAAAAAAAGGGTTTTCAAGGTTTGAGTACCATACCGATGCCACGGAGTTTCTTCACCAGAGCAAGTATGAGGATAACCTGGAAGAATTGTCGGTAACCCAAAAAAGATCACTGGCTGGTACCACAAAAGGCCTTGCCTTTACCGACCGGGTCAACCGGCGCCGTACAAAGATGGGGTCGAACCTGGAAGATTACATGCGTGGCGAGAAAGGCTACAAGATATTTTATGGTTTGGGTGGCAATGACACCCTGATCATCGACGAGGGAGAGCTGTACGGCGGGTCAGGCAATGACCGGTTGACGCTTGAGAAAGGCCTGGCGGAAGGGGGCGACGGCAACGATATTATCCGGATCATAAAATCAGGGACGGCGTTTGGGGACTCTGGTGATGACGATATCTGGATTGGTGAGTCAGGGGTAGCTTATGGGGGCAGAGGTAACGACATCCTCCGTTTGCCATATAACTACGGGCTCGGCTACGGCGGACCGGGTAGAGACACCATTATCAACGGCAGGATTCAGTACGGAGGTCCCGATGATGACCATCTTATAGACGACCTTGGCTACATAAAGCAGTTTGGTGGTTCAGGGAATGACCGGCTTGAACCGGGTTTGGGCAAGGGAATTCTTTATGGGGGATCTGGCAATGACACCCTGATTTTGCCAAGCGAGATCAAGATTCCTTACTTAAGGCACTCTCTATTCTACTTCATAAAACCGGAAACGCATTACTATCGCCTTAACTGGACGAAATCTGACACATTATTCGAGGTTAACCTGCAAACCTGGCACTGGGGTAACCTTTTTCCTGAATATCTGAAAAAACATGGAGTTAACCGCGACGCGCCGGATGGTAAGGAAACATGGAATGAACCATCCCTTTCACGCCGCTTCGGCATCAATGGCTATCAGTCCGGTTTTTCTGCTAACCCACGCGATAGCATGGAAGAAAATCTGCGCCCGGGCAGAATGTACATTGCCGAACTGTCATCGATAAAAGCGGATTACCATCGTGCAACCCGAGATAAAAAATTACCCCCCGAAGATTTGCTGACGGGGTATGACGCAAAGCACACAAAAGTAGAACGAATTTCTGATCACTATGGCCTTCAGACCTACTTTTACGTTGGCAGAGTCAAGTCCAAACACGTCCATTACGAGCATGAAAAAGTAAACATTGGCTATACAAAACTGGGTCATATGTATATTTCGGAACGGGGTGCTTACCTGTTGCAAACCAATGGGGATCTTTACTATTTCAGCAAGACCGGACTTAGGGAGCGCGGAGAAAGGCCCAGGCCCAATGACCCCAGCATCTTTTACGCGACGGTGATACAGCTGCTGGCAACCGGAGGGTCGATTGCCAATGTTGAAAATGTAGTAGGGTCGACGCAAGGTGTATCCGTGACAGGGACGGCCCAGCCCAACAATATTTACCTGTGGGGTGGTAAAAATGAGGTTCATACCGGGGGCGGCAATGACTTTGTCAGTGCCAGCAATGGCAACGGGACTAACTGGATAGCCCTGGGCCCGGGTAATGATCAGGCGCTGCTGGGTAATGGCTTGAACCGGGTCCATGGAGGTCCCGGCACGGACACCGTTTCTTACCTTGGCAGAAAAAAAGGTCTTAAGCTGGATCTCGCCAACCGCTTTAAGTCGGAGGGAGAGCAGCTGATAGAGGTAGAGGTCATCCAGGGCTCCCCTGGCAATGACACACTCTGGGGAGACCACGGTAATAACCTTTTCATTGTCACCAACGGTACCAATACCGTGGACCTGAGGGGTGGCAACGACACGGTGGTCGCCATCGGCGGAAGCACTTCTATCCGGTTACGCAGCGGTTTTAACACAGTGGTGCTGGGTGACGGTAAGGTTCAGGGTAGCCACGAGGTTTACACGGGCACTCACACAGACACCATCATGCTGCGTCCTGGCAGCCATCTAGGTCACCACCGAATTCACGTCCATAAACGTCAGGTGCCCCCGACCGGGAAATGGCCAGTGCTGGTCATTCGCTGGGGATTTTTGATCACGGGTGCAGCGACCATCAGATAGCCAGCCTGACGATCAATCCCTTTGACGAGAGCCTGAACCTGGCTCTTGACCCTTCAATGCCACATAAGCATATGAAGCTTGATTTTCACACTCCCGGTTTATCCGGCCTTGAGGTACATGCCAATACCAGTATTTACTGGGAGGAAGTAGCGGGCAAAAATGCTTCCCTGTCCATGACTGAGGCCCTGGCCAGCCTGAGGAACACCACCCTCTGGGGTTTTGTTCGTTTAGACAAAGCCAATTGCTGGGTCAGAAAGCGAGTGGATGACTATCGCTTTTCCACAGAGGCGATGTTGGCATTATTAAACCGTCACCCGGAAAAACCTTTGGGTGAATTTCCCCGGCAGCAATGGCGTAAAAAGACCAGGCTGCAGCGCCTTGCCAATGAGGGGGAAAAACTGGGCGCTGGTCTGCATCGGATTGGCAGCCAGGAAAGTCATCATATCAATCTGGTGATTGAGTTTGGTTTCGTCTCTGACCGTTGTACTCCACAGAATGGTTTTCTACGCAAACTGACCCTGGAGCTTGGCCAACAGCAGCTGCTTATTGAAGGTGCAGCTCCCGCCATTAAGAAGCATGGTGTCAGCTTTCTAAGGCCAAGGCACACACTGGGTTTAAAACTGGTTAAGACCCATGCGGACGGTCGCAGAAAACAACAGGGCCGCCAGACATCATTGGCCATGAAACAGATGTCAAAATGGACTGACTCGGAGCAATGGACCGAGCTGTTCCCCGGTCAGCCAATGGCGAAAACCCTGGCCATGCTGGAGCTGAATTATGGTTTTGATACTTATTTTCGTGACACATGCAGTGCCTCTCCCTCATACAACAGTTCTCTGATTTTGCCGGCGGTTCATCTTGACTTGTCTTCAGACTCATACTCTGGCATCCCCATCATACTGGGTAGTCCGGGTAATGATCAGCTGACGGGCAACCCGTCTACGGATAACGTATTAATTGGCATGGGAGGTCATGATCGTTTAAAGGATATGGGAGGCAATAACCAGTTTATTGTCGGCATGGGCAATACGACCGTTATTGCCGGGAAGGAGGGATACAATCAGTTAGTACACGACGAGCGTCTTTCTGTTATTTACGGTACCCGGCTTCTGCAGAAACACTCCAGAAGTCTTGGCGTCAAGGTTATCACCTCAACCTATCAACTGGATGGGATAGACGTCAATGTGACGAAAGGGATCGCCCAGACCCGATGGCAGAATACCGATGGAACCGGCCACTGGCGTTATCACCAGACTGTATTCAGTGGGATCGACCAGATGGCCGGGACTTCGGGAAATGATACCTACTTTGGCTCCAATGGTACGGATATTTTCAGCACCGGAGGTGGTTTGGACAAGGTGGACATGGGGGATGGAGATGATCGTCTCATCATTAATGCTCCCTGGCAAAGAGGCACCTCTCTGGACGGAGGAAGTGGTGCCAATACGCTGCTCTTTAACTTGCCCGTCAGTCGTGCTGTGACTGTCGGCCTGAAAAATAGTTTAACGGTCAGGAACTTTATCCTGGAGGACACCGGGAAGGGCAGGATCAAATTTTCCGGTGATGATAAAGATAATATTTATGTGTCCAGAGGCTCCCTGTACAGTTTTAATGGCAGGGGAGGAGATGACTACCTTTTTCTTCTGAAGCAGCCGAAGGTCACCCATTTAAACGGTGGTCCAGGCACCGACACGATAGATTTCAGCCAGATGACCATCGAGCCGCATTTTGTCCGGCTCAACCTGTCTTTAAGAAAAAAAACAGCGAGCCTTGCCTGTTCTGCAAGCGATTCGGGATCCTGCCCTCCTGATAAAAACGTCAAAGGTCATGTGTATTTTACGAACAGGTGGCCCGGATCACAGAACATCTTCGAAAAATGGCCGACAGCTATCAGTAATTTTGAGATTTTCAAGGGCCCCGATTCCGGCGATATTTTCAACATTCCGGCCCTTGCCGGGATTGTCGTCGATGGCGGGGGTGGCAATGATACTTTCAGAATTTCCTCTCCCCGCATCAAGGGCAACAGCTCAATCACCTCCACCATAGGAGGAGCTGGATACAACGAGCATTATGGCAGCCCGAAAGCTGACCGGATGGTGGCGAACCTGGGGCCTGACCTGCTTTCTGGCGATCTGGGGCCGGATATTTACGTTATTTACCCGCAGGCCAATGGCACCCAAATCGTTGACCGGGACAACGGGAATACCCTGGTATTGCACGGGGTGCAGCCTGAAAAGCTGGAATGGCGACTGACCGGAAATTATACCCGTCTGGATGTGAACGACGCCGGACACTTATTTTTCAGCATCCATTTACAGCACGTTCCCCATTGTGAGCGCAAGGATGGCAGCCTGGTCACCGGGCACTTTATCAACAGTCTGGAACGGCATATCTGGCGCCTGACAACGATTGCTCCGGGCAACAACGGAACCAGGCTGCTTAGCGGCAAAAAACTTCGAAATTACTATTACTCCAGGTTGACGGTTGATAAACGACTGGATGGCACTTACCGGCTTGGCAATATCACAGCACCGGTACATGGCGGGCCAGGTGATGACGTGTTCTTCATCTCGGGTACTGTCAAGCCGGGGGCCGGGCTGTTCGGCGATTCGGGCAATGATATTTTCCACCTCAAAAGCAGCGGTGCCAGTGTCCACCCCGGCTCCGGCAATAATCTTGTCAGTCTGGAGCTGGAGAATTCAAAGGAGAATGGCAGGGAAAATAGCGCCGTGAAACTGTTCTTTGCCCCCTCTTCGTTTAACCGTATTCGAATGGCTGGTGTCAGCCTTGCGGATGTGCAGGCAGCAAGCTGGCGTTCGCTGGAGCAGCGCAATGCCACTGACAGCAGTGACCAGGACCAGGTTCCTTGTCCAGCCGGTTTGTCACGCCTGATGCCGCCTCCGGTCACCGGCGGCCGTTTTTTTCTGGCAGCCCGGATTCGCCGGGGCCTGCCTCTCGGCTGGGGAACAGGGGCCGGGAGTACGCTGGTTCATTTTGCTGATGCTGGCGGCTCTGATGCCATCAGCCTGAGCCTGAAATCCGGGGGACTGGAGGTCAGGCTAACAGAGGGTGCCAGGGTCTTTCACAGAAGGGTCAGGCAATTTTTCAGCTCCCCACGTCAGCACCTGGCCATGACAATAGATGACAGTGGGTTTCTAACCATCTACCGGAATGGCCAGATTGCTTTGGCAACCCAGGCCTTCAAGCCAATCAGAAAAATTCGGGCGCTGAACTGTTATGCCCCTGACAAACTCATCATCAACCAGCGTCTGCCGTCGCCTGAAGGGATAAAAATGATGGCGTCCGGTGCCGACCCTCTAGTGAGAATGGGCACCTGGCAGGACCCTGACTGTATCTACACCAATGGCTGGCCAGACAGTCTGGAACTGGATGATGGCATTCTGGATAACAAGGAAATGATCGGTCAACGACTCGAGTCTGGTTATTCACTTTCAGAGCAAACCATCTCCGGCCATCAGTATGTAATTGATGAAAAAAGCTCTATTTACCGTTTCTCTGGCGATGATACGGGTAACAGCCAATGGCTTCTGGCAAACGCCACGGGCACGGCTGACCAGCTCGAGATTAACACCCATGACTGCCAGACGTTGCGCTATCAAAAGTCGGACGAGGATCTTATTCTGACTGTTTTAGCGAATAAGAATCTGTTGAAAAACAGCGAAAATAACACCAATCCGATCAATGCCACCCGGAGCCTTCGGGTGCAAGATTTTTTCAGCGGGAAAGGCGAGACCGTTGAGCGCCTGATCGTCAATAACCGGGTGCTTAACATGAGCGAGGTGCTTGCGAAAGTGGATACCTCACAGCCAAATGGCACGCGCTCACTGAATGAGAGCATGGCAGAGGGTTCATTGGCCACTGGGGGTGAAGGCAACCGAAACCAGTCCTTTCTGAACAAGGTCATTCGCAGGGGCAAACAGCTGTTGAACGACCTGAGCAGCCTGTACAGAGATAATAAAGACGACGATGAATTAGTAGTAGATCAGGGTGAGCGACCCACAACGGCGAAGCTGAATGAAACAGAACTGAATCGACACTACCAGCGAATGATTCAGGAGCTCAACACCCTGACAGGTAATCGCAGTGGTCAGAGTCCGGCGTTTATCCCATCGGCAATCCAGGGCGCGATGCAGAACCTGACGACTCCGCAACCTTCGACTAGGATAGGATAGGACAGGTCAAGGCTGAATGGCCTGTCAGTTACGGAGAGCTTCCCGTATGCCTGCCAATCTGACTGATACCAATCCTCTCAGCCCTGCTCCCAAAAGACAATGGCTGGATACCAGCGATAACTGGTTTTACTCGGCCACTGTTAATACCGATACCTTTACCATCAGACTGTTGGTGAACCCGGCCAACCCGGAGTCGGTCTTTGCCACGCCAGAACACATTATTACTGTCAGGACAGCCATTGACCGAGCCTTCTGGTTAATTGAGCAGTCCGGTTTTTTTCCTCACTACATACATCGGAATATCAGTATTATCCTGTCTGACCCTGATTTGCCGGGGCAGAATATCTATTATGACGACGATGGCGTGACATTGTTAATCGGGCAATCGATCATCAATCCGTCATTATTGCCCCAGGCTTCGGGCAAAGCTGCCGGTATAGCCGATGCTCCCGGAACTGACCGAATCGTTGCCAGGTTGTTGAACAACATGGCAATGGTCGTTTATGAAGCCTGTGACCCCAATAACTTCTGGTCAGAATTTCAGGCGCGCCAGAAAGGTTCCAAAGAAAATGGTGGCGGTTTAATCCCCTCTCCCATCAGCCAGGCTGGTGACGTGGTTTCTGCTACAGCCACTCAAACACAGCTCGACTTTATCTCTGAAACCCTGGCTGCCAAATGGTTGAATCAGAAAGTATCGCCGACTTCACTCTATTGGCTGGAGTCTTTGCTTCCTGATCTGTTCAATAGCCCAAAAAATCTTGAGAAACCTCCAACTCCTCTAAGTGCCGAATTGCAAGCCAGGCACTGGCATTCTAAAAACGACCTTAGTCAAACACTGGCCTGGCTCAAAAGCGAGGAGATCCCTTCAACAGGCAATGTTACCAGACCCCTGCCTGACAATTATTTTACATTCACGCCCGTCGCGCCGCTTTTGCGCATCGACGAGACAATAACCTGTCCCGCTTTTGGTGAAGGTTACCGCACCCGTGTTAACGGAACAGAAATAGCCGTCAGGGTATACCCCCAGGGCGACGCCGCTCCGTCACTGGGACTGGTCGACATCACCCTTGATGTGGAAGGCTATCGTTCGCGGGGTTACAAGGATCCGGCACAAAGGCTCCAGCGGCTGGTCTTTGACCTTGAGAAATTGGCAGGGCTGTTTCTGCACGGTGGTCTTAACCGGCAGTTGCTGGCCTTTCTTCGCGGACTTCAGATTGCCAATGATCCGGGTGGCCCGGATCACAAGATCCCTCTTATCAGGGCAGAGTCCGACCGATTATTTATTGACAGTGACACCACCTTCATAAACGACAGTCAGCCACTGATTCGTCTGGGAGCCGCCGATCTTTCCCGGCACTCTGACGGAGCTCTTGGGCACGGACTGTCATCCCTGCTGGTACCTGCATGGCGAAAAACCCTGGCGGACAGTGCCGTGGCTGTGGCCGGTATTGAACAGCTCTGGGGAATGACTGGCAAAAGGCTGGAAGCACTGCAAGCGCATTATGGGCTGGATGAACGTTACCAGGCCCGGCAATGGCCAGCACAGTCCGGTGATCTCTACCAGCGGCTGGTGTCAGGCCAACGCCATAACCTCAGAAAGCGGGGTGGCACTGCAGAAGACTTTGTTGATGCCGTCCGCGAACTTTATCAGGGTGACGGGCTGGCACCAGCACTGGCCAGCGTTATGGAAGACTGGCAACCGTCAACGGAGACTGACCGCACAACCGGGGAAATGGCGGATTTACTCAAGGCTATTGTCACAGTTTACGACGAACAACCTTTGCGCAGTAAACAATGGTTTTTCCGCAGAGCACTTGATGACAGTCTGGACTGGCTGACTGCCAGAGATCCTGACAATCCGGCTCTGGCAAACCTTCAGCGACTGAAAAAAAATGATGAAACACAACAGGATGAATACGATGGCCTGTTGGAGCCAGAGCAGTCGCCGCTCCTTAACAATGCCACCAGCAGCGTTCGGGGCAGATTCCTTACCCTCAAGGCTCTGGGTGACTGGATAGGGGTTTACCTGGCGCCGGACTACCTGGCCAGCTCCAGTAACCAGACCCTCGCCAGTGACCTGCGGCAATTGGTAGACGCCAGCGACCTGTTCAGACGCCGGTTGAACAATACCGACGCGTTACGGAGGCTGTCGGGCAATGTAACGACCCCGATCAGACCCGACACCCTTGGTGATATACACGACAAAAGTTTAATGAAGGTCTCCCCCGATGAGCGCAACAGGACGATTCCCGGGGAGTATGTCAGTTTGATTATCCTCGGTCGCAAGGGCGCATCCCCCGACAGCAAGTCCGGCCCGCTGACCTACCTGCCCATAGATCATAGTGCCGAAAATGATACCGTCCATGATCTTGCCCCGACCAACCAGACAGTCAATAACGGCACCTTCACTGTCATCCATTTTGATCCGGCCGAGGGGGACCTGCCCTACGGTACCGGGTGGCTGTCAGGCCATCTTTCGTTCTTTTACCAGCTGGGGGAAACATTGCGACTGGCCCTCGGGCTGACGCCAGAGGAAGATGCCAATGCGGCCAAAAACCGGATTCGTACTGAGCTTGGTTTGCCGCGGTACTATCTCGAACAGGACAGACTCGAACAGGACAGACTCGAACAGGACAGACCCGGACAGGAAAGACTGCCGTTACCGGTAGTGAACCCTCGTCAGGTGATGGTCAAAGACACCTTGCCCTTACAGGTAAGGTTTAATCAAACGACAGTGACAGACGCCAGAAAATCCGTGCGACTGGCAGTGACCGGGCACGGCTCTTTGGGGCGTCATCTGGAACTGACGGCAGAGCCTGACGGGAACGGCAGCTATCGTCTGCAACTGGCGTCCATTGGCACAATGACCGCAGATAACGGTCTTCTGCCACCCTACCTGTGGCGCTATCCCGGAGTTGCCAGACCGGCTGCAGGACACAGAGTTCGCCGTGCCGATCCAAATCCTGTTGAAGGTTCAATCGACCAACTCATTCCTGACTCCAGGACATTCCAAAAGAAATTTGGTTTGTTATTAGTCTACGAACGCTCCTCGAACAAAAACTTAAACGAGCGTTTTGAAAACCTGCTCGCGGCTTTTAAAAATCTCGATGGCCTCCGCGATTTAAATACTCCGTTAACCTTTCCCGCGGTCTTTGGGGTCTACGGAAAACTCGTCAACCTGATCGGGCATCACCTGCAGGAAATCGGCACAACATTTATGAAACTGGCTACAGACTTCGAGAGCTGGCTTCAACACAATCTGGAATCAATCCCCAAACAGCTGCATTTTGTCAGCGTTAACCCGACCGACTGGGAGCTGAGCAATATCCGCTTATGGATTAAGACAAATTCAGAGTCCGGATTAACAATAAACCTCTGGTATGACACGAATGCAATGCTTGCCGGTGTGCTTGCCGAAGCCCTTAAAGAATCAGTGACCAGTAAATTGACCAGCCAACCCGGTCCCGGTAATCCATCTGATTTTGAATCGGAATTACTGAAAGAACTGATGAGGCTACAGGATGAGGCCTGGAAAGCCATAGAGCCAAAACTGGAACAGGGCCAGCCATTTGATCAGGCGTCGAAGGATTTTCTTGTAGACCATCTCAACTATAAAACGGATATTGACGAAAAAAAAACCAGCAAGTTGGAGTACTACCGGCAATTCGAAAAGGAGATAAAGTCTTCTTATCCTGAGGTAAAGTTCTCCTTCAGGGATATTGGTGAGATCTGGGAAGACGGAGAAGAGGCCAGAAATTACTATCTCAGGGAGCTGGGGTTGCGTGGCAATCAGTTTGCAGCCGCTGCACTGGTGAAAAACAAGGTGATTACTACTCTCGGTGGCGTTTATTCTGATACGTCCCTTTCGCCTGCCATTAATGAGGATCTTTTCGAGGGTATTGATTTTTCAGACGTCAGCAAAACGGATTGGGTCAGAGTAGGTGCGGTACAGACACAGCTGGTCATCCAGCGGCTTGGCAAAGAATTCCGTCCTGCGGTGCAGGACCCTGTCATTAAACAGAAAGTTTCAGACGACCTTGCCTGGTTCGGTGAAAAATACCCCAGGTTGAAGCGCGATTTTGAAGATCTTTTGGAAAAATCTGAACCCTCGCGACTGTTAAAGCCTTTGGAAAAAATTAAAGTCATACCCAATCAGGCCTACGTGCCATCAGAAAAGAATCCAGGTTTATTTTTTGCGGCTAAACCGGGCATCCCAACCATGGAGCTGGCCCAAAGAACCCTTCTGTCGCACTATGAAAAGATCAGTCGATTTAAATTGTCCGATGTGACAAGTTGGAGCACTGCCAGATACAAAGAATTCTTTTTAATCGCTAGTGAGATTGATGTTGCAGCATTGGCTTATTATCGATTTGGAGGGGTATCAAAATTTGCAGAAGGCTATCAAATTCTGAATGGCGATCTCGCCCTCAGGGTAAGCCATACTCTGATGAATTGGTATGATAGCTACAAAACTTTGCTGGATGCCCTGCAATCGCCTCCCTCAGGATGCTTTAGCATTTCTGCCGAAACGGTAGCTGTCTGGAACCACGAAAACGATATCACAAACTATATAAGGGCGGATCCGCACAACAGAAGCCAATACAGTTATGATCTGGTTATCCAGATGGAGTCTGGCGATGATAAGCCGATTGGCAAGGCCAGCCGATACCTGTTTCGCAAATATGAAAATCGCGAAAAAACTGGTAGTTACCCTTCAGTCCGCTGGCTGGTCGTTGACAACGGTTATTGGTCAGACAGAGAGACAGGCGCAAGGATTAATAATGATGATATTCGCAAATTTCTGGACGGAGATAGCCGAATTCATGTGGTAGGCCTTGGTAAGTCCAAGAACGGGAAATTTACCCTGAGCGGGCAAACCGCGTCAGCGCTGTCACAAAAAATCAATGAATTGATCGGTGATACCCCGGTAAAAACCGTTAACCTGATTGGCTCAGGTATTGATCACGGTGGGCTTGTCAGCCAGTACCTGAAAGAAACCCTGAAAGCAACAAAAACCCGGACAGTGACTGCCCGTGACGGTCTTTTGAGAGTTGATATCTGGGGGCGCCTGTGGGTTGGACTGCATTCTGACACGGGTCTGGTGACCTGGTCACTGGCCGACAAACCTGACAAGCTTAAAGCGCTTCGCATAAGTAACGGTGACGTCACCGTCGAACGCCTGCCTGAAAAAGACCAGTTTACTGAAGGTGCTGTTGGACTCCGGCAGCTGCCCTCTGTGTTGTCACAGAACAGCGGCTTGTTGGGGCCCGCCAATCCCGATGATGCAGTGCCGACTCTGGCGATGTTCAAGCGCAACCTGAAACCGCAACTGCGTGCTCTCGGTTCAAATAATTTAGAATCGCTCGAGAAGAAAATCGCACAATTTGATCAACTTCGCCAAGACGGAACTGCCCTTGAAAAATATGCCCTTGTCTATCGCATGCAGGAAGACCTGCACGGAATTCTTAGTGGGGAATCAGCGGCCCCCCACCTGGCCGCCACTATAAAACAGTACCTGCTGGATGCTTTGGCGGAGGTTCCTGAAAAGCTTCACTGTATCTGGATTGGTCGTCTCAACGAAGGTGTTAAAGATCACATCAGGATCTGGGCCAGGATGGTTTCCTGGCCGCTAACACTCTGGTATGACCCACAAGCGGTTTTAGCCCCCCTGCTTGCCCGGGAAATATATAAGACAGTCGCTGCTGAAAAAATACCCGAATCATTCCTGACAAAAGAAAATAACAAAGATGAATTTTTGGCACGTTTTTATCATCTGCAAGATCTGGCCTACAGCGCGATAAAAAAAGGAGTCGCCCAGGGCAAACCCTTCGATCAAATGGCAAAGGCGTTTTTAGTCGACCATTTGGGTATGGATCTAAAGAAAATAGAGGCAATACAAAGCCAGAGCCTGAAGGAATTCACGGATTTTGCCAATGAGCTGACCAGCCTTCAGGGCGACCCCGGATCCGGGGGATTCAGGCTGGCCGATATCAATCAACTCTGGCGCCATGAAGCCAATCTGAAAGAGCGGTATGTGAAAGAGCTTGCGCTGAGGGGAATTTTTGCCGCAGCAGCAGATGTGGTAAGGGTGGCGGTACTGACTGATGACAAGGAAGGGGGAGGCGCCTATTTTGATGTCGACACATTACCTGCTTTTAACAAGAATTTGTTTAAACATATTGAAACTCCGAAACAAATCTCTTTTGAACACAACCGGGAGTATTTAATTAACCATGCGATTATAAAATATCTTGGCCAGCCAGGGCCGGAACAGCTGTTTTTTAACAAGACACCTGACTCAAAAAAAGAGAAATATTATAACCAGGTAAAGGAAGAATACCCTGACTTTATCAGAGCTATTGAAGAGGCCATAGCTAATCACAACAAAGAGCCTCTTTTCGTTTTTCCAGAACGGCTCAAGGTTATTCCTGGCTCAGTGGAGATAAAATTAGAATATATAGAAACAGCCCATTACAGCAACGGTTTTATTATCGCACCACCAGACAGTGATGTTCTCAAGGCAGTTAAGGCAGAAATTATAAGACGTTATCAATTGATTGAACGTTTAAATATCGACAGCCCATTTAAAGATTTTGATGCTGACATACATAAAACTGTAAACTCAATCGCCAATGAATTGGGTATTGAGCCGAAAACCGCATCGATGTTTTTCGATTATCGAAGAGATGGAATACAGCGTGGATCTAAATCGTCGATGCTTGTATCCGGTTCGAAAGTGTTTATAAAAGTCTTCGAGCGTTATTTGTTAAATTATTTTTTAAGAAAGGATCTTATTGATCAAGAATTCCAATTCACTTTCACACAAGTTAATCCCTTGGCAAAGATGGATTTAGTCAGTGTCGATACTGATGAAAGCCCCAGTAGCTGGGTGGCCAATACTGATAAAACCGTGCGTTATGCCCTGACCGCTGAGCAAGACAGCAATTATAAAAACCAGATTATTCTCCAATTGGGTAACAGCGAGAATGAAATCAAAGCCAGCTTATACCTGAGAAAAAAATATCAGCCTGATTTCAGCCGTCTTATACGACTGAAGTCTGACGACACCCTGATTGAACCGGAGACAGGCCACGCCATTGAGCTTGAAGCATTGCAAGCTGACTTTCTTAAAGACGACACCCGTATTATTGTAGTTGGCCACGGCAGTCAGGTTCAGGGGGAAAAGGCCGGTTCCGACCAGTTTATCCTGGGTGGGAAGACAGTTGCGCAACTGGCCAAAGTGCTTGAGCACGTGACCGGCGGGCGGTTTGTCGACACTGTCAGTCTGGTGGGTTGTGGAGCTGATGCCAGTGGCGAGCATTATCCTGTTGAAGATTTCGCCAGGACACTGTTTGCTGAAATCCGGACAAAACGAATCACTTTCCGTAACGCCCTGGTAGCGGTGGATGGATTCGGCCGCAAATGGACCGGCACCTTGCCTGCCGACGGCGATGTCCTGTGGTCACAGTCAGACCGTCGCGTCAAGCTGGTGCTTGAGGAGGACAATCAGGGGCAGTTAGTTGCCCGCCAGCTTCCGGTTGCAGAAGGGCTGGTGAAAAAACTCCGGGATTTGCCCGCTTTGCCCCCCGGCAGGGATTATGCCCATCTGGGCAAGGATGCCCCTCATTTCGATCAGGCCAGACGCTTACTGCTTGAAACGATTATCGGAAACAATGGCAGGCAGAAACTCTCAGACCTGATTGAGCATTACAACCGTGAACTGTATCAACTCACCGGTGATAACCTTTCCCCTTATCGGTTGATGCCATTGCCGGTTGCTGATGTCGAGCTTCCTCTTGCCCCAAAAGAGCCTCAGCCAGAAAAAAAACGTCAGATGCGCGCCTTTGTCCGCACAGACTCAATCGGTGACCCGTATTCCGGGGTTGGTCAGCTGGCCTATGGCGATCCCCTGGCGCAAGAGAATTTTGCCCGGATCCAGCAGGAGGGGTATCTGCTGGCCACGGGAGTCACAAAGTCGCCATCCGATGCCATGGCAGCACTGTTTACCCGCCTGTTGCTTGGGTCTTTGCAGGACATTATGGCACCTGATGCCAATGACATAGATCCGTTCCGTGTCTCCAGCCTTGACCTGATGGCTTCGGTATTGGGAAAAGATGACCTGCATGCTCTCCATGGCCAACAGAAACAAAATGACTTTTCCAACTTGAGCCAGCGGTATATCAAGTCTCTGAAAAAGCTATTGGGTCACTTTCTGGCGGACAAAGCAGACGCAGAAAAAGTATCGAGACTGAACGCCGGGAAAAGGAGTCAGTTGCTTCAAAAAACGCTTTCCCTTGGGATTGATAAAAGGGTGAAGCACTATCCCTATGACACTGTCGCTTTTTCGGGTCCTGTGTCCCTGGTTAATAGAGAGGCTTTTGATGACAACAATCACCTGCCTGTTGTCACCGACCCTTCGGGCGGAACTTATATTCTGCTGGACATGCCAGAAAGTAACAGCCCGGCTTTTCCGGATAATCTGCGCAATATCCTGTTTATGCTTCAGTCCTCAGGTCCGCTGGGGATGCGTAATGCCCAGACGCTGATCAATACCATTGAGTCAGCCTATTCCCGACATTCAGACTTCCTGGCAGGAAAGCAGTTTGCTGAAAAAATAACCCGACTGCCGATGGCTGATATAGTCACACTGGCCAATGAAGTCATTAACATGGACACGGAGCCTAATGCTCTCCGGAATCTGATAAGAAGACTTTTGGTTCGTCTGGCAAGCAGCGCAGTGACGGCCCTGGACACTGATCACGAACCCGATCATCAGGAGAAGTTCCTGATCGCAGAATTATTCGTCCGGGCCCCCGAAGAAAGGACCTTTGTCGTCCAGCTCCAACTTTCGGGAGAATACCAACGCACGATTACTCTGAATCCTTTGATGCCCATCGACAAGAATGAATATTATGGCTTGCATTCGCGAGTCACTTTGGGGGCTCGTTCGCCACTTTCTATCTCGACCATTCAGGACAGTACCTATCGCTCTCAGCTGCGTGAGCTGACGAAACTGAATGGGCTGCCAGAAAAACCGGGGCGTGTGCTTCGTTATTTCGACAAACCTAATCAATTTATCGATACCCTTTTGGACTGGCGCAAATGGGAGATAGAGACTGGCTTTGAGGTTAAAAAGCCGAACCCGGATATTCGTCTGGAACACGACCTATTGATCGAGGACAGTAGTGTAACTGTCCAGCTATGGCAAGTAGATAAGCCGGTCATCGTCCGGGTTGGAGTGAAGGATGTACCAGAAGAGGTGTCTGACGCCCGCCTGGCCCGGGTGCTGACCCAATCCTACGGGGTGGCCGTATGCCTGCGAATACGAGCAACATTTCCAAATGCCCGCGATCTACTCGGGGCTATGGCGATATGGCAGATAGATTACCATCGTAATCCTGAGGGTGAATACGGTTTTGACAATGCTCTGAGATTGCGACAATTACCGGAAACTGGCGATCCGCTTTACCGGGTACTGATCCTTGACAGTAAGAACCATGATCTTAAGTTTGCCGAGGGTTCGGTAGATGATTTCCAGCGGGCTCTGGAGGTATTGTTTTCCAAAGGGAAACTAAGCCATTCGGTCAGAAACGTTATTAGCCACATTGCAATAAATCCGGCGACCCCTGTTGATACTTTTGTAGAAGGTCTGGTTAACGTACACACAGATTTCTGGAAAGAGATGCAGGATTCACAACTGCGGTCGGCGCTGCAGTTGCAGGCATCGGATTACCGGATGTTGAAACAACGACTAACCAGCTCCGGTTTAGCCTACAGAAGCAGGAACTGGTTATTGTCAAGTCTGGATGATATGGAAAACCCGCCTGACAAAACTCCGTACACTGGCACAATGCCTTCTCATTACGTGGACGTCTATAGCAAAGGAATAAAGGAGAACAGTCCCGGAATTATTAGCACGGTGGCACTGGGTTCCTATGACGATAAAGGCTCGGAGTCGAAGATCGCGATCTTGTTCTCTGGCCGGTTTATCAAATATGTTCTTGAAAACAGTGCTCTTGAAAACAGTGCTCTTGAAAAGAATGCTCCTTCCGAACACCTGTTTTCAGTACACAGTGAGATTATCAAAACCCTTCGATGGCTCAGGACCACCTCTGAATTCGAGGGTTTTTCCGACACGCTGGCGAAAGATCGGAGCCAGGTCTTTGGCGACCTCCAGACGCTGGTGAACCAGGGGATTATTGATGGTTCTGCCGGTACCGGCTTCGATCAGGTCAAAATACCCGACTCTGTCCGGCTATTGCTGGTTGTTACTCCTCCCGTTTCATCCGCTCCAGAAACGCCGGAGCCGGTTCTGTTTCATGATGCCGGTTGCGTCCTGAAAGTGGATCCGAGCCAGTATTTCATCAAAGGACAAATAGAGGTTGAACAATATCAGACCTTATCAGGCCTGATAGCTCGTTATGTTGTTGCATCCAGTCTGCTGAAAGGAATCAGCAGAGATTATGAAACCGTTCGCAAAAAAATGCTGCACAAATTTGGCATCAAGGAATTACCAGAGAAGAAAAACACTGTAGCTATCCCCAGAGACCGTTATACAGGGCTGATCGGCCTTGAAATAGAGAATCTCATCACACGTGTGAATACTGGAACGAAGAAAACGCTTGCATTCACTAAATCAGATCCTGATGCTATTGACACTGATTTTCCTAATATTCTCCTGTGTACTGATATCCATGAAAATCGCGCTATCATTGAAATCATTACCGGACCCAAACCTCTCTCGGCTTATCTCAGTGAATCCTCAGATTTATTTCTTGCGACCAATACGCTGGTCTCTGTTTTAGCAAAAATACCTAAAGGTGGTTTTACCGTAAGCGATTTAGTTAAGGCTTATAATGACGAGCTACTTGGCAATAACCCCAAAGGTAATTTAGAAAATTTCAGGTTAATCAGTTTTGATGAATATAAAGACAGTCAAGTTTCATTGTTGCCTGACATGATGGGGGCAGCGGTAGCGGCAGGAGCACAGTCACCACCTTATCGTATTCATGTCAATATTGGGGTCGATCTTAGTTTGATTGGGGATATAACCTCCTATATTCCCAATCTTTTTGTCTCGGATCAACATGACACATTAAGGCACGTTTTTCAGTGGAGCCAGTATAAGGCCTCTGTCATTTCAGAAAGACTGAATCTGAATTCTGACTTGCTGAAATCCATGTTTACCGTGCATTTGTACAAGCAGGCATTAGACAGTTCAACCGACGATTTTTTGAGGGGAAAAATGAGTATGTCAGGTACCCCTCTCAATAAAATCAGAGGATTATTGAGACTGGGTACCGCTGATTTTTTAATGACTGTCATCTCTGATTTGGAGGCCACCCAACTTAAGTCAGCCATCCAGAATTACAGCTGGCAGGCCTTTATTTCGTTGATGCAGGAAACGGTCAATGATCTGGCCACGGTGGGATCTGAGGCTGAAGGGCTTGGCAGGGCGTGGAAAGTCCCCAAACATCGATTGCAAGTCAGGTTAAAATTGCTGTTCACCGACCTGTTGGATCATCGTGTCGAACATGGGAAGATGATGATCCCCTCTGATCATGGCTCAGATTTTTTCGAATTACCCCAGGGCGAGAACAAAAAACCGAAGCTGGGTTACGTAGACGTCACAAGTCCACGCTCAAGACATGGTGTCACTTATTATGTCGATGAAGAGGGTCAAACCCATTTCCTCGGGACAATTGAGGTTCGAAAACTCTGGCCCAATCTCGATAAGATGGCTTTTTCCCCTCCCGGCATTTTCACGGTTTCGATAATAAAGTCCGTTCAAACCCCGGGGTTACTGGGAGCAGACCCGGAGGTTGACGGGATTTTTTTACAAAAAGCCCAATCCCTGGTCAGCCCTGAAACCGAAACTTCGCATTACCAGAGCTGGGTGAAGCAGTCTATCCTCGACCGTTTGGGTCGACTCAGCCACGCAAAGCTCGAGCATGTAACCCGCTCCTTCGTCAACCATCCGCAGGAAACACAGGACACAATCGGGCGGGAACGATTGGCCCGGCTACTGCTGACTGCCAATCTCAGGGCGATAACCGGAGGGTCGCCAGAATCAGCCTGGGACACTCTGGTGCAGTTGCAAAAAATAGTGTCCGTGGATCTTCAGCGGACAACCAGCGGGGAGCAACAGCTTCCTGTGGCAACCACTGACCGTCAGGCCCGCTGGCAACAGCTGGCAGAGCTTCATCTGCCCGCTGAACTCAATAAACTTCTGAACCTGTTTTCTGGTGATGAAGGCGAAGGTTTTATTAAACCAGTGCTTAAATCAGGAGAGGTGCTGTCCAGGTACGGAATGTCTCTGCGCCGTGTCTGTCAGGAAATAACGATTGCCCTTAACCCCCAATGGCACCCGTATCAGAGTCACCTGAATAACCATCCGCTGACCCTGACAGTGGGAATAAAAGACGCGACGCAAGATATCCCTGAAGCTACCCCCATAGGCAAGCTTTTCGCAATAGCCCTGTTAAACCATCCCGATGTGGCAGCGCTCCATCAGGCGCAAAAAGACTTGCGGGCGATCTGGGGATTGTCGTCAATCAAGACTGGCCGCAACTATGGCCTGACCAAAGAACTGACTCTGGCCATTTTTCCAGACCAGCAGGACGCCCTGTACACACAGTTTGTGGATGGCATCGGCAGCCCCGATCACAATTGGCAGTTTGCTTCCGGGTCGGTTGAGGATTTCGCCCGGGTGCTGTTCGGGTTGTCCACTCGCTATGATCAGGACAGTCTGACAGAGGCTTTTCAACGGATTCGGAACAACCACCGTCAAAACACCGGAGTACACCTGGACACCTTTGCCTCAGCACTGGTGAAGACACACAGGAGCCTGCCGGATGACCGGGCAGCGCTGACTCTGCGTCAGGCCATCGGGAGTGAGGGCTGCACTTTTCTGAAACAGAACCTGAATGAAAAGCGCGAGCCATTAATCGATGGCCTGGAGGCAATCATAGATGCCAGAAAACTTGACAACCTTTGTGATGGTCGCGATTCAAAACGCCCCTTGCGCGGTATCAAACTGAGCATGGGGATATGGTTAAAGGTGACCCCTGAATACTTCGATTATGCCGGGGCGAATTATCATTTATTACCCGATGCCATCAGGAGCTTCCTGGCAACGCCTCAGGGCAAAGATTACCTGAATAAATTCAAAGAGATTTTCAAATCTGGCCGTGATCAGTACCTGATTTTTGATGCCCCAAAAGCAAGCGATGGAAAGCAGCAAATCGTTGTTTCGTTAACACTGGCTGGCAAAGAAACGGCTGACAAGCGAGTGATTATTGATCCCGGTGCCAGTCAAAAGATCCGTTTGTCCAGCCTGATCCCAGTGTTTGTTGACCTGATTAAATCCGGCTACGACATGGGTGATAGCAGTCAGCCTGCCGTCCCGGACGATAAAGACATTGAAAAAAGGGTTCGCCTGCAAATGGGACTGGCTCCCCTGGTGCAGCTTACCAAAACAGCGACGATTAAAAAGGACGGCGCATACGGCCAGATCATTCTTGAAAGAATAACCGACGCTGTCTCCCGACCTGCCGGATCGGACAGCACAGTGCAGCAGAGCCCGACAGAGATCAATGGCTCACCTTTGACGACCCTGAAATGGCTTGGTGCCGAAGGTCAGCCGGGGTTGCAATTGGTAACAGCCCCGCTGTCCCCGGATGACCTGGACACTCACAGGCTTTCTCTGGCAGCCGATTTTTATGCGCTGGATAAAATGATCTCGACGCTGACTCATCCGGACAATGACAAAGATTACGATGAGGTCTACAGGGACTATTTTACAGACCGGTCAGGCTCTGAAGGGCAAACCATTAACCGGGCAAAAACCACCGACGGGGCAGATACCGGAATCATCCTGAGGCTGCCCTTTGAGGATCTGGACAGGCCGGTCTTTGCTGCCCTGTTTGCTGACAGTGACAGCCCTGAAGGGGAGCGGCTGCTGGCCAGCCTGAAGGCTGCCAAACAGTTCGTGACAGCTATTGCCCCGGCCTCAGGCGATTACAGGGCAATCCATGCTCAGTTAAGGTCGCTATTTACCCTGTTGTTGTACCGGCTGTCGAGGCCCCCCCCCCACGGGAAATCCCTGTTTCCGGGGATAAGACTGGCAGATTATATCCATACCTGCCTTTCCGACAATGCCGTTGCCTTACTCACTGACTACATCCACCGTGTTGGCCTGCAACAGGTCACTCAGGAACTGGAAGCGAAGCTCACTGTCCTTGCACAGCCCGGTGCCCCGGACCTGCAAGCGGGCGTCAGGATCAAAGACCTGCTGGGGATGGCTCTGGATTACCGCCTTGCCAACGAAGCCATGTTGCTGCCCGGCACGCTGCCGGATTACTACTCGCTGCCTCTGCTGGATCACAAAAAATACCGGGAACTCTGGACTGGCCAGATGTCAGAGGAGAGAAGAGCGCGACCTGTCTCCAGAAACGCCGATGGCCATTATCTTCTGGACCTGGCCCTGCCGGGTCAAAGCGGCGTGGTCAAACGCCTGTTTCTTCGAAACCCGGTGCCCTCCGATAACCTCCGGAGCCACCTCCGATTGGCGTTGAAACCGAACTGGCTGGGCAGTGATCCAGAGGTTACCCGTGCGTTTCTCGAATTGGCGATGTCCAGGGTGGGTAAAGCCGACTGGGCGCAGTTTTTGGAGTACTTCTCTTCATTGCCGGAGTTGCGGCGTTCCGCAGTGGTGGCGGCGCTGGGTCAATATCGCTTGCAGTATCCGGAGGATGATTTCAGGCAGCTGGCTCTCGCCCTTACCCGAATCCAACTTTCGGAAGTAAATCTGCAGATCAGTCAGGATGATCAGGCCGGGACTCCGCCGGCGTTTCGCATCAGGCGTCTGACATTACTCGAAGACGGAAGTCACGGCTTCAGGCTGGAGACTGACGAGGGGATAATACCTGTGCTGGCCGGCTCTCTGGAGCCGGTGACTGGAGAACCATCACTCAAGCCGTATCCGCAAGGGATGCTAATGCCCGCCAGTTCATACAGCAGCCAGTTTCCGGGGTCGTTTCTGGATACGCGCTACAACGTCAGACTGTACCGGCAAGCGATGCAGCATAGCCAGCTGCATCCCGATCGTTACCCGCATGATGTCCAGTGGCTTATTAAAACGTTCAGTGACTTTGGACCGGAAATCTATCGCCAACGACTCCAAAAGGAGGGTTCGCTTGACCTGAGTGCGGGCCGACCTCTCTACTGGCAGTTAAATCCCAATATTCCCCTGCAGGAGTCCCGGTTACAGGTCGGGGATGCCGCCGTAACGATTGAGCTTGGGATGAAGGATAACCCTTTGCTGAGGTACAGATTCTTTAACGAAGTGGTTGGCCGGTTCTACGCCATGGGTCTGGCCAAAAGTGTAGAGGCTGTTGATGCCAGGCTGTTCCAGTCTGCCTGGCCAGAGGAGGCGGAGCGACTGAGTCAACTGGGCGACACTATTGGTTTTGATTCTGTCCAGCGATGGGATTCCCTGCCTGCGGCGCGGAACCTGGATACTACCCTTCCGAGAGACAACAGCCCGGATTTACTAGAAATTAATGCTGGACCCGCCAGTCAGGAAGGCGTGAAACAGACGCTAACATGGCTGTTCGATCAGCAGCCTGCATCAATTCCATTGGGTCTTGAACAGCTCTTTAACCAGATTCGGGGGAGCCAGGATAACCCGGCTATTCAAACCTTTGCCAGGGCGTTCTATGAGTTTGACCGCAACCTGCCTGATGGTGACAGATTCCTGTTCAGGGAGGCTTTCACTCCTCAGCAGATCGAATTCCTGAAGGATGCCCTGACTCACCAGGCCCCTCACCAGCGGGAACTGATTGATTACATAGGTGCACTTAAAACAACATCCGATTCGCAGGCCCAGGTAACCGATGCAGACGGGTATGAGTCATCGACCTACTGGCTGGTTGAATCTCGCAGCGACAGCAATGGCAATAGCGACAGCGAGTCAGTGATTGTCATCGAAGACCTTGAGGCGAGTGACAACAAACGCTGCCGACGTGGGGTCGACGGGTGCGGGACTCGCCTGCTATCAGCAGGAAATCTGGCAGACCGCCCCTTTTTGGACATCGACAGTACGGATATCAGTAACACCGATACCGACAAACCTTATTACAAACTTGAGTTCCTTAACCACAATGGTGAGCTGTACCGAGTGCTCAGCCGCTCAGGCAACGATATCACTGCCACCCCCCTGGGCCAGGCTTCCCTTTATGACAGCATCCACGATAGCAAGGATTCCCCAGCTGAACGGGTGTTTTCGGACGGAACATTGTCTACCACGTCCGTGGCGGTCAGGCGTTCCGATGGTAAGGTTTATCAGCTCATTTCGGAAGCTGACAGTCACTACCGGGCAGTGAGTTTGCAATCCGGAGACAGGCTGTTAGCGTCGTACGACACTAAGGGTAAAACCCTTATTCCGGTGCTAAAAAAAAACGACTATGGACAGACAGTTTATGGCGTAAAACTGGACAACTCCGCGTCAGGTAGAAACGGGCTCTTCAAACTCAACCCGGAAGAATCGCTGAAGGATCAGTTAGCCGCCGCCCACCACTGGCTGTCAGCGGGCAGTTCTGAGCTACGGACGTTGACGGGCACGGATGACAGAATAGCCGTGATCCTTCCTGCCGACTACCGCTCCGGCCAGCCACTGGCGAACCAGGCCGAACGGCTCTTGTCAGAGCTGAGAGTCTTTATTGCCACTTCCGCAGGACAGCGTCTGGTCAAGGCCCCGGGATTTTCCGACAGCTTCATCAAACCCGCCACTATGACTGAGCTGGACAGCCAGCTACTGCCTGGTATGAAGCCCCCTGCTCCTCTCAGGCTGGTGGTCAGGCTTGGCAAACAGGCTCTCGTTGACCGGGTGATACCCTATCGCCCCGGGGGCAGCGGGGACACCAGTGGCAAAAGACTTGTGGTGCTGCAAGTTGACCCGGCGGTGCTGGCCGGACAAGGCTACTCCACCAGTAATTACCTGGGGGCACTGACCTCTATCCTGAAGGATTTATGTCGGGCAGCACTGACCAGTACTGACCAGACGAAGTCACCAGCCATTGCCATGAGCTGGTTGCAGGGAGCCAAAATCACCAGTGACCGGACGCTGCTGCAACTGGAAAACCAGCTTCGTAAGCAGTACGGCCTGCTGCCCGTGCTGGCCACAGCATCAGCCCATGCCCCTGTTCAGGCGGTCACCACGACGGGCGGAATAACGACTGTGAAAAACCGCCAGCGGGTCCGGATTGCCTATAAAGCGATTGCTGAGCCTCTGTCCGGCTTTGGTCGGCTGGTGGGGGATATGGAAACCCGTCTGCTGTTTCAGCGGGTTCAGTATTATTGCAACCAACGGGTTGACCGGTTATCCGACGCTGATCGTTCGAGACTGGGAAACCTCCGCTCACTGTTAACGCAGCTAGCCTGGAGTGGGCTGGTCAGACGGCGCATGGTGACATCGCAGCCCGCACTGCTGGCTGATCCGGCGGATGTGGTCACAGCCGTGCTCGACGACAGTGAGCTGAAAGCACTGACCGGGATCAACAACCTCGCCGGGCCGCTTGAAGAGGTGTTGACCGATGCTTTGAAAGACCGACGGGGCATCGCCTTCACAGCGGCAGAACAACGGGGATTATCGAGCTGGCTTCGCCGGGCAGAGGCAGTTCTTGTGGACGCACAGGCAGTGCGCAGGGAATGGGCCGACCCCGGACAACTTCCCCTCGTTGAGGATTCCCACGGCAATGTGCCGGTCACCGCTGGTAACCGAAAAACCCTCGCCCTGACCAGTACCGGGCGGCAACCGGTCACCCGGCTGAATGACCAGCACCTCATTGCTATTGAAAGCCAGAACGGCCCCCTTTCCGCCCCGGCTGGGGATGAGCTTAGCGGTTTGCTGGCTCTGTTGAGACAGGAGTCACCTGACAGCCCGCAGGCTGTCGTTGCCTTAAGAACTGAGCTTGGGTGGGCTCCCGCGGTTACCGACCCGAACTATTACCGGGACGCGATCAAGCGTACTCTGTTATCGCTGTCTCCGCAGCAGACCAACAACCTGGACGACACCCTTGTTGATTTGCTCAAAAAGCCATCCCTGACCGACGGTGAGTCGCTGCTGGCGGAGTATTTTTTTCACCGGCGGCTCAAGGGCCTGGAACCCACAGACCCAGCCAGATTGCGGGCAGATGCCCTGAGGGCCAATAAATGGCTTGATCTCCTGCAAACAAATCCGCCACTGCTTCCGGGACCCGGCTGGGACCCCCCGGCTTTCACCCTTAATACCGGGCTGGGCCGTCACCAGGCCCAGGTTCAGACCACGGACGGACAAAAGACGTTCACGCTGGGTCGCCGGGATGACCTGGCTTTTTCCGACCAGGGTCCCGGCTACTCCCTGACTCACAGCGAAGGCGACCGCAAGCGGGTCTTTCGCCTCCAGCTTCCTGATGGCTGGCCAGACCATCTTTTGCAGATCAGGCTGGTTGTCTATATGAAAACCTATCGCAAGATGCAAGGCGAGGGCAGTATTGGCAAACATCAATTACAGAACGACATTCAGCTCATTGCCCGGGGGATGGGTGAGTCACGTTTATTGAACCTTCTTCAGGCGCTGGTGCAACCCGTCAGGGACGCAGGCATTACCGATGCCAGCCCTTTTAAGATAAGAATCAGCCCCAAGCCTCTCTGGCCGTTGGTGGACAGCCGTATCAAGGTGAGTGAGGAAAACAGTGCCCACGCCCTGTTATTGCTGGGCACGAAGGACAGGAACAGACCGTTCATTGTCCGGGAAACCCTGGCGAACCTGATTGGTGCCAGTCTCTTGAAGGCCCTTGAGGGCGGAGATGGGTCGCTGTCAGTATTGCGCCAGCAGGTGCGGCAAGAGTTCGGGATCAACACCGGGACAGTGCCTGACGGCGAATCGCGCGCCCTGGGACTGACCCGTCAATACGCACTGACCCCGGTGGCTGGCAACCCCACAGGCCTCTATCGGCAACTGGTCAACGGCTATCATAACCTGCTGTTGGCTGAAGGTACTCAAGCCGCTTACCTCCGGGCAGCGGAGTATTTTGAGCTTCATGATAAAGCCAGGATTCAGGCAATAAAGGACAGCCTTGCTAAAGGAGAAATTAAAGTCAGTGACAGTGAGCGCACTCTTTTCAACAAAGTTGTCAATGATAAGCAATCCTCAGCGCTCCTGGTTCCAGATCCCGACAATACCATCGCCCTATATATTCCCCCACCCTCCACCTCCAGGCAGGTCAATGTGAATTACCGAGCCTTCTGGAGTGTCGGTTCTGGCCTGGAATCCCTGCTCGACGTCAGGCTGCTTGCATTAAGTCGGGCAGCGGCGGCAAATCTGCTGTCCGATGTGCCTGGCGTCACCGCCAGCTCTTACCTGAAGTCGCTGCTGGTTCATTTTATTTACCGGAAGATGGACCAGGTTCTGGGGAGTAACGGCCAGCCAGCCAGTCAGATACACCTGGGGGTGACCGATGCCGTAACGGCCATACTGCCTGACGGCGACATCGGGAAAATCAAAAAAATGAATACCCTTTGGTCCGGGCAGAAGACATCCATGGTCGTGGAATTGGAAAAAGCCTGCGCTTTTGTTGCCCGGGGGCTGGGCTGGGAGTCTTTTGACACTGGCCTGCTGGCCAATATGAATCAAGATGTGCGCACCGTATTTGAAGAGGCGGTAGAACTACGACGGCAAGTCGGAAGGCAGTTCCAGTTGCCGGTTAACCAACAGCAGGATGCCCAGTTTAAAAACCCAACGTCTGTGCAGGCTCTACCGGGCCAGCAAAGGACCATTGAAACCACCGCCAGCAGCCCCCGCCATGTCGTTATGGCAGACGGTAACAGGCGTTATCTGAAAATAACCCCGGCGGGCCCGGGCAATCCTTTCCCGCTGATGTCACCCCAGTCGCAGGATGGCCTGAAGAGGCTGTTACGGCGGCCCCTTAATCCGGGTAAAAACGCTGCAACCACGGAGGCTTACCTGTCACAGCTGGCACGCCATTATGAGACTTTGAGTGAACTGAAGGACATTGACATTACCGGCCAGCTGAATGCCGTTATTGAAAAGATGGACGCTGTCACCCGCCAGCCGTTTGCAGACAGTTTCCAGCGATACGCCCGGCAGTCAGCTATCCCGGCAGGTCTGGCCGAAACCATCGCCGGGAAGTTACTTGCAGCAGAGATCACGGCGCTGGGTTCCCTGCCTGAAAAGATCTCTATCGGGCTTTATCAGCGGCTCAACGGGCTGCTGAATCTGACCGGGAAAAGGGCGTTTTCACTGACGTCTGGCGACCTGACGATTCGGGTGCTGACCGACCCCTCAATCACTGCCGATGCCTCCTACCTGATGCCTGCCCAACGCACACTGGTGCTGGGCAATGGCGGTGCCGACAGTCCGCTGACCGCTGCGGCAGCACTGGCTTTGCTGCGAGCATGGGAAGCCCGGGCAGCGGGGGATCAGGCAAAAACATTCCTCGCCCTGCAACAGAAGCGGATCAAATTGCCAGCAGGCATGGAAAGCCTGTCGCCGGAGTCGCTGGTCAGCGAGTTCACGGTTAAGGAAGGCAAGCTGGCACTCTCCGGCCTGCTGGAACGCCTGACCAGCTTTATCGGGCTGGCGGACAGGCTGAAGCGGGAGAATTTTTCCGGAGCCCGACTTCTGGCCAGAAAGATTCGCCAGAACGTAGCCGACGGTGTTGCCGCACTCAGGCGTGATATTGATTTTGGCCAGATGGCTGACCTCGTTGATATCACCGAGCATGATTTCCGGAGGACCTTGCAGGCACTGGACAAGGCCGGTTTGCCAGCCGGTCAGGCAGCAAGGCTACCCGATGCAGACTGTGTGCTGTGCGAGGGTTCCGGACCGGTCAGGACCGCAATGTCCCTGATAGACCGGGTCAGCAGTCACCTGGATACCATTGAGGCCAGTGATCACTTCATCCATGTCAGGCAGAGTGCCGGTGACAAGGGGTTGCTGGCAGACGCCTTCATGCTGCTTGTACAGGGACGTTTTGCGGCGGTTGTCACCGAAGATATTATGGACAGTCCAGAGTTCCGCAAGAAGCTTCTTGAACTCTTACGACAGACACTGGCGCAAAGGCAGGGACTGAAACCGGAGCAAATCATTAATCGGGTGGTCACCTTGCTCAATGATTCGGGGTACAGTCCCGACGACACCCATTACGTAAAGGAACAGCTGCTTGCAAGCCCGGAATTTATGGAGAGCCTCAAGCTCCGTAAAGACCCTACGCCCGATAGCCCGGCTGACACCAGGCCAGGAGGTGAGTCGAAAAGCTTGCAAGGGAAGTTCATGCGCACACTGGATGTGCTGGACCGTAGTACAAAATTTAATACGGGCAGGATGGTTGTTGGCGCAGGGAATGCTATCGCTGGCCTTGCCCTGGCCTCGGTGACACTGAATAACCTGGAAAAATACGGCGACTCGATGCCTGCTGACGCCAGGAACACGGCTTATGCGAGTGCCAGCCTGGGCACTACTAACTCTGTCTATGGTCTTGCCATGAGCGCCAACTGGGCGCTGAGCAAAACCCTTGTCAAGACCGACAATCCGCTGGGTGCCATGGGTGCAGCGTTAAAACTGGGCCCAAAATCGTCGCGAATAGTGGCCAGGACTTTACCCGTTATAGGCGGTCTTATTTCTATTGAAGTTGGCATGCTTTCACTGGCCGCTAACACCACAAACGCCCATGCAGCAAGAAAGGCTGGCAGCCATAAACGGGCGACCATTTATGGCGCCATGGCGGCCCTGGATGTCATTACCATTGGCCTTGATGTTCTGAGTATGGCGCTGGACGTCATCTTTCCAAAGCTGGGTCTTGTTGTAGACCTGATCAGTATGCTGTTAGGTTTCGTGCAAACGGCCCTGCAGGCCATTTTGCCACCCCCCACCGCCCAGGAGGATTTCAACGCCTTATTGGAGAGCCCTAAATTCAATGGACGCCTTAATCAGCAGGCGGAACAATTTGAGAAAGCGGGCTACAGGCGGTTTATCCTCTTCGACGATGCCAGTAATTATCTTGACCAGAGCAAGTATGAGGAGAACCTCGAGACATTGAAGTTCTCCACTATGTGGTTTCTTCTGGATGATTTCGACAAAGACAAATGGCTTGCCGTTGTTGACAGGCAAAACGTAAGGCGATCCGGATCAGGGACGTACCTGTCGGACTATATAGAGGGTAGAAGAGGATACAAGAGATTTTTTGGTTTGGGTGGCAATGACACCCTGATCACTGACCTGGGAGAGCTTTATGGCGGTCCAGGCAACGACTTGCTGATTGTGAAAAAAGGCAAAGCAAGAGGGGGTCGTGGCAATGACATTATCCGGGTTGAAGAGTCAGGCGAAGGTTTCGGGGACAGTGGTGATGACGATATACGGATTGAAAAGTCAGGTAAGGGTTACGGGGACAGTGGCAATGACATTATCCGAATTGAAAAGTCAGGTACGGGCCACGGGGGCAGAGGCAATGATGTTATCTGGATTGGGCACTCAGGTAAGGCTTATGGGGGATACGGGGACGACACCCTCTACCTGTCAAAGATCGGTGGAATTGGCTATGGCGGGCCGGGAAACGATCAGATTTATTACGGCAAATCCCAGTATGGCGATGCGGGTGATGACCTGCTCATTGACAAGCTCGGCGCAATCGAACAGCACGGTGGAACAGGTAATGACCGTCTTTCGCCGGGGTTAGGCTACGCACACCTTTTTGGCGGACCGGGAAATGATACGCTTGTCCTGCCCAGGTTCTCGTTTCGTGTGTTCAGCCAGATACAAAAAGGTAAACTCACGGCTCAGTACACTATTGGTCGTAATACCTTCAGGATTGATGACCACCCATCCGGACCCATTGATGACACGCGTCGCTACTCTCATGGTTACTCTAAGCCATTACTCTGGGTTAACTTGAAAAAAAGAACCTGGGGTAACCATTTTTCTGATTATCTCGAGTTTCAGAAGTTGAAGCGCACCCATCCGGATCGCGAAGAAAAGGAAAAAGGCGAATCCTTTTTCGGTGTGTTTCGTGTAGGGCCTGGCGGTCAGTCATCGCTGACTAAGGCATTGATGGAGCAGGTTACACCTTACGCCACTCACCCAGGCGTCAGTCGAATTTCTGATATTGACGGTGAGAATTCTTACTTTTACCTCGGCAAAGTTCAGTACGGCAGCGCGGGAGAGCAAGTCCACCTCTATTTTACGCGCTCAGGCGTTTTCGTGATGAAAAGCGACCGCTCCCTGTTGTTTTTCAAAAAGGACAGCCTGCTCAAGGCCAGTAAAACTAATAAGTCCATCAAATTCTTCGCCACCCTCCTGGACTGCCTGGTAACCGGCGGCTCTGTTGATGGTATGGAGCATCTGGTGGGTTCCGAAGACGGCTCGGAAGTCTACGGGACTGAGCAGCGCGATAGCATTTATCTCAGGGGCGATGAAAATAGCAACAACATAGTGGATACGCGAGCTGGTGACGATTTTGTCTATGCCAGCAATGGCACAGACATAATAAAACTGGGGGAGGGCAATGACCGGGCGGTATTGAGCGATCAAAATGAGGTGGACGGCGGCCCCGGCACAGACACCATTTCCTACACGGTTCGAAAAAAAGAGCTCTGGCTGGATATGACCAACCGGGATCCGTCGAAGGAGGTGGTGACCGGTGTCGAGGTCATACAGGACTCCCCCCATAACGACAAGATCAAAGGAAACTCCGAGAATACGGTTTTCATGACCACCGGTGGCAGCAATACCTTGGATACCGGAGCTGGCAACGACACGGTTATCACTGACGGCGGAAAGACATCCATTTGGCTGAGAAGCGGTTTTAACTCCGTAATACTGGGCGATGGCCACCACAAGGTTCACATGGGCATTCATGCCGACTCAATCAGGGTGAGTGGCAGCAACCTTGTTAACCAACAATTTTATGTCCACAAACCTCAGGAACCTTCGACAGGAAAATGGCCCGTCCTGGTCATCCGCTGGGGACGATTTGGTGCCCGGTGCACCCGGCAGCCCACACAGCTGGCCAGCCTGACTGTCAACCCGTTCAGCGAGCGCATGGACCTGGTTTTCAGCAAACAGAAACCCGATCATACCGTCACCCTGGACTTTAACACCCCCGACATCCCGCCGGTCACAGTCAAGCAATTTAATACCCACTGGTACCGGAAGGATTTGGATACGGATACGGATCGCTGGCGGTACATAGCCGGGGATGTGATGAAACTGAAAAACACTACCCTGACCGATTTTGATTCAAGAAAAGGTGCTTGCAAGGTCACCAGGGAAGTGGACACCTATACCTTTTCCAGAGCGCAGATGCTGGGATTTTTGAATCGCTACCCCGGAAAACCTTTAGGTGAATTCCAGTGGCCTGACAAGACTGAGCTGGAGAGTCTTGCTAATGAAGGAAAAAACCTGGGTGCCGGTTTGCACCGCATTAGCAGTGAGGAAAGCAATCATCTCAGGCTGGGGATTGAGATTCGTTTCGACTCTTCCAGTTGCAGCCAGCGTAGTGGTCTTTTACGCAGGCTGACCCTGAAGCCGAACCAACAGCAGGTGCTCTTTGAAGGCTTAGCCCCCGCCCAGAAGGTGCATGCCTTGTTCAACAAGGGCAAGGAGATGATTTACTCTGTACCACCAAAGCACACACTGACTTTAAAATTGGTTAAAACCCATGCAGACGGCAGCAGACAACATCATGGCCGTCACCAGATATCAGGATCAGAACAGTACTCAAAACAATGGCACGAACTGTTCCCCGATCAGTCAATGGAGGTCGGCCTGGGCATGCTGGAGGTACGTCATACCTTTAATAGGAAAATGGAGCTCTTCAAACTGTGCGGAGCCTCCAGACTGTACAACAGCTCCATGACTATACCGGATGTCCAGCTTGACTTGTCTTCAGACTCACACTCTGGCGTTCCCATCATTATCGGTGGTCCGGGCAATGATCGGCTAACAGGCAATCCCTCCACAGATAATATATTGCTTGGCAAGGGAGGGCGCGACATTTTGCAGGATATGGGAGGCAACAACCAGTTTATTGTCGGCATGGGCGATACCACTGTTACGGCTGGCAGGGAAGGACACAATCAGCTAATACACGACAAGTTTTCTTTACTTTATGGGATCCGTCGCCTGCGGAAAGACATCAGGGTTCTCACCTTCAAGGTTGCCACAATGTATGAACTGGATGGGATGACCGTCAATGTCACGGAGGGGATCGCACAGACCCGATGGCGAAATACGGAAACAGGCAGCTGGCGTTATCACCAGACCGTATTCAGTGGGATCAGCCAGATGACCGGGTCTTCGGGAGATGATACCTACTTTGGCGGCAATGGTACGGATATTTTCAGCACCGGGGGTGGTTTGGACAAGGTGTACATGGGCGGCGGAGACGACCGGGTTATTATTAACGCCCCCTGTCAAAATGGTACCATCCTGGACGGCGGCAGCGGTGCCAATACACTGCTCTTTGATTTACACGACAGTCATCGCGTGACTATCGACCTGAAAAATAGTGTAACGGTCAGGAATTTTATCCTGGAGGACACCGGCAAGGGCAAGGTAAAATTTTCCGGTGATGATAAAGATGACATTTATGTGTCCAGAGGCTCCCTGCACAGTTTTAGTAGCATGGGAGGGGATGACTACCTTTTTCTTCTGAAGCAGCCGAAGGCCAACTATTTTAACGGTGGTCCTGGCACCGACACGATGGATTTCAGCCAGATGACCATTGAGCCGCATTTTGTCCGGCTCAATCTGTCTTTAAGAAAAAAAGCAGCGAGCCTTTCCTGTCTTGCAAGCGATTCGCAGCCCTGTCCTCCCGATAAAAACGTCAGAGGTCATGTGTCTTTTACGAACAGGTTGCCCGAATCCCGGAACATCTTCCAAACATGGCCGACAGCTATCAGTAATTTTGAGATTTTCAAGGGCCCCGATTCCGACGATATGTTCAACATTCCGGCCCTTGCCGGGATTGTCGTCGATGGCGGGGGTGGCAATGATACTTTCAGAGTTTTCTCTTCCGACGCCTGGGGCAATAGTTCAAGGGTCAATAGTTCAATCACCTCCACCATAGGAGGAGCCGGATACAACGAGCATTATGGCAGCGAGAAAGCTGACCGGATGGTGGCCAACCTGGGGCCTGACCTGCTTTCTGGCAACCTGGGCCCGGATATTTACGTTATTTATCCAGAGGCCAATGGCACCCGGATCATCGACCGGGACAACGGGAATAGCCTGATATTGCACAGAGTCCAATCCGAAAAGCTGGACTGGCGACTGACCGGGAATTATACCCATCTGGAAGTGAGCAACGACGGACATTTCTTTTTCAGCATCCATTTAGGGCACGTTCCCCAGTGTGTGCGTGGGGATGGCAGCCTGGTCACCAAGCACTTTATCAACAGCCTGGAACGGCATATCTGGCGCCTGACAACGATTGCTCCGGCCAACAACGTAAGCAGGCTGCTTAGCGGCAAAAACCTTCGAGATTACTATCACTCCAAGCTGACTGTGGATAAACGACTGGATAGCACTTATCAGCTTGGCAATCTTACCGAGCCTGTACACGGCGGGCCAGGTGATGACGAGTTCTTCGTCTCAGGTGCTGTCAAACCGGGGGTTGAGCTGTTTGGAGAGTCGGGAAATGATATTTTCCACCTCAAGAGCAGAGGTGCCAGTGTCCACCCCGGTTCCGGCAATAACCTTGTCAGTCTGGAGCTGGAGAATGCAAAAAAGAAGGGTGCGCTAAAGCTATTCTTTGCGCCTTCTTCGTTTAACCGGGTTCGTATGGGGGGGGTTAGCCTCACGGATGTGCAGGCAGCAAGCTGGCGTTCGCTGGATCTGCACAATGCTCCTGACCGCAGTGACCAGACTCGTTGCCCAGCCGGTTTATCCCGCCTGATGCCTCCTCCGGTCACCGGAGGCAGTTTTATCCTGGCAGCCTGGATCCGTCAGGGCCTGCCGCTGGGCAGGCGAACACAGTCCGGAAGCACACTGATTCATTTTGCCGGGGCTGACGGCTCAGATGTCATCAGCCTGAGCCTGAACCCCGGGAAGCTGGAGATCAGGCTAACGGAGGGTGCCAGAGTCTTTCATCGAAGGGTCAGGCCATTTTTTACCTCCCCCCGTCTGCACCTGGTCATGACAATAAATGACAGTGGTTTTCTAACCATCTACCGGAATGGCCAGATTGCTTTGGTAACCCGGGCCTTCAAGCCCACCAGGAAAATTCGGACGCTGAACTGTTATGCCGCTGACAAACTCATCATCAATCAACATCTCCCGTCGCCTGAAGGCATAAAAATGATGGCGTCCGGTGCCGACCCCCTGGTGAGAATAGGCACTTGGCAGGACCCTGACCTTATCTACATCAATGGCTGGCCAGACAGTCTGGAACTGGATGACGGCATTCTGGATAACAGGGAAATGATCGGTCAACGGCTCGAGTCGGGTTATTCACTTTCAGAGCAAACCATCCCCGGACATCAGTATTTAATCGATGAAAAAAGCGCTACTTACCGTTTCTCTGGCGATGATACAGGTAACGGCCAATGGCTTCTTGCAAACGCCTCGGGCACAGCTGACCAGCTCGAAATTAATACCCATGACTGCCAGACATTGCGCTATCAAAAGTCGGACGAGGATCTTATCCTGACTGTCCTGCCGAATAATAACCTGTTGAAAAACAGCGAAAATAGCACCAATCCGATCAATGCCACCCAGAGCCTTAGGGTGCAAAATTTTTTCAGTGAGGGAGGCGAGACCATTGAGCGCCTGATCGTCAATAACAGGGTGCTCAGCATGAGCGAGGTGCTTGCGAAAGTGGACCCCCCTCAGTCTGAGGGTGGAGGCAATGGAACTCTGTCCTTTCTGAACAGAATCGTTCGCAGGGGGCAACGGCTGTTGAATGACCTGGGCCGTCTGGTTACAGGTAAGAAAGACGACGCTGACACGGGTTCAGCCGAGCGTGAGCGACCCGAGCTGGCGAGTCTGAATGACACCGAATTGAACCGTTACCACCAGCGTCTGGTTCAGGAAATCAACACCCTGCGCGACAATCGCAGCGGCGAGAACCTGTCGTATGTGCCATCGACAAAGCAGGGAATGGTGCAAAACCTGACGACTCCGCTAAATTTAACGACGATGGGCTAGGGTTGATTGTCAAAGACAGGTATCACAACCCTTCTGAAAGTCATGTAGATCAATCTATCAGGTGTTATCATGCCAACCGTACCCAAAAAAATTCATGTTTCTATTGTCGGTCCTACTAAAGGTCGGGAGTTTGCCTGGCTAACAATA
This sequence comes from Endozoicomonas sp. 8E, assembly GCF_032883915.1. Classification (NCBI taxonomy): domain Bacteria; kingdom Pseudomonadati; phylum Pseudomonadota; class Gammaproteobacteria; order Oceanospirillales; family Endozoicomonadaceae; genus Endozoicomonas; species Endozoicomonas sp. 8E. The sequence goes on along the minus strand of NZ_CP120717.1, from coordinate 2,744,803 downwards.
TGGGCCGGGGTGAACCCGGACCACACCATCTATGTATGGGCTCCCAAGGCTGTGAGATACAAAAGAATTCTATATTCACTGCTGTTTTCTGAGAAAATACAACAAGCTATTGAAAAAGATCATCCCGCTGATATTGCCCCGTTGAGGCGTAGTATCTGGCAAAAAATCGATGCTTTTATGGGTGAAAGCGATGACGTAGAAAAATTGGATATAATGAAATCCTATTTTTCAAACAGTGTAAAGGTGTCGTTTACTACCCAATGGAATAAAACTAAAGATTTGTTAAATCAAATTCGAAATAAAATTAGCACGGTTGTTGTTAGCGAGGTTGATTTTGCGTTTGAACAAGAACACAGTAACTATATCAAGTACATCTTAAGCTTAAAAAAAACGGTGATAGCCGAAAGAATGATAGGGTTTAATCATGAACACAATGATGGAGGTGTATATATTGATAAATGGCTGCTACCAACACTGAGTGAAGAGCCCTTCAAAAAAAGGGGCATTTCGTTCATACCCATATCGGGAAAGGGAGTGAGTAGGAGTAAGAAAGAGGAGCTGGAAAAAGCTAAGGTGCTTGCTCTTTTGGAAAAAATGGTTGCAGAGAAAATTATTCCTGATCCTGGTCCTGATTTTAAGATAGACAATTTAAACCTGTCACAAGAAGAAATAAATCGAATTAGAAGTGTCATAGGAAACATCAGTATTAGCGATTTATTTAATAAACTGATTGATCGTGAAGTCAGTTATGGCTCCCATAATAATATATTTTTCGGTGGCGGTTCATATCCTGAAGACAAGCTTAGAGGCGGATACCTCGATGATTCAATCATGCCAATAATGTTTGAAACTCGCCCACACAACCGTTTGATAAAATTAATAATTGAAGAAAACTTGTTTTTTCACGAGATTTTAGAAAGCTTTAAAAAACATGAAATAAGAAAAGAAAACCGCATAGGAATAATAAAGGATAATTTGGTTGAATTCTATAAAGGTAAAGCTGATGTCTACCAACACAAAATCAATAATGCTGCAATGATGTTAACCGAACTTACATATCATAAAAGGGATTTTGACTACCGGATTTTTGCCAAGCTAGGTTATGACGCTTTTGAAAGATTACAAAATGTCCAACATACAAGAAGAGCTACAATTGCCCGAGTTAGTAACTTCTTAGAAATAAATCCCCTCTATGAAATAAAATCTTCTGAACCTGATTCTGACTTGCCAGATTTAACGTTTAAACAACCATACAAAAAGTTAATAATGATTCATATTTCCGAGATTCAGGGTAATGGTCATATGGAAGAGTCTAGAAGGCAGAGTTATGAAAAATATAATAGGTATCGCACTAAAACTAAAGAAGACAATAATGTTTTGTTTGAGGTTGTTTATCGTGGTATAAGGCGAAATAGAGTAGTTACAACAGTATCAGGAAAACCATTCAGAAATATCGACGCAGACACTAAAGTCTTAATTTCGGGAAGTTTTGATTTCCCTGATATCAATGTGAGTGAGAATTATATCAGTTATTCTCGACGCCTGGTGAAAAAGTTATCATCACTTTTAAGTGTAATAATCCCCGAGAATACCACCGTACAAAACATAGGGTTCTCTTTTGATAACTCCGCACAAAAAATTCCAGATTCTGAGGGTGTATTGGATGCTGGCCAGAAAAGTTACATTGTACCTGAAGTTCTGAGGGAACTGGCCAAAAAAGGTATCCATGCAAATTATGCTGTTGCAGTTCGGGGATCCCTGTCAGCAGATGTTCCCCGGCAAACTGGCGGTGGTGATCCTAACAGGCCGTCAACTTCGAGAGAGGCGCCCGATCCTGATCTCAACCGTATTGTTTTTACCCTGAATAGGGACAACACCGTTACCTACCAAGCCAGGTTCGGAATGAGTTCCCTTGTCCCTGGTTATCAGCTTTATCCCAGCGGACCCAAAGTTGATGTTCCCGGATCCTCATTCACAGATCAGTTTTTTGAATCCGTAGTCGCCGAGGGTTCGGGCGACCCCAGGCTCGCAAAGGAGTCAGCCGAAGCCCTGGTCGAAAAAGCGTATGCCGGTGACAGAGACCAGGACGATTCTGCCTCTGCTTCTACCAGGCCCGAAAACAGGGTGCCCGCTTCCGCAGTCCACGAAGAGGTCGATTATAGAAGAGATGCTGAAAAATACTCATTAGCATTTCAGTTCAAAGATGCGATTTATTTCGGATTAGACAAAGACTCGAAACCTGACAAAGTTGCTTTCATGCATCCGGATGGGAAAGAAACGCGTCGTTTAGAAAAAACAATCGACCTGGCGAGGGAGTCTTCCTCCTACACCGAATGGCTTGAGCGTTATGAAAAGCGTTTCCCCGAGTTCAACCACATCACCCAGCTTCGGCAGGAAATAAACCAATATCAGGGTGAAAAAGAAAAGGTCGAGGCCTTCGAAACCTTCAAAAGAAAGGCAGAGGCCTATTCATTCGATATCTTAACTTTAAATCCCTACACTGAAGAGGGTGCAGCCAGAATTAGGGTAATATACAAAAATCAATTCCCCAATTGGCATCTTCTCTCAGGTGAGTTACCGCTTTTTTGTAACCGGCGCCGAAGATCAATCAATACCGGCAGCTGCGATGCTCGACGTAAAGCGCTGGTGTATGCGCTCCGGTTACTTTCCGGCCCCGAAACCCAACTCAATCTTGATGGCAAAAAAGACAACAAAGGTAAAAAAATTGATATCGCCCTGCTCAAACCCGGCAACGAAGGTGAGCGCTGGCTGCAAAATTTTTTCACCCGGTATCGTCGGCTGGAAGGCAAGGACGCATTAGCTCACGTCCGGGGCATGCACTCGATCATTGCCCTGGACGAAGATTCGTTTACCCGTGCTCAACAGCAGATAAAAGACGGGACCCTGAGTGGCCAACCCCTGTTGCTGAAAACCACCCCCTCTGGCAGTTATGTGCTGCTCACACCCGATGGCCGGGTTCAGTCGGCCATCGCCGGGGGAGACGGCAACCGCGTCACCGTTCTCGGTCGGCCAGCCAGACTGATCGCCCATGCTTTGACGACACTGGTCTACTTTACCCCGGACGGCCACATCGCCAGTCTGACCGTCAGCGATCTTGCCAGCAGCAACCAGTCCCGCGGAATCACGGCTCTGAACGGCCTGAAAACCTTTATGACCCAATCGCCCGCCAACGGCAAACCCCCGGTGGGCGAGCTGATTATCGAGCCCAGAAGCCGCAGCCCCCAGGTTTTCAAACGACTGGTGAAAGATATCCAGCGCCTGATGCCGAAGGACCGCCCGGCGATTGAAAACCTTGTGCTGCGCTCCCCGGGCTCCGGACAACCGAAGTACCGGCTGCTTCCCGGCGAAACGACGGTGCTGATGTCACCCCGGCCATCGGATTCAAAAACCCCCCTCCGCTATTTGCCGCCCAGCCACCTTTCGGTTCCGGTGCCGCCCCGGACTAAAGACAGTCTCTCAGGTGTGGCCTCTGAACGGGCCGAATTCAGGCAGCGGCTGTTGGAGTTGGACACTGCCCTGGGGGACATTAAAGCCCGGCACTCACTCCCCGACAGCATGATCCCGCAACTGGATACCCTCCGTCGGGATGGCCGGGGCTGGCGCATAGACTTTTTGGAACCCGACACCCTGGTCCGAAAAAACATCCGGTTTACGTCCGGAGCTTTTGACCGCTTCCGGGGCTTTCTCCAGGGGACGGGTCGTCAAGGCTTGCCATCGCTGGTCAAAGGGAAAAGAACCGCCAACGCCAATATGAACAGGCTCGCGTCTTTTATAGGCCTTTACGACCTGCTAGCCGGGATTTCTCCCGTGGGACACCATTACAGCCAGCCCCCATCCCAGAATATGACGGTCACCGAGCGGCAGATTTATATCGGGCGAAAGACGTTTTTTTATACGTCGTTGGCATTACAATTGATTGACATAGCCAATGTCGGACGGCACGGGATCAAGGCCATCACTCCAGTCATCCTGCCGTCAATTCCTTCCGGTCAGAAAGCACCAAAACTACCCAAGATTTCTGTGCCGGGCAAGCTCCCCGTGGGTCTGAAAAAAGTCGGCAGGCTGGGTAAAACAGCCGGTCGTTTTGTACCCTTTCTGCTTCCCAGCGTGCAGGTAGGCAGTCTCACCCTGACCATCATTGAATATGAGAACGAAGAGGATCCGGAAGTTAAGAAACTCATGGAATCCAGGGTGATCTTTGAGTCGGTGGATACGGCTATCTCCATCGGGTTAGTGCTTGTCAATCCAGTCTTGGGGATCGTGCTTGGTGGGATCATGCACCATATCAGGACGCTTTTTAATCTCGATTACGAGAGCCGGGCAGAGAAGCTGGCCTTTAAAAAATTACGGGACGCCTCGGGTAAGGCGGCAAAAATCTTTGACCTGATCCACGCCCAGCTGGACCCCGAAAGCTTCCTGGCCAACAACCAGGCCAACAACCAGACCCTCAATGCGTTGACGAGCGGGGATGGCAAAAGCCTCCTGGCCCTGAATATCCAGTCAATCAACCTGGTGAACCAGACCCTGACCTACGGTGGCGGCTATTCATTCCAGACAACCTTCGTCGCCGGAAAAAAAGACGACTGGAAACGCTGTAAGGATGAGCCCTATGTAGAGGCCGGCCTTATACAGGATTGCGCCACCGACATTAACAGGATCGAGTACGCCTCGGGTCTCTTTAACCTGATTGACGATGCCCTGGCGACATTGTGCCGGACGGAGTCGCGTTTAACCGGCTACCAATGCTCAAACGGGGTGTTCCACAACCTGAGGCAGATGACCGGTAAAATAAACATTTTCATGCCCGCCTTACCTCAGTGGAAGGTCAGGCTCCGCTACACTCCCTACGATCGTTTTCCCCGAGGGAGTGCGCCAGACAGCAGTTCTCCCGGTGCACAGCTTCTGGATGCCGTCAGCGACAGCAAGCTGAAACGGTTTTACCAGAAAAAGGTAATAAGCACCCGGATCAAATACTGTGGAGCCCGTGGCTTTGATGAATGTAGCACCCGTTACCACTATAAATACCTTATCCAGATGTTCACTCATACCGACGGTTTGGAGTACCGTCAGTCAACCAGCAGCCTGTATCTCGATGACAAGGATCACATCGTCGTTTTTCGTGAGGTCTCAGACGAATTTTCCAAACTGCTGGATTATGACCTGTATAGGCCTAAAGGGGATAAAACCTGCATCCTGATGTCAGACGGAGCTCATTACATTCGCGTCCACCCCGGGCAGACGGCCTCTACCTGGGTGTTGAACTACGACGGTCAGGTTCCCTATGCCTGTATTACCGAGCAGGCTGACCAGGAACATCGCTGCTGGTCCTCGCAGAACTATTTCGGGGACCGAATCCGGCACATCATGCTGGGTGAGACCCGTTTCGAGTTTCCTGAACCGAGGCCATCCTCTCCGTATAAAGTGGTGGCCGAAGATGCCAACGCACAGTTTGAGTGGCAGTCGGACGGCAAAGTGATCCATCGATTATACGACACTGGATCAATGAATGACGGGCTATCAGGGGCGTCGAAACTGAACCGAATCATGAGCCGCTACACCGCGGCCAGCCGGTTTTTGCCGCTGGAGATGAAGGACTGCGACGCCTCAACCCGGGTCCGTGAACGCTGTATGGCCAGAGCGCCGGAGCAGTGGCGAACAGTCTGGTTGGCTGTCAAAAAACCAAACCGGTGGGCGATGAAAGGTGCCTCTGACCCGTTACCCGTGAGACCTGATCGGCCCTCGCGGGTCGAGCAGAACCCGGCCTGGCTGCAACACAAGCAGGACTGTGACCGACAGGTCAATGAGTATCTCAAGAAACCTTACCGCTGCTTCCCTGGCAAGCTGGGACTGGCCAAAGCGGACTGGGAACAATTAGACCAGGTCCGGCTTTGGTACGATACCTTCAACCATCTGAAAATCCGGTTCATTGCTGACAATGCCCAGCTGCAACCGGCCCAGCTGCAACCCGTCCAGGGGAACCCGGCTATCGGCTACTATTTTTTTGACTCCGCCAATGGCAAGGTGTTATTCCAGAATAAGGAGTTACTGACCCGGGAAATCTGGCACTTTGGTGAGTTGAATGCCAGCTCGTTTGGCCGCCATGTCTCAAAGATAATGCCGAACAAAGATGAGTCACAATTGCTGGTATTTGATGCCCCCTATTATTACCTGTTGACGGCCAGCCCGTCCGGTCAGCTGACTCACCGGGCGATTGCGGTAGAAACCCTGGATGGCCAGCTCAGCGTACCTCCTGTGCCACCTGTAGCGGCGCCCGGCACAACGACATCCGACACAACGACATCCGACCATGGACTGATTCCCATGCGGGATGTCGATGACAACGACACACGTCGTATCCTTAGGGCCGGTTTTTATGACGATTCCACCCAAACCCATATTACTTTCCTGAACAGTCTGATGGATGGCGACGTGCCGAACAATAAAAACGACGAAAGCGGCTTACGGACGATCAATGAGCGTGTCCGAAAGGCTCTGGACGAAGAGCACCTGCCGGTCCACAAGGTGGTGCGGGAGAGTGTTCACTTCATTTTGTTCAGCAAGCACTCCGGCAACCTGTATTACCTCAGCACTGACGTGAATCGCCCCGGGGGCGTCCAGCGGCTGAACTCCGGTTTCCAGTTGATCCGCCCGGCAGGCGAGAAGCGAGCGCTGGCAAAAGCAAAGATGGCCAGCACCGGCGTCTTCAGGCATGTGCAGGCGCACTCCGGCAGCCTCCTGGTCGATACCAACGGTGACTACCGGCTGTGGATACCGGACAAGGCCTGGGACAACACCCGGGTGGTCAGTGAAAACCTGTCGGTGGAGTCAGGACCCTTTAAGAACTGGCGGGTCGAAGCCACCGGGCAGATCGTCGCCAAGTCGAACGATACCCTGAGTGTGCACCAGTTCACCCCCCAATCTGGCGTGGTGATGGACAGCCTGAACCTGGGCCGGGTAGTCAACCTGATCTTCGCCAAACTGACCATTGAACACCCCGGCAGAACCACCTGGACCATCGCCAGTGCCCGTTTTTTCATCCGTGAGCTGAAGAAACTGCTGCGGGACCGGGTGAAAGGGGCCCGGGAGGCATTCTCGGCCACGGTGGGGCTGGTGCCGCTGAGACCCATCAGCGCGATCGTCGACCACCCCCTGTTCAGTGCGATCAGGAAACTGGACTTCTGGTACAACCCGGGCAGCGACACCCTGCTGGCGGCCAACACCCGCGACCAGTTTGAGGTCATGGTGAACGACGACGGACAGCTACTCGCCCTGTCGAATACCCACAAAAAGGAGGCTTTCGAGTTTTTCCCCCGCCCTGAACAGCGCGCCATAGGCCATGCCTTTTGTGGGAACGCTGTCAGCTTTCCGCTGAACGGAGTGCCCGCTGAGTTCGATGCCCTGCTCTCCGTTCCCTGCCTTTTTACCGTGTCCGGTGGCTTCCGATTGCCAGGCAACTACCAGTGGGACGAAGGGGCCCGGGCGTGGCGCATCGAGACACCGAAGGCCCAATACCTGGGCAACCGGGAGAGTCTGGCCCTGGTGAGCCTGGACCTCAGCCGGGTGAGGCCCGGAAAAACCTCCGACAACCGACTCTTCCGGGCCCTGCAAGATTTCGACTGGGCCATGAGAACCCTGCCATTGGGTGTTCGGTCGCGGATCGACGCCGGACTGATCGCCCTCAGGCTAGGCTCCAGCTACGCCCCAACCCAGACAGCCTGGGTAGATTACCGGGGCCGGTATTCCGGGCAACAGAGACTGTTTTTCGGCCTGCCTGACAAGGAGCACGGTGTTCAGCAACTGATTGGCCAAATCACAGGCGCCGATAAAAAGAGTTCCTGGTTTCTTCGGTCAAAGGCTGTGGTCGTTTATAGTCCAGACAAACAGATGCTTTACCGGGTCACCTCCGGGGGTTACCAGTCCCTGGGAACCTTTAACAGGGTCGCCGTGATGGCCGAGGGTCTGCTGCTGTCAGGAACCCCCCGAGCCGAAACGATCAAACTGAAAGGGTTGCGACTGGACACTTACTACCGCAACCACCAGGTGGCCTTTGCCCGGAACGGTACCCGACAGCGGTTCGGGGTCATGGTGGAGGGCCAGGGCGGGTCTGACGTGATTGAACTGGATGAGACTGACTTGTCGTTTTTTGCCCGGATCCTCATCCATCCCGGGCTGGCTGAAAAAGACACCGCCGATCACGACAGGGCACAGACCCGCATTGAACTGAAGAATGTACCGGCTTTCCCCTTCCTTGCCTGGCGCCGGGGTCAGAACCTGATGCTGTCCGACCGGTTTACCACCGGCGAAGCCGAGATCGAGATTCAACAGGTCTGGGCCAGACAGCACGACCGGTTCCTGCAGCCCACAACCCTGGTGTTCAGTGACCTTGAGCTGTCGTTATCCGATCTGGCGGCACGGGTGATGGACTCTGGCCAGGGAGTCGTCTTGCCACTCACGGTGAGCAGCCTGGTCAGGAACGAGCGCCTCCGATTCATCAACGCCACAGCCAGCAACCCCCTGTACATCCAGCGGGACCGGCCAGTGAAAATCGTCACATACCGGGCGATGGACGGGATTAAACTGACACTGGAGCCCCTGGACTCCACATACGTCAGACGTCAGGTGTTTATTACCAGCACAGGACAGTGGGGCTGGGAGCCGGGCAGTGTTCAGGTAAGCGGACCGGAACCCGGCAGCGGTTACCAGTCATGGCCGTTTGTACCCGCCGTGATCAGCTCGTCCGCCATGGGCAACGGGACAGCGAGACTCTGGGGCAATAGCCGCAATAACATTCTGTACCTTGGCGCCGACGCCCGACAGTGGTCACTCCGCGGATGGGGCGGTCATGACCTGCTGTTGCTGGGAGCCTCGGGAAACATCGCGGCACGGCCAGACGTGCTGGCAAACCGGGGCGACCGGTGTGACAACCGAAGGCTGGATACGCCCGGCAACAGCAGCCTGTGGCAAGCCATCCTCGACTGGACCCGCCCGCTGGCCGGTGGTGTTGGTAATGACGTCTATGACCTGCGGGCGTGCAGGCCGGCCCGCACAATCGACAGCCATGGCAAGCATTATATCCTGCTGTCGTCCGGGTCGAAGGCGGATTTACGACGATTGTCGGGTGATAACAGCACTGCCCTGTTCTTTACCGACCTGACCCCGGAACAGGTGGCGTTCAGCCAGTGTGACCCGCAGGCGCAGAGCAACCTTACCCGCAGCAACCACTCTCTTCCATTGCAGAGCCAGATTATCAGGATTATCAATACCGGCACTAACCAGACGCTGGCGCTGGTGAAACCGGACGTGCTGGCCAGCCTGCATTTTAAAGGCGGACAAGTCAGCCTGAACCCCATGGCTGTGATCAACAGGAATGACAGTCAGTCAGCCCTGGACGACAGTGTCGATGGCGACAACGGCGCCCTGGCCTTTCTGAACAAGATCATTGGCAGAGGTCAACGGCTGGTGAATTACCTGTGCAGCCTGGCCGGGGTTAAGAAAAACGACATTGGATCGAATAGTGAGCGGCCAGTAGGAACAAGCCTGAATGATACGGAACTCAACCAACACTACCAGCGACTGGTGCAGGACCTCAGTGCCCTGTCTGGCAGTCGCAGTGGCGAAAGCCCGTCGTTTATCCCATCGAAAAGCCGGGGAATGATACAAAACCTGACGAGTCCGCAACCTTTGACGACGATGGGTCAGGGCTGATTGTCAGTAACTGCCCATGCTTAAAAAGACGACAATTTATTTTATAGAACGACTAATCAGGTCAACTTCTCAATTCCGAACTAGACTGCAATGGTGCGATTTTTAGGCATTTAGACGCCTCTGGCCACGCCGGTGAAAAGACAGATATCACAACCCTTCTGAAAATCATGTAGTTCAATCTATCAGGTGTTATCATGCCAACCATACCCAAGAAGATTCATTTTGCTCTTGTCGGTCCTGCTGAAAGTTGGGAGTCTATTTGTCTGAGCGTATGGGCCTGGGTGAACAAGAACCATGCTATCTATGTATGGGCTCCCAAAGCCTTGATATACAAAAGAATTCTGTATTTGTTGCTGTATTCTGAGAGAATACAACAAAGGATTGAAACAGATTATCCCGCTGATATTGCGTGGTTGAGGCGTAGTATCTGGCAAAAAATCGATGCTTTTATGGGTGAAAACGATGACATAGAAAGATTGGATATAATGAAAGCCGATTTTTCAGACAGTGTAAAGAGGTTGTTTACCACCCAATGGAATAAGACCAACGATGTGTTAAATCAAATTCGAAAAACCATTGGCATGTCTAATGTCAAAGAAGATACTTCTGATTTTGAACGACAACACAGTGAATATATCAAGTACGCCTTAAGCCTTAAAAAACCTGTGATAGCCGAAAGAGCCGTAGGGATTTCTCGTGAACAATCTGAAGGAGGGGTATATGTTGATAGAGGACTGCTACCGGCACTAAGGACTGGGCCCTTTGAAAAAAACGGCATCTCGAGCAAGCCTACATCGGGAAGGGAAGTGGACAGTAGTGAGAGAGAGCAGCTAGAAAGAGCTAAGGTACGTGCTGTTTTGGAAGATATGTTTGAACGTAAACTTATTCCTGATCCTGACCGTTATTTCAAGATAGACGATATAAACCTGTCACAAGAACAATTAAATCGAATTAAAAGTGTCGTAAAAGAAACCATTTGTTGCAAACTATTTCTTACACTGAGTGAACGTCCAACGAGTGAAGTTGGTAACAATAAAATATTTTTCGGTAGAACTTTAATTATTAAAGACAAGATTAAGGCCGGACTCCACGATGATTCAATCAAACCAATGATGTTGGAAGCTTTCCCAAATAACCCACTGATCAACAAAGTACTTGAAGAAACCATATTCTTCCACAGTATTTTAGAAAAATTTAAAAACAATGAAACAAGCAAAGAAATACGCATAATGGAGATAATCAAGTCTCTGAATGAATTCAAACATAGAGGTCCTGCCTACAACGAAGAAATCTATAGCATTGCAACCATGTTAGCGGAGCTTTCATATAATAACGGGGATCTTGACCACCGGATTCTCGCTAAACTAGGTTATGACGCTTTTAAAAGATTAGAAAGAACCGTTTCCGGGGGAAAGGCTATAATCTCCCAAATTAAGAGCTTCTCAGAGGAAAATCCCTTCTATAGCATGAACTCTTATGGCACTGATTCTGACCTGCCAGACTCAGCGCTTAGGCGACCATACGACAAGTTCATAATGATTAATATGCTCGGATTTAGGGGCAATGGAGAGTCTGCGAGGCAGAGTTATGAAAAACATATCAGGTATCGCACTCCAAAAGGCAAGAGCGTCTTGTATGACGTTGTTTATTCTGATCGAAGTAAATCACTAGAAATTAATACAATTTTAGGAACACCATTCAAAAATATCGGCGAAGACACTAAAGTCTTTATTACTGGAAGTCTTGATTTCTCTGCTACCGAGTCGAGTGAGATTAATTCCACTAACTTCCTGCTCTTAGTGAGAAAGCTATCATCAATTTTAAGGGCAGTGATCCCAGAGAATACCACCGTACAAAACATAGCATTCTCTTTTGATAACTCCGCACAAAACATTCCAGGTTCTGAGGGTGTGTTGGGTGCTGACCAGAAAGATTATATTGTACCTGAAGTTCTGAGGGAGTTGGCCAAAAAAGGTATCCGTGCAAATTCTGCTGTTGCAGTTCGGGGATCCTTATCAGCAGGCATTCCCCGGCAAACTACCGGTGGTGATCCTAACAGGCCGTCAACCTCGAGGGATGCGCCCGATCCTGAACTCAACCGTATTGTTTTTACCCTAAATCAAGACAACACCGTTACATACAAAGCCAAGTTCGGGTTGGACTCCCTTGACCCTGATAAAGAGTTTTATCCCAGAGCCAGCATTGACACTCCCGAATCCATGTTCGCAGATCAGTTGTTCGAATCCATAGTCGTTGAGAATTCGCAGGGTTCGACCGATCCCAGACTCGGGAAGGATTCAGCCGCAGCCCTTGTCGAAAAAATGTATGCCGGTGACAGAGACCAGGACGATTCTGCCTCTGCCAGATCCGAAAACAGGTTACCCACTTATGAACCGATTGATAACAGAATAGATGCCAGCAAATTCTCATACTACGAAGATTTCCAGACAGCGATCTATTTTGGATTAGTGCAACAACCGCCGACCGAAAAAGCTGCTTTCGTCCATCCGGATGAAGGAGAAACCACGCGTTTGAGAGAAACACTCAGACTGTTGGGGCAATCTTCCTCGTACACTGACTGGCTTGCGCGCTATGAAAGACGTTTTCCCAACGATCAAATCGATCGGCTTGAGCGGGAGATAGAACGCTTCGCGAGTAAAGAAGCAAAGACCAGGGCCTTCGAAAACATCAAAAAACGAGTAGGGAAAGACGCATACCATATTTACAATATCGATATTACAACGCCGGAGGGTGCCGCCGAAATTAACGCAAAATTCAAAAAGGATTTCGACAACATGCGTGTTCTCCCGGTCCCGCCACAAGGGGCTTGTCGCAGGCCTCGAAGATCAGCCGGTACCGGTAGCTGCGATGCTCGCCGCAAAAATCTGGAGTATGCCCTCCGGTTACTTTCCGGCCCCGAAACTCAACTCTTTCTTGGCAACGACAGGGAAAAAATTGATATCGCCCTGCGCGAACCCTCCAACGAAAGTGAGCGCTTGCTGCAGAATTTTTTCACCCGGTATCGTCGCCTCGAAGGCAAGGACGCATTAGCCCACGTCCGCGGCATGCACTCGATCATTGCCCTGGACGAAGATTCGTTTACTCGCGCTCAACAGCAGATAAAAGACGGGACCCTGAGTGGCCAACCCCTGTTGCTGAAAACCACCCCCTCTGGCAGTTATGTGCTGCTCACACCCGATGGCCGGGTTCAGTCGGCCATCGCCGGGGGAGACGGCAACCGCGTCACCGTTCTCGGTCGGCCAGCCAGACTGATCGCCCATGCTTTGGCGACACTGGTCTACTTTACCCCGGACGGCCACATCGCCAGTCTGACCGTCAGCGATCTTGCCAGCAGCAACCAGTCCCGCGGAATCACTGCTCTGAACGGCCTGAAAACCTTTATGACCCAATCGCCCGCCAACGGCAAACCCCTGGTGGGCGAGCTGATTATCGAGCCCAGGAGCCGCAGCCCCCAGGTTTTCAAACGACTGGTGAAAGATATCCAGCACCGGATGCCGAAGGACCGCCCGGCGATTGAAAACCTTGTGCTGCGCTCCCCGGGCTCCGGACAACCGAAGTACCGGCTGCTTCCCGGCGAAACGACGGTGCTGATGTCACCCCGGCCATCGGATTCAACCCCCCCCCTCCGCTATTTGCCGCCCAGCCACCTTTCGGTTCCGGTACAGCCCCGGACTAAAGACAGTCTCTCAGGTGTGGCCTCTGAACGGGCCGAATTCAGGCAGCGGCTGTTGGAGTTGGACACTGCCCTGGGGGACATTAAAGCCCGGCACTCACTCCCCGACAGCATGATCCCGCAACTGGATACCCTCCGTCGGGATGGCCGGGGCTGGCGCATAGACTTTTTGGAACCCGACACCCTGGTCCGAAAAAACATCCGGTTTACGTCCGGAGCTTTTGACCGCTTCCGGGGCTTTCTCCAGGGGACGGGTCGTCAAGGCTTGCCATCGCTGGTCAAAGGGAAAAGAACCGCCAACGCCAATATGAACCGGCTCGCGTCTTTTATAGGCCTTTACGACCTGATAGCCGGGATTTCTCCCGTGGGACACCATTACAGCCAGCCCCCATCCCAGAATATGACGGTCACCGAGCGACAGATTTATATCGGGCGAAAGACGTTTTTTTATACGTCGTTGGCATTACAATTGATTGACATAGCCAATGTCGGACGGCACGGGATCAAGGCCATCACTCCAGTCATCGTGCCGTCAATTCCTTCCGGTCAGAAAGCACCAAAGCTACCCAAGATTTCCGTGCCGGGCAAGCTCCCCGTGGGTCTGAAAAAAGTCGGCAGGCTGGGTAAAACAGCCGGTCGTTTTGTACCCTTTCTGCTTCCCAGCGTGCAGGTAGGCAGTCTCACCCTGACCATCATTGAATATGAGAACGAAGAGGATCCGGAAGTTAAGAAACTCATGGAATCCAGGGTGATCTTTGAGTCGGTGGATACGGCTATCTCCATCGGGTTAGTGCTTGTCAATCCAGTCTTGGGGATCGTGCTTGGTGGGATCATGCACCATATCAGGACGCTTTTTAATCTCGATTACAAGAGCCGGGCAGAGAAGCTGGCCTTTAAAAAATTACGGGACGCCTCGGGTAAGGCGGCAAAAATCTTTGACCTGATCCACGCCCAGCTGGACCCCGAAAGCTTCCTGGCCAACAACCAGGCCAACAACCAGACCCTCAATGCGTTGACGAGCGGGGATGGCAAAAGCCTCCTGGCCCTGAATATCCAGTCGATCAACCTGATGAACCAGACCCTGACCTACGGTGGCGGCTATTCATACCAGACAACCTTCGTCGCCGGAAAAAAAGACGACTGGAAACGCTGTAAGGATGAGCCCTATGTAGAGGCCGGCCTTATACAGGATTGCGCCACCGACATTAACAGGATCGAGTACGCCTCGGGTCTCTTTAACCTGATTGACAATGCCCTGGCGACATTGTGCCGGACGGAGTCGCGTTTAACCGGCTACCAATGCTCAAACGGGGTGTTCCACAACCTGAGGCAGATGACCGGTAAAAACAACATTTTCATGCCCGCCTTACCCCAGTGGGAGGTCAGGCTCCGCTACACTCCCTACGATCGTTTTCCTCGAGGGAGTGCGCCAGACAGCAGTTCTCCCGGTGCACAGCTTCTGGATGCCGTCAGCGACAGCAAGCTGAAACGGTTTTACCAGAAAAAGGTAATAAGCACCCGGATCAAATACTGTGGAGCCCGTGGCTTTGATGAATGTAGCACCCGTTACCACTATAAATACCTTATCCAGATGTTCACTCATACCGACGGTTTGGTGTACCGTCAGTCAACCAGCAGCCTGTATCTTGATGACAAGGATCACATCGTCGTTTTTCGTGAGGTCTCAGACGAATTTTCCAAACTGCTGGATTATGACCTGTATAGGCCTAACGGGAATAAAACCTGCATCCTGATGTCAGACGGAGCTCATTACATTCGCGTCCACCCCGGGCAGACGGCCTCTACCTGGGTGTTGAACTACGACGGTCAGGTTCCCTATGCCTGTATTACCGAGCAGGCTGACCAGGAACATCGCTGCTGGTCCTCGCAGAACTATTTCGGGGACCGAATCCGGCACATCATGCTGGGTGAGACCCGTTTCGAGTTTCCTGAACCGAGGCCATCCTCTCCGTATAAAGTGGTGGCCGAAGATGCCAACGCACAGTTTGAGTGGCAGTCGGACGGCAAAGTGATCCATCGATTATACGACACTGGATCACTGAATGACGGGCTATCAGGGGCGTCGAAACTGAACCGAATCATGAGCCGCTACACCGCGGCCAGCCGGTTTTTGCCGCTGGAGATGAAGGACTGCGACGCCTCAACCCGGGTCCGTGAACGCTGTATGGCCAGAGCGCCGGAGCAGTGGCGAACAGTCTGGTTGGCTGTCAAAAAACCAAACCGGTGGGCGATGAAAGGTGCCTCTGACCCGTTACCCGTGAGACCTGATCGGCCCTCGCGGGTCGAGCAGAACCCGGCCTGGCTGCAACACAAGCAGGACTGTGACCGACAGGTCAATGAGTATCTCAAGAAACCTTACCGCTGCTTCCCTGGCAAGCTGGGACTGGCCAAAGCGGACTGGGAACAATTAGACCAGGTCCGGCTTTGGTACGATACCTTCAACCATCTGAAAATCCGGTTCATTGCTGACAATGCCCAGCTGCAACCGGCCCAGCTGCAACCCGTCCAGGGGAACCCGGCTATCGGCTACTATTTTTTTGACTCCGCCAATGGCAAGGTGTTATTCCAGAATAAGGAGTTACTGACCCGGGAAATCTGGCACTTTGGTGAGTTGAATGCCAGCTCGTTTGGCCGCCATGTCTCAAAGATAATGCCGAACAAAGATGAGTCACAATTGCTGGTATTTGATGCCCCCTATTATTACCTGTTGACGGCCAGCCCGTCCGGTCAGCTGACTCACCGGGCGATTGCGGTAGAAACCCTGGATGGCCAGCTCAGCGTCCCTCCTATCCCACCTGCAGCGGCATCCGACACAACGACATCCGACACAACGACATCCAACACAACGACATCCAACACAACGACATCCGACCATGGACTTATTCCCATGCGGGATGTCGATGACAACGACACACGTCGTATCCTTAGGGCCGGTTTTTATGACGATTCCACCCAAACCCATATTACTTTCCTGAACAGTCTGATGGATGGCGACGTGCCGAACAATAAAAACGACGAAAGCGGCTTATGGACGATCAATGAGCGTGTCCGAAAGGCTCTGGACGAAGAGCACCTGCCGGTCCACAAGGTGGTGCGGGAGAGTGTTCACTTCATTTTGTTCAGCAAGCACTCCGGCAACCTGTATTACCTCAGCACTGACGTGAATCGCCCCGGGGGCGTCCAGCGGCTGAACTCCGGTTTCCAGTTGATCCGCCCGGCAGGCGAGAAGCGAGCGCTGGCAAAGGCAAAGATGGCCAGCACCGGCGTCTTCAGGCATGTGCAGGCGCACTCCGGCAGCCTCCTGGTCGATACCAACGGTGACTACCGGCTGTGGATACCGGACAAGGCCTGGGACAACACCCGGGTGGTCAGTGAAAACCTGTCGGTGGAGTCAGGACCCTTTAAGAACTGGCAGGTCGAAGCCACCGGGCAGATCGTCGCCAAGTCGAACGATACCCTGAGTGTGCACCAGTTCACCCCCCAATCTGGCGTGGTGATGGACAGCCTGAACCTGGGCCGGGTAGTCAACCTGATCTTCGCCAAACTGACCATTGAACACCCCGGCAGAACCACCTGGACCATCGCCAGTGCCCGTTTTTTCATCCGTGAGCTGAAGAAACTGCTGCGGGACCGGGTGAAAGGGGCCCGGGAGGCATTCTCGGCCACGGTGGGGCTGGTGCCGCTGAGACCCATCAGCGCGATCGTCGACCACCCCCTGTTCAGTGCGATCAGGAAACTGGACTTCTGGTACAACCCGGGCAGCGACACCCTGCTGGCGGCCAACACCCGCGACCAGTTTGAGGTCATGGTGAACGACGACGGACAGCTACTCGCCCTGTCGAATACCCACAAAAAGGAGGCTTTCGAGTTTTTCCCCGCCCTGAACAGCGCGCCATAGGCCATGCCTTTTGTGGGAACGCTGTCAGCTTTCCGCTGAACGGAGTGCCCGCTGAGTTCGATGCCCTGCTCTCCGTTCCCTGCCTTTTTACCGTGTCCGGTGGCTTCCGATTGCCAGGCAACTACCAGTGGGACGAAGGGGCCCGGGCGTGGCGCATCGAGACACCGAAGGCCCAATACCTGGGCAACCGGGAGAGTCTGGCCCTGGTGAGCCTGGACCTCAGCCGGGTGAGGCCCGGAAAAACCTCCGACAACCGACTCTTCCGGGCCCTGCAAGATTTCGACTGGGCCATGAGAACCCTGCCATTGGGTGTTCGGTCGCGGATCGACGCCGGACTGATCGCCCTCAGGCTAGGCTCCAGCTACGCCCCAACCCAGACAGCCTGGGTAGATTACCGGGGCCGGTATTCCGGGCAACAGAGACTGTTTTTCGGCCTGCCTGACAAGGAGCACAGTGTTCAGCAACTGATTGGCCAAACCACGGGCGCCGATAAAAAGAGTTCCTGGTTTCTTCGGTCAAAGGCTACGGTCGTTTATAGTCCAGACAAACAGATGCTTTACCGGGTCACCTCCGGGGGTTACCAGTCTCTGGGAACCTTTAACAGGGTCGCCGTGATGGCCGAGGGTCTGCTGCTGTCAGGCACTCCAGAGGGCGAGCAGATCAGCCTGAAAGCGTTGCGGCTAGACACTTACTATCGCAACCACCAGGTGGCCTTTGTCCGGAACGGTACCCGACAGCGGTTCGGGGTCATGGTGGAGGGCCAGGGCGGGTCTGACGTGATTGAACTGGATGAGACTGACTTGTCGTTTTTTGCCCGGATCCTCATCCATCCCGGGCTGGCTGAAAAAGACACCGCCGATCACGACAGGGCACAGACCCGCATTGAACTGAAGAATGTACCGGCTTTCCCCTTCCTTGCCTGGCGCCGGGGTCAGAACCTGATGCTGTCCGACCGGTTTACCACCGGCGAAGCCGAGATCGAGATTCAACAGGTCTGGGCCAGACAGCACGACCGGTTCCTGCAGCCCACAACCCTGGTGTTCAGTGACCTTGAGCTGTCGTTATCCGATCTGGCGGCACGGGTGATGGACTCTGGCCAGGGCGTCGTCTTGCCACTCACGGTGAGCAGCCTGGTCAGGAACGAGCGCCTCCGATTCATCAACGCCACAGCCAGCAACCCCCTGTACATCCAGCGGGACCGGCCAGTGAAAATCGTCACATACCGGGCGATGGACGGGATTAAACTGACACTGGAGCCCCTGGACTCCACATACGTCAGACGTCAGGTGTTTATTACCAGCACAGGACAGTGGGGCTGGGAGCCGGGCAGTGTTCAGGTAAGCGGACCGGAACCCGGCAGCGGTTACCAGTCATGGCCGTTTGTACCCGCCGTGATCAGCTCGTCCGCCATGGGCAACGGGACAGCGAGACTCTGGGGCAATAGCCGCAATAACATTCTGTACCTTGGCGCCGACGCCCGACAGTGGTCACTCCGCGGATGGGGCGGTCATGACCTGCTGTTGCTGGGAGCCTCGGGAAACATCGCGGCACGGCCAGACGTGCTGGCAAACCGGGGCGACCGGTGTGACAACCGAAGGCTGGATACGCCCGGCAACAGCAGCCTGTGGCAAGCCATCCTCGACTGGACCCGCCCGCTGGCCGGTGGTGTTGGTAATGACGTCTATGACCTGCGGGCGTGCAGGCCGGCCCGCACAATCGACAGCCATGGCAAGCATTATATCCTGCTGTCGTCCGGGTCGAAGGCGGATTTACGACGATTGTCGGGTGATAACAGCACTGCCCTGTTCTTTACCGACCTGACCCCGGAACAGGTGGCGTTCAGCCAGTGTGACCCGCAGGCGCAGAGCAACCTTACCCACAGAAACCACTCTCTTCCATTGCAGAGCCAGATCCTCAGGATCATCAATACCGGCACTAACCAGACGCTGGCGCTGGTGAAACCGGACGTGCTGGCCAGCCTGCATTTTAAAGGCGGACAAGTCAGCCTGAACCCCATGGCTGTGATCAACAGGAATGACAGTCAGTCAGCCCTGGACGACAGTGTCGATGGCGACAACGGCGCCCTGGCCTTTCTGAACAAGATCATTGGCAGAGGTCAACGACTGGTGAATTACCTGTGCAGTCTGGCCGGGGTTGAGAAAAACGACATTGGATCGGATAATGCGCGGCCAGGAAGAACAAGCCTGAATGATACGGAACTGTACCAGCACTACCAGCGACTGGTGCAGGACCTCAGTGCCCTGTCTGGCAGTCGCAGTGGCGAAAGCCCGTCGTTTATCCCATCGAAAAGCCGGGGAATGATACAAAACCTGACGAGTCCGCAACCTTTGACGACGATGGGTCAGGGCTGATTGTCAGTAACTGCCCATGCTTAAAAAGACGACAATTTATTTTATAGAACGACTAATCAGGTCAACTTCTCAATTCCGAACTAGACTGCAATGGTGCGATTTTTAAGCATTTAGACGCCTCTGGCCACGCCGGTGAAAAGACAAGTATCACAACCCTTCTGAAAATCATGTAGTTCAATCTATCAGGTGTTACCATGCGATCCATACCCAAGAATATTCATGTTGCTATTGTCGGTCCTGCTAAAGACCGGGATTTTATTTGGCTAAAAATATGGGCTATGGTGAACCCGGACTATAAAATCATTGTATGGGCTCCCGAAAATTTGATATACCAAAAAATTTTATATTCACTGCTGTTTGCTGAGAAAAATAAAAAAAACGCTGAAAGAGGTTATCACGCTGACATTTCGCAGTTTAAAAACAGCATCTGGAACGACATTGATAGTTTCATGGGTAATAAAAATTACATAGTGAACCTGGATATAATGAAATCTGCTTTTTCAGATAATTTAAAGAGAGATTTTCTCGAAACATGGGGTAAAACCAACACTCTGCTAAAGAAAATTAAAAAAGACATCAGCAATTCTGTCGTTCATAATAGCCAGGGTCATTTTGAAGAAAAATACAAAGAATATATCAGGTACAGTTTAAGCCTTAGTGATAGCTTGATAACCGAAAGATTTATAGGAGTGTATCATGAAACACAGTTTGGAGGGATATATATTGATAGAGGACTACTACCAGAACTGGACATCACCCCCTTTACAAAAAAGATTTTTGCTCTCAACTTTGTACCTAAAACACCATTACCTGATGAATGGAAAGTGCAAATCGAAAGAGCTATAACACGTGCTCTTTTAGAAATAATGTTTTCAAATGAAATCATTCCAGATCCTAAACCCTATTTTACGAGATACGATAAAAGCCTTCCGGACAAAGAATTCAGTCTAATTAAAAGCCTCGTAGTAGGTAGAAGCATTAGTGATATCTTCCACAGACTAAATGAATATAAGCTAACGAAGAATACCATTGATAAAATATTTTTAAGTAGAGCAATAAAGTCTGAAAATCCTGGAAATCCAATCCAGCCGCTGATGCTGGCATCTCGCGGAGACCATAAAACAATTCTGATACTACTTGATGAAATCTGTTTTATTCATAAGACTTTAGAAGATTTAAAAAAAAGACCAATAATAGAAGAAAAATTCAAACTAGATATAAAGAATGCCATGAATCAATTCTATAGTGAACAAAAAGTGACTGTCACCGATAATAATGTCGATAAAATCGCAGAAATTGCAACTAAACTTTCAGATAATACCAAGGAAGATGACTACCACCTTATCGCCCAATTAATTTATGACGGCTTTGAAAGATTAAGAAAATTCCGACCACAAAAACCAGCCACAATTAATCCAATTGATAATTTCTTATCGAATAATTTCTTCTATAAGAAGATTCATCCTGAACTTGTTTTTTACTACCCTGAAATCAAGAAGCAATCGTACGACAAATTAATAATGATTTATTTTTCTGATGATTTCACTTTTACAGTGACTTCTTCAGGAAAGGATATTGAGCTTTATCAAAAGTACCCCAGTGAAAAAAATAAAGTTTTGTACCACTTTACTGAAACTGATTCGGGAATAAGAAGACTTTATAGAGTAGACGGAACGGCGTTTACAAACATTGGCGAAGACACCAAAGTCGTCATAACTGGTAAGCTCTATTTCCAAAATGCCAGGCTCTCTGCAGACAACACGGACTTAGTGACTTACAACCAGAACTTAGTGAATTACCTATCTGCTCCCTTGGAAATACTGATCCCAAACAATACCAACTTACAAAGCATCGAATTCGCTTTTGATAACTCTGCACAAAACATTATGGATTCTGCGGGCACACTGGATACCAGCCAAAGATATGTTGTACCTGAAGTTTTGAGGGAGCTAGCCAAAAAAGGTATCCGTGCGAATTACGCTGTTGCGGTTCGAGAATTCGTGCCAGCAGGCGATCCTCAGGATACCGGTGGTAATCCTGCCCCTTCAACCTCAAAAGATGAGTCCGGTCACTTCATTGTTTTTACCCTGAAGCCTGACAATACCGTTGAATACCAAGCTAGGTCACTCAACTTCGAAGGTGTGCCTATCGGTGTCAGATCCGTAACGTCTATCGACGACATATTTACAGATGATTTTGCCGATGACATGGATTTGATCAGTGCCGCCACAAATGATGATTCGATTGATCCTGATCTCAAACGGCAGATGATCGATAGCATAGTCAAATATAAGTCTGCCGGTATCAGCCCCGGTGAGGTTATAGATGCCAGATCTGATGTGGCTATCGATGCCAGACCCGAACTCAATGAAAGGGTCGACAACGAGGTTGACGATGATATTGAAGCTACCAAAAAGGATGCTCGACAGTACTTATTAGCATTTCAGTTCAAAGATGCACTTTTTTATGGATTAAACAAAGACTCGGAGTTTGAAAAATTTACTTTCGTCAATCCGAATTGGAGAGAAACTCGTCGTTTGGAAGACACAATGGACTTGGCGAAGGAATCTTCCTCCTACACTGAATGGCTTGCGCTCTATAAACGTCGTTTCCCGGGGTTTAACGAAGTCACACTGCTTGATCAGGAAATGAATCATTTTCGGGGTGAAGAAGAAAAGGTTGAGGCTTTCGAAACCTTCAAAAGAAGGGCAGAGGCCAATGCATACGATATCTTAACTATCAATCCCAGAACTAAAGTGGGTGCTGCCACGATTAAGGCAATATACAGAAATGATTTCCCCAACTTCGATCTTCTATCAAGTGAGTTACCGCTTTATTGTAGTAACAGGCGTCGAAGATCAGCCAATACCGGCAACTGCGAAGCCCGACGCAAAGAGCTGGCGTATGCCCTCCGGTTACTCTCCGGCGACAAAACCCAACTACATCTTTATGACAACAAAGACAACAAAGACAACAAAGACAAAACTGATATCGCCCTGATCAAACCCTCCAATGAAAGAGAGCGCTGGCTGCAGAATTTTTTCACCCGGTTTCGTCGCCTCGAAGGCAAGGACGCATTAGCCCACGTCCGGGGCGTGCACTCGGTCATTGCCCTGGACGAGGATTCGTTTACCCGTGCTCAACAGCAGATAAAAGACGGGACCCTGAGTGGCCAGCCCCTGTTGCTGAAAGCCACTCCCTCTGCCGGTTATGTGCTGCTCACACCCGATGGTCGGGTTCAGTCGGCCATCGCCGGGGGAGGCGGCAACCGCGTCAACGTCCTCGGTCGGCCAGCCAGACTGATCGCCCATGCTTTGACGACACTGGTCGACTTTACCCCGGACGGCCACATCGCCAGTCTGACCGTCAGCGATCTTGCCAGCAGCAAACAGTCCAGCGGAATCACAGCCCTGAACTCCCTGAAAACCTTTATGACCCTTTCGCCCACCAATGGCAAACCCCGGGTGGGCGAGCTGATTATCGAGACCAGGAGTCGCAGCCCCGAAGTTTTCAAACGACTGGTGAAAGATATCCAGCGCCTGATGCCGAAGGATCGCCCGTCGATTGAAACCCTTGTGCTGCGCTCCCCGGGCACCGGACAACCGGAGTACCGGCTGCTTCCCGGCGAAAAGACGGTGCTGATGTCACCCCGGCCATCGGATTCAAAAGCCCCGCTCCGCTATTTGCCGCCCAGCCAGCTTTCGGTTCCGGTGCCGCCCCGGACTAAAGACAGTCTATCCGGTGTGGCCAGTGAACGCAGCGAATTCAGGCAGCGGCTGCTGGAGTTTGACACCGCCCTGAGGGACATTAAAGCCCGGCACTCACTCCCCGACAGCATGATCCCGCAACTGGATACCCTCCGTCGGGATGGCCGGGGCTGGCGCATCGACTTTTTGGAACCTGATACCCTGGCCCGTAAGAACATCCAGTTTACGTCCGGAGCTTTTGACCGCTTCCGGGGGTTTCTCAAGGGCATGGGTCATCCAACACCATCACGGCTCAAAGGGAAAAAAGCAGCCGACGGCAGCTGGAGTAAACTCAGGTCTTGTAGAGATCTGTTCGACCTGATCACCGGGATTGCCCCTGCGGGATTTCATTACAAAAACCCCCCGTCTCAGAATATGACGGACACCGAACGGCAGATTTATACCGGGCGCCAGGTGGTTTTTTTTGCAGCGGTCGCCTTGCAGGGAATTGAGATAATCGATCTCGGGCGACAGGGACTCAAACTGTTCACCCCGAACTTCAAGCAGCCATTTTCTACCCACCGGACAGCGCCAAAGCTACCCGGTACCGAGCTGAACAAGCCGGTCAGCGGGCTGAAAAAAGCCGGCAGGCTGGGTAAAAAAGCTGCTCGTTTTTTGCCTTTTCTGGGTAGTAGCGTGCCGGCAGCCAGTCTCACCCTGACCGTGATTGACTATGAGAACGAAAAGGACCCGGAAGTCAAGGAACTCAAGAAATCCATGGTGATCTTTGAGTCGGTGGACCTGGGAATCTCCATTGCTTCAGACTTTCTCGGGCCGCTCGGGTTAACGGTTGACGTTCTCATGCAATACGTCAGGGCTATTTTTGCCGAGGATTATAAAGAAAAGTTAGCCAAGCTGGCCTATAAAAAGTTACGGGACGCCTCGGGCAAGGCGGCCCACATCTTTAACCCGATTCACGCCCAGCTGGATCCCAAAAGCTTTCTGGCCAACAACCAGACCCTCAATGCTTTGATCAGCGGGGACGGCAAAAACCTCCTGACCCTGAACATCCAGTCCATCAACCTGGTGAACCAGACTCTGACCTACGGGGGCGTCTATACGCACGGGATAACCTTCGTGGCCAAAGATAATGGCGACTGGAATTGGAAGAAATGCAAGGAAAAGGTCGATGTACCACACAACACCCTGGAATGCCCTACCTATACCAACCGGCTCGACCGCTCCCCGGCCCCCTTTAACCTGATCAACGATGCCCTGAAGACATTGTGCCGGAAGGAATCGCGTTTAATCCCGTACCAATGCTCAAACGGGGTGTTTCACAACCTGGGACAGATGAGCGATAAAAAGATCATTTTAATGCCTGCCGTACCCGCGTTGAAGCTCAAACTCGAATACACTGACATTGATCAGGACTTTCAAGGGAGTGCGCCGGACAGCAGTTCACCCGGTGCGCAGCTGCTGGATGCCGTCAGCGATGATAAGCTGAAACGGATTTACCAGAAAGAGGTGAAAGACACCAAAGTCACTCGGTGTGTGAGCATCTTTTTTAAGAAGTGTAAAGAAAAAGTGACTTACACGTATAAATACCTTGGCAAGATGTTCACTCATACAAGCGGCCGGGAGTACCTTCAGTCAACCAGCAGCCTGAATCTCGATAAAAACGATCACATCGTCGTCTTTCGCTGGGTCTCAGACGAATTCTCCAGGCTGCTGTATTATGACCTGTACAGTCCTAAAGGGGCCGACAGCACCTACGTCCTGGTGTCCAACGGTGACCACGTTATCCGCATTCACCCCCAGGGGCACTCTACCTGGGTGTTGAACTACGACGGCAAGCGCCCCTGCGCCTGCATTACCGAGCGGGATGACCTGATACAAAACTGTAGCTCCTGGCTGAGCCAGACCAGGAACCCAACCTGGAACATCAGGCTGGGTGAGACCCTTTTCCGGTTTCCTGGTCCGGCACTGCCCACCCCTTATGAACCCATCCCCTCGTATAAAGTTGTGGTACAGGATCCCAACGCACGGTTTGAGTGGCTGCCGGACCGCAAAGTGATTCATCACTTATACGACACCGGAACACTGAATGACAGGCCGTCAAGAGCGTCGAAACTGAACAGAATCATGAGCCGCTACACTGCGGCCAGACGTTTCCTGCCGCTGAAGCTGAAAGACTGCGACGCCTCATTTCAGCTCCGTCAACACTGTATGGCCGGAGCGCCGAACCGGTGGAGCACAGACACATCCGGGTGGTCACCCAAAATACCGAACCGGTGGGCGATGAACGGTGCCCTTGACCCACTACCCAGGAGCCATAATCGGCAGAACCCGGCCTGGTTACAGCACAAGCGGGACTGTGACCGACAGGTTAATGAGTATCTCAAGCAACCTTACCGCTGCTTCCCTGACAAGCTGGGACTGCCCGAAGCAGACTGGGATCAGTTGGGCCGGGTCCGGCTTTGGTACGATACCCTTAACTATCAGGAAATCCGGCTCATTGCTGCCAGTGCCCAACCGGTCCAGGGGAACCCGGCTACCGGCTACTATTTTTTTGACTCCGCCAACGGCAAGGTGTTATTCCAGAATAAGGTGGCACTGACCCGGGAAATCAGGCACTTCGGTGAGTTGAATGCCGGCTTGTTTGTGTTTGGCCGCCATGTCTCAAAGGTAATGCCGAACAAAGATGAGTCACAATTGCTGGTGTTTGATCCCCCCTATTATTACCTGTTGACGGCCAGCCCGTCCGGTCAGCTGACTCACCAGGTGATTGCGGCAGAAACCCTGGATGGCCAGCTCAGCGTCCCTCCTATCCCACCTGCAGCGGCATCCGACACAACGACATCCGACCATGGACTGATTCCCATGCGGGTCGTCTATAATCGCGAAAAACGTCATATAATCAGGGCCGGTTTTTATGACGACGCCAACCGAACCTACATTGCTTTCCTGAGCAGCCTGCTGGATGGCGGAGCGCTGAGCAATACGGACGACGAAAGCCGCTTACGTACGATCAATGAGCGCGTCCGGAGAGCACTGCGCAAAGAGCACCTGCCGGTCCGCAAGGTGGTTCGGGGCCGGGGTGTTCACTACATTTTGTTCAGCGAGCACTCCGGCAACCTGTATTACATGTCCACCGACGTAAAACGCCACAAGGACATCCAGCGGCTGAGCTCCGGTTTCCAGATGATCCGCCCGGTGGGTGAGCACCGGACGGCGGCACAGATGGCAAGCCAACACATCTTTACCCGGGTGCAGGCGCACTCCGGCAGCCTTCTGGCCGATACCCTCGGTGGCTACCGGCTGTGGATACCGGACAAGGCCTGGGACAACACCCGGGTGTTCAAAAAAAACCTGTCGATGGAGTCAGGCCGCTTTGAGCACTGGCAGGTCGAGGCCACCGGGCAGACCGTCGCCAAGTCGAACGATACCCTGACTGTGCGCCAGTTCACTCCTCAATCCGGCGTGGTGATTGATA
This sequence comes from Endozoicomonas sp. 8E, assembly GCF_032883915.1. Taxonomy (NCBI): domain Bacteria; kingdom Pseudomonadati; phylum Pseudomonadota; class Gammaproteobacteria; order Oceanospirillales; family Endozoicomonadaceae; genus Endozoicomonas; species Endozoicomonas sp. 8E. The sequence goes on along the minus strand of NZ_CP120717.1, from coordinate 2,717,910 downwards.
GCCTGGACCCAGGCCAGATAGTCAACCATGTCTTCGTCAAAATGATCCTGACCCCCCCCAGCACAGCCTGGACCACCGCCAATGCCCGGTTTTTCATCCGTGAGCTGAAGGAACGGCTGCGCACCGGGGTGGAACAGGTCCAGGAGGAATTCTCAGCAACGGTGGGGCTGTTGCCGCTGAGAGGGATCAACGCGATCACCGAGCACCCCCTGTTCAGCGCGATCAGGCAACTGGATTTCTGGTACTACCTGGACGGCGACACCCTGCTGGCGGCCAACACCCGTGACCAATTTAAGGTCATGGTGAACGAAGACGGCCAACTGCTCGCCCTGTCGGATACCCGCAAAGAGGAGGCTTTCGAGTTTTTCTTACAGCCTGATCAGGGCGCCAAAGGCCATCCCTTCTGTGGCAAAGCCGCCGCCGCTTCGCTGACCAGGATGCCCAGTGAGTTCGATGACCTGATCTCCATTCCCTGCCGTTACACGGCCAAGCGCATCGACTTGCGGGGCAGATACCAGTGGGAGCCCAGTGCCCGGGCATGGCGCATCCAGACACCGAAGGCCCAATACCTGGCCAACCGGCGGCGTCTGGCCCTGGTGAGACTGGACCTCAGCCAGATGGGACCCAGGAAAGCCTCCCACAGCCGACTCACCCAGACCCTGCAAGATTTCGAATGGGCCATGAGATCCCTGCCATCAGGTGTTCGGTCGCGGATCGACGCCGGACTGATTGCCCTCAAGCTACGCCCTGGCTATGCCTGGACTCAGGTGGCCTGGGTAGATTACCGGGGCCGGTATTCCAGGCAACAGAGAGTGTTGTTCGGCCTGCCTGGCGAGGAGTACGGTGTTCAGCAACTGATTGGCCAAACCTCAGGCACCCATAAAAAGAGTTCCCGGTTCCTTCGGTCAAAGGCTGCGGTCGTTTATAGTCCAAACAAACAGACGCTTTACCGGGTCACCGAAAAGGGTTACCAATCACTGGGCGCCTTTGGCAGGGTCGCCGTGATAGCTGAAGGTCTGCTGCTGTCAGGAACCCCCGGAGCCAACTGGATCAGGCTGAAAGCGTTGCGGCTGGACACTTACTACCACGAGCATCGGGTGGCCTTTGCCCAGAAAGGTATACGACAAAAGTTCGGTGTCATGGTAGAGGGCCAGGGCGGGGCCGACGTGATTGAACTGGATGAGACTGACTTGTCGTTTTTTGCCCGGATCCTCATCCATCCCGGCCTGGCTGAAAACGACACCGCCGATCACGACAGGGCACAGACCCTCATTGTGCTGAATGCACCGGCCTTCCTCTTCAATGCCAGGCGCTGGGGTCAGAGCCTGATGCTGAAAAACCGGTTTACCCGCAACGGCGCCGAGATCGAGATTCAACAGGTCTGGGCCAGACAGTACGACCGGTTCCTGCAGCCCACAACCCTGGTGTTCAGTGACCTTCAGCTGTCGTTATCCGATCTGGCGGCACGGGTGACCAGCTCTGGTCAGGAGGTGGTGCTTCCATTAACGGTGAGCAACCCCATCAGGGAAGAGCGCCTTCGATTCATTAATGCCACTGCCAGCAACCCCCTGTACATCCAGCGGGACCAGCCAGTAAAAATCGCCACCTACAAGGCGATGGACGGAATTAAACTGACGCTGGAGCCCTTGAGCTCTACCTATTTCAGACGTCAGTTGTTTATTACTGGCACAGGTCAGTGGGGCTGGGAACCCGGAGGTGTCCGGGTATCCGGGGAAAAAACCGGCATCGGTTACCATCCATGGTCGTTTATACCCTCCGTGATCAGCACATCCGCCATGGGTAACCTGACAGCGAGACTCTGGGGCAATAGCCGCAATAACGTCCTCTACCTTGGTGCCGACGCCCGACAGTGGTCAGTCCGGGGATGGGGCGGTCATGACCTGCTGCTGCTGGGTGCCTCGGAAAACATCGCGGCACGGCCCGACGTGCTGGCAAACCGGGGCGACCGGTGTGACAACCGAAGACTGGATACGCCCGGCAACAGCAGCCTGTGGCAAGCCTTCCTTGACTGGACCCGTCCCCTGGCCGGTGGTGTTGGTAATGACGTCTATGACCTGCGGGCGTGCAGGCCGGCCCGCACAATCGACAGCCATGGCAAGCATTATATCCTGCTGTCGTCCGGGTCAAAGGCAGATTTACGACGATTGTCGGGTGATAACAGCACTGCCCTGTTCTTTACCGACCTGACCCCGGAACAGGTGGCGTTCAGCCAGTGTAACCCGCAGGCACAGAGCAACCTTACCCGCAGCAACCACTCTCTTCCATTGCAGAGCCAGATTCTCAGGATCATCAATACCGGCACTAACCAGACGCTGGCGCTGGTGAAACCGGACGTGCTGGCCAGCCTGCATTTTAAAGGCGGACAAGTCAGCCTGAACCCCATGACGGTGATCGACAGAAACGATAGTGCGTTGGCCCTGGACGACAGTGTCGATGGCGACAACGGCGCCCTGGCCTTTCTGAACAAGATCATTGGCAGAGGTCAACGGCTGGTAAATTATCTGTGCAGCCTGGCCGGAGGTAAGAAAAACGACATTGGATCAGAAAGTGAGCGGCCAGTTGGAACAAGCCTGAACGATACGGAACTGTACCAGCACTACCAGCGACTGGTGCAGGACCTCGGTGCCCTGTCTGGCAGTCGCAGTGGCGAAAGCCCGTCGTTTATCCCATCGAAAAGCCGGGGAATGATACAAAAACTGACGAGTCCGCAACCTTTGACGACGATGAATCAGGGCTGATTGTCAGTAACTGCCCATGCTTAAAAAGACGACAATTTATTTTATAGAACGACTAGTCAGGTCAACTTCTCAATTCCGAACTAGTACATAACTCCAGTTTCTTTGTCCTGCAGCAATGCCGGAATTTTCCATTCTGGCATTCTTCTCCCTGATTCAGATCAGGGTGACCTATGCCAGCTCAATACCGTATCCGCCTGTCCATAGACGAACAGCAGCAATTAAAAGACCTCATTCACCAGACCAAGGTGGCCAAGCATAAACGTATTCATGCCCAGATCCTCCTGTGTCTCGATGAAAACGGGCCAAAACTGACGGAGCTCCAGACCAGCCAAACCTGTGGTGTTTCAACGAAAACGGTTCAGAGAGCACGCAAACGCTGTGTACTTGAAGGGCTGGATATTGCTGTTAATAGCAAGTTCAATGGCATTGCCCGCCCAAGAAAACTCCAGGGGGAGCAGCAGGCGGCATTGACAGCTCTGGCTTGCTCAACACCACCAGAAGGTCATAGCCGCTGGACGCTACAGCTTCTCGCTGACCGTATGGTTGAGTTGGAGCATGTCAATTCCATCTCGCATCAAACCATTGGCCGAGAGTTAAAAAAAACGAGTTGAAGCCTTGGCAGAAAAAGGAGTGGTGTATTCCAAAAAAAGCAAACGCAGAATTTGTTTGCGCTATGGAACGTGTTTTGGATGTTTATCAACAACCACATGATCCGAATCGACCACTGATCTGTATGGATGAGAGCAGTAAGCAGCATACTTTGGAGGTCAGGACTCCACTCCCTATGAAGCCTGGCCAACCCCTAAAATATGACAATGAGTATGAGCGCAATGGTGTGAGTTCTCTCTTCATGTTTTTTGCGCCACTGGAAGGTTGGCGACATATCGAGGTGACTGATAGCCGAACTGCCTGCGACTGGGCTCACCAGATCAAACAGCTGGTTGATGTTCACTTCCCAAAAGCTGATGTCATCCGTCTTGTCATGGATAACCTGAACACACATACACCTGCATCTCTTTATAAAGCCTTTGAACCAGGAGAGGCTCATCGGTTGGCCAGTAAGTTGGAAATCATCTATACACCCAAGCATGGAAGCTGGCTCAACATGGCAGAGATTGAATTGAGTATTCTCAGTCGTCAGTGTTTAAGTAGACGCATACCCGATCAGGCCGCACTGAAATCAGAGATTGAAGCGTGGGAGTCCCAGCGTAATGGTGTAGAAAGCAAAATGGAATGGCGATTTACGACCGAGGATGCTCGGGTAAAACTCAAGAAGCTTTACCCGACGATCAAATCGGAGTGATGTACTAGACTGCAATGGTGCGATTTTTAAGCATTTAGACGCCTCTGGCCACGCCGGTGAAAAGACAAGTATCACAACCCTTCTGAAAATCATGTAGTTCAATCTATCAGGTGTTACCATGCGATCCATACCCAAGAAGATTCATTTTGCTCTTGTCGGTTCTGCTGTAGGTTGGGAGCCTATTTGTCTGAAAGTATGGGCCTGGGCGAACAAGAACCATGCTATCTATGTATGGGCTCCCAAAGCCTTGATATACAAAAGAATTCTATATTTGTTGCTGTATTCTGAGAGAATACAACAAAGGATTGAAACAGATTATCCCCCTGATATTGCATGGTTGAGGCGTAGTATCTGGCAAAAAATCGATGCTTTTATGGGTGAAAACGATGACATAGAAAAATTGGACATAATGAAAGCCGATTTTTCAGACAGTGTAAAGAGGTTGTTTACCGCCCAATGGAATAAGACCAACGATGTGTTAAATCAAATTCGAAGAACCATTGGCATGTCTAATGTCAAAGTAGATACTTCTGATTTTGAACGACAACACAGTGGATATATCAAGTACGCCTTAAGCCTTAAAAAACCTGTGATTGCCGAAAGAGCCATAGGGATTTCTCGTGAACAATCTGAAGGAGGGGTATATGTTGATAGAGGACTGCTACCGGCACTGAAGACTGGGCCCTTTGAAAAAAGCGGCATCTCGAGCAAGCCTACATCGGGAAGGGAAGTGGACAGTAGTGAGAGAGAGCAGCTAGAAAGAGCTAAGGTACGTGCTGTTTTGGAAGATATGTTTGAACGTGAACTTATTCCTGATCCTGACCGTTATTTCAAGATAGACGATATAAACCTGTCACAAGAACAATTAAATCGAATTAAAAGTGTCATAAAAGAAAACACTTGTAGCAGACTATTTTTTACACTGAGTGACCGCCCAACGAGCAGATTTAGTGACGATAAAATATTTTTCGGTAGAACTGTAATTACTCAAGACAAGATTAAAGCCGGAAACCACGATGATTCAATCAAACCAATGATGCTGGAAGCTCTCCCAAATAGCCCACTGATCAACAAAGTACTTGAAGAAACCACATTTTTTTACAGTATTTTAGAAAAATTTAAACACAATGGAACAAGCAAAGAAAGACGCATAATGGAGATCAACAAGTCTTTGCATGAATTCAATAAACATAGAGGTCCTGCCTACAACGAAGAAACCTATAGAATTGCAGTCATGTTAGCGGAGCTTTCATATAATAACGGGGAACTTGACCACCGGATTCTCGCTAAACTAGGTTATGACGCTTTTGAAAGATTAGAAAGAACCGTTTTCAGGAGAAAACCTATAATCTCTCGAATTAGGAGCTTCTCAGAGGAAAATCCCTTCTATAGCATGAACTCTTATGGCACTGATTCTGACTTGCCAGACTCAGCGCTTAGGCGACCATACGAGAAACTCATAATGATTAATACGCCCATGGCTGGGGACGGTGGAGAGTCTGAGAGGCAGAGTTATGAAAAATATATTAGGTATCGCACTCCAAAAGGCAAGAGCGTCTTGTATGAATTTGTTTATTCTGATCGAAGTGAAAGACTAGAAATTACAACAACTTTAGGAACACCATTCAAAAATATCGGCGAAGACACTAAAGTCTTCATTACTGGAGATTATGATTTAACTGATAACGGGTCGGATGACATTAATTCCATCTACTACCAATTCTTAGTGAAAAAGCTATCATCAGTTTTAATCAAGGTGATCCCCGAGAATACCACCGTACAAAACATAGCATTCTCTTTTGATAACTCTGCACAAGACATTCCAGGTTCTGTGGGTGTATTGGGTGCTGACCAGAAAGATTATATTGTACCTGAAGTTCTGAGGGAGTTGGCCAAAAAAGGTATCCGTGCAAATTCTGCTGTTGCAGTTCGGGGATACCTATCAGCAGGCATTCCCCGGCAAACTTCCGGTGGAGATCCTCACAGGCCGTCAACCTCGAGGGATGCGCCCGATCCTGAACTCAACCGTATTGTTTTTACCCTAAATCAAGACAACACCGTTACATACAAAGCCAAGTTCGGGTTGACCTCGCTTGACCCTGACAAAGAGTTTTATCCCAGACCCAACATTGACATTCACGAATCCATGTTCGCAGACCAGTTGTTCGAATCCGTAGTCGTTGAGAATTCGCAGGGTTCGACCGATCCCAGACTCGGGAAGGATTCAGCCCAAGCCCTTGTCGAAAAAATGTATGCCGGTGACAGAGACCAGGACGATTCTGCCTCTGCCAGATCCGAAAACAGGTTACCCACTTATGAACCGATTGATAACAGAATAGATGCCAGCAAATTCTCATACTACGAAGATTTCCAGACAGCGATCTATTTTGGATTAGTGCAACAACCGCCGACCGAAAAAGCTGCTTTCGTCCATCCGGATGAAGGAGAAACCACGCGTTTGAGAGAAACACTCAGACTGTTGGGGCAATCTTCCTCGTACACTGACTGGCTTGCGCGCTATGAAAGACGTTTTCCCAACGATCACATGGATCGGCTTGAGCGGGAGATAGAACGCTTCGCGAGTAAAGAAGCAAAGACCAGGGCCTTCGAAAACATCAAAAAACGAGTAGGGAAAGACGCATACCATATTTACAATATCGATATTAAAACGCCGGAAGGTGCCGCCGAAATTAACGCAAAATTCAAAGGGGATTTCGACAACGTGAGTGTTCTCCCGGCCCGGCCACAAGGGGCTTGTCGCAGGCCTCGAAGATCAGCCGGTACCGGCAGCTGCGATGCTCGCCGCAAAAATCTGGAGTATGCCCTCCGGTTACTTTCCGGCCCCGAAACCCAACTCTTTCTTGGCAACGACAGGAAAAAAATTGATATCGCCCTGCGCGAACCCTCCAACGAAAGTGAGCGCTTGCTGCAGAATTTTTTCACCCGGTATCGTCGCCTCGAAGGTAAGGACGCATTAGCCCACGTCCGCGGCATGCACTCGATCATTGCCCTGGACGAAGATTCGTTTACCCGCGCTCAACAGCAGATAAAAGACGGGACCCTGAGTGGCCAACCCCTGTTGCTGAAAACCACCCCCTCTGGCAGTTATGTGCTGCTCACACCCGATGGCCGGGTTCAGTCGGCCATCGCCGGGGGAGACGGCAACCGCGTCACCATTCTCGGTCGGCCAGCCAGACTGATCGCCCATGCTTTGGCGACACTGGTCTACTTTACCCCGGACGGCCACATCGCCAGTCTGACCGTCAGCGATCTTGCCAGCAGCAACCAGTCCCGCGGAATCACAGCTCTGAACGGCCTGAAAACCTTTATGACCCAATCGCCCGCCAACGGCAAACCCCTGGTGGGCGAGCTGATTATCGAGCCCAGAAGCCGCAGCCCCCATGTTTTCAAACGACTGGTGAAAGATATCCAGCACCGGATGCCGAAGGACCGCCCGGCGATTGAAAACCTTGTGCTGCGCTCCCCGGGCTCCGGACAACCGGATTACCGGCTGCTTCCCGGCGAAACGACGGTGCTGGTGTCACCCCGGCCATCGGATTCAAAAGCCCCCCTCCGCTATTTGCCGCCCAGCCACCTTTCGGTTCCGGTGCCGCCCCGGACCAAAGACAGTCTCTCAGGTGTGGCCTCTGAACGGGCCGAATTCAGGCAGCGGCTGCTGGAGTTGGACACCGCCCTGGGGGACATTAAAGCCCGGCACTCACTCCCCGACAGCATGATCCCGCAACTGGATACCCTCCGTCGGGATGGCCGGGGCTGGCGCATGGACTTTTTGGAACCCGACACCCTGGTCCGAAAAAACATCCGGTTTACGTCCGGAGCTTTTGACCGCTTCCGGGGCTTTCTCCAGGGGACGGGTCGTCAAGGCTTGCCATCGCTGGTCAAAGGGAAAAGAACCGCCAACGCCAATATGAACAGGCTCGCGTCTTTTATAGGCCTTTACGACCTGCTAGCCGGGATTTCTCCCGTGGGACACCATTACAGCCAGCCCCCATCCCAGAATATGACGGTCACCGAGCGGCAAATTTATATCGGGCGAAAGACGTTTTTTTATACGTCGTTGGCATTACAATTGATTGACATAGCCAATGTCGGACGGCACGGGATCAAGGCCATCACTCCAGTCATCGTGCCGTCAATTCCTTCCGGTCAGAAAGCACCAAAGCTACCCAAGATTTCCGTGCCGGGCAAGCTCCCCGTGGGTCTGAAAAAAGTCGGCAGGCTGGGTAAAACAGCCGGTCGTTTTGTACCCTTTCTGCTTCCCAGCGTGCAGGTAGGCAGTCTCACCCTGACCATCATTGAATATGAGAACGAAGAGGATCCGGAAGTTAAGAAACTCATGGAATCCAGGGTGATCTTTGAGTCGGTGGATACGGCTATCTCCATCGGGTTAGTGCTTGTCAATCCAGTCTTGGGGATCGTGCTTGGTGGGATCATGCACCATATCAGGACGCTTTTTAATCTCGATTACAAGAGCCGGGCAGAGAAGCTGGCCTTTAAAAAATTACGGGACGCCTCGGGTAAGGCGGCAAAAATCTTTGACCTGATCCACGCCCAGCTGGACCCCGAAAGCTTCCTGGCCAACAACCAGGCCAACAACCAGACCCTCAATGCGTTGACGAGCGGGGATGGCAAAAGCCTCCTGGCCCTGAATATCCAGTCGATCAACCTGATGAACCAGACCCTGACCTACGGTGGCGGCTATTCATACCAGACAACCTTCGTCGCCGGAAAAAAAGACGACTGGAAACGCTGTAAGGATGAGCCCTATGTAGAGGCCGGCCTTATACAGGATTGCGCCACCGACATTAACAGGATCGAGTACGCCTCGGGTCTCTTTAACCTGATTGACGATGCCCTGGCGACATTGTGCCGGACGGAGTCGCGTTTAACCGGCTACCAATGCTCAAACGGGGTGTTCCACAACCTGAGGCAGATGACCGGTAAAAACAACATTTTCATGCCCGCCTTACCCCAGTGGGAGGTCAGGCTCCGCTACACTCCCTACGATCGTTTTCCTCGAGGGAGTGCGCCAGACAGCAGTTCTCCCGGTGCACAGCTTCTGGATGCCGTCAGCGACAGCAAGCTGAAACGGTTTTACCAGAAAAAGGTAATAAGCACCCGGATCAAATACTGTGGAGCCCGTGGCTTTGATGAATGTAGCACCCGTTACCACTATAAATACCTTATCCAGATGTTCACTCATACCGACGGTTTGGTGTACCGTCAGTCAACCAGCAGCCTGTATCTTGATGACAAGGATCACATCGTCGTTTTTCGTGAGGTCTCAGACGAATTTTCCAAACTGCTGGATTATGACCTGTATAGGCCTAACGGGAATAAAACCTGCATCCTGATGTCAGACGGAGCTCATTACATTCGCGTCCACCCCGGGCAGACGGCCTCTACCTGGGTGTTGAACTACGACGGTCAGGTTCCCTATGCCTGTATTACCGAGCAGGCTGACCAGGAACATCGCTGCTGGTCCTCGCAGAACTATTTCGGGGACCGAATCCGGCACATCATGCTGGGTGAGACCCGTTTCGAGTTTCCTGAACCGAGGCCATCCTCTCCGTATAAAGTGGTGGCCGAAGATGCCAACGCACAGTTTGAGTGGCAGTCGCACGGCAAAGTGATCCATCGATTATACGACACTGGATCACTGAATGACGGGCTATCAGGGGCGTCGAAACTGAACCGAATCATGAGCCGCTACACCGCGGCCAGCCGGTTTTTGCCGCTGGAGATGAAGGACTGCGACGCCTCAACCCGGGTCCGTGAACGCTGTATGGCCAGAGCGCCGGAGCAGTGGCGAACAGTCTGGTTGGCTGTCAAAAAACCAAACCGGTGGGCGATGAAAGGTGCCTCTGACCCGTTACCCGTGAGACCTGATCGGCCCTCGCGGGTCGAGCAGAACCCGGCCTGGCTGCAACACAAGCAGGACTGTGACCGACAGGTCAATGAGTATCTCAAGAAACCTTACCGCTGCTTCCCTGGCAAGCTGGGACTGGCCAAAGCGGACTGGGAACAATTAGACCAGGTCCGGCTTTGGTACGATACCTTCAACCATCTGAAAATCCGGTTCATTGCTGCCAATGCCCAGCTGCAACCGGCCCAGCTGCAACCCGTCCAGGGGAACCCGGCTATCGGCTACTATTTTTTTGACTCCGCCAATGGCAAGGTGTTATTCCAGAATAAGGAGTTACTGACCCGGGAAATCTGGCACTTTGGTGAGTTGAATGCCAGCTCGTTTGGCCGCCATGTCTCAAAGATAATGCCGAACAAAGATGAGTCACAATTGCTGGTATTTGATGCCCCCTATTATTACCTGTTGACGGCCAGCCCGTCCGGTCAGCTGACTCACCGGGCGATTGCGGCAGAAACCCTGGATGGCCAGCTCAGCGTACCTCCTGTGCCACCTGTAGCGGCGCCCGGCACAACGACATCCGACACAACGACATCCGACCATGGACTGATTCCCATGCGGGATGTCGATGACAACGACACACGTCGTATCCTTAGGGCCGGTTTTTATGACGATGCCACCCAAACCCATATTACTTTCCTGAACAGTCTGATGGATGGCGACGTGCCGAACAATAAAAACGACGAAAGCGGCTTACGGACGATCAATGAGCGTGTCCGAAAGGCTCTGGACGAAGAGCACCTGCCGGTCCACAAGGTGGTGCGGGAGAGTGTTCACTTCATTTTGTTCAGCAAGCACTCCGGCAACCTGTATTACCTCAGCACTGACGTGAATCGCCCCGGGGGCGTCCAGCGGCTGAACTCCGGTTTCCAGTTGATCCGCCCGGCAGGCGAGAAGCGAGCGCTGGCAAAAGCAAAGATGGCCAGCACCGGCGTCTTCAGGCATGTGCAGGCGCACTCCGGCAGCCTCCTGGTCGATACCAACGGTGACTACCGGCTGTGGATACCGGACAAGGCCTGGGACAACACCCGGGTGGTCAGTGAAAACCTGTCGGTGGAGTCAGGACCCTTTAAGAACTGGCGGGTCGAAGCCACCGGGCAGATCGTCGCCAAGTCGAACGATACCCTGAGTGTGCACCAGTTCACCCCCCAATCTGGCGTGGTGATGGACAGCCTGAACCTGGGCCGGGTAGTCAACCTGATCTTCGCCAAACTGACCATTGAACACCCCGGCAGAACCACCTGGACCATCGCCAGTGCCCGTTTTTTCATCCGTGAGCTGAAGAAACTGCTGCGGGACCGGGTGAAAGGGGCCCGGGAGGCATTCTCGGCCACGGTGGGGCTGGTGCCGCTGAGACCCATCAGCGCGATCGTCGACCACCCCCTGTTCAGTGCGATCAGGAAACTGGACTTCTGGTACAACCCGGGCAGCGACACCCTGCTGGCGGCCAACACCCGCGACCAGTTTGAGGTCATGGTGAACGACGACGGACAGCTACTCGCCCTGTCGAATACCCACAAAAAGGAGGCTTTCGAGTTTTTCCCCCGCCCTGAACAGCGCGCCATAGGCCATGCCTTTTGTGGGAACGCTGTCAGCTTTCCGCTGAACGGAGTGCCCGCTGAGTTCGATGCCCTGCTCTCCGTTCCCTGCCTTTTTACCGTGTCCGGTGGCTTCCGATTGCCAGGCAACTACCAGTGGGACGAAGGGGCCCGGGCGTGGCGCATCGAGACACCGAAGGCCCAATACCTGGGCAACCGGGAGAGTCTGGCCCTGGTGAGCCTGGACCTCAGCCGGGTGAGGCCCGGAAAAACCTCCGACAACCGACTCTTCCGGGCCCTGCAAGATTTCGACTGGGCCATGAGAACCCTGCCATTGGGTGTTCGGTCGCGGATCGACGCCGGACTGATCGCCCTCAGGCTAGGCTCCAGCTACGCCCCAACCCAGACAGCCTGGGTAGATTACCGGGGCCGGTATTCCGGGCAACAGAGACTGTTTTTCGGCCTGCCTGACAAGGAGCACAGTGTTCAGCAACTGATTGGCCAAACCACGGGCGCCGATAAAAAGAGTTCCTGGTTTCTTCGGTCAAAGGCTACGGTCGTTTATAGTCCAGACAAACAGATGCTTTACCGGGTCACCTCCGGGGGTTACCAGTCTCTGGGAACCTTTAACAGGGTCGCCGTGATGGCCGAGGGTCTGCTGCTGTCAGGAACCCCCCGAGCCGAAACGATCAAACTGAAAGGGTTGCGGCTGGACACTTACTACCGCAACCACCAGGTGGCCTTTGCCCGGAACGGTACCCGACAGCGGTTCGGGGTCATGGTGGAGGGCCAGGGCGGGTCCGACGTGATTGAACTGGATGAGACTGACTTGTCGTTTTTTGCCCGGATCCTCATCCATCCCGGCCTGGCTAAAGAAGATAACACCGATCACGACGGGGCACAGACCCGCATTGAACTGAAGAATGTACCGGCTTTCCCCTTCCTTGCCTGGCGCCGGGGTCAGAACCTGATGCTGTCCGACCGGTTTACCACCGGCGAAGCCAAGATCGAGATTCAACAGGTCTGGGCCAGACAGCACGACCGGTTCCTGCAGCCCACAACCCTGGTGTTCAGTGACCTTGAGCTGTCGTTATCCGATCTGGCGGCACGGGTGATGGACTCTGGCCAGGGCGTCGTCTTGCCACTCACGGTGAGCAGCCTGGTCAGGAACGAGCGCCTCCGATTCATCAACGCCACAGCCAGCAACCCCCTGTACATCCAGCGGGACCGGCCAGTGAAAATCGTCACATACCGGGCGATGGACGGGATTAAACTGACACTGGAGCCCCTGGACTCCACATACGTCAGACGTCAGGTGTTTATTACCAGCACAGGACACTGGGGCTGGAAGCCGGGCAGTGTTCAGGTAAGCGGACCGGAACCCGGCAGCGGTTACCAGTCATGGCCGTTTGTACCCGCCGTGATCAGCTCGTCCGGCATGGGCAACGGGACAGCGAGACTCTGGGGCAATAGCCGCAATAACATTCTGTACCTTGGCGCCGACGCCCGACAGTGGTCACTCCGGGGATGGGGCGGTCATGACCTGCTGTTGCTGGGAGCCTCGGGAAACATCGCGGCACGGCCAGACGTGCTGGCAAACCGGGGTGACCGGTGTGACAACCGGAGGCTGGATACGCCCGGCAACAGCAGCCTGTGGCAAGCCGTCCTCGACTGGACCCGCCCGCTGGCCGGTGGTGTTGGTAATGACGTCTATGACCTGCGGGCGTGCAGGCCGGCCCGCACAATCGACAGCCATGGCAAGCATTATATCCTGCTGTCGTCCGGGTCGAAGGCGGATTTACGACGATTGTCGGGTGATAACAGCACTGCCCTGTTCTTTACCGACCTGACCCCGGAACAGGTGGCGTTCAGCCAGTGTGACCCGCAGGCGCAGAGCAACCTTACCCGCAGCAACCACTCTCTTCCATTGCAGAGCCAGATTCTCAGGATTATCAATACCGGCACTAACCAGACGCTGGCGCTGGTGAAACCGGACGTGCTGGCCAGCCTGCACTTTAAAGGCGGACAAGTCAGCCTGAACCCCATGACGGTGATCAACAGAAACGATAGTGCGTTGGCCCTGGACGACAGTGTCGATGGCGACAACGGCGCCCTGGCCTTTCTGAACAAGATCATTGGCAGAGGTCAACGGCTGGTGAATTACCTGTGCAGCCTGGCCGGGGTTAAGAAAAACGACATTGGATCGGATAGTGCGCGGCCAGGAAGAACAAGCCTGAATGATACGGAACTGTACCAGCACTACCAGCGACTGGTGCAGGACCTCAGCGCCCTGTCTGGCAGTCGCAGTGGCGAAAGCCCGTCGTTTATCCCATCGAAAAGCCGGGGAATGATACAAAACCTGACGAGTCCGCAACCTTTGACGACGATGGGTCAGGGCTGATTGTCAGGAACTGCCCATGCTTAAAAAGACGACAATTTATTTTATAGAACGACTAATCAGGTCAACTTCTCAATTCCGAGCTAGACTGCAATGGTGCGGTTTTTAAGCATTTAGACGCCTCTGGCCACGCCGGTGAAAAGACAGGTATCACAACCCTTCTGAAAATCATGTAGTTCAATCTATCAGGTGTTATCATGCCAACCATACCCAAGAAGATTCATTTTGCTATTGTCGGTCCTGCTGAAAGTTGGGAGTCTATTTGTCTGAAAGCATGGGCCTTGGCGAACAAGAACCATGCTATCTATGTATGGGCTCCCAAAGCCTTGATATACAAAAGAATTCTATATTTGTTGCTGTATTCTGAGAGAATACAACAAACGATTGAAACAGATTATCCCCCTGATATTGCATGGTTGAGGCGTAGTATCTGGCAAAAAATCGATGCTTTTATGGGTGAAAACGATGACATAGAAAAATTGGATATAATGAAAGCCGATTTTTCAGACAGTGTAAAGAGGTTGTTTACCACCCAATGGAATAAAACCAACGATGTGTTAAATCAAATTCGAAAAACCATTGGCATGTCTAATGTCAAAGAAGATACTTCTGATTTTGAACGACAACACAGTGAATATATCAAGTACGCCTTAAGCCTTAAAAAACCTGTGATAGCCGAAAGAGCTGTAGGGATTTCTCGTCAACAATCTGAAGGAGGGGTATATGTTGATAGAGGACTGCTACCGGCACTGGAGACTGGGCCCTTTGAAAAAAGCGGCATCTCGAGCAAGCCTACATCGGGAAGGGAAGTGGACAGTAGTGAGAGAGAGCAGCTAGAAAGAGCTAAGGTACGTGCTGTTTTGGAAGATATGTTTGAACGTAAACTTATTCCTGATCCTGACCGTTATTTCAAGATAGACGATATAAACCTGTCACAAGAACAATTAAATCGAATTAAAAGTGTCGTAGAAGAAAACTTTCCTGGCAAACTATTTCTTTCACTGAGTGATCGTATAACAGACAGAGTTAGTGACAATAAAATATTTTTCGGTAGAACTTTAATTGCTCAAGACAAGATTAAAGCCGGACTCCACGATGATTCAATCACACCAATGATGTTGGAAGCTTTCCCAAATAACCCACTGATCAACAAAGTACTTGAAGAAACCATATTCTTCCACAGCATTTTAGAAAAATTCAAAAACAATGAAACAAGCAAAGAAAGACGCATAACGGAGATAATCAAGTCTCTGAATGAATTCAATAAACATAGAGATCCTGCCTACAACGAAGAAATCTATAGCATTGCAACCATGTTAGCGGAGCTTTCATATAATAACGGGGATCTTGACCACCGGATTCTCGCTAAACTAGGTTATGACGCTTTTAAAAGATTAGAAAGAACCGTTTCCGGGGGAAAGCCTATAATCTCTCAAATTAAGAGCTTCTCAGAGGAAAACCCCTTCTATAGCATGAACTCTTATGGCACTGATTCTGACCTGCCAGACTCAGCGCTTAGGCGACCATACGACAAGTTCATAATGATTAATATACCCGGATTTAAGGACAATGGAGAGTCTGCGAGGCAGAGTTATGAAAAACATATCAGGTATCGCACTCCAAAAGGCAAGAGCGTCTTGTATGACGTTGTTTATTCTGATCGAAGTAAATCACTAGAAATTAATACAATTTTAGGAACACCATTCAAAAATATCGGCGAAGACACTAAAGTCTTTATTACTGGAAGTCTTGATTTCTCTGCTACCGAGTCGAGTGAGATTAATTCCACTAACTCCCTGCTCTTAGTGAGAAAGCTATCATCAATTTTAAGGGCAGTGATCCCAGAGAATACCACCGTACAAAACATAGCATTCTCTTTTGATAACTCTGCACAAAACATTCCAGGTTCTGAGGGTGTGTTGGGTGCTGACCAGAAAGATTATATTGTACCTGAAGTTCTGAGGGAGTTGGCCAAAGAAGGTATCCGTACAAATTCTGCTGTTGCAGTTCGGGGATACTTATCAGCAGGCATTCCCCGGCAAACTACCGGTGGTGATCCTGACAGGCCGTCAACCTCGAGAGATACGCCCGATCCTGAACTCAACCGTATTGTTTTGTCCCTTAATGAAGACAACACCGTTACATACAAAGCCAAGTTCGGGTTGGCCTCGCTTGACCCTGATAAAGAGTTTTATCCCAGACCCAACATTGACATTCACGAATCCATGTTCGCAGATCAGTTGTTCGAATCCGTAGTCGTTGAGAATTCGCAGGGTTCGACCGATCCCAGACTCGGGAAGGATTCAGTCCAAGCCCTTGTCGAAAAAATGTATGCCGGTGACAGAGACCAGGACGATTCTGCCTCTGCCAGATCCGAAAACAGGTTACCCACTTATGAACCGATTGATAATAGAATAGATGCCAGCAAATTCTCATACTACACAAATTTCCAGGAAGCGATCTATTTTGGATTAGTGCAACAACCGCCGACCGAAAAAGCTGCTTTCGTCCATCCGGATGAAGGAGAAACCACGCGTTTGAGAGAAACACTCAGACTGTTGGGGCAATCTTCCTCGTACACTGACTGGCTTGCGCGCTATAAAAGACGTTTTCCCAACGATCAAATCGATCGGCTTGAGCGGGAGATAGAACACTTCGCGAGTAAAGAAGCAAAGACCAGGGCCTTTGAAAACATCAAAAAACGAGTAGGGAAAGACGCATACCATATTTACAATATCGATATTAAAACGCCGGAAGGTGCCGCCGAAATTAACGCAAAATTCAAAAGGGATTTCGACAACGTGAGTGTTCTCCCGGTCCCGCCACAAGGGGCTTGTGACAGACGTCGAAGATCAGCCGGTACCGGCAGCTGCGATGCTCGCCGCAAAAATCTGGAGTATGCCCTCCGGTTACTTTCCGGCCCCGAAACTCAACTCTTTCTTGGCAACGACAGGGAAAAAATTGATATCGCCCTGCGCGAACCCTCCGACGAAAGTGAGCGTCGGCTGCAGGATTTTTTCACCCGGTTTCGTCGCCTCGAAGGCAAGGACGCATTAGCCCACGTCCGGGACGTGCACTCGGTCATTGCCCTGGACGAGAATTCGTTTACCCGTGCTCAACAGCAGATAAAAGACGAGACCTTGAGTGGCCAGCCCCTGTTGCTGAAAGCTACTCCCTCTGCCGGTTATGTGCTGCTCACACCCGATGGCCGGGTTCAGTCGGCCATCGCCGGGGGAGACGGCAATCGCGTCACCGTCCTCGGTCGGCCAGCCAGACTGATCGCCCATGCTTTGACGACACTGGTCGACTTTACCCCGGACGGCCACATCGCCAGCCTGACCGTCAGCGATCTTGCCAGCAGCAACCAGTCCCGCGGAATCACGGCTCTGAACGGCCTGAAAACCTTTATGACCCAATCGCCCGCCAACGGCAAACCCCTGGTGGGCGAGCTGATTATCGAGCCCAGAAGCCGCAGCCCCCATGTTTTCAAACGACTGGTGAAAGATATCCAGCGCCTGATGCCGAAGGACCGCCCGGCGATTGAAAACCTTGTGCTGCGCTCCCCGGGCACCGGACAACCGGAGTACCGGCTACTTCCCGGCGAAACGACTGTGCTGATGTCACCCCGGCCATCGGATTCAAAAGCCCCCCTCCGCTATTTGCCGCCCAGCCACCTTTCGGTTCCGGTACAGCCCCGGACTAAAGACAGTCTCTCAGGTGTGGCCTCTGAACGAGCCGAATTCAGGCAGCGGCTGCTGGAGTTTGACACTGCCCTGGGGGACATTAAAGCCCGGCACTCACTCCCCGACAGCATGATCCCGCAACTGGATACCCTTCGTCGGGATGGCCGGGGCTGGCGCATAGACTTTATGGAGCCCGATACCCTGGCCCGAAAGAACATCCGGTTTACGTCCGGAGCTTTTGACCGCTTCCGGGGCTTTCTCCAGAGGACGGGTCGTCAAGGCTTGCCATCGCTGGTCAAAGGGAAAAGAACCGCCAACGCCAATATGAACAGGCTGGCGTCTTTTATAGGCCTTTACGACCTGCTAGCCGGGATTTCTCCCGTGGGACACCATTACAGCCAGCCCCCATCCCGAAATATGACGGTCACCGAACGGCAGATTTATATCGGGCGAAAGACGTTTTTTTATACGTCGTTGGCATTACAATTGATTGACATAGCCAATGTCGGACGGCACGGGATCAAGGCCATCACTCCAGTCATCCTGCCGTCAATTCCTTCCGGTCAGAAAGCACCAAAGCTACCCAAGATTTCCTTGCCGGACAAGCTCCCCGCGGGTCTGAAAAAAGTCGGCAGGCTGGGTAAAATAGCCGGTCGTTCTGTACCCTCTCTGCTTCCCAGCGTGCAGGTAGGCAGTCTCAAGGCGGCAAAAATCTTTGACCTGATCCACGCCCAGCTGGACCCCGAAAGCTTCCTGACCAACAACCAGGCCAACAACCAGACCCTCAATGCGTTGACGAGCGGGGATGGCAAAAGCCTCCTGGCCCTGAATATCCAGTCGATCAACCTGGTGAACCAGACCCTGACCTACGGTGGCGGCTATTCATTCCAGACAACCTTCGTCGCCGGAAAAAAAGACGACTGGAAACGCTGTAAGGATCAGCCCTACGTAGAGGGCGCCCCTATAGAGGAATGCGCCAGCGACATCAACCGGATCGAATACTCCCCTGACACCTTTAACCTGATCGGCGACGCCCTGGCAACATTGTGCCGGACGGAGTCGCGTTTAACCGGCTACCAATGCTCAAACGGGGTGTTCCACAACCTGAAGCAGATGACCGGTAAAGAAAATATTTTCATGCCCGCCTTACCTCAGTGGAAGGTCAGACTCCGCTACACTCCCTACCAGCGTTTTGATCCAGGGAGTGCGCCAGACAGCAGTTCTCCCGGTGCACAGTTTCTGGATGCCGTCAGCGACGGCAAGCTGAAACGGTTTTACCAGAAAAAGGTAAAAAGCACCCGGCTCACAAATTGTGAACCCCTTGGCTCTGGTAAATGTAGTATCCGTTACCACTATAAATACCTTATCCAGATGTTCACCCGTACCGACGGTTTGGAGTACCGTAAGTCAACCAGCAGCCTGTATCTCGATGACAAAGATCACACCCTCGTCTTTCGCCGGGTCTCAGGCAAATTCGAAATGCTGCTGGATTATGACCTGTACAGCCCTGAAGGGAGTCCTAAAGGGGCCAAAAACACCAACGTCCTGATATCCAACGGTTTCCACGTTATCCGCATTCACCCCCGCGAGACGGCCTCTACCTGGGTGTTGAACCACGACGGCCCGCTCCCCTACGCCTGCATTACCGAGCGGGATGACCAGATACAAAACTGTCAGTCCTGGCTGAGTCAGACCAGGAACCCAACCTGGGACATCAGGCTGGGTCAGGCTCTTTTCCGGTTTCCTGTACCGGGGCCATCCTCCTCGTATCAAGTAATGGCCCAGGATCCCAACGCACTGTTTGAATGGCGGCCGGAAGGCAAAGTGATCCACCGATTGCACGACACTGGAACACTGAATGACAGGTCGTCAAGGTCGTCAAAACTGCAAAGAATCATGAGCCGTTACACCGCGGCCAGCCGGTTCCTGCCGCTGGAGCTGAAAGACTGTGACGCCTCACCCCGGGTCCTTGCACGCTGTATGGCCCGGGCGCCGAACTGGTGGCTCAAGTCGTCACGCAAAATACCGTACCCGTTCTGGGTGCAACACCAGAAGGACTGTGAACGTGAGGCCGATGAGTATCGCAAAAAACCCTACCGCTGCTTCCCCGGCAAGCTGGGACTGGCCAGGGCGGACTGGGATAAGTTAGACCGGATCCGACTTTCGTACGATACCTTCAACAGTCAGGAAATCCGGTTCATTGCTGCCGATGCCCAGGTGCAACCCGTCCAGGGGAACCCGGCTATCGGCTACTATTTTTTTGACTCCGCCAACGGCAAGGTGTTACTCCAGAATAAGGAGGCACTGACCCGGGAAATCAGGCACTTCGGTGAGTTGAATGCCGATTTGTTTGTGTTTGGCCGCCATATCTCAAAGGTAATGCCGAACAAAGATGAGTCACAATTGCTGGTGTTTGATCCTCCCTATTATTACCTGTTGACGGCCAGCCCGTCCGGTCAGCTGACTCACCAGGTGATTGCGGCAGAAACCCTGGATGGCCAGCTCAGCGTCCCTCCTATCCCACCTGCAGCGGCATCCGACACAACGACATACGACCAGGATCTTATTTCCCTGCGGGTCGTCGATAATTACGTCAAACGTCGTATCCTTAGGGCCGGTTTTTATGACGGTGCCAACCAAAACCATATTGCTTTCGTGAGCAGCTTTCTGGATGGCGGCCAGGCGATCAATAAAGACGACGGAAGATTTTTAAGAAAACTCAGTGAACCTGTCCAGAGGGCACTGCGCGAGGATCACCTGCCGGTGCGTAAGGTGGTATGGGGTCAGGGTGTTTTCTACATTTTGTTCAGCGAGCACTCCGGCAACCTGTATTACACCACCGGCGTCAATCGCACCAGGCGCACCGGGGACATCCAGCGGCTGAGTTCCGGTTTCCAGGTGATCCGTCCGGCAGGCGAGCGCCGGACCCTGGCACAGATGGCCGCCCACCCCATCTTTACCCGTGTGCAGGCGCACTCCAGCAGCCTCCTGGCCGATACCCTCAGTGGCCACCGGCTGTGGATACCGGACAAGGCCTGGGACAACACCCGGGTGGTCAGCGAAAACCTGTCGCTGGAGTCGGAATCCTTTGAGCACTGGCAGGTCGAGGACACCGGACAGACCATCGCCAAGTCAAACGATACGCTGAGTGTGCGCCAGTTCACCGCTCAGTCCGGCGTGGTGATGGACAGCATGAACCTGGGCCAGATAGTCAACCAGGTCTTTGCCAAATTGCCCCAGATGCACTCCGGCAGAACCTGGACCGCTGCCAGTGCCCGGCTTTTCATCGGTGCGCTTAAGAAACAGTTGCGTACCCTGGTAACAGAGGCCCGTAAGCAGTTCTCGGCAACGGTGGGGCTGGTACCGCTGAAACCGATCACCGCGATCCCCCGGCACCGCCTGTTCAGGGCGATCAGGAAACTGGACTTCTGGTACAACCCGGGCAGCGACACCCTGCTGGCGGCCAACACCCGCGACCAGTTTGAGGTCATGGTGAACGACGACGGCCAGCTGCTCGCCCTGTCGGATACCCGTAAAGAGGAGGCTTTCGAGTTTTTCCCCCGCCCTGAACAGGGCGCCAAAGGCCATCCCTTTTGTGGGCAGGCTGCCGCCGTTTCCCTGGCCGGAGTGCCCAGTGAGTTCGATGACCTGCTCTCCGTTCCCTGCCTTTTTACCGTGTCCGGTGGCTTCCGATTGCCAGGCAACTACCAGTGGGACGAAGGGGCCCGGGCGTGGCGCATCGAGACACCGAAGGCCCAATACCTGGGCAACCGGGAGAGTCTGGCCCTGGTCGCGCTGGACCTCAGCCTGATGGGGCCCAGAAACACCTCCGGCAGCCCAGTCTTCTGGACCCGGCAAGATTTTAATCAGGCGATGGAATCTCTGCCAGCGGGCATACGACAGTGGGCCGACATCGGACTGATCGCCCTCACGCTGCGCCCCGGCTATACCCCAACCCAGGTAGCCTGGATGGATTACCGGGGCCGGAGTTCCCGTCAACAGAGACTGTTGTTCGGTTTGCCAGGCAAGGAGCACGGTGTTCAGCGAGTCATTGGCAGCACCCGGAAGCTATCGTTCCCTCAGTCAACGAGCACGGTCGTTTATAACCAGAGCAACCAGATGCTGTACCGGGTCACCCAAAAGGGTTACCAGTCACTGGGCACCTTTGGCAGGGTCGCCGTGATGGCCGAGGGTCTGCTGCTGTCAGGCACTCCAGAGGGCGAGCAGATCAGCCTGAAAGCGTTGCGGCTAGACACTTACTACCGCAACCACCAGGTGGCCTTTGTCCGGAACGGTACCCGACAGCGGTTCGGGGTCATGGTGGAGGGCCAGGGCGGGTCCGACGTGATTGAACTGGATGAGACTGACTTGTCGTTTTTTGCCCGGATCCTCATCCATCCCGGCCTGGCTAAAGAAGATAACACCGATCACGACGGGGCACAGACCCGCATTGAACTGAAGAATGTACCGGCTTTCCCCTTCCTTGCCTGGCGCCGGGGTCAGAACCTGATGCTGTCCGACCGGTTTACCACCGGCGAAGCCAAGATCGAGATTCAACAGGTCTGGGCCAGACAGCACGACCGGTTCCTGCAGCCCACAACCCTGGTGTTCAGTGACCTTGAGCTGTCGTTATCCGATCTGGCGGCACGGGTGATGGACTCTGGCCAGGGAGTCGTCTTGCCACTCACGGTGAGCAGCCTGGTCAGGAACGAGCGCCTCCGATTCATCAACGCCACAGCCAGCAACCCCCTGTACATCCAGCGGGACCGGCCAGTGAAAATCGTCACATACCGGGCGATGGACGGAATTAAACTGACACTGGAGCCCCTGGACCCCACATACGTCAGACGTCAGGTGTTTATTACCAGCACAGGACAGTGGGGCTGGGAGCCGGGCAGTGTTCAGGTAAGCGGACCGGAACCCGGCAGCGGTTACCAGTCATGGCCGTTTGTACCCGCCGTGATCAGCTCGTCCGGCGTGGGCAACGGGACAGCGAGACTCTGGGGCAATAGCCGTAATAACATTCTGTACCTTGGTGCCGACGCCCGACAGTGGTCGCTCCGGGGATGGGGCGGTCATGACCTGCTGTTGCTGGGAGCCTCGGGAAACATCGCGGCACGGCCAGACGTGCTGGCAAACCGGGGTGACCGGTGTGACAACCGGAGGCTGGATACGCCCGGCAACAGCAGCCTGTGGCAAGCCGTCCTCGACTGGACCCGCCCGCTGGCCGGTGGTGTTGGTAATGACGTCTATGACCTGCGGGCGTGCAGGCCGGCCCGCACAATCGACAGCCATGGCAAGCATTATATCCTGCTGTCGTCCGGGTCGAAGGCGGATTTACGACGATTGTCGGGTGATAACAGCACTGCCCTGTTCTTTACCGACCTGACCCCGGAACAGGTGGCGTTCAGCCAGTGTGACCCGCAGGCGCAGAGTAATCTCACCCGCAGCAGCAACCTTACCCGCAGCAACCACTCCCTTCCATTGGGAAGCCAGACCTTCAGGATCATCAATACCCGCAACAACCAGACGCTGGCGCTGGTGAAACCGGACGTGCTGGCCAGCCTGCACTTTAAAGGCGGACAAGTCAGCCTGAACCCCATGGCTGTGATCAACAGGAATGACAGTCAGTCAGCCCTGGACGACAGTGTCGATGGCGACAACGGCGCCCTGGCCTTTCTGAACAAGATCATTGGCAGAGGTCAACGGCTGGTGAATTATCTGTGCAGCCTGGCCGGAGGTAAGAAAAACGACATTGGATCGGATAGTGAGCGGCCAGTAGGAACAAGCCTGAATGATACGGAACTGCACCAGCACTACCAGCGACTGGTGCAGGACCTCAGCGCCCTGTCTGGCAGTCGCATTGGCGAGAGCCCGTCGTTTATCCCATCGGCAAGCCAGGGAATGATGCTAAACCTGACGACTCCGCTAAATTTGACGACGATGGGTAAGGGTTGAGTAAGCAGGCTCATCAAGTCATTGCGATAGACCGGAAGTTTACGTGCAAATTCTGTGAGGAACATGGCAGGGTTCCATACTACACTGCATGTAGCGGTTTTTGCGCATTTAAAGCTCTCTGATCACACCGTTGAAAAGTCAGGTATCACCCCCGTTCGGGAAACCGTATGGCTTAATCTATCAGGTGTCATCATGCTAATATCCAAGAATATTCATTTCAGTATTGTCGGTCCTGTTGAAGGTTGGGAGTTTAGTTTTCTAATAATATGGGCTTGGGTGAACCCGCACTATACACTCCACGTATGGGCGCCCGAACGTTTGATATACCAAAAAATCCTATATTCACTGCTGCTTTCTGAGAAAAAAAAACAAGGCGTTGAACAAAATTCTCCCGTTGATAATGCGCAGAGTAGTATTTGGGAAGAAATTGATAGTTTTCTCGGCGAAAGAGAAAGCATAACAAGTAAGGACATAATGGAATCTGACTTTTCACATAATGTAAAGAGGGCGTTTATCTTCCAATGGAATAAAACCAATAACATGTTAAATAAAATTAGTGTACACATTGCTAAGACTCTAGTTCATAGAACCTCGAGTGATATTGAAAAAGAATATAGTGAATTTATCAGGTACAGTTTAAGCTTCACTGACACTTTAATAACCGAAAGGTTTATAGGATTGTATCATGAGTTCGACCTTGGAGGGGTGTATATTGATAAAGGACTACTACCACAACTGAAAACTGGCCCCCTTCTAAAAAGGGACAGTTCGGGCAACCCTATATCGGGGACAACACTGAGTGGCGAGGAGAAAAAGCAGCTTGACAGAGTTAAGATACGTACTCTTTTAGAGAAAATGTTTGCAGATAAAATTATTTCTGATCCTGGCCCTTATTTTACGACATACGATAAAAACCTGCCGAAAGAACAAGTTAGTTTAATTGCAAGTATCATAGCAGAAAGCACTCTTAGTGATATATTCGATAAACTGCCGGAATATAATCTAAACAGATATACTCAAAATAAAATATTTTTAAGTAACAGAGTAGATTTTGTAGATGACACTGCCTCTGTAGTTCTTGAAAATTCAATCCAGCCACTGATGGTAATATCACGCCAAAGACATCCACTGATCAAACTACAACTTGATGAAACCTGCCTTCTTCATAAAACTGCAAGAAATTTAAAAGAATCAGCAACAAACAAAGTAAGATTCATATCAGAGATAAAAAAGACTATGAATCAATTCTATACAGAAAACAACATTTTTCCCTCCAGCGTTGACATCAATAAAGCTGCAATAATGCTAACTGACCTTTCATATAATGCCGGGGAGGTTGACTACGAGATCATCACCAAATTAGGTTATGACGCTTTTGAAAGATTAAGAAATATCAGATTTAAAAAAATAACTGTAATCGAGTCAATTGATGGATTCTTATCGAACAATCCCTTCTATAACAGGGGTTCTTATGACCTTAGTATTGACGATTTACAAACAGTGCATGAACAATCACAAGAAGAATTAATAATGATTAATTATCCTAAGAGTCAGGACGAAAGAAAATCCACTTTGACAAAGTGTTTTAAACTTTATAACAAGTACCGCACTGAGAACAAAAACAGCAACGTTTTGTACAACATTGTCTATTTGTCTGGAAGGCAAAAGCTTGAAAGAATACAAGGATCACCACCCAAAAATATTGGCAAACACACTAAAGTAATCATAACTGGAAGCCTTTATTTCTTTAATACCGACTTGAATAGATTTTCACTTTTTTACTTACGAAGCTTAGTGGGAAAGCTATCATCGGTTTTAAGGATGGTGATTCCCAAACATACTACTGTAGAAACTATAACATTCTCTTTTGATAACTCTGCACAAGACATTTCAGGTTTTTCGGGTGTATTGGATGCTAGCCAGAAAGATTATGTTATACCTGAAGTTCTGAGAGAGTTGGCTAAAGAGGGTATCCGTGCAGAATCAGCTGTTGCGGTTCGAGGATCTCTGTCAGCAGTCGTTCCTCAGCAAACGACCGATGGCGATTCTGGTAGGCCGTCAACCTTGCAGAATACGCCCTATCCTGAACTCAACCGTATTGTTTTTACCCTGAATGATGACGACACCGTTAAATACAAGTTCACCAGGTTCGAGCTGACCTCCCCTGATGCCGAAAATGAGCTTACTAATACCAGACCCGAAGGTCAACATACCGATACCAGACCCAAAGAAGTCTTGATCAAAGCCATAGTCGAACATAAGTCTATCGAAGCCAGACTCAAAGAGGATTTGATCGAAGTCATAGCCAGAAACAAGCCAATCAGTGAAAGAATCAAAGGAAATTTGATCGAAACCATAGTATTTCATGAGTCTATCGATGAAATTCTCAAAAATGCTTTGGTCGAAGCCATAGCCAAACATAAGTTCGACCATGACGGACTCGAAGTAGGTAGTTCGATCGAAGGTCAGTCTGACTCTAACATACCGGAAGATCAGGTGCGCAAGCCCGCAGACGACTACGGTCCTGAAGATCCCAGAAGAGATGCTCGACAATACTCGTTATACGCAGATTTTAAAAACGCGCTCTTACATGGATTAGTGGAGCAACCGGCGACTGAAAAAGTTGCTTTCGTTAATCCGGACAAGAGAGAAACTAATCGTTTGGAAGACGCACTCCGCCTTGTGCTGCTATCTCCCTCGTACAAGGAATGGCTTGCTCGCTATGCAAGTCTTTACACCGAGTCTAACGAAATCGACCTGCTTGCGCGGGTAATGAGCGACTTCCAGAGTGAAGAAGCAAAGAACAGGGCCTTCGAAAACCTCAAAAGACGGACACAGGCAAGGGCATACGATATCTTCCCTCTCGATCATACAAAGACAGAGGATGTCGCCACGCTTAACGCACTATTCAAAAATGATTTCAACAACATCAGTGTTTTCAAAAACCTGCCACCGGGGCCTTGTAACAGACGTCGAAGATCAGCCAATACAGGCAGCTGCGATGCTCGCCGCAAAAATCTGGAGTATGCCCTCCGGTTACTTTCCGGCCCCGAAACTCAACTCTTTCTTGGCAACGACAGGGAAAAAATTGATATCGCCCTGCGCGAACCCTCCAACGAAAGTGAGCGTCGGCTGCAGAATTTTTTCACCCGGTATCGTCGCCTCGAAGGCAAGGACGCATTAGCCCACGTCCGGGGCGTGCACTCGATCATTGCCCTGGACGAGGATTCGTTTACCCGTGCTCAACAGCAGATAAAAGACGGGACCCTGAGTGGCCAGCCCCTGTTGCTGAAAGCCACTCCCTCTGCCGGTTATGTGTTTCTCACACCCGATGGCCGGGTTCAGTCGGCCATCGCCGGGGGAGACGGCAACCGCGTCACCATTCTCGGTCGGCCAGCCAGACTGATCGCCCATGCTTTGGCGACACTGGTCTACTTTACCCCGGACGGCCACATCGCCAGCCTGACCGTCAGCGATCTTGCCAGCAGCAACCAGTCCCGCGGAATCACAGCTCTGAACGGCCTGAAAACCTTTATGACCCAATCGCCCGCCAACGGCAAACCCCTGGTGGGCGAGCTGATTATCGAGCCCAGAAGCCGCAGCCCCCAGGTTTTCAAACGACTGGTGAAAGATATCCAGCACCTGATGCCGAAGGACCGCCCGGCGATTGAAAACCTTGTGCTGCGCTCCCCGGGCTCCGGACGACCGGATTACCGGCTGCTTCCCGGCGAAACGACGGTGCTGGTGTCACCCCGGCCATCGGATTCAAAAGCCCCCCTCCGCTATTTGCCGCCCAGCCACCTTTCGGTTCCGGTGCCGCCCCGGACTAAAGACAGTCTCTCAGGTGTGGCCTCTGAACGGGCCGAATTCAGGCAGCGGCTGCTGGAGTTAGACACCGCCCTGGGGGACATTAAAGCCCGGCACTCACTCCCCGACAGCATGATCCCGCAACTGGATACCCTCCGTCGGGATGGCCGTGGCTGGCGCATGGACTTTATGGAACCCGATACCCTGGCCCGAAAAAACATCCGGTTTACGTCCGGAGCTTTTGACCGCTTCCGGGGCTTTCTCCAGGGGACGGGTCGTCAAGGCTTGCCATCGCTGGTCAAAGGGAAAAGAACCGCCAACGCCAATATGAACAGGCTCGCGTCTTTTATAGGCCTTTACGACCTGATAGCCGGGATTTCTCCCGTGGGACACCATTACAGCCAGCCCCCATCCCAGAATATGACGGTCACCGAGCGGCAAATTTATATCGGGCGAAAGACGTTTTTTTATACGTCGTTGGCATTACAATTGATTGACATAGCCAATGTCGGACGGCACGGGATCAAGGCCATCACTCCAGTCATCCTGCCGTCAATTCCTTCCGGTCAGAAAGCACCAAAACTACCCAAGATTTCTGTGCCGGGCAAGCTCCCCGTGGGTCTGAAAAAAGTCGGCAGGCTGGGTAAAACAGCCGGTCGTTTTGTACCCTTTCTGCTTCCCAGCGTGCAGGTAGGCAGTCTCACCCTGACCATCATTGAATATGAGAACGAAGAGGATCCGGAAGTTAAGAAACTCATGGAATCCAGGGTGATCTTTGAGTCGGTGGATACGGCTATCTCCATCGGGTTAGTGCTTGTCAATCCAGTCTTGGGGATCGTGCTTGGTGGGATCATGCACCATATCAGGACGGTTTTTAATCTCGATTACGAGAGCCGGGCAGAGAAGCTGGCCTTTAAAAAATTACGGGACGCCTCGGGTAAGGCGGCAAAAATCTTTGACCTGATCCACGCCCAGCTGGACCCCGAAAGCTTCCTGACCAACAACCAGGCCAACAACCAGACCCTCAATGCGTTGACGAACGGGGATGGCAAAAGCCTCCTGGCCCTGAATATCCAGTCAATCAACCTGGTGAACCAGACCCTGACCTACGGTGGCGGCTATTCATTCCAGACAACCTTCGTCGCCGGAAAAAAAGACGACTGGAAACGCTGTAAGGATGAGCCCTATGTAGAGGCCGGCCTTATACAGGATTGCGCCACCGACATTAACAGGATCGAGTACGCCTCGGGTCTCTTTAACCTGATTGACGATGCCCTGGCGACATTGTGCCGGACGGAGTCGCGTTTAACCGGCTACCAATGCTCAAACGGGGTGTTCCACAACCTGAGGCAGATGACCGGTAAAAAAAACATTTTCATGCCCGCCTTACCTCAGTGGAAGGTCAGGCTCCGCTACACTCCCTACGATCGTTTTCCCCGAGGGAGTGCGCCAGACAGCAGTTCTCCCGGTGCACAGCTTCTGGATGCCGTCAGCGACAGCAAGCTGAAACGGTTTTACCAGAAAAAGGTAATAAGCACCCGGATCAAATACTGTGGAGCCCGTGGCTTTGATGAATGTAGCACCCGTTACCACTATAAATACCTTATCCAGATGTTCACTCATACCGACGGTTTGGAGTACCGTCAGTCAACCAGCAGCCTGTATCTCGATGACAAGGATCACATCGTCGTTTTTCGTGAGGTCTCAGACGAATTTTCCAAACTGCTGGATTATGACCTGTATAGGCCTAAAGGGGATAAAACCTGCATCCTGATGTCAGACGGAGCTCATTACATTCGCGTCCACCCCGGGCAGACGGCCTCTACCTGGGTGTTGAACTACGACGGTCAGGTTCCCTATGCCTGTATTACCGAGCAGGCTGACCAGGAACATCGCTGCTGGTCCTCGCAGAACTATTTCGGGGACCGAATCCGGCACATCATGCTGGGTGAGACCCGTTTCGAGTTTCCTGAACCGAGGCCATCCTCTCCGTATAAAGTGGTGGCCGAAGATGCCAACGCACAGTTTGAGTGGCAGTCGGACGGCAAAGTGATTCATCGCTTATACGACACTGGATCACTGAATGACGGGCTATCAGGGGCGTCGAAACTGAACCGAATCATGAGCCGCTACACCGCGGCCAGCCAGTTCCTGCCGCTGGAGATGAAAGACTGCGACGCCTCAACCCGGGTCCGTAGACGCTGTATGGCCAGAGCGCCGGAGCAGTGGCGAACAGTCTGGTTGGCTGTCAAAAAACCAAACCGGTGGGCGATGAAAGGTGCCTCTGACCCGTTACCCGTGAGACCTGATCGGCTCTCGCGGGTCGAGCAGAACCCGGCCTGGCTGCAACACAAGCAGGACTGTGACCGACAGGTCAATGAGTATCTCAAGAAACCTTACCGCTGCTTCCCTGGCAAGCTGGGACTGGCCGAAGCGGACTGGGATCAATTAGACCGGGTCCGGCTTTGGTACGATACCCTTAACCGTCAGAAAATCCGGTTCATTGCTGACAATGCCCAGCTGCAACCGGCCCAGGTGCAACCCGTCCAGGGGAACCCGGCTATCGGCTACTATTTTTTTGACTCCGCCAATGGCAAGGTGTTATTCCAGAATAAGGAGTTACTGACCCGGGAAATCTGGCACTTTGGTGAGTTGAATGCCAGCTCGTTTGGCCGCCATGTCTCAAAGATAATGCCGAACAAAGATGAGTCACAATTGCTGGTATTTGATGTCCCCTATTATTACCTGTTGACGGCCAGCCCGTCCGGTCAGCTGACTCACCGGGCGATTGCGGCAGAAACCCTGGATGGCCAGCTCAGCGTCCCTCCTGTGCCACCTGTAGCGGCGTCCGGCACAACGACATCCGACACAACGACATCCGACCATGGACTGATTCCCATGCGGGATGTCGATGACTACGACAAACGTCGTATCCTTAGGGCCGGTTTTTATGACGATGCCACCCAAACCCATATTGCTTTCCTGAACAGTCTGATGGATGGCGACGTGCCGAACAATAAAAACGACGGAAGCGGCTTATGGACGATCAATGAGCGTGTCCGAAAGGCTCTGGACGAAGAGCACCTGCCGGTCCACAAGGTGGTGCGGGAGAGTGTTCACTTCATTTTGTTCAGCAAGCACTCCGGCAACCTGTATTACCTTAGCACTGACGTGAATCGCCCCGGGGGCGTCCAGCGGCTGAACTCCGGTTTCCAGTTGATCCGCCCGGCAGGCGAGAAGCGAGCGCTGGCAAAGGCAAAGATGGCCAGCACCGGCGTCTTCAGGCATGTGCAGGCGCACTCCGGCAGCCTCCTGGTCGATACCAACGGTGACTACCGGCTGTGGATACCGGACAAGGCCTGGGACAACACCCGGGTGGTCAGTGAAAACCTGTCGGTGGAGTCAGGACCCTTTGAGAACTGGCAGGTCGAAGCCACCGGGCAGATCGTCGCCAAGTCGAACGATACCCTGAGTGTGCACCAGTTCACCCCCCAATCTGGCGTGGTGATGGACAGCCTGAACCTGGGCCGGGTAGTCAACCTGATCTTCGCCAAACTGACCATTGAACACCCCGGCAGAACCACCTGGACCATCGCCAGTGCCCGTTTTTTCATCCGTGAGCTGAAGAAACTGCTGCGGGACCGGGTGAAAGGGGCCCGGGAGGCATTCTCGGCCACGGTGGGGCTGGTGCCGCTGAGACCCATCAGCGCGATCATCGACCACCCCCTGTTCAGCGCGATCAGGAAACTGGACTTCTGGTACAACCCGGGCAGCGACACCCTGCTGGCGGCCAACACCCGCGACCAGTTTGAGGTCATGGTGAACGACGACGGACAGCTACTCGCCTTGTCGAATACCCACAAAAAGGAGGCTTTCGAGTTTTTCCCCCGCCCTGAACAGCACGCCATAGGCCATGCCTTTTGTGGGAACGCTTTCAGCTTTCCGCTGAACGGAGTGCCCGCTGAGTTCGATGCCCTGCTCTCCGTTCCCTGCCTTTTTACCGTGTCCGGTGGCTTCCGATTGCCAGGCAACTACCAGTGGGACGAAGGGGCCCGGGCGTGGCGCATCGAGACACCGAAGGCCCAATACCTGGGCAGCCGGGAGAGTCTGGCCCTGGTGAGCCTGGACCTCAGCCGGGTGAGGCCCGGGAAAACCTCCGGCAGCCGACTCTCCCGGGCCCTGCAAAATTTCTACTGGGCCATGAGAACCCTGCCATTGGGTGTTCGGTCGCGGATCGACGCCGGACTGATCGCCCTCAGGCTACACCCCAGCTATGCCCCAACCCGGACAGCCTGGGTAGATTACCGGGGCCGGTATTCCGGGCAACAGAGGCTGTTTTTCGGCCTGCCTGACAAGGAGCACGGTGTTCAGCAACTGATTGGCCAAATCACGGGCGCCGATAAAAAGAGTTCCTGGTTTCTTCGGTCAAAGGCTGCGGTCGTTTATAGTCCAGACAAACAGATACTTTACCGGGTCACCTCCGGGGGTTACCAGTCCCTGGGAACCTTTAACAGGGTCGCCGTGATGGCCGAGGGTCTGCTGCTGTCAGGAACCCCCCGAGCCGAAACGATCAAACTGAAAGGGTTGCGGCTGGACACTTACTACCGCAACCACCAGGTGGCCTTTGTCCGGAACGGTACCCGACAGCGGTTCGGGGTCGTGGTGGAGGGCCAGGGCGGGACCGACGTGATTGAACTGGATGAGACTGACTTGTCGTTTTTTGCCCGGATCCTCATCCATCCCGGCCTGGCTGAAAACGACACCGCCGATCACGACAGGGCACAGACCCGCATTGTGCTGAATGCACCGGCCTTCCTCTTCAATGCCAGGCGCTGGGGTCAGAGCCTGATGCTGAAAAACCGGTTTACCCGCAACGGCGCCGAGATCGAGATTCAACAGGTCTGGGCCAGACAGCACGACCGGTTCCTGCAGCCCACAACCCTGGTGTTCAGTGACCTTGAGCTGTCGTTATCCGATCTGGCGGCACGGGTGGTGGACTCTGGCCAGGGCGTCGTCTTGCCACTCACGGTGAGCAGCCTCGCCAGCAAGGAACGCCTCCGATTCATCAACGCCACAGCCAGCAACCCCCTGTACATCCAGCGGGACCGGCCAGTGAAAATCGTCACATACCGGGCGATGGACGGGATTAAACTGACACTGGAGCCCCTGGACCCCACATACGTCAGACGTCAGGTGTTTATTACCAGCACAGGACAGTGGGGCTGGGAGCCGGGCAGTGTTCAGGTAAGCGGACCGGAACCCGGCAGCGGTTACCAGTCATGGCCGTTTGTACCCGCCGTGATCAGCTCGTCCGGCGTGGGAAACGGGACAGCGAGACTCTGGGGCAATAGCCGCAATAACATTCTGTACCTTGGCGCCGATGCCCGACAGTGGTCGCTCCGGGGATGGGGCGGTCATGACCTGCTGTTGCTGGGAGCCTCGGGAAACATCGCCCCACGACCAGAAGTGTTGGCGAACAGGGGCGACCGGTGTGACAACCGAAAACTGGATACGCCCGGCAACAGCAGCCTGTGGCAAGCCATCCTCGACTGGACCCGCCCGCTGGCCGGTGGTGTTGGTAATGACGTCTATGACCTGCGGGCGTGCAGGCCGGCCCGCACAATCGACAGCCATGGCAAGCATTATATCCTGCTGTCGTCCGGGTCTAAGGCTGATTTACGACGCTTGTCGGGTGATAACAGCACAGCCCTGTTCTTTACCGACCTGACCCCGGAACAGGTGGCGTTCAGCCAGTGTGACCCGCAGGCGCAGAGCAACCTTACCCGCAGCAACCACTCTCTTCCATTGCAGAGCCAGATTCTCAGGATCATCAATACCGGCACAAACCAGACGCTGGCGCTAGTGAAACCGGACGTGCTGGCCAGCCTGCACTTTAAAGGCGGACAAGTCAGCCTGAACCCCATGACGGTGATCAACAGAAACGATAGTGCGTTGGCCCTGGACGACAGTGTCGATGGCGACAACGGCGCCCTGGCCTTTCTGAACAAGATCATTGGCAGAGGTCAACGGCTGGTGAATTACCTGTGCAGCCTGGCCGGGGTTAAGAAAAACGACATTGGATCGGATAGTGCGCGGCCAGGAAGAACAAGCCTGAATGATACGGAACTGTACCAGCACTACCAGCGACTGGTGCAGGACCTCAGCGCCCTGACTGGCAGTCGCAGTGGCGAGAGCCCGTTGTTTGTGCCATCGACAAGCCAGGGGTTGATGCAGAACCTGACAACTCCGCAACCTTTGACAACGATGGGTCTGAACTGATCCCGTGAGGTATTATCATGCCATCCATACCCAAGAATATTCATACTAGTATCGTCGGTCGTATTAAAGGCTGGGAGTTTATTTGCCTGACAATATGGGCCAAGGTGAACCCTGACCATACAATCCATGTATGGGCTCCCGAAAATTTGGCATACCAAGGCATTTTATATTCACTGCTGTTTGCTGAGAAAAATAAAAAAACTACTGAAAAAGATTATCCCGCTGGCATTTCACAGTTGAGAAACAGCATCTGGAACGAAATTGATAGTTTTATAGGAGAAAACAATAACATAAGAAATTTGGATATCATGAAATCTGATTTTTCAGATAATTTAAAGAGAGATTTTCTCACCGCATGGTATGAAACCAATACTTTGATAAGGAAAATTAAAAAACACATTGGTAATTCTGTCGTTCATGATAACCTGGGTAGTTTTGAAGAAACAAACAAAGAATATATCAGGTACACTTTGAGCCTTACTGATAGCTTGATAACCGAAAGATTTGTAGGTCTGTATCATGAATTAGGGCTTGGAGGGGTATATGTTGATAAAGGACTACTACCAGAACTGGACATCGACACACTTATAAAAAGGATGTTTCCAACCAACTATATATGGAATAGACCAATAGCTGATGAAAAGAAAAATAAAATCGAAAAAGCTATAACAGCTGCTCTTTTAGAAAAAATATTTTCAGATAAATTGATTCCAAATCCTGAACCTTATTTTACGACATACGATAATGATCTTCCGCAAGAAGATTTCAGTCTAATTAAAAGCATCGTAGCAGAAAGCACTATTAGTGATATATACCGCAGACTAGAGGAACATGACCTAAAGAGGGGTACTATTAATAAAATATTTTTAAGTAGTGAAGTAAAGTCTGAAAATGAAATCCAGCCACTGATGGTAGCATCTCGCTCAAAACATAGATTAATGGTGATACTACTTGATGAAATCCGTTTTATTCATAAGACCATAGAAGATTTAGAAAAAACACCAATAAGAAAACAAGAACTCACAGCAAAGATAAGGAATACTATGCATCAATTTTATGAAGAAAATGAAGTGACCGTCAACGATAATGTCATCGATAAAGTCGCAGCAATTGCAACTAAACTTTCAGATAATAATAGGGAGGCTGATTACCACCTTATTGCTGAATTAATTTATGACGGTTTTGAAAGATTAAAAAGCAATGGAGTATCTCGCAAAACTATAATTATTCCAGCTGGTAATTTCTTATCGATTAATTCCTTCCATAACGAGAAATCTCCTAAACTTATTTTTCACCATCCAGAAAGAAGACTATACGATAAATTAATAATGATTTATTTTTCTAAGAGTTTCACTTTTACAGTGACTTCTTCAGGAGAGGATATTGAACTTTATTCTAGGTACCGCACTAAAAAAGAAAATAGAGTTTTGTACCACATTGTTGATATTAGTTCAGAAATAAGAAAACTTTATAGAGTAGACGGAACAGCGTTCACAAACATTGGCGTGGACACCAAAGTCGTTATGACTGGTAGTGTTTTTTTTCATGATATCAAGATCTCTGAAAACAACCAATACTTAGAGAAATACAATCAGAACTTAGTGAGAGACCTATCATCTGCCTTGGAATTGGTGATCCCAAACGATACCGACTTACAAAGCATCGAATTCGCTTTTGATAACTCTGCACAAAGCATTATGGGTTCTGCGGGCACACTGGATACTAGCCAGGGATATGTTGTACCTGAAGTTTTGAGGGAGTTGGCCAAAAAAGGTATCCTTGCGAATCACGCTGTCGCTGTTCGAGAATTCGTGTCAGCAGACGATCCTCAGGATACCGGTGGTGATCATGACAGACCTTCAACCTCAAAAGATAAGCCGGGGCAAAGCATCGTTTTTACCCTGAAGTCTGACAATACCGTTGAATACCAAGCCAAGTCACTCGACTTCGAAAATGAGTTTATCGGTGCCAGATCCGAAGGGATGTCTATCGACGACGGATTAGCAAATGGGTTTGCCGATGACATGGATTTGATCAATGCCATCACAAGTGATGATTCGATTGATCCTGATCTCACACGACAGATGGTTGATAGCTTAGTCAAATATAAGTCTACCGGTACCAGACCCGGTGAGCTTATAGCTGCCAGACCGGCTACCAATGCCAGACCCGAAGAGGCTTCGGTCGGGCTCATGCACAAAGATAAGTCTGACTTTGCCATAGACGAACAGAATTTGCTTGATTCCTTAGTCGAATATGAGCTTACCAAAAAAAATGCGCAACATTTCGCCTTATACTTCACTTTCAAAGGAGCGATCTTTCATGGATTACTTGAAAACCCGGGGCCTGAAAAAGTTGCTTTCGCCAATCCAGACATCGCAGAAAATGTTCATTTGTCAGACACCCTCCGTCTGGCGGAGCAATCTTCCTCTTACACGGACTGGCTTTCGCGCTATGGACATCTTTACGGCTGGTTAGGCCAAGTTTCTCAGCTTCAGCAGCTAATGGACCATTTCCAGAGTGAAGAAGCAAAGACCAGAGCTTTCGAGACCCTGAAAAGACGGATACAGGCAGATTCATACTTTATTCACCGTGCCGATATCGGAACGGTGAAAGGTGCCGCCGAGATTAATGCGATCTACGAAAATGATTTCGCCTACATTGAGCTTCCCGCAAACCAGCTACCGGGGCCTTGTAACAGGCGCCGAAGATCAGCCAATACCGGCAGCTGCGATGCTCGACGCAAAGCGCTGGTGTATGCCCTCCGGTTACTTTCCGGCTACAAAACCCAACTCTATCTTGATGACAACAAATACAAAAAAGGCAAAAAAGGCAAAAAAGGCAAAACTGATATCGCCCTGCGCGAACCCTCCAATGAAAGTGAGCGCTGGCTGCAGAATTTTTTCACCCGGTTTCGTCGCCTGGAAGGCAAGGACGCATTAGCCCACGTCCGGGGCATACACTCGGTCATTGCCCTGGACGAAGATTCGTTTACCCGCGCTCAACAGCAGATAAAAGACGGAACCCTGAGTGGCCAACCCCTGTTGCTGAAAACCACCCCCTCTGGCAGTTATGTGCTGCTCACACCCGGTGGCCGGGTTCAGTCGGCCATCGCCGGGGGAGACGGCAACCGCGTCACCGTTCTCGGTCGGCCAGCCGGGCTGATCGCCCATGCTTTGGCGACACTGGTCGACTTTACCCCGGACCGCTACATCGCCTCCCTGACCGTCAGCGATCTTGCCGGCAGCAACCAGTCCCGCGGAATCACAGCTCTGAACGGTCTGAAGACCTTTATGACCCGTTTGCCCACCAATGGCAAACCCCGGGTGGGCGAGCTGATTATTGAGACCAGGAGTCGCAGCCCCGAGGTTTTCAAACGACTGGTGAAAGACATCCAGCGCCTGATGCCGAAGGATCGCCCGGCGATTGAAACCCTTGTGCTGCGCTCCCCGGGCACCGGACAACCGGAGTACCGGCTGCTTCCCGGCGAAAAGACGGTGCTGATGTCACCCCGGCCATCGGATTCAAAAGCCCCGCTCCGCTATTTGCCGCCCAGCCAGCTTTCGGTTCCGGTGCCGCCCCGGACTAAAGACAGTCTATCCGGTGTGGCCAGTGAACGCAGCGAATTCAGGCAGCGGCTGCTGGAGTTTGACACCGCCCTGAGGGACATCAAAGCCCGGCACTCACTCCCCGACAGCATGATCCCCCAACTGGATACCCTCCGTCGGGATGGCCGGGGCTGGCGCATCGACTTTTTGGAACCTGATACCCTGGCCCGTAAGAACATCCAGTTTACGTCCGGAGCTTTTGACCGCTTCCGGGGGTTTCTCAAGGGCATGGGTCATCCAACACCATCGCGGCTCAAAGGGAAAAAAGCAGCCGACGGCAGCTGGAGTAAACTCAGGTCTTGTAGAGATCTTTTCGACCTGATCACCGGGATTGCCCCTGCGGGATTTCATTACAAAAACCCCCCGTCTCAGAATATGACGGACACCGAACGGCAGATTTATACCGGGCGCCAGGTGGTTTTTTTTGCAGCGGTCACCTTGCAGGGGATTGAGATAATCGATCTCGGGCGACAGGGACTCAAACTGTTCACCCCGAACTTCAAGCAGCCATTTTCTACCCACCGGACAGCGCCAAAGCTACCCGGTACCGAGCTGAACAAGCCGGTCAGCGGGCTGAAAAAAGCCGGCAGGCTGGGTAAAAAAGCTGCTCGTTTTTTGCCTTTTCTGGGTAGTAGCGTGCCGGCAGCCAGTCTCACCCTGACCGTGATTGACTATGAGAACGAAAAGGACCCGGAAGTCAAGGAACTCAAGAAATCCATGGTGATCTTTGAGTCGGTGGACCTGGGAATCTCCATTGCTTCAGACTTTCTCGGGCCGCTCGGGTTAACGGTTGACGGTCTCATGCACTTCGTCAGGGCTATTTTTGTCGAGGATTATAAAGAAAAGTTAGCCACGCTGGCCTATAAAAAGTTACGGGAAGCCTCGGGCAAGGCGGCCCACATCTTTAACCCGATTCATGCTCAGCTGGATCCCAAACGCTTTCTGGCCAACAACCAGACCCTCAATGCTTTGATCAGCGGGGACGGCAAAAACCTCCTGAACCTGAACATCCAGTCCATCAACCTGGTGAACAAGACTCTGACCTACGGGGGCGTCTATACGCACGGGATAACCTTCGTGGCCAAAGATAATGGCGACTGGAATTGGAAGAAATGCAAGGAAAAGGTCGATGTACCACACAACACCCTGGAATGCCCTACCTATACCAACCGGCTCGACCGCTCCCCGGCCCCCTTTAACCTGATCAACGATGCCCTGAAGACATTGTGCCGGAAGGAATCGCGTTTAATCCCGTACCAATGCTCAAACGGGGTGTTTCACAACCTGGGACAGATGAGCGATAAAAAGATCATTTTAATGCCTGCCGTACCCGCGTTGAAGCTCAAACTCGAATACACTGACATTGATCAGAACTTTCAAGGGAGTGCGCCGGACAGCAGTTCACCCGGTGCGCAGCTGCTGGATGCCGTCAGCGATGATAAGCTGAAACGGATTTACCAGAAAAAGGTGAAAGACACCAAAGTCACCCGGTGTGTGAGCATCTTTTTTAAGAAGTGTAAGGAAAAAGTGACTTACACGTATAAATACCTTGGCAAGATGTTCACTCATACAAGCGGCCACGAGTACCTTCAGTCAACCAGCAGCCTGAATCTCGATAAAAACGATCACATCGTCGTCTTTCGCTGGGTCTCAGACGAATTCTCCAGGCTGCTGTATTATGACCTGTACAGTCCTAAAGGGGCCAACAACACCTACGTCCTGGTGTCCAACGGTGACCACGTTATCCGCATTCACCCCCAGGGGCACTCTACCTGGGTGTTGAACTACGACGGCAAGCGCCCCTACGCCTGCATTACCGAGCGGGATGACCTGATACAAAACTGTAGCTCCTGGCTGAGCCAGACCAGGAACCCAACCTGGGACATCAGGCTGGGTGAGACCCTTTTCCGGTTTCCTGTTCCGGTGCTGCCCACCCCTTATGAACCCATCCCCTCGTATGAAGTTGTGGTACAGGATCCCAACGCACGGTTTAAGTGGCTGCCGGACCGCAAAGTGATTCACCACTTATACGACACCGGAACACTGAATGACAGGCCGTCAAGAGCGTCGAAACTGAACAGAATCATGAGCCGTTACACTGCGGCCAGACGTTTCCTGCCGCTGAAGCTGAAAGACTGCGACGCCTCATTTCAGCTCCGTCAACACTGTATGGCCGGAGCGCCGAACCGGTGGACCACAGACACATCCGGGTGGTCACCCAAAATACC
Source organism: Endozoicomonas sp. 8E (assembly GCF_032883915.1). NCBI lineage: Bacteria > Pseudomonadati > Pseudomonadota > Gammaproteobacteria > Oceanospirillales > Endozoicomonadaceae > Endozoicomonas > Endozoicomonas sp. 8E. The sequence goes on along the minus strand of NZ_CP120717.1, from coordinate 2,678,405 downwards.
GAACCGGTGGGCGATGAACGGTGCCCTTGACCCACTACCCAAGAGCCATAATCGGCAGAACCCGGCCTGGTTACAGCACAAGCGGGACTGTGACCGACAGGTTAATGAGTATCTCAAGCAACCTTACCGCTGCTTCCCTGACAAGCTGGGACTGGCCGAAGCAGACTGGGATCAGTTGGGCCGGGTCCGGCTTTGGTACGATACCCTTAACTATCAGGAAATCCGGCTCATTGCTGCCAGTGCCCAACCGGTCCAGGGGAACCCGGCTACCGGCTACTATTTTTTTGACTCCGCCAACGGCAAGGTGTTATTCCAGAATAAGGTGGCACTGACCCGGGAAATCAGGCACTTCGGTGAGTTGAATGCCGGCTTGTTTGTGTTTGGCCGCCATGTCTCAAAGGTAATGCCGAACAAAGATGAGTCACAATTGCTGGTGTTTGATCCCCCCTATTATTACCTGTTGACGGCCAGCCCGTCCGGTCAGCTGACTCACCAGGTGATTGCGGCAGAAACCCTGGATGGCCAGCTCAGCGTCCCTCCTATCCCACCTGCAGCGGCATCCGACACAACGACATCCGACCATGGACTGATTCCCATGCGGGTCGTCTATAATCACGAAAAACGTCATATACTCAGGGCCGGTTTTTATGACAACGCCAACCGAACCTACATTGCTTTCCTGAGCAGCCTGCTGGATGGCGGAGCGCTGAGCAATACGGACGACGAAAGCCGCTTACGTACGATCAATGAGCGCGTCCGGAGGGCACTGCGCAAAGAGCACCTGCCGGTCCGCAAGGTGGTTCGGGGCCGGGGTGTTCACTACATTTTGTTCAGCGAGCACTCCGGCAACCTGTATTACATGTCCACCGACGTAAAACGCCACAAGGACATCCAGCGGCTGAGCTCCGGTTTCCAGATGATCCGCCCGGTGGGTGAGCACCGGACGGTGGCACAGATGGCAAGCCAACACATCTTTACCCGGGTGCAGGCGCACTCCGGCAGCCTTCTGGCCGATACCTTGGGTGGCTACCGGCTGTGGATACCGGACAAGGCCTGGGACAACACCCGGGTGTTCAAAAAAAACCTGTCGATGGAGTCAGGCCGCTTTGAGCGCTGGCAGGTCGAGGCCACCGGGCAGACCGTCGCCAAGTCGAACGATACCCTGACTGTGCGCCAGTTCACTCCTCAATCCGGCGTGGTGATTGATAGCCTGGACCCGGGCCAGATAGTCAACCATGTCTTCGTCAAAATGATCCTGACCCCCCCCAGCACCGCCTGGACCACCGCCAATGCCCGGTTTTTCATCCGTGAGCTGAAGGAACGGCTGCGCACCGGGGTGGAACAGGTCCAGGAGGAATTCTCAGCAACGGTGGGGCTGTTGCCGCTGAAAGGGATCAACGCGATCACCGAGCACCCCCTGTTCAGCGCGATCAGGCAACTGGATTTCTGGTACTACCTGGACGGCGACACCCTGCTGGCGGCCAACACCCGTGACCAATTTAAGGTCATGGTGAACGAAGACGGCCAACTGCTCGCCCTGTCGGATACCCGCAAAGAGGAGGCTTTCGAGTTTTTCTTACAGCCTGATCAGGGCGCCAAAGGCCATCCCTTCTGTGGCAAAGCCGCCGCCGCTTCGCTGACCAGGATGCCCAGTGAGTTCGATGACCTGATCTCCATTCCCTGCCGTTACATGGCCAAGCGCATCGACTTGCGGGGCAGATACCAGTGGGAGCCCAGTGCCCGGGCATGGCGCATCCAGACACCGAAGGCCCAATACCTGGCCAACCGGCGGCGTCTGGCCCTGGTGAGACTGGACCTCAGCCAGATGGGACCCAGGAAAGCCTCCCACAGCCGACTCACCCAGACCCTGCAAGATTTCGAATGGGCCATGAGATCCCTGCCATCAGGTGTTCGGTCGCGGATCGACGCCGGACTGATTGCCCTCAAGCTACGCCCTGGCTACGCCTGGACTCAGGTGGCCTGGGTAGATTACCGGGGCCGGTATTCCAGGCAACAGAGAGTGTTGTTCGGCCTGCCTGGCGAGGAGTACGGTGTTCAGCAACTGATTGGCCAAACCTCAGGCACCCATAAAAAGAGTTCCCGGTTCCTTCGGTCAAAGGCTGCGGTCGTTTATAGTCCAGACAAACAGATGCTTTACCGGGTCACCTCCGGGGGTTACCAGTCCCTGGGAACCTTTAACAAGGTCGCCGTGATGGCCGAGGGTCTGCTGCTCTCAGGAACCCCCGGAGCCAACTGGATCAGGCTGAAAGCGTTGCGGCTGGACACTTACTACCACGAGCATCGGGTGGCCTTTGTCCAGAAAGGTATACGACAAAAGTTCGGTGTCATGGTGGAGGGCCAGGGGGGGGCCGACGTGATTGAACTGGATGAGACTGACTTGTCGTTTTTTGCCCGGATCCTCATCCATCCCGGCCTGGCTGAAAACGACACCGCCGATCACGACAGGGCACAGACCCTCATTGTGCTGAATGCACCGGCCTTCCTCTTCAATGCCAGGCGCTGGGGTCAGAGCCTGATGCTGAAAAACCGGTTTACCCGCAACGGCGCCGAGATCGAGATTCAGCAGGTCTGGGCCAGACAGTACGACCGGTTCCTGCAGCCCACAACGCTGGTGTTCAGTGACCTTGAGCTGCCGTTATCCGATCTGGCAGCACGGATGATGGACTCGGGTCAGTGGGTCGTCTTGCCACTCACGGTGAGCAGCCTCGTCAGGAAGGAACGCCTGAGATTCATCAACGCCACAGCCAGCAACCCCCTGTACATCGAGCAAAATCAGCCAGTAAAAATCGTCACATACCGGGCGATGGACGGGATTAAACTGACACTGGAGCCCCTGGACCCCACATACATCAGACGTCAGGTGTTTATTACCAGCACTGGACAGTGGGGCTGGGAGCCGGGCAGTGTTCAGGTAAGCGGACCGGAACCCGGCAGCGGTTACCAGTCATGGCCGTTTATACCCGCCGTGATCAGCTCGTCCGCCATGGGCAACGGGACAGCGAGACTCTGGGGCAATAGCCGCAATAACATTCTGTACCTTGGCGCCGATGCCCGACAGTGGTCACTCCGGGGATGGGGCGGTCATGACCTGCTGCTTCTGGGTGCCTCAGAAAACACCGCCCCACGACCAGAAGTGCTGGCGAACAGGGGCGACCGGTGTGACAACCGAAGACTGGATACGCCCGGCAACAGCAGCCTGTGGCAAGCCATCCTCGACTGGACCCGCCCGCTGGCCGGTGGTGTCGGCAATGACGTCTATGACCTGCGGGCCTGCAGGCCAGCCCGCACAATCGACAGCCGTGGCAAGCACTATATCCTCCTGTCGTCCAGGTCGAAGGCAGATTTACGACATTTGTCTGGTGATAACAGCACCGCACTGTTCTTTACCGACCTCACTGCAGAACATGTGGCGTTCAGCCAGTGTGAACCGCAGGCGCAGAGTAATCTCACCCGCAGCAGCAACCTTACCCTCAGCAGCAACCTTACCCGCAGCAACCACTCCCTTCCATTGGGAAGCCAAACCTTCAGGATCATCAATACCCGTAACAACCAGACACTGGCGCTGGTGAAACCGGAGGTGCTGGCCAGCCTGCACTTTAAAGGCGGACAAGTGAGCCTGAACCCCATGACGGTGATCAACAGAAACGATAGTGCGTTGGCCCTGGACGACAGTGTCGATGGCGACAACGGCGCCCTGGCCTTTCTGAACAAGATCATTGGCAGAGGTCAACGGCTGGTGAATTACCTGTGTAGCCTGGCCGGAGGTAAGAAAAACGACATTGGATCGGATAGTGCGCGGCCAGTAAGAACAAGCCTGAATGATACGGAACTGTACCAGCACTACCAGCGACTGGTGCAGGACCTCAGTGCTCTGTCTGGCAGTCGCAGTGGCGAAAGCCCGTCGTTTATCCCATCGGCAAGCCAGGGAATGATAAAAAACCTGACGAGTCCGCAACCTTTGACGACGATGAGTAAGGGTTGAGTAAGCAGGCTCATCAAGTCATTGCGATAGACCGGAAGTTTATGTGCAAATTCTGTGAGGAACATGGCGGAGTTCCATACTACACTGCGTGTTGCGTTTTTTACGCATTTGAAGCCCTCTGTTTCAACATTTCCTGATGTCTATTGATATTGGGTGATGGCTGAAAAAACAGAAGGGCTTTATTTATTTTTCACGATCACTTTCCATGGTTTCAATAGTCAGAGCTTTCAATAAATTGTGTTTTTTGATGGGAACTAACTTACAGAAATGACCTTAAGAATGAATTTCTTTTCAGGCTGTGTTCGTTTACACAAAGTTCGTTTGCGCATAGTTCGTTTGCACGAAAAAACATTGCAGGCAGTACACAATGGATCAACCCAACACCCACTCGGCAGCAAGTGCACTCGCTCTGCTGCTGAAATTCCATGAAAAAAACGTCGACATCAACTCACTGATTCATGAGTTATCCGGCAAAGACGTCAGTATCGACTTACGGGAACTTGTCAGGTTATCCCGGCGCCTTGGCATGAAGGCCCGAAAGGTCAGAATCAAAAACAACCTTCATAAAGCCCCCCTTCCCTTTATCGCCCAGGGAAAAGATCACCAGTTTTTTATCATTGCCAATATCGATACAGATAAGCAGAACGCGATGGTGCAATTTTTTGGTCAGCAGCCGTGTATTCTGAAACTCGCTGAACTATGGAAAAACTGGGATGGCAGCGCCCTTTGGATGACCCGACGGTTTGATTTGGCTCACACCATGAAACGCTTTGGCGTCAGCTGGTTTATTCCGGTGGTGATCAAATACCGTCGGGTATTAGGCGAAGTGGTTCTGGCCTCATTTTTCCTGCAACTGTTCGCCCTGATTACCCCGATCTGTTTTCAGGTGGTTATGGATACAGTGCTGGTGCACCAAGCCATATCCACCCTGAATGTTATTGCCATTGCCCTGCTGGCCATGTCGCTGTTTGAAGTGGCCTTGAGCACCTTGCGGATGTATCTGTTCTCCCACACCAGCTGCCGGGTGGATGTGGAGCTGGGCAGCCGACTGTTCGAGCACCTGTTGAAAATACCTATTGCCTATTTCAGTGCCCGGCCTGTGGGCCAGGTGGTGGCCCGGGTTCGGGAGCTGGAGAACATTCGGGCATTTCTTACCAACAATGCCATGACTCTGATACTGGATCTGTTTTTCACCATTGTTTTGTTTATCGCCATGTACTTCTACTCATCCACGCTCACCTGGGTCGTACTGGCTTCCATCCCGTTTTACGTTCTGCTTTCCGTATTGATCAGCCCTACCCTGCACAACCGTGCCAAGGAACTGTTTGAGCGCAGTGCCATCAACCAGGCCTTCCTGACTGAAGCAGTTACCGGCATGGAAACCCTGAAGTCAACCGCTGTTGAGCCGAGAATGCAGTCCCGCTGGGAGCGTTACCTGTCGAGCTATGCCAAAGCCAGCTTCAACAGCAGTGTACTGGGCACGGTAGGCAGCAACCTGGTGGAGCTTATTAACAAAATAGTTACCGTAGCCCTGTTGTGGATTGGCGCCAAAGAGGTCATTAGCGGTCAACTGACCATTGGTGAGCTGATTGCTTTCAATATGCTTTCAGGCCAGGTCGCCCAGCCGATTCTGAGGCTTTCCCAGCTCTGGCAGGAGTTCCAGCAGTTCCGGATATCCATTGCCCGTTTAGGTGATGTTCTGAACACCCCCCAAGAGCCACAGCAGAGTCTGGATAAACCACCCATAGAGGCATTACAAGGTCATATCCATATAGAGCGTGTCAATTTCAGCTACAGCTGCGAACTACAGAATACTCTGAGCGACATTTCTCTGATAATTCCTGCCGGACAAACCATTGGCATTGTCGGCGAGTCCGGCTCCGGAAAGTCGACCCTGGCAAAACTGTTGCTGCGTCTATATGTGCCAAACACCGGAAAGGTATTGATAGACGACAACGATATTGCGCTTCTTGATCCCTCCTGGTTGCGGCGGCAAATCAGCGTTGTACTTCAGGAAAACACTCTGTTCAATGGTACCATCCGGGAGAACATTGCCCATTCAGACCCGCTGCTACCTATGGAAGCTGTGATCGATGCCGCCAAACTGGCAGGTGCCCATGAATTCATCACCCGCATGGCCCGGGGCTACGACACTGAGCTGGGTGAGCGTGGTACAGGACTGTCCGGTGGACAAAGACAACGGATTGCCATTGCCAGGGCACTGATCAGCGATCCGAAAATTCTTATTTTTGATGAGGCAACCTCAGCACTGGACTATGAGTCCGAACATGTACTGCAACAAAATATGGACGCCATTTCCGAAGACCGAACGGTGATCACCATTGCCCACCGGCTTTCAACCATCCGACATTGTGACCGAATTATCGTCATGAAAGATGGCAGGATTACCGAGGATGGCACCCACCATAGCCTGATCGAAATGAACGGCTACTACACCAGATTGTGGAACATCCAGTCAGGTAACCAAAATGATTAAACGACTCAAGCGTCTCTTCTCTGCTTTTCGTCCCAAAGAAGAAAACGAGTTCCTGCCCGCTGCGGTAGAAATCCTGGAGACCCCCGCTTCCCCCCTCAAGCACGTCTTAACCCTCGGTATCTGCCTGTTACTGGTGATTGCTCTGGTCTGGGCATGGTTTGGTAATATTGATGTCGTCGTAGAAGCGGAAGGGCGTATTATCCCCGACGGGTACTCAAAAAAAATCAGTCCCATACAGGTGGCCAGAGTCAGCACCATTTTTGTCGATGAGGGTAGCCGGGTCAAAAAGGGTGACAAACTTATTGAACTGATCCCCAACCCCACTGACTCAGAAAATAATACTCTGCAAACCGCCCGCGAAATTACCAGTGCCCAGTTGTCTGCCCTGAGAGAAAAAACCCTGCTCAGGCTGGTCAATACCCCTGACCTTAACCAGCCGGTTTCCGTTAATCTGGAACAGGAAGCCGACCTTGCGCAGCTGGTCTTTGAGGTCCCCCCTGACGAGCAGCGATGGTCGACAGAAAACAGCACCCTGACCAGTGAGCTGGACGCCTTTCTTTCGGCGGATAAAGCCATAGCAAAAACCATTGATGAGTTGTCTACGACCCTGCTGGTTGATAGCGAAGAAATTCAACGTCTTCGGCTTCTACACCCCATTCATGACAAGCTGGCTACCATTACCCAAGGCCTCTATCAGAAAAAAATGATGTCCGAAGTGGACTGGCTGACACGACGGGAAAAACAGATCGACACCACCCAGCAACTGAAAGTCATGGTGCTGCGCCACAAGGAACACGAAGCCCGATATCAGGCTTTACTGGCCGAACGACAACAAAAGCGTGAATCTTTTATCTCGAACCATGTTAAGGAGTATCTGGGAGCGATCGAACAACTGGATCGCGCAGACAAGACGGGGCAAAAGGCGAACCAGCGAGAAAAAAACCAGATATTAATCGCACCCATCGATGGCATTGTCCAGCAAATTCAGACCCACTCCTCCGGGGATGTGGTTCAGCCGGGCCAGCCTGTTATGGTGATTGTGCCCACCAATATACTGCTGATCGTCGAGGCCATCATTCTGAATAAAGACATTCGCTGGGTTAAGCCCAGGCAAAAAGTACAGGTGAAAGTCGAAACCTTTCCCTACACCCGCTACGGCTACCTTGACGGTCATGTCCGTAGAGTATCCAGCGACGCTATTAATGATGAACAAAAGGGCTGGGTTTTCCAAATCTATATTGATCTGGAAAAAGACTGGTTCCAGGTGGAAGATCTCAGAATCAAATTACAGCCGGGGATGATAGTCACCGCTGACGTTATTGTTAGCCAGCGTCGTTTACTGGAATACTTCCTGTCACCCCTGCTGCGTTATCAGAAAGAAACCTTTCGAGAAACCATGTAGGTTAATGTTGATGTAAGATCACAGCAATTCTGTGTTTTGTTATTGCATTTGACAGCACCTGCCAGCAGTGGTTTTCTAAGCGCCAGAAAACAGAAAAGAAGAATATGAAGCCGTTAAAAATGACCACAGCCGGTGCCAGCAGTGCCGGCGTCAAGGAAGAAAATCAGGATGCCTGGGTGGCGGAGGTGCCAACAAACAGCCATGTAATGCATGACAAAGGTGCTGTTCTGGCTCTGGCCGACGGCGTCAGCGCCTGTAGTGAAGCCCGTCGGGCCAGCCATACTTCTATCTCCAGCTTTACCTCTGATTATTACAGTACCCCGGATTCCTGGACGGCCCGTTATTCGGCCGCCAGGATTCTCAGCGCATTGAACCGCTGGCTTTATCAGCAGGGTCATACGGACCCCAGGGATAAGGGCAGCTGGTGTACCACTTTTACCGCCATGATTCTGAAGTCAGCGACATTGCACCTGGTGCATACCGGTGACTCCAGAGCCTGGCGGATAAGAAATAATGAGCTGGAATGTCTGACCAGGGATCATACCGCCACTCTGGGTGGACGGCAGTATTTAGGTCGGGCACTGGGCATGGCACCTGATGTGGAAGTGGATTACAGATCAGAAGCTTTGGATGTCGGAGACATACTGCTACTGACCACTGATGGCATTCATGATTTTATCTCACAGGATGCCCTCAAAAATTGCTTTTCCGATCAAAGATCACTGGATGAAGTGGCACAACATCTGGTGGACCTGGCGTTAAAGAACGGCAGCCATGACAACCTGACCTGCGTCATCGGTCGTATTGATAAAGTTCCTGCCGGAGATGCTGGTGAAAACCTGGAAAGGCTTTCCCAGCTGAGATTGCCACCGGATCTCTACCCAGGTCAGATACTCGACGGCTATCGTATCCTTGAAGAGCTTCACGCCAGCAAACGCAGCCAGCTTTATCTCGCAGAAGACATTGGGTCTGAGAAAGTCGGTGCCCATCATGTGGTCATCAAAACCCCTTCTATCAACTATGAAGATGACCCCGATTACCTCGAAGGTTTTATGCGTGAAGAGTGGATCGGTCGCAGGGTAAAACATCCTTCTATTATGGCAATCATGGCTCCCAGAACGGGGCGAAAATTTCTTTACCATACCTGTGAATACATCAAAGGTCAGACCCTGCGCAGCTGGATGCAGGAGAACCCCAAACCGTCGCTGACTCAGGTCAGGGAGATTGTCGCCCAGATGATCACCGCTGTTCGGGGGCTGCACAGACTTCAGATTCTGCATCAGGATCTGAAGCCTGAAAATCTGATGTTTGACCAGAAAGGTCGTCTGAAACTGATTGATTTTGGATCAGCACGAGTCGCAGGGGATTTGGAAAATCAGCAGGCTCATTGCAGCGATTTACCCCAGGGTACAAAAAACTATACGGCGCCGGAATACTTTCTGGATGGGGTTATCGACGAAAGAGCGGATCAGTTTGCCATTGGTGTCATGGCCTATGAATTGCTGACCGGTAAACTGCCCTACCCGGAACATTCGGGCAGCAGTATCAGGGTCAGGCATTATCAGCATATGCAATACCGCCACGCCAACCTGTCTGACTCATCCATTCCTTCATGGATTGATTCGGCACTGGCAAAAGCCGTGGCTGCTGACCCGGCTAAACGATACCCTGCCCTGTCTGAGTTTTTGCAAGATCTCAAACAACCGAACCGTTCATTCAGGAACCGCGACTTTCAGCCCCTGATAGAACGAAATCCAGTGTTGACCTGGCAGTTGATTGCGCTGTTACTTTTGATTGTCAATCTGATCCAGTATCTAAGCAGTTAAACCAGAGCGTCAGGTATCACACAACGTCCGTGATTGTCTACACAACGTGAGAATGAGGTCTGATCCACTCGAGAGCTTTATACCTACGGTAAGTTTAAGTTGAGTTTCGACAGTTTCGGATGGCTTCTGGAACTGCCGGAGATCATTGACCGGGAAACGATTTCGAATCAGAAAACCATAGAGATCCTGTTAGAGCACAAAAAAGATTACGGTTCGGACGCTTTCAAGACAGCCTTCCTGGAAACGACGGTAAACGGAAAGAGTACGGTTAATGTTGCACGGGATCTTGGACTGATTATTGAACGTATCACCGTTAGTTATCATCGCAAGCTGGTGGAGAGGATTGATGAATCGATTGCCAGCAAAGAGGCGCATAAGTGGTTTAATGTGCATGTCCATGTCAGACCCGACGAAGCGGTGTACGACCAGTATGAAAGTATTTTTCTGGTACAGTTAGTGCCTTAATATCAGTAATTTTGTTGAGAGTTTTTTCTGAGTGGTGTTCAAAGAAGGACACCGCGATTCTGGCAATCCCGGGGAATCGTGAGGTTCTGCCCTATTCCGATTAGGTTGCCTCTCAATACCGGCGAGATTCACAAGTACGTAAGCAGGCACATTGTAATAGCAAAAGAAAGAAATGCAGCTACAATATGTCCTGAACAAGACATCTCTGTTGTTGTAGAAGTCATCTTTGTTGTTGTAGAAGTCATCTTTGTTGTTGTAGAAGTCATCTCTGTTGCTGTAGAAGTCATCTTTGTTGCTGTAGAAGTCATCTCTGTTGCTGTAGAAGAGATCTCTGTAAAGTCATAGGTATTATTATTTGACATTACCTTTAGAGTTCTTAACTTGAATGGTGCTCCTCTGTTTTCAATCGCAATGTACAGTCCATTATCATAGATTGTTTTAGAATCACTAACCCAACTACCAAAAGAACTATAATTTCCTGAAAGCTCAAGAAACTGGTTAACAAAGTCGTCTGTGTTATTAATTGTTATATTGGTAGTTAGTATATAAAAACGTGAGGGACATTTGTTATTACTTTCGTCATACTCAAACTGAACGTTTATCGGATTTCCGACTCTAGGTATATAGTTACTAATCATCCAACTAGATGCTCCAGAAGGACACTGTTCGTTATGTTCACTATATATAAAAGGTTTGTTATCTTCAGAATCAGTCAACCAAATAACACCATCAAGTCCATTATTGAAAGTAGTATAAACTGGCGCACAAAGAGAATAGTTAGAGTATTGATCTCCAAGCAGAGAAATATGTTTACTACTGTCTTCTAACAACAAACCAGAACCATTTAAAATTATCGGGAAAGAAGACATACATTTATTATTATCAAAATACATTTGCTGACCATATTTATCACAACAAAGCTTAATCTCAAGAGTGCCTTTTCGAATACTTGCGTCTAGCGGTGTTCCAAATACATGGCTATCAATTTTATTAAAAACTGTATTATTAGGACAAGCGACAGGGTTAAGGTTATTTCCTCCAGTACTTCCACCTACCCTATCGATTTCTGTTTCAGTTCCATTTTCTGCTACAAAACCATCATCACCTAATTCTTTGCATTTAAAAAACAAACTGTCAAATAAGCTTCCTCTTTTCCCCCTCACTTCAAATGCAGCTGTATTTACCGGGCACATGACAGTGCGCCAGTAACGTATGTGGTCTAGAGCTTTTTTATTGACAGTATGCCAGAGGCCATTAGATACAGTTGCACATATTAAATCAATGTCACCCAGAATGTAGCCTAGACCAAAAGCGCACTGAATCCCCACATCTAAAGATCTTATACCTATTACGACTTCCCCGGGTGGGCAAGCGAAAATATCTTGACTCCGTAGGCCATCAGGACAGCTCTGCGGGGGGTTCCGGTTCCCCATAGTCAGGCAGTCGTTAGAGTATCCATAGAATGAAAGTGCCGATATATATAACAGAAAGCTGACTAGTAATAGTTTCATATGAACACCTTAAAAGACAAACAGAATTCTGAATAATATAGGCTTCGTTTGGAAATCTGACACACATGAGCCGTAACGGCTCAGTTCAGGTTATGTGTTTATGAAACCCAGTGGATCGATATTTGATCTAAAAAGCCTTGAGTTGAGAACATGTGAGTCTTTAGATGAGACTGAAGATTTAACTGTGTCTCTCCCACTGTGTCAGGATTGTTGTCCCGATTACTGATTAACCAATAATGTTAAACAGTGGGCGGAGGACGATAAGTGTGCCTCGATATTCAGATGAACGTAAAGCAGCAGTATTAAATAAGCCTTCACCTCCGCATAATCGTTCTTTGCCGGACATGGCGCAGGAAAAGGATACCAGTGAGCAAACCCAGTATAATTAGCACAATTAGAGAGGGGTGGCGTGCAAATAGCCTGTCACATCTGTTTGTATAATCTTGAATTTTGAGAGTACTGGACTGGAATGTGTTTTTCTATCACTATATCCTGGATGAGAATACTCTAATTCAGCCTTATTGTTTTTTGTCATTCCAATTTTTTCGATATAGAATTTTTTTGCACTACCTTCAGCCTTAAGCCTAACAGTTTTAATATTTTTTTTAGTTGCAATATCAATGGCACAGCGCATAAGAAATTGACCAGCTCCACGACCTTTAAATTCATCCTTGGTTGCCAGCATTCTAACAACCAAGGATTTTTTGGATTCTTGCATTGATGTAAAGGCGATAAGTTGAGTTGTTTGAGAATCCAATAACTCAATAATTAGTGACTTACATGCTCTATCAGAAAGCCTTGTTTTAGAAATTTTTTCAAATTCTTCTGATAACTCCTCTACTGGATCAATAGGGGAGATTTCTTTAAGTGAAGAAAAATATATAGGCAGATACGAGAGATCTGAACAATCACATATTATTTTAACCTTAAAACCCATAAATGCTGAAATTTCCTTTGAAGCAGGGGAAATACTAACTCTGGGTTTATCCTGAATACTTGCTGAATCTACCATTCTATGAATCATATAAAAACTCTTTTTTTATATGGATAGGAGTTAGACTACACAAAATTTCATTAGTTCAATTTAACCATAAGTACTCAGAAATCATATTTTCTGACTCATTGTTCAGGCACTCGCGGCAACTGCTCCTGCGTTGCTCTAGCTCCTGCATCCATGCAGTCGTGCTGCGTTGCAACTCTGGTCACATACTAGCTATGTTCCCGTCGTTGCGCCTTGCAGAGCACCTGCCCAATAAGCCAGAAATATTCGATTCCGTATGGCTGAGTACTTAGTGCTTTTCTATGGTGCCACATAATCGGGATAGGGCAGAGCCTCACGACTCTGCTCTTCCCACATCACGAGTCATACGGATCACCTGGCCTCGCAGTTCAAATCACTCTAGCAGCCTGTCGGACTTAAGTCTGCCCTACGCGGCAACTGCTCCTGCGTTGCTCTAGCTCCTGCATCCGTGCAGTCGTGCGGTTGCGATAAATTGGTCTAAAAATTCCTGCCTCTTCGTCAAATAGCCCCGCTATTCTCCTCAGAAGCAGAAATTTTTATCCTCAATTTCTCGCAATCCTCGCTACGGACGCTTAAGTCCGACAGGCTGCTAGTTAAATGTTAGAAATCTGCGGCCATCGGATTTAATTTTCTTTTATTGCGGTTTTGGAGAGCCCATTGCCCAGTTTGTAGTGAATGCAGCTAATAATGTCAAAGGGGGTGTTAAAATATTGAAACTCGTGTCTTGCTCAGAAGAGTATGAATTGCTTGCATAATGATCTTGAGAAACTGAGTTAAACACAGCTTGTGCTTCTTCAAGAATAACGCTTCGCAAACCAGAATCCATAGTTTCGAACTGTTCTTCTACCAGATTAAAAAGGTTTTCTTTTTGACTTGGGTGTTCTATCAGTTTCTCATACAATGCAGCCTGCAGTATCATAACATATCTTAAAATCAAATCACGACTTTCATATGGAACATACTCCAGACACATTGCTGCCAATATGAGTAGTGAAAGTGTATCTTCTTTAGCAGAGAATTCTTCTCTTAAGGGTGTAATAAATGGTATCAACTCCTCCTGAATCCCAATACCATGATCGGCAACAACATGTTCCGTAATATACAACATTGCAGGTCCATCGACCTGAACCCCCCAACTAAGATGAGCACTTACTATCTGTCTAAATTCTTTTTTGAAATCTTTTATTCTTTTTACTAATTCTTCCCGCCCATCTGCGAATCCGTTATTAGAAAAAATAAGAACAACTGTAAAAATTGACAAGAATAGCTTTAGGCTTTTCATACTTTACCACAATATCTTTTTAAGCTAGGCAGGTAAGCTTAGCTCAATATATTCACTTTTCATGTCAATCGAACACCGGCTGTATGAAAATTTATTTTCATACAGCCTTTAAGTACTCAACCATACGAAATCATATTTTCTGACTTATTGTTCAGGCACTCGCGGCAACTGCTCCTGCGTTGCTCTAGCTCCTGCATCCATGCAGTCGTGCTGCGTTGCAACTCTGGTCACATAGCTTGCTATGTTCCCGTCGTTGCGCCTTGCAGAGCACCTGCCCAATAAGCCAGAAATATTCGATTCCGTATGGCTGAGTACTTATAGTGTTCTTTTAACAGCTAAAACGATTAAATACTCCCTTGCTTGTGCATTTATAGTAAACATTAAGTAAAGCCGCATGAAAAATAGCGGGTAATGAGCATCAGACGTAAGCAATTATTTTGTCAGATAAACTTCTGACTCCAGTGCTACCACTTCACGATCTCTGGTAGCTTTGAAACTATTTCATATTTTTAATGTCTAAATTGGTATACACAATATGGAGATGATAATTATGTTACTCAGAATAATAGCTTTGTTTTACTTTCTTCCTTTTTTTCTTAATGCAGATGCTTCTGCACTACGACCAACTTACTTAATAGTATTTCATAAGAATTATTGTGAAAACTATAATAGTGCCATTCAACATTATATGCATAGTCTGGAATTAAACGGGTATTCCGCATTTCATTTTTGCACTGACACTGTTGATATAAATGAGCTAAAAAATCGGATCAACCATAATGCCGAAAAGAGAAAAGTGAGTTTAACTGATATAAAAGGAATCAATATCTTTGGCCCGATCACTTCCAGTAAAGCAATCGATTATCTTAAACCCTATGGCCTCTCGTCTTACCCTACCACGACTTTAGCGGCTGATAATATTGAGTTAGTTTTACGAAAAAATACAGTCATCGATATTAAAGTCGAAAAGCATAAATCTCCTGATATTAAACGATGGGTGTCACATATGTTTGCATCACCCAGTGAAATTAATACAGATATATCAACAACACTCTATGCTTTTTCAGATAAGCTAGCTCGGTATGGAGGCATTTCCGCCGGAGAAAATTCCAAAAACAAACTGAAGAATAATTTGTCGAATTACAAAACAATCGAGTATTATAGCTTCCCTCGCGGTGAAGGAACTGCAATAATAGGAATGACATCTTTTCCTGTCCTCTGGACCATTACTGGACTTGCTCGCTTGCGTGAAGGTTATGGTTTCTGGAAGCGATTTCAAACCTCTGGTGATTATTTTGGCAGCTCTGTTCTTATAAGCTTAATGTTTGGGCTTGAAGCATGCTCAATATATAGTTATTTATATACTCAATATTACCTACCTGATGACAATCGGTGGAAAAAAGTCTTGTTGACAAAAACGTTAGCTATTGATGGTTTTCTCGATACTTATGCCGAGCAACATAACCATTTCCATTATTGAAAAATATTACTTTGAGAAGAAATGACAAGTACCTAAAGTAATGAGAGGCATTTTTTCGCAAGGTTAGTTCTCAATATGACAATTATCCGTTTTTAGCTCATCCTGGCTTAAAAAAACTGATAGCAAACGCCACCAAAGCCAGCAGTTGAAAAATCCAGAACAATGGGAGAAAACCGAATGACTCGGTTAGTATTCCGTTTTGATTTACGTATGTACCGTCAGAGTAATAGACGACTAAGCAGCCTGAGCCACATAAGCTCAAGATGAGACTTATCTTGTATTTACGGAGAAAGCACATAAAAACCTCAACTCTCTAATCTTTCGATGTTTAAGCTTCTGCTCAAAAAACAATTCTCGGTTATCTTAAAGTAGCTCTTAATTATGATTCTATCACCACCCATTGTGAACCGCCCGAGTAAAGAAGCTGTTATCAGACGATGTAGATAAATACCAGAAACCTGTGGCCATCCAACTTTTTCACTTTACTATCTACTTACTCCTCGCTTGATTGTCCAGGTTGAAATTAGTGCATCTATCAATAACAAAGGGGTAGGAAAAAAAGTTAATAAATATGCCCCTGACTGATTCGTGAATAATTTCCCGGTATAATGCCCCTGTGAAATTGAACTAAAAACGGTTCGCGATTCTTCAAAAAAAACACTTTGCTTTTCAGGTTTCATAGATTCGAACAGTTCTTTTATCTGTTCAAAAATAAGTTCTTTTTTATCTGTTGTTTTCATTGCATGAAAAATTGCAGACTGGAGTATCATAACATATCTTAAAATCAACTCACGGCTTTCATTTGGAACATAATGAAAACACAATGTTGCCAATATGAGTAGTGAAAGAACATCCCCTTTAGCGGCGTATTCTTCGCCTAGGGTTGAAACAAAGGGTATCAATTCACCTCGAATACCATGTTCTGAAACAATCTCATCCGTAATATGCAGCATTGAATCCGCATCATGCTGCATTCCCCAGGAAAGTGAACCATACAATCTATCGGTAAAAGCTATTTTGAATTCATTTATACTGGTTTCTAATTTATCTTTACCATCTGCAAATCCTGAGTTAGAAAACATAGAAAAAGCTATAAAAATTGACAAGAACATCTTTATACTTTTCATAATGTACAACCATGTGTTTTTAACATCAGAAACTAAAAATAGCTCATTTTTTTCGCTTTGCCTTTTAACTTGATACCAGCAGTCATTACCGAAGCAGTTTTTGCATTGAGTGCACCAAACCTTTTTTGGAAAAAACAGTAAATCAGCTCTTCAAACACAGTATTTTTTGGAGTGCCTGGCGTGCCGCAGATAACCAGAAGGCTCAATCATTTCCTTCAAAGGTTATTTGTTTTGAATAATATTCAGGCGCTAATCTAACGATCCTCACTGAGTCTGAAGGGTATGACTCCTGAGCAGCAGACAAAGACTGGAAAAATATATCACACACTCCATGTTTGCTTATATACCTTCCATCTCCTATGTAAAAAAGACTATGAAGTAAACTTTCACCTGATAATAATTGAACGATGTCTCCCCAGCGGACTTTTTCTTGATCAAATTTTTGAATAGATACAAATGAAAGCTTTTCATACCAACCATTGAAATTTTGACTTATTTGTTTATCCATCCCAAATGCCAGGTAATTAACAAATTGATGACAAAAACCACTCACAACACTTTCCTCATCTTCAAAAAAATAAAAAGTTTTACAAACATTCTCAAAGCCTTGCGTAAAGATATCTGACAACCTTTTTTTCACTTGTTCCCGATAGCATAAATCAAGATTTACTTCCTCGCTCAAAGGCAAAGATACTGAAAAGTCTTTTTCTGAAACAGGGTAATCTGGACTTAATCTATAATGCTTTACACCATTTAGGCTAAACGGAAAAACATGCATTTTTTTAACCCCGGAATTTTTTTTAACGTAGAGCTTTTCAGCGTAATGTTCTTCAAGGTACCATTTTATTACGTAGTGCTCTTCATTAAGAAAACGAAAATCATTAGCAGAGTCAACCTTTCTTTCTGATAATAATTTTGTTTCAACCTGAGTCTGGTAACTTTGATCAGAGCTAACTTTATTAGCTCCTGATTCTTTAGCTACAGTACTTTCTGATTGAATTGAAGCAGGGTTGAATTGTAAGTGCATTTCTGGCAATGAGTTCATTTTTATACATCCATTAATATTTTATTAAGCACCTATCCAGATGGTTTATCAAGCCTGGTTGGCAGTTTTTTATTCTTCCAAATTGAAGCTCTTATTATTCATTTGACAGATAAAACGAATAATAATTTCCTTTTATGGATATTAGTACTAACCATAAAGTAAGCCAGCATAACAAATAGCCAATGCTTATCTTCAGACTTTTGTTTATGACTTTTGTTTCAGACTATTGCTTCAGACTTTTACGGCTTAGTAAAGTCCGTTCGATCAGGAGCAGCAACTCGCCACTGAGCAAACACAGAGCAATAATAACCAGCGGGGTATTCGACGAGAAATGCCAGCTTTTTATCATCAGGAACAGGTGCTGGGAAGCGGTGACCAGACCGACCACAGAAACCAGACAGGTTAAGAAAATACTGATATAGCGGTAATGAGGCAAAACCATCAGAACACCGAGCAAACCGATGGCAGTTCTTTCCGTGCGGCAGAATGGACAGGTTTTCACGATCTCTGCCAGATCCATCCACCAGGTCACTGCGCAAATCGCAATAGCAATCCCCCCCAAAGGTCTAATGTAGCGGCTCATCACCAGTGTCTTGATCATGGAACCTGTCCCAGTGAACTCATCTGTACAGATTTATCGTAAGATTCCTGAGACTCTTTATAACGAACTGATTGTAACAAACTGTTTATGAGAAGCTGCCAGACCTGTCTCAGACCTCCTGAAGATGAAAGCCCAGGGCCTTCAGATGTTTTTGAACCTTTTTCTCACACTTTTTGGCCTGAACCATCAGAGTGCTGAATTCCCGCCGCTCCCGGTAGTGCTTTCTCATCCGGTCAAATTCGATAGTTCGCGCCTCTTTCTTCATGGTGAAGAGACGTCGCATAAGCGCATCGTCACGACGCAGATCGTAGACGGATTTCATCGCAATACCAGCAGCCTCGGCAGCGGTAGCTGAGTCGTTGAAACCCATTCTCTTCAGAGCAGGCATGGGAGTGATAGCGGCCAGTCTGACCCTGCACGGTAAGCCAAAGGTCTGGCAAAGGGCCTTATAGACCCTCTCGGTACCCGAGATCTTGCCGTCCAGACTATAGCCTGCAATATGGGGGGTGCCGATATCCACGCGTGCCAGCAGATCCAGATTGACATCAGGCTCATATTCCCAGACATCCAGCACCACACTGAGATCCAGACCTTCTTCGAGTAATTCAAGGAGTGCCTGGTTATCAATAACCGGTCCCCTCCCGGCATTGATCAGAATAGAACCCGGTTTTATCTTGCTCAGCCTGTCATAATCCAACATATGATGAGTAGGATAATCCACGTCCCGGGTCAGGGGAGTATGCAGAGCAATGACATCACATTGACCTAACAGAGTTTCCAGGGATTCGAACCGGACACCCGCCGTTCGCTCACAAAGTGGATCACAGGCCATGACCTCAACACCCAGCCCTTCAAGGGTTTTATACAGTTGGCTGCCCACCTGACCATGACCCACAATACCTACCTTTCTATTCATCAGCCTGAAGCCATCCCGATCGGCAAGAATATCCAGGGCGCAAAGCACATACTCAACAACAGAACGGGCATTACAGCCAGGCGCATTGGCAAAAGTAATGCCCCGGCCGGCCAGAGTTTGCTGATCGATATGATCAACACCGGCAGTGCAAGAACCAACAAACCTGAGAGCAGAAGCCTGCCGTAGTAGTGCTTCATTCACCGCTGTTACTGAACGCACCAGCAGCGCGTCTGCATCAGCAATATCGCTTGCAGTAATATCTCGCCCGTGCAAAGCCACTACTTCACCCAGTGCCCCGAAGCATTCATGAAGTAGTGGAATGTTCTCGTCAGCAACAATTTTCATCGATGGCCGTATTCGTTGATTCCAGTGGTGGCGTGATACTATAGTCCATTCTTAAAATTAACAACTCCGAGCTTATGTGGATCGGTCACTCCTGTTTGAGAAATAAAACCTATACTGCACTCAATCCTGTCAATCACTGCTTATGACTTTGAAAGTAACTGTTCGCTCCCTTGCCCTGCTTTTGCTGATCACTCTGGCAGGCTGTGGTTATCGTTCCACAGCTGAATATCAGCTGGAAGAGTATGAAGAAAGAATCAGTCACGTTACCGGACAGCCAATGCCCTCTGCTACGGTCAGTTTTCCTGAAATGCCTCCGTTAAGAAAGCGTCAATATCCATTACCGGATATTCGTTTAAAAGCACTGGAAGCCCTGAATCTTCTCGAATGCCCCAGACTTACCCAGCTCATTGCACACCGCAACAACAGTTTAGGTAAACAGATGCAGCCTTCCCAGCTGCTGCACTACGAAAAAAAGCTGATCGTCGAGCTGGAAGACTGCACAAACTATTTACAGCAGCGGGATAAAAAGGCAGAACTAAGAGCCAGATTGGAAGCTATCCTTCAGCAGAAAGAAGCTGCGTTGCCCGCAGCCAAATGGAACATGCTGCTGTCTGGAACTGAACTGCCAAGCCAGTTGAGCGGCTTTCAGACCCTGCTTCCGCTCCATGGAGATAATGGCCGTCAGGGAACACTGGAAGCACTAAACTATCTGAGGTTTTATCTGAAAGATGACCGTTTTTCTCCTCCCTACGATCAACAGTCTCTGGAAATGCAACTGCAACAATTAACCGCTTCTCATTACAGTGGTCAACTACTGGCTGCTGCCTCGGCTATTACTAACACCCTCAACCGTGTTTCAGTGATGCTGGAAAAGAGCAACAATATCTGCCCACAAGGTCGGCGCTCTGTAAAAATAGAACGACTCAACAACGTCTTCAGACTTTTCTACGTCGACAGTATCCAGCCCTACATGGCCAAAGTCGTTACAGAAGGGAAAGAATGGCAATCTGTCATCTTGCCTTTACTGATTGAACTGCCACCTGCTCCAGACAAGGCCATGAAAGACTATCTATTGGCCATTACCCATTCGGATTACGCCTTTTCAGTCTGGCATCAATTAGACAAGGCCATTCTGCGCCATACCCGAAGTTGGCAAAAAGTACTGACTGAATGCCAGATGCAACCCGGACAAAACCCTTCGAATTAACTTCCAGACTCCAGTGCCGATAGACAGCCTTAAGGGCGATTCCTGACTCACACTTATGCGCCCTGCAGCACCGGAGATTCAATGGATAAAAAGCCGGATGACGAAGGGAATGTG
This sequence comes from Endozoicomonas sp. 8E, assembly GCF_032883915.1. Taxonomy (NCBI): domain Bacteria; kingdom Pseudomonadati; phylum Pseudomonadota; class Gammaproteobacteria; order Oceanospirillales; family Endozoicomonadaceae; genus Endozoicomonas; species Endozoicomonas sp. 8E. Next base: position 2,657,563 of record NZ_CP120717.1, on the reverse strand, counting down.
ATTGACCTTTTTACCCGCAAGCCCGTCAACGAAACGGAAAGTGAAAAAATTATCAGGCTGGCACCGGAGCTGGATGGCCTGGAAATGCTTTACAGCAACGACGCCAATCCCGGAAAACTGTTCAGTATGAAAATTCTCTGCTGGGCCCTGAAAAAAGATGGTACAGTGGATGCTCTGGTGCCATGGCTCAATAAGCTGGTGCCTGCCCGAGAGCTCAATGATCCATTGAATGGGCGCTGGGAAGGCTACTACGACAGCTTTCATGATCACGCCTTTTTTGAGGCTCCCGAATACAAAAGAACAGAGCTGGAAACCGCCGCTCTGTACTTTCAAACGAAAGAAGAAGACCCTGACTTCATTTTGCAGGAAATTGGCGACAATATTGGCACTCATGCCATCCTGACAGAAGACAATTTTCACACCCTGATGTTGATTCATGTCACCAGCTGGCGCCTGTACAACGACGGCCGTATTCATGCCATGCTGGCCGATGAGAAGAAGGTAGAAACCACACCCATTCTGCCCAAAGATGAATGCCTTTTTCCAGCGCAGGAACATGAAGATTTTAAGTATTTCTTTCACCATATCATTGCCAACAAAATTAAACACGGTGACCCTGATGCCATTGCTGCCTTCACTGAAATGATCGAGGACTAAGCACCTAATGTCAGGGTAGATTTTTTTCTAATTATTAACCCCCCATTCGGAGAGGCTGCGCAGCAGGCAAAGTCCCTTGGTAATTTTTGTTATGAACTGTATTTTCTAATATTTTGGTTTTAATAAGCACTGATCCTTTCCCTGGCCAGGGTTAAAGCTTATGGAATCTACAATCACTTCTTTATAGAATGAGCCTTGTGGATGGCCAACAAATATTTGGCTAATTGACTCCAGATCGTACAAAGGTAAAACATGTGCAACAGTCAAATAAAATTTCCCCATCATCACGCCAGTAGTTGCTTGATAAATATCACCATCAGTTGTTATTACGATTACTTGCAAAGGAGGATTTAATAAATACGCTTGCAATTTCATACTGCACTCTTCTTTTTTTACAGTTGTTCTTAGAGTTGTGTCTTCGCTGATATTCTTGTCTGAACCTGAGTTGTCTTCTTCCACCATGCCCCAAGTGTTTATTGAAATAAATTCAACAACAACAAAAAGTAGAACAGAAACTTTCATTACAAAACCAACTTAAATAGAACAAAATTCGATTGGTTAGTATAGCTTATGCTGAGAGGGATATAACCTATGTCGCTTGAAGAGCACACAGCAGGAATCTCGTGAAAAAATCCTGCTAAATGCATTTTTATTAGCTTAATATTTTTCACCACAAGAACCACTTAAAATATCCTGTAAAACCCGACCTCACTGTTTTTTCTCAATTCTAATATATTAAATTAATGACCACACACCCAAATAGACAGTTCATAATTATAGGTGGCGTCCCTTCTTGAGAATGCTCTTTTCATTAAAACCCTGATGACGTACATTCCATCTTTTAGTATTTCAATAGGCTTATCATTTTCTAAAGTAAGGCTGACTGGAGAATAAATTATAACTTCAAGATTTTTTGCTTTCAGATTGGATAAAAGATTATCATTTTTATGTAAATACAATTTATACTCATCGTATGCATAACCTGAAATACTCCCCCTATAAACGTATTTACGTGTATCGTCCTGACTGGCATACAAACAACCAGTCAAAACCACTAACAGGAAGACATAGAAATATTTTTTAATCATCTTTCCTCCACTATCTCTAAATCTGGTTCTCTTTGTTCTACTCTTTTCTCCTCATATTTTCTATCAAAAAGAGTTTAAATGTTTCACAGGCGTCGAACCTGAATGTGCTGAATTTTCCCATCATACACGACCACATCTTCCAAACCAGAATACTCTACAATTTCACCAGTGTGCATTTCACCGACAAAGTTAAAAGTAAAATGAACAATTCCGGGTTTGGTTTCTATGACACTGCTTACTTGCCATTGAAGTCTTGCAAACTTACCATGATAAAGTCTCTGCATAGTCATGATGTCATTTACTCCCAGAAAAAGCTCACCCTTTCCTGATCTGTAAGTAGAGCTTTCACAAAATAGCTTTGTGATCTCATCAAAATTACTGTCATTTGAGAGTTGGAAGTAATACTTTGCTATCTCCAATGGATTGATCATACCTTGAGCCTCTCGACTATAAAGAACTGAGTCATAGCATAGACCAGCCCAGGAACATAGTCATAGAGCTGACGGGCACACAGTATGTGCGTCCCTGTTGAGCGTGTTGTCAGGTGGCGTGCTTATTTCTGAAGGTGGTTTACGATGATAGCGAGTGTATCTTCGATTTTTTCAAACCGACTGTAGTTCTCAAACTGGTAAGCCTCTATCTTGAGGTCTTGCTGGTTCAGCTGAGCCACCGACGGCGGCGAGCAGTGGAACCAAGCCCCGGATAGAATTGGCGGATGCAGGAATTATGACAAACTATACTATTGCGTCTTGCTAAATATTTCTATTGACTCTGCAAAGAGTAGAATAGTCAGCATTGAAAAAACAAAAGCCGATACGAATAACGCTTTTATTTACTTTTTTTCAACCTCATAATTTCACTTTTTAACTCTTGAAGCTCTTCGCTCAAGCCTAAGTCACTGCATATGTTTATATACTCTCCACCTTCATTCAAGATATTCAAAACTCCTAGTAAGAGCTCCATTAACTGCCCATTTAAGTCTTTGTTTTTTTTTGCAAACCCAGAAAAGTAAAATCAGAAAGACCACCTGAGGCGGATAAAGAAGAAGACGTTATCAGCTGATTAAAACCAGTGCGACCTAAACCAGCTTCTGCCAACCTCTTTAATTGCCCCAAATAGATTTCTTTTGGTTTTTTTGGATTATACTGAGTTCCAATTAAGACTACTGAAGATATAATTCGAATCATATCAATTATTTCTGTAAGCCCAGATAATTCACAAGCATTCAAAAACATTTGATGACACTCAGTACTTTTTTTATATGACATTATTAATCCTCTGTCGTGAATCGAAAGAAAACGAGAACTGGTTGAAAGCACTGTTGCGTTCGAATGAAATGAAAGTAAAAATATTATCAAAAATAAAATCGTCTTTTTGAATTTCATAATAAACTGTTCTCATAGTCTATTTACCATGAAAAATAGCACTGTATATTTTGGAAAACAAAAAAATAGAAACGATTAGGAAAATATAAAAATCAGGAAAACCTCAAGATTTCAAAATAGAAGCTAAAAAATAGTTCGTCATACATAAAAAACACCTGATTGCTCAAACATTCCTTGTTGGAATTAACCTAAGTTTGACAAAACGAGTAAAAACAACCAACTGTTTTTTTAGAAATTGGCTGATTCCAGCTTTCAACCCCACTGGTGTTAATGTGCAGTACCACATAAGCGAAGCCTACAGATATCCTGAGGCTAACTGACACAGAGAGTGAGAACATGGTGTAAACCCTGTTGCTGCCGTCTCGTGCCCTCGCATAGAATACTAAAACGACAAGAACTGATAACAGGATAAAAATAGTTCACCTGTCGCTTGATAAAATTTACGGATTTTTTTATTACCTTCCTAACTTATTGGTAAGTAGTGGTAACAAATAAAGAAACATTTTAAATGTAAAACACTCTAATATATAAATTCACAATATATTACAGGTGCACCAAAAATGCAGCCAACTTCTTCAGTGACCCATGGAAAGGGAGCACAAAAACAATCCCCAAACTCAAATAATGAGACAACCATTGCTTTAACTAAAGGCTACTATGTAAAAAGACGTTTGATTGGTTATGGATCTTATGGAAATGTTTATTTAGCCAAAAATGAAACAGAATCCACAAACAAAGATAATTTTGTTGCTCTTAAAATTGCACGAAGAAATGGAGAGATTGAAATCGACACTTTAAGTAAGCTAAACCCTCATAAAAACATTGTAAATCTGTTAGATTTTTCTATTTCTGATCACAGAGTATGCTTAGCCTTAGAACTTGGAGACTGTTCTCTGGATAAACTTGTTGGTTTATGGGGTAGAGAAAAAGTAAAATTATCAATTGGACAACTTGACTTTTTACTTACTGAATTATTAGAGGCCTATAAGTATATTGAGAGTAAAGAATTATTAAATAACACTGATTTATCTGAAGGCAATGTTCTCTATTTTAAAAGCGAAAACAGATTAAAACTGACAGATTTTGGAATTGACTGGGATGGTAGTACAACACAATCAAAAATTGGGAATCTTGTCTATTATGTTTTAACCCGATTAAGCCATAATTGTGATGCTCTGCCTTATGAAGGAAAAGCTGCTTTTTGTAATGTAACATGTTTTAAAAGAATTTACTTCAGGCCTGATTTTTCATATTTAGATTGGAAAAAGGATTTAGATAAAAAACACATAGATTTAATTATTAACTTATCAAAAGGTGTATTTAGTATTCCAGAAATCACTACCTTATTGAACAATCTAAGTGAGAAATTAGAGCTTTTACCTGTGCCCGAGACATTAATCTCAGGAGAAGATATTAAACCTCATATAGACCCAAGGGATATGGAATAATGGATCAAGCAATAAAACCAGACGCATCATCAGGGGGGTATATCCTGGCATACCCCGAAATGCTGGCAGACGCTCCATCCAGAAATAGAGCTGATGCTGAGAAGTATCTTCCAAACCTTGATGAATACACAGAAAATCAATCTGTAAATAAAGACCTTTCATCAAGATGTATTTCTTTGGCTCATACCGAAAACAATGACGATAATCACCACCTAAAGGTTGCAAAAAATATAGTCTTTAACCTGGATCGAACTTTATTTGAGTCAATTGATGAAGAGTCCTGGAAAAACATGGCTGACAGTTTGAAATTTTCAGGCATTGATTCATTAGAAAAAGCTATTGCTATGGATTTGAGGGTATGTCCCCCATGTCCGGTTTTCCACACATGGGTCGCACTGCATGGTACCACCATATTTAATGGCTTGAATAATCCTGAAAAATTAGCGGGAATTAATTATGTTCAAAGAATTTTAGAAGAAGGAACCAACCTCAGTAAAAGTGATATACCGCTGCTAATAGTATATTCAGATAAAAATCTAACAACCTCTCAAATTAATGAGATGAAGGCTGAATTTAAAGATCACGACAATATCTTATGCATCTCTTTTGAAACAGAACTGCAGCTAAAATTTATCGCCCAATTAGAGCGATACGCCTCATCCATCGACTTTCATTTTATGGATTCTATTAGAATTATTGTATCGCAAAACATTACTAAGACTATAAGCTTTTGTATAAACAAAGCAAAGTCTGAAAACAAAACAGAACTGGCTAATCGTTTAGAAAAGCTCGGGTTTAATCATTTATTTTATTCAGATATTGATAATCAATGGTTAAGCAGGCCGCCTTATATATTAGCGAGTCATGGGACTTTTACTCAGCCAATGATTTCAGAAACATTACCATTAATTCACATACGAGAAGGCGTTGTTGAAAAGTTATCTGAAATCAATAGAAAGCTTTTAGAGTGGCATACATCATTTTTTTCAGAAATGCCCTATTTCATACAAAGAAAACCAGCAAAATGGTCTGCAGAAAAAGCAAAAAAGTTATTTGATTATATTTTAAGTGGTGACGCAGAAAGTAATTATGAACATTTATCAAAACAGATTGCACATATTTCACCACACTTCAATTATCTATTGATTCCTGATGGAGCAGTTTCCTGGGAGGGCGAAAATAGTTGTTGTTTTTTTTCAGAGCAGTCTAAAGACGTTTTTTTAAGAGGCGCTTTGAAATGTCCTTTCATTATAGACCTTCATCAAAAGCCAGATAGTCGACTTGATAATGACTCTTATAATCCAGATCAATATTACAAAGAGGCACACAGTCTCGTTGGGATGCAACTACTCAAATATCATTCTCATGGGCATGATGACACTTGGCACATTACCCAGACAATGCCTGACAAGCTCAAACAGAGTGGCCCTGTCATCATGTAAATAATATCCATCATCAAAGTTTTAAACCTCGACTTCGGCTTTCAATCTCGCTGTGTCAGAGACACTTACACTCTTGTTAGCAATCAATTAGAACTAAACAAAGTTAAAAGACTCTAAAAATAGAGTATCAAAAGGAGCAATGACATGGATAAAGTTGTAGGACAGAACATATTTCGTGGGGAATATTCGTCGCCATATTCTAAAATCGAGTATGAAAGACCATCTAAAGCTATGAAATATGTCTCTAAAGCAACAAACGATGGAGATTCTCTTAGTTCTAAGGACTTGTCATCAAGATACGTTTCTCCGGTAACGCCCGAAAAAGGTAACGATAAACACCACATCCAACTGGCAAAGAATATAGTCGCCACTCTAGATCCAATTTATTTTGATTCCATTGATGACGAGTCCTGGAAAAACATGGCTGATAGTTTAAAGTTTTCAGGCATTGATTCATTAGAGAAAGCCACAGCTATGGATTTGAAGGTATGTCCTCCATGCCCGGTATTTCACACATGGGTCGCACTGCACGGCACGACCATATTTAATGGCAAGAACAATCCTCAAACTCAACCAGGAATAAATTATATTCAGAGAATATTAGAAGAAGCAACTAACCTCAGCAGGCATGATATCCCACTGTTCATAGTGTTTTCGGACATGAATCTCACAAAAGATCAAATTCAAGAAATGAAGGATGAATTTAAAAACCATGACAATATCCTATGTATTTCTTTTGAATCAGACCTGCAGTTGAAATTACCCATAAAACTACAGAAATATGCTTCATCCATGGGCATAATGTTTATGGATTCTATTAGAATTGCTGTATCTCAAAACATCACTCAGACTATAAATTTTTGTATAGATAAGGCAAAATCAGAAAACAAAACCAATTTAGTAAATCGTTTTGAGAAGCTTGGGAGTAATCATTTGTTTTATTCAGACATTGATAATCAATGGCTTTCAAAACCACCTTATATACTAGCTAGCCATGGAACATTTACTCAGCCACTATTTTCAACATTTTTGCCACTAAACGAAATAGGACCTATGATTTTATACGGATTATCTGATAAAATTAGAGAGCATTTAAGAACGCATAGATCATTTTTCATTGCTATGCCTCACTTAAATAAATACAATTCAGGAAATTGGTCTATTGAAAAAGCTAGAAACCTGTCTGATTATATTTTATCTGGTGAGGCACAATCCAACTATGAATATCTAGTAAAACAGATAGCAGATGTTGCATCTAATTACGTTAAGTTATTGAAATACACTAGTTTCGTTTTTTCTCAGGGAGACAATAGTTGTCTGTTTCTGGCTGAGCATTCAAAAGATTTTTTCTTAAAAGGTGCTCTAAAGACCCCCTGTGTTATAGACCTTCATCAAAATCCAGATATTCATCCAAGAGCTGCTTTTGCTAATCCAGACCCATATTACAGAGAAGCACACAATCTCGTTGGAATGCAATTACTCAAGTATCATTATCATGGGCATGATGAGTCCTGGATAAGAAGCGGATACTAAGGGAAATGGACTGATATTACAGGTGAGAGCCGACTGCTGGTAAATTCTGTAGTTCTCACCTCAGAAATATTTACACTCATATTAAGTACTCAACCATACGAAATCATATTTTCTGACTCATTGTTCAGGCACTCGCGGCAACTGCTCCTGCGTTGCTCTAGCTCCTGCATCCATGCAGTCGTGCTGCGTTGCAACTCTGGTCACATAGCTTGCTATGTTCCCGTCGTTGCGCCTTGCAGAGCACCTGCCCAATAAGCCAGAAATATTCGATTCCGTATGGCTGAGTACTTACTGATGACAAGCACTGTTGTAAGACACCCTTACGCACTTGTTAGCAAATAATCAGAACTAAAAAAAACTTTAAGACTCTAAGTAATTGGAAACAAAGATTATTGATCAAGGAATAAGGACATGGATCAAGCAGTCAAAGCGAACACATTTCCGGGGGCATATCCCTTATCACACTCCGAGACGGAAGCGGGCAGCCTGTTCAAAAATAGAGCAAATGATAGGAAATATCTTCCAGACACAGCAGAATACAATTTCGAGAAAAAGGACCTTTCATCAAGATGCGTTTCTTTGGCTTCGAGCGGAAAAGATAACGAAACTTCCTACATCCAGCTTGCAAAAAATATAGTCTTCAACCTTGATCCAATTTATTTTGATTCCATTGATGAAGAATCCTGGAAAAACATGGCTGATAGTTTAAAGTTTTCAGGCATTGATTCATTAGAGAAAGCTACTGCTATGGATTTGAAGGTATGTCCTCCATGTCCAGTTTTTCACACATGGGTCGCACTACATGGCACTACTATATTTAATGGTTTGAACAATCCTGATAAACTCAGAGGGATTAACTATATTCAAAGGATACTGGAAGAAGGAAGCAAACTCGCTGAAAGTGATATACCACTGCTTATTGTTTTTTCAGGTATGAGTCTACGACAATCTCAAATTGATCAGATGAGGGCTGAATTTAAAAATCATGACAACATTTTATGTATATCTTTGGAAAAAGACCTGCAGCTAAAATTCCCAGTACAATTAGAAAAATATGCTAAACGCATGAGTCTTTATTTTAACGATTCTATCAGAATTGTTGTGTCTCAAAACATCACTAAGACTATAAACTTTTGTATTAACAGGGCAAAAGCTGAAAATAAAACCAAATTAGCCCATCGTTTAGAAAAACTTGGTGCTAATCATTTGTTTTATTCAGACATTGATAATCAATGGTTATCCAAACCACCCTATATATTAGCCAGCCATGGGATGTTTACTCAACCAAGACTTTCAATGTCTTTGACACTAAGCAACCATATAAATAGTTACCATGTAGAACAACTATCTACATTTGATAAAAAGCTTTTACAGAAGCACAGATCATTTTTCTCTGACATACCTTTCCTTAATAGTCGCGAATCAATTAAATGGTCTTCAGACAAAGCGAAAAAACTTTTTGATTATATTTTAAGTGGTGAGGCACAATGCAATTATGAACATCTATCAAAACTGCTAGCAGCAATTAATTCTGACTACGACTATCTATTGAACGCTAGATGTGGTGTTAATTGGGACGGTGAAAATAGTTGTTTATTTTTAGCAGAGCAATCTAAAGATACTTTTTTAAGATGCGCTCTAAAGAGTCCCTGCCTTATAGACCTTCATCAAGAGCCAGGTAGTGAACCTGCCGATGATTCTTATAATCCAGACCCATATTACAGGGAGGCACATAGTCTCGTTGGAATGCAATTACTCAAGTATCATTATTATCGGAATGATTTTACTTGGTAAGCGTTCAGGCAGGGGGCAGACTCCAATTACCTGCCTGGCTTAGATTTAAAAGGATTGAAACCTGCTTTTAAGGATCGGGAGATCAAATTTATGTATGTCCTAAAATCCAAATGATGAAAAACCAGCACAAGGCGCTAGCTTTTCCATCACAACACTGTTCCAACTGACAGATATGAAAGCTTTTAGAAATTTGCCTGCACTATGAACTGTGGTAGATTTTGATCCTGCCCATCACGACCAAGCTTGTTTTTCCAGTAGTTGTATTCAATGCCGGCGTAATATTTGCCTCCTTTACCGAAGAAATGACCCACATCCAGTTTTAACTGAGGCTGTGCAATAATTTGCATTTCTACATCTTCACCCGAGTTATTTTCCGTAGCATTAGTAATATCTACAAAGCCGTCAAATAACCATTTAGTTGAACCTAAAGAAAAAGGCACGGCCCAAGCTGTAGTAAATTGAAAATTGTCATCTAACTCAACGTCAAAAGAGTCTTTGCCATTAGCACGATAATAAACGGCAGTGTCCAGGAAGATAAAGCCAGGTACATTCCAACCGATTGCACCACCCAATAAAATATTGTCCAGATTTACCGTCGCAGCATGCTCCCACTGTGTCGCCAAATAAACGTCCTTGATAACAGAATCTTTAAAGCCTTCACCTCCAGTCAGCGAAAAATCAATATGTACCTCACCGTAGGTATCATCATTATCAACGTCATCTTCTACAAAAGAACGATCAACAAAAGAAAAGCTCTTACCCCAGGTGTATGCAGCAGCATGCTCGAGAGTCACTACCTGGGATTTACCCTCTTGCTCGGAAAAAGCATTCAAATAGCCGTCACCGGTCAAATAAGTTGCCGAGACATTACTCCACAGGATATCCGCTTGAGCGCCTGTAGAGGCAGCAGCAATAGTTGCAGCAATAGCGGCTTGTTTCATTAACTTCATGATTATTCCCTTCAGGATTTATTGTAATAATTCTGTTCTGAATAAATGCACGCAATTATTTTCAGCATAATCCGTGCTTTTATAGCTATATATCCAATAGCCGCTGTATCAGCGTCTGGTATAGACAATGCAAATACCTGACCAATTCGTCAACTTTACATAAAAACTAACTACTTGGTCAATTTTCTTCAATTTCTCTACGGCAAAGCGTTTCACAACGATCCACTATGGTGCATGGCGCACCATAGTGGGACCCGAAACAGTTATGTGAAATGATCGCCAGATTAAGTAGCACTGATGTATAGGCTAGGAACCAGCCTTGCGAATCAGGTAAATATACTGTTTTTCCAGCTGCTCATGAGACAGCAGCTCATGATCCAGAAAGTTACAGAACTTGGGAATATCACGCTGGGTCGAAGGATCAGTCGCTATAACTCTGACCGTTTCTCCCGTCTTCATGTCCCTCACTTTGTTATGCAACATCATGACCGGCTCCGGGCAAAGCAGACCCGAAGTATCCAGTTCATAATTGATTTCTATAGTCTCTGACACATTCACTCCTGTTATCTGACCCAGGACCCGGACCGACTCAGGGATCGATAAACAATAGCCAGTCCTGCACTGCGGGCCAGCATAAAGGCACTGTAGGCTAACCACAAGCCGTGATTCCCCATATCCCGGGTGACATACCAAACCGGCAGGAACACGATTAACGTTGCCACCAGCATGGTGTTTTGCATCATGTCCGTTCGCACGGCACCAATAAACACACCATCCAGCCAATAGCACCAGACAGCAAATAATGGCATGGCGGCCAGCCAGGGCAGATAAGTGTTGGCAGTATCTGCGACAGCAGGAATATCCGTCAGCAGACCAATGATGCCCTGCCCCACCAGCGAGAAGGTGACGAAAAACAGAACAGCACAAATAAGCGAGCAATAACCCGTTACCCTGACAATCTGTTTAAAGCGATCTTCTTTTCGCTGACCCAGAGCTTCGCCGGTCAGTGCCTCGGCGGCATGGGCAAAGCCATCCAGTCCATTGGAAATCAGCAGCAACATATTCAGTAACAGAGCGTTGGCTGCCAGAATATGGCTGCCGCTCTGGGCCCCCTGTGCCGTAAAGAAAGCCTGAGTTGCAAGCAGACAAAGCGTGCGAACAAACAGGTGTCGATTTAATAACAACAGGCGGCGCATAGTGCCCGGGTTCAGAATCCTTGCCCGAGCAAAGCTTCCTGACTTACCTCTCAAGGTTTGACTGACCATCCATACCCCCAGTACAAGGCTGGTATAATCAGCGATCACTGTCGCCAATGCTGCGCCCCTGGTAGCCATTCCCAGACCCAGGACAAACAGCAGATCCAGAATAATATTGACCCCATTGGCCAGTACCAGAATAAACATCGGCCCCTTGGGACGATGCATTCCGATCAACCAGCCGACGATCGCGTAGTTAATCAAGACCGCAGGAGCTGAAAGTATTCGGGTGGTGAAATAGATTCTGGCCTGCTCGGCCACTTGAGGAGCTGCGTTAAATAAAGGCAGGGCAATATCCAGCAGAGGACGGTATAAAAGGATCAGGAAAACACCGATTGCAACTGCCAGCAGGATCGACTGGGCCAGCCACTGCCGGGTTTCCTGGTGATCATCCTGACCCAGGGCCTGAGCCACCAGGCCGGTGGTGCCCATTCGAAGAAAACCAAAAGCCCAGAACAGCAGTGTAAATAATGTACTGCCAATGGCGACACCCGCCAGATAAATATCACTGGAGAGATGCCCCAGGACCCCAGAATCAACCAAGCCCAGCAGGGGAACCGAAATATTGGAAAGAATGGCAGGCCAGGCAAACTTCCAGACCCGCCGATACAATGCTACTGTTGAGGTCAACGCCAGCCCTCACTATTGCCTGATAGAATTGAGACTATTCTATGAGACTTTAGTTCAGACCAGTATACGTAAACTTTGTCTTTATGAAGTCAGAGACCTTTTTTGCGGCTTCGATCATATGCTGTTGATGAGTAAAACCCGATTTTACCCGGGGTTTCAGATCATGATTACCGTCCGCCAGCCAGTGAAGCTCAATATTCTCTGACAGTTCATAGCCTTGAACGGTTGCATAATCACCCATGGCATCCCGACTGCCCTGCACCACCAGCATGGGTAATGGGAAATCGGCAAGATGCTCTGTTCTGGGGCTGTCCTGGTTACCCAGTGCATGGAACGGGTAGCCCAGACATACGACGCCACTCAACGAAAGATCAGTCATCTCAGACACCAACAGGCTGGCCATTCGACCACCCATTGATTTACCGCCAACATACAGGGAGCCATTGTATTCGTTTTTGATTTGCCCGATCACATCCAGCCAGCATTGCAATAATTTTGGCTGCCTGTCCGGTGGTCTTTTTTTACCGGTTTCTCTTCGCTCTTGCATATAAGGGAATTCAAAGCGCACTACACTGACACCTTCTGTCATCAACAAGTCAGCCATTTGATTCATAAAATCACTGTCCATGGCCGCGCCGGCACCATGGGCCAGTACCAGTAATGGGGACCCGGTTTCAGCCCGGTTCCAGATAAGATCCATAGAAAAACAGTCCAGAATAGCTAAAGCATTTGATTGTAACGCCATTTAACCGACCCGTCGCCGGGATCTGAACTAAGCTGGTCGAAGCGCAATATCCTGTTCACTGAGCAAAATACGGCTCTTTACTATCCAGAATTCTAACGACTTTTGTCGTTTTATGTCCGACTCACCTAAACAATGTCGAAAGAGTAGCCTACGATGACCCATGCCCGCTTTACCCAGGGCTCAACAATGAAGCATGTCATTGTCATGAGTCTCAGCAATGCAGCGGGCATCACAACGCTCTTTTTTGTCGACCTGCTCGATCTGTTCTTTCTCAGTTTGCTCGGTGAAAAATATCTGGCTGCGGCTATTGGTTATGCGGGCACTGTCCTGTTTATCACATCTGCTTTGGGTATTGGTTTATCCATTGCCGCAGGGGCTCTGGTCTCCAGATCCATCGGCAGCCACAACCGGAAAAAAGCCTGCCAATATCAGGTGAACATCTGTTTCCTGGTGCTATTAGTCAGTGTCACGCTGGCCATCATCTTCTGGCTTCTTATTCCTCAATTGGTTGCTCTGCTGGGAGCCACCGGACGGGTTCATGAACTGGCCGACAATTACCTGAATATTGTGATTCCCTCGATGCCTCTGGTCAGCCTGTCCATGACACTCGGGGCCGGACTCAGAGCGGTTGGAGATGCCAGGCTCTCTATGACATCGTCACTCTCAGCCGGAGCTGTGAATGCCATTCTGGACCCCATTCTGATCTTTCTTCTGGAACTCAGTATAGAAGGGGCTGCCATTGCCTCGGTGATGGCTCGTGTCACAATGTTTGCTATTTCATTTTACGGTATTTTCTATAAACATAAACTTTACTCCCCCTTTGATTTGTCGCTTTTTAGCAAGGATCTCAAAAACATTCTTGCAATCACCCTCCCTGCCATTGCCACCAATCTGGCCATGCCTTTCAGTGGTGCCTGGATGGTTCGCTATATGTCACAGTACGGTAACAGTTATGTAGCAGGCTATTCCATCATTAACCGGCTGATACCTGTCGCCTTTGGTGTCATTTTTGCCCTGTCTGGTGCTGTAGGACCAATAATAGGCCAGAATTTTGGGGCAAGACGTATGAGCCGGGTCAGGGAGTCGCTTCGTAATGCTATCCTCTTTACCGTGTATTATGTCCTTGTGATTTCAGTCATACTGTTTTTCCTGCAGGACATTCTCATTCAGGTGTTCAGAGCCCGGGGTGAAGCTGCCAGTCTGGTGTCGTTTTTCTGCGACTGGATTGCCATCAGCTTTTTGTTTACAGGGACGATGTTCGTCGCCAATGCGGCTTTTAACAATCTTGGCAAGCCCGGATACTCAACCCTGTTAAACTGGGGCCGAGCGACACTGGGCACAGTCCCTTTCATCTGGGTCGCCTCTGGATATATGGGGGCTTATGGCGTTCTGGTGGGTCAGGCAGCCGGAGGCGTCCTGTTTTCATTCATAGCAGTCTGGTTAAGCTTTCGAACCATTGACACCATCGAAAGCAAGATTACCCGGCAAGACACTATTGCCAGGCTCGTGACCCGTCAGGAAGAGACCACAGCCTGCCCTTTCCAGCCGATGTCATCAGAATGTTCGCAACTGGCACAAATGGCTGAAGAAGGTGAGTGCGAAGAGGCCCGCAAATCTATTCGATAAAGCAATCTAAGCGTATTGATCCAAACTGTAAACCCCTTCATGCTATGCAAGGTAACCTGAAAGAAAACAGACAGGTTCCCATTGTTACGAAAACTGACGTTAGAGTTGGAAATGAGCACACCACAATCAGGAATTACTCCAGAAGCCAATACCGATGCCTGCTTTCTGGTTTTAACTATCAGACAAGATGCAGACAGCCTTGAACAAATCAGAAAGACCTGTGCACTGATTCCCCGACTGACAGAGGAGCTCAGCAAACAGTATCCCGATGCAAGGCTGTCCTCCACAATCAGTATTGGCAGCGAGGCCTGGGATGTTTTGTACAAAGCCGGTAAACCGGCTCTTCTTGCTCCTTTCAAAGCAGTGACAGAAGGTGACCGCGCTGCACCTGCCACTCAGGGTGACCTGCTGCTTCATATCCGTTCCAACCGTCGGGATATCAACTTTATTCTGTTGCACAGAGCCATGGATCATTTTGGACAGGCAGTTAAAATTCAGGAAGACGAGACCGGTTTCCGTTACCTGGACAGCCGTGACCTGAGCGGATTTGTGGACGGCACCGAAAATCCCCAAGGCGATGACAGGGCCAGCGTCACTCTGGTGGGTGATGAAGATCAGTCGTTTGCCGGTGGCTGCTATATCCACACCCAGAAGTGGGTTCACTTGTTCAAAAAGTGGGACAAACTGGCAGTACCCGAGCAGGAAAGGGTGATCGGCCGCACCAAGGAAGACAACATTGAATTCAGTAGCGAAGAAAAAGCGCCCACCGCTCACGTAAAACGTTCCAACGTCAAGAACAGTGAAGGCAAAAGTATGGAAATACTCCGTCACAGTATGCCCTACGGTAATGCCAGTGAAGGCGGACTCTACTTTGTCTCCTACTGCCGCACTCCAGCCCATTTTGACAAGATGATGGAGTCCATGGTCAAGGCCGATAGCCATGGCCACTACGATCACTTGATGGATTATTCGCAGGCCATCACCGGATGTGCATTCTTTGCACCCTCAGTTGAGTTCCTGACATCAGCTGAGTGATCGAGCTTAAACGTCTATTCGAGTACCGATGCTCCCGGCTTCTTCAGTGATTCGGTACTCGCTGCTTTCCTTCTAAACGACCTCGGGTTCATCACGCATTACACTGTCGCAAGATAGTTATAGGTCGTCCCCTCATTTTGTGTCTACATTTGTTGGATGTTAATCGTCATGAAACACGCCGTCACTCTATGAACCGATTAATAAAAAGTCATCTTATGTTAATTACAGCTGCCGCTCTGACACTCCTCCTTTCCGGCTGCTTCTCTTCCGATAGCCATCAGGCTCTGGGTACACTTGAACGAGACAGAGTGACTCTCACAGCCACCGCTTCGGAGCTGATTACAGACATTCTTATCCCTGAGGGTAACCCGGTTAAAACCGGTCAATTGATCCTGAAGCTGGATGATCGCAAACAACAGGCCGCTGTTGCTGCGGCCCTGGCCGAAACAGAGCGGGCACGAGCCTATTTCAATGAAATGGTCAAGGGAGCAAGAATGGAAGACATAGCAGCAGCCAGGGCCAGTGTCGGGCAAATTGAGGCCCGGCTGGTGGATGCCGACAAAACGTTTCAGAGAAACGAAGTACTGCTAAAGCGCAAACTGATCAGTCAATCGAGACTGGACCAGGCGAGAGCAGACCGGGATGCGCTTATTGCAGAAAAAGTGAATGCCAACGAAAAACTCCTGGGTCTGCTCAATGGCAATCGCCCTGAAGCCATAGAACAGGCAGAGGCTTCTATGAAAAAGGCATTAGCCAATCAGTTTCTGGAACAGAGAAAGCTGGAGGATCTGTCCATTTATGCGACAAGAGACAGCTGGCTGGATAGTCTACCCAGACACCAGGGCGAGAGGGTTTCAGCAGGCAGCACACTGGTCATCCTGCTGTTGAATGAAGCCCCCTATGCCCGAATTTACGTTCCAGAGCCCCATAAGGCTGCTGTACACGTAGGAGACCATTTAACGGTACATGTTGATGGCGTAAAGAAAGCCTTTACTGGCCAGGTACGCTGGGTATCCCTGGATCCGGCCTTCACTCCCCACTATGCCCTTAATGAAAGAGAACGTTCCCGACTGGTTTACATGGCCGAAGTACAACTTCCGGAAACCGCTGCCGACCTGCCATCAGGCCTGCCTGTGCAAGTGGACCTTCCCCTGTGAGTCGGCAAGCTATCTCGGCCACAGGGCTGACCCGCTGTTTTGGTGATTTCATGGCCGTGGATCATCTGGATTTGAACATCCAAGAAAAAACAATTTTTGGCTTTCTGGGGCCTAATGGCAGTGGCAAGTCGACTACGCTCAGAATGTTAACCGGTTTGCTGACGCCCAGTCAGGGTAACATCCGTGTTCTGGGGCTGGACATACCCAAACAATCAGAAGCCCTTCGACGGCGTCTAGGGTATATGACCCAGAAATTCTCTCTGTACGACGATCTTTCCGTAGAAGAAAACCTGAAGTTCATGGCACAAGTTTTCAACCTGCCGGGCAGAGAGGTCAAAAATCGCATTGATAGCCAACTCACGACCTATGGTCTGGATCAGCGCCGCAAGCGTATGACATGCAGTCTCAGTGGCGGTCAGCGCCAGCGGCTTGCGCTTGCAGCAGCGACATTGCACAAGCCCGAATTATTGTTACTGGACGAACCGACCTCAGCGGTAGACCCTGAAAACCGCCGCGATTTCTGGGAAACACTTTTTGACCTCTGTGATCAGGGAGTCACTATTCTGGTGTCCACTCATTACATGGATGAAGCTGAGCGCTGCCATAACCTGGCCATTCTGGAAGGGGGCATCAAACAGGCCGACGGTTCCCCCAAACAACTCATGGCCGATATACAGGCCACGGTTCTTGAGGTGGACGGCGATCACCTTCGTCAGATCAGGGAGATTCTGGCAGCCCGATCAGAAATTTTATCCTCAGCCCAGCAGGGAGCTCGCCTCAGGGTTCTGGTCAGCAACACGATCAGTGAGCCTGAAGTCTGGTTACGAAGCCAATGGCCGGAAGAAACGAAAGACAGAACCATTGAGAAGGTGCGTCCCAGTCTTGAGGACGTATTTGTTCATTGCACTCGACAGCGGCGACAGTAGTGGAAAAACCTTCACCCCTGTCAGGCATGACCAACAGCCTGCAAAGAATCTTCTCAATCCTGATGAAGGAATTTCGACAACTGTCACGTGATCATGCCACCTTTGCCATGATCGTCATTATTCCTCTGGTTGAATTGCTGTTGTTTGGCTTCGCTATCAATACCGATGTCAGAGAGATACCGGTCAGTATTGTGGATAGCAGCCAAACTTACTTCAGCCGGGCTCTTGTAGACGCGCTGAAGGCGACTCAGGTGATCAGAGTAGTTCGACAGGATAGGCTCCCACAGGAAGCGGAAGAGGCACTCCGGAACGGAAAAGTCAGGGCTACCCTGATGATTCCATCTGACTTCAACCAGCGCCTGGACGATGGCAGAATACCCGCACAATGGCTGGTTGACGGCTCAGACCCCATGATCAGCTCAGCCATTATAAAGCTTCGGGAAATGCCATTCTCAGCCGTTGCAGGCATTCAGCCAGGGCCTTCGAGAGAGTTTTTTAGAGTTGCTCTTTATTACAACCCGGAGCAACGATCCGTCGTCAACACTGTTCCTGGTCTGGTGGGCGTGATTCTGACCATGACGATGATTATGTTCACTTCTGCCGCACTGGTACGTGAACGGGAAAGGGGTAACCTGGAACTGTTGATAGCGACACCCGTTCACCCGATAGAGCTGATGATTGGCAAAATCATTCCCTATATTTTTGCAGGTTTTATTCAGACCGGCATTATTATGTTGCTGGGTAACCTGATTTTTAATGTGCCCTTTGTCGGTAGTATTTTCCAAATGTTACTGGCTACCCTGCTGTTTATTTCTGCCAGTCTGACACTGGGGCTGATTATCTCCACCTGCGCGGAAACGCAATTGCAGGCTTCACAAATGACCATTTTCATTCTGCTGCCTTCCATTCTGTTGTCAGGGTTTATGTTTCCTTTTGAAGGCATGCCAATCGCTGCTCAATGGTTTTCCGAACTCTTGCCTGCAACCCACTATATGCGTTTGATGAGGGGTATTATTTTAAGAGGCGCAGAATTAGAGGGCATGACAACAGACGTTGCTTACCTGGTCGTTTTTACGATCGTTGGATTAGTGGTTGCGGCAAAACGATTTAAGAAGAGTCTGGATTAGACGCACTTAACGACGCGTGCACTTTGAAGATGCCAAGGTGGCCAGAAACACAAAAATGTCTGCAAGGAAGTGCCTGTCAAAGCGGCCTGACATGTCGTAAATATAACTCGAATTAATCAGACCTTATTCTCCGGTTCCCTTGTCGTCTGGCTATTGTCTGCTTACAAAATCAAATAACCATTTCAGATCTTCTGGCAACACAGGTAATATCACTTCCAAATCAAGATTATTTTCCATAAAAACAACAAAAGAGTTAATTATCAGAAAAGGTAAAGACCCTATAATAACATTGAGTTCAGAAAGGCTATTGGGGGCTGTAAAATTACCGTACTTTAACGTTTTCCACCAATAATAATAAATAATTAAATGCAGCCACCTTTTATCAACTAATGCATGGTTACACTCCCATAGAGAGTCACCAAAAGGGTTTGCACCAAAACTGAGTAATGCAACAATTTCAGATATCGTTGAGGCATCATTTAAAATATGTGCGACCCTCAAACTATTATAGGTATGTGTATAGGTAAATGAATTCGGGTTAGCACCATGCTTAAGCACAAAAAGCAGCATTTCCAATGATCCGGAATTAAGTGCGTCGGACACGGCTTCATCTTCTCTGTCGAGCATATAACCTTTCTTGATCAATTCTTCTATTGCTGTAAAATTTTCACTTAAAATAGCATCAGAAAATCTCCCTGCCATAGAAAATTGCGTAAAAAAAAAGATAAGAATGAAAAAAAATGCTTTCACTGCGTCACTTCCTCTTGGATTACCAATTGTGAACTCTAGTAGTACTATGACCCTTGACAAATGAAAGTAATGAAGACCCTGCATCGGTTATGCTCAGACACATTGCCAATGCAGCACTCTGTGGTAGATGGCCTCTGATCCGGTGAACACCCTCAGATAGCCAACGACCTTATTTTTATCAATTTTTTTGAACAGTCAGGAAAAAATATGGACCAATAGTAAAGTTGCATGGCAATACCCGATATTTCAGTGAGAATAACTGGCTCAATAGCAATAACGGGCATTACAATGCGCTTTCGTTTACTGAGCTACTTATTCAGAAAAAGAGAGTGGAACAACGACTTTACTCCAGTCAATTTCAAACGAATCTCCGGGCAAATCCAGTGAAGTTGTATTCCCTTGATTATCTTGAGTTCTGGCCACTTGATCAGCAGGCATTATCAACAACCAATGATTAGAAGCATGAAGCAACATCATACAATGACGATTTTCATGTAGCGCTTCGACAATTTCGTTTTGATTCTGAAAGTTAACATCAACACCATCTGGCCTTATCAAGCTGACTTGAAAAGGACATCCTGGAGTGGGAGCATTAGAAGCTATATCAAACATTAAAATATTTTGGTTGATAAACGGGGCAATCAGGAAACGAATATGATTATCTTCAAGCCACATTCTATCCGAATTAGACCCATTCATTTCATTGGCCATTGATACTATATAGTCAGGTTCATCACCTTCCTTAACCCGTTTTTGAGCCCTGGCAGAAAAATATTCAAATACTCCCTGTGCCGTTAAATCATCTGGATTTTCAGTCATTTCAGATAAAAGCTCATATCTATTGCTTTTGATCCAACTCAGGATAGCATGCCAGCCACAGTAGCCATCAGTTGGCATATTGTGAACCTCAAAGCCAAGCTGTTTTAAATATTCACTCGTATCTTTCAGACTGTCAGAACCATCAGAATTTACTCTTATGAAACTATTGACAATTCCCTTCAGAGCAACGAGTAAGGATTTAGCGGCATTCAACACATCTGCCGGGATTTTAGTGTAATCTCTGCAGGCTTCATAGACATTTTTAGCTGTAGCATCAGAACCAGTATTGGGGCTCTCTTCAACAAAAGTTTCGAGTTGGTTGTAGTTTCTGGGAAATGTCCATACACAGGCATTGTTTGGACCAATCATTCCGAAAGCACAATAGTCTTCCCGATTCTGTACGCTGCCATGAGCCAGTGTTTCGCAGGAATTCTTCTGACATACCACTGATGGAAAAAAAATCATAGAACCTTTATTTCTCTCTCCTTTCCTTCTAACACCTGATTTTTCAATATCCAAACGAACATTGGAATCTAGCTGAAAAGTCTGAAAATTATTATGACTTTCATTTCCAAGAGGAATAATAATTCTAATGTATATAAAACCGTCTTTTCTTCTGTCTTTAGTTTCAAGACTCCATCCAAACCACTCAAGACTCTCTGATAAATAGTTTTTACAATCATACGTCGATTTTTCATCACCAAAGCATTTAAATAACAGCACTACTTCCAAATCAGAGATTTTACTAACAAATGATTCAGCAAACTTTGACTCTCTATTTTTTTGCTCCATAAATGACGTATAAAAAAGATGATACCAAAAAGATTTGGTAATAATATATCGAGTAAAACCTGGCTCATCATCATCAAAATTAAAATAATGCAAAAAAAATTCATAATCATCAGAACCCTCGGCAAAAACCCCAAACTCACGAGAAGGAACCACAAAACAAGAGAATGGGTTTTTTAAATGTTTCATAAAGACGACTACTGCTTTACGCTCTCCTTGAGTTTCATCTTTAACATCTTCTATAGAGTAACTGAACTCTGTATTAAATTGATAACACCCTTCCAACAAGAATTTCAAATTAGATGGCTCCACAACGAAAAATAATCTTAAATCTTCAACTGCTCTTACATCTTGTAGATAAATGACTAATAGCCAAAAAAAGAAGTGTTTATACATTCCAAGACTCCTGTATTGTTATAGCCGTCAGAAATGGGTGCAAAGCCTTCATGGTAGACTACCGGATGCCATTTCAATCAAGTTTTCCATCCTTGCGCCCCTACTGCCTGTGAGTCTGTAGAAGATGACCCTCTGTAGTGGACAATTTCGTAACGAATCTTGATATAAAAGGATGAGTGGGTACTCGCCAGCAGGTATAACTGCAGGCTTATTCACTCAAGCTGAATGATTCCCGCCTTTGCGAGTGTCACAAAACTCAGGTTCCCATGCTTTTAGACCCTGTGGGTCCCAGCTTGGGAACCCATACCTATCTCACGCTGTAGAGTTAGCGACCATCATGATGTTGATTTTGAACTGGCCAAGGTCCCAGTTAGTGGGATCCAGACAGACAACCCAATTCCCTTCGGGCAGCATCCAGTCAAGGACTATTCTGGCCATATCATCAAGCCCCATGGCACTCCGGGCGAAGAAGCGCTTGAAACGTTTACGCCTGGAGTCGATCTCGGTACCCTGCCCCATAGTTCGGTCAATAAGGGATTGAGCGTGCCAAGAAAAGGAGATCTTGGAGACAGCCAAATATTTGAAAAGGTCTTGCACAACCTGCCCCCTGAGAATGCATTAAATACAATGTTCCTTGCAAAAGTCGGTAACCGTTAGCTTTTTTTAATGCCCTTATGGATAATATCGTTGCCATTGTTGTTTATGCTCGTGGAAAACGTTTAAACCATGATCTCCATTACCAAAATCCTATCGCCGTTGAAGATGTAAAAATTTTTATCAGAGGTATGCTGGAGCATTTTTTACAAGGCTATTATTCAACCAATACAATAAACTTGCAGCAAGCTCTTGGACTGAATGATGCTGATTTTGAACAATAGCTGCATAGAAATGCATTAGAAATAGTCTATTGGTCAGCAATGCAGCCGCATGAAATGACGCCTGACTTTTTTGCTTCAAGACATGATCATAAACACCAGAATTACTTCTCAAACATAACGCAGAATAAAAGACCTGATCCTGAGATAATGAAAACTTCGATGGAAATCGAAGCATACTCGCTATCCCGTGACTCGGATGATAGAAGTCTTGATTTTGGGCTTGCTCATATAGCTGGCTTTCCCTTGCAGGCCCTGATAAAAGGGTTGTGCAAATTATCTATAAACATTCTGGAACAATCACCCACTCACTCCGATGGCTCTGAACCGTCTTTTACAAACTGTTCAGTTCAATAGCCATCATGGGTTGTTATGCGTTTACTGGCATTTCTTCCATCAAATACCCGGCACTGAAACGGGCAGCAGCGAGCTTATAGGATTCCTGGCGACCAGCGGAAAGAAGCGTGTGGAAGCTGAAGCTCTTGCGACAACAGAATCGACTCCGATAGAGGTACGGCAGTGTACGTGGCAACAATGACTTCAGAGGATACTGATGACATTTGATGAATTGATAGAGGCCAAGGATCTGGACTCAGCACTCATGATGAGGGACATGAACTTCAAAGCCTGGTACTGCAACATTGGGAAGTTTAAAGATCAGTGCGAAGCTCTGGAGGCTCTGGGTTTTCCGGAACCTGATGAGAACATTAAAGGCATACCCAATCCGAAGTGGGTGGCGAAAGATTCAGCATTTTTCATGAAGTCTGTGAACTGATGGACTATGATGAAATTCGATCTGGACGAACATGACACCGCCCTCTGTACATAAAGCACAAATCTCAAAGCAGCACTTAATCACAAATTCAGGGACTGCGAAGTAGATGCATTACTCAGGAATTTTTTTAGTGTTTGTTCTCTTGATTAAAATCTAAATGGTGTAGCTGTTTATGCGCTTGTTTATTTTTTTAGTTTTCAGCTTAAGTTTAACAATCGGCACAGGTTACGCTGACGTATGTCCAATTTGTCAACATGAAATTAACAGCGGTCAGCAAAGCACTAGCCTTTGCTGCGGACATGATTTTCATGAGGATTGTTTAGATACATTACGATCAACTCATCGTGATCTATTATGTTCGGTTTGTAAGCAGCGATCCCGAGTACACCATGGTGCAAATTCAGGAGATCATAGAGTTTGTTTTAATCAAGAACCTCTGTCACAGGCACTTTCCAGACCAGAGTATCAGGCAAGAATGATAGCCAAACTACAAAGCGAACCCGCAGAACCTGAACTGTTAGCATTTGCAGCTCCATTTGTAAAATCACAGCTCGATTACCCACCAAGAAATGATACTGATAGAACTTTGTACAAAACGTTAACTGATTTGTTCTTTCAGCGTTTTTCAGAGTTAAGCGAAGCCGATCGGTGGAGATCAGTAGAAGTTTTTAATACGCTCATGGATGGAGCAAGCGAGGCAAAGACAGAGATTCAGTCAGAAACAGATTCAGGAATAGAGACAGGAGCAGAGACAGAAGCAGAGACAGAAGCAGAGACAGAACTGAGACACAGACACAGACAGAGCCAGAGACACAATGACAGCTGATTTTATTTAGAGCATGCCGCCTACTTAAACTGAGCCGCTAAAGGCGGCGTCGGGTGAGCGAAGAGAACGAACTGGGAGTATTTATTATGCGACGATGCCCCTGTTTGTTCTGATTAATGAACGAAAAAAAATAAGACACCCAGAAAAAAAATAAAAAAGAAAAATAAGACACCCAGAAAAAAAATAAAAAAGAAAAATAAGACACCCAGAAAAAAAATAAGACACCCATAAAACACCCAAAGAAATAAGGCATTCAAAAACTGTAATCCCAAAAAGGATCAGAAAATATATCTTCAAGTAGCGTATCAATGAGACACACAGCGACATCCAACGAACAGAGGCTGTCCAAGCCATAATTCAGACAATGCAAATCCATTCCGACATAAGTCGAAGAGATAAAGTGAGCGTCTTTGACTTCTTAACTGACTTCTTCGCTAACCTGTCAGGTACAAACGACTGCAGGCGTTTAAACCTCGAAGCCACTTCTGTCCGGCTTCAAGTGCAAAGGCCTTCATCGCTTCCAGACGGCCAACTGCCCGATAAAAACGATTATTCCATTGCATGGTTTTCAGCCACTCATCCGAATCAATGTCCAACCTTTGAAGAATAGGAGGGGTACACGACGGGATGGAACCTTTCTTATCTGTCCTGACAATGCGGCCACTCCAGTCAACCAGTTCCAGATAGTCGTGAAGAAGATAGGGAAGGGCAACGTCCGTATTCTGGCCCTGCAAACAGAAAGGTTTCAGGGACGGCGGCTGCCTTTTGGTCTCAGAATGTGTAACCTGCTCCACGCGTTCCTGAATCGACGTGTAGTCTGACTCTTCCGGTGTTTCTACCTTTCCAGCCCGAATCGGATTCAAGTCAACATAGGTCATGCAGGTCAGTAAGGCTGCTTCGTCCAGCAATGCCTGGCTTTTAAAGCGACCTTCCCAGAAGCGTCCTTTACACTCGTCTTCTTTGTTGGCCTTACGAGCAAGATATTCATTCAGGCAGCGCATAAACCAGCTGATATCCGTTAAACGACGCCGGTATTGCTCAGCATATTCATCAATACGGGCCAATTCAGCGCTGCCCAGTTTGTCAGCGGCCAGATGCCTTTGCACCAGAAGCGGTCCAGCGAACAAGGTCGTCCAACGATGAAGCACCTCATTACGTGACCAGCCTCTGGCAGACGACTGATTGATGTGCAAAACCACATGATAATGATTCGACATGACAGTGTAAGCGCAGACTTCGATAGCAAAGACTGAAACCAGTTCCCGGAGTTTATCCACTACCCACTGGCGGCGATGCTCGTAGTTCTTGCCAGTCAGGTGATTCTCTCCACAGAGGTAAGCCTGACGAACACATCTCGCCATGCAGTGATAATAAGGCGTTGAGCTGGGGTCAATCAGAGTATTGCGGGCCTGAGCCATGAACTCACCTGTCTTGGTAAAAAATCAGTGATGGGTGAAAAAGTAGGCTAGATGGATGGTAAAGCAAATTTATGGATGTCTTTTTTTTTCTGCTGACACAAAACTGAACATCCTCTGACAATGACAAAAATTGACAGCAATAATCCATCTTACTCGTCTGATGCAACCCTGAATCCATCACATTCCTGACATAATCTTTACTAAACAGACCATCACAAAAGATTTCAATACATAGGAGCCAGTCATACCCAAAAAGCATTAGCAGGGCATGTAATATTTCTGTATGATTGCAACGGGTCTGGCAGTATCACAAAACTCTGCCAACCGCTAAGGACCGGATAATAACCAGAAGTGTGCAAGATCAGGACCATCGAATCAGGATCAAAACACTCGGAGTCTGAAGGTAATAAGTCAGTCTCAAGTCATTCAGCCAGAGCCTGAGGATCTCTGTCAGGTAATGAATTTGACAACTGTCTTATGTCAAACACTCGCGAGAGCAGCTTTTTGGCGGCCCTCATGAGCGGAACGTTCCGACTCAACTCGTTAACTGCATTTTTATTAACAAAAAATTTGCAGGAAGCACGGCCTTACGTAAACCCGGGGGAGCTGGCCGGTAGCAAAGAATATCTGGCCTGAAATCCAGTAAAACAGTTTCACCTTAACTTTTCAGAAGGCTTTGACGACGAGATAGTGTTGGCCTGACTCTGAAAACACTGCGCCCAGTGTCAAGGTGAATACCAAAGTTTGATTGTTTTACTGAATTTTCGGTCAAAGTTGCAAAGCCTCAGGTTATCTCCAAGTCGTAATAATTGTTAGCAGAACCCGAAGGTAACACGGAGCATGAGCACTGCAACGATACAGCCAACCTATAACTATAAGGTTGTCAGGCAGTTTGCCATCATGGCGGTGGTTTGGGCCATCGTCGGGATGGGGATGGGACTGTTCATCGCTACCCAGATGGTATTCCCTGAACTGAATCTTGATCTACCCTGGACCAGTTTTGGCAGACTGAGACCGTTACACACAAACGCCGTTATTTTTGCATTTGGAGGCTGCGTCCTTTTCGCCACCTCTTACTACGTCGTCCAGAGAACCTGTCAGACTCCACTGGCCATGCCTGGACTGGCATCTTTTACTTTCTGGGGTTGGCAGCTGGTGATTGTTCTGGCCGCCATTACCCTGCCTATGGGCATGACTTCCTCAAAGGAATATGCCGAACTGGAATGGCCCATCGATATCCTGATTGCCATTGTCTGGGTAAGCTACGCGATTGTGTTCTTTGCCACTATCATGAAGCGTAAGGCCAAGCATATCTATGTTGCTAACTGGTTCTTCGGTGCCTTTATCATTACTGTTGCGATTCTGCATATTGTCAACAGCGCTTCTGTACCCGTTACCCTGACCAAGTCTTACTCTGCTTACTCTGGTGCTATGGATGCCATGATTCAGTGGTGGTACGGACACAATGCAGTGGGCTTCTTCCTGACCGCCGGCTTCCTGGGCATGATGTACTACTTCGTACCCAAGCAGGCTGAGCGTCCGGTTTACTCTTACCGCCTGTCTATCGTTCACTTCTGGGCACTGATTGCCATCTACATCTGGGCGGGCCCACACCACCTGCATTACACAGCCCTGCCCGACTGGGCCCAGAGCCTGGGTATGGTAATGTCCCTGATTCTGCTGGCTCCTTCCTGGGGAGGCATGATCAACGGCATCATGACCCTGTCCGGCGCCTGGCACAAACTGCGCACCGACCCAATCCTGCGCTTCCTGGTGGTATCCCTGTCCTTCTACGGTATGTCAACCTTTGAGGGCCCTATGATGGCCATCAAGACAGTTAACGCCCTGTCTCACTACACCGACTGGACCATTGGCCATGTCCACTCCGGCGCACTGGGCTGGGTTGCGATGGTCTCCTTCGGCTCCCTGTACCACCTGATTCCCAAGGTGTGTGGACGTGAACAGATGTACAGTGTTGGCCTGATCAACGCTCACTTCTGGCTGGCTACTATCGGAACCGTTCTTTACGTTGTGGCTATGTGGGTCAACGGTATTACACAGGGTCTGATGTGGAGAGCCGTAAACAACGACGGCACCCTGACCTACAGCTTTCTCGAGTCAGTAACCGCCAGTCACTTTGGCTACGTTGTCCGTGCTATCGGTGGCGCCTTCTTCTTAGCGGGTGTTCTGATCATGGCTTACAACTTATATCGCACTGTCAGACAGGGCAGTGAAAATCAGCAGGAAGGTGAAGTTCAGGCGCCACCTGCACAGACGGCCTGACCGGGGAAGTTCACCATGAAAAAACATGATTTAGTCGAAAAAAATCTTGGTTTGATGGTGGCACTGATCGTAGTAGCCATCAGCTTTGGCGGCCTCGTTGAGATCGTGCCTCTGTTCTTCCAGAAAACCACCACTGAGCCAGTGGCAGGCCTGAAGCCATACAACGCCCTTCAGCTGGAAGGTCGTGACATCTATATTCGCGAAGGCTGTGTTGGCTGTCACTCACAAATGGTTCGCCCCCTGCGTGCTGAAGTAGAGCGTTACGGTCACTACTCTGTAGCCGGCGAATCTGTCTACGACCATCCGTTCCTGTGGGGCTCCAAGCGGACAGGTCCGGACCTGGCCCGTGTTGGTGGTCGCTACTCTGACGAGTGGCATCGTGCTCACCTGAACAACCCAAGAGATGTTGTGCCCGAGTCCATCATGCCATCTTACCCATGGCTGAATGAAAACATTCTGGACGGCAAACTGACCGGCAAGAAAATGGAAGTTCTGAGAAGTCTGGGCGTACCTTATACCGATGATGACATTGAGGGTGCAGCTGCCGCTGTCAAGGGTCACTCTGAAATGGACGCCGTAGTGGCTTATTTGCAGTCACTGGGCACCGCACTCCAGAACAAACGGTGACACTCATGGATATTAATGATCTGAGAGGACTGTCCACTGTTTTAGCCATGATCGCCTTTTTGGGGGTTTGTTTCTGGGCGTACAGTGGCCATAAGAAGCGGGACTTTAATGAAGCGGCATCACTGCCGTTTGCAGATGACGAAGCTCATATAAATACGCAACACGCCAATGGCTTAGCCAACACTGAGCACGCAGACAAGGACAAAGGGGCCATATAATGATGAGTAGTTTCTGGAGTGGATGGGTCGTCATCCTAACTCTGGCCTGCCTGGCATTTGTAATCTATGTGCTGTTTACTACCTGGAAGCAGCAGCGCAAAGAGACAACTACTGAAACCACCGGGCACGCCTACGACGGTATCGAAGAGCTGGATAACCCCATGCCTAAATGGTGGCTGGCTCTATTTGTCGGCACTTTCATCTTTTCTGCCGCTTACCTCGCTCTCTACCCAGGTCTGGGTAACTGGAAGGGCTTCCTGGGCTGGACTTCTACGGGAGAACTGGAACGTCACCAGCTAAAACATGATCGCCGTTATCAGCCACTGTTTGCACAGTATGCTAATACCCCGATCGAAGAGCTGGTTAACAACCCGAAAGCGGTCAAGATGGGTGAGCGTATCTTCC
The DNA here is from genome assembly GCF_032883915.1 of Endozoicomonas sp. 8E. Taxonomy (NCBI): domain Bacteria; kingdom Pseudomonadati; phylum Pseudomonadota; class Gammaproteobacteria; order Oceanospirillales; family Endozoicomonadaceae; genus Endozoicomonas; species Endozoicomonas sp. 8E. The sequence goes on along the minus strand of NZ_CP120717.1, from coordinate 2,628,583 downwards.
TGAACAACTGTGCCTTGTGTCACGGAAGTGATGCCGCCGGTGCTTTTGGCTTCCCGAACCTGACCGACGATGATTGGCTCTATGGCGGCACAGCTGACGCCATCACCACCACGATCATGGAAGGCCGTAACGGGCAAATGCCTGCCTGGGGTGCAGTGATTGGTGAGAAAGGTGTTCGTGACGTTGCCACTTTCATTCGTGCTAATGCGGGTCTGATCGATAAGGTAGACCCGGCCACAATGACCGCAGGCAAGAAGATTTATGACACGACCTGTGCGGTATGTCATGGCACCGATGGCAAAGGCAACCAGACGCTGGGAGCCCCTGACCTGACCGATGAAGTCTGGCTGTACGGCTCAAGTCAGGCTCAGGTGGAATACACCATTCGCAACGGTCGTAACGGTGTGATGCCAGCCTGGAAAGACATTCTGGGCAGTGAAAAAGTCCACCTGGTCGCAACCTACGTATTCAGTCTGCACATAGATGACGAAGACAACGAAGAAGAGCAGGACTAACTGCCTCCTGGCACCTTGTCATGAAAACCGCAGCCATCTGGCTGCGGTTTTTTTTATCATGTAAAATAATGCCGAGTTTCCGATAGCATCTTGTATAAACAATGAAAACGGATGCCGTTCGGGGGACCGCTTCTCAAATTCATGGGGGAGAATTCGGTCCTGTGGACGACCTGTATCGACCATCAGGGCAGTGAAGTGAAATGCCAAAGTCAGACCAAAAAATCCAAGCCAATGAACCGGAATTGATTGACCTGTATCAAAAGCCGGACAAAATCTACACTCGCAGTTTCCAGGGGTACTTTCGCAATCTCAGGCTCGCCGGGGGAGCGCTGTTATTCCTTCTGTATTTCGGCACGGCATGGCTGAAGCTGGATGGCCGACAGGCAGTGCTGTTCGACTTGCCAGAGCGTAAATTTCATATTTTTTCCGCTACTTTCTGGCCGCAGGACTTTATCCTGCTGTCATGGCTGTTGATTATCTGCGCTTTTGGCCTCTTTGCCATAACGGTGTTTGCCGGCAGGATCTGGTGCGGCTATACCTGCCCCCAGAGTGTATTCACCTGGGTATTTATGTGGGCAGAGAAGATTACAGAAGGCGAACGCAACCAGCGAATGCGCAGGGACAAAGCTCCAATGTCCGCAGAAAAGGTTCTGCGCAAACTGGCAAAGCATAGTATCTGGCTGGGTGTTTCTGTGGCCACGGCCATCACATTTGTCGGCTACTTTACTCCGATTCGGGAGCTGGTTCCGAATATGTTGTCCCTGGAAGCAAGCCCATGGACGCTTTTCTGGCTGGGCTTCTTTACCCTGGCAACCTACGGCAATGCAGGTTATCTGAGGGAGATGGTCTGCCTGCACATGTGCCCTTATGCAAGGTTCCAGAGCGTTATGTTTGACCGGGATACTCTGCTGGTCGCCTACGATCATAATCGCGGTGAAAACCGGGGTTCACGTAAGAAAGGTGTGGACCCCAAAAGCCAGGGACTGGGCGACTGTATTGACTGCAGCGTCTGCGTACAAGTCTGCCCGACCGGTATTGATATCAGGAACGGGCTGCAGATCGACTGCATAGGCTGTGCGGCCTGCATCGATGCCTGCGACAGCATTATGGACAAGATGGGCTACGAGAAAGGGCTGATCCGCTACACCACGGATAATGAGCTTTCAGGTAAGAAAACACATTTCATACGCCCCAGGCTGATCGCTTACACCGCTACCCTGCTGACAATGATCGGATTGTTTATAGGGAGCCTGAACAATCGCTCTGCACTGGAACTGGACATTCTCAGAGACCGCAATCAACTTTATCGCACCACTTCTGATGGCAGTATTGAAAATACCTATATCCTCAAACTGGCCAATAAGGATCAGCGCCCGCTGACCATGACCGTTAGTGTCAGGGACATAGGGGATCTGAGCACCAAAGGCGATATGAGCTTTACGGTCAATGCCGGCGAAGTTGCGCAACACGTAGTTCGACTGGTGTTGCCTGCGGGTTCTATCGATTCCGGCAGCCGCGATATTGAATTTATAATCAGCAGTGATCAGCCGGATATTGAGCCTGTAAGTGCCGAAAGCCGATTCCTTGCTCCGCAAATCTGAAGACAGGTAACAACGATTATGAACCTTGTGAAGAATGAACCCGTCACCCGCTGGTACCAGGAACCCTGGGTATGGGGAATTCTGGGGGTACTCGCTGTCACCTTTGTCTGGGGCAGCTACCGGACTTACTATGCGTTCAAGATTCAGGACAGTGTGGTGGTCGATGACTACTACAAAACAGGTAAACAGATCAATGAAGACCTTACCCGTGATCACAACGCCAGGGACTTTGGCATTCGCGCCAACTTGCTGATCGATGACCTGACAGGAGAAGTCCGAATCACCCTGAAGGGCGACATCACTGAGTGGCCCAAACAATTAAAACTCAGCCTGCTTTCTCCGGTATTCGCCGATCAGGACAAGGTCATCATGGTCAACCATTCCATCTCTGGTGACCAGTCCACCCAGATCTATGTGGGTCAGGTTGATGAAGCGGTTGAGGGAAAAACCTATGTCCAGCTCGAAACAATGGATGAACTGATTCCTGAAGTCGGTTACGAAACAGGCTGGCGCCTGAATCAGCCTCTGGTGCTGAAAGCCGGTGTTGCCAGCGCGCTGCTGCCACGTGGTAGCTCAAAAGATAGCTCTGAGCCCTGAAGCATTTTGGATTGAGTGGATGAGTAAACATTCTGAAAGTTGCCACTGTTTCCATTGTCACCTGCCTATCGAAGGGACTCCGCCTTATACGGCGATGGTTGAAGATGTAGAACAGCCTATGTGCTGCCCGGGCTGCAAGATGGTGACTGAAGCGATTATTGTCGGCGGTCTGGACAGCTATTATCAGCACCGCACCGATCCCGGCCTGCAAGCCAATTCACTCAGCCAGCGACTGGAAGAAGAACTTCGGCTTTACGACCGGGATGACATTCAGCAGGACTTTGTGATCCGCAATGGCGGTCCTGAAAGACAGGCCAGCCTGTTGATAGAAGGCATCACCTGTGCTGCCTGTATCTGGCTGCTGGAGAGTCATATTGGCCTGATTGAGGGTGTGGAAAACATCACTGTTAACCTGAGTACTCATGAAGCCCAGATCAGCTGGAAAAATGAAAAGGTCCCACTCAGCGATATTCTGATCGCCATTCACAAGATTGGTTATAAGGCCTACCCCTGGCGAGCGGATCGTCAGGAAGCCATGCTAAAGAAAGAGAACCGCGTATTTATACGACGCCTCGCCATTGCCGGTATTGGCACCATGCAGGTCATGATGTATGCTATCGCGCTCTACTCCGGTGCGATCAGTAATGACATGACGGCCCCCTATCGGGATCTGATCCGATACATCAGTGCCCTGGTGGCCACTCCGGTGATACTCTACTCTGCTGCGCCTTTCTTCAAAGCGGCTCTGCGAGATTTCCGTACCCGTCATCTCAGCATGGATGTACCGGTCTCCATTGCCATTGGTGGTGCCTATGTTGCCAGCCTCTGGGCAACAGTAAACGGCAGTGGTGAAGTCTATTTCGACTCGGTTTCGATGTTTACTTTCTTCCTGCTGACCGGCCGCTATCTGGAACTTCGTGCAAGACACTCAACCTCCCGGGCAGCCCGGGCCCTGAGCAACCTGCTGCCCACCAGCTGCCTGAAAAAAGACGGTGATGAGTATGTTAGAGTCCCTCTTTCAGATCTGAAACCCAAAGACCATGTTCGGGTATTACCTGGTGACTCCATCCCGGCTGATGCCGTTATAGTCCGGGGAAGTAGCAGTGTCGATGAGTCCATGCTGACTGGCGAATATCTGCCAATAGCCCGCAGCAAAGGTGAGTCAGTGATGGGAGGCAGCCTCAATATCGACAACGCCCTTGAAATTGAAATCACTCATGTGGGCGAAGAAACCCGGATGTCTGCGATTCTCCGACTGTTGAAACATGCCCAGCAGGACAAACCTGCCATTGCCCGACTGGCAGATCGTGTTGCCGGTTACTTTGTGGCTTCGGTACTGATGACAGCAACGGTCGTCTACTGGTACTGGTCCGGTGTCGCAGCAGAAGAGGCGTTCTGGATCACCCTGTCGGTACTGGTAGTGACCTGCCCCTGTGCACTCTCTCTGGCAACGCCAACGGCTCTGACGACAGCGACAGGCTATCTGCATAAATTAGGATTCCTGGTCACCCGGGGTCATGTACTCGAAGGTCTGGGCAAAATCACCCACATTGTTTTTGATAAAACCGGTACTTTGACCCAGGGCCGTTTAAGACTGGAAGGCATTTATCCCGTTGCTGGCTGCCAGTATTCTGAAGATAAGTTGCTTACCATTGCCTCGGCCATTGAAGCGCACTCGGAACACCCTATTGCCAGAGCTTTTGCCGTTGCGACTGACCTCAGGGCTGCAGAAGTTGTCAGTCATACCGGCCAGGGCATCGAAGCAAGAGTGGGGGCAAACCAATACAAAATTGGTCGTCCCGATTTCTGCTGTCAGACAAACACACCGGCACGCCCGGAGCAGGAAGGACAATGGCTGCTGATGGCTGAGAATGACCTGCCACTGTGCTGGTTCAAGGTAACAGACAGCCTCAGACCGGAAGCGGCCCGTGTCATTGGTCAGTTAAAAGACTCCGGTTTCAAGGTTACGCTGCTCAGTGGTGATCAGGAGCCGGTGGTAGCAGCCGTCTCCAAACAATTAGCCATTGAAGAATGGCACTCTCAGGCCAGTCCGGACGACAAACTGCAATTTATTCGCCAGCGACAGGCTGACGGCCAGCATGTTCTGATGGTGGGCGATGGTATTAATGACGTACCGGTTCTGGCCGGTGCAGACATCTCTCTGGCCATGGGCAATGCTTCAGACCTGGCCAAGACCAGTGCCGATGCGGTTCTTCTATCCGACGACTTAAGTCGTCTGATTGACGCCTTTGATCTGGTCAGGCGAACCCGCAAGATCATTCGCCAGAATCTGGCTTGGGCATTTGGCTACAATATGACTGCCCTGCCTCTGGCAGCCGCCGCTTTGGTGGCTCCCTGGATGGCTGCGATCGGCATGGCATTGAGTTCTCTGCTGGTAGTAGGCAACGCACTGCGGTTGAGCAAAGACAAAAAACCTGCTTCCCGGGGAGAGCAACTTGCCAGCCAGGCTAGTGGTCGTGAAAATGCAAATAATCTGCAAGTTGCTGTAAAGGTATAGTGCCCAATGGAAAGCCTGATCATTCTTATCCCTATAGCCGTAGTGCTGATTGCCCTTGCAGTCGCGATATTCCTGTGGGCAGTAGATAATGATCAGTTTGATGATCTGGAAGGACCCGCCCACAGTATTCTTTTTGACGATAACCCGCCAAAAGCCAGTCGTCCGTCCAAAAAAGAGTAATCAGAAACAGTATTGAGCCTATAAACAGCCCCGAGCAGACAGACAGCCATGACCGAAGCACCCACTCTACTGGCCGCAACCACCCTTGGCTTGCTGGGAAGCACTCACTGCATTGGCATGTGTGGGGGTATCACCTCGGCCCTGAGCCTTTCCCTCAAAGGGCGCTCAAAAGCTGAAACCAGCTGGTTAATGCTGACTTATCATGCAGGCCGAATCAGCAGTTATGCTCTGGCGGGCCTGCTACTTGGATTAGTGGGCTGGTTTCTGGGAGATGCCAGCGAAGCCTTGCAATCTTCTCTTCGAATCATTGCCAGCGCCATGCTGATCGCCATGGGTTTTTATATCACCGGTTGGTGGAAAGGCCTCATGAAAATGGAAAAGCTGGGGCAGCACCTCTGGAAACACATTCAACCGCTCGCCAGCAAACTACTACCTATTCGCAGCACACCTGATGCTCTGGCCCTGGGTGCCCTTTGGGGCTGGCTTCCCTGTGGGCTGGTTTACAGCACACTGATCTGGTCTGCCAGTCAGAATAACCCGACTCAGTCTGCCTTATTGATGGCCGCTTTTGGGCTGGGCACCCTGCCCTCTGTATTTCTGACCGGAATGTTTGCAAGACAACTGGCGTCTGTCATACAAGCCAGCATGACCCGCAATATTGCCGGCATTATGATGATTCTCTTTGGTCTTTACAGTATTCCGGGCCCGCACCAGGGTTGGGTCATGTCCATACTTTCTGTCGAGCATGGCGGCCATTACTGAACTACCAGAGATCCCGCCCTTATTTACCAGACTGCAAGATCTGCTCGACCTGATCAGCAATCTCTTTTGAGTTCACACTCCTGATGAAGATATGAGCATGAGCCAGACCCGCCACGGTTCGTTTATGGGGTGGATTCACATGGATATACCATTCCAGAGAGTACCTTGACAGTAACTCGCCAAGATTTTTCTTTAACAGTCGTTTTGACTCTTCCCGCAAATACTCTTCCTGCCAGTCCTTGCCGGATATAAACAGCAACAGATGCATTACGTCGTCTTCCAACCAGTAGGGAAAACTATTCAACACCAGCTGGCTTTCCAACATACAATGACCATCACTGCACTCCAGCGCCCTTTGGTTCGATAGCTTGAAAATATTCTCCAGAACAGCAGTTTCTGGCGATTTCCCACTTAGCTTCAATTGAGCCAAATAACCAAGGTAAACTGCCAGGTGGACAGGTCTTCTTCGGCTATCAATATGGCCTGACTGAATCTCTTCCCAGGTAATCACTCCGGAGTAGCTGACAACACCGAAAAGAACCTTAAGCAATAAAAAACTGCTAAAACCAATAACCCCCAAAATATTCTCTCCCGGTTGAGTCCGATATTATTTGTTGTCCAGCATAGACTGATTAGGTGCTGTCGGCGCACAAGTGAATGCTCTGCCGTTGTGGTTCTTGGTGAGGTTAACCCCATGCTTTCAGGCACTTTGTGTCCCAGTGTGGGAACCCAAATACTCTCTTTAGTTACTGTGTCTGGCTTGTTGGGGAGATATGCATTCCCACGCTGGAGCGTCGGAACGAGTAACGCTTATTCGATAACCCCTGGCGCTTTTCTGCGCACTTATCTTTCTGCAGTCAGGTTTGTTACTACTGTGTCTGTGATAGGTTTTGGTTCTCTATAATCGGTCAGATTTTGACTATATTCGATCATCCGCTGTCTATAGAAGTCCTGCTCACTTTCTTCGAGAGAATTATTCGGCTCAATTTCAACAAACATTGGATAATGTGGAGGAAAGATTTCGGACTTTCCTCCAAATCCGAGAGTACTAGCCATCATGTTTCCTCCTGGAGAACTATTAGATGAACTCGAAGTTTCACTTCGATCACCATATGTTGATGCCGAATAGCCACTGGCCCCCGATTCACAATACTGCGATGATTGAGATTCCGCTCTGGTTGCGGCGCTGCCTGAACCCTGACTATCGGCTGCATTTCGGCCTGTAAAGTCTGGGATTACTTCCAGACGCTCACAGGTACGTTGAGCAAATGAGACAGATTGGAGTGGATCTTGCCTTGTTGGCTTTACATTAGATACAGGCTCAAGCCCAACCAGACTTCGACCATCTGAAGTTGTTGTCGAACAGCTATTGGACCTCGCTGCAGTGTATCGCGGCGGTTGAAATTCAGTTCTGGTTGCAGCGCTGCTTTTTGTTGCTCCGTAAGTCATAATCTATCCTCCGTGATATCTATAATTTTGGGCAGGCAACGGACATTAAAAGTTCCCGATTACCTGGTGCCCTCTTGACTATTCAACGCAGAAAATGCTTGCTTCGCCGTAAATGGACTATACCCTTCTCGCAAAAGCATTTTGATGACATACCGGTTAGCTGTTCTAATCAACAGGGCACGCAACAGCCCGATTTGAGCAGGTGGCTCAATGATTGATCATCTTGAACACCTGCTGACAGAACGTATCCAATAAGTCGGGACTTAAAACAATTTTCAATTTATCACGTATATCATCGAGGTTGCCTGATGGGGTGATTTCTAGCCAATCGTCGAGCAATTGACAATTGCCTTCATCCATATTTTTTACAAATTTTTCCAGATAATCATTATCTATATTATCAATCAGACTGCTCCAGTCAGGTGCAATAGTAATACATGGCACGTAATGAACCTGGGTACTGGAATTCGAATCTTCTTCGTATATGAATGGATGACCACTTTCCAGAATTCCAAATCCAAGGAGTACATCTTTACTGTCCTGCACCCCCATCATAAATGAGTAAAATGCTTCTACCTTCAACTCAGTGTCTGGCTCCAGTGTATACTCCCTAATACCTACCCGGACGCCCCTGACCTCAAAATCCTCTGAATCCTCTGAATCCTCTGAATCCTCTGAATCCTCTGAATCCTCTGAATCCTTTGACATTATGTATTCACTGTAAAGATTGCCGTTCTCGTCTTCTACATCATAGGGTGTCAATAAAAATGGCAGTGCATCTTTATCTTCTTTTAATTGGGTTAAATCTTCAGGCTTAAATCTTTCTTCCTCTAACACTAAGTTGGTCATTTCTTTAATAAACTCAGCAGGGATTTTTCCGTTTTGTTCAAAAACTTTGCCAGTGTTTGCAGGCGATGCATGGGCTACCTTCAGGTGGCTGATGTCCTCATCAGATGAAACAGCATCTCTTCTTACAAATGAACCTGTACCAACATATGTTGGTGCCGAATAGCCAGTGCCCTCCGATTCACAATACTGCGATGGTTCTGATTCCGCTGTGGTTGCCACACTGCTTGCAGCCTGATTTACATCGGTTACATTCCGGCCTGTAAAGCTTTGGAGTTCTTCCAACCACTGACAGGTACGTTGATCCAATGAAACACGTTGGCGCGGATCGCATCCTGTTGGGCTTGTACTACTTGTGTTAGATGTAGGCTCAACCTTAACCAGACGTCGACCGTTCGATGTTGTCGCCGGACAGCTACCGGCCCCCGCGGAACTGTTCTGCGGCGGTTGAAATTCAGCCCCGGTTGCGGAGTTGTCTGTTGTTGGTGTTAATCCATAAGCCATAATCTATCCTCCGTGATAATTTATAGTGTTAGACAGGCAACGGACATTAAAAGTTCCCGATTGCCTGTATGAACTCTCAGGTTTGCAGTGAAGCAAATTCCTTACTTTGCTATCAATTGATTTTAGCCTTCACGCAAAGACCTCTTAATGACATTCCGGTTAGCATTTCTAACGGCCTTTCTCCTGAATCCACAGCCCTAAAGAAAACTTTTTCCATGTCTGCCCCACAGGCGAAAGCATGGGAACCGGTATGATTTGCGTCACCTACTTATTGACACACGTCAAATACATTTGGCTTTTTAGTCTTTAAACTGTTAATAAATGAAGCGGTCAATCGGCTGTTTACCTGCAGAGTCATCAACAGAGTCCAGCCAGATGAGCTGTAACCAATTCGAGAGTTAACATGAGTGCAGCCCCCGTATGGGATACAGGTCTGATCAAGAAGTATGACCTCAGTGGCCCAAGATACACATCCTACCCTACTGCCGTTCAGTTTCAGGAGGGGTTTAACCTCGAGCACTATGAATCCAGCGCCCGGGCAAGCAGTGCGACCAACAACCCCCTGTCGCTTTATGTACACATACCTTTCTGCAGTCACGTCTGCTTCTACTGTGGCTGTAACAAGATAGTCACCAAGCACCGTTCCAAAGCAAAAGACTACCTTGACTACCTGTTTCGTGAGATTGACATGCAAGCCAGTCTGTTCGGCCGGGACCAGAGAGTTGAACAGCTTCATTTTGGTGGCGGTACTCCGACGTTTCTGAGCCCAGACCAGATTTCTGCGGTGATGGACAAGCTGCGGTCCGTCTTTAACTTCAACTGTCAAAATCATTCGGACTTTTCCATCGAGCTGGACCCTCGCGAGGTGGATTGGGTCATGATGTCCCGCCTGCGTGACGAGGGCTTTAACCGTATCAGTATCGGTGTGCAGGACCTTGACGAGAAGGTTCAGAAAGCCATCAATCGGGTGCAACCCGAAGGACAGGTTCAGTCTGTTCTGGATGCCGCCAGAACCATGACTTTCAAGTCAGTGCATATGGACCTGATTTACGGCCTGCCTCATCAGACCGTCGAAAGTTTTATGAATACCGTGAACCGTGTGATCGAGATGGCGCCAGACCGATTGTCATTGTTTAACTACGCTCACCTGCCACACCGTTTCAAACCACAGAGAAGGATCAATGAGGCAGACCTGCCTTCTCCTGAGGAAAAGCTGGACATTCTGCATCAGGCTACCGAGAGATTGGTAGAGCGGGGTTATGTCTTCATCGGCATGGATCACTTTGCCCTGCCGGATGACGAGCTGGCCGTTGCCCAGGAAACAGGTACCCTGCACAGGAACTTCCAGGGCTATACCACACACAGTCACTGCGATCTGATTGCCATGGGCGTCTCTTCTATCAGCAAGGTGGGCGGTGTTTATGCGCAAAACCATGTCAGCATGGAGGCGTATGAAAACTCGATCAATGAAGCCCGTCTTCCGATCTACCGTGGTTTAACCATGAATCGTGATGATGAAATTCGCCAGAGTGTCATCAACGAACTGATCTGCCATTTCAAACTGGACTTTGCTGAGGTGGAAGAGCGTTATGGCTTCAAGTTCAGTGACTATTTCTCTGATGCACTGGCAGCACTGAAACCTATGGCTGACGATGGTTTGCTTTCTTTGACTGAGCAGGGGATTAAAGTAGAACCCAGAGGCAAAATGCTGATCAGAAACATCTGCATGCAGTTTGATGGTTATTTTAAACAGCAGATACAACAGCAGCAGAAACTCTATTCAAAGGTTATTTGACAGTTCTCGTACAGGAATGCGGGCAATGCACGATTTCCAGGGGGCTGTCTGGTTATCCTTTCAAAGGTCAGAATGGTCAGACAGCCCGGTTTTTGTTGTAAGAATCAGAAAGATCGTGTGTAGCTCAGCTGAAGGCCATCACTGGTACTGCGACTGGATCGAATCACCGTATAATTCATGCTCAGACTGGATCGCCCGGACATTATGGCGTTGTAGCCCATACTCAGATACCACCCCGTGTCGTTAATCTTCTGAGCCCGATATTCTGACAGTCCATGCTGCCCGGTATTATTAACTGTGTATCTGGACTTTCCACTCAACACCGTCTGCTGCTGGTAGCCCGCAGAAAGTTTGAGGGCCGAGGGGGTATCCCCAGTTCCATTCAATAAGACAAAGTCACTGCCCAATCGTAAAATCGATTGATCAAAGGACTGCCCGCGCACAGCCAGCGCTTCATCAGACAAGCCTCTCTCTCTGAAGCTGTCCGACTCTGAATGATGATAAAGAAACTCAACCATTGGCGTGACGGTAAGACCATTGAGCCAGTTATTCATATCGATGTCATAACCCAGGGCACCGTAGGCATTCCAGTCGGTGCCTGAGCGATAAGCCCGAAGTCGATGACCATCGGTACCCGTGCGTTTGCTGCTGTATTGTTTGGTTGCAAGAGTCAGGGCGCCATCAAACTGCCATTGATCCCTCTGCCAGGACAGGAACGGACCAAAGTGTATAGATTCTAACGAGCCCGAGCCCAATCTCTGCTGGAAACCGGCTGACGTTTTCCGGCTACCCAGCATCAGGCCCACAAGGGTATTTTCACCAGCTTGAGTGAATACACCGACATTCAGCCCATGACTGTCGGCATTCATTCCCCCTAAACCAGGCAGTGATGAGTAATGGGATTTCGAACCATAAGTTTGTACAAAGCTGTGCCACCGACTGCTCTCACCGCTCTGCAACTTCTCGGTAGATGTTTGATTACCTCCTTTCACAGTACGTTGATCCAGACTGGCATTATTAAGAAGAAAAGCCTGACCATTGCGGAAGAGATCCAGAATCTGACGCAGATCACTCAACTGACTAAACAGCGCCTGGGTAGAAGCCATTTCCAAGTGGCGTGTCCCATTTAACGTCGCCTGAGCACTGGGGGTTGGATGATAGAGCACTTCTCCGGCTTGAGGCAGAGGCTGATTGATCATTGACTGCAACTCACGACTGGCAGCCCCTTTCTCGACTCTGATAACCACCCACTTTTCCTGAACGCCTTTTACCCCCTCGTCAGGTTTTCCAGGCTTTTTCGGACTTGCAGGATCTGTCGGGATGAGACTCGAATCCGAGTCAGGTTTATGGTTAACCCGGGCTTCTCCACCTTCACCACCGCCTCCATCACCACCATTTTCAAGGAGCCTGAGAGTAATTTCATAAGGCTTGTCTTCACCGGGATTAAAAAAAGAGACCGGTTCAACCAATACCGGAGCAGGTTTATCATCACTGCCGTTGTCCGGGCCGTACAGCCATTGACCAAACTTGTAGGAGAGTCCACCAAGCCCAGTCCCCAGCAGGGCCGTTCCGCCAGTCACAATTAAAGCCGGATCAATGGCCAGCACTGGCACCGGCAACACAGCGGCTGCCAGCAGCATGAGCAAAAGCAAAGATAATTTGAGTGATTTTCCGGCCATAATCCTTCCCCCCCGGAGTACTAATTTGATTCCTTCGGGGGACTATGACCGATTATTTTCAGGATTTGACTAACAAGGTTGTTATATTAACGGTTGTGTATTGTCCGCTTGCTAACGAAACTTTTGCATCATATTGATAACATCTTCCTGCCGGAGCCAGTCGATAAGCTCTTGCCTCCTCTGTTCCAGCCTGACTCGCGGACTCTCTGCCCCGGTCTCTTCATCGGAAGATTCAGACCAATCCAGCTCTTCAAGCTCACGGTCAATTTCCTCCAGCTCATCCACTGCAGAGAGCACTTGCTGGTAAAACTCTTCCTGATAGTCCAACTCTTCAGGCAGCTGCTGCCGAAGTATGGTGCTCTCAACAGAATCCTCAAGACTGCCGCCTTCAGAAGGGGTCGAATCGTATTCTGATGGTGCATTGTCTTCATCGTCAGAGACAACAGAAGTTAAATCGTCATCGCTTGAATACTGAACCATATCACTATAATCCCAATTCAATCCCACAGGGTCATCGAGCTGCAGACTGCCCGGGTCATTTGCCGTCGACTGCAATGACGAAGGCATGGTTGTCGTTGCGGGTGAAATCGTCTGGGAGGAGTCTTTCAGCCTTCCATCCCTTCGCAGTTGATCAACAATAATGGCTTGTAGCTCGTCCATGCCCCATTCCAGCGCTTTTGTTGTTAATCCACGATACTCCAGTTCAGCGATCAGGTATGTCCTAAGGGCCATCAATTCTTTGAAGTACGCCCTGGAGCGAAGCTGTTCCTCATTCAGGGCCAGCTGCCAGCTCTCAAGAGCTTCTTCGCCAGCCAACTCAATCTCCCAGTCTCTGGCGTCATCGTCATAATCGTCAATGCGGTGAATATAATCCAGAGGATCGGTCAGCATGGCTTCCAGACCTGCCCCCAGACGGGCTTCATGTTCATCAACGGCAATGTACTTTTTAACCACTTCCAGAATCGCCCGGGGATAGTCTTCATCAGAAATATGCGACAGTGGAATTTCAGAATACTGTCGTACAAACTGCATCTTCAGCGCATTGATCTGACTGAGATAATCTGCTGACTTTTTTTGCTCCAGCAAGAGATCATTGCGCACTTGGTTCAGAGCCCCGGCTTCGGAATCTGCTTCAGCCTGAATAACAGGATGATTCTTCACTGTCATGAGAGTCCGTGACAGCCCTTTCGCTTCCTGTCTTAATGCCTGCAGCGAGGTTTCAGCGGCTACCAGGTCTTCAGCAAACTTGTCTGCCTGTTCAGGATCTCTGCCCTTTTGCAACCCATTGAGCGTTCTCAGAGCTTCAGCCAGCTTAACCCGGGTTTCCAGAGTCTTTGTCTGACCCTCTACGTCCTGAACTTTCAACAGGTAGTTCATATCATGGAGCTTTTCGACCTGACGTTTGAGAGCGGTCATTTCCTGTCCCGTCAGAACAGCGATCTCCTGACATTCAGACTTTAGCCGGGACAAGGTCCTGGTATACTCATCAGCATCAGTTTGAAACGACTCATGGGGCGTTTGCAAATACCCCTCAAGGAGCGACAGATGTTCCTCAATGTCCCTGAGATTACCTTTGAGCTCTGGCAACGTCTGAACATAAGCCAGAGATTCGCTCACAAGATCGTCACTGGCACTCAGTTCTCCCTGTAATTTTTTAACATTTCCTTGTGCTTTTTCCAGCTCATCCACTACTCGTTGATGAGCTTGTTTATCAATGCCTTCCGGTTTTGACCTGAGCAGCTCAAGCTCGTTGGTCAGGGAATCCAGTCTGAGTTGCAGTTTAGCCCCGGAGTTTTCCAATTCTTCGAGCTTTAGCCTTCGCTCTTCGGACTCTATCCTGGTTGACTCCAGCTGAACGGATACAGCATTCGCTTCCTGCTTTTTGACATTTAACTGCTCCGAGACCCGACCGAACGCCTCTTCAACTTGCTTAAGTCTCTCACTCATTTCATCAACCGAGGAGTTTTTGCTGATCAGGTCCTGCTGTAATCGTCTGGCAAGTGCCTGACTCTGCTCAGCTTCAGATTTGGCCTGCCTGATTTGCTGTTGCCAGCCCCTTCTCTTCTTACCCCGTTTATTATCAAGCTGAGCGACTTCTTCAAGCAGCTGCTTATTCATGCTGCTCAGCGTCTGAAACTGTAGCTCCAGGTTATGCTTTTGCTCCTCAACCTTTTTTGAATGGTCTCTGGTCTTCACCAAATCACTGGTCAGTTGATACACGTGATCCATAGCGCTGACCACAGTCCCCTCTATGGTCTGGCTGCGCACGGACTCATACTCTGCATTCAGGTCAAATGCCTTCTGCTCAGAGCTTTCCAGAACACTTTTTGTTTTCTGTAAAAGGTCGCGAACTTCCCGGATCTCTCTATTTCTAACCAGCACCTCTAGTCTCACCCGGTCCAGTTCGGCTCTGAGCTGTTGATTCGAAAGCTCACCCTGACTGATATTCTCCTGAAGGCGGGTATAACTTTCCTGCAACAATTCAAGTTCATTCTTTTTCTCTTCAAGCTGATGCGCTGTCGAGACGAGCGCATCCCGATCGGTCTTTTCCTGTTCCCTGAGACGCTGGATCTGCACCTCCAGCAAACCTTTTTCTTTAGCAACGGCTGCTTCCCGTTGCTTAAAACCATTGAGCTCTGCTGTCAGCACTTTTCTGGAAGAAGCTTCATGTTGCAAATGAACTCTGGTTTCCTGGAGCAGTTCTCCCTGGGCCTTCAGTTCTTTTTCAACATGCTTAAGACGCTGAGTCGACTTATGGGCTTCTACCCAACGCGCCCTGACCATCTGCTCTTCCCGGGTAAGCAGATCAATCTGCTCCCGATATAACTGATTCTCGGAAGCGACCTTTGCTGAGCGATTGATCAACCCGGCTTTCTCTTTTTGCAACTGTTCCAGATCTGACCTCAGTTGCCTTTCCTGAATGCGTTGAGCCACCTTATCCTTCTCCAGCTGACCCTCCAGCTCCTGCTGCAACCCCTGACTTCTTTCAAGCTGCATACGAACAGCATTAAGTTCATCAATGACAATCAGGTAGTCCTGATAGGTTTTGTCTTTATGCTGAATGGCAGAACTCAGCTGAGACTCCAGTAACAGCACCCTCTCAGTAGCCCTTTCCAAATCAAGCTTTTGGGTAACCGCCGCATCAGAAGCCGTCTTTACCTCCGCTTCCAGAGATCGAACAGTCTGCTGGGTTTGAAACAGTTGGTTCTGAATAGTCTGCTGATCGGCTCCTGCCTCCATCAGCATCTTCTCGGCTGCCCTGAGCCTTCTTTGCAATGGCTTAATGGTGTCTCGCTCAACGGCTTTCTTTTGCAGAATCAGTGCCTGAATATCAGTAGCCTGATGATTTTTCTGCCGATCCAGCTTTTCAAGTTCAATATCTTTTTCCTTAATGGTTTCAGTCAGTATCTGTGCTTCATTTTCAAGCCCCGCAACCTGTTTCTGGAAAAGCTGAAGCCTCTCGTGCAGCCTCAAATCCTGCTGTTTTAGCTGCTGGCGATCTCTTCCCTTGTCACTATCTTGCCTGTGCCTGAGTTCCTGACTCAATCGTTCAACTTCTTCAAGTACTCCTGCTATTTCAAGATCAACGTTCCTGTGCTGCTCAGTCAATACTCTCAACTCAGCGGACAATTCTTTTTGCTGTTGCTCTGCAGCCCTGAGTTGTTCAATTCGATTCTGTAGCTCTTCAAAGTGTTCTTGCCCTGAAGCCAGATCCGGCTTTTCCGGGAAAAGCTGACTGGCCAAGTCTGCTTTTCGTTTTCTCTCCAACTTCAGCGCTTCTTCTGCCTCATGGAGCCTTCTATCCAGAGCCTCTGCACGCTCAGACTCTCTTAGCTCCAGCTGCTCGCGAATGATTCTCTGGGGTTGTGCATGGGTAATGACAAAATCAGTCAGTTGCTTTGAACGTGTTTCCAGCTCGCCTGAATGGGTCCGCAAATAAAACAGGTAGCCCACCCCTGAACATACAGCCAGCCCGGCAGCAACAGGCACAGATACAGAAGCTGCCCCGGCGGCAAAAGCACCGACGGCCAGAACCCCGGTTCCCTTGGCTATCGTGACAGCAATTCTTCGGCCATCCCAGATCGCACTTTTTTGAAGCCGGGTACGATGCGCCTCTTCAAGCTCAGCACACTCGGTCTCTTCGAGCTTTAATGCTCTGAGTTCCTCGATTGTCAGCTCACCCTTTCTGGCCATCAGGATTTGCTTTTCCTGTGGCGAAAGATCATTGAACGTCAGATCCTCTGCAGCAACGAGCTCCTCAAAGGTTCGAGGTGCAACTTCTTGCACGGTTGGAGTAAACAGGATCCCTGTCACTGAGCTGAGCAGACTCATAGCGTAAATCTCCCTGATTTACGAAATTGTATTCAATACAGTTATCGGCACATTGGCGGTGAAGAACATCTTTCTTGCATCATAGGTATTGATAGCGTTTACAGCCTTCTGTTCAAGCTCAATTACTTAAGTGCCAACCGACTGATCAAGTACAACATTTTTTAGTGCGGACTTATCGCAACCCAGTAAGGATTTTCCGAAAAAACCTTAAGTATGAAGGAATTACGCTTTAGTCTCGGAAAGCACAGACTTACACTTTGGTAGCATTTTCAATAGAATCGGCAGCGATTTCGCCAATACGACTTTGAGGCCACTCAATGACGTCAAAGCCCAATGTACGACAGCCTAGCCATGTGGCCTGCAGGGACTGTAGTCTTAGCTCCCTCTGCCTGCCTCTGGCATTGAACCTACAAGACATTGACCAGCTTGATCGCATCATCAAGCGAAGCCGCCCTCTCAAGAAGGGGGAACACCTGTTCCTGGAAGGAGACCCGTTTACCAGCGTCTTCGCTGTCCGCTCCGGGGCCATAAAGACTTATACCGCCACCAATGAAGGTGAGGAACAGATTACGTCTTTCTATCTTCCTAGTGAGATATTGGGCCTGAGTGGTCTCGATACTGACGTCTACCCGGTCTCTGCTCAGGCTATGGAAACCACCATGATCTGTGAGATCCCCTTTGACCAGCTGGAAACGCTATCCGATCGATTCCCGGAGTTGCGTCGTCATATGATGCGTCTGATGAGTAAGAAGATTCGTGAAGATCAGCAGATGATGATGCTATTGTCCAAGAAAAACGCCGATGAAAGAACTGCGACCTTCCTGCTCAACCTGGCCAGTCGTTTCCGTCGCAGAGGCTTCTCATCCCAATCATTCCGACTGTCCATGTCCCGCAATGAAATGGGCAATTACCTGGGACTGGCTGTAGAAACCGTTAGTCGGGTATTTACCCGGTTCCAGAAAAACGGTCTGATCTTCGCAGTGGGCAAAGAAATTGAAATCCGAGACCCGATTCAATTATGCTCTCTGGCGGGTGGAAAGTCTGTCGATTTGGAACAGATTATCTCCTCCTTATAAACACACCAGGGACGGACATTAAGGGAAAGGTATGATCGTTGATGAAGCTTATCTGAAAGCACAGATTAGAACTGTATCTGACTGGCCAGAGCCCGGCATTCAGTTTCGGGATGTGACCACTCTTTTCGAGAACCCCAAAGCCTGGCGGTCGGTCATGGACAGCCTCATTCATCGCTATATGGATGTTGAGTTTGACCGGATCGGTGCTCTTGATGCCCGGGGCTTCCTGATGGGCTCTGTATTGTCATATGCCATGAGCAAACCACTGATCCTGTTTAGAAAAAAGGGAAAACTGCCCTACAATACTGTCGCTCAGGATTATGAACTTGAGTACGGCAAGGCAACTCTTGAAGTTCATGCAGACACTATTAAGAAAGGCGATAAGGTCATTCTGGTTGATGACCTGATTGCCACGGGTGGCACTTTGCTTGCGGCCGGTCAACTGGTCAGACAACTGGGCGGACAAATTCTGGAAGCGGCTGCCATTATTAATCTTCCGGACCTTGGTGGTTCAAAGACATTAAATGAAGCGGGAATTCCTGTCTTCTCACTGTGTGAATTTGAAGGGGATTAGTCCCCCTCTTTTCTTTCCTGACACCCCACGCCTTTTAACCCCTTCGCAATCTCCAGATATTCAGTTTTATCGGAAAATGACTATCAGGGGCTGTTATGGTTTTCACACCCGAAGTATTCTCTGGTTAAATTTTGCTGTACTTAAGAATTTTCTGAGTGCTACGATAATCTGAATAATGAAAATAATGCTCTAAGACAAAGGAAATCCCAATGGGTATTTGTGCAAAGGAGCTGCGCCACTATGTTGTTCGCCCTACCCTGAAGCATTTAAGAATGTGGAGTCCTACTGCAGAAAACCTGCTGCTGGGAACTGCGGCCAGAGAATCCGGTCTGGGGTTTCATCTTAAACAGGAGCACCATCAGGCTCTGGGGATTTATCAAATCTCACCCAGAATGCACCGCAATATCTGGGATCACTACCTGGCGAAGAAATCCGACCTTTCCAGTTTGATACGGGGACTGGCCAGCCAGAGAGAATTTCTCGCTCATCCACATCTGGAATTAGCGACCAACCTCTCTTATGCTACTGCCATTGCCTGGATGATCTATTACCGAACCAATAAGCCCATCCACAAGGTACCCCATGATGATGTCCATGCGCTGGGTAAGCTCTGGCATAATTACTATCATCGCCACCACCCCGGCCCCATCGAAAGCTTTGTGGACAGTTACAGTGCTTTGATAACGAATTCTAATGAGACAGAAAAGACAGTATCAGAGAGCCTGAAGACTCCCTGACGCGGTCAGCTGGCGCGATCCCGCTTTTCTGCACATTTGATGCAAAGATCGGCGTAAGGCATAGCGGCCAGACGGGCTTCAACTATCTTGTCACCACAGCCGGTACAGAAGCCGTAATCGTCATGATTCATACGATCCAGTGCTTTGTTTATCAGATTAAGTTCAGCCCGGGCATCATTACCCAGCTGATCAATAACCTCATCATTTTCTCTCTCCTGCGCCTGCTCCGACCAATCGGCATTAGCTCTGCGAGTCATATCTTTATTGATGTTTCCGAGCCGGATATTCAACTCGTCTCTGCGAGATAATAACCAGACTCTAAGTTTCTCGTAATCAGCCATGGAAGTCCCCTGAATAAATGTCCACGATTATTCTGTGTATAGACGACAGGAACCTGTGTCCCTTCGCATTTTGTCCATTAGCTAAGCATAGCTAGAGTTAACCATATTTCGACAGCTCATTCACAATAGCGGCCACCGGCCCTGTGAATTCGGGAGGTAACCAATTGGTTAGGTACTTATAGCTTCTGCTGTCATTATCCCTGATGCCTATCTTGAAACCTTTGATTATAATGTTGTGAATTTTCGGGATCTTGCCCGTTTCAACATTATCCAGAGCAGTAAGTCACCCGGTTTAACCGCCCCCTTTACGGGCTTTAAATGAAGTTGGGTACTTTTAGAGACAAGACAGAACCAAAATGCAGATGCAGACAAAAAGCGCAAAAACCCACTTCAACAAACTACAGAAACGCCTGAGACGAGAGGTTGGTCAGGCCATCGCCGAATACAACATGATTGAGGACGGCGACCGCATCATGGTCTGTCTGTCCGGGGGTAAGGACAGTTATACCCTGCTGGATATTCTGCTGAACCTGAAGACTTATGCGCCGGTCAATTTTGACGTTATCGCAGTTAACCTTGATCAGAAGCAGCCTGGCTTTCCTGAACATGTGCTGCCTGATTATCTGGAAACCCTGGGTGTTGAGTACCGCATTGTCGAGGAAGATACCTACTCCATTGTCAAAGAGAAGGTGCCTGAAGGCAAAACCACATGCGCACTCTGCTCTCGGCTGCGCCGAGGTATCCTCTACCGCACGGCCAGCGAACTGAAAACCACCAAGATTGCCCTGGGCCATCATCGGGATGATATTCTGGAAACCCTGTTCCTGAACATGTTCTATGGCGGCAAGATGAAAGCCATGCCGCCCAAACTGGTCAGTGACGACGGTCAGCACACGGTTATCCGTCCTCTTGCCTTCTGCCGTGAAAAGGATATTATCCGTTTTTCCGAGTTCAAGGCATTCCCGATTATCCCCTGCAATCTCTGTGGCTCTCAGGAAAACCTTCAGAGGCAGGCGATCAAGGCTATGTTCACCGAGTGGGACAAACGCTTCCCCGGCAGAATGGAGAGTATGTTCAGAGCTCTGAGGAACGTAGCACCCTCCCATCTGGCAGACAGCTCACTGTTTGATTTCAAGAATCTGACGGCGGATGGTCAACCTGTTAAAGATGGAGACACTGCGTTTGACCCAGTGGATGTACCTCTGGCCTTCAGGGATGAAAGCGATGAAGACGAAAAGCCTGAACAAGCTTCCATTGTGAATATTGTGAACCTCTGACACCCCCGCTCTTCGCTTTGCTTTGGCCGGGTTCTTAAATCACTCTGGCAGCCTGATGCAACACGCCTTCCCTGGTTCGTTACTTTTATTCAACCCCTCCAGCATTCACTGGAGGGAGCTGCCTGCTGCTGAGGCATCAGCAATATAAGTGCAATCAATAGCTACACTATTGCTCTGGGCAGCCTAGCAGCCTGTCGGACTTAAGCGCCCGTAGCGAGGATTGCGAGAAATTGAGGATAAAAATTTCTGCTTCTGAGGAGAATAGCGGGGCTATTTGACGAAGAGGCAGGAATTTTTAGACCAATTTATCGCAACCGCAGTAGGGCAGACTTAAGTCCGACAGGCTGCTAGTGCCTCGTTAGAGGCTTTTCCAGATCGTACTTCAGCAAATCATTACTCTCGATCATGGATACCAACTCTTCTATGTAATCAATACCTCTGGAGGAATAGGCATAAAGTCCCTGGGCCAGTACCGGTCCGGTAACCGGGTGTCCCATGGATTTTCTTTTTGAGCGCAGCTCCCTCAGACCCTCATAATGATGGCTGGTATTGAGGTTATGCATATACGACCGAACCGATGCTTCCAATGAAGGAAACTTCCTGACTTCATAAGTCGCACCTTCCGGACGCTCACCGGGAACAACACCACAGCCCGGAGTAAAACACCACTGGCCAAAGTAGTTGTTGGCTTCAACGGCAAACCTTGAAGTCCCCCAGGCCGACTCGTTAGCCGCTTGCACCAAAGCAAGCGATACCGGAATCTCGTCCGCCCTGTGCAGCAGGTCGTCATAAAGCTCATCACTGACTTTAAGCTCTTCATCCACTCTGAACTTTCGGGCCATATCCAACAGCCACTTTTCTTCGCGTTCATGCAGAGTCGATTTTTCCCTGAGCATTTTAACTTCCTGACGAATAGCCGCCAGACGCTCATTCTCTTCATCAACCATTTGCTTCACGTGGGCAAAGAACTGACTTTTCTTCTTATTGACGTCCTCGATGGCAGCAAAGTCGGGTATATTCTTTTGAACCTTTTTTTCAACCTTGACTTCCTCTGTGGTGACCTTTTGCACCGGTTCATTTGCGGGCTCTTTCACAGGCTGAAAATCTCTGTTGTACCCGCTTCCCAGAGCAACGAGCCCTGCCAGCAGTAATAGAAACAAACGATCAATTCTAGTCATCATGGTCTATGTAATTCTCCTGAGCCCGTCCAGCAAAAACGAAACTTTCTACACACTACTTTTAAACAAAAACGGCTTCGCCTGAAGTCAAGTAATCATTCCGGAGTTCTATGATACTAACCGTTTAGTCTCACAATCCACCAAACCAGCGAACTGAACCAGACAGTCATGCACCGAAGCCCTTATACGACTACTAAACGACGAAATAATTGCCGTATTATTCAATAAAAAAATCTGCATTGGGACGATATTACTTTACTTCCTACAAGAAATATGTAGACACTGAAGTCAAGGCTATCAACCGATCCTGTTAAATAGGAAGAGCCGATGCCTGTTGCAGTGAATAATAACAACATATTAGCCGCTGTTTTGTAGCTGATTACTTAGCAAAACGTAAGGATTACCAGCTACTGGTACAGCCATAACGGAGGTTGCGCCATGATATTAAGTCACTTTTGGGGGCTTCTCTTTCGTCCGAAAGAAGAGTGGACCGATATTCGGGAGCACCCTCCCGGCATTATTCGCCTCTACCTGGGCCAGATCATATGGCTTGCTGCCCTGCCAGCGGTCTGTACTTATCTGGGGACGACTCGAATCGGCTGGACAGTCCCGGGCAGTGATCAGGTCGTCAAGTTAACGCAAACCAGTGCTGCTTTCATGGCATTTTTTGCCTGGCTGGCCATACTGGCGGGCGTAGCTGTTATGGGTGCATTCATCCAATGGATGGCAGAAACCTTTGGCAGCAAACCCAACATGACACAGAGTGTTGCATTTAGCTGTTATACCGCTTTACCACTCTTTCTGGCTGGCCTGTGCGGGCTTTATCCCTCTATATGGTTGACCATTGTTGCCGGCACTATCGCCATGTCCTGCTCAGCCCTGATGCTGTATTCCGGTCTGCCAACCTTCATGCAGATACCTAAAGAACAGGGGTTTGTCTATGCCAGCTCAGTGCTTTGCATCGGGCTGGTTGTTCTGGTCTCTATCATGATCACTACCGTGATCTTCTGGGGCATGGGTGTAAGCCCTGAATACATTCAAGTTTACTAAACTTCAGCGCCAAACCAGATGAATTAAGTCGTATCATCTGGAAGCGATGCCCTGAAACCTGCCTGATTATTCCAATAAACCTACTACACAGATACAATCCCCCTGATCTATCCTCTCACGAGTTTTCCAAGTCAATCTGTTTATGTCGAATATACAATGCGCCTATTTGCCTACCGTTGAGTTACGGGTCAGTGAGCTTTATTGCCTGGCTGAGCGGCATTTTCTTAAACGATTTCCACGTCCTCAGATCAGCCTGAATTTAAGAGGCGAAACGGCTGGACAGGCCTGGACCGAAAAAAACCTGCTTCGTCTGAACAAGCAACTACTCAAAGAAAACCAGGAGCATTTTCTGAAGCATACCGTGGGTCATGAAGTCGCACACCTCATTGCCCACCAACTGTTTGGCAGAAAGATTCGCCCCCACGGCAGAGAGTGGCAATTGATTATGGAAGAGGTTTTCAAACTCCCGGCCCGGAGAACCCACAGTTACAACACCAGCAACGCCAGTAAAAGACCATTTCTATACAGCTGCAGCTGTGCAGGAAAGACCATCCCACTCAGTAGCATTCGCCACAACAGGGCAGTAAAAGGTGCAGTCTATTTATGCGCCCAGTGCCGTAAACCTTTGAAGTTCGTTGAGAAAATCAACGTTTGATGACCAGTGCTTCAGGGAGTATTGCGGATCAATTATCTTTAAATTTTTTAAATTACAATAATTGTTGTATCTATCCACTCTACAAGTTAGAGTTCATGCGTTAGCTAATGTTAGCAACCAAAAAATGTACGAAAAAATAATAATATGAAAAATCGTAGAACCCCCCTGGCACAAATGCAGCTAAATGTTGCAAGGCATCCCGATAAGGTCTGGCTTAATCAGCCTGATAACAGGCAATGGACCTCTTACACTTGGGGGGAAGCTGACGAGCAAGCCCGCAAGATCGCTCAAGGCCTTCTATCCAATGGACTATCAAAGGGCGATAAAGTCGCCATCATCGCCAAGAATTCAGCCGAATGGTATATTTCTGATTTAGCCATCATGATGGCAGGCTTAATCAGTGTGCCCATATACCCAACAGCTGGTGCAGACAACATAAAATATGTGCTTGAGCATAGTAATGCAAAGGCTATTTTTGTTGGCAAACTGGACAGCACTGAAGCCCTTTCAGAAGCAATGCCAGACGACTTTCTCAGCATCTCATTTCCATACCCTACACTTGATTGCAAAGAGCAGTGGCTTGACTGGCTGAATATTTATGAGCCACTAAAAACACTCCATAATCCGGATATCGACGATCTATTTTCTATTATCTATACCTCAGGCAGTACAGGCCTTGCCAAAGGCGTCATGATTAGTCAGAGAAATGTAGCTTCTTCGGCCATGGCTGGGGGTGAGAAGTTTTTAAGGGGTGATGAAAGACGGGTAATGTCATATTTACCCCTTGCCCACATCACTGAACGATGCGTTGTTGAACTCCCATCAATTTATTACTCCGCCGAGATTTTCTTTGTTGAGTCCTTGGATACTTTTGTAGACGATGTTCGTTATGCTCGTCCCACTGCTTTTTTATCAGTGCCTAGATTATGGACTAAGTTTCAGTCACAAATTCTGGCCAAAATGCCCAACAAAAAGCTACAAACTCTTTTGAAAATCCCCATTATAGGTAAATTAGTAGCAAAGAAAATTCGCACTGCTCTTGGGCTGCAGGAAGCTAAAATTTTCGGTTCTGGAAGCGCACCTATCTCTCCAGAAATTTTGAAGTGGTTCCAAAAGTTGGGTATTCGTATTAGCGAAGGCTGGGGCATGACCGAAACCTCAGGCTTATCGTGCAGCAACATCCCCTTCAAACCCGATAATATTGGCACAATAGGCAGCCCTCAATCTTGTGTCGAAATGTCACTTTCCGAGCAAGGAGAAGTGTTGATTCGAGGAGAAGCGGTATTTAAATCTTACTACAACAACCCTGAAGCAACAGAGGCCGCCTTTGAGAATGGCTGGTTCAAAACAGGTGATAAAGCCGAGATAACCTCTGACGGTTCATGGAAAATCATTGGCCGGGTCAAAGAACAATTTAAAACCAGTAAAGGCAAATATGTTTCTCCAGTACCTATTGAGTCGAGCCTCGGTCGTAACCCGGATATCGAGCAAGTCTGTGTTATGGGGATTGGGCGCAAACAACCTATAGCAATGATCGTGTTGGGAGAAGGCGCTTCAAAAAATCGTGGCCAGCAAAAAGAACAATTGGTCAGCACGATGACATCGGTTAACAATGAGCTGGAGGCTCATGAAAAGCTGGATCATATCATAGTCGCTAAAACAACCTGGAGTATTGAGAATGAAATGCTCACTCCGACACTGAAGCTAAAGCGGGATCAGCTTGAAAAGGAATATGGTCATTTTTTAACTCTGAAACACAACTCAAAAGTTATTTTTGAAGAGGAAATAGGTAGTTAAAGCCCTGAATATAAAAGACCATTTCTGTATAGTTACCGCTATAAAGGAAAGACTATCCCGCTCAGGTGCATTCGCCAGGACAGGGCAATACGAGGTACCGTCTATCTCTGCAATCAGTGTCTGGAGCCTTTGACGTTCTTTGAGAAAATCAGGGTTTGAGTACCAGTGCTTCAGAGGTGATGAAAAAAGAGGCAAAACCTCTATTTTTTGGGAGTGAACTTCTCTTAGATCGAAGCAATTATCGCGCGGCTCGTCAGCCCGGCTTCCAATGGAACCCTGACCTTTTGAACGGGTTCCTCTATGAGCTTCTCGCCGCTCCAGTAATCGTACCAATACAGAGGGTGATCGGAGGTCAATGTTACCTCCCTGACATTCTCGTTGTAGTTAAATAAACAATGAAGTTTTCCACCCTCTGTTAATGCCAGAGAAGCATGATGTAAAGACAGTGAAGTAAATTGGGCAGCTTCCTGACTATAACGATGACGCAGTATCAATTTGCTTAACGTCGTTTTAGCAAACGAAGTGAGATCAGGCAGCGGATCGCCTGAAAGCAGAAGTCCGCCACTAGCGAGTAATACATTGCGATGAAAATCGTAATTACCAGGATCCGTCGATTGATTAGCAAGCGAAACAAACGTACCGCAATCTGGATCGACTTGCCACAATTTACGATGCTGCCAACTACGATAGAAGGTTTCTTTCGCAATTTGCTCAAACCTATGGGCGTCACGCTCTACATCGTCAGAGACTCTCATAGCATCAACAAGCCCTAAAGACGGCCACATGGGTGCGTTACACCCAAGTAACAAAGCATCCTGAGCGCCCTTCGCTATTGCCTCCATACCCATTCGGTAGGCCTGCACTCCGGTGACACCTCTCTGATAACGTTTTCCTTTGAGCGTTCCCCAATAATTGGCATCGAGTTTAAACAGCTCAACACCCCACTCTTCTCGCATGGTTTTGACTATGTGAGTTAAATGAGCCTGAACTTCGGGGTTGGATGTATCCAATACATACCAAGGGGTACAACGCCAACCTCCGTAGGTCACATCTTCGGCCTTGAGGAGATCACCGTTATGATGGCGAACAAACCACGATGGATTCTGTTTAAACAGTTCTGACTCAGGCTGAGCAATAAAAGGAGCAAGCCAAATCGCCGACTTTTTTCCTTTGCGCCTGATATCCGCTATTAATTCTCTCACTCCTCCGGAAAATTTATCCGAAGGAGACAACCAGTCGCCCATAAATGCCTGATAACCATCATCCAACAGCACCCACTCCAGACTATCAAGATCTCCCTCCATTACGTCCAGGTTCTGGCGAATATTGTCTTCAGTAACATCGGCATAATAGGCATACCAGGAACACCAACCGATGGGTGCTGGTTGCCTGACGCCCGCCCTTGCGGGGTGATGCTGTGCGATCAACTCTGCGTATTGTTGATATAGTTGAGATAAAGAACCTCCACGTAGCACAGCAACAGATTCGAACTCTTTGCTGTCAGGGTCCTGAGGAGAAGTTCCTTCCCCATCGATACAGGCTGAGATCAAGATACTTCTCTCATCTCTGGCTATTTCGAAGTAGCCCGCATAGCGATGACAGCGGGTAAAGCCAAACAGGGTGTACTCCGCTGAATCTTCTACAATCAGGTAGTTGTAGTATCGCTTTCCCTGTTGCTCTCCATAAATCCGATAACTACTGCCGTTATCCGGGCATCGGCCAATATCAACCGGTCTGTCGAACGTCCCGGAAGTTTGCGCCAACATCTGAAAGCCATCACCCAGCAAAGTCGCGCTGTGATCAAAATCAAATTCACTGGTAAATAGCTGATAGTTCTCTGGAATTGGGTCGTTATGTAAACCGACAAAGCGAAAGGTCACTTCGTTTTCACAAACTTCGTCCAGTAAATCTGGATTATTCACTGTGATTTCTCTGTGACACGGGAAGCGAATCGTATGAGACATATAAGAACCTGCTAAAGCTAAAAAAATGACTAATAGCGTGATTCCGCTGGCCCCCATACTCCAGCATAGGAGCAAATACTCAAATCAAGCAGTCGAAGCAACAAACCCGGATATCAACTCAACGAAAGTCTGCCCATACTTTTCCAGCTTGTATTCACCCACCCCTGAAATATGAGACAGAGCCTCCAGACTGGCGGGTTTAACATTTAGCATTTCATAGAGTGTTTTGTCATTAAAAATGACATAAGCAGGGACACCCTGCTCTTCTGCCAGCTCTTTACGACGGGCTCTCATGGCTTCCCATAATGGACGATCATGGTCATCAATAATGACTCTGCCCTGATCCACACTCCGGGTTTTTCGTGCGGCTCTCTCAGAGGCGTATTCGAAGCGGTCCTGACGAAGTAATAATCGCTCACTGCCTTTGAGCAAAGGGCGGCATTTTTCATTCAGTTTGAGCGCACCATGCCCTTCTACATCAACATTTATAAACCCTCTGGACACCAACTGCCGGAATATTGAACGCCACTCGCTCTGTTTGTATTCACTACCTATACCAAAAGTGCTTATCTGTCGGTGACCAAATTGGCTGACCTTGGCCGTTTCTTTGCCAAGCAGAACGTCGACCAGATGAGAGACACCAAACATCTGCCCTGTCCGGTAAACACAGGAGAGTGCTTTTCTGGCGGCTTCAGTACCATCCCAGGTCGTCACCGGCTCCAGACAAAGGTCACAGTTGCCACACTTCTCTTTCAGGGGTTCATCAAAATATTCCAGCAACACTTGGCGGCGACAACCCGTTACTTCACAAAGAGACAACATGGCCTCCAACTTCTGCTGCTCGATTCGCTGAATTTCAGGCGCTGCAGTAGAATTCGACTGAATCTGTCTCAGCAGCATGACGTCCTGGAGACCATAAACCATCCAGGCAGTAGCAGGGAGCCCATCACGACCGGCTCGACCGGTTTCCTGATAATAAGCTTCGATGCTTCTTGGCAGATCCAGATGAGCAACAAAACGAACATCAGGCTTGTCAATTCCCATTCCGAATGCCAGAGTGGCAACAATGATCATGCCGTCTTCGTTGAGAAAACGATGCTGATTGTTCTTGCGATCGTGGGCCGTCATTCCCCCATGATAAGGCAGTGCTTTTCGGCCCTGGGCATTCAGCCAGGCAGCAGTATCCTCCACCCGCTTTCTGGAAAGACAGTAGACTATGCCTGAATCGTCAGGGTGCTCTTTTTCCAGAAACCTGAACAATTGCTGCTTACCCTGTTTCTTCTGACTGATGCGATAAAAAATATTGGCGCGGTTAAAGCTGTCAACAAACACCTTGGCCTGCGCCAGACCCATACGTTCGATAATTTCCTGACGGGTTCGCTTGTCTGCTGTGGCGGTCAGGGCGATTCTGGGAACCGTTGGAAAACGTGTTTTCAATACCGAGAGCTGCAGATATTCAGGCCTGAAATCATGCCCCCATTGAGACACACAGTGAGCCTCGTCAATGGCAAACAGGGAAATCCGTATCCGATCCAGCTTCCTTAGCATCATTTCAGTCATCAGACGTTCGGGAGCAACATAGAGCAGATCAATATGCCCGGTGAACAGCTCCTGCTCTATTCGGTACTGCTCTTCCATGGAAATGCCCGAATTCAGGCTTTCGGCCCGGATACCTATCTGCTTGAGATTACGGATCTGATCTTCCATCAGAGCAATCAGAGGGGACACAACGATAGCAGTACCCGCCATAACCAGAGCCGGTACCTGATAGCAAAGTGACTTACCACCGCCGGTAGGCATAAGGACCAGCGCATCACGCCCTTCTGTGACCTCCCTGATGACCTCTCCCTGGAAGCCACGGAAAGATTCGAACCCGAAAGTATTTTGCAGAACATTCAGAGCAGGATCAGTCATTACAGTCCAGTGCACATTTAAACGACGATGATTAATTAAATAAGAAAAGACAGATTAGTATACCATCAAACTGAGGACCTGACCGAGAATAGACAGGAATCTTTCAGAAAACTACTGTAAACTGACCAACTTCAGTTCACACCGGATTTTCTTCAAATGCAGGACATCTGTTCTACTCTGGAGCCGCTGCTAAACAGGTATGCGGATGAGGAAGGCTTCACCTTCCACGCCATCCATGGCTTCTACACCGCAATGACCATCATCCCGTTCGAATTGAAGACTGATGAGCGTAATGAGATTCTGTTTGGAACTCGGGTAACACTCTCTGGAGAAGATTCAGCCCTGCTGGAGCAGGCTCTTGATCAGTTGTCACGAGAAATCGATCGACAGTTTAATGAAGAAGAGGGCTTTGAGCTTTCCTGTGAAGAATTTACCGATCCGGATGATGAAGACCTGATGGACTGGTGCTGTGGTTTTCTTCAGGCTCATTTCATGACGGAAGAACAGTGGTTTCAGGAAAATGAACAGGAAGTCAGTGAATTGCTGCTCCCGGTTATGCTCGGCTCCGGACTGTTTGACGATGAGCCTGAGTTTGAAGCTATTCTGGAAGACGAAAAGCTGACTGAAGATATGTGCAGCCAGATACCTGAGGTGTTGATGGAACTTTATCTGCTGTTTAACTCTCCAGAGGAGGCCGGCGGCAAGCCGACAGCCAAGAAATTAAAATCAGTCCACAAGGCCCTACCGAGCAGGCGCCGGTAAAATAGTCTGCACGGCTCAAGAAGAAAGTGAACAGTGCTTCATACTATTGCACTGCCCTAAAGAAATTTATCGGTGAAATCAAAAGGACGCCGCCACTTGATTGGGTTCGCTTTCTGCTTTGACCCAGACTTCCACCCGGCGGTTTCTTATTTTGCTGGCCAGACTGTCTGCAGAAGACAATGCCATGTACTGACCATAACCCCGGTACTGGATTTTCTTCCGTGGAACTCCAGCCTTGACCAGGGCTCTTCTGACCACATCAGCCCTGAGCTTAGCCAAAAGATCTGAATTTCTCGATTGCACCCTCTGATCTGCAAAACCGATTAACAGAACCTCTCCTGGCTGTCGATCAATGAAACGCGCCAGCCTTTCAATATCATTGATAGCCTTGTTATCCAGCTGGGCACGCCCCTGGGCAAAGCGGAAATTAACAGAAGCACGGTCAAACCGATCAACAATCCGCTGATAATCCTCTGGTGCAGAGTGCACATCAGGGCTCATCAGCTCAACCGCCTGATGAACATAACCAACAGAAGCTACCACAGGCTGTGCCTGATCGCTGGTTGCAAAACGGAGAAAGTCGAGAGCATCAGGATCAGCGTCCTTTTCTGGCAGATACATATAAAGACGGCGACTCAGAACATAATCTTCCGTCGAAACGTGCAGCAGCTCGGGCTTCAATGCTCTGTCAGTGCCTTCAGAAACCATCAACGGCCTGGCTCGACCAATGGTATTCAGGCTGACAAAACCAATGCCCCCCGGAGTCGAGGCCACTTTGTCAGAGACATCGGTATTGGACTCAAAACGCCTGGCAGTAGGGTCTAGCTGGTATTTTTTGGCCAACACGAGGTTTTTGAAAGTATCCCAGGTTCCCGAACGATCATCGCGGGCAAACAGCGAAACCGGCAGATCTGCCCCTCCCAATTCTTCCCAGTTCTTCACTTCACCAGAAAAAAGACGGGCAATATCTTTGATATCCAGCTTGTTAATGGTGTTACCCGGATTCACAATAATCGCCAGACCGTCTATGCCAACAACATACTCTGCTTCCCGACTGCTGAAATCACCCATGTCAGACAACATGGCCTGTTCCCTGGTCTTTATCGGTCGTGATGCGGCGGCAATCTGCCCTTCCCCGCTGGCCAGGGCTTTAAAACCACTGGATGAACCATGAGCAGCAATAAAGATGCTGACTAATTGCTCCTTAGCGGGTAAAAAGCCAGTCACTTTGACCTCATTATCCAGACCGGTCGGGAAAACGCCTACTCCTTCTGCCCCCAGATACTTCAGATAGGACTCAGCTAATGATGGCCCTAATCTGGCACCTACAGTATTCGAGCCATGAATCGAGAACAATAATTCTTCTTGAGCCTGAGCACCAAAAGAAAGAAGGGATAAGAATGAATAAAACAGCAGAGACCAGAATGTTTTTGTTATTGTCATGAGTAAATTTCAGAGCACACTTCTAATTTTTCGGTGAGTCTATCGGCAAATTATGACAAAAACATGACACCTGTTAACGATAAACGCCTGTCAGTCCCGCTTGACCTGACTCTGTGGAAAAAGTCACATAGCCTTTTATACTGCAAGAATCAGGGAAGATTCTCAGGAGAGAGGTTGTGGGCAATACAATTAACAATAACGGGGCTTCTTCAATAAGCCATCCTCAAACAGCGGGCGCTGATCCACAGAATTCAATTACCAAGACAGTCAAGGTCAACGGCAAACTCTACAATTGCAGTGCTTCGAAAGTCTGGGGTTTGAGAGTTGCACGGGAAGTTCTCGGTGTTCATGGTCTGGTTAAACCCGTCTATGACCACTTCCATGGCAAGTTGCATGAACATCGCGCTGACATTACAGCGAACCCATCAAAACTGCCCTCAACACCACTTTCAGAAAGAACCGCCCGCCCACTGCCCAAGCTTCCCAACCAGATGAATGAGCAACCCACAACCCATTCGAAACCTGCTAATACACCGCTTGCAGTCAGAAACAGCAGTCCTGAAATCCAACCGGCTAAAGACCTGACAGCTCCGGAAATCATTAAAAACCTGGAGCATGGCAAGTTTGAGGATAAATCCGGTTTCTCACTCAACAAGTTCTCGGAAGCCGTCCAACAGCTCTCTACTGAGGATATCAAGCCATTGATGAAGCAGCTGAGCCGAAAGGAGGGCCCTGGTTATGATACGGTCATGCAAGAAGTACGAGAAATTTATGCTGAAAGAAAAGTCACTGAGGGGCTGAAAAAATTTGGTGACAATGTGCAGGGCCTCAAAGACCAATTTGCCGGACACTATGCCCATGTCCCCAAACTTGCAGCGGCGATGCTTGCAGAGATTGATCGTCAAGTTGGTCTTCAGGAAGCCCCTGACTCCCGATCCCTTGAACTTAAGGAACTGACTCCGTCCTTGCAGGGTGTCTATGACTCAGGCAATGGCTCCCAACTTGAATTTGGCACTTTCCAGGGAGTCTCACTTAAGCTGGATCAGGAGTACCCCAAAAGGCCTGATGACCGTGTAATTAATGAGCAATTCAAAAATATTCAAAATCCAGATATACGAGGTGAAATCCATAACGACCTTGCTTTCAGAGATCAGGCAATCCCAAAATACAAAGACATCCATCAGAGCGATGCAGGCAAAGCATTCGCACCGGGAGCTCCCTATCATGCGGCAAAAGTCGACCTGCCTGGTGGCAGCTTTATCGCCAGTCAGGGACCGATTGAAAAAACAGAAACCAACTTCATTAAAATGCTGGCTCATCATCGCCCTGCCGTTTCAGTTTCTCTTGTTAACTCCACAGAACTCCAGGATCCGAAAATTTCCCATAAAAAAGAAAATCAGCGTTCTATCGAAGTAGGCCCGAAGACAATCGGCGAAGAAAAAAACTACGATGGCGTGAAGGTGAGACTGGATGGACAATACTCTTTTGATAAGGGTAACGTTACCGTCAAACAATTCTCCATTAATGGGGAAACACAGTTCAGGGTGTACGATAAAAGCTGGGAAGACCATTCTGCCGGCAACCCGGAACGATTGGCAAAACTGTCGGTACTGGTTGAAAAGTTACGTCAGCACCCCTCCGTTGCCAGCAGGTCAGACAACCCCACCGTCGTCAACTGCAACGCGGGTGTCGGTAGAACAGGAACCTTCGTAACGATTGATAACAGCCTGCGTCAGTACCAAAAGACGGGAGAAGTTCCAAAGGATTTCACTCAAACCATCAACACCGCCCGCAAGGTCAGAAACAGATTTGTTCAAACAGCAGGGCAGTTCAATACCGTCACAGCGGTTCACGGACAGTTCACACCCTTGTTTAATCCCTTATTGAAAGAAGCGGGTCTGACTGTTGCGACACCTGCTACCCCTCAAAAAGCCCCGGAGCCCAAAGATAACGGACTGAAGTACGGCTCAGAAGATTATGCCGTCATCAATAGGGAAGCGCGAGATGCTGCCAGACTCAGAAGAGCCAATAGGGATGACACTTACGTCAATACCAACTTTGCAGACAAAACAAAAACTTCTGTTGAAAAGGCTCCAGACTTACCACCGGTAGCAGCGGAGAGAACCAAATACAATGGCCCTAAAGATGCCGATGAATTGCTGGATAAAATTACTGCCGGCGGGTATGGAATGACAATACAAACATTCGATAAAAATAAGCTGACCACTGAACTTACCCATGTCTTGCGTCAGGCACATCAGAATCAGGATCAGGAACAGTTCGATGAGATTTCTAAATACACCGAGACCTTGAAAGCGGATAAAAACTGGAGTCAGATAGGCCTGCTTATTGATAGAATCGTCAATAACCGCACGCAAAACGGCCCCCCGCCTACCCCTTCCCGAAGGTAAATTATACCGGCATCCGCCGGTATTTTTTTATCTGCATATTCTTACTTGGAAGGAATCCCATCCAGCGCATCGACAACATCCTCCAGCTCAGCAATGGTTTGCCGGATCAGTTGTTTGTACTGGGAAGCGTCCAGCTTCTGCACTTCGCCCTTGAGATGATTTCGGGCGCCGTCAATGGTAAAACGCTTGTCGTAGAGCAAACTGCGAATTTGCCGGATAAGCAGCACATCCTGTCGCCGGTAGTAACGACGGTTCCCGCGCCTGACCGGTTTTAGCTGCGAAAACTCCTGTTCCCAGTATCGCAGGACATGGGATTTGACCTGACACAAGTCGCTGACCTCACCGATGGTGAAGTAACGCTTGCCGGGAATAACAGGGAGATCACTCTTCCTGAGCTCTGTTTCCTGCATAAGCCTCGACTCGTGACCTGAGTTTCTGACCAGGCTTGAAAGTCACCACCCTGCGAGGAGAGATAGGAACCTCTTCGCCGGTTTTGGGGTTTCGGCCGGGCCGCTGACTTTTGTCTCGCAGTTCAAAATTACCGAAGCCGGATAACTTGACCTGTTCATTATTCTCTAATGCCTGACGGATCTGTTCGAAAAACTGCTCGACCATATCCTTGGCTTCGCGCTTGTTCAAACCGAGTTCTTCGTGCAGACGCTCGGCTATATCAGCTTTCGTCAGAGCTCCCATGGATAACTTCCGCTCTCTTATAACCAGGCCAGCGAACTGTCGAGCCTGCTCAGAAAACAGGCCCGATACAGGGCGCTCGCATTGGCTGATTAGCTTCGGAGACTGGCACCAAATTCCGATCCCAGCCGACTTACAATGCTGTCAATCAAGTGATTAACTTCTTCGTCTTTTAGAGTGCGGGAAGCGTGCTGCAAGGTCAAGCCCAAAGCAAGACTCTTATGACCTTCCGCAATGCCTTTTCCGGCATAAACATCAAAAACACGAACACCTTTCAACAGTTCAGAGGCTTCTTCCCGAATAACCCGGTTAAGACTGTCAGCAGCCACTTCTTGCCTGACAAGCAAGGCCAGATCACGACGGACTTCAGGGAATCTGGACAATGGTGTGAACTCTGTCACTTTACCCTGACTCACCGCCTCAAGGCTGGCTTCAAACATGATTACTGCACTATTCAGGCCCAACGCTTTCGCCAGGTTTGGATGCAAAGCACCTATGTGACCAATCACCTTGTCATCACGGACCAGCGCTGCACACTGACCAGGGTGCATGGCATCATGACTCTTACCCGCCTCCGGGCTGCTTTTTTCGAAACGGAACGCTCCTCCGGCACCACCCAGCTCCAGCAGAGCTTCCACATCCCCTTTCAGGTCGAAGAAGTCAACGGGCTCCGCTTTGATCGCCCAGCTTTCAGGGTAGCGACTGCCTGTAATCACGGCAGCAATCTGGTTTTCCTGCCTCAGAGTGTCGCCTTCACGAACAAACGTCTGACCGGTTTCGAACAGACGAACACGGCTCTGCTGACGATTCAGGTTGTAGCTGACCGTTTTAACCAAGCCCGGCAGCAAGGATGTTCGCATGACAGAAAGATCGCTGGCGATGGGGTTCGCCAGGGCGACAGGCTCACGGCCGGGATCAAACAGCTGATGCAGTTTCGGATCAATAAAGCTGAAGGAGACCGCTTCCTGATAGCCACGACCGACCAGAATACGACGAATGTCTGATTCTTTAACTCTGTTTTCATCCACCTGTTTGAGCTTCAGCAGGGCCGTTGGGATGGTTTCTGGCAGTCGCTCATAGCCGTAAATACGACCCAGCTCTTCCACCAGATCTTCTTCTATGGAGATGTCAAAACGCCAGCTTGGAACTGAAACGGTCCACTCACCTTCGGCAATAGAACTCATCTCCAGACCCAGTCGTGTCAGCAGAGCTTCAATCAGGTCATTCTCGATGGTAATGCCCAGCAAAGAAGCCACTTTTTCAGCTCTCAGCTTCACCGTGCTCAGTTCAGGCAGGTTGTCTTCGCTCACTGCCTCGGCAACAGGACCGGGCTGACCACCGCAGATTTCCAGAATCAGGGCGGTTGCTCTCTCAATGGCCTTACGCTGCAACCGGAAGTCCACACCACGCTCAAAGCGGTGGGAAGCGTCGGTGTGCAGTCCGTAGGAACGGGCTTTACCGGCAATGGTAATGGGATCAAAGAAAGCCGCTTCCAGCAGGACGTTACGGGTAGTTTGTGAGACACCGGAGCCTTCTCCGCCCATCACACCGGCAATACCCAGAGCCTGCTGCTCATCGGCAATGACCAGAGTCCCGGTATTCATGGTAACTTCCTGTCCGTCCAGCAGAACCAGCTTCTCCTGCTCGTGAGCCATGCGAACAATCAGGGAACCCTTCAGGGTATCCAGATCATAACCGTGCATAGGCTGACCCAGTTCCAGCATGACATAAGCGGTCACATCGACAACGGGATCAATGGAACGAATACCGGAACGACGCAGGCGCTCAACCATCCACAGAGGGGTAGGTTGCGTGACATCAACATCTTTCAGGACCCGGGTCAGGAATCGTGGGGCGCCTTCTTTGGATTCAACAGCCACCTTAAAAGTGTCGTCAATCGCCGTAGCTACCGGATCAACCTGAACTTCGCTGACATCAGCCAGGAAGTTCGCACTGACTTCGCGAGCCAGGCCCGCAATGCTTAAACAGTCACCTCGGTTTGGCGTCAGGTCAACATCAATAATCCTGTCATCAAGGTTCAGGTACTCCCGGATATCCTGACCTACAGTAGCACCCGCTGGCAGCTCCATCAGGCCGTCTGAAGATTCAGCCATGCCCAACTCTTCTTCCGCACACAGCATGCCGAAAGATTCAACACCGCGCAGTTTGGCTTTCTTGATTTTGAAATTGCCCGGCAGAACGGAACCGACTGTTGCAAAAGGCACACGAATACCAACACGGGCATTAGGCGCACCACAAACCACCTGAAACTCTTCCGATCCTGTACTGACACGGGTGACACGCAATTTGTCAGCATCCGGATGTTGTTCACAGGCAACAATTTCACCCACAACCACACCGGAAAACTCACCCGCTACCGGATCAACGTCGTCCACTTCCAGACCAGCCATGGTGATCTTATCTACCAGCTCCTGAGTGTCCGCTTCCAGGGCAACCCACTGACGTAACCATTGTTCACTGAATTTCATAGACTTTTCTCAACTCCGTTATTCGATCTGATCGCCGGAAACCGTTAATTGAACTGGCTCAGGAAGCGCAGGTCATTATCAAAGAACTGACGTAAATCGTTTACGCCGTAACGGAGCATGGCAAAACGCTCAACCCCCAGACCGAAGGCAAAGCCTGTGTACTTGTTGGTATCAATACCGGAGTATTCAAAGACTTTCGGATGGACCATACCGCAGCCCAGAACCTCCAGCCACTTGATGGAACCGTCTTCATTGCGTCCCCACTCAATGTCCACTTCTGCAGAAGGCTCAGTGAACGGGAAGTAGGAAGGACGAAAGCGGACTTTCAGGTCGTCACGCTCAAAGAACACTCTCAGGAAGTCACTGAGAACACTCTTCAGGTCAGCGAAGCTGACTTTCTCGGCCACATAAAGACCTTCGACCTGGTGAAACATCGGGCTGTGGGTCTGGTCGGAATCGCAACGGTACACCTTGCCCGGGCAAACAATGGCAATAGGCGGTTTCTCACCGGCCTTGCTCAGGGCTTCCATGACACGCACCTGAACCGGAGAAGTGTGGGTTCTCAGAACGGTGCTGTCATTGAAGTAAAAAGTATCGTGCATGGCACGGGCCGGGTGATGACCGGGAATATTCAACGCTTCAAAGTTGTGGTAATCGTCTTCGATTTCGGGCCCCTGGGCCACTTCAAAGCCGATGTTGCCAAAGTAATCGGTGATGCGCTCCATGGTGCGGGTAACTGGGTGAACCGTCCCCAGGTTCTGACTACGGCCGGACAGGGTGACATCAATGGTTTCACTGGCCAGGCGAGCTTCCAGAGCCACTTTCTCCAGACCTTCACGTTTCACATCCAGGGCAGCCTGAACCTGCTGCTTGGCTTCGTTAATAAAGCCGCCCGCCTTCGGACGTTCTTCCGGAGACAGTTTGCCCAGACCTTTCAACAGCTGGGTCAGCTCGCCTTTTTTGCCAAGAAACCGTACCCGAACCTGGTCCAGATCAGCGGCATTGGCAGCTGACTCAACTTCCGCCAGGGCAGAGACGACTATAGGTGAAACAAGTGTTTCCAGATTCTCCATGGGATTCCTGATAACCGATGCGTAGAGAAAATAAACCGCCAATTCTAGCGGTTGAGGAAGGGTTTGAATAGATATAATACTCAGCCATACAGAATCGAATATTTCTGGCTTATCGGACAGGTGCTCTGCAAGGCACAACGGCGGGAGCATTGCGAGCTATGTGACCGGAGTTGCAACGCAGCACGTCTTGCATTCCACCCGGCGCATTCTATAGTGTTACCTCCGGCAAACAATGGGCCAGAAAATACGATTTCATAGGATTGAGTACTTACTTTGTTATGAAAACTATTTCAACTTTTCTATTATTTTTGCTCTTTTCCAAAAATGCTTCCGGTGTTTACCTTGCCAGCAAGGGATCGATACAACACAATCTCGCATTTAAAAGTCCCACATCTTCCTCAATTACTCATTTAACAGAGTTAAAAACTTTAGCCTTGGCTATACCTCTTGGAGTAATGTCATTCACTTTTTTGACAACTGGATCAAGGAATGTGGCAGAAGGAAGGCAAAACCAAAACTTGGTGAGAAATTTATTTTTCCTTTCGTTGGGATTTATTGGTCTATCAGGTGCTAAATCAAATTATATCAAAAAAGAGGAGAGTGCTTGTTCTTTCCTTGATAAACTGAGGCAAGGCGTTTTGAGTGATCATTATTTTGGCGAAAATCCGACGAAATATTGTTATGCAAGCACGAACATAATGGCTATCAATGCATGTATATTTCATGAGCAGCATTTATTATTAAATCGGTCAAATTTACAGGAGAAAAATCAACAAAAAATTAAGACGTACAGAAAAATCATACTTTCAGAGCGAGATGAGTCAGTCTACTCAGCTGGTTTTCTTAATGGTGAGTTTATTATCACCAAACTACCTCCAAGTTTTTTTTGGGAGTTAGAACATTCACATTTATATTTAATTTTCAATAGGCAACGAGGTTACACAATTATTTCAGCTGATCAAAATAACGAAGCCTGGATATGCCCCTATTACTAAAAAGTTCGCACATAACGAATGGTACCAGTTCGATCCTCTGGCACCATCATGACTGCACTGTGGACAACCCTGCCTTTTTGTTAAGCCGGTGTCTTTTGCCAATTTATCGACAGGCTTTGTTCCCAACAAACGCTCCCGGCAAACGTTGCTGCTTGAGCTAGTTCTGTAGTCCGGATTCCGCAAAGTCCGGGAACATATGCTCTAGCCGCTCTCCGATACGGACCTCCCCATCTAGAAGTTGAAGAAATTTTAAATAATCCATTACAGCTTCCAAGAATAATATGCGGTCATTGGTTTTCACTACCAGTTTCAAGCCTTCGTCGTGTACTTTCTGAACAACATTTAAGAACTGCTTGATCCAAGGATTACTAAAAGTAATATCACACTCCATAAAAACAGCCTGATGCCCTGTTTTGGATAAATGGTTGAAATAGAATTTCGGGCTTACAAATTCTGTTCCGGGTAATTCGGGAGGGCCCACCCGGCGGATCTGTTCGGCTGGAATACTGAGTACTCTGGCCATTTCGTCTATTGATACGGCGTGCTCAGTGATCACTCCTGCCGCATTACGGCCTTGATACTGACCCAGTTGCGATATTGCATCAGCAGCCAGTACATCAGGGCTGTGCCACCATTGGGAACGGCAACTGTCTCCCTGCAAATCACTAAGGTAAAGAAAATTATGGGCGTACCTGGTAAAGGGATCGATATCGCCAAGGAGTCCAGCTTTGACAGGAATATGATGATTTGAACTGACCATGATAGCTTTCTTGGCAGTCATCACATGTTTCATTGTTCTTGCCAGAAGTTGTTTGCTAAAGTGACCGCCGTTAGCATCATCGATTACCACCAAATCTTTACCGGCAAGCATCTCCCTGATCTTGCTATCCCATTCATTTTCATTACCCTGGAAGCACTGATACAGTTCACCTGCCTTATCTGCGTCCAGATACAGGGTGTTGACACCATAGTCGGCTGCTTTTTTGGCAACAGCCACACAAAGATGTGTTTTTCCTAGTCCCGGTGATCCGGTCAGGAATAGTCCCATGGGCTTTTTATACGAGGCTCCACCCTGATTATTAATCACAGCATGCGTGAACTTCAGGGCCGTCTCATGCATCAGTTCCTGCTGTGTTGAGCGGGGTATGAATTGATCTATATCAGCATCAAGATTTTCAGCATGGATACGTGACACCTGATGCACTGGCTTTGGTTCCATAGCCGGAGTGACAGACAAAAGCGGTTGACGATGCCAGACTTGATCGCACTCTGACAAAAAATATTCCCAAGGCTCATTATTAAAGCGAGCCGCGATAATGATACCACCAATAGGGTGGTCATAGGGCAGGATATCGTCGGCCCGCTCAGTGTAGCTCGATTTCCCTTCTTTAATGGCAAGGATTGTCTCAGGGCCCTGTGGTTTATTGTAGCCATCAATCAGTATTTTTTTGACCTGATCGTAGGTTTTCGGTTCATCAAATTCACCCGGACCAAACCCCAGATAGAGATTCTGTCCGCTGCTGTTTTGCCCGGTGCATACCAGATTGTAACCGACAGCATGACCAGTTGCGTGCTTCAAATCGTAGCCTTTTACCCCCTGAATATAGAGGATATCACCTTTTTTTATATTCAGCTCTGACTGCCCATTGCTCCCTGAGCCTTTGTAAAACTCAAGATAATCAAACAGACGATAGAGAGGGTTGCTATACTTGACCCGGTTTACATATTCACCCTTTGTGAAGAATGCCGTAACCTGGGAGATGTGACTGAAAAGGTCGACTGGAATTCTGAACCTTGAGATCGGTGCACCAAAGATGCGGTCGAATTCTTCGGTGCCAATAATGGTTTCAATGGCCCGATACTGACAGGCCGAAAGAGTCGTTGCACAGTCTGCAATGGTGGGGCCATGAAAAAAAGCATTCAGACACTCACTTGGTTTATGCCCATTATCCATTGCTACAAAGTTATACCTGTTCGCCGTGTCAAAATATTCCGGCAGTGAGTGCTTCCCGAGGTATGAACTTTTTGACAGACCGGGAATTTCGTGAGTCCGATAATCCTCAGGATAAAAAATACCCAGACGTTTTTTTTCTACTTGGGTCCGATATTTCTTAATACAAAAATTATCCTGAAATGGTTCTTCTCCTGCTTCAGAATCTTCCACTCGACGCTGAAAGCTTGTCTCAACTGAGTCCCGATCAACGTAGGATGTGTTACTGAGCTGGAGCCAGTAAATTGTATTCTCGGCGAACTGCTCAGCCACGGACTTGGTGCTGAGACTTTTCGGAAAGGGTTTGTAAGTGGGGGTTATCTGACGTATAGAGTTGAGATGATCGTTCAAAGTAACAGTATCATCGTCCGAGACATTATTTGAAACTGATTTCTTCTCATCACCTGATAGCAAAGATGATACGCGCCTGGACAAAACAGGTTTATGTATCGGTTTCTCTTCGTGCTCGATATCGATTGCAGTTAAAGCTAGCGAATCTGAAGAATCAAATCGCACAGGTGATACACACCTTGAAGGGTTAACCGAAAATTTTCTCGTGGAACTTTCGTCAAGATCCAATTTAGTATATTTAACATCCTCTGCTCTGGGCTGAAAATATGTGCCGGGTTGAAAGCCTTCAGGTTTAATATCCATATTTCTTATCCTCCATTCACATAGGCTTGCCGTTAATACCTTCTTGAAGTCAGCTCATTTAGTCAGCATATTCAATCCTGCCTGACAGTATTTCAGGTCATCTCAGGAGAACGTGCGAATTATATGATACTGAAACTATCGTCTTAATATCTTTGACAACCAGGAAATGATTTAGTTCATTGCCAAATGGAGGTACCCGTTTCAGGAACTTGAAACATGATCTACTAAATATCGCATCAGGTCAGACCTAACCTTTTGATCAAGCTCGCCTTTTTTGCCAAGGAGCCTTGCCCGACCTGGTCCAGATCAGCGGCATTGGCAGCTGACTCAACTTCAGCCAGGGCAGAGACGTTGCTGGGATTTAAAACTTTTCATCTACCTGGATTTTGAATAAAGGGCATCGCAATGAAATATATTCTTTTTTCCCGGGAACTGCGAGCTTGGCTGAACCAATATAAAAA
The DNA here is from genome assembly GCF_032883915.1 of Endozoicomonas sp. 8E. Taxonomy (NCBI): domain Bacteria; kingdom Pseudomonadati; phylum Pseudomonadota; class Gammaproteobacteria; order Oceanospirillales; family Endozoicomonadaceae; genus Endozoicomonas; species Endozoicomonas sp. 8E. The sequence continues at coordinate 2,586,274 of NZ_CP120717.1, read as the reverse complement.
ACAAGCCAGTCCCTAGCTCATAGCCATTCAATTCTCTGTTTAATGCACTAACAAAGCGAGAAAGCTTACGCTGGCTCATTGATAAATAGTCTTTTTCCTCTACTTCCAAGCCTGCTCCACAGTGTATCTGGTCATGATAAGTGCTAAAAACTTTTATTGTTGATGGCCAGGCATCCGAAGTAATCAGTTGACTCCCGGAGAATTTTTTATCGAAGATATACTGCACCGAAAAAACAGCATCCTCCGGGGTTGCAACATAACCATTTGAAAACAATTCATTTCGAATTAACGCAGAAACACGTTCTGGAGTAGAACACCTTTTATTCAAAGCCTGTGGCAGGTTATCCTCAATGTAAGCCTTAAATGAATCCGATAACGGCAAGCTGTTCGTCTTAACCGTTATTAGTGAATCTGGGTAACATACCGATGTATCCGCATAACATACCGATGCAGCCAGGAAAGCTAAAGCGGTTACTATTTTTCTGAAAACCATATCTAGCCTCAAGTCATTGCATATAGATTCACTGTGTGACCAGTTTTTCAGTTTTAAGTTCAATATTCTCGTCTCTGACCCTATCAACTAACCCATAAGCCCTGCTATGACAAGTCTCGCTATGCCGCTCAAAAAAGCTGACCGAGATCAGAAGAACGGCTCCTGACTGCCCCCCATTTATCCGGAGAAGAATTTGCTTTAAACTTCCCCCTGTTTTCAAAACCTCCCAGAATGATCTATGCAATTTTTTGTTAATGACCAGCCCCTGAGCCTTGAGGCCCCTCTGACGCTCGAGCGGCTGCTGGAACAGATCAATCAGGCTGAAAAGGGCGTGGCACTTGCGGTCAATCAAGAGATCGTCAGTCGCTCCCAATGGCCCCGTAGAAAAGTAGAAGAAGGTGACCGTATCACCCTGATCAAGGCTACCGCAGGTGGCTGATAGCGCGCAGAAATCGCACTTGGAATGACCGACAATTTATCGAACTACAGGGCTGGTATGCTGACCATTGCTGATAGAACCTTCCATTCTCGCCTGTTTACCGGTACCGGGAAATTCAATAACAGCCAGACCATGGCTGAAGCCATCAAGGCTTCACAGAGCGAACTGGTCACCATGGCACTTAAGCGAGTGGATCTGAATGACGATCAGGATGACATTCTCTCCCCCCTGATTGAAGCAGGCGTTAACCTGCTACCTAATACTTCCGGTGCCCGCGACGCCAGAGAAGCCGTGTATGCAGCCCAGCTGGCCAGAGAAGCTCTGCAGACCAACTGGCTAAAACTGGAAATTCACCCGGACCCTAAATATTTACTGCCTGACCCCATTGAAACACTAAAAGCCTGCGGAGAACTTGTCGAACTGGGATTTGTTGTTCTACCTTATGTTCACGCTGACCCGGTCTTGTGCAAGAGGCTGGAAGAAGCCGGTGCCGCTGCGGTTATGCCTCTCGGGGCACCCATTGGCAGCAATCTGGGCCTGAAAACCGAGGAGTTTCTGAACATTATCATCGAGCAGAGTCAGGTCCCTGTGGTGGTAGATGCCGGTATTGGCAGCCCTTCCGATGCCGCTAAAGCAATGGAAATCGGAGCTGACGCCGTACTGGTGAATACAGCCATTGCTGTTTCAAATGACCCGGTAGCCATGGGTATAGCTTTCAAGGAAGCCGTGATAGCGGGCAGGCGAGCTTACGAGGCTGGCCTCGGAATACGTTCACATCAGGCTCAGGCAAGCAGCCCACTGACTGCATTTCTGGAAGACTTTTAATGTCATTTGTAAACGCATTTAACCAGTTAAACTGGGATGAAATCAGGATGAGCATCCTGAGTAAAACCGCTGCGGATGTCGAACATGCCCTGTCCGTCCGCAGACTGGCTCATGATCAGTTTCTGTCTCTCATCTCTCCTGCGGCTGAACCTTACCTGGAACAGATGGCACAGAAAAGCATGGCACTCACCCGCCAGCGCTTTGGCAATACAGTACAGATGTATATCCCCTTATACCTGTCCAACAAGTGCACCAACATCTGTACCTACTGTGGTTTCAGCCTCGACAACAAAATCCGGCGCAAAACCCTGAGCATGGAAGAGCTGGACCGGGAACTGAAAGCCATCAAGGCCATGGGGTTTGATCATATCCTGCTGGTGACTGGCGAAGCCCAGGGTACGGTGGGCACCGAATATTTCAAAACCGTACTGGACAAAGTCAGACTGCACTTTTCCCACATTACACTGGAAGTACAACCCCTGGAACAGAGCGAATACGAAGAGTTGATGGCACTGGGGCTGGACGCCGTTCTGGTTTATCAGGAGACCTACAATCGCCCGGCCTATGAGAAATACCATCTGAGAGGCAGCAAGATGGATTTCGACTATCGCCTGGAAACCGCGGACAGACTCGGCAAGGCCGGCATCGACAAGATTGGTGTGGGTGCCCTTATTGGTCTGGAAGACTGGCGTACGGATTCCGCCATGGTAGCCGCACACCTCGACTATCTGGAAAAGACCTACTGGAAAACCCGTTACTCCATCTCTTTTCCCAGATTGCGCCCCTGCGAAGGTGAGTTCCAGCCTATTTCCATTATTTCAGACAAACAACTGGTTCAGCTGATCTGCGCTTACCGTCTGTTTAAACCGCAAGCGGAACTGTCACTGTCCACTCGAGAGTCAGAATCGTTCAGAGATAATGTACTGCCTCTGGGTATTACCACTATGAGCGCTTTCTCAAGCACTCAACCTGGTGGTTATGCCGATGGTGCCGTTGAATCCCTGGAACAATTCGCCATCGACGACAACCGTCGTCCTGAAGTGGTTGCTGCTGCGATCAAATCAAAAGGTCTGGAACCGGTCTGGAAGGACTGGGATCGCAGTTATAGCCACTGACCGAAGTCATCTTGATGACCTGATTGTCGGGCCTGGTCATCAAGACAGGCTCTGGCAACCTCATGATACAGAACCCTTCCGTTACACAGTTCAAAGCACTCTTCAATTTCCTGCATCCCAGCCGAAGCAAAAAATAATGAATAACTTCGGACAGCCTGATCATGATTGAGCCTTACGAACAATTTAAAGAGTTTTTGAAGAACTTTGGTGAACATATTGGTCATGACCTGACCACAGAAGACAACATCTGCGCTCTGGCAGACGAGAACGATGAGACCGCAGTGATCATAGAGTTACCTGAGAACAGTGATCTTTTACTGCTGCACCGCATGCTGACACCCATGCCTACAGATCCTGAGCTACAGGCCGCCAGAGCAATGCAGCTGTTGTCTCTCAACGGAGCCCCGGACAAGCTCAAAGGTGCCTGGTTTTATACGGACCAGGATGGAATGGGTTTGCACCTTATGACCAGCCACCCTGTCGGCAGTCTGACCCACGAGACATTCAAAAACCTGGTGCTTGGCTACATAGAGCTCGCCAACACGTTAACCCGGGAACTGAAAGAAGAAGAGCAGGAGCTTGTTTACGACTCATCACCTGCTGGGGGGATAGTATTATGAGAGGGGTCTTTATTGGAGCGGGTTTATCTGCAAGAAGATACGCAGAAGATAACAGCAGAAGTGAAGATACTCAAAAGTCCGATTTAAAACCAAAAACACCCGTAGCTCCTTATTATTTTGGAAATTTTCCTTCATTAACCAACCCCTGGCAACATCACGTAGGGACTCTTACTCCGGATAAGGGCACTCCCAGAAATAACTGGCGAATGGGTGAAGCTATGGCTGTCGAGGCAAGGATTGCCGCTTACCCTTACAAAAAGTCCATAGGCGACTGGGGATTAAAAGACAAAAAGATCCTGAATGAACTTAAGTCCTGGGATACTGACCGCCGTCTCGCCCTGGATGCTGGCAAAGCAGCCGGATTATCCACCAAAGGATCCGAAGGCTGTGTGTTCGACAAGAAAACCGGACTCACTGCCTATATTCTTCGTAACCCCAAAACCAGTCCTCCCGAAGTTCGCATTGTTTTTGGCAGCTGGGATGCCCTGAAAAAACCGGATGAGCTTTCTCATACTGGAAGGTTCAAAAAAGCATTCACTCTCATCCGCTGGGTACGAAATCTGAGAAACGCAAGGCGAAAAACTGTGCCTGAAAGTTACCAGCAAGCCAGCAAGCTCACTAAGCAGGTTCAGAACCTGATGAAGAAAAACAGTGCCTTTAAAGGCTGGACTCTGAAATTATCGGGCTACGAAAAAGGCGGGGCTCAGGCGGCTTACGCAGCGGTTTCACAAGATAAGGTTTTACCTGCCAGATGCTTTTCCAGTGAATACATGAGCAGCCATATTATTAACTCTCTGGACAAGGAAAAACGGCAGGCCGCCGATGTCATCCACTACCAACCTGTGGAAAACGAGTTCGTATGGAATCTGGAAAAGCATGACACGTTTTTCCAAAATAAAGTCATAGGAAAACCTGTTGCTATGTATGCCTTGAATTATGAAAAAACGAATTTCCTCTGACTTCAGGTTTAGGGAAAAAGTCGCTTAAAGCAGCTATAGTTCCCCGGATACACAAAAACAGGTACTATCAAAATTCATTGAGGTGTATCGTCAAACTTCCAGACCGTCGAGCACCTCTGACCCTTCTACGACAAGTACAAAGCCATGAGTTACGACGACCAGGATCTGTTCCTCCAGGAAATGGAGGGAGTGGCTCCCCTGAAAAGCCGCGCCAAAGCGAACCTCAAGAAGCATCAGACAGCGACTCCCGGTCAGGCCCTGAGAAGGAAGGCAGCCCAGACTGAGTTGAATGACCCTAATTTTTTATCTCTGGATAACCCGAAAAGAGTCCAGCCTTACGATCACCTGGAATATAAGCGCTCCGGTGTTCAGGAAGGTGTTTTCAAGAAAATGAGACTGGGCAAATACGCCATTGAAGCCAGACTCGACCTGCATAATCACACAGCGGCTGAGGCTCGCAAAGCGGTTTTTGACTTCATCAACGACTGCCAGCAACACGAGCTTCGCTCACTCATCATCAATCACGGCCTGGGCTTAAACAGCACCCCCCCCGCCATCATTAAAAGCTACGTCAATACCTGGCTGCGGGAAATGGACCAGGTGCTCTGCTTTCATACCGCATTGAAGTTTCACGGCGGCTCTGCGGCCTTGTACGTGGTGCTGAGAAAGAGTGAAAGAAAAAAGCTGGAAAACCGGGAGCGCCACTCCAAACGCACCGCCTGATTCTGACCCATCAAAATAAAACGGGGTTATGGAAAACCATAACCCCGTTAAAAACTGGTATGAATCAGACTCAAGCCAGAGAAGCTTTAGCCTTTTCAACCAGCTGACCGAAAACGGCCTTGTCGTGAACAGCCAGATCAGCCAGAACCTTTCGGTCGATTTCGATCGCAGACTTCTTCAGGCCCGCAATGAAACGACTGTAGGACAGACCGTTGGTACGCGCACCGGCGTTGATACGGGCAATCCATAGAGCACGGAACTGACGTTTACGCTGACGACGGTCGCGGTAAGCGTACTGACCGGCTTTGGTTACAGCCTGTTTGGCTACGCGGAATACACGTGAACGTGCTCCGTAGTAACCTTTGGCGGCCTTAAGAACTTTCTTGTGGCGCTTGCGCGCGATTACACCACGTTTTACACGTGCCATGAGCTAACTCTCCGAAAAAATGATCTAAAAAGCGATTAGTCGCGCAGCATACGCTTAACGAGACCCTGGTCAGCAGGTGTTACCATGGAGGTACCACGCAGCTGACGCTTACGCTTGGTGGTCATCTTGGTCAGGATGTGACTCTTGAAGGCACCCTTACGCTTGTAACCGCTAGCCGTTTTCTTGAAACGCTTGGCGGCACCACTGTTGGTTTTCATTTTTGGCATGAAAAAGCACTCCGCATTCGCGACCACCTACCCCTTCTCATCTTGAGAGCGGCGCCCATTTCAGGGCCAGGAGGTGTCGGGATATTAAAAATAAAAGCGACTGTCGTTCAATCCGGAAGAACATTTTCTTTATAGAAAAGCCTCATCCAGAACACGAAAAACCGGCCACTGATGCAGTGACCGGTTTTTTCATACTCAAATCACTTCTTCTTTTTCGGGGCAATAACCATGATCAGTTGACGACCTTCCATCTTTGGACGCTGTTCAACGGTACCGATCTCTTCCAGATCTTTTTCAACCCGGTTCATCAGTTCCATGCCCAGCTGCTGGTGAGCCATCTCACGACCACGGTAGCGAAGTGATACCTTCGCCTTGTTGCCCTCTGTCAGGAAACGTACCAGGTTGCGCAGTTTTACCTGGTAATCCCCTTCCTCTGTGCCCGGGCGAAACTTGACTTCTTTCACCTGGGTCTGAACCTGTTTCTTCTTGGCTGCGGCTTTCTGCTTCTTTTGCTCGTACTGATGCTTGCCGTAGTCAAGGATCTTACAGACTGGCGGTTCGCTGGTTGCATTAATTTCAACCAGATCCAGCCCTGCTTCCTGGGCCATGGACAAAGCGTCACGGGTATCGACCACCCCTACCTGAGAGCCATCGGCTCCAATCAGTCGGACTTCTTTGGCACGGATATTCTCATTAATCGGCGCCTTCTGCGGGCGACGATCGCGGAAGCTGTTACGTCTGATGGGTGTATCTCCTGTAAAGGCAGCCTGTGCGATAGGGCTTGTCGACGCTTAACATTAAGATCGACAAGCCCGTTACAGATTAATTACGCAGTACGGCCACGCTTGCTGATATCCGCTGCAAGGCGTTCCTTGAATGCCTCTACAGGCATGGTACCCAGGTCTTCACCTGTGCGGGTACGCACAGCAACGGTTCTGTTTTCCATTTCCTTATCGCCAATAACCAGCAAATAAGGCACCTTATTTAAGGTATGCTCGCGGATTTTAAAGCCGATCTTCTCGTTTCTCAAGTCCGCTTTTACCCTAACTCCCTTTTCCATCAACATTTTTTCCAGTTCTGCCGCATAAGAAGCCTGTCTGTCAGTAATATTGAGGATGGCAACCTGTTTGGGAGCCAGCCATGGCGGCATAGCCCCTTCATAGTGCTCAATAAGTATACCGATGAATCGCTCAAACGACCCCAGAATCGCCCTGTGGAGCATGACCGGTGTTTTGCGTTCACCGCTTTCATCGACATATTCAGCACCCAGACGGCCTGGCATAGAGAAATCAACCTGAATCGTACCACACTGCCATACCCGGCCAATGCAGTCTTTCAGGGAAAATTCGATTTTTGGTCCGTAGAAAGCACCTTCACCCGGCAGTTCTTCCCATGGCAACGCCTGTGCATTCAGAGCATCAGCCAGGGCTTTTTCGGCTTTATCCCAAATTTCGTCAGAACCTACGCGCTTTTCAGGACGGGTAGACAGTTTGTAGAGCATGTTGTCACGACTGAAGCCAAAGTCCTCATACACTTCATGGAGGAAATCGATAAAGGCAGCCACTTCCGACTGAATCTGATCTTCTGTTGCGAAAATATGAGCATCGTCCTGAACAAAACCACGAACACGCATGATTCCATGGAGTGCACCGGATGGCTCGTTACGATGACAGGAGCCAAATTCCGCCAGTCGCAGCGGCAGATCACGGTAGCTTTTCAGCCCCTGATTGAAGACCTGAACGTGGCATGGGCAGTTCATGGGCTTAACAGCAATATCACGCTCTTCCGAGTTGGTGGTGAACATGTCGTCCTGGAACTTATCCCAGTGACCGGATTTTTCCCAGAGGGAGCGATCCACCAGCTGTGGAGTTTTGATCTCTTTGTAGCCATGCATAATCTGCTTTTTACGCATGTACTGTTCAAGTTCCTGATAGATGGCCCAGCCATTGGGGTGCCAAAAAACCATGCCCGGTGCTTCTTCCTGCATGTGGAAGAGGTCCAGCTTCTTACCCAATTTACGGTGATCACGCTTCTCGGCTTCTTCCAGACGCTGCAGGTAAGCTTTCAGGGCTTTCTTGTCTTCCCAGGCCGTTCCGTAGATACGGGTCAGCATTTCGTTACTGGAATCACCTCGCCAGTAGGCACCGGCTACACGCATCAGCTTGAAGGCTTTCAGCTTACCTGTTGAAGGAACGTGTGGGCCACGGCAAAGATCCATCCACTCACCCTGACGGTAAACGGAGATCACTTCATTTTCGGGCAGGTCATTAATGATCTCGACCTTGTACTCTTCACCCATGGCTTTGAAAGCACTGATGGCTTCGTTACGAGTCATCACCACTCGCTCAATACCCAGATCTTGCTTTGCCAGCTCAGCCATACGCTTTTCAATCTTCTCCAGGTCTTCGAGGTTAAATGCCCGCTCATAGGAGAAGTCGTAATAAAAACCATTGTCAATCACAGGACCAATGGTGACCTGGGCACCGGGATACAGATCCTGGGTGGCCATAGCCAAAAGGTGAGCCGTTGAGTGACGGATCACCTCAACACCTTCTTCATCACGGGAAGTGATAATAGCCAGCTCAGAGTCATCCGTGATTTTGGTACTGGCATCCACCAGCTCACCATTGATACGACCCGCCAGAGTCGCCTTGGCCAGGCCCGGACCAATATCCTGGGCCACTTCCATTACAGAAACGGCGTCAGCAAATTCGCGCTTGCTGCCGTCGGGAAGCGTAATTACAGGCATGAGGAGATATTCCTTAATTTTTTGCCGCCAGGGCTTTTGCCGCTATTGGCATTATGTTCATCTTCAGTGGCAACCTATACCGGAGGCTGCTTGCTCATCGTTCTTGTCAGCCCATACCAGAGGCTGAGAACGTTAGTACCAGTGGCAACCCATACCAGAGGATGCTTGGATTTTCTCACCGATTGAAAGGAGAAAATCTTTGGACAGTTACTAGCATTTAGCAAAGAAAAGCCAAACGATCATTATTTTGAGTTTTTCACAGCCTGTGTCAAGTCAGAAAAAAGATAACCTCAACAGGGCTCTTGAGTTTTTAAAAGCAACAATGGAGAAATACCCTCCCAATTTGGGAGCTCTTTCACAAAAAACTTGTTACCAGAGTTCGAACTGGTCAGGTTGCTATTTCTGGCACCAGGAACAAGGTGTATTACCGTATGGATAAGGAGTGACGAAGTCTGGAACGTAACAACTTTCGCCTTATCGACACCCTGCAATGAAATTCCATAATGATCCGATATCAAAGGGCATGCCGCGTAAGCATTGATTGATAAAAAAATAACGCGGTAGCCGAATAAAAGTCCAAATTGAATTCCATACTGACCTGCCTGACTTGAGGCTAGCAAGAGTAACGGTTAAAAGTGCAAAACGCCTTCAAGCATCACACGAACTCAATAGACTATAAGCCCCACGGCAAGTTTAGAAGAGACAGATGGTAAATGGTTCATGGGCTTGCTCTTCGCAAGCCTTGCTTACATCCTCCACCTGGTATATCAGCACAGAGCTGTGATGTAAGCTGTATCGTCATTCAGCCAGGCAGTAAAAACTCCGGAAGCTTCCAGTGAATCCAAACAAGTTGCATTTCATCTCACATTGACTATACCTACCCGAGCCACGACAAACCTATCCAAACCAGCCGAACCGGATTCAGCTTATATCAATCAGTCTGCTCCTGGAGACCCATCCAATGCAGTTATTGAAACATGATCATATGCTTTTAATATCGACGATGATTGTTTATATCCTGAGTCATTCAGCTTTGGCTAAAACCGACATAAACACGACGGCGTCAGTCAATCCTGAAAGCTCCACCTTTTCTTCAAATTTCAGTGAGCCCGCAATCGCTTCAGAATTTAATGCCAGCTCATCGAGTACGGTTTCCCTGGGCATAAGGCTAACCCTGACATCATCAGACGATATCAGCTACAGGGAGAATAAAGGTGCACTGTCGGCCTTTATCTGCTCACTAATCAATCGACCAAGTAATTCAACTGTCGTTTATGGCAACAGCTCTGACTTGAACAATCTTAAAAATCATCTGGGATGCGAAGCTCCCCTTCCAGTAGATGCCATAAAAAATAAACCCGGCTACGACCGGTGGATGACCAGTGTATCTGTCTGGGTATGGCAAGGCATAGAGATGTTCATACTGCTTCATGCCACCATAAAAGTTAATCCCAAAGCCAGAAAGCAGATTTTGTGGACAGCATTTTTCACAAGTCTCATCACCACATGCAGCCTTTACAGTGCCGGAGTCGCACTCGCGGCATCCGGTAAGGAAATTCCCGAGAAATGGATTCGACTTATTGCAGGGTTAACAAAATTAAAAGCCAGTCTGAACATTGGTGGCTGGACTCTTGGGATGGCTGGAGGGTTTGCCGCTGAAAAAGAGCTCGTCTTATCCGGATTACTGATGAATGTTATCTCAAACACGTTTCGCCAAACCGGAGAAGGCGCCCTCGTTACTTTACCGCTGATCCTTGATAAAAAGTACGCAGCCGCTCTGTTGGCTTTCATTCCTCTGGGGGTCATTGCTTCACAATTAATAAAATTCAACCCGAAAACCAACAGTGTCTTTTTGCAGAGGTTCTCATGGTTTGTAATAGCCAGTCTCGGGGCCGGACTGTTCTCGGGAGCCTGGCATGAATTTGAAAAAATTGCCGGTGAATCCAGTACTGTCTGGGATTTTGGCAAACAAGCAACGGTTAGCGATACTTATGAGATACTCAGCGATAAAAAACTGCCAATGTCGATTATTGCTCCCTTTGGATACAGACCCGATCCCACGGTTATCACCTTAACGTCCGGCCTGGGCTATTTTACATTGGTAACTCTTGCAAGCCTCTATCTTTTTATCCACAGAGTGCAACCCACGAGTATTGATCAGTTAATACCTGATAATGCGGAGACATCAGGGTTGTAATCCCTATACAAGCTATCTTTTGAGCTGTTCGGCCATCCTGTAAATGCAAACGAGTTGCGTTTCACCTCAAATTGACTATACCTACTCGAGCCAATACGAATGTGTTCAAAACAGCTTATCTGAATTCAATTGATATCAATCAGCCAGTCAGCTCATGGAGACACATCCAATGCAACGGTCAAAAACCTGTCTTGTGCTCTTAATATCGACGATGATTGCTTATATTTCTGTTCATTCAGCTCTGGCTAGTCCTGCCCTGGATACTTCGGGGTTAGTTAAATCTGACTACTCCACGCTGGCTTCAGCAGTTAACGGAAGCACACCTGCCTCAAAACTCAATATCATACTACCGGATAGGGTTTCCATGGGCATCAGGCTGCCGCAGACAGCATCAGACGATATCAGCTGCGGCGAGAACAGAGGAAAGCTGAAAGCCTTTATCTGCTCAGACATCAACGACCCGAATAACTCAACTGTGATTTATGGCAACAGCTCTGACTTTAACGCCATTAAAGATAAACTGGGATGTGAAAGCCCTCCTGTAACAGTCACCAAAAAAAGCAAACAAGATAACGAGCAGTTTCTTACCAGCGTTGCTATCTGGGTTTTGGAAGGCGTGGAGATGTTCATACTCCTTCAAGGCTCTATCAGAGTTAAACCCGAAGCCAAAAATAAAATTTTGGGAACAGCACTTGTCACCAGTCTCGTTACTATGGGCGGTGTATTCACTACCGGAGTCTTACTCGCGGATTCAGGGAGGGAAATCCCCGAGAAATGGGTTGGGCTTATTACTGGGTTAACATCATTAAAAGCCAGCATGTGCGCTGGTGGCTGGGCTCTCAGGCTCGCTGGAGGTACCACAGGTAAAAGGGAACTTCTCTTATCAGGGCTGCTGATCAATGTTATCTCGAATACTTTTCGCCAAACCGGAGAAGGCTCTCTGGCCACTTTACCGCTGGTCCTCGATAAAAAATACGAAGCCATTTGCATGTCTCTCATCCCTTTGGGAATCATTGCTACAAAACTGATACCATTCAATCCGGAAACCGAAAGTACCTGTTTGAGAACATTTTCGTGGTTTGTAATCGCCAGTCTGGGAGCCGGACTGTTCTCGGACGCCTGGCATGAATTTGAAAAAATTGCGGGTGAATCAAGGACTCTCTGGGATATAGGAAAAAATTTAATCGTTGGCAATGGTTATGAAATACTCAGTCATGAAAAACTGCCTATGTCGGTCATTGCTCCCTTTGGATACAGACCTGACCCTACGATTATCACTGTAACCACCGGTCTGAGCTTTTTTACGTTCGTATCTTTGGCAAGCCTCTACCACTTTCTCCACAGAGCCAAATCCAGAGACACCAGACAGCTTGAAATAGAAATCAGACCGTTTTAATGCTCATCAAATGTTAAAACCTGTTGTCAGAAAGCCATTTGGGCAATCGCTATAGCGGCGTCCTCCTAATGCAGAATATTGCACTCAAATGTACACAGCTGCTAAACGCTCACTGTACACAGCCTGTATTGTGCTGTCTGGCTTTGTTCCAGTGATATGCAGGTTTGGCTGTACTCTGCCCCTGTGAATCCGATAGAAACAATCCACACTTGCTTAAACAGACAGCTTCCAGCGAAACTATAGTGCTTTTGGACAAGAACCCAGCCCGCTCCCATTGAGCTGTTACGGAACCTTATGACCCAACAACGCCCGGATACCCAAGACTACCTCGCCCTGTTCCTGAATGATGTTCCACTGATGGATGTTCGGGCGCCTGTTGAATTCAACAAAGGTTCATTCCCACTGGCGACCAGCCTGCCTATCCTGGATGATTACCAGCGCGAAATGATTGGTACTGAGTACAAGCAGCAGGGGCAAGATGCTGCCGTCGCCCTGGGTTATGAGCTGGCCACTGACGATGTGCGTGTTGAACGGGTGACCCTCTGGCAGCAGTTCGTACAACAGCATCCAGAAGGCTACTTATTCTGTTTTCGGGGCGGCCAGCGCTCTCATATTACCCAATCCTGGCTGGCTGAGTCCGGATACCCTTACCCTCTGATCAAAGGGGGCTACAAAGCATTGAGAAGGTTCCTGATCGATGAACTGGAAAAGTCTGTTGAAGACATTCCCTTTGTGATTCTCAGTGGCAAAACCGGTGCCGGCAAAACTCGTCTGATTTATGACATTGAAGACAGCATTGATCTGGAGGGTCTGGCCAACCATCGGGGGTCGAGCTTCGGGCGTCGTTATGGTGGCCAGCCAACCCAGATTGACTTTGAAAACCGTCTTTCTATCGCCATGCTCAAGCACCGCCACTTTAAACCAGGGCGCGCTCTGCTTCTGGAGGACGAAAGCAAGCTGATCGGACGCTGTAGCCTGTCCCAGGTGTTCAGTAACAAGATGCAACAGTCCTCCATAATTCTGCTGGAAACTTCTATAGAAGAGCGTGTAGAGATAGGTCTTCAGGAGTATGTCAGCAATAACCTGACCGAATACCAGACCGTTTACGGTAAAGAAGAGGGCTTTACCCGCTTCAGCCAGGGACTGACTGACAGCCTTTACCGGATTCGCAGACGATTGGGTGGAGTCCGTTATCAGGAGCTGGGAAAGCTACTCTCTTCAGCCCTTCAGCAACATGAAGTTCATGGTGCCATTGATGGCTATCGGCCACTGATTGAGCAATTATTGGTTGGCTACTATGACCCCATGTACGAGTATCAGCTGGAGCAGAAGCAGGAAAGAATTCTCTTCAGAGGTAACCGGGAAGAGATCAGAAACAACTATCCTGAGCTGGTATTAAATTGTGAAGTTGCTTGATTTCGGTAAAACAGGGCCATACCCCAGACCAGGATGGCAATAACTGCCCACTCCTGATTGTTGGGTGTGCGCCCTTCCAGCATAAAGACAAACAGCACTCCAAATAAAGCCTCAAGGGTTGTATAGGAATAAAATCCAGAATCACTATTATGCGCCACTGCTTTGTGTCTGCATATCCGGGCCAAACCGGTGGCTAATACCCCTGCAACCAGAACGCCTCCTAAAAAGCAAGTCCAGTCAATATTAGCAATACCTCCAGGAAAAAGGGTTAATTCGGGGTGGTTCAGCCAGGTCAGGGGATAAATCATGGGCAATGCCAATATAGAGCCCAGTCCGGTCAACAGATAACGATCAGAAGGATCAATATCGGGACGTTCAGTGGCCATTGACAATTGTATGCGGGTACCTGCGAGCCAGCAGATACTTGCCAGCATTAGCCAGAGCAGGCCGATGACCATACTCTGCTCATGTGAGCCAGGATAACTCTGATCAAACTTCTGGGAAATCAACAGAAACAGCGCACCAATCAATAGCAATAAAGGCGTAGTGAGCTGACCGGCAGCGTTTCTTTCCAAAAAGCATTTCTGAAAAATCATGGGTAAGGCGGCTATCAGAATACAGGCAAAAACACCGCCAAGACTTCGGATACTGATTATAAGGAAAAGGTAATAAAGGAGATTTGTCAGCAGGGCCACCCAGATCCATGGCATGATCCCACCTTGTTGGACTCTTTTAATAATCTCGCGACGAAAAAGGACAATTATAAAGACCCAGAGACCAAATACTGCAAAGCGCCCTGCTACCAGCTCAATAGCAGAATATTCCGACATCCATCCGGGAAGAATGATCAGACTTCCCAGCAAGGCTCCGGACAACAGCGAATAGACAACGCCTCTGGCAATCAATTCGGTACTTCTCCACAGAGAAACTTCAGGTTCACTGAGCATTGCCTACAAAGCCGCGATTTTCCAGCCCCCCGGCAGGATTTACCACCCTGAGCTGACCAGCGAGTCAGCAAAACGGATAAAGTCGGCGAAGCCGTAATGATAAATCACATTTCAAAAAAGACTGACTGCAGGTAGTATCGGTGAAACACATTCAATCCAACATCAGGGGAAGTATCCGTGTCCACAGATTTCGATACTTTTATCGACCGAAGTCATACCTCAAGCCTTAAGTGGGACCGCTACAAAGACAGAGATATATTGCCTTTCTGGGTGGCGGATATGGACTTCAAATCCGCCCCTGAAATCATTGAAGCTGTGCAACAACGTGTTGAGCACGGTGTTTTTGGCTATACCCTGGCCGATGAGGGTCTGGAAGATCGAATTGTCGAGCGAATGCACAACCTCTACGACTGGCAGATTGAAAAAGACTGGATCGTCTGGCTGCCCGGACTGGTGACCGCGCTCAATATTGCGGTGAGAAGCGTTGCTGGCCCCGGAGAGACCGTTGCAGTGCCTCTGCCGGTTTACTACCCCTTTCTGATGGCACCCAGGTTGGGCGGACGCCAGATGATCGGACTGGACTGGGTGATCAGGGACAATCAGTGGCAGCTGGATCTGGAAGCCTTTGAAAACAGGATCACCGATGATACCCGGCTGTTGATGCTATGTAATCCACAGAACCCCAACGGCCGGGTACTTACCCGGGAAGAACTGGAGACTATCGAGGCGCTCTGCAAAAAGTACAGCATTGCCGTCTGTTCTGACGAAGTGCATTGCGACCTGATTCTTGATCGCAATGCCGAACACATCCCCTATGCCAGCCTGAGTGAATTCACCCGGAACACATCTATCACCCTGATGTCGCCTTCCAAGACATTTAATGTGGCCGGCTTTGGCTGTGCCTTTGCCGTAATACCGGATGGCACACTGCGCATGGAATTCCAGAGAGTTCGCAAGGGTATTGTCCCTGATCCGGATAACATGCTGATAGGCTTCACGGCGGCCAGAGCCGCCTACGAACATGGCGAACCCTGGCGCCAGAGTCTGCTCGACTATCTTCGGGGTAACCACGATTTGCTGATGTCCGAAATCAATGACATTAAGGGGTTAAGTATGTTGCCCCTGCAGTCTACCTACCTGGCCTGGATTAATGTCAGCGAACTGGGTCTGGATGACCCACACCGCTTCTTTGAGGATGCCGGTGTGGGGTTCTCTCCCGGTGCCCAGTTTGGAGACCGTGACTACCTGAGACTGAACTTTGGCTGCAGTCGCTCCACTCTGGAGGAAGGCATTCGCAGGATCAGGGTCGCAATAGCTGATCTCAAACCCTGAATGGATTATATAACCTGTCATCCAACAACACTCTGAAAACGTATGATCTGAAGCAGCTCGAAAGGCATTAGTTATCTGGCTGAAATTGACATATCGGTCAACCTTGATACT
The DNA here is from genome assembly GCF_032883915.1 of Endozoicomonas sp. 8E. Lineage (NCBI taxonomy): Bacteria > Pseudomonadati > Pseudomonadota > Gammaproteobacteria > Oceanospirillales > Endozoicomonadaceae > Endozoicomonas > Endozoicomonas sp. 8E. The sequence continues at coordinate 2,570,298 of NZ_CP120717.1, read as the reverse complement.
TCTGCCTTTAAGCTCTAAACCATATAGGATATTTTAATAGACTCTGGTCAAACCGTAATGCATTGTTAGATTGCTTTGGAGGTTAGCTCGTGCTAAACGTGACGTCTACTGAAAACACCTCGCCACTCCAGATCCCCACAAGAACACTGATACTTGATTCAGGCACCCCGGAAGAAAAGCGCCAGGAACTGACTCAGTACTTCTGCGAAACCTTCGATATCTACGATCGTCTTTTTGAAACACTCAGCAATGATGAGGCCTATTACCGTAAGGCTATTTCCCAGAGACACCCGCTGATTTTCTACTACGGCCATACCGCAGCATTTTTTGTTAACAAACTGATTGCTGCCCGCCTGATTAACGAACGGGTAGATACAGATATTGAAGCAATGGTGGCCATCGGCGTTGATGAAATGTCCTGGGATGATCTGGACGAAAACAACTACGACTGGCCAACGGTTCCAGCCATGAAGGAATACCGTCAAAAAGTCAGGACACACATCGTTGAATTTATTGAAACCATGCCTATAGAGATACCCATCACCTGGGAAAGTCCAGCCTGGCTGATCATGATGGGCATTGAGCACGAGCGCATCCACCTGGAGACTTCATCGGTTCTCATTCGTCAGTTACCTCTGGCTTACGTCACGCCTCACCAGGACTGGCGACCCTGCAAAACTTCCGGGGCAGCGCCGGAAAATCAGTTAATTGAACATGCTGGTGGTCACCAGATTCTCGGTAAGCCGTTTGATCATGCGCTTTATGGCTGGGACAACGAATACGGTCACTATGAAGAAACCATCCCTGCCTTCAAGGCAAGCCAGTACCTGGTCAGCAACCAGGAGTTTCTTGAGTTTGTCCAGAATGGCGGATACAACGCCGAAAAATATTGGACCGATGAGGGCTGGGCATGGGCTACCTTTGCCGAAGCCGTTCACCCTGAGTTTTGGGTTCCCGGTGATGAAAATTACCGATACCGGGCCATGTTGGAAGAGATAGACATGCCCTGGAACTGGCCCGTGGATGTCAACTGCCATGAGGCCCAGGCTTTCTGCCGGTGGAAATCAGAAATGACGGGCCTGCAGATACAATTGCCGTCCGAAGCTGAATGGTATTGTTTGCGAGACAGCATTGATACAGACCAACCTTATTGGAAACAGGCTCCTGGCAACATCAACCTCGAATACTGGGCCTCTTCCTGTCCGGTTAACCAGTTCAGGACGGGGGACTTTTATGATGTCATTGGTAATGTCTGGCAATGGACAACGACGCCCATTGATGCCTTTGAAGGCTTCAAGGTTCATCCCTATTACGATGACTTTTCTACCCCCACATTTGACGGCCGGCATAACCTGATTAAAGGTGGCTGCTGGATCTCGACAGGTAACTATGCGATCAGAGATTCCCGATATGCCTTCAGGCGACATTTTTTCCAGCATGCCGGTTTTCGCTATGTTGAGTCCACCGCTGAGCATAATGCCAACCTGAACCCTTATGAAACCGATGCGCTGGTGGCTCAGTATCTGGAATTCCATTATGGCGAAAGCTACTTTGGTGTTGAAAATTTCCCCAGGACCTGTGCCGAAATCTGCCATGAGCTGTTGAATGACCTCAACTGCACCCGGGCACTGGATCTGGGCTGCTCGGTAGGGAGGAGCAGTTTTGAGCTGGCCCGCTGGTTCAAACATGTTGACGGAATCGACTTCTCAGCCCGCTTTATCTCTGCGGCCTCCAGGCTTCAGCAGAATGGAAACATTCGATACTTTGTGCCCTCCGAGGGAGAACTGGGCGAATACCGTGAAGCCAGACTGACTGACTTTGCCGATAACATTGATGTCAGTCGTGTGCTGTTTACCCAGGGAGACGCTTGCAATCTCAAAACCAAATACAATAACTATGACCTTGTCTTTGCCGGGAATCTGATTGACCGACTCAACGATCCCTATAAATTTCTTTCTTCTGTTCATGAGCGAATCCGTCCAGAGGGACTGCTGGTGCTGACTTCGCCCTATACCTGGCTGGAAGAATACACGTCAAAAGATAAATGGCTGGGAGGAATACGCGAGAATGGTGAAGCCCTGACAACCTATGACGGACTAAAAAGAGTTCTGGGCCAACATTTTGAGGAGATTAAACCACCCAGAGATATTCCTTTTGTCATCCGGGAAACCGCCAGAAAACACCAGCATACCATTGCCCAGGCAACCTTCTGGAGAAAAAAGACTTCCTGAGAACAACAGGAGTCTGATAGTCTCCGTCAGACTCCTGATCTTTCTATGGAAATTCTGATCAGGCCCAGCTGGGTTGCTCTGAAATAATGAGCCGTTATAAGGCCAAGACCTGTTAAGAGCCTCATTTTTCCATTATATTGCCCGGTCAAGACAGCGATTACGGGTTAAATGTGAGCAAAAGCAGTTTCCAGTTTGAACAAATTGGAGTGATTCACTCCTGCTACCGGCAAAAATTTGGAATTCCCCGCCAACCGGGCATTGTCACAGCGGCAGAGTCAGAGCTGGAACTGTTACCACCCTTCAACCAGGAGAACCTGGTACGTGGTCTGGAAGGTTTCTCTCACCTCTGGGTTCATTTTGTTTTTCACGAAACCATAAATCAAGGCTGGCGCCCTACCATTCGCCCTCCCCGACTTGGCGGCAGACAGCGCATGGGCGTTTTTGCCACTCGTTCGACCCATCGTCCTAACCCCATTGGCTTGTCTGTGGTAAAACTGAAAAGTATCCAATCCGGTAACGGCAAGTTGATACTAAGACTGGCAGAAGCTGATCTGCTGGACGGCACACCGGTTATAGATATCAAACCCTACCTGCCCTACGCCGATGCTCTGCCAGAAGCTAAAGGTGGCTTTGCACCTTTACCGGCCATCATGGCAGCAGTGGAATTTAGCGAAGAGGCCATGATTAAATGCCTGGCTTATGAGCGGCGGACAGGGCGTTCTCTGGTGGAACTGATTCAACAGGTATTGGGGCAGGATCCACGCCCGGCCTACCTCAGAGATACCACTGGGCGAAGGCACGGCTCCGCACTCTGGGACGTTAATGTGGTCTGGGAGTCCAGGGGAGATCACTTTCTGGTCACCGATCTGGAACCTTATTTATCACCTTGACCTCAGGGTCATCTTCAGGAGTGGAGTCATGATCATTCCATATCAGGAACTGAACACAGAGACACTGAACAATCTGATTGCCGATTTTGTCAGCCGGGAAGGGACTGACAACGGTTTTGAGCAGGATCAGGAAAGTCGTATTCAGCAGGTACTTGGGTTATTGAAATCCGGCGAAGTCTCTATTGTTTTTGATCCCGAAACCGAGAGTGTGAATATTATTCCGGCAAAAGAAGCTCAAAACTATGAGTCTATTATCGACCAGACTTAAACGACGCAAATCTTATAAATTGGCTGTCCTACTGCAAAGGAATGGGTATGAAACGAAAAACTACTTTGGCTCAATGACCAGTACTACAGTGAGATCTTTCATTCTCAATGCACTAATAAAATTCTTCATCTCCACGGCTACGATTCCCGGAATACCCAGTCCTAAGATAGCCGCCAAGGTCTGGCTGGTATACCTGATCCAGTTTTGCTTGATTCGGTATGAAAAATAGAACCAGGTATTTGTAATGACCTGGTCCACAGTAAGCAGGGAAAAAACTACGACTACTTTCAATCTCTGGTTTTCGTATGATCCTGCATTGTCATTTTCATTAACCATGAAGCCTGCTTCACCCGAATCGGAACCGTCTGTAATTGAAGCGTTGGCTAACTGAGCTGTACAGGGCAATGCTATTAATGAACTGGATGAAGCAGGCGCTGACATAGTGCAATTACAGGCAACATCTAAACCTGCCTCAGACCATGCGCTTACAGGAGCAAAGCCGACTTGATAACGCCCCTCCAATACAGACATACCTACATGTTTACCGGTATCATCAACCTCCATCAGACCCCACGCGTGTTCTCTGTCTTTTAATCCAAATGCTCCCTGAATTATTCCAATATCAGAACAGTCACTACTGCACCGGATACCCCCCATATAATGATCAGGATCCGATGGGTGAGCCAAGTCGATCGATAGATCATTGCCAAGCTGATCAACGACGCTGTTACAGATAGAATCGACAAAGCTCAGAGCGTTTTCTCCTGGCCACAAGTTTATAGCGAACAAGACAGCACTGCTCTGCGGCGAATCGAGTGGTGCCGTATCAGTGGGTAAGGATAGGACGGTTTTAGTGTTTTTCATAGTCAACTGCACTCGCCCTGTTTTATCAGAACATTCAACATTCAATGCAGCGTTTTGAAAATCTGTCCGTCCTTTTAAGCCTCGCAGAAGATCAAATTCAGAATTTATAAATCGATAGACGAAGTTTACTTCTGATCTTTTCCCACCAGCAAAGCTTTTGCATCCGAGTTTTACCGTTTTAATCCGCATCTGATTATCTGCCGGATCCAGCACCACTTTGACGTTGTTTGCAACAAAGATACCTGCGCCCATCAGATTCAGAACACCTGCCGGTACATGACTCTGTTTGGTTGGAGTTGATTCAGGGGATCCAGATAGAGCCATTGTTGATGAACTATTCACGACCAGAGGATTCCTGGAATCGACTTTAATATTTGCCAGATAATAGACAGAGTTACTATGAGTCGCCGACATCACGTAGTGATCCTGTAAGACTCCCTGAGTAACAAACTCAGGCAGAATATCCGCTCCATTTCCCACAAAAGCCGAGTTATCCGGTAAGTGAAAAGCCCCCCCTTCGTGGCCGACACTGGCAGCCTCTGGCAATGGCAATTCATAGACGGCTGGTTGTTTATTTCCATGTGATTGCTCTGCATCAAAGATAAACAGGGTTGGAAAGAACGTTTCAAAAACCTCATGATTCAATCTTTCTGATGTAGCAGATATTTTTCGTATCATGACTGTTTCAGGAATTAGAGAAAGACTTGAGACAGGGATTGGAGGTGTATGTAAGGAAATATCTGAGGAAGTATTTATGGATGTCTTTTGAGAGATACTCGGGAACCTGGTTGGAGAAGGCGTTGTTGAAGATATCTGATTGTTCTTTTCCCTGATAAGTGCCTTAAAAGCAGCTAAATGATGACTGCACACGTTTCTGTCGACACGACTGGCCAACTCAGAACAACTCGAAACCTCTGTATATGTGGAGCTGACTGTTGAACCAACGGCAGGAAAAGCAAAACTGGGGAAGGCATACATTGATAACAGTAAAGCAACTGCTATCTTGAACCGGAAAATTATCATAACAGCAATCTGCCGATTTTTTAAAAGTTAAGATCAAAGCGTCCTTAACGTAACAATCCTTCCTAAGGTCGTTATTCATCCTAGACCAGATATTTAATAAATAAAGGCAAAGTCTTCTCTATCAAGCTGCATGTCTATTGTCGTATATTTTTTAACCGAACCAGGAGCTAGAGCAACGCAGGAGTACTTGCCATGAACGCCTGAAAAAAAAGTCTGAAAATGTAATTTCGTACGGTCGGGTACTTATAATTTATCAAAATCATCATGTAATAGAGAGTGCTTTATCGGCGATACTCTGTACCCTCTTTTCAATCCACTGACACATTTCGGAAGCAACTGGAGTGCCGGAATACCCAAACCCAATGTAGCCGCTAACACCTGGCTGGTATGCCTTATCCAGGCTTGCCTGATACGGTCTGAAAGCCGGAACCAGATTTGAGCAATGACCTGACTCCCGGCAAACAGGGATAAACCTAAAATCTCTAATCCGATTAATTTTGATCTGCTGATTTTATTCCCGACCAGAGCATCTGCATCAGCCATTGTGTAAGGTATCTGAGTTGCAAAGGGAGAGGCTGTGCATGCTGACATTGTGCAATTGCATGCAACATTAAAACCTGCCTTAGACCATACAGCCAGTGGAGCAAATCCCGCTCGATAGCTCTCCTCATACAGAGCCCAACAGCTCTCTTTTTCGGCGTGTTCAACCGGTATCCAACCCCATGCCTGCTCACTGTCATTTAATCCAAAGGCTCCTTGAACCATTTTGACATCAGAACAGTAATTACTGTCAAAGACGCCACCCATATAGTGATCGGGATCCGATGGATTAGCAGGATCAATGGACAGATCATTACCAAACTGATCAACGACACTGTTACAGGTAGAATCGACAAAGCTCAGAATATTTTCTTTAGGCGATAAGCTAATAGAGAACAACACACCACTGCCCTTAGACATCCTGTGTCCCGCAGCGTCAGTTTCAGTGGATACAGACAGAACAGTTTTAGTGTTTTTCATGGTCAACTGCACTTGTCCTGTTTCCTTATAACATTCAAGATTCAATGCAGCGTTATGAAGATTATTTAATCCTTGCAGAAGATCAAACTCAGAGTACGTAAATCGATAGACGAAATACTCCTCTGAGCCTCTCCCATCAGCATAATTGGTGCATCCCAAGTCTACCGGATTAACTCTTATCCCATTATCCGCATGATCAAGTACCACCTTGATATTGTCTGCAACAAAAATACCCGCGCCCCTCAAATCCAGAATACCTGCAGGTGCGTGATACTGCGTGGTCGGGGTTGAACCGGGTGATACTGTGGCAGCTGTTGCTAATGAACCACCCCACTCTTGAGGATTTCTGGAATCGATTTTGATATTCGCCAGATAATAGACAGAATCATTATAGGTTGCCGACATCACGTGATGATTCTGCATGCCTCCGGCAATCACAAATTCAGGCAGAATATCCTTTCTATTCCCCACAAAAGCCGAATTAACAGGCAATTGAAAACTCCTGGTCATTCTGGGATTGCCACTGACAGGCTCAGTCAGTGGCAATTCGTAGACGGCGTGTTCACCCTTTCCTGATGATCGCTCTGCATCAAAGATGAACAAGGTTGGATGGAGGGTCCCAAAAACCTCATGACTCAATCTTTCTGTTGTAGCGGATATTTTTCTTATCCTGACCGCCTCAGGAATTTGAGAAGCGGTTGGGGAAGGTGTTGCCGAAGATACCTGATTATTCTTTTTCCTGATAAGTGCCTTGAGAGCGGGTAAATGTTGACTGCACACTTTTCTGTCGAAACTACTGATTAATTCTGAACAACTTAAAACCTCTGTATATTTGGAACCGACCGTTGGCCCAACAGTAGTGAAAGCATGACAAGAGAAGCCATAAACTGCTGACAATAGCGCAACAACTAAGCCGATTCTGGAAATATTCATAACTGCACTCTGTCTGATTTTAAACGTTAAACAGAAGTATCCTCTCCTTAACCATCCTTTTTGAAGACGTTATTTATCCTAGCAGCCTGTCGGACTTAAGCGTCCGTAGCGAGGATTGCAAGAAATTGAGGATAAAAATCTCTGTTTCTGAGGAGAATAGCGAGCTATTTGACGAAGAAACAGGGATTTTTAGACCAATTTATTGCAACCGCACGACTGCATGGATGCAGGAGCTAGAGCAACGCAGGAGCAGTTGCCGTGTAGGACAGTCTTAAGTCCGACAGGCTGCTAGCGCGGTTCAAATATTTCTTGATTTCCCAATGGTTCCTTATCACCTAACAGGACGTGCCCTGACCTTCCTCTCAATCCACTGATACATTTCGGTACCCACTGGAGTGCCGGAAAACCCAAACCAAACGTAATAGCTAATGCCTGACTGGTATGCCTTATCCAGGCTTGCCTGATCCGTTTTGAAAGATGGAACCAGGGCTGAGTAACCAACTGGTCCGCAAGAAACACGCCAGCACCAACGCCTACTTTCTGCCACATGGTTAATTTTTCAAATGCCTTTAATCCTTCGGCATCAGTCTTATTCATAACCAGAGCGGCTGTATCACCAACATCGGGAATCAGTGCGGGTGAAACCCGAGTCGTATAGTAAGAGGTTGTGAATGGACTGACTGAAGTGTTTAAAATGGATGAAGTAGATGTTGGCATACTGCAATTACAGGCAACATCATAACCTGCCGAAGACCATTCGCTCACTGAAGCAAATCCAGCGTGATAAGCTTTCTTATCAGCAGCCCAGCACCTGTGCTTACCGATGTGCTCAGCCGCCGGAACCCAACCCCATGCCTGCTCCCTGTCTTTTAATCCAAATGCTCCATTTATCATTTTGATGCCAGAACAGTAATTGTTACTAAAGACGCGCCCCATGTAGTGCTCAGGATCCGATGGATTATCCGGGTCAATGGATAAATCATTGCCAAGCTGATCAACGACGCTGTTACAGGTAGAATCTACGAAGCTCAGAACATTTTCTCTGGGCCATAAGGATATGTAGAACAACACACTACTGCTTTTTGGTGAAACGGTTGTTGTCCTGCCAGTGGGTACAGATATGACTGTTTTAGTGTTTTTCAAGGTCAACTGCACTTGCCCTTTTTTCTGAAGACATCTAACACTCAATGCAGCGTTTTGACCGCGTGTTGGTCCTTGCTCTCCTTGTGACAGATCAAACTCAGTGTGCATAAATCGGTAGACGAAATTTTCCTCGGTTCCAAACCCGTCAGCATAATTGCTACAGCCCAAGTCTACCGGCCCGATTCTCATGTCACTATCCGCCGGATCCATTACCACTTTAATGTTGTCAGCAACAAAAATACCCGCACCTCTGAGATCCATAATACCGAACGGAGTATGATTCTGTGTGGTCGGGGTTGTATACGGCTGCCCTCTTGCAAAGCCCGCTCCTTTATCATCTAAAGGGTTTCTGGAATCAATTTCAATATTCGCCAGATAATAGATAGAATTATTATGGGTTGCCGACATCATGAAATGATGATGTTTGCCTCTCCCAATGACAAATTCCGGCAGAATATCTGCACTGTTGCCCACGAAAGCCGAGTCATCCGGTAATTGAAAAGTATTAATTGTTCTATGACCGCGACTGATGGTCTTAAGTGGTAATTCATAGACGGCTGGTTGCTCCTCTCCTGACGATTGCTCTGCATCAAAGATAAACAGGGTTGGAAAGCCCGTTTCAAAAACCTCCCGACCCAATGGTTCTGCTGTAGCGGATATTTTTCTTATCCTGACCGTTTCAGGAATGGGAGCAGATACTGAGGGGGGACTTGGGTAAATACCCGGAGGAGTGCCCGGCGTAGATGTTGTCGGAGGTGCCTGATTGTTCTTTTCCCTGATAAGAGCCTTAAAAGCAGCTAAATGGTGACTGCAAAAGCTCCTATCGGCACTACTGGCTAATTCAGAACAACTTGAAACCTCTGTATATGTGGAACTTCCCGTTGAGCCAGCTGTGGGAGAAGCATGACAGCAGAAAGTATAGATTGCTGACAATAGAACAGCCCCTTGCCCGGATCTGGAAATATTCATAACTGCACTCTGTCTAATTTTTAAACATTAAAAACATAAGCACCCTTTCTTTAATAATCCATCCGCAGGCTACTATTTATCCTGCACCGGATATTTTATAAATAAAGGTAATGCCCTCTCTAAGATGGAATGAGTCCCATTCCTTTGGAAGTGGTGTTTTTTCGACAAACTACATCTGTTGAGCGGGATCTTTCAATAAACCGATCTCCATATCTACTTTTTTCAATCCACTTTTACATTTCAGTAGCAACTGGATGGCCGGAATACCCAAACCTAATGTAGCAGCCAATATCTGGCTGGTATGCCTTATCCAGGTTTGCTTGATACGGTTTGAAAGATAGAACCAGCTATGAGTAATGGCCTGATCCAAAGTAACCGCGGCAATACCAATGCCTGCTTTCTCCAACTCGGTCAATCTTTTAGTGCCATTACTGTCAATAGCCAGAGCACCTTTACCCGGAATCTGTCTGAGTGAAGTGTATGCTACCTGCGTTGTATAAGGATAGGTTGGGAATGAACTGAATGAAATCGATGTTGGCATGGTGCAATTGCAGGCAACATCAAAGCCTGCCTTCGACCATGCACTCACTGGAGCAAATCCCAGTTGATAACGCTTATCCAGTGCAGTCGAACAGCTATGCAGATCGGTGTGATCAACAACTATCAAGCCCCATGCTTCCTCTCTGTCTTTTATTCCAAAAGCGCCTTGCATTATTTTGATATCAGAACAGTAACTGACGCCCCGGACACCACCCATATAGTGATCAGGATGCAATAAATTCGTTAAGTCGACCGATAAATCATTGCCACGCTGATCAACGACGCTGTTACAGGTAGAATCGACCAGGCGCAGAACGTTTTCTCTGGGCCATAAACTCAAAGAGAACAAGACACCATTGCTATCTGTCGGACGGGGTAACAGAGTTTTAGTGGGTACAAATATGACTGTTTTAGTGTTTTGCATGGTCAACTCCACATGCCCTGTTTTCTCTTTGCAATCGACATTCAATGCAGCATTTTGAAAATGTGTTACTCCTTCCAGGCTTTTCAGGAGATCAAATTCGGTGTGCGTAAATCGATAGATAAAACTCTCTTCTGTTCCTTTCCTGTCAGCATAATTACTACACCCCAGTATTACCGGATCAATATCAGCCTGATTATCCGCCGGATCAAGTACCACCTTGACGTTATCTGCAACAAAGATACCTGCCCCCTTCAGGTCAAGAATGCCTGCGGGTATGTGAGCCTTTGAAGCGGGAGTTGTAACGGGGTGTCCTGTAGGGGTTATTTTTGATCCAACAGCCTTTTTCCGAGGATTCCTGGAATCAACTTCAATATTCGACAAATAATAGACAGAATGATTATGGGGTGCCGACATCACGAAATGACTCCGTGAGCCTCCCTCGATAACAAATTCAGGCAGAATATCCGTCCCGTTCCCAACGAAAGCCGAGTTATCCGGTAACTGAAAACTGTTGACACTTCCGTAACTGCTGCCGCCACCTCTCAATGGTAGTTCATAGGTGGCCGGCTGTCCCGTTCCCGGCACTTGCTCTGCATCAAAGATAAACAAGGTTGGATAATTAGTTCTAAAAATCTCTTGACCCAGTCTTTTTGTCGTAGCGGATATTTTTCTTATCCTGACCGTTTCAGATATTGAGTAGGTACCTGGAACAGTACTCAGGGAACTATTTGGAGAAATGCTTGAGTAAGCAACCGAGGAAGAGGTTGTTGGAGATACCTGACTGTTCTTTTCCCTGATAAGTGCCTTAAAAGCAGATAAATGATAACTGCACACGTCTTTATCAACAATACTGGTTAACCCGGAACAGCTTGAAAACTCTTTGAACACGGCACTGCCCGTTGGCCCATCCATGGCGAAAGCATGACAGGGAAAAGCATACATTGCCGAGAGTAGAGCAACTGCCAGGCCGACTCTGGAAATATTCATAACTGCACTCTGTCTGATTTTTTAAAAGCCAAAACAGCAGCATCCTTACTGTGATACGCGGCAATACCTGCACTCGCTTTCTGCCCTCCTGGTGCCAGTGTTATTCATTGCCATAGCACGTATATGAGAAGGCGAAGCCTAATGCTGCTCTCTAATCCTGATTACCGACTTACAGGAGGCTTGCAACAAACTATAGTTGCTTTTCTTCTGTCAATAGAGTGTGCACTGCACTCCTACCTCTCAACCGACTGATGCATTTTGGCATCAACTGGATTACCGGCAGCCCCACCCCCAATGTAGCGGCTAACACCTGACTGGTATGTCTTATCCAGTCTTGCCTTATCCGGTGTGAAAGATAGAACCAGCTCTGAGTAATGACCTGGTCCACAAAAAGCGCAGCAAGTCCTATGCCTGCTATTTGCACCGGGGTTAATCCTGCTGCACTGGCATTATTCTTTGCCTGAGCATCGGCACCAACAATAACGAAGGGCGCCAGGGTTATAGAAGTAGATGTTGGCATTGTGCAATTAGCCGCAACTTCAACACCTGCTTCAGACCATTCGCTCAATGAAGCAAACCTTGGTTGATAAGTCTTTTTCACTGCAGGATCACAGCCATAATCACTGCTGTAATCAGTTAATATCCAACCCCATGCCTGATCTCTGTCTTTTAATCCAAAGGCTCCCTGAACCATATTAATCTCAGTACAGATACTGTTATAGATATCACCCATATACACACCGGGATTCGATGGAACAGCTGAGTTAATGGATAGATCATTGTCAAACTGATCAACGACTCTGTTACAGGAAGAATCGACAAAGCGCATAATGTTGTCTCTGGGCCACAAGCTAATAAAGAACAACACACCACTGCCTGGTGCAATAGAGGAAATTGGATTTCCAGGGGGTACAAATATGACAGTTTTAGTGTTTCTCATAGTCAACTGCACTTGCCCTGTTTTTTGATAACAGGAAACACTTATTGCAGCGTGCAAACCAAACTCTGCTTTTTTTAAGCCTTGCAGTAGATCAAATTCAGAGTCCGTAAATCGATAGACGAAAGTCTCTTCTGTTCCTCTCCCATCGGCAAAATTTGTACAGCCCAGACCAACTGGTCGGAGAGTCCTACGATAATCTGCCGGATCCAGTACCACCTTGATGTTGTCTGCAACAAAAATACCCGCACCTTCCAGTTCAAGAATGCCTAAAGGTTTATGAATCTCTTTACCGATGGAGTCTGAGCCAGCCGTCGCTGAAGAACTGCCCCTGTCCAGAGGATTTCTGGAATCAATTTCGATATTCGCCAGATAGTAGACAGCATCATTATTGGGTGCCGACATCACATAATGATTCTGTATGCCTCCCTCGATTACGAACTCTGGCCGAATATCTCTGCTGTTCCCCACAAAAGCGGAGTTATCAGGCAACTGAAAACTCTTTACTCCCCTGAGATCGCCGCCACTATCGGGCACAGTCAATGGCAATTCATAAACGGCGGGGTGTTCCTGTCCGGGTGATTGCGCATCAAAGATAAACAATGTTGGAAAGCTGGTTTTGAAAACCTCTTTATCCAGCCTTGTTGTAGCCGATATTTTTCTTATCCTTACCGTCTCAGGAATTGGAGAAGCACTGGGTGAAGCCGTTGAGTATGATTTTGTTGAAAATACCTGATCGTTTTTTTCTCTGATCAGGTCCTCAAAAGCCGACAAATGATAGTCACACACCTTCTTATCCACATCGCTGGCTAAATCAGAGCAACTTGAAACCTCCGTATCTGTGGGACTGCCTGTTGGCGCATCTGTAGGACTGCCTGCTGGCGCATCTGTGGAACTGCCTGTTAGCGCATCTGTGGAACTGACTGTTGGCGCATCTGTGGAACTGCCTGCTGGCGCATCTGTGGGACTGCCTGTTAGTGCATCTGTGGAACTGCCTACTGGCGCATCTGTGGGACTGCCTGTTGGCGCATCTGTGGGACTGCCTGTTGGAGCATCTGTGGCGTAGACATGACAGGGTAAGGCATAAATTATTGACAATAAAGCGATGACCAAACTGTATCTGTAAATATTCATAACTGTACTCTGTCTGATATTTTAAAGTCACAACAGATGAACCCTTATCGCAATAATCCTGTTCAAGTTCTTCATCAATAAAGGCAATGTCTTCAACAGTAGGAAATGGGCCTCATGCTTTTGGAATGTTTAGATCAGGAAGCCGGTAATGCTGCTTTAAAAATTCAGATTACCGACTTGAAGAGTTTTATGCCGAACCAGGATCGAGCCTGATCGGCCATTAGAGTATAGGAGTTCTATCCACTCAATCCACTGACGCGTTTTGGTAGCAACTGGACTGCCAGAATGCCCAAGCCCGATACAGCGGCTGATACCTGGCTGGTGTGCCTTATCCAGACCAACCATAAAGGACGGTTTGAGAGACAGAACCAGCTATGAGAATAGTCTGGTCCAGAACAAACACGGCAATACCTGTGTCAACCTTCTGCCCGGAGGTTAAAACTGCTGAGCCTTATTCATAGCCATAGCGTCTGACATCAGAAATATCGCTAGACACCGGAGTTTTATCCTGAGTGGCTGTGGAAGTCGGCAAATCAGAATGACAGGCAACATCAAACCCTGCCGAAGACCATGCGCCCACTGAAGCAAATCCTAGTTGATAACGCTCAGCCAATACATTCGAGCATCTGTCGGAAGCAGCTGGATCAACGTCTATCAAGCCCCATGCCTCATCTCTGCCTTTCAATCCAAATGCTCCCCGGATTACTTTATCATCATAACAGTACCTGGCATACCAGATACCTCCCATGTAGGGAGCAGGATCCGATGGATTGGCTGAGTCGATCGATAGGTCATTGCCAAACTGATCAACAATACTGTTACAGGTACAATCGACCAGGTGCAGAACGTTTTCTCTGGGCAGTAAGGTCAGATCGAACAATACACCACTGCTCTTAACTGATTCAGGCGTTGGAGTATCAGTCTCAGTCGGTAAGGACACGACAGTTTTAGTGTTTTTCAAGGTCAACTGCACCTGCCCTTCGGTGTAACAATGAACACTCAATGCGGCGTTTCGATCATGTGTTGGTCTCTGCATGCCTTGCAGGAGATCAAATTCAGAGTGCGTAAATCGATAGACGAAAAGCTCCTTTGCTCCTCTCCCATCTTCATTATCGGTACATCCCAAATGTACCGGCCTGATAACTCTCTGATTATCCGCTGGATCAAGTACCACCTTGATGTTGTCCGCAACAAAGATACCCGCCCCCCTGAGATCCAGAACACCCGCTGGTACATGGAGTCGTTCTGTCGGAGTTGAACCGGGAGGCACTGTGGCAACTGCTGTAGATGATCTGCCCATATCGGAAGGGGATCTGGAATTGACTTTAATATTCGCCAGATAATAGACAGAATCATTGCAGGATGCCGACATCACGTAATGAAACCACCCGCCTCCGTTAATAACAAATTCAGGCAGAATATCGACTCGATTCCCAACAAAGGCAGAGTTAGCGGGTAGTTGAAAACTGTTGGCACTTCTGAATAAGCCATTATCGCGCTCTGTCAATGGCAATTCATAAATGGCAGATTGTCCATTCCCGGTCGGTTGCTCTGAATCAAAGATGAATAACGTCGGATAGATGGTTCTGAAAACCTCTTGATCCAGTCTGGTATTTGTAGCGGATATCTTCCTTATCCTGATTGTTTCTGGAATGGGCGGAGCAGCCGTGGAAGTACTTAAAGACGCCTGATTGTTTTTTTCCCTGATCAAATCCTTAAGCGCAGATAAATGGCGAGTACACAGATCCCTGTCAACACCGCTGGTTAATTCAGAACAATTTGAAACTTCTGTAAATACCGCACTGCTGGTTGGCTCACCCATTGCACAGACATAACAAGGGAAGGAATTCATTACTGAGAATAGAGCAACCACCAATCCGGATCTTAAGATATTCATCAATTCACTCTTTCTAATATTTAAATGTCAAAACAGATACTCCTTGTCGTCGTAATCCTTTTAAGACAACCCAAGTTACTTTAGACCAGATGCTTCATAAATAAAGGCAAAGCTTTCAATTTTAAAAAATAAGCCTCTCTCCTTTGGAGCTTTCGTTGTTCAGATGGTACTGATTGTCAGCAAAAATCAACCGCAAGCGAATCGACACATTTGGATTGCAGTGGCAGGTTTGGCGCAGTGAGCTGAATTGAAGAAATCTCGACGCATAAGGCGATGAAAAGTGGAACCCGATTGTTTGGTAATATCATTTTATCCCTGATGAATGCAGGAAAGGCTCTGCTCTCACATACGAGGAAGCTGCTCGACTTCCGGGCAGATAATGCCAAACCTGAGCACCCTGTACAAGATGGTTGTTCAGGAAGAACAAGATTAGGTTCTTGTGCTGTGGGTGGGGCTTAATATCTACCCTGAGATCTGTGATTGGAATCAATGTGTAAACGTTGCCAATGGAGAAGGTTTTTTTTATTAAAATCTGAAAAGTTTTTACAGCACTGGATGGAACAATTTTTTTGATGGCTAAGTATAAATACAGAGTCTAGACTTCTTGTCGACTGCTTCAAGGGGTCCTGAGCATGATCATGCTGAAACACTATTTATTAGCCCGGTTAATCGTCCCTTTATTCCTGTTAATGGCTCTGTTTTCAGAAGCCCGGACGACTCAATCTGCAAACGTCAACTCTTCTACAGCACCCTATTCTCCTCTGCTGACAGTATTGTGTGACTCTTAACGGACAAACGATGGGGGTTATTCAGCGGTTGAACCAGTACACAGAACTTGTCAAGGGACGACAGTGTATTGTTCTCGCTGCTGATCCGACAGGGGAGACAGAGGATCTGAGTGAGACGATCAAACGGGCTCCTGAGAACACTGTTATCCTGCTCTCTTCCGAGACTGTGTCTACTGCGTCTTCTACTTCTACATCCTCTTTCCCTCCGGTGGGTAAAACCCCGGTTGAGTATCTTATTGGTAAAGGAATAGTTTTGAAGGACGGTCAGGACATCATTGGTGCGGCAGACGAAGGTTTTGAAATAGTTATCAGAGTTGACGCAGGTTTTAGAGATCCATCTATGGTCATGATTGATGATATTTACGATTTCGACAAAACGAGAGACAGTCACATAAGGCATGTTACTTTCCAGCCCGTTGGACCTGATAACAATGAGGGGACTTATTCTATTATTTATGCAGGGTGCTATAACCGGAAACTGATTGTAGAAAATAACCTGTTCTATGTGTCTGTTAGACGGGCCGGACTTTTCCTCTCTTGCGCAGGACCCCTGAATGCATCGTTGAACCAGGGTCCGGGCCTGCGGTTTGCCAATAACACCATGGTAGGTAAATCCATACTCTACGACGGGAAAGATATTGTTCCCAAAGGGATAGATATTTATCATGCCGGTACGCAGCAGTCACAGAGGATCGCTGTTATTGAAAATTCATTCCAGGGCGAGATGACACACGCGGGTGACTTTTACCTACCGGCTGGGAGCAGTATGGATATTTTCAGAAACAGGGTTGATATCAACAACAATATGCCAGGCAAGAAACCTCTTGCAACAGGACTAGCGCGTTTTAGAGATGGTTTCCTTCTCAGAGGCAATTATGATACAAAAGTCAACCTGGTACCTCCTGTTTTTAATCTGGCAGGCAATCTGATACGCTCAAAAAGTACAGCTATAGGTATCGAAGGACACATTAAACTGGCCTTGGCCTGTAACCATCTTCAGGCGGTCAATCCGTGGCGACAACATCCACCTTCATGGTGGTGGCGACCACAACAATACGCTTGAAAGCCGTTGATCCACTACCATGGGCAGGAGAGTGTGAAGACAATATGGATTCGACCGGTGCCATGGTAACGCCCACTTCACCGACAGTCTGCCAGATTTTCAATACCTGGACGTCTATCAATGATTCCACGATCAGTCCTTTCAGTGGACTGGACAGCCTTGATGGTCAGCTATTCAGTCTTGATGGTCAGTTATTTTTGATTTATGAGTCTGTCTCTCAGTGACTACCCCCTTTGTTGCTTCTTACGGCACGAGCTCTAAGGCCGACGAGTATGGACAGGATGGTTATGATTCTCAAAGCTGTAGTGACAGCGTTAGTACCCGCTGATGACGTGGGAAGGTCTTAAAAACCTTCAACCATTTCCCTTGGCAGACCAGTCGTTAAACTTCTGGAAAACGGTATTCCAGTTTCCAAACTCAGAGGAGGTCACGCCATGGAATACCTATACAAATGAGATAAAGCATGCCCTCCATAGAAATTCTGAGATCAGGCTTGTTATTTATACAGGCTTGTTTGAGAATTGGCTGAGGCTTCAACCAGTGCTCATCAATGAGCATGAGGCGGGACATAACAGATTCGTATCAGTGCTATGCAGGAACCGCAATGCTACGGGTCTGTGAGCCTTTCTCAAGCCTACGAACAAAATCTCAGCAGCCTCTGGGGCCACCAAAGACCGGATTCGATTGAAAAGTATAAGCAACAGCTTGCAAAAACAGAGAGCTGATTTTTCCAGGGAAGCCTGTTATGCATCTTAACGTAGAAGAAATGTCTGATATACAAGCCTATCACTTATTGACTCAAACTGTAATTCCCCGGCCTGTGGCCTGGGTGCTCACTGTCAATGAAGAGGGCAATTTTAATCTGGCACCGTTTTCATTTTTTACCGCAATCAGCAGTAACCCAGCGCTGATTATGTTTTCTGTCGGAAGTAAGCCCTCTGGCGAAATAAAAGACACTCGTCGTAATATTTTGCGTAGCAGGTCGTTTGTGGTTCATATTGCGCCTTCCTCATTGGCAGAAGAGATGACTGAGACAGCTCGAACCTTGGACTATGGCGAATCTGAATTGGAGCGTATTCATCTGACAACCAACAATGATTGGCAGCAATCACTGCCGCGCTTATCTGAATGCGATATCGCTTTGTACTGTCAACTCTTCGAGTATCAGGAAATCGGCGCGAACAAACAAGGACTTGTATTTGGCGAGATCAAACAGGCGTATCTGTCGGATAAAGTCGCATCTAAAGGCGAACGGCTGGTCATTGATGCAGCTCAAGTAGATCCCATTTCCAGACTGGGTGGTAATGATTACGCTGCGCTGGGTAAGACCATGACTATCCAGCGACCCGTTTAACAGGCGCTCGTTTACGGGGTGAAAGTCATTCAGAGGCTTTTGATGATCTCTTGAAGAAAGCGAAAATGACGATAGCGTCCCGAACCGCGATCAGTCACTGAATCCTTGAAGGCTTCTTGCTCAGAGACGGCAACGACGAAGCTGGGCACCGTAGTTTGAGGCTCGGCTGTGCACTTTTTTAGAGGTATTCAACAGCCAGACTTTTTTCTTGTGACTGCCCCGTTGGTAGCCACCCCAGCCCTCATGATAATTCAGGTAGAGCAGATCAGCGTGCCACAGAGAGACACCATTAATAGTACGTGTTTTGTGGGTATACCAGCCAATAAAATCAATGGCATCCTCAAAGTCATCCCGCTCCTTGAACCAGCCACCATTCTCTTTCAGATACATCTCCCAGGTGCCGTCCAGGGCCTGGGCATAGCCGTAGGCCGATGAACTTCTGGGCAGTGGTATGAACAGGAAACGGGGTCTGGGGGGCCTTACATTATGACGGTAAGAGGACTCCTGATACATGATGGCCATCATGACCTGAATCGGAGTCCCCCATTTTTCATTGGCTTTTTTAGCATGGCGATACCAGCTACGCTTTTCTTTGAAAATACTACAGAGGTTATGAGGGTTGGCAGGTGGTGTTGTACTGGTGGCACAGCCGGTCAGAAAAAGAAATCCGGCTATGGTTATGATCAGTGCCAACCTTCGTTTCACTTATCAAACTCCCCATTTCTGCAGCAAATGAGCAAACTCATCTTCTGTGACAACACGAACGCCGAGATTTTGGGCTTTGGTCAGCTTGGATCCTGCTTTTTCTCCGGCCAGTAACGCCGTGGTTTTTGCTGAAACAGAGCCGGTAACTTTGGCTCCCAGCTTCTGTAATACAACCTTGCCTTCATCACGGGTCATGGTGAGCAGGGTACCTGTCAGCACCCAAATCTCACCTGCCAGTGGTTGAACCACACCGGCTTCCGGTTCGGCTTCTTCTTCCCAGTGCACCCCAACCTTCAGCAGTTCATCAATCACTTCGAGATTATGTTCCTGCTTAAAAAACTTTTCAATATGAGCAGCAACGACTGGGCCGACATCATCCACTTCCTGTAACTGCTCGAGAGTCGCTGACCTGATCGCCTCAAGATCACGATAATGAGCCACCAGACTCCGGGCAGTCGCTTCACCTACCTCACGAATGCCGAGGCCGTAAATAAATCTGGCCAGTGTCGTTTTCTGACTAACCTTCAGAGCACTAACCAGGTTAGCGGCTGATTTCTTACCCATACGCTCAAGGGATGCAACAGGCTCTACTTCGAGCTTGTAGAGATCAGCCACTGTATTCACAAGACCTTTCTCGACAAACTGCTCCACCAGCTTATCACCCAGGCCATCAATATCCATGGCTTTTCTTGAAGCAAAGTGTTTGATAGCTTCCTTGCGCTGGGCAGAACAATAAAGACCGCCGGTGCATCGGGCTGCTGCTTCGTCTTGATCTCTTTCAACGTCTGAATCGCAAACCGGACAGTGTTCAGGCAACTCAATATCTCTGGCATCATCCGGTCTTCGGTCGGGAATAGCCCGAACCACCTTTGGAATCACATCCCCGGCCCGGTGTATGATAACGGTATCACCGATTTTCAGCCCCAGACGTGTTACCTCGTCCATATTATGGAGGGTTGCATTGCTGACGGTGACCCCACCCACAAACACCGGTTCGAGTCTAGCGACCGGCGTAATGGCACCGGTTCTTCCCACCTGGAACTCGACGTCTTTCAGAACGGTCATTTCTTCCTGGGCGGGAAACTTGTGAGCAATGGCCCACCTGGGGGCACGGGCGACAAAACCCAGTTGTTCCTGCTGGGCCAGACTGTTGACCTTGTAAACGATACCATCAATTTCGTAGGGCAAGGCTTCGCGCTTCTCCTCCATTCTCGAGAAATATTCAGCGCAGGCAGCAGCCCCTTTTACTACCCGCAGTTCAGGGTTTACCCGCAGGCCCCAGGTTTTAAAACACTCAAGAATAGCGGCATGTCTGTCTGGTAACTCACCCCCTTCAACAATACCAGCACCGTAACAGTAGATCTCCAGAGGTCTTTTCGCCGTTACTTTTGAGTCAAGCTGTCTCAAACTGCCCGCTGCAGCATTGCGTGGATTGACAAATACTTTTTCATCACGGGCTTTGGCTCTCTGATTCAGCTTTTCAAAACCTTCCCTGGGCATAAAGATTTCACCGCGAACTTCCAGACGATCAGGCCAGCCTTCACCCAGTAATTGCAGAGGAATAGAAGCAATGGTGCGAACATTCATAGTAATATCTTCACCGGTTGTACCATCCCCACGGGTAGCGCCTCGTACCAGTGAACCCTTCTCGTACAGAAGGCTGACCGCAATCCCGTCAAGTTTGGGTTCACAGGCATATTCCACGGCTGAATCAGTACCCAGACGCTCCCGTACCCTGCGGTCAAAGTCTTTGAGATCGTCTTCGTTAAATGCGTTATCCAGTGACAACATGGGCAGTTCATGACGAATCTGTTCAAACGCCTGCAAGGGTGCAGCGCCCACTCGCTGGGTGGGTGATTGAGGAGTGATCAGCTCCGGAAAATCCGTTTCGATAGCCTTCAGCTGCTGCATCAGCCGATCATAACTGGCATCGGCAATGACAGGATCGTCGATGACATAATAACGATAGTTATGATCATCAATCTGTTCTCGCAGCTTCTGAGCTTGCTGTTCTGCTTCCTTGAGAGAGAGGTTAGTCTGGGTCATGATTCTGTTACTTAAACGGCCTGGAGTGATTGAAAACAGCCTTGAGCTATTAAACTGACAATTCCCGGGAGGTACGAAGCCGTCTCTGGTTCCCTCGCCGGTACCGAAGGGACCTGATCGCGAGGGAACGAGATGCTGGAGTTTTGCGACCCCCTCAGTCCGGGAGAGGATTTGGATTGTTGAAGGGCAGAAAGGAATCAGTCAACCATCTTCTGGGTTAACTGTTTTCTTTCGAAATCACGAATGCGTTGACGATAGTGCTCCAGCGTCTGTTGAGTCAGTACACTAAAGTGCTCGTCTTTTAGCTCTCCACCCAAATCCAGGGCTAACTGACGAACCGTTTCTTCCATCAGCATAAACGCTTTGAGTGGCTCACGGGGCCCCGGCAATCCCATAAAGATACTGACTGCCGGTGTCTCAGTCGATTCCAGTTTGCCAATGTCAAAAGTGCCCGGCTCTACCCCGTTTGCCATGCTGAACAGAATCTGCCCGGTTCCATCTTTGTTGGCATAACGGTGAAAGATCGACATATCACCATAGCGCATGCCCGAAGCCAGCAGGCTTTGCAGCAACCTTGCTCCGTTAAACTTTTCGCCACCTTTAGCCAGCAGATTGATGACCAGAATTTCACTGGCAGCAGGACGGTCTGCCAGTTTTTCCTGGTTGACAGGACGGTGACTTTTTTCCGCTCTTGCAGGCTTGGTTGTTGTAACAGATTGCGGGACAGCCACCCGGGGTTCTTCAACAAGCCCGGGCGTCAAGGTAAAGCTTTCCTGCACAGGTGTGCGCTCTTCAACTCCGGGGGCTGGTTTTTCAACTTCTGGAGCGGACTCTTCAACTCCACCTGAGGGCACGGCAGAAAGCACTTCCGAGACACCATCCACACGAGTCAGGACGGGTAAAGGTTCCGACTCTTTCTGAACCTCTGACGCTTCGACAGGCTGCATCTGCAACGGTGTCACTGGCCTGGCAGGCGCTACTATTTCTGATTCAAGGCTGGATATTTCCGGCTCGATCCGCTCCCTTACAGGCAAATGGGGTGACTCTTCCGAACGTACCCAGCTCTTGACTGTTTCCAGCTTCTGGGGGCTTCCCTCAGACTTTCTAGCTCCACCATTGGGCAATTCACTGCCAAATTCGTCTTCGTTTCCTTTTACATCTTCAAGACCAAAAGACAGTTCTGATGCTCTTTTTCTAGCCAGACGCATACGGCGGTATCCATCAGCCAGAACGCCAATAATGACGACGATTCCGATTACTACCAACCAATCTCGTAAACTCATGTCCATGCCGCCTGCTTACCCAATGGATTGTTGCTGCCTGAAAATCAACAACCCGAAAACGCAAAAAAATCTGAAAATTGTAAATCAGTAAAATGTGCTACTATGTTACAGCAAAAAATCTTTTAATCAGACCGTTGTCTATGACTATTGTTTAAGACTGCTGTTAACACACGTTCTTAATCATTACTTTCACATTATTGTTCGAAGAACGCCAGAATCGGGACAAACAAATCGCCCTGACCTGAGACCCTATTCTGGCGAGTATTTGTTGTCCCTTCAAGCGCAAACTACGGATATCATTAACAATCTTCTATAAGCACCTGGCCAAATGGACAGGCACCTGAATAGTGATAACTTTTTCCGGCCGCCAGTGCAACTCCATAAACAGTTCACAATTTACAAGAGGGTTGCACAGTGACAGATTTCCGAACCTTAACAACGAATAACAAACCAACATTACCATTAGAAAACAGCCTGTGAAGACTGTTCCCGAGACTTAGAGTTCTGCCATGGCTGCGGCCTCTTCCACATCCACAGATACAGGTCTGGAGACACCGGGTTCCTGCATCGTTACACCCACGAGTTGATTCGCTGCCTGCATGGCGATCTTGTTGTGCGTGATATAGATAAACTGAACCTTGTCGCTCATTTCCGAAACCATTTTGGCGTAACGGCCCACGTTGGCATCATCCAATGGCGCATCCACCTCATCAAGCATACAGAAGGGTGAAGGGTTCAACTGGAAGATGGCAAATACCAGGGCAATCGCCGTCAGCGCTTTTTCACCACCGGAGAGTAAATGAATGGTACTGTTCTTCTTGCCCGGCGGTTGCGCCATAATAGCCACCCCGGTATCCAGCAGATCTTCACCGGTCAACTGCAGATAAGCCCGGCCACCACCAAAGACTCTGGGGAACAGTTCCTGCAAACCGGAATTGACCTTATCAAAGGTGACTTTGAAACGCTGGCGGGTCTCCCGGTCGATTTTGCGGATAGCATTTTCCAATGTCTCCAGTGCGGACTCCAGATCATGGTTCTGTGCATCCAGATAGGTTTTGCGCTCCGACTGGGTTTCGTATTCTTCAATCGCTGCCAGGTTGATCGCTCCCAACCTTTCAATCCGCGCCTGCAGTCTTTCCAGCTCCAGCTCCCAGGCTTTCTCAGTGGCTTCTTCCGGCAGGTTGGCCAGAACGGTATCCAGATCAAACTGATCTTCCCGCAATTGATCAGACAAGGTCGTACGCCGGACCTGCATGCCCTGCCAGTCCATTCTTAATTTCTCAAGTCTTGAACGGGCCGTTTGGGCTTTTTGCTCAGCTGACTGTCGACTCTTTTCCATTTGTTGCAGTCGTTGTTCAACGTCTTCCAGTTCGCTGCGAGCCTTCTGCATGGCTTCCTCTTCTTCCAGCCTTCTGGCCAGAAGAATCTCCAACTGTTCTTGCAGTTCTCCTTCAGGAGAATGGGACTCCGACAGTGACGCCTGAAGCAACTCCCGGCGCTCCCGCAGCTTGGTGGATTGCTGGCTGAGTCGCTCGATAGCCGCCCGCAGAGATGACACCTGACTGTTGATGGTTTGCTGCCTCAAGGCCAGCTGATGCAGACGATCCTTATCCTGACGGGAACGCTGCCGCAACTGTTCCAGCTCTTCCCGGCCCTTCTCTCTTTTCTCCAGCAAATCCTCTTTCAGACCGCTGTCCATCTCCATTCGATCCAGAGCGTCCTGAAGTCGCAAACGGGACTCTCCGATACTTTCCTGTTCAGCCTGACTCAACTCCTGACATTCAGCAATCTCGTGCTGAAGTCGGGTACGTCTTTCTGAAAACTGCTCAAGTCTGACCTTCCTGGCACCGAGATCAGCTCTGACCTCACCCTGGTTTCGGTTGAGTTCAGTGATCTGTTGTTGTGTCTGCTGTCGACGAGTTTCCAGCTGCTCGGCTTGAACCTTGGCGTTAGCCAGACGTTCTTCTACCTGCTGACTAAGTGCCTCCAGGGTTTCCATACGGCTGCCAAGCTCTTCGAGTTCCTGTTGACGGGCCAGAACACCGGAGTGATTGTCCGTTTCACGACAAACCCTAAGCCAGTTTCTGGAGAGCCAAATCCCCTCTTGCGTCACGATGGATTCGTGAGCCTCCAGGGAAGATCGAGCAGATAGAGCCTCTTCCAGCGAACCAGTAACATAGATGCCTGCCAATAACCCTTTGGCCTCACTGCCTGACTTTATTTTGCCAGCCAGGGCCTGAAGCGCACCTCTGGCATCGTCAGAAACCTGATGAGCAGAAGCATCCAGCAAAACCGCTGAGCCTTGCTCCAGGGAACCCAGCAACCCTGCAACAGGGTCCAGATCATCCACACAGATTGCCTGCAGGCTGTCTCCGAGAACGGTTTCAACGGCCAGTTCCCAGCCTGACTCCACCTGCAGTTTTTCGGCCAGTCTGGGTGCCGATGCCAGTCCATGCTGCTGCAACCAGACCATGACCCCGGTGTCCTGCCCCATAGCGGCCTGCTGCAGGGCTTCCAGAGAAGCATGACGCCCTCTGATCATACTCAGCTCATTGCGGTGGCTGTCACGATCTTCCTGCAACTGATCAAATTGAAGACGGTTTTCCTCTATGTCAGAGCTGACTTCTTCGAGTTTCAGCTCGTAATTTTCGCGGGTCAGCTCCAACTCGGTCAGCTTTTCGGAGAGCAATTCCATCTCTTCAATGTCTTCACCACCACCAAGACTGCTGCTCTCTTCCCGCAGACGCTGTTCACGCTCCTGCAGACGTTTCAGTACGGCCTCCGCATGTTGAATCCGGGACTGCTCCACTTCAGCCGCTTTCTGAGGCTCATGGGAGCGCTGATTAAACTGATCCCATTCCTGCTGCAAACGATGCACTTCCGCTTCCACCTGGGCAAGGGAGTCACCGGATTGGTATTCCTGCTCCTGAAGCATCTCCAGCTCAGGCTCAATCTGCAATTTTTCTGCTTCCAGAATTTCCAGCTGAGACTGATCTTCAGCCATCTGTTCACGGGCTTCCTGCCAGCTTTGTTCAAGCTGTTGCAGGTCATGGCTCAGTTCTTTGGCCCGCTCTTCCTTATGGCGAAGCGTCTGCTCAATCCGGGTGATTTCATTGCCCGTGCCATAATACCTGGCCTGGGTTTCATGAAAGTGATCACTCAGCTCCATTTGCTGGGCGCGGTCCTTTTCCATCCCGGCGTCGGAAGAGCGCTGCTCACTGACAGCAGCTTCCAGCTGGACTTCCAGTTCGGAAATCACATGTTCCTGATTCCTGACCTTTTCATCAATGCCCTGCCAGCGCAGAGCCTGAAGCTGGGCTTTTTTCAGTCGTTCATCGGCTTTGTATTCTTTGTATTTTTCTGCCGCTTCGGCCTGTCTCTGCAAATGCCCGAGACGACGACCCAGCTCCTCCCGCAGGTCAGTCAGTCTCTCAAGGTTTTCGTTGGTTCGGCGAATGCGGTTTTCTGTCTCACGGCGGCGCTCCTTGTACTTGGAGATACCGGCGGCTTCCTCAATAAAGACTCTCAGCTCTTCCGGCTTGGACTCAATCAGCGTGGAAACGATACCCTGACTGATAATGGAGTAACTGCGCGGACCCAGACCGGTTCCCAGAAAGATATCCATAACATCTTTCCGGCGACACTTGTTGCCATTGAGGAAGTAAAAGTTCTTGGCTTCCGAGGTGAGCATCCTGCGCACTGAAATCTCACTGTAAGCAGCAAACTCGCCAGTGACCCGACCTTCGTTATTATCAAAGATCAACTCTACCGTCGCCTTTGCTGAAGGCTTACGACTATTGGAGCCCTTGAAGATAACGTCGGTCATGGATTCACCACGAAGGTGCTTGGCAGAAGACTCCCCCATAACCCAGCGCACGGCGTCAATAATATTGGACTTGCCGCAGCCGTTAGGACCAACAACACCGCACATATTGGAGGGAAAATGAACCGTTGTGGGATCCACGAAGGATTTGAAACCGGCCAGTTTGATCGATTTAAGACGCATCTTTTCCTTAATTCGTAGCTATCAGGACCACAGCTGCCTGGTTATCAGTAGGTAACAACTCTCTACGAGTGTACACAGATTATGCCCGTCAGGAAAAGTCGTTGTAACCGAAAGCTTTGATCATCAGCCTTCAGGCAAGTCCAGCCACTCTCGACAGTGGACAATAAAAGACACCCATAAATTTGCTTTACCATCCACCTGGTCTACTTTTCACCCGACAATAAAAGACACCCATAAATTTGCTTTACCATGGACAATCATAAGAATAAAAGACACCCAAAAAGAATAATAAAAGAACAATAAAAGACACCCATAAATTTGCTTTACCATCCACCTGGTCTACTTTTCACCTACAACTGATTTTTTGCCCAGACAGGTGAGTTCATGGCCCAAGCTCGCAATACCCTGATTGACCCAGGCTCAACGCCTTATTACCACTGCATGGCAAGATGTGTTCGTCAGGCTTACCTCTGTGGAGAGAACCACCTGACTGGCAAGAACTACGAGCATCGCCGCCAATGGGTGGTGGATAAACTTCGGGAACTGGTTTCAGTCTTCGCTATCGAAGTCTGCGCTTACGCTGTCATGTCGAATCATTACCATGTGGTTTTGCACATCAATCAGTCATCTGCCAGAGGCTGGTCACGGGACGAAGTGCTTCACCGTTGGACGACCTTGTTTACAGGTCCACTTCTGGTGCAAAGGCATTTGGCTGCTGACAAACTGGGCAGCGCCGAGCTGGCCCGTTTCGATGAATATGTTGAAGAATACCGACGTCGTTTAACGGATATCAGCTGGTTTATGCGTTGTCTGAATGAGCACCTTGCTCGTGAGGCCAATAAAGAAGACGAGTGTAAAGGACGCTTCTGGGAAGGTCGCTTTAAAAGCCAGGCATTGCTGGACGAGGCAGCGTTACTGACCTGCATGACCTACGTTGACTTGAATCCGATTCGGGCTGGAAAGGTAGAAACACCGGAAGAATCAGACTACACGTCGATTCAGGAGCGCGTGAAGCAGGTTACACATTCTGAGACTAAAAATCAGCCTCTGACCCTGAAGCCTTTTTGTTTGCAGGGCCAGAATACGGATGTTGCCCTTCCCTACCTTCTTCACGACTATCTGGAACTGGTTGACTGGAGTGGCCGCATTGTCAGAACAGATAAGAAAGGTTCCATCCCGTCGTATACCCCTCGTATTCTTGAAAGACTGGAAATTGATCCGGATGAGTGGCTGAAAACCATGCAATGGAATAATCGTTTTTACCGGGCAGTTGGCCGTCTGGAGGCGATGAAGGCTTATGCACTTGAAGCCGGACAGAAGTGGCTTCGCGGTTTAAACGTCTGCAGTCGTTTGTATCTGACAGGTTAGCGTAGAAGTCAGTTAAGAAATTAAACACTTTCTCTTTATCCCCCTTCGACTTTAAGTCGGAATGAATTTGTGTTGTCTGAATCATGGACTGAGTAGTCTCTGTTCGTCGAATGCTCCTGTGTGGCTCGCTGATAGGCTATTCGAAGATAGGTTTTCAGATCCTTTTTTGGGAATACAGCTTTTAAATGTCTTATTTATTTAATGGGTGTCTTATTTTTCTCTTTTCCATTATTTTTTTAATGGGTGTCTTATTTTTTGTTATTTTTTCGTTATTTTTTTCCGGGGAGACCAAAAATAACCAGCACAATAAGATCAATACGGGATGGGTTCCAGCCAGAGGAGTTTAACAGGCAAAACCCGGTTTCATTTTGCGTTTCCCAAGTTTAGTCTGGTACTCTGCCTTCAATAATGCGTTGTAATCGCTCTGCATTATTTTGAATGTTATTGCTTATCAGCCATGCCAGCGTGTTATTCAGTGTCTGCCGGGCGTTTGGCGAGTGACTTGCTCCAGTGTCCTGAATAATGCGTTGTACACGCTCTGCGTTATTCCAAAGCCCACGAGACAGCTCTCGTATCAGCTTGTCACTCAGTGCCGCTTTGGCTCTGTCCGTCAGACTTGCCCTGGTGCCCCGAATAATCCGTCGTAAACGATCTACATTATTCCAAAGCCCACGGGACAGGTCTCGTACCAGCCTGTCACTCAGTGCCCGCTCGGCTGTGTCCATCGGACTTGCCCCGATATCCTGAATAATCTTTCCTAAAAGAACTGCGTTATTCCACAAGCCATTATTCAGGGCATCAGCCAGCTTGTCACTCAGTACCTGCTCGACTGCGACCGTCGGCCTTGTCCCGGTGCCCTGAATAATGCGTACTAAATGCTCAGCGTTTTCCCAACGGAAATTGTTCAGCTCCTCTATCAGCATTTCACTCAGTCTCAGCTCAACGGGGCCGTCCAGTCTTGCCCCGGTGCCCTGAATAATTCGCCGTAAAAAGTCTGCGTTAACCCAGACCCTGTTATTGAGGGCTTCTGTCAGCTTGTCACTTAGTACCCGCTGAGCGTAGTCCTCAAGCCTTGCGCCGGTGCCCTGAATAATGCGTTGTAAACGCTCTGCATTAGCCCAATTCCAATTATTGAGGGCCTCTATCAACTTGTCGCTCAGTACCCGCTGAACGTAGTCCTCCAGCCCTGCCCCAGTGCCCTGAATAATGCATTGTAAATTCTCTGCGTCATCCATAAAGTTATTATTTAAGGCGTATACCAGCGCACAACTCAGTCGCCTGCGGAGGTTTCGCATCCCTATTGTCCGGGTGTCCTGAATACTGTTGGAATCGGGTAAGTTCTGCTGTGCTTCTTGGTTTTCTGTAGCACCCAACTCTTTTGCTAAATCAGCCAGGCCCCGTCTGCAAAATGGGCAGGTTTTCCTTTGCCCCAGTTGAGTAATGTTAAACACCCGCTGCAAACAGTCTCTATGAACTTGTGTCTTACAATAGGTAGTGACAGTCACAATTCTTCTGCCAAAGGCTTCTAAACATATGGGGCAATTGCCATCGTTTTCAGCAGGTTGGCTGTTTTGATAAGGAGTATCCGGATTAGCCGAGTTTGGTCCATTCAATTTAAATGCCTCCCTGGTAGTTTTTTATCAAATAAAGTGCACACAAGTCATGTGCGGGCATTGCAACGCAAGCCTATAAGCCTGCACAGGGTGCCATGATTCTGAATTCTTCTGGCAGAACAGAGCGCCACAGAGTTTGTTCGATGTACATTTGATAGCCGTTAATTGATTTAGTTCCGTAGCCAACGCATTAAAGCTAAGAAAAAAATAAAAAAGAAAAAAAGACACCCATAAATTTGCTTTACCATTCACCTGGTCTACTTTTCACCCACAACTGATTTTTTGCCCAGACAGGTGACTTCATGGCCCAAGCTCGCAATACCCTGATTGTCCCCGGCTCAACGCCTTACTAACACTGCATGGCAAGATGTGTCCGTCAGGCTTACCTCTGTGGAGAGAACCACCTGACTGGCAAGAACTACGAGCATCGCCGCCAGTGGGTGGGTGGATAAACTGCGGGAACTGGTTTCAGTCTTCGCTATCGAAGTCTGCGCTTACGCTGTCATGTCGAACCATCATCATGTGGTTTTGCACATCAATCAGTCATCTAAAGAAGACGAGTGTAAAGGACGCTTTACGGACGTTGCCCTTCCCTACCTTCTTCACGACTATCTGGAACTGGTTGACTGGACTGGCCGCGTTGTCAGAACAGATAAGAAAGGTTCCATCCCGTCGTGTACCCCTCCTATTCTTGAAAGACTGGAAATTGATCCTGATGAGTGGCTGAAAACCATGCAATGGAATAATCGTTTTTATCGAGCAGTTGGCCGTCTGGAGGCGATGAAGGCTTATGCACTTGAAGCCGGACAGAAGTGGCTTCAAGGCTTAAACGTCTGTAGCCGTTTGTATCTGACAGGTTAGCGTAGAAGTCAGTTAAGAAATTAAACACTTTCTCTTTATCCCTCCTCGACTTTAAGTCGGAATAAGTTTGTGTTGTCTGAATCATGGCCTGAGTAGACTCTGTTCGTCGAATGCTCCTGTATGGCTCGTTGATAAGCTATTCGAAGATAGGTTTTCAGATCCTTTTTTGGGAATACAGTTTTTAAATGTCTTATTTATTTAATGGGTGTCTTATTTTTTTTTATTATTTTTTTTTTAATGGGTGTCTTATTTTTTGTTATTTTTTTGTAACAAAAAACCTATCAAAAATCAGCCGCTGGTGCTTCTACCTGTCAAATTGACTCATTTTTACCCACAGATATCCCTGAAGAGCCATTTTTTTTACATTTACGATGCCTTGCGTCTTCGCACGGACATCACGGATGCAGGGGCTGGCATTATGGGCGGCGGGACAGGGTCCACACTGACGCCAAAGATTTTACTCATGACGTGATCACCCATCCCGTCGGTGGTGAGTATCTTAAGTAAAGGTCTCAGTATTGTGGAGGTAATAGCCTGGGCAAACCCTGTTTTAAGCTCCTGCCACTGCTGCTGCATTGGTGATATTTCGCTTTGCCCTGACAGTGCTGAAAATTCCTTGCGTGCAGCTTTTTTAGCATCGTTTTCGTCGGCGTATATACCGAGACACTTAAAGCCTTTATCGCCAACATCACCACCTTGATGTTCGATAAATGTCAGCAATTGATCAAGCAAATGGCGCAAGCCCTGTTTATCATGACATGACAGGTTTTTGGCCGATTTCTCGCCGATTTTGAAGATGATTCTGGAAAAAAGCATGCCAATTTCAGGGGATAAAAGGCTTTGTATCGCAGGCAAATTTAATGCTTTGACTAACTCTGGATTATGATCCGATAACTGATCCACCAAGCGCTGAAAATCATTATACTTTTGTCGCAACCCATCAAGATCGGTTTTAATCTGCGAAGCCTCATAAATTAAATCATCCTGAGACAGCATTGCCGATTTTGGAACCGTTGTGGTAAACAGAAAAGATTGATTATCGTGATTGAGGAAACGATCACGGTACTTCTTTTGCGGATGCTCTGCATAAATTTCTTTCAGTTTCTTGTATGGCCACCGTTCGGTATAGCTTGGGCACTCGATGCAATTTTTGCGACCAGCTTGGCAGACAAGATAGTGCCCCTGTTCACTATACCCACCATCGACTTTGGGATCTGGCGGGTAACTGACACGGAGAAATGTTTTCTTATCCGTTTTGGCCAGATAACAATTGTCATCATCGTGTTCAACATCACTTTTGCCCAATATGGTCTGAACAACAGCCAGCATGGATTTCATTGATGCCAGATAGCTCCCTGAGGAGTCCATATAATCGGTAAACTGCTTCAGGGTTTTACGGTATTCACAGCCATTACAGCGGACAAAACCATCTTTGAGATAAAACCCCTTACTTGCCAGACGGGTTATTAATTCCTTCACGTCAGTGCCTTGGATATGACGTAACAAGAGGTGAAAACTTCGTAATCTTGCAGAGTAATCTGGCACCTCATCAGCCAGAACAAATATTTTATCTTGACCTTGTTCGCCAACTATCCTGGAAGCCTTTATCACTCGCTTATCGGTGTAGTCGTTGACCAGAAATATTTTCACATCCCGGTGCCTGATGGCAGTCATATGAAACTTGCAATCATACCCTGACTTTGGCTGAAACTTCAGAAAAACTGACTCACCCCTGGCCACCGTTATTTCAAAATGATTTATTTGATCAGCTTTATCGCTGACAATTCCTGCCCAAACCAGATAACTCTCTTGGCTGGCCCGAGCATGCATTTCATCCAGATCAATACTGAACTCAGGGTCACCCTTCTCATTCTCGACATCCAATTTTTTGATAGAATTTTCAGATACTGATGGTAAGGGTCGAACCGGAATATAGATCGTTGACAGTTTAGGAAACATAATTAAAACTCCTTTAGAAAATACCCACTCCTTATCAGGGCTTAAGCACCAAATAAGTAGCATGGAACTTAATAATCCCTAAAAATTTTCGTTGTCCCGACCAGCAGCTAACCGTTTAAGTTTTATACCGTCTACAGCGAATCAACAGCGAATGACAGTCACATTTCTGCCAAACTTTTCTCTTAACTGATTAATCGTTAAGCTCCGTACCAGCTTAAATTCCAGTAGATCAGGAACTTTGTACGTCGTCCTTGCTCCGCTGCTCTTAATAATCTTCTGGAAAATATCTGCTTTATCCCAAGACTCATTATCCAAGGCCTCTATCAGCTTGTCACTCAGTGCCTGCTGAGCTTCAAACGTCAGCCTTGCCATCGTCCATCGGCCTTGCTCCGATGCTCTCCAGAATGCATCGAATTCTAACTGCGTCATCCCAGGAATCGTTATACACAGCCTGTATCCGCATGTCATTCAGTGCCCGCTGGTCGTCGTCTGTCAGCCTTGCCCCGGTGATCTGGATAATGCCTTGAAAACTGTTTGCCTTATCCCACAACCTCTTTAGCACAGCCTCTGCCAGCTTGTCACTGAGTACCCGCTGGTCGTCGTCCGTCAGCCTTGCCACGGTGCCATCGTCCATCAGCCTTGCCCCGGTGCTCTGCATAATGCCTTGAAAACTATTTGCGTCATCCCACGACCCATTTTGCACAGCCTCTATCAGCTTGTTACCCTGTGCCCGCTGGGCGTTGTCCGTCAGCCTTGCCATGGTGCCATCGTCCATCAACCTTGCCCCGGTGCCCTGGATAATGCGATGCAAACTAAATGCTCTTTCCCATAGCCCATTATTCACAGCCTCTATCAACATGTTAATCAGTAGCCGCTGGTCGTCGTCCGTTAACCTTGTCATGGTGCCCTGGATAATGCCTTGCAAATTATATGCGTTTTCCCACGATCCATTATTCACAGCCTCTATCAGCTTGTGACTCAGTGCCTTCATGTCATCGTTCGGCAGTATTGTCCAGGTGCCTTTAAAAATCTGCTGTAAACGATCTGCGATATCCCAAGACTCATTATTCACAGCCTCCATCAGTTTGTTAGCCAGTGCCTGCTGGTCGTCATCCGACAACCTTGCCCCGGTGCCCTGGAAAATGCGTTGAATTCTATCTGTGTTATCCCACAAGCCGTTATTCACAGCCTCTATCAGCTTGTTACTCAGTATCCGTTCGTCGGCGTCCGCAAGACTTGCCCCGATGCTGTTAATAACCTGCTGTAAAAGATCTGCGTTATCCCACGACCCGTTATTCAAAGCCTCTATCAGCATGTTACTCAGTGCCCGCTCGGCTTCGTGCGTCGGCCTTACCCAGAGAATTTTGCTCGTCGGCCGAGGCCCGGTGTCCTGGATAATGCGTTGCAAGCTATATACTTCCTCCCACAACCCATTATTCACAGCCTCCATCAGCCTATTACCCAGAGCCCACTCGTGTTCGAACTGCGGTATTGCCCTGGTGCCCTTAATAATCTGCCGTAAAATATCTGCTTTATCCCAGGACTTATCATCCACGGCCTCAATGAGCTTGTTACACAGTGCATCCTGGAAATTGTCCGGCACCCGTAACACGATGCTCTGGATAATGCATTGCAAACTACATGCTTTATCCCAAAACCCATTATTCACAGCCTCTATCAGCCTGTTAAATAGTGCCTTCTTGACGTCGTAGCTCGGCCTTGCCCCTGTGCCCTGGATAATGCATCGCAAACTATCTGCTTCATCCCACAACCCATTATTCACAGCCTCTATCAGCCTGTTACCCAGTGCCTTCTGGACGTCGTAGCTCGGCGTTGCCCCGATGCTCTTAAAAATCTGCTGTAAAAGATCTGCCTTTTCCCAAAACCCAATGTCCACGGCCTCTATGAGCATGTTACCCAGTGCCAGTTTAGCGTCATTCTTCACCCAGATGTAACTGGGCTTCAGCTTTATCCCAGTGTCCTGAATAGCGCGTTGAATGATATATGCCTTATCCCATAACCCATTATTCAGAGCCTCTGTCAGATTGCCAATCAGTGCCCAATAATCGTCTTCCGTCAGCCCTGCCCTGGTGCCCTGAATACTGTCTTGTTGAAGTTCCCGGGGAGGCAGGGTATCCATCTGTCTTTCATGACTTGTTGTTCTCTCTGCTTTTTGGGCAGCGGAAAAATTACCAGAGGCCGATTGTGAGGAACAGGCACCCTGAGGCTCGTTAAAGAAACCTGGTATGTTCCGTTGCGCCCCGACTCTGACTGAGAAAGGTTCTGATTGCGCTGAATCAAGCTGCCCGGCGTTGCACAATGGGCATCTTAGCCTTACCTCCAGTGGAGTAGCTTGAAGCGCCTGTAGCAAATAGGCTGTATCAATTTTTTTCGAACAACAAGCGGTGACGGTCACATCTCTGCCAAACACTATTTTGCATATAGGGCAGCTATTACCTGCTTCAGCAGGTTGGCTATTTTGAGAATGATCAACTGGCTTAGTGGAGTTTGGATTTATCATGATTAATTCCTCCATGAAAGTTTTTTCAGTTAAAGTGCGAACCAGTCATCTGCGGGATCTGCAAACCTCTAAACGCCACCTTGATTCTGAATTGTCCTGGCAGACCTTAGCGCCACAAAATTTGATCGTGTATTTTTTGACAGCAGTTGATTAATTTAGTTCCGTAACCAACGCCTTCAAAGCCAAAACGGGATTGATGCCAGCCGCACTAACGAGGCTGTTGCAAAAGTAGCAAGCAAAGCGGGTACTGCTTTAAAAAGTGGCTCATAATGCTCAGTCAATCCCTGTAAACTGCATTTTCTCAACACTTTTTGCCTTGTCTCAGCTTTGCTAGCTACTTATGCAACCCCCTCGATTTGGCGAAAGCTTACGGCAATTTTGCTAATAGTCGAACATTGCTCTATACGTCCCTTCAGACAAGATATGCATAGCCTGCGCGACTGATGGGGGGATATTCATCCCAATGCCGCGCATAATGTCTTCCATTCGCGATGTGTTTCCTCTCAAATCACTATATGTTATGGTTTGAATCAGCTTAAATTCCACTAGATCACGAGCTTTGTACGTCGTCCTTGCTCCGCTGCTCTTAATAATCTTCTGGAAAATATCCGCTTTATCCAAAGACTCATTTTCCAGGGCCTCTATCAGCTTGTCACTCAGTGCCTGCTGAGCTTCGTACGTCAGCCTTGTCACCTTGCCATCGTCCATCAGTCTTGCTCCGATGCCCTCGAAAATGCATTGAATTCTATGGGCGTTATCCCAGGACTCATTATTCACAGCCTCTATCAGCATGTCACTCAGTACCCGTTGGTCGTCGTCTGTCGGCCTTGCTCCGGTGCTCTGGATAATACCTTGAAAACTATTTGCGTCATCCCACAACCCATTTTGCACAGCCTTTATCAGCATGTTACTCAGTGCCCGCTGGTCGTCGTCCGTCAGCCTTGCCATAGTAGCATCGTCCATCAACCTTGCCCCGGTGCCCTGGATAATGCGTTGCAAACTAAATGCTCTTTCCCATAACCCATTGTTCACAGCCTCTATCAACATGTTAATCAGTGCCCGCTGGTCGTCGTCCGTCAGCCTTGTCATGGTGCCCTGGATAATGCCTTGCAAATTATATGCGTTTTCCCACGATCCATTATTCACAGCGTCTATCAGCTTATGACTCAGTGCCTTCATGTCTTCGTTCGGCAGTATTGTCCAGGTGCCTTTAAAAATCTGCTGTAAATGATCTGCAATATCCCAAGACTCATCATTCACAGCCTCCATCAATTTGTTAGCCAGTGCCTGCTGGTCTTCGTATGCCAGCCATGCATCGATGCTCTTAATAACCTGCTGTAAAAGATCTGCGTTATCCCACAAGCCATTATTCACAGCCTCTATCAGCTTGTGACTCAGTGCCAGCTTGGCGTCTTGCGTCGGCCTTACCCTGAGCACTCTGTCCGTCTGACTTGCCCCAGTGTCCCGGATAATGCGCTGCAAACGATATACTTCATCCCACAACCCGTTATTCAAAGCCTTTACCAGATCGTTTCTCAGTGCCCAGGTTTCGTCCGTTTGCCCTCGACTGGTGCCCTGAATACACTTTTGTCTCAGCCCCTGAGTAGGCAGAATATAAATCTGTCCTCCGTGAAGTGTCGGCATCTCTGCTATTTGAGCAGCGGAAAAACCACCTGAGGCCGATTGTGACAAACAGGCACCCTGAGGCTCGTTAAAGGAAACTGGTATGTTTCGCTGCGCCCCTACGCTGACTAATGAAGGTTCTGATTGCGCTGAATCAGGCTGCCTGGCTTTGCATAATGGGCATTTTAGCCTTGCCTCCAGTGGAGTAGCTTGAAACGCCTGTCGCAAACAGCCAGTGTCAATTTTTTTTGAACAACAAGCAGTGACAGTCACATTTCTGCCAAACACTTTTTTGCATATAGGACAATGATTACCTGCTTCAGCAGGTTGGCTATTTTGAGAACGATCAACCGGGTGAGTTGAGTTTGGATTTATCATGATTAATTCCTCCATGAAAGTTTTTTTTAGTTAAAGTACGATCAAGTCATCTGCGGGATCTGCAAACCATTGAATGCCAGCTTGATAGTGAATTCTCCTGACAGACCCTAGCGCAAAAGAATTTGATCGAATGTTATGACAGCAGTTAATTAATTTAGTTCCGTAACCAACGCATTAAAGCTAATACGGGATTGATGCCAGCCAAGGGAAACAGGAACAGGAAAACACCCACTATGACAAAACACAACAATAATACTGTGCAGCCTGTTAGCAGGCTCTGTCGCCGAGCCCATGATGATTTTTTTTCGGATTGAGCTATCCGGTTATCTTCTCCAAGGCCAGAATGGCCCATCAGCAACTCAGACCATGGATGGTCTGTTGTAGCGAAAAGAATAATCTGACAGCCCGGTGTTGTTTTACAGATTGTTAAGTGCAGCTAACAATGTTTCTGTCTTTCAGCAGACGCACAATGGCGTCACTCAGTAACGGCAAACAATCGATCACTCATTCGTAGTTCAGTGATTTTCACCCTGGCATCTCGACTGACAGTGACCACATAGCTGCCATCGGAGCTGAAGAAGGCTGCTCGGATCAGGTTATTATGGGAAATACCGGCTTTTTCTGACCAGGTTCCATCGGTTTGCTGACCGATGATTTTCGCTGTTCTGATATCGCCATAAATAACCATATGTCGGCCATCAGGGCCAAAACGGACTAAAACCTCTCTGTGTCCATGGTCAAAGATGGCTTTTTGTTCCCATGATTCATCGGCTTTCTGGCCATATATTTTCACCGTACCACTGCTACAGGCAGTCACCACATAGCGGCCATCAGGGCTGAAAGTGGCTGACTTGACAGTTCCATCGTGGCGAAAGGTTTGTACTTGTTCCCATGATCCATCGGTTTTCTGGCCACAAATTTTTACCATACCATCTTTACTGACAGTCAACACAGATAGACCATCGGGGCTAAAGGTGGCTGAGGTGACAAGACCCTCGTGCGGAATGGTGGCTTTTTTTAGCCATGATTCACCAGCCTCATCCGAAATAAAGATTTTTGCCTCGAAACCCTCTCTGGCAAGCACATGGCGGCCATCAGGGCTGAAACTGGCACCACCTAAATTAATGCTATCTGCGTATTCCCATGATCCATCGGCTATCTGGCCAGTTTTACGTGTGAAGTTCAGATCGTTGGTTACCACATGGCGGCCATCGTTGCTGAAAATGGCTGATAGGACAGGACCACTATGTCGAATAATGGCTTCTTGCTTCCATGAGCCATCGTCCATAAGGCCATATACTCTCGCTCTGCGATCATGACTGGCGGTCACTACATGATGACTATCAGGGCTGAAGATAGCTGAATGGACCCGATCATCATGAGAAATGGTGGCTTTTTTTGCCCATGATTCATCAGCCCTATGAACGTAGATTTCCGCAGCATAACGTGTGGTGATCAGCAGATGGTGACCATCGGGGCTGAAGACAGCTGAAGTCAAACAACTTTCATGAGGAATGGTGGCTTTTTTTGTCCATAATTCATCAGCCATATGAACGTAAATTTCCGTCCTAAGATAGCCGTTAATCATCAGGTGGCGACTATCGGCACTAAGGCTGGCTGATTGGACCGCTGATTCGAACGTCTGCGATGCACAGTTAATTTCTTTTGTAACCAAATTAAATTTTTCACATTGAGACATCAGCACAGTCTTGGTGAAAAATAACAGAGCAGGTACATATTTACTCCTCATTCGGAGTTCACTCATTGACTTCACTAGCGCCTGATCATTGATAAACGACTCAAGCCAACTATGGAATTGTTGATCATTTTTTGCAGTGATGGTTTGGCTTAGTCGGTACTGGTGTGATGAAGGAAGTCGGCGAAACCATGCTTTTGCCAGGGCGTTATCGTCTTTGACAGCTTTGCTTAAGTGGGTGCACACCTGTTCTAAACTGCGAATATCCCGAAGATCCAAAGATCTAAAAATGAGTGAGTATTCCACCAAAGATAAGTTCAGCAATGAAGGTTCGCAATTGCCAAACACCGTGATGTCGCCACCCACAGTGGTACCTGTTGCTGCCGACGATTGAGATTTTGCAGAATTAAACAACAATGAATCGACAGTGATGGGCTTATTATTTGTTACATTCACGACTGGACTCCTGAAAGCTGGAATTTATCCTCAATCAGCAAGCATGTTCAAAACTTGCGTCTTGAGTTAGAAACCTTTTCAGGGTGGAAGTTCATAACAGGTTGTTAAGTGCAGCTAACAATGTTTCTGTCTTTCAGCAGAACGAGAAAAAAAAAGACACCCATAAACGAGAAAAAAAAGAAAAAAAAGAAAAAAAAGACACCCATAAAAAAGAAAAAAAAGACACCCATAAATTTGCTTTACCATCCACCTAGTACATAACTCCAGTTTCTTTGTCCTGCAGCAATGCCGGAATTTTCCATTCTGGCATTCTTCTCCCTGATTCAGATCAGGGTGACCTATGCCAGCTCAATACCGTATCCGCCTGTCCATAGACGAACAGCAGCAATTAAAAGACCTCATTCACCAGACCAAGGTGGCCAAGCATAAACGTATTCATGCCCAGATCCTCCTGTGTCTCGATGAAAACGGGCCAAAACTGACGGAGCTCCAGACCAGCCAAACCTGTGGTGTTTCAACGAAAACGGTTCAGAGAACACGCAAACGCTGTGTACTTGAAGGGCTGGATATTGCTGTTAATAGCAAGTTCAATGGCATTGCCCGCCCAAGAAAACTCCAGGGGGAGCAGCAGGCGGCATTGACAGCTCTGGCTTGCTCAACACCACCAGAAGGTCATAGCCGCTGGACGCTACAGCTTCTCGCTGACCGTATGGTTGAGTTGGAGCATGTCAATTCCATCTCGCATCAAACCATTGGCCGAGAGTTAAAAAAAACGAGTTGAAGCCTTGGCAGAAAAAGGAGTGGTGTATTCCAAAAAAAGCAAACGCAGAATTTGTTTGCGCTATGGAACGTGTTTTGGATGTTTATCAACAACCACATGATCCGAATCGACCACTGATCTGTATGGATGAGAGCAGTAAGCAGCATACTTTGGAGGTCAGGACTCCACTCCCTATGAAGCCTGGGGAAAAAAAAGACACCCATAAATTTGCTTTACCATCCACCTAGTCTACTTTTCACCTACAACTGATTTTTTGCCCAAACAGGTTGGTTCATGGCCCAAGCTCGCAATACCCTGATTGACCCCAGCTCAACGCCTTATTACCACTGCATGGCGAGATGTGTCCGTCAGGCTTACCTCTGTGGAGAGAACCACCTGACTGGCAAGAACTACGAGCATCGCCGCCAATGGGTGGTGGATAAACTTCGGGAACTGGTTTCAGTCTTCGCTATCGAAGTCTGCGCTTACGCTGTCATGTCGAATCATTACCATGTGGTTTTGCACATCAATCAGTTATCTGCCAGAGGCTGGTCACGGGACGAAGTGCTTCACCGTTGGACGACCTTGTTTACAGGTCCACTTCTGGTGCAAAGGCATTTGGCCGCTGACAAACTGGGCAGCGCTGAATTGGCCCGTATTGATGAATATGCTGAGGAATACCGGCGTCGTTTAAAGGATATCAGCTGGTTTATGCGCTGCCTGAATGAATATCTTGCTCGTGAGGCCAACAAAGAAGACGAGTGTAAAGGACGCTTCTGGGAAGGACGCTTTAAAAGCCAGGCATTGCTGGACGAAGCAGCGTTACTAACCTGCATGACCTATGTTGACTTGAATCCGATTCGGGCTGGAAAGGTAGAAACACCGGAAGAGTCGAACTACACGTCGATTCAGGAACGGGTGGAACAGGTTACAAATACCGAGACTAAAAAGCAGCCGCTGACCCTGAAACCTATGTGTTTGCAGGGACAGAATACGGACGTTGCCCTTCCCTACCTTCTTCACGACTATCTGGAACTGGTTGACTGGACTGGCCGCGTTGTCAGAACAGATAAGAAAGGTTCCATCCCGTCGTGTACCCCTCCTATTCTTGAAAGATTGGAAATTGATCCTGATGAGTGGCTGAAAACCATGCAAAGGAATAATCGTTTTTATCGGGCAGTTGGCCGTCTGGAGGTGATGAAGGCTTATGCACTTGAAGCCGGACAGAAGTGGCTTCAAGGCTTAAACGTCTGTAGCCGTTTGTATCTGACAGGTTAGCGTAGAAGTCAGTTAAGAAATTAAACACTTTCTCTTTATCCCTCCTCGACTTTAAGTCGGAATAAGTTTGTGTTGTCTGAATCGTGGCCTGAGTAGCCTCTGTTCGTCGAATGCTCCTATTTGGCTCGTTGATAAGCTATTCGAAGATAGGTTTTCAGATCCTTTTTTGGGAATACAGTTTTTAAATGTCTTATTGAATGGGTGTCTTATTTCTGCTGCTCCTCGACTTTAAGTCGGAATAAGTTTGTGTTGTCTGAATCATGGCCTGAGTAGCCTCTGTTCGTCGAATGCTCCTATTTGGCTCGTTGATAAGCTATTCGAAGATAGGTTTTCAGATCCTTTTTTGGGAATACAGTTTTTAAATGTCTTATTCAATGGGTGTCTTATTTCTGCTTTTGGGTATTTTTTTGGGTGTCTTATATCTCTCTATATCTATTTCTCTCTTTTATGGGTGTCTTATATCTATTTCTGCTTTTGTCACCACAGATTTGCTGACGAGGCTTATTTTTTTTGGGTATTTTTTTGGGTGTCTTATATCTCTATTTTTGGCTCGTTGATAAGCTATTCGAAGATAGGTTTTCAGATCCTTTTTTGGGAATACAGTTTTTAAATGTCTTATTGAATGGGTGTCTTATTTCTGCTTTATCGGGCAGTTGGCCGTCTGGAGGTGATGAAGGCTTATGCACTTGAAGCCGGACAGAAGTGGCTTCAAGGCTTAAACGTCTGTAGCCGTTTGTATCTGACAGGTTAGCGTAGAAGTCAGTTAAGAAATTAAACACTTTCTCTTTATCCCTCCTCGACTTTAAGTCGGAATAAGTTTGTGTCGTCTGAATCATGGCCTGAGTAGCCTCTGTTCGTCGAATGCTCCTATTTGGCTCGTTGATAAGCTATTCGAAGATAAGTTTTCAGATCCTTTTTTGGGAATACAGTTTTTAAATGTCTTATTAAATATTAAATGGGTGTCTTATTTCTTTCTCTTCTTTTTATGGGTGTCTTATTTTTTTGATAACAGCGTCTATAATTCTGTATCACTTTTAATAAATACAAAACAGGAAAACACTCACTATGACAAAACTACTGCTCTTACCGACAACAACAATAATACTGTGCAGCCTATTAGCAGGGTGTGTCACCGAACCAATGGTTCAGGATGACAGCTTCTATAATGACCAGCGCCCCGCTCCGGTATTGATCGAGGAAGAATCTGGCATCAGTCGCCAGAATCGTATCAATCACAACCAATACAGGATGAAACATGACCGACGGATGGACTATCAGCCCTCTCCCGGACCACAGACCATGCCCTCCTGGAAATTTACCTTTCCTGACATTGAATCGGTCATCGTAGACTAAATCGCAGTAAACAGGCATGAAGAGGCGGAAATGGAACGAGTTGTACAGGAAGAAAAATAGCGCTGCCCGGTCAGTCAACGAGGCAGCAGATTTAAAGAATTTAAAGAATTCAAAATAGCAGCAAGATCAGCTGGCAGGTGCAATCCGCAGCTGAATAACGCCGTTATCCTTGATTTTCACATCACGGACCTCAGCCTGATAATCAGCCTGAGCCACATCGCCTGAAAGTGTAATACGCGCGACTACATCCAGACTTTCTGTATCCGAGAGGCTGCCTGAGCCCATCATCATGGCGGCATTATCGTCCAGTATTACCTCTTTGGGAAGGTCGCTGACCTGCAGAGGAATAGCAGCAATAGGGGGCTTTTTGGCACCGCTCTCACGGGCAAAAACAATAACTCTGGCTTTACCCGGAAGGTCACTGAGTTCAGGAGCCAATTCGACATTGATCCTCAATTCTGCAACCGTTTCACCCATCAGCTTGCGTGCTTTGGTAATACCAGCAGACAACGACTGTCGGGCAGCCATATCATTTTCAAAAGAGAGGGCTTTGGTCCAGGCCTGAACTGCCTGCTGGTAGTCTTCCCGCTCAAAAGCATCAATACCCTTGAGCCCTAATGCCGTGGTGTTGCTTTCATCCTTGCTCAGTGCATCCTGATAGAGGCCACGCACCTCACCATTGATCTGGTTGCGGTTCGCCAGGAACAGCACCTGAGCCAGCTGGGCCGCCGCCTGAGGACTGCCTTCGGTGACGGTGTATAGCTTTTTATAAGCGTCAATCGCCTTATTAACCTCACCTCTGGCCATGTAACGACCTGCCAGCATATACCAGGCCTGAGCATTGTCAGGTCGTTTGTCACTCCACGCTTCCAGGGTAGAGATCATCTCTTCGTGAGACACATCCCGGTTCATCATCTCAACGACAGACAGTTCTGTCTGTGAACCAAGGTAAAGGTAAACGGGCACAGCCATGGCTGGAATCAGGAAGGCCAGAAACAGAGCCAGGCCTTTGTTACTAGTGCCGGTGTAACTGGGCTTCTCTTTCTTATCAGCCATATCTTCCAGCAGCTTCTTTTCCAGCTCAGTGCGAATCAGTTCAGCATCTTCCGGTGTCACCAAACCCTGATCCAGCTGCTTTTTCAGTTCGGCTTCCTGCTCTTTGAAATAAGCAATATTGGAAGCCTTGTCAGAAACCCCCTGATCCGCAGCAGGTCGACTGCGGTAACACAGTGGCATAACTACGAGAGCCATACCAGTGAGAGTTAAAATGGAAGCGATTATCCAGAACTGCGTCATTTATCTTTACCACCCAGTATCTTTTCAAGCTCGGCTTTGTCCTGCTCGTCCAGTGTCTCATCTTCGATCCCGGGACGATGCCGTTTAAGGATTCTGAACAGTATGAACATGCCCAGCAACAGCAGAATCAGAGGACCAAACCAGAGGGCGATGGTACGGGCATCCATTCTGGGTTTATAGAGAACAAAGTCACCGTACCGATCCAGCATAAACTGGATAATGGTGTCATCATCTGCCTTTTCCTCAACAATCATACGGTGAACTTCACGACGCAGATCCTTAGCAATAGGTGCATTGGAATCAGCAATAGACTGATTCTGACATTGAGGGCAGCGCAGTTCTTCGTTCAGTCGGAAAAACTGCTCCTGCTGTCGCGGAGAATCAAACTGGTAGTTTTCAATGACCCCGGCATAGGCGCCCGGGCTGACCAGCAGTACCGTGACAAACAACAACAGTATGAGCCTGAAAGAAAGAACAATACTTGCAGATTTCAGCAGCGATGAGTGCCTGAACAAATAGTCGAGAGTCATTGCACTAACTCCTTCTGCAGGGCGTCGTAACGAGGCTTGAGATCTTCCTTCCAGACCCGGTCATCAATGATCCCGATGTGCTTGTGACGAATCACACCCTTTTTGTCGACCAGAAAAGTTTCCGGTGCGCCGTATACACCCAGGTCCAGACCCAGCCTGCCATCGTTATCAGCAATGTTAAAAAGGTAAGGATCTTCGAGGCGATCCAGCCACTTCAGAGC
The DNA here is from genome assembly GCF_032883915.1 of Endozoicomonas sp. 8E. Taxonomy (NCBI): domain Bacteria; kingdom Pseudomonadati; phylum Pseudomonadota; class Gammaproteobacteria; order Oceanospirillales; family Endozoicomonadaceae; genus Endozoicomonas; species Endozoicomonas sp. 8E. Next base: position 2,525,880 of record NZ_CP120717.1, on the reverse strand, counting down.
ATCCTGACGCTCATCCTTGTAGTTGACGCCAACAATATTGATACCTTCCCGGGCCAGCTTCATCAGATAAGGGTGCTCAATCTTACAGGCCGGACACCATGAACCCCAGACATTGAGCAGCAGAACCTTGCCTTTCAACGCTGCTTCAGTAACGCTCTGTTCAGGCTGCTTCAGCTTTTTGAGGCTGAATTCCGGAACAGGTTTATCCAGCAGCATAGAAGGCAGTTCACTTTTATCTTCCATGAACAAACCGATATAAAGCAGCACACAGAACGTCAGAAAGAAACCTAATGGCAGAAACAGTTTCCAACGCTTCACGCCCGACCTCCTGTCGTGATGGCCGCATCCTTACCTGAATCCCGGGAGGGCTTTTTGTTACCCATTAAAGCCTCTTTCCTGTTCTTGAGACGGACACGATATCGCTTGTCAGAAATCGCCAGCAAACCACCCAGAGCCATAAAGATGGAACCCAGCCAGATGAAACGAACATAAGGCTTGACGTGGAGACGGACTGCCCAACTATCGCCACCGAGCGGCTCGCCCAGGGCAACATAAAGATCACGGGTTAAGCCCGGATCAATATCCGCATCTGTCATTGGCATGTTCTGCACGGTATAAATACGCTTTTCCGGTTCGAGGACAGCTATTTTCTTCTCATCCTCAAAGACGCTTATAGTGCCGTAGTCCGCCACATAGTTAGGCCCCTGACGCTGACTCACACCATCAAACCGGAAGACGTATGCACCGACCTGGGCAGAGTCACCGGGACTCATCCGCAGGTCTTTTTGAACACTGTAACCAGACGTCAGTGCCACACCAATAAAGGTAACCGCCAGACCCAGGTGCGCCAGTTGCATGCCATAGTAGGCTGGCTTGAGCTTTGTCAGTCCTCTCAGCAGGCCGGTATTACGGGTTTTATTACGTACATCCTTACCAATGGTTAGAACCATCCAGAGGACAAGCCCAATCGCCAGCGCTTCACTGACCCGGAAGCGATCTCCGTAAAGGAAGCTGAATGCGACACCGCCGATAACAGAGACAATAAGAATCCAGCGTACCTGCTGTTTCAGCCAGCTGACGGAGCCTTTTTTCCAGTTCAGCAGAATACCGATACCCAGGCAGGCAGCCAGCAGCATGGCGAGAGGAACAAACAGCAGATTAAAGTAGGGAGGGCCTACAGAAATCATGCCCAGATCCAAGGCATCCAGCAGCAGTGGGAACATAGTACCCAGTAATACCGTGGCACAGCTGGTCACCAGAATAATGTTATTCAGCAACAACAGGGTTTCACGGGATAGCAGGGAGAAACTGATTTTACTTCTCACTTCCGGTGCCCTGAATGCAAACAGGGTCAGGGAAGCACCCACCACCACCAGCAGATAGCCCAGGATAAAGAGACCACGCTCAGGATCGTTGGCAAAGGCGTGAACCGAGGTCAGCACACCGGAACGAACCAGGAAAGTACCAAACAGACTCAGGGAGAATGTGGTGATCGCCAGCAGCAGTGTCCAACTCTTGAACAGTCCGCGTTTTTCAGTCACTGCCAAAGAGTGAATCAGTGCCGTACCCGTCAGCCAGGGCATCAGGGAAGCATTTTCCACAGGGTCCCAGAACCACCAGCCACCCCAGCCCAGCTCGTAATAGGCCCACCAGCTACCCAGGGAAATACCTGCAGTCAGGAAGCACCATGCCACGGTTGTCCAGGGGCGAGCCCAGCGTGCCCAGGCGCTGTCCAGCTGGCCACCGAGCAATGCCGCAATAGCAAAGGCAAAAGCGACGGCAAAACCTACATACCCCATATACAACATGGGCGGGTGCACAATCATACCCAGATCCTGCAGCAGCGGGTTCAGATCAGAACCGTCGGCAGGAGGAAATGGCAGAATACGGGTGAACGGGTTAGAGGTCAGCAGGATAAACAGCATAAAGCCAACGCTGATCATACCCATGACCGATAACACTCTTGCAGACAGTTCCGGAGGCAGTTTGTTACTGCGCAGGGCAACCGCCTGCCCCCAACCGGTCAGGGTCAGAATCCAGAGCAACAGAGAACCTTCATGGCCACCCCAGACGGCAGTCACCTTGTAGTAAACAGGCAGCAGGGAGTTTGAGTTGCTGGCCACGTACTGAACCGAAAAGTCATCCGAAACAAAAGCAACTACCAGACACATGAACGACAACAGGACAAAAACAAACTGACCTGTTGCCAGTGTTTTACCAGTGGCCATCCAGTTCAGTCGGCCATTGTAGCTACCTGCCAGTGGGATAATACTTTGCAGCAGGGCCAGACAGGTTGCCAGTATCAGGGCAAACAGCCCCAGTTCAGGATTCATTACTTGCTCTCCGATGCCTGAGAATGAAGGCTCTCAACGGGCTGTTGACTCTCCTGTGGGTATGACGGGGCGCCATCAGACTTATCTGACGGATTGCCTGACTTCGTACCATGAGCTTTGTCGATGGCCTTCTGTACTTCCGGAGGCATATAGTTTTCATCATGCTTGGCTAACAGCTCCTCGGCTACAAAACGACGGTTTTCATCCAGTTTGCCGGTTCCGACAATGCCCTGACCTTCTTTAAAAAGGTCTGGCAGGATTCCGGTATATTCCACTTCCACTTCGCCATCGCCATCACTGATTCGGAATCTGGCTTTCAGGCTGTTCGGATCACGTATGACCGTCCCCGGAACGACGATACCGCCACCACGGATCCTTTGACCGACGGGCGCTTCGCCTCTGGCCATCTGGGCTGGAGAAAAGTAATGGTTGATGTTTTCCTTCAGGGCAAACAGAGCCAGGGCCACAGCAATACCGACGCCGGCCACCAATAAAAGCACTAATAATAAGCGTTGTTTGCGAACTGGATTCATTCCACTTCTCCCTCCCGGACACCCTGATCTTTAATGTTGACTCTGTCTTCCCGCTGACGGGTTATTGTCACTTTTTGCTTTCTGTCAGCTATCGAGCTTTGGCGCCTGTTCGCTGTCAAGCTCCGGCCTCTGGACCGGCTGCTGCGCACCTGACGCAGAACCTGTGACAGAATCCGCTTTCTGGCCCGCAAAGGAGAAATTATGTTGTAGGCAATGATCAGTACACCAATGCCGTAGGCCGCCCAAACAAAGACACCGTGACCATCCATATGTATCAAACTGGCCAGACTCTCAAAATACATAGTTTTCAGTTCTCCAGTTTGGCCAATACGGTCTTGTGAACCCATTTGGTTCGGCGCTCACGGTCCAGTATTTCGGTTCGCAAACGGAGAATAAGGACGACGGTAAAGAACAGATAAAAAGCCGCAATACTGATCAGCAGAGGCCAAAGCATCTCAGGTGCCATGGACGGCTTTTCAGTCAACTTGAGCGTGGCGCCCTGATGGAGGGTATTCCACCACTGGACAGAAAATTTGATGATAGGGATATTGATCACCCCGACCAGAGTCAGAATGGCGCAGGCTTTTGCAGCGGTACTGGTGTTCCTCATAGCACCTCGAAGAGCGATGACCCCCATATAAAGGAACAGCAGAATCAGCATAGAGGTCAGTCTGGCATCCCAAACCCACCAGGTACCCCAGGTCGGTTTACCCCAGATCGCACCGGTTACCAGAGCCATCAGGCAGAAAGAAGCCCCGATGGGTGCACAGCACTTCAGTACCATGTCAGCCAGCTTCATTTTCCATACCAGAGTGACGACCCCTGCACAGGCCATCATCACGTAGACAGCAGAAGCCAGAAAGGCGGTAGGAACGTGGATAAATATGATCCGGTAACTATTGCCCTGAAGATAGTCCGGTGGCGTAAACATCAGACCCCAGATCAAGCCGATGGCCATCAACAGGGCTGCCAGAATGGCCAACCAGGGCAACCACTTGCCACTGATTTCGTAAAACCATCTGGGTGACCCCAGTTTGTGAAAAAAAGTCCAGTTCATTATTTACTCTACCGTGACTGGTTCCTGTTGCTCAGTCTGCAACTATTCTCAGTGATGCGGCTATCGCCAGCGGCGCCAGACACAATCCAAACATCAGCAATGCTGCCATCCACAACAAGTGCCCTGAATAGGACATACCCTCAACTGCCGTCTGAACAGCCCCTGTCCCGAATATCAAAACAGGAATATATAAAGGTAAAGACAGCAATGTCAGTAGTATTCCTCCCCTCTGAACACGCACTGTCAGCGCTGCACCAATACCTCCAGCGAGACTCATCAGGGGAGTACCCACCAGCAGACTCAGTATTAATGCAGGAAAAGCCTGAGCCGGTAAATGCAGCATCAAAGCCAGTAAGGGGGCCATAGCTATCAGTGCTACACCAGTGGTCAGCCAGTGCGCAGAAATTTTAGCCAACACCAGTAAAGGCAAAGGGTGCGGCGATAACAATAGCTGATCCAGTGAGCCGTCTTCCTGGTCACTTCTGAACAGGGAATCCAGGGAGAGAAGGACCGCCAGCAGAGCGCCTATCCAGACGATGCCTCCGGCTAACTGAGACAAAAGTTCTTTTTCAGGGGCGATACCCAGAGGAAAAAGACTGGCGACCATCAGATAGAATGCCACTGGATTCAGGGTCTGTCCCGGTGTCCGAAAGGCCAGAATCAGGTCTCTTTTAACCAATCCCAGAAATGCCCGGCTGCCCTGCAATGACTGGTTTCCCTGCAATGAAGTGTCACTCATAACCAGGCCCCCGACTCTTCATGACCGGTCTCTTCATCGGAAGTTGCATAGGTCTCCAGACGGAGCTTTCTGACCCGGTCAGATAGCTTTGACAGGCTCTGGTGGCTGGTCATCACCACAGCGCCGTTTTTTTCAATATGCCGGGCCAGCAATTGCTCAAGCCAGGCCATGCCATCGACATCAATAGCCGTAAAGGGCTCATCGAGAATCCACAGCGGCACGGTTGAAAGCGAAAGGTCTGCCAGAGCCACCCGTCTGTGCTGCCCTGCAGAAAGTTGTCCGCAGGGAACCTCTTCATAGCCAGCAAGGTTCACTTGCTCCAGCGCAGAAAAAATCAATGGCTCTGGGTAGCGTTCATTACGAAGATTTGAGCGCCAGACAATATTCTCGATTGGAGTGAGTTCAGCTTTAATGGCAGGTCTGTGACCAAAATAGAAGGTTGACAGCCGAAAGTCTGCATAGACCGCGGAAAGCTTCTGTCCCTGCCAGATCACCTCGCCACGATAATCACCGCAGAGGCCAGCCAGCACTCTCAAAAGCGTGGTCTTACCGGCTCCGTTACAGCCTTCTATCTGTAGCAGCTCACCGGGGGACAGTTGAATGGAGAGGTTTGAAAAAAGAACACGATCGTCTCGTTCACACCCCAGCTTAGCCACTTCGAGCAAGTCGTTTTCCCTAAAGTCAGTCTGTCAATTGAGTGGTTCAGAGACCTGAAGTCTCTGCACCCTTATACGGCCGAAATTTCATAGCAGTTTACGATTGACGCCTGGTAGCTGTTCAAAAAACACTCTAACAGCCATAAACTCGGGCAGGATTATATCGAAAAAGACGTTCGTTCCGAAGTAATTAACTATCTAGATTGGGTAAATTCGCTGACATTCACCTGACTCTATTCAGCTCTATGCCCTCAGTCGCAAGCGTCATCAACGATCCCGGCTGCTCACCCACCAGACCGCAGCCTCAACCCGCGAACGAAAGTCCAGTTTTCGAAGCAGACGTTTGACGTGAACCTTCACTGTGCCTTCACTGATGTCCATTTTTCGGGCAATCACCTTATTGGCATCCCCTTCCGCAATAAACTGGAGAACCTCCCTTTCTTTAGGTGTCAGCAGATCAATCTTGCTGGTCTCGCTGCTATCAGGCCTGAGAACAGAAGCCAGCACTTCTGCCAGCCGGGCATCCACAGCCAGTTTTCCCATGGCGGCCTGTGAAATCTGGCTCAGGAGTTCTTCAGGTTCCATGTCTTTTAGCAGATAACCATCGGCTCCGGCGCGAAACATCGCTGCAATATCGTCCCTGTGCTCTGAGACGGTGAGGACCACCACCCGCGAAGCGACTCCTTCAGCCCTCATCGCTTTGAGTGTTTCCAGTCCGTCCATACCTTTCATATTCAGATCCAGCAGAATCAGATCCGGCTCGAACTCAATGGCCAGTTTCAATCCGGTCACTCCGTCGCCCACTTCGGCAACGACTTTCAAACCCTCTTCTTCATCAATCAACTGAGCCAACCCTTTTCGGAGTAAAGGATGGTCATCAATCAATAAAACACTTGTGTCGTTCATCATCTCTCACACCGATGAAAACTCAAGACGCACCCGCGCCCCGCCAAAACCGGAACTTTCAAAATAAAGCTGGCCACCGAGACTCTCTGCCCTTTCCTGCATGATGGTGGTGCCGTAGTGGCCGGGGGTATTGATCTCGTCACTGAAGCCGGAGCCATCATCGTCTATCAATACCTGAACCTTCCCGGGCGAAACCTGTTCACAGACGACCGTTGCTTTTTTTGCCCCGGAATGCTGGATCACATTGACCAGCCCTTCCCGAACAATCTGTAAAACATGAATCTGATGGTGGGCATCAAGATGACAGAAGCGTAAACGATAATCGAGGTTAAACTTCACACTCTCATCCCGTTTACCATACTCTTTCAACGTCTCTTGCAGTGCCCCTTCAAGACTGCCAAACGACGTATTGAGCCGGAAGGTATTCAATAACTCCCTGAGCTGGCGATAAGCACTATTCAGGCCTTCACGAATTTCTTCGACAATTGAGTCGACCGATTCTTCCGTTCCCATCCGCTTTAGAACCTTCCTCAATCGAGTAACCTGAATTTTCTGGTAAGACAATGCCTGAGCCAGCGAATCATGTAACTCCCTGGCTATGACGGCTCGCTCTTCCAGCAAAAGCAATTGCCTCTCCTGAGTCTGGTAGCCACTGCGATACATTGAGGCAGAAACAATATCGCCAAACGTTCTCAACCACTGCCTGCTCTCTTCAGTCAATGACTGCCCATCTTGCAGAGAGATTTGCAGATAACCATAACCCTCATCATTCTGGCTCAGTGAAAACTGGAGGTCCGATGAGGGTTCTCGAATACAGCCTTCACACTGACCTGTATTGCAGACATCATTAAAAGTCTCGCTCTGGGGAAAAATCCGCTGCAATTTCATGCTTCCCGCATTGCCAGTCAGGCAGACATAGGCCCTTTTAAGTCCGAGCAGCCGCTTCCAGCGTTCCAGCAACAACGTCAGTTGATCTTCATCGTAGGGATTCATGCTCAATGTTTGGGAAGATTCATACAATAGTTGCAAAGCCATGTTTGACTGCTCCAGTGATCGGGTCTTCCCTGATACCTGAGCCTCAAGATCACTATAAAGAAGCGAGAGGCTGTCGGCCATGGCAGAGAAGGTCTCTGTCAGCTGCCCCATTTCATCGGCATTTTTATAATTGAGACGCAGGTGGTCAAACTTACCACGACGGACCTTCTTTGCCGCATAACTGAGCTGTTCAACCGGCTTTATCAGGTTCAATTGGATGTAACCTATCGTCACAGCCCCAATGGCCAGAATGGAACAGAGCGAAAAAATCGCCAGGATCACCAGCCAGTGCAGTTTTCGCTCGGTATGCAACTGTAATGAGGTCACCAGATCGTTCAAACGATCAACAAAACCGGGAACCTTATCCGCAAACTCTCGCCATCCGGCTTTATCGCTCAATAAAGGTCGCATCTCACTGTGCCATTCACTGACCAGAGCCTGATAACGACGGCCAATAATATCGGTTCTGTCAGCCAAATGCCTCAAAGTAGGACTGGCAAGTCTGCTGTCATAGGTCCTGATTAACTGGTTCAATCCGTTGTGGCGGGTCTTGTCAGAATTGACCCGATCTACCAGACGCCATGCCTGCATTCTCAATGATCCGGCAAGGTTGATAGCAGCGGCATCACTCTCTGTCGTCGCTGCAAACCACAAGGAACCACTAACACTGAGCAACCCCAAAAAACAGATGGTGATAATAGCGGCCAGCGCCTTGAAACGAATGGGCTTCAACAACATGCACCTTAAATAAAGACTCGACACTCAGAGCTGTCAGACAGCTCTGAGAAAAGATTTAGACCCGGGAAGAGAGCCATGACACAAGGTCGTCACGACTTTATCAGAAGCAGTGCCGCAGACGCCACTGCCGCAGGAGTGGGAAAAAGTTTCGGGAATTGAGACAGGTGCTTATCAGATATCCTCTCACAGCCATTAATTACGCAAGCATTTTTCATAGGCTTCTCTAATCTCACCACTATCGACGGCCCGAAAGAGATCGGCTTTTGTTGAGTAAACTTTATACAGCAGCCAGTCTTTGCCAATTCTACTGACACCACCTAAATAATCTGTATCCGGAGCTTTGCTCAGTCCACCAACACCCAGACAACAGCGATGATGCCTGCCATCAGGACAATTGCCACCGTAATCGAAAAGAATGCATTGAGCGCCGATGGCAGTAGTTGGATCACTGGCGGGTATAAAATCCCAATCTGTGGCATGAGGAGTGTATAGATAGTGACAATCAGTCTCGGTCAGTTGTGATCCGGCATAACTGGCACTCATAAAACCAAGGTAAACAACAAGCAGTATTGGTTGATATTTCTTCATGGTTACCACCCTTTCATCTATCTTGATGTGCGTTAGTATAGTTTTATTAGATTTTGCGATAAGAAAATCAAAAGTTACTTTCTTTCAAAAACAGCCCTTAGCAGAGATCGTCCTGAAAACGCTGCTGAGAGTGAAAGAAAGCATGTTCAACAAGAACAGTAAATTCGGCCAGAAGTCTAATGCCTTGCCGCAGGTTTGAAAGCAAAATACTCATGGAGGAGAGTTACCTGGTTCTGAAAAGAAAATTAATGGAACTTTTTTATAGTTGCACGATCAAACAAGTAATAAATTTAACTCTATTATCAGACTCGGAGGCACATGCACTCGGAGGCACATGCAATTAACCTCTGGAATTTTGCTAGTTATGCTATCTCACACTCCATCTGATGAAAGAGCAATCTGAAAATCCAGTTCTACCAGTATTCATTGACCAATGGAGGTGTAACCATGCACATCAGTGAAACAATTAAGACCAACCCACTCAGCTCCCCTGCAGACTGGCAAACTGCAACAACTGAAACAGTCAAAGCCTTTGCCCGGGAGGTTGCTGCATATCCAGGAAAAACCTACCTGCCAGAATCTGAAAATGTATTTTTCAGTCATAATCCATTCTGGCATCATGAGGGTCAATTCAGGTTTACTCCTACTCTGAAAACTCCATCCCATATTGGAATGGTATATAAGGGCGATTCGAGGCCTCCGGAAACCATTTTCAAAACGGGATTTAATCGAAAATCAGATGATTCAGACTCTATTAACGATAATGATTTCCTTGAAGCTCTGCTCAGTACAAAATTGAGTCCCTATAAACTAACGCATGGACCAGACTTTTTTGGTAGCTACCAATTGGTGAACGACTCAGAAAATAAGATCATCAGCACTAGCCGCAACGTCGCAGTCGCAACCTGGTTCCCAATGTTTTCATCGCAGACTGAGCCTGACTCGCCTGAGCTTTTCATTCCTGAGCCTGGAGAGGAAGACAGCACCTATGTTTATCAGTGTTATGTCAATACCGGTATCGACATTTGCAGAACAGCTGCAGATCTGACGGGAGCTGGGCTATACACCACTTCTATCAAATCTTTTGAAGAAGTCATCACGACACGCATACCGCCTGAACATGTAGTGAGTGCATGGCCGGTTAAACGAACGGTATTTAATGCTGGGCCTTATGATATTTTTGGTTTAAAAACCAGAATTCAGGAAAAAATAGTAAACCCTGACATTGATCAATGTGCAAAAACATATACAGCAGCATTTCTGCCACCTTTGGATCCAGTAAATCGCACCCATTCAATTTCGTTAAGCATAGGTGCAATATTTACAATAGCTACTGACTGACAGAATGATGAGCCGAAAGGCATTTAGGGGCAGGTCTTTATTCTTGATTCGACCCAGGAAGAAAGACCCATCCCGGTTTTCTTTTCGTTGGTAGCCAGAGACATCTAAGAAGCTCAAACCACACCAACATTGAGTACCCCTAAAGACCCGCTTACCGCTGAAAACAGAGGCTACAAAGATCCGCACCGCATTGCCAAGCCAAGACTTTATCAAACCTTCGCAGAACCACTACTACCTTAGAGGTACTTCAGGCTTACCCCAACTCACACAAAGCCCCTGAAGGGTCTTTTTTGAACGTTCATCCTCATTAAAATACTCCTCAACAAAGCCTGAAAGAGCCTGAAATTCAACTCAGATTCCATGCCAGAAAAGTCGCAATGCAAGTAAGGTCACAACGCCATGAGCCAGAAGATAGATCTTGATCGTCGAGGGTTATTGACAGGAAAATTTTTTTCATCATCCGGGAAGAAGATAACTCATTTCAGCCGCTCACAGTTGACCAGAAGAACCAAACCCATCGAGCCACCTGCTCGCCCCCCCTGGAGTTTGCAGGAAGAGCTGTTCACAGATCTCTGCTCACGATGCGGGCAGTGCCTTGCCGTTTGTAAAACAGGCCTACTGATTCAAGGTTCTGGAGGTTTTCCGGAAGCTGACTTCAGAAAAGCGGGATGCTCTTTCTGTGGTGCCTGTTTAAAAACCTGTCCATCGGGTGCAATCGACAAACATGGCGAGACCCCATGGCAACTGAAGCCCCTGATTTCCGATCAATGTCTGGCCATGAACCAAATACATTGTCGTACCTGTTCAGAGGTGTGTGACCCCACCGCTATCCAGTTCCGATATCGACCCGGTGGAATAGCCGGGCCTGCCATTGACCCAGACCCATGTACCGCCTGTGGTGACTGTGTTTCCTCATGCCCTGTGGATGCGATCGCCATGACAGCCAGAGAAAGCGCCAATGCCCATACCGACACCACAAGAGGCTGAAGCATTGCACTACAGCATTTCCGGACTCTCGGTTCAGACCCATCCTGACCGGATGGTGGCAGTAAAAGAGCGTCTTCAAGCACTGCCCGGGGTTGAAGTTCATATGACCGACCCTTCGGGAAAGATGGTGGTAACCGTTGAAGAAGAGCCCGGCGAACGCACCATGGTCGACACCATAACCCGAGTCAGTCAGGTAGATGGCGTCATTGCCACTGCCCTGGTGTACACCCACCAGGAATAACAAGCACAAAGACTCCTTATTCAGGGTCGCCAGACAGCCCTGAGAAAAGATTGAAAGACCCAGGAAAAGAACCATGAAACAAAGCCGCCGTGACTTTATCAAGAGCAGTGCCATAGCCGCCACTGCCGCAGCAGCGGGCGTCAGTATGAACGCTGTTGCAACCAACCTGATTACCAGCAGCAAGGAGACAGCGATCAGGTGGGACAAAGCGCCTTGCCGATTCTGTGGTACTGGCTGCTCTGTACTGGTAGGCACACAGCACGGCCGTGTGGTCGCGACTCAGGCTGACCCGGAAGCGCCTGTCAACAGAGGTTTAAACTGCATCAAAGGTTACTTCCTGGCCAAAATCATGTACGGCAGCGATCGTCTTGAAACACCGCTGTTGAGAATGAAAGACGGCAAGTTCAACAAGAACGGCGATTTCACCCCGATCTCCTGGGATCAGGCTTTCGACATCATGGCGGAAAAATGGAAAGCTGCCATCGCCAAAACCCGTAACTCCGATGATATGCCTCCCGTGGGTATGTTCGGCTCTGGTCAATGGACTGTCTGGGAAGGTTACGCTGCCTCCAAGTTGATGAAAGCCGGCTTCCGCTCGAATCACATTGACCCCAATGCACGGCACTGCATGGCTTCTGCAGTTGTGGGTTTTATGCGTACTTTTGGTATTGACGAGCCCATGGGTTGTTATGACGACTTTGAACATGCCGATGCTTTTGTACTCTGGGGCTCCAACATGGCCGAGATGCACCCGGTACTCTGGTCAAGACTGGCTGACCGTCGTCTGTCTAACCCCCACGTAAAAGTCGCGGTGATGTCTACCTTTAAACACCGCTCCTTTGAATTGGCCGATCAACCTATCATCTTCACTCCTCAGTCTGACCTGGCTATTGGTAACTATATCGCCAACTACATCATCCAGAATGGCAAGGTCAACCAGGACTTCGTCAGGAAGCATACTGTTTTCCGCAAAGGTGTAACGGATATTGGCTATGGCCTGCGCCCGGATCACGAGCTGGAAAAGAAAGCCAAAAACCCGGGAAATGGTGGCGCAACACCTCTCGACTTTGATGGCTTTGCAGAGTTTGTCAGCGAATACACGGCTGAAAAAGTCTCAAAACTGTCTGGCGTTAGCGAAGCACAACTGGAAGAGCTGGCGAAACTCTATGCTGATCCCGACACCAGAGTGATGTCCCTCTGGACCATGGGTGTAAACCAGCATACCCGTGGTGTCTGGATGAACAACATTATCTACAACCTGCACCTGCTGACCGGAAAGATTTCCCAGCCGGGTAACAGTCCATTCTCCCTGACCGGTCAGCCATCTGCCTGTGGTACCGCCAGAGAAGTCGGTACTTTTGCTCACCGTCTGCCCGCTGACATGGTTGTAGCTAACAAAGCCCATAGAGACTATGCCGAAAAAATCTGGAAACTGCCTGAAGGAACCCTTCCTGCCAAACCGGGTTTCCACGCCGTATTGCAAAACCGGATGCTCAAAGACGGCAAACTCAATGCTTACTGGGTCATGTGTAACAACAACGCCCAGACAGCCCCGAACCTGAACCATGAAACACTGCCCGGTTACAGAAATCCTGACAATTTCATCGTGGTTTCTGACCCTTACCCAACCCTGACCGGACAGATTGCCGATCTGATTCTTCCAACCGCCATGTGGGTGGAGAAAGAAGGTGCTTACGGAAACGCAGAACGTCGTACCCAGTTCTGGTATCAGCAGGTAAAAGCTCCTGCCGAAGCCAAATCCGACCTGTGGCAGCTGATGGAATTCTCCAGGCGTTTCAAGGTTGAGGAAGTCTGGTCAGATGCTCTGCTGTTGAATCACCCTGAATATCGTGGCAAGACCCTGTTTGATGTTCTGTATGCCAACGGACAGGTTGACCGGTTCAAACTGGATGAGATTCCTGAAGACCGATTGAACGACGATGCTCGTGCTTTGGGTTTTTATGTCCAGAAGGGTCTGTTTGAAGAATACGCCACTTTCGGTCGTGGCAAAGCACACGATCTGGCGGACTTTGAGCGTTATCACCAGGAGCGCGGCTTGCGCTGGCCTGTGGTGGATGGTCAGGAAACCCGCTGGCGCTTCAGGGAAGGCTCTGACCCTTATGCCAAAGCGGGCAGTGACTTCGACTTCTATGGCAAGCCCGATGGCAAAGCCTGGATTTTTGCCCTGCCCTACGAACCGCCCCATGACGCTCCGGACCAAGAGTTCGACCTTTGGTTGTCCACCGGTCGTGTTCTTGAGCATTGGCACTCTGGCTCAATGACCCGTCGGGTTCCCGAACTCTACCGTGCTTACCCTGATGCCCAGCTGTTTATGCATCCTGACGATGCTGCAGAAAGGGGACTGCGTCGAGGTGATGAGATCAAAGTGACTTCCCGTTATGGCGAAGTGCGAACCCGGGTTGAAACCAAGGGTCGTAACCGTCCGCCGAAGGGACTGACCTTTATGCCGTTCTTTGATGCCAGCCAGCTGACCAACAAGCTGGTCCTGGACGCTACCGATCCACTCTCAAAAGAGACCGACTTCAAGAAAACCGCTGTAAGGGTTTCCAAAGTCTGAGAACGGGAAGCAGAAAGTGTCACTGCATTGCTTAAAAACGGGATACAAACCCATGAACAAATTAATAAGTGCCTTATTGGCATTGACCATCAGCCTGCCCACCCTGGCAGAAAGGGTCAACAGCAACGAAATGGGTGGACTGGAGTCACTCAGAAAACAGGAAGTCAGTGTCGAGCCAGAGGCTGAATACATGAAGCAGGACTATCAAGGCCCTGCCATGGGACGTGATTTTGTGGATATGCCCCCCCTGATTCCTCACTCTGTTGATCGCTATCAGGTCGACAAGAATGCCAATAGCTGCCTGCGCTGCCACAGCATGAAAAATGCGGATAAATGGGGCGCTACCAGGATCGCCGTTTCCCATTATAAAAACCGTGAGGGTGAGCAGCTCGCCGATGTGGCTCCCAACCGCTATTTCTGCCTGACCTGTCATGTTCCGCAGAAAGATGCCAGGCCTTTGAAGAAAAACACCTTCGAACCTGTTGAATCTCTGAAAAAACAGTGATTTAAGGAAGAAACGATGAAAAACAAGGTACTAATCCTTTTTAAAGCCTTCTGGCAGTTTCTGCGCCGACCCAGTGCCAAACTCTCTGCCGGCCTCTTACTGGTGATTGGCTTTATTGGTGCCCTGGTCCTGCATGGCACTTATAATGCGACGATGGAATACACCAGCACCCTGGAATTCTGTTCCAGCTGCCATACCAATGATGTGGTACCGGAATACCAGCAGAGTGTTCACTTCAGCAATGCCTCCGGAGTTCAGGCTGACTGCGCCAGCTGCCACCTGCCCAAAGAATTTTTACCGAAAATGATCCGCAAGGTGCAGGCCAGCAGAGAAGTCTTTGCTCACTTAACGGGCAAGGTAGACACCCCGGAGAAGTTTGAAGCTCATCGAAAGACAATGGCTGAACGGGAATGGGCACGCATGAAAGCCAACGATTCTCAGGAGTGTCGAAACTGCCATACCCAGCAATCTATGGAACTGTCTGAACAATCACTTTTAGCGGTCAAAAACCATACCGCTGCCGAGAAAAACGGTGAAACCTGCATTCAGTGTCACAAGGGTATTGCCCATAAGCTGCCTGACATGACCGGTGTGCCAGGTTGGGAGTAGCTCCGCCACTGGTACTGTCCTCACACAGGCTCCGGAGTTCCGGCAGGGAAATACTGGAGTCTGTCCTCATGAAAACGAAAAACAGGTAATCGTTTGATTATCGTTGCAGATTAGGCAGATAGATAGCCTCTGTTTTTCATGAACTGACGTTCAGGATCACTCATTAAAAAAAGAATCAAACAAAGGAACTTTACTGGAATAAGCCAGTCTATATCTTCATCAGTCAAAACTTTCTTGTTTGGCCAGACCCGACATAGACACATTAAGGAGAATTACGATGTCACTCCCTGTTTCCAGTCACAGCACCTTAATCCATGGACGATCTGGCTCTGTACCAGAACAATCCACAAAACTGGGTAAGAAAAAACAATGGGCTCGACGGGAAGTAAGAAAAAACACCCTTCCCCAAGAAACCAGAAAGAAACAAACGACTGCAATCCGTGGTAAAAATTTTTCTGATATGTCGATAACAGAGCGCTTCGTTTTTGTTCTTGGTCTTTTTTCAGGCGTTCAGTCTGTGTATGCACAAAGCAATGGAAAAAGTAACATTTGCAGCGTGGCTTCCCCGGCAAAAGCTGAACTCAGCACTTGCCCAAAAGCTGGCTTTCCAGAGTGGGTCACAAAATTAGAGAAAACAGGCCGAAAAGATGATGCGCAGACAGAGTGCCAGGCAGATGAGTGCTCAGCCCCCAAAGAAATAATTCTCAAAAAAAGATCAACGCCTAAAAGAGAAAGTAAGTCTCAATTCTGTCACAAACCAAGTCTGATGGAGCAGATCGGTCCAGAGAATAGAATGACCGGAGTTTATAAAAAATCAGATGAGACTGGCATAGTGCTTGGTATTCAGAACCCTGAATCGGTTCCTGTAATGAAAAAATATAAAGACCTTGTTCGTTTGGAGTCCAAGACATTACAGTTAAAAAAGATTCTGCAACAGACTAACATCTACATCCATATAAACAACAATGATTTCGGAATGCTTGTTTTTGATGAGAAACAACTCACTGTTCTAAAGAAGTATGAGTTCTTTCCTCTAAACCGCTGTATGAGAAATCTGTTTGATGAACTCGATAGCTATGATACGGCATTAAAAGAAATCTTCATGTATCAGAAGGAATCGGGAGATTACAAAGCCTATGCTGAAGAACTGGACCACTTAATAAAAGGACGCAATGCTGTATTTGTGAGCTTATTACAATCATTAAAAAGTAAATTTGATGATTTAGAAAGACAGACATCAACTGCACTAAAAGTTAATAGTGATCACAAAAAAGAAGATATTCTGCAGCACAGAAAATACATTAATTCCCAGATTAGAAAATCTCAAGCCATTCTTAGCCCTGTAGAAATAAAAAAAATGTTCCAACAATGCATAAAGGATCGTCAAGCATGCCTCAACGAGCACAAGCGGACTGAAGCCAGGGAGCTTGCTGAAAGAGTCAGAGCCAGGAGAGAAGCAAACAACAACAGCTTTACTATGAAGTTTTTTAATTTAGTGTCTGTAGCTTCCTATACATTTTACCTTCTGTGCATGTTAGGTTCTACACTTGCATTGATGCCTTTACCGAAAAAAATAACCCGTTACTTCACCTACAGAAAGAAAATAGACACTAGTCGCCTGTTAGAAAAAATAATCAGAACCGAGAAAAAGAAGATGCCAGTAGACATCAAAAAATCTATGGATGAATGCGACAGAGCAGAAGACGCGGCGATTTCAAGCCATACAAGCACTAAGCTGACGTTTATTTACCCCGACAACTGGGAACATGCGTCTTTATCATTCTATCATGACTTAACGCGAATCAAAAAAAACAAGCGTCTCAAAAAAAGTCAAAGTATTGGAGCAATAGCTAAAAAAATTAAGGATATCGTTGTGCCAAAAGACGAGTTTCCTGCGAGGCCCTGGAAAGAGGATATACCGTTAAACCACCAATGCATCAGGCCAATTTACAAAAGAGGCTTTATCCCGTCTAGTAAAGAAACGGGTTCAAAAAACATTGTTGCTTATGCCTATTTTGACCCTTCATCAGATGCAATCAAAAGCACAATCTCCGATAACGCCATTAAAAAAATGCAAAGCATTCATGAAACAGGCCGTTATGCGCCGCATGAAACTGGCGCTACAGGCTACAAATGCTTTAGATATAATGGCATGCCACTATGGGAGTTTAAAGTGGCTGGAAATGAACGGGTTTACGGCTTAATGATTCAAGCAAATGAAGAAGGGAGACAAGCGGGTGTCGCTCCCCTGGTTATATTCGACACAATATTGAATAAAAAATTATAGACATCAACCGGCTCTCACATTCCATGGGTTTCTGTAAGTTATAAAAAAAGCGTCACATGACGCCTTTTTTTTATAACTTAAAATAACTTATTCCATCAGCATGGCCGAGAACGTCTGCAAATCACTCATATCATCTATCTTATGCTTTTCTGGCTTCCAACTGATGACTTCTTCCGTTTCCAGCTCTGAATAAAGCGTTACCGGGTAATCAAGTGCCAACCAGGAAAAGTAGCCATCCCTGAAAAAGAACACTCTCTTGTAACCCCAGAGCGCGGCAAGGTAGCTCGCTATCGCCCCCCTCATGTGATATGTGCTGTTTCCGTAGATGACAATAGGTGTCTTTTTATCCAAAGTGCCAGGCTTGAACAGCTGTCTGAAGCCCGCCCTTAAATCCAGACTTTGAGACCGGTCAATATGCCCCCACTCCCACTGTTGATAAGGTCTCACATCTATAAATAATGCCCCCAACTCATGAAGGCGCTTGGCCTGATGAGTGTTAATGGTAACAACGTTCTTGATATTCACTGGCGCTTCCTGTGCAGACAGGAAGCAGGAGGTAAGGGCCAGAAAGCACCCTGCAAGATAAGAATTCCATTTCATATTAATACAGGTCCGTTATAAGACTACTTAATAAAAACTACTTAATAAAAAAGTATATGGAGTAAGGACCTGCGTACTTGGAATAATAGGAAGCTAAAAGCTTGCTGCTCACTGCCAGAGAGCATATAGAGTGAAAAAATACCGTTTACTCTACAAATCATTCATTCCAGCCACAGGGCTTGGAGAAGCACTGACCTTGGATAGAAACAAATAATGCTTGCTTTAGAGCTTGGGGACCCTACCCACGAGTCCCCCCGGGTACACTGGTGGTTTAACCTAACCAGTGATGGAGCTTGGCTCTTAATCTGACGGCTGCCTGGGAGTGAATCTGGCTGACCCTGGACTCGCTGACGCCCAGAACCTTACCAATTTCCTTGAGATTCATCTCCTCATCGTAATAAAGCATCAGGACCAGCTTTTCCCGCTCGGGCAACTTCTCTAAAGCTTCTACCAGGGCATACTTGAACTTCTCTTCCTGAATATCGGCCGATGGGCCTCTATCTCCAGAGCGAGCCTGCATTCTGGACTCTTCGCTGTCGAACAGCTCTTCAAAACTGAACAGTCGACAACCGCGAAGGTCACTGAGAATGGTGTAGAACTCATCCAGATTGACTTCCAGCTCCTGGGCCACTTCAAAGTCTCTGGCATCTCTGCCAAGGCGGGCTTCAACCTTCTGAATCGCCTCAGTCACTTTACGACTGTTTCTGTAAACCGATCTTGGCCCCCAGTCACCTTTTCGGATTTCATCCAGCATGGCTCCACGGATACGAATGCCCGCAAATGTTTCGAAACTTGCGCCTTTACTGGCATCGTACTTTGAAGCTGCTTCCAGCAGACCGATCATGCCTGATTGAACCAGGTCATCGATCTGAACGCTGGCTGGCATCCTGGCGGCCAGGTGGTTCGCAATTCTTTTTACCAGAGCCTTATGAGTTTCAACCATTTCGGTCTGAATAAGTTTCTGACTCTTTTCCTGATTGGCTTGAGTTACCTGCACTCCCTGTGCTGTAGCATCCATGCTTATACCCTCTCCATTATTCTTGTTGGTAAGAAGAATTCGATACGACCTCTTGGCGGCGTTACTGGTATCGCCATCATCTGATGTGCAATACGCAAAATGGCTTTCGAAGCCCGGCAATCCGGATTTACCTGCAGAAGTACCTGCTGACGGTTGAGTGATTCTGCGACGGCCTTGTCGAATGGAATCGCCCCCAGATAACGGAGAATAATTTCTACTTCATCATTCAGATAGGATTGCAACCTTTCGAACTGGTTCGATCCATACCGACGGTTATTAACGGCGTTCACAATCACTCCAAAACGACGAACACCGTATATTCGGTAAAGCACACGGATCATTCTCACAGCATCCAGCAGTGACACAACTTCCTGATTAATGACGATGAGAATTTCTCCCGCAGCCTGAATAAGAGCTACATTGTCCGGAGCTAATCCAGGTGCGGTATCGATGACAAGGGTATCAAGAGTGGGAGCCAATGCCTCAAGGCTTTCTATCATTCGGACAGCATGACCGGTTTCTACGGTCTCCCTCCAGATAGGTTCTCCTCTTGGCGACAACACCTTCAGACCCGAGGGCCCATCCTGAATAAAAGTGGAAAAAGAGTCGTTGGCATCGAAGTGGGACATATCCAGCTTCTTCTCGAGACCAAGACTTATTCCAACATCGGGGACAGCCAGGTTTCCATCCATTAAAACCACACGTCTACCGTTGTTTGTAAGCGCCAGTGCGAGATTAACTGCAACTAATGTTTTACCTACTCCACCCTTACACCCCGCAACTGCAATAATCTGTTTTGTTGATGAGTTCATGGCTTTCAGCTTCTTTTCAGTGATTACTGCATAAGATCTGGAATCAAAAACGTTTTTTCTTTTTTACTGCCTGTACTTTATTAATAACAAGAGCCGTGCCAATTTTTTAAAACGCCTGTTTTTCAGTCACGGTCATATAGCTGACGCGACATCATTTTGACCCGCCCCAGACGAAAGATTATAACCCATTGTTTTTATTGATATTTATTCTTACCAGTCGAATTTCCGTCATGTTACTTTTTTGACAGAGTCAAAATCACTCTCAAAAAAATACATCAAACGTCGTTTTATTGAAAAATAAAAAGAAAGTTATTTGACAGTGTCATTTTATAGTGACGAATTACTGTCGCATAAAATTTTCCAGCAAGATAAAAAGTGTTACTTAATTGACAAAATAAATTTCAAAACTGAGATATTTAAAAAACGACAAAATAAAATTAGTTTCCATGGTTTGATAAAAACACTTCATACAAAGATAAAAAACGTCAAAAATTTTAATTTCCTACTTTTTTGATAGCTGATAAAAGCGACTCACTTTTTTAGATAAAAAGAAAGACAGCGACCAAGTAATAGTTTTCAGACTTTTAAAAATACAAAAACGGCCTCGTCTACTTTTTCTCAAAAGCAGACGAGGCCGTCATAAAATCGAACCTGGCAATACCAATCGTGCTTTCTAAATCCCGTGATGAGCATAGAGATTTGAGCCTTAAGAAAAAGCGGCATGAGGAGTCATAGCCTTAGCTATGGCGATGATCGCCAACGCAGGATTAAGGCTCAAATCTTCAGCGCAATAAGGAGTTAGAAAGTTCGATTGGTATAACAACAGGAAAAGTTAAGGCAAAAAAAATGGCTATCAGCTCACGCTGACAGCCATTTTTTTGAACAGACCTGATTAGCGCATGGTCTCTTCATAACGATGAAGGCCATACTTTCTCATTTTCTCAACCAGTGTTGTCCGGCGAATCTGAAGCTTGTCAGCCGCTCTGGCGACAACGCTGTTGCAGTCACTCAGGGCTTGCTGGATCAGGCTTTTTTCCAGCCGTGTCAAAAATTCCTTCAGATTCAGGCCGCCCACGGGAAGAATCGCCAAATCATCGACTTTTCCGGGTCCAGCAGGTTGAATACTATCCGGGAACAGCTCGGCAACACCGTCATCATCAGTAATAGCTTCCATATGACGGAAATTCTGTGGCAGATCCTGAACACCTACGACACCGTAGGGATACATGATCGCCAGTCTCTCCAGCAAATTGGACATTTCCCTGACGTTACCTGGCCAGTCATGACGGCATAGCGACATAATGGCAGCGGAACTCAGACGAATAGAACCACGACTCTGTTTTTCCATTGCACTGACCAGCTCGTTAAGTATCAGCGGAATATCTTCCGGACGATCCCTGAGCGCGGGCATTTCAATGGGGAATACATTCAGCCGGTAGTACAGGTCTTCCCTGAACTCGCCGGACTCGATCATTTCAGCAAGGTTTTTATGAGTAGCCGCTATAATTCTGACATCCACAGGAATCTGCTCGGACCCCCCCACTCTTTCAATAGTGCGCTCCTGCAAAACCCTGAGCAATTTAACCTGCATGTGCAGCGGCATATCACCAATTTCATCAAGAAACAGTGTGCCACCCTGTGCCAGTTCAAACCGCCCTTTTCTTGAGCTGACCGCACCGGTAAAAGAACCTTTCTCATGGCCAAACAGCTCACTTTCCAGCAATTCATTAGGAATAGCGCCACAGTTTACCGGCACAAAAGGCATATCCCGACGATGGGAGTGGTCGTGCAGATTTCTGGCCACCAGCTCTTTGCCTGTTCCTGACTCTCCGGTCACCATAACATTGACGTCACGGTCAGCCACCTGTGCCATGGAAGCACGAACTTTGCGGACTTTGTCACTTTTACCCACCAGCCCGCGGAACAGCTCTACTTGCTGATTCATACCTGTCTGGTGAAGTTGGCGCCATTGTTCACGATACACCTGACCGTAATGCAGGCAAGAGAGTAACTGCGAACGATTGCAGGGCCAGTCGATACGGGCAATGACCTGTCTACGGAGTGAGGATTGGAGGTTTTCCGGAAGGGGCTCGGCTATGCGAATGACGGGGACACCGCCACTCCAGTTCTGTATGCGAGCGATCATGCCCTGCATTGAGCTTTCTGCCTGGAGAAAATCGCCAAGAAAAAGCGCACAGAATCCTTCTTTGCTGGACTCGCTGATAGCATCTTCCCAGTAGGCGGAACTGACCGCTCTGGTACGATACCCCATAAATTCGATAACGGTACTTAGATCATGTCGGCGCTGTTGAGAGTCTTCTATGATCAATACCTGATCTGCTGCATCCATTGTAACGACTTTCCTTGTCATCAACGCAATGTAATAAACAGCCCTGAAATAATATGAATCGCAATAAGCAAACTCTTATTAATTCATTTAAGGTCTAAAATTCTATTTCGTCAAATTTCTCGGCCACTTTAATTCATTTTTTGATTTTTTTATAAAAAATGACGTGAAATAGCCCTGTTCATCGATCGTTTGCTGGAATAAACGGAGCATTCTCTCCGTAAAACCGATAGCCTGATTCTCTTCTGATCGAGTTGGTATTGATGAGCTTTCAGAAGAAAATAATGAAATCATGGTTTACCTGTTACAAGAAGCTGCATAAGCGGTAACATAACCACTGTCGGGTATGGGCAGCCATCAGGAATTTGAATGCTGATTATCGAAACGCTTGAAGATATTGCCGCCATGCGGGAAAGTGTGGACGTGGAGTGCAAACTGGCACAGGGGCGGGATGGCAAAGGTGCTATCCCGAAAGATATGTGGGAAACCTACAGTGCTTTTGCCAATACCCAGGGCGGCGATATTTTTCTGGGCCTTAAAGAAAAATCGGGTCACCGATTTGTTCTGGAAGGTATTGCCGACACCCCGAAAGTTCTAAAAGAGTTTTGGGATACCGTGAACAATCCACAAAAAGTCAGCACTTGTATTATTCAAGATCGTTGGGTCAAGGTTTTGGAGATTGAGGGGAAGTTTCTCATCCACATTCATGTTCCACCCGCCAATCGTAAGCAAAAGCCAGTCTACATCAAGGGTAACCCCATGATCGGCACCTATCGTCGCTTTAACAGTGGCGATATGCAGGTGAGTGAAGAGATGGTTCGCCGGATGATGGCTGAGCAGGTTGAGGAGAGCCGGGATGCCGAAATCCTTAAAGGCTACGGCATTGATGACCTCAATATTGAAACCTTTAATGCTTACCGGAATATGTACAGTGCTCGCCAGCCCGACCATCCATGGAACAAAGTAGATGTTCAGGACTTTCTCTATCAGATAGGGGCCTGGAGCAGAGATCGGGAAACTGGCAACAGTGGCCTGACCCGTGCAGGTCTGCTGATGTTCGGACAGTATCGTCCTATCAAAGAAGCCTTTCCCGACTATATGGTGGACTATCAGGAAAGACCGGAAGCGAAAACGGAAACACGCTGGGTTGACAGGCTGGTGCCCGACGGCAGCTGGTCTGGAAATTTATTCGATTTCTACCAGAAGGTGATTCGAAAGCTAACGGCCGACTTAAAGGTTCCTTTTGTTCTGGAAGGTGATCAGCGTCAGGATGACACTCCTGTCCACAAGGCCTTGCGGGAAGCTCTGGTTAATACCCTGATTCACGCCGATTATACCGGCCGGGTTTCTGTCCTGGTGGTCAAGCGCCGGGATATGTTCGGATTCCGAAACCCGGGTGACATGAGGGTAGCCATTGAAGATGCCATTGCTGGCAGCATCAGTGACTGCCGGAATCGTTCACTGCAAGACATGTTCCGCTATGTCGGTCTGGGAGAAAATGCTGGCTCAGGCTTACCCAAGATATTTGATATCTGGGACAGCCAACACTGGCGCAAGCCGCTCCTGAAGCAAAAAACAGACCCCAACGAGCAAACACTGCTTGAACTGCATACCTTGAGTCTGATTCCCGATCATATACTGCAACACCTTCGGGAAACCCTGAGGGAAGCAGCTTTTGATAAATTAGGCAAGCAAGAGCAGCTTGTCCTGATTACTGCCCATATTGAAAAGACAGTGGATCATGCCAGAATGATGTCGATTCTGGATATTCACCCTCGAGACCTCTCAGCCCTGCTTGCCTCTCTTGTTGACAAAAAGCTTCTATATCAAGATGGTAGCGGTCGTGGAACAATTTATTTCACCGCCCAGGCTATGGCGGAAGATACGATGTTAGAACGGATTTTCGAAGGTATGGAGATGGAAAGACCCTGGTCTGAAGGCGAAAGGTCCGGACCTTGCCCCGAAAGGTCCGGACCTTTCGAGAACCAGCTTTCGACTCTGGCAGAACCCGTCGCTACAAAAAAGCGAGCCCCCAGCGAAGAGGTGCGCCAAGCCATCCTTAACTTGTGTGCACTGCGAACATTACAACTGGAAGAACTGGAAAAACTGCTAAATCGAAGTGGCGAATCTCTGCGCAAAAAATACCTGCAACCATTGATCAAAGAGCACAAACTCAGGCTGATGTACCCCACCAGGCTCAACCACCCTCAACAGGCGTATATTACCGTTGGGTCAGTGATCGATAAGGAGTACAAATGATCCGGAACAGCTCTGTCCGGGCTGGTTCCGGAGCCTCAATTATGACTCTGTATGCGGAGAAGACATCGCCCCCGGAGAACCGGCTGCTGAACGTTTTGGTTTAGCCAAAAAGGCCCCGCAAAAGCAGGGCCAGACTCACACACTAAGGAACTGAAAGGGGATCAGAACACGTATTGCAGGCGGGATACAATAGCGCTTCCCTTATCATTCTCTATGTTTTCATTGGTTTTGCCTTGAACATAGTTCAGGCTGGCGCGGATATTCTTGGTCGCAAAGTAGTTCACGCCCAGAGTAGTGGTTTTCAGTTCAAGATCATCACTCACATTATCCTGGTCGATAGTCGCCTGAGTGTAACGTGCGAACACTTCCCACTGACCACCGGTTGGCTTACCAAAAGCACCTTCTTTATAAGTACGCTTGCCACCGTCCAGCATGTAAGAAATCTGCCCGTAGTAGCCCGAGACTTTTGCGTCGCTGTTAGCGTCTTTAGACTTCAAGTCTCTAACTGCGTACTCACCCTGAAGCTGGAGTGATTGGAACTGACCCGCTAATTCCAGAACATATTCAGAATCTTTATCAACGTTTGTGACGGTTACAGTCCGATCTTCACCTTTTTTAACGCCTAAGGAGGACTCTAACTCAACATCAGAACCACCATCCGGATTCTTGTTGTAATAGTTCAGACCCAGATGAAGCAGCATGTCATCATTCATGATGGGAGCATAGGTAGCACGCACGATATAGCTGGCAGTCCGTTCTACTTCCGGCTTATCTTCTTCAGCCTGGCCATCATGGTGAATACCAAACACTGCGGTATAGTTATCACCACCGGTCGCTACCTGAATGCCGTAGTCATTACCTTCATCGCCCTGCAGTAAGTCGTAGATCATTGGCCGCTCGATCGCCATGATCCAGGAAGAGCTCACGGTATTTTCCAGTCCGTAATCACGACCCCAGCGACCCAGAGTCACTTCTACCGGTTTGAAGCCAACATAAGTGATCTTGGCATCATCCAGTTCGATTGAGTCGTCGCTGTTGGTTTTCAGCTTGAGCTTGTATTTCCAGTCAGTGTAAGCCTTACCACTAAAACCAATCTCGGCACGGCGAATATAGCCTTTGCGGGCTTCAGCGTCATTACCAGTGGCTGCGACATAAAGATCATCAAGGCTTGCATAGTCCCACTGCAGCTTGCCACTTACCTTAAAGGAAAAAGCGCCGTCATCTGTTTTCAGCTGAAGACCACCGTTCTTGGTGCTGACGATAATATCTTCACCTTCCGTCTTAACAACACCAGCATGGGCAGCAGACAGGGTCAGACCTGCAGCAACAGCGGCTACTGCCAGAGAAACAGGTTTAAGTTTCATTAAAAAACTCCATTTTTACTGTGTTTTAGTATTTATTAATTTGCTCTAAAGAGCGGTCTGTCGGCATTTTTTATCATTTGCAACCTTGACAGGCCTTACCACCTCCCCAGACTTCGGAGCATGGCTGCAAGACGCTCATGGCTGTTTTTTTTTATTAACTGCGGGTGAGTATATTGGGCTGGAAATATTTCTTGGAGGTGACGAGAAAAAGAAGGTTTTGTGACACTTTTTACTCATTGCTCAGAATTTTAAAATACGGATCATACTTTGGCATGAATTCTTGCAGGGCAGTTATTTCAGGATCACCTGGATAATGATTGTCAGCTCAAGCCAATCCAAATACAGCCACCAAACAAAAATGGAGCGCAATAGATGACTTTGATCGTATAAGCTTCTTTCGTCAGTATTCATTTATTTACCATGGCGCACAAGCTGATGTAATGCTATACAGTCCGGTGTATTCAAAAAAGGCCAGGTTCCGGTTATGACCCGTCTGTCTTTGCCCGTGCCATGGAGAAAATGCATTTTAGTGACCTTATTCGGGCTCGCCATACTCCCCCACCTGGTTGAAGCTCAAACAGCGACTTTCAGGCCTTCAATAATTTGGAGTGTTGATGAATTTTCAAAAAACGTGAATAAAACCTTATCCATGAGGCTTGGATCAATTCAGTTTTTTGTTTGTGATAATATTAACACTTATGCAACGCCCAGGTGGAGCGCTAAAAATCGTGATAATATGTATGTCAACCTGTGGCAAGTCGATAAAGCTGAGTATGAACAATGTAAAGTGAATATAACTAAGTCTACAAGCAGACTTTTGATCAAATGCAATGACCCTGCTGGGCTAAAAGCGTACACAGCGGAATTTAAAGAACTCGTTTCCTACAAAGAGATGCCAGCCTATGAAGAGGATCATTTCTACTATTTTATATCCACAGCAGATGGTACCAAATCTTCACTCGATAACCTTGAAGGTGGTTATTGCCGATCTCATAATATGCGCCTTGCAGTATATATCTGTGACCCCTACAGCCCCGAATGCAGTTATAAAAAACCTGAAACAACGGCTTATGCTGAACCAACAACTTATTTTAAGACAAGCAATTATACTGAAACAGCGAATTACACTGAGACAGGGAATTCTTCTGAAGTAACAACTTATCCAACAACCGTTCCAACGACGCATGGCCATTCAATTAAACAACCTTTTGAACTCGTTTGGAATGTTCGCTATAACGAGAGTCAGAATCTGTATATTCACAGTACATCAGGGTTTCCAATCGTTGCGCTGTGCGAAACTAACAGTGTCATTTACCGGCTGGGTGATGAAGGTGAATACATCAAGAGCTGGCCATGTCAGAATGGGGACCAACATTTAGTTATTTTAAAACCAAAATACAATAAAGGTGAGGTTTATATCTTTGAAGCCCTCCCGGAACGAGAAAGCGTGCAGGTATTGAAATCGACCCTGACCGTGACTATAGCAATTGAGGGTGACCTTGAGTATCTTGTAAGTGAGGCCATACCCTCTACTGGCAAGCCAGCATTAGCTTTTCTGATTTCATTGTATCTTTTAACTGCAAGCGCATGGTAAAGGCTGTGCACTTGCAAAATATTGACCTGCAGAAAGTATTAATAGTCCTGTTCTACGACGCTTTCATCATGATCAGAATCATCACTGTATTGGTCATCATCGTATTGGTCGTCATCGTACTTTTCTTCATCAAACCTTTCTTCATCGAACCTTTCTTCATCGGCCTCATCCTCGCCTTCTGATTCAAAGTACGGGTCCGAATACTGAGTCGTTTCATTGTGATACAGGTCTTCTGCGTCATAGACATGCTGCCCGGAGTCAGTATCATTCTGTTCTTCAAAAAGATCCATCTCATTTGCAACGGTAAATCCGAGACCCAGGGAAGTCAGGACGAGAATAGACCCCTTTAAAAGCTTTTTCATGGCTGTGGCCTCCCTGCCAAACCGTGTTTAACGACTTTCTCTGAAGGTTAACGACTTTTTTCAGACTTCCTGAACCTCCAGCCAGAGTTTCCTGAGGCGTTTGTCGGATACCGGGAAACGGGTCCCCAGTTTCTGGGCAAATAACGAGACGCGGTATTCCTCAAGCATCCAGCGGTAAAGCATCAGGTTTTCATCCACAATTTTATGTTTCTCATGAATAGCTTTACGCTTTTCCCAGGCTTTAAACTGGGTAGCCAGCTCCTCTGACCAGGCCCGGTCTTTATTAAGCTGGCCAGGCAGCTTCTCAAGTCTTACCTCAATGCCTTCCAGAAACCTTGGATAGTGCCTGAACCACTCAATGCCTGCATCACAGAGAAAACCGGGATAGATCAGCTGACCCAGATGCTGTTTGATATCGGAAAGTGAAAATGCCCGGTCAAAGGATATTTTGCCCTTCAGCTGCTTGCTGATGTTGTGAACCTTCTGGAAAACTTCAAACAACAGGCCATCAACCTCTTCAGCAAAAGGCATCAGGTGGCCTTTTCGATCTTCAATCAGAGCATTGAAAGCCGCTTCATCCCTTGGCCCGTTATTCCCGGATAGCAGGGCAGGATCACGAACAAACACCTGCGAAATCAGAAACGCCTGAAGATCTTCCTCCAGTGCTTTGGCCTGCATGATGCCCGTGGTCAGCAGTTTCACCTGTTTCAGATGGTTCATTTTCGACAGGGCAAACTTCAGCTGACTGGACAGCTTGAACTGAAACAAACGAGTCACCCCCATACGGTGAGTGGCTTCAGCCATAGCTTTGTCTTCATACAGTTTAACGGCCACAGAGCTGTTCTGATCCACCAGAGCCGGAAAGGTTTTAAGGACCAGACCACCCACTTTGCGGGTTATCTCTTCCGGCAGTTCACCGCATGTCCATTCTTTCAGACCTTCCTGCTGCAAAGAACTGTCCGTGAGTCTGCGCATACTGTCCTCAGACTCCCGACCAAACTTTTCTTTGAGCTTGATCAGATCACGGCCCTGCCCGAGCACTTTCCCGTTCTCATCCATCAGCCGGAAGTTCATCTGCAAATGATCGGGCATATTATCAGTGTCCCAGTGCTCATCCAGAATACGCATACCGGACATACGATGCAGGTGATGCCCCAGTATATCGGTCAGAGGTTCATCGCAGATAGACATAGACTCCATAGCGCTCCGAACATAATCCGGTACCGGGACAAAGTTTTTGCGCACCGACTTGGGCAAGGCTCGTACCAGGGCCACACACTTGTCGTAAAGCATGCCGGGCACCAGCCATTCCAACCGGTGTTTAGGCAATAGTCTCAGGGCCTGCACCGGTAATGTCAGAGTTACCCCGTCGTCCATAGCACCTGGCTCAAAATGATACGAAAGCGGTAATTCCAGCCCTTCCCAGCGAAAAAGATCGGGGTATTTGTTCTCGGTCACCTCGTCGGCATCATGCCTCATCAAATACTCTTTGGTGAGGTACAACAGCTGAGCATCCTGTTTCTCAGCCTCCTTACGCCACTTTTCAAAACCCGCTCCGTTGTGGAGATTGGCTGGCAGCTTCTCATCGTAAAATTGATAAAGAGTTTCCGGGTCAACCAGAATATCTCTGCGTCGAGACTTGGCTTCCAGTTCATCCACTTCCTGAATTAACGACAGGTTGTGGGATTGAAACTTGCCCTGTGAATGATAATGACCCTCTACCAGAGCTTCCCGAATAAAAATCTCACGGGATACCACGGGGTCAATGGCGCCGTAACCGACCCGACGACGACCCACAATAATCAGGCCGTATAAAGTCACCTGCTCAAAAGCCACCACCTGGGCTCTTTTCTTCTCCCAGTGGGGCTCAAAATAATTTCTTTTGATCAGATGACCCGCCAGCGGCTCAATCCACTGGGGCTCCACTTTGGCATTAGTGCGGGCGAACAGTCTGGAGGTCTCCACCAGCTCCGCCGTCATCAGCCACTTGGGCTTGCGCTTATAAAGCGTTGAAGACGGGAAGACATAAAAACGACGGTTACGTGCTCCCATATAATCCGCGTCGTCATCTTTGCTGCCCAGATGAGACAGCAAACCCGCCAGCAGGGATTTATGAATATCCGCGTAACTGGCCTCGTCTTCATTGGTTTTCAAGCCAACTTCTTTGCAGGCCAGCGCTAATTGTCGATGCAGGTCCCGCCACTCTCGCATTCTCATAAACGACAGGAACTGCTGATTGCAATATTTACGCAACTGATTCTGGGACAGCCTCTGACGCTGTTCTTCATAGGTATTCCAGAGCTGAACCAGGCTCATAAAGTCGGAGTCGTCGTGATAATGTTCACGGTGTCGCTGATCGGCAGCCTGCTTTTTCTCTGCCGGTCGCTCTCTTGGGTCCTGAATCGCCAGGGCACTGGTGATGACGAGTAATTCGCCAAGAGCACGGTTTTTATCCGCTTCCACCAGCATTCGAGCCATTCGGGGATCTACCGGCAATCTGGAGATCTGCTGGCCGATTCGAGTCATACGACGTTTGTCACTGACGGCACCCAGCTCCTGCAACAGCTTAAAGCCGTCGTTGATCGCCCTGGCATCCGGTGCATCAACGAAAGGAAAGGCCGCAATATCACCCAGACCCAACCGCAGCATCTGTAAAATAACCGCCGCCAGATTGGTTCTGACAATTTCGGCATCGGTAAATTCAGGACGCCCCAGAAAGTCCTCTTCGGAATAAAGTCGGTAGCACACACCTTCTGCTACACGACCACATCGCCCTTTTCGCTGATTGGCCGAAGCCTGGGATATCGGCTCAATAGGCAGCCTTTGAACTTTTGAACGGACACTGTAACGGCTGATTCTTGCCGTACCCGGGTCTATAACGTAGCGAATGCCCGGTACGGTCAGGGAGGTTTCCGCTACGTTGGTAGACAGGATCACTCTTCGACCGCCACCATGAGGCTGAAAGATGCGGTTCTGTTCAGCTGCAGAAAGGCGAGCATAAAGGGGAAGAATCTCGGTATGAGCCAGCCGGGCATCCTTGAGGAATTTATTGGTTTCCCGGATTTCCCGTTCACCGCTGAGAAAGACCAGCACACCCCCGAGACGTCCGCCTTTGCCGGAACGTTCCAGATGCTCAATCTCCCGCAGACAGGATAATATACCCTGCTGAACTCTCAGGTCGGCATCCCGACCTTCCAGCTCCAGGTCTTCCATGGGGCGATAATTGACCTCCACGGGATAGGTTCGGCCAGAAACCTCGATAACAGGCGCATTATCGAAATGTCTGGAAAAGCGTTCAACATCGATGGTGGCCGAAGTAATAATCAGCTTCAGATCAGGTCGTTTGGGTAACAGAATTTTCAGATAACCCAGCAGGAAATCAATGTTCAGACTGCGCTCATGGGCTTCATCAATAATGAGGGTATCGTAGCGGTTCAGAAAACGATCATTCTGAATCTCTGCCAGCAGAATACCGTCGGTCATCAGTTTAATCAGGGTGTTCTCATTGCCATGATCGGTGAATCGAACCTGATAACCTACCTGCTCTCCCACAGGCACTTTCAGCTCCTGCGCTATCCGGCTGGCGACTGATCGCGCGGCCAGCCTTCTCGGCTGGGTGTGACCTATCTGGCCAACAATACCCCGGCCAGCCTCCAGACAGATTTTCGGAATCTGGGTGGTTTTACCGGAACCTGTTTCGCCGGCAATAACAACAACCTGATGTTTTTCAATCGCCTCACGGATCTCATCACGACGGCCTACGACGGGCAGCGCCTCATCGTATTCAATGTCAGGCACAGCCTGCAGCCTTTCCTGAACTCTGGAAGTAGATCGATTGATTCTTTCCTGCAGCTTATCTACGGCTGCCTGGTCGCCGGTTTTCAGTCTCTGAATCTGCCTGCGAACAGGAAAACGGTCCCTGACCATGCACTGGTCCAGAGCGTCGTACAGTGCTTTCTTGTTTAGCTGGCCGCCCTTTGCAGGGCCGCGTTCTGGGGAATGTTCGCTGGGCGATAACCTTTCTTGACGCTGGGTGGGCTCAGGGCTCTGGATAAGCTCAGGGCTGTTTCGGCCGGACACTCATATCTCCCGGAAAATGCATTTTAATCAAAACGCCCGATTATACCCGGTCCGGGCTCTGATATCCGATTTTCTTTCGTACCCTTGCAGGGAATAAAGCGGCTTCTGAGAGTCGGCCATCAGCGACGGGGTGTCGGAGATTATCATTTTTTCTGTTTTACCGGCAGAGAGCTGCTAGAAAAAATCGTTAAACCATTTACTAATTGTTTCATTTTTGCCATAAAGTGTCCTCTGACTTTATAAGTCTTGAGCCACCCTGTCTCGCCTGTCTTATAAAGTGACTTAACCTGTACCCATGACTAAAGAGCAAAAATTCAACAATAACGAGAGCAGCTCCACGGCATGAAAATCTACACACTGAAAAGCGACGACCATAACATTCCTCTCTATTGCTGGAATAACCTTCCGGAATCTGTGGTCCGCAAAGGCATTGTTCACATCAGCCATGGCATGGCGGAATATGGACAGCGTTACCACTCCTTTGCCACAGAACTGAATCAGGCGGGCTACCTTGTCTTCGCCCATGATCATAGAGGACATGGCGCCTGTATCGAGCAAGATGGTGCAGGTTATTTCGCCGGGCAGCGGGGCTGGCATAAAGTAGTGGATGATCTGGCAACCGTTGTTGAGTTTATCCAGAAAAAGTTTCCCAGCGCCCCACTGGTTCTCATGGGTCACAGTATGGGGAGCTATATTTTGCAGGGCTACCTGATCCATCATACTCCCAGGCTGGCTGGAGCTATTCTGTCTGGCTCAAATTATGCCCCCAGACTGTTACTGGAAGTCGGCCTGCTGGTCACCAAACTGGAATGCCTGAGACAGGGTAAGAAAGGCATAAGCCCCCTGATCAAACAATTAACCTTCTCCAGTTATAACCGCCGGTTCAAGCCAAACCGTACCGAGTTTGACTGGCTCAGCAGAGACCCTCAAGCGGTGGATGATTATATCTCCGATGAGCTCTGTGGTTTCTCCTGCAGCAATCAACTGTGGCACGACCTTTTCAAGGGTTTGCTTCATATCGGGGCCAACCAGCACCTTAAACAAATCGAATCGAAGCTGCCTTTTCTGGTCATGGGCGGTGAAAAAGATCCGGTCAGCGTTCCTCTGGGGCAACAGAAACTTACCAAAGCATTACGGAAAGCCGGTGTAAGAAATGTCACACTGAGCCTGTATCCTGATGGCCGTCACGAAATGTTGAACGAAACGAATTCTCAGCAAGTGATAAAACGCTTGTTACAATGGATCAATCAAACAGTCATGAGTCAGGAATATTACCCGGTGAATAACTCCGCCCCGGAGCTCACAGAGTCCTGATCGTAAAAAGCTTCTCAGGGTATTAATGGATTTGTTAGCCGGTAGTGTTTACTACCGCCCTCTCCTGTTCTGTTGCCTTTAAGAGCCAATGATAATGCGTAAACTGGAAAACACCCCGTTTAATGAGCTGAAAATCGGGGATAAAGATACCCTGACCCGGACACTGACCGAGCAGGATCTTCTGCTGTTCGCCAAGGTTTCCGGCGATACCAACCCTGTGCATCTGGACAAGGATTATGCCGCCACTACTCAGTTTGAGGGTCGTATTGCTCACGGAATGTGGACGTCATCCCTCATCTCCTGTGCCCTCGCCACCCGACTGCCCGGTCCCGGCGGCATTTACCTGTCACAGGAAGTAAAATTCATGCGTCCTGTCAAAATCGGCGACACGGTAACTGTTCAATTGGAAGTGGTAGAGATTAATGAGCGTCGCAAACGCGCCACTATCTCTACGAATGTAGTAAACCAGAACGGCAAAACGGTGGTCAAAGGCAAAGCGGAAGTCATGCCCGCTGTCGACAAAGTGATGGTGGATGAATACCCATTACCCGATGTGGAGCTGATTGGCAGAACCTGATTATTCGGGAGCCGGGCAACAGTATCCGGCTTTTCTTTAACGGGTCAGTGTCTCCAGCACGATCAAATTACTTAAAGCGACAGAATTTTCCTGTCCGCATACAGCGCGGTCAGCCTTGAAACCGGAACAGACTTCCGGACGACCAGACTGACCAAAAATTTTGCAGAGATTATTGTCATCAAGCTGAACACAGCGCACCCCGGCAGGCTTGCCCTCTGGCATACCCGGTATAGCAGAAGAAATCGAAGGTGCTATACAACAGGCACCACAACCCAGACGACATTCCACTTACCTACCCCCTGCAATTGGAAGAACAATCAAAAACCCGAAGCAATAATCGAAACTGAAAGGCGGCAGCATTCTATTACTTCGATGGCCCCATAGAAACAGGGATATGCCGCAGGATACAAACACCTACCCCAGCATATATATTTTTTATCCCTGATAAGTTAGCTTAACGACGAATCATTAAAAGAAGTAAACAGAGTTCATGACATCACTCCATATCACCAGCCAGTTCGATGGCGGTAACATCAAGGTTATCAACAAGGATAACCCCGGGCCTATTCAGCTGGAAATCAACAAAGACGTCGAGTCCGGGTTTTACCAGTGGTTTTACTACCGGGTCGGTGGCGCTAAGGGTCAGCCCCTGACCATGCACCTGAACAATGCCTCCGGATCATCCTACCCAGAAGGCTGGATCGATTACCGGGCCGTTGCCTCCTACGACAGAGAGCACTGGTTTCGTGTAGATACCGATTACGACGGTAAAAAACTGATCATTCAGCATACTCCCGAGTGCAATACAGTCTATTACGCTTATTTCGCTCCTTACTCCATGGAACGCCATCATGACCTGATTGCCTGGGCTCAACAATCCGCCATAGTCCAGACCGAGACCCTGGGAGACACCCTGGATGGACAACCCATGGATCTGCTAAAAATTGGTGCTGGCGAAGGCAAGCGCAAGTGCTGGGTCATTGCCCGTCAGCACCCCGGTGAAACCATGGCGGAATGGTGGATGGAAGGCTTCCTGCAGCGACTGCTGGACCCTGCCTGCCCGGTAGCCCGTGAACTGCTGAAAAAAGCCGTTTTCTACGTCGTGCCTAATATGAATCCAGACGGCAGTCGTCGTGGTCACCTGCGCAGCAATGCCTGTGGTGCCAACCTGAACCGGGAATGGGCTGCACCCACTCTGGAAAGAAGCCCCGAAGTGCTGCTGGTCAGGAACAAAATGGATGAAACCGGTGTCGACCTGGCTCTGGATGTTCATGGTGACGAAGCCCTGCCCTACAACTTTATTGCAGCGGCTGAAGGCATTCCTTCCTGGAGCGATCGACTCAACAGGTTAACCGAAAACTATCTGCAAGCTCTGGTTCAGGCCAGCCCTGACTTTCAGACAGAGTTCGGTTATCCAAAAGATGAGCCCGGTAAGGCCAACATGACGGTTTGCACTGCAGCCCTGGCTGAACGCTTCGACTGTCTGTCTATGACTCTGGAAATGCCTTTCAAGGACACCGTGGACTCACCGGATGACTACCAGGGCTGGAGCCCTGAAAGAAGTCAGGCACTGGGAGCCGCCAATCTTAATGCCATGCACGCGGTGATTGATCAGCTCTAGGTTTTATGGCGTTACTGGCAACTGCCCCGAAGCCAGCTACTTTGAATGAGCACCTCAGCAATTAAACCTTTGTACAGAAGTGTGCTCTATGAATTTCAAAAACTGTAACTTCATAAAACCAGACTCAGTGACGCGACGGCCGTTGTTTTTTCTCACCCTGACGATTCTGCCATTGTCGATGAATGCAACACCGGCCAGGTCTCAGTCTGCTGATTGTTCTCTCGTTGTTAAACCTGGTGGAGCATCGGCAGGATATGGTCGATGTCCTCTCGATAAACGCTGTAATCCTTCAGATGATGAAAAGGATTGTATACCAGAGTTCGGACCCAGACTGAAAAATGGCCATTTCGGTCCTGCAATTCGTCAATGGGGTAGTTCCAGAATCGGAGGCCTGAACAAGCCTGTAGCGGTGGCAGAGAACCCCAATGCAAGAGGCCAGTTCTTTGTTCTGAACAGCGGCGATGACAGCTTAAGTATTTTTTACTGTCCCGGTGTAAAGTCCGCTTCTTCATACAAACCGGAACACCGTCGTGACCTGGCTTCCTGTCATTTCATGCACCGACCCACTGATATCGCCTTTGGTGGCTCACCCACCCTGGGTGATGTCCCCGAATTTGAAGGGCAGGAGGTTCATAATATAAGCCAGACCGGAACCTTTGCCACCACGGGTGGTAGCTGTAACGATTATACGGCATCCGCCTTTATGGGATACGATTTCACTCAGCGAATCTGCTCGGACTTTATGGGACCGACTCTTTGGGAAAACAACCTTAAAACCTTTGCTATTAAAAACAATAATTTTTTTCCGGATAATCTCAGCAGAAAACCTTTTGGCTCCCATATCGACATGCTTCATCAGGAACCCTTCGCAATGGGGATCACCTGGGAAGGCAGGCAAGCGGGTTACTGGTCGTGGGACGCAGGCCCTGACTCTAAATATGGAAGCATTGTGTACAGCAATATTACTCGCTCCCATGGCTATGGTGGACATGAACATACCCATGCCTTTCTGTATCGGTACGCCAATACAACCATGAGCTTAAAGCCCGGAAGCAATATTGTCCCCGGACATATGGCCAGGTACGACAAGTATTTGTTTGTAGCCAATCCAGCAAAAGGTGTAATTAACGTTCTTGATACTCAAAGCGGAACCGAAGAGGGGGATGTAAAGCCCAAAAATGAATGGCGTGACAAATATGCCGCATATACCAGAATAGAAGGTGCCAGCTTCAGCGAACTCAGTGTCACCGGACTTGAACTAATAAGCCCC
The DNA here is from genome assembly GCF_032883915.1 of Endozoicomonas sp. 8E. Lineage (NCBI taxonomy): Bacteria > Pseudomonadati > Pseudomonadota > Gammaproteobacteria > Oceanospirillales > Endozoicomonadaceae > Endozoicomonas > Endozoicomonas sp. 8E. The sequence goes on along the minus strand of NZ_CP120717.1, from coordinate 2,489,529 downwards.
AGCGGTCTGGTTATTTCTAACAAGAGGCTGTTTGTCAGCGATTCTGAGACCGGAAAGATCCACGCCATAAGTCTCGACACAGCAGGAAACCATACCTATATAGGCTGCATTCAAACACCCGCAGGCCAGATTGCAGGTCTTGAGGTCGATCAAAAGACCGGACGCATCTGGTTTGTTGACGCTGCCTGGCACACACTGAGTGTTGTTGAGCCCCTATGTCCGAGTCGCGATGACTGTGTATCTGATTCACCCTGGGGTCAGCAATGTGCTCCCGACACCGATGAAAACGGCAAGACTGTCTGGCAGGCGCATCTGGAAGAATCAAACAATTATGATAATTTTCAAGGGTGTGCCAGGTATTACTTTCTTGCCTGTCCGGGAGGCGATTCACACAAAAACAGCAAGCTTCCCGTTTGCAAGGCACAGGGCGGCACATGGCGGGATGCAAAAGTCAGCTGGATTGACGGCCAGAGTACCTGCAAATGCATAACCCCTGAATTAAGACTGTCCTCCGAATCCAGTCGGGTCGCTGCTTCCGCCTGGCTACCACTGGGCGCTTTGCCATTACTGGCCCTGTATTACCGCTAAAGGGAGTCATGCTGCACTGGAAGGCATGGCCCTGACCCACAAAGCCATATCTTCCAGAACCCGGTGATGACTCAGATGACCTGACTGAGAAAAGCCTGCAGGCGTTCACTGTCAGGAGTCTCAAAAAAGCGATCAGGAACACTGTCTTCCAACAGTTCACCGGACTCCATAAACAGAACCCGGTCGGCGACTTCACGGGCAAAGCCCATTTCGTGAGTGACTACAACCATGGTCATACCTGAGCGAGCCAGTTGTTTCATCACCTCCAGAACCTCACCGACCATTTCCGGGTCCAGTGCTGAAGTCGGCTCATCAAACAACATGATCTTCGGCTGCATAGCCAAAGCCCGGGCTATGGCTACACGCTGCTGCTGACCACCCGATAATTGAGGTGGAAAACTCCTGGCTTTGTCAGACAAACCGACTTTGGCCAACAGTGCTACGGCCCTGTCTTCAGCGTCGCTTCTGGAGATACCACGCACTTTCATCGGTGCCAGACAGATGTTGTCCAATACACTCAGGTGAGGAAACAGGTTGAAGGACTGGAACACCATGCCCACTTCTTCCCTCAACTTATTGACATCACCGGGCGTGGTCAGGGAGATGCCGTCCACGACGATTTCACCGGCATTGATGGTTTCCAGCTGATTCAGGGTACGCAGAAAAGTCGATTTGCCCGAGCCACTGGGCCCAACCACAACCACCACCTCTCCTTCCCTGATGGTCTGACTGACATTCTTCAGGGCATGAACCCCGTTGGGGTAGACCTTGTGAATGTTCGTCACGGAAATGATAGCGTCAGTCTCTTGCGGCATACTTCACCTCCATTCTTCTGACGACAAACGACAGGATACCGGTCAGTATCAGGTAAAGTGCCGCAACCGTGAACCAGACTTCAAAAGGACTGAAGGTACTGCTCACCGTTTCCCGACCGGCTTTGGTCAGATCGGTCAGGGAAATCACCGAAACCAATGAAGAATCCTTGATCAGGTTAATAAACTGACCAGCCAACGGTGGCAGAACACGTTTAAAAGCCTGGGGCAAAATGATATAGCGCAGGGTTGCACCACGACTCATGCCAAGACTGCGCCCAGCCTCCATCTGACCTTTGTGAATCGACTCAATACCCGCTCGAATAATCTCTGCAATGTAGGCGCCGGTGAAGATCGACAACGCTGCAACACCCGCTGTAAAACGATCCAGATGAAGAACCGTACCGATGAAGAAATAAACAATGAAAATCTGCACCAGCAACGGGGTGCCACGAATCACCTCGATATAGAGTATCGAGAGATTTCTCAACGCCGGATTGGGAGAAATTCTCGCCAGTCCTGAAATCACTCCCAGGAGAATGGCAAAGACAATAGAGACCAGCGACAACTTGATGGTCATCACCAGACCATTGGCTATGGGTCCGGCCTTCCATTCATAATTAACAGCCAGCAAATCCCCTTCGAAGACCAGATCACCGTCATAAACCTGAACGTCGGCAAAGCCTTTAATGACCGTCTGCTCTGAGTCATCAAAGTCATTCACCAAAACAAGTTGTCCACTGTCGTTGGTTGTAACAGTGCCGTCGTATTCAGCCCTGAGAGGACTTTCTGCCTTGAAGAAAACGTACTGAGGAATGCGCTCCCAGCGCCAGATATACTCAATCGATTGGCTTGACTTATAGATACCCACGCCCATCAGCAGCAATAACGCACCGAAAACCAGGTTCCAAAGAACCCGGTTCGGTTGCTTTTCCATTTGCAGCGGACGGCCGGTCAAGGGTTTACTGCTCAGCACTTAGTTCAGAGTCTTCTGCCATTCAGAGCTTTGGAACCACTTGGCATAAATCTTATCGTAGGTGCCATCGGCCTTGATCTGACTCATAAAGTTATTCAGCCAGTTTTCAAAATCGGGGTCACCTTTGCGAATACCCCAGGCCAGAGGTTCATGAGTGAAGGCGGTGTCCAGGTGCGTCAGCTTGCCTTCATTCTGGCTGGAGTAAATCGCATTGAAAGGAAAGTCATAAACGAAAGCATCTGCCTTGCCGTTAGCAACTTCCAGAGCACCATCGGCTTCTGTTTCAAACAGGCGGATATTGGCCTTACTCAGGTAACGTTTGGTCGCCTGTTCGCCGGTGGTACCCAGTTTGGTGGCAACCGTGTACTTCTTGTTATTCAGATCCTTGTAGCTCTTGATTTCACCCTCCAGTCCCTTGCGCAACAAAATACTTTGACCGACGACAATGTAAGGCTGGGCAAAGTTGATCTGCAGGTTACGCTGAGGAGTCAGGGTCATGCCGGACATAATAATATCAAACTTGCCGGTCAGCAGGGCAGGAATGATTCCATCCCATGCAGTGTTGACCAGTTCCAGCTCAACACCCATGGCTTTGGCCATCTGGCGGGCAATGTCTACATCAAAGCCCACAATATCACCACGCTTATTGGTCATTTCAAAAGGCATGTAGCCTGCTTCCATACCAACACGGAGGGTTTTGCGTTCAATGATTTCATTCAGGGTAGACTCTTGCCAAAGCTCTGTGTCAGAAGCAAAAAGGCTGGTGCTAAAGGCCAGCATAAACGTCAGAAATACCATTATTTTTTTCATTATGTTTCACTCCAGGGTCCCGGTTTGGCCGGAACTCAATCACTACCAGTTTTTTATAATGTGAAATATGCTGTCAGAGCCAGCACAGTATCTCGCCTTTTTGTCGTTTTGTTTGGCCTTCAAGAGAAGGTCAATTGAGCACAAGACCAAGGTATTTTACATATACATGTCGATTTGAACAGTACTTTAGTACTATTCAATGCTGAACTGAAGACGTTCGCTAAAGAGGGTGTCTTACGCTGAAGCTCGATAAACAATTCAGGACTACCACCTGTTTTTCTGTCTTTGACTCCAGGATGGTGTAAAGTGCACAAGCCATTGAAGCCATCTGGAGAGCGTTTGCCATGCTGAGTCTGATTTTATACTTCCTGATCAATGGTCTGGCCGTTTTCATCACCGCCAGAATCCTGAAAGGCGTAGAAATTGAAAACTACGCAAGTGCGGTGTTGGTATCTATCTTACTGGCTGTGGTGAATACCTTTGTCAAACCGATTCTGTTTTTCCTGACCCTACCCATCACCATCCTGACTCTGGGTTTATTTATCCTGATACTCAATGCCCTTATGTTGATGATCGTTAATTATTTTATAGACAGTTTTAATGTCCGAAATTTTGGCTGGGCACTGCTCATGAGTATTGTACTTTCTGTCATCAATGCAGCGTTGTTCCTACTGATACCCGGCGCAATGACTCTTTAGCATCATGCTGAGTGTTCAAATCAGGGAGGATGTCAAGTTTTAAACCTTGCAGTCGAGACATATTTGCAGAGACTCTGACAAAAGGAACCCTGATGAAAAGGATCACTCTGGTACTGGCCGGCCTCTGCGTCCTGCTTATTTCGCCAATGACCCAGGCCAGAGCTCAGGAAGCGGCCCTGAACTTTTATTTTCAAAAAGATCCGGGCACCAGGGGGTATGCTGTCACGCTGCCACTGATGCTGAGTCCTTCTTCCAGAGATGAGCCCATGGAATACAATGAATTTCCAGTTTTCAAAGTGTCTATTCAGCGGGGTATGCAGGGACTGGACATTCTTTTCTTCGACAAACTTTCCGGCAAGTTGCTGGCCAAGATGCGTTACCCAATGGTGAATCGTCTGAAGAATACCTTTCAGACCCAGGGATTTACCGGGCTTCAATATATCCATCACCCCAATGGAGCTGTGCTGCAGTTTATTGGAATGGTGAGGTAGGCCACAGTGACTGACTATCACTCTGGATCACCCCCATCCTCAAACTCGTAATCAGTATTAAAAGCTCCCCGCTCCTGTTCTGACCTGGAGAGACGCTCGACTCGTGAACATACAATATCAATATGCTCCTGGATAATCGCACTATCAGAACCCTGCAGAGCATGAGAGCATATTGGACAACTGATCTGACAATGGAAAAACGCCCAGTGATTAATCACTGCCATTTCTGACATCAGTGGCAGATCAACCGTATAATCCGCATTATCGAACTGTTGAAGATGACCTCCCATCAGAAGCACTCGAAGCAGGGACTCAGCCCCTTCATCACCCTGGCATGAACCACAGCGGTATGACTCGATATGACGGGGCAGGTGAGCTTGCAGGGCTAGTTGATTGTTGATTGTTACAACACAAAAACAACAGCTATATTGCAAATGGCTATTCATGTGGAAAGCGGAAGGCTGGTGGATGTGCCCGAACCGATTAAGAGTGCAGCCTGATACCGGACATTCTGCCGCCCCCTGATGTGAGGACTCAAAATGAGCAGTGTTGTCTGTTTCTGCTGTCAAAACAGTCTCACATCGGGGAAAAATACAGGCGGTAAAACAGTGTTGTATCAAAGCATTTATGAGCTGTTGACGGGGAAGATTTAATTCCAGGCTCTCGCTGCAATGCCGACATACTTCATGGACTCTTCCCCTGGACCGCTGTTGCAGATGCTGCGAAAAAAGATGAGCCCTGACCCCCTCCTGATCAAGCGCCATGGGTCCATGTTCACGAGGGCAAAGATTACAGTGAACCCAGGGCCTTCTGTTCTTGCCACAGCACGGACACTTGGCAGGTGAGGTTCCATAAAACCGATGGCAGCCTTCACAGAGCCCTTTGCCACAACAGGAGTATTTCCAGCGAATCACCTTTTTCTGGCAACACCAGCACAGATAAGAAATCTTTTTATCTCCTGACCCGGACCTTCGCTCATCGCTATTATCCTCCTTGTGGTCCTCCCCCCCGGCCGCAACAAGCATATCTGACTCAGACGACTCCTCTTTCATACCAGCGCCTTTTCTCTTAGCAACCCCACTGTTATCTTGAGTTGAGCCCTTATCATTGCTCCGGCTCACATCAGCACCCAACTGCAAAATTCCGGTCAAGGCACTATAAAAAGCGATCAGATTACTGGCCGTCACAAAATCCCTATCCTGAGAGCTGGCTTCTTTCTCCTGGATCGTTTTTGGCACCAGGTCGTTATAGATAAGAATTTGGGCGCTAAATAAGGGATTCAGAAAAATCAGCAACAAGGCTTCATGATGAAAAGCCACTCCCGACGGTTCTTCCCCTGAAGCTTGAGCAGAGCCCCACCAGATCAGAAAAACCAGCGACAGAAATATCAATATCTTCAAGACTCTTCGTGCCATCAAAAAGGTGAATTATTTTAATAGGACACCGAGTTTCAGTCTGCCAATAAAACCTTTTGCAAAATAATGATTTTTATCGCCCTTATTTCTGCCTGCTACCTATACTCCTCTGTTGAATAAAAAGCACTGTCCAGTAAAAACGATAATACCTGGTTGAGAGTAAACCAGTAGTCCTATTTCGGCATGAATGATTGTCTCTAGTAAGCGCTTTTACTCTACGAGCAATGTTGTCTAACGAGGAAACCATGAAGCTTTTACTGTCTCTTTGCATTGTCACTCTTATAACGATCCCGTCTGCTGAATCTTCTCCGGCTTTGCCCACAATACCAACAAGTCAAACCACTGCCGCACCAAGTGACCTTAAACTCTACGAGCTCTGCTCAGGGAATATCAAGAATCAGGACCTGCTCAGCACTGAGGCCATGAAACAGGCAACGGTAAAAGCTCTGGAACAGGTCCTGACCAGGTCTGCACAGCCCATCGACCGATGTATTATCAAGACCCCTACAAAGGGCAACTATCTCGACGAAAGCATCAATGGGTTCAATACCAGCAAATCAAGGGAAGAGACCGCCAACACCGCTTTCCTGCTGGTAGGTGTCGGCATAAAATCGGAACCTTTCAGAGCAGGGGAGGACTGCGCTTCGACGAAACCGGTCATTGCCGGAAAACAGAGGGACCAGTCTTCGGTTTTACCCGGGAACTGGCTTGAACAGTTTCAGCTCAGAAAAACCATTCATTTAAAATCCGGACAGATGCTGATCGGGGTGCCACTGGACAGCAGTAACGGTGCATTTGCAGAGGGTTATTTTGCCGGCCTGAAGAGAGAAATTGACCCGGCACATAACTGCTCCAAACACCTTTCCAATCTCAGAAGTATTTTACACAAAGGCGAGATGATTCATTTTAGTGGTACAAACATCCTGATTAATGGTTTAACCACGCTGCCAGCATTCACCAATACTTATCAGTCTGACCTTGAAACAAAAACTCTTTGTTATCGGGGTTGGCTTAATACACATAAAGCCGCCTCAAGCCACGAAATGCATACTGAAATGCTGAAAGGAGAACTGGACCTGAGATCGCTGGAAGTTCCGGATAATGGCTATATGGTCAATATTTTCGGGAATGAACTCTTTCAAATCCTTCAGCCCGCCGTCAGCATTTCCCTCGCGGATCAATCCGAAGACGTAGATTCAAGGTTATTTAACAACAGGACCCTGATTGGTTTTTCGAACAATCAGGTCTATTCCTGCTACCCCGGCCAGGTTGAAACGGCCGTGAATATTAACATTGCCTATCAGGACGCCTCACCAGAGTCCGGGTTTATTCAGGCTCTGGAATTTAAAGACAATCACATCCTGGGGAATGCACCACAAGCCATAAAAATTGTGCTTCCCGAACAGGTTAAAGCCAGCATTAACAACAATCAGTTTGTGGCGACAAAAGTCAGTGACAGGGATACAAAAGGTACCAGCCCAGATGGCCCGGACCAGAGCAGCAAGAACTGGCCAGCCTCATTAACCCTTAATGTAACCGGAAACCTTATAAAAGGTTATCAGGCTGCATTGTCTTTGGCAGGTCATCAAAAGCTGGTCTTGTATCCTGATCCATCATCCGACAGTAAACCAACTTCCAGTTCACCCAGCATCCTGACTGAAATACAGCCAGCATTCAGCAATGCAACTGAGAGAGCTTACTTTGAGTTCTCTGCCGATAAGGAAAGTAACAACCTGAAAGACCCGAAGGGTTGGCCAATCACAATGATATGCATTGGCGGCGTTTCGATTGCGATTTTGGGCATTATCAGCGGATACATTAAGCACAAAATCAGAAACTCTTTCAGGGCGATGATTGCTGCTGAAATGATAATGTCGGAGCCAAAATCCGAGTTCTAGGCGATCAGTACAGTCCACCGGAATACCCTGCCTCCAGTCAAATCATGAGGCAGGATACAGACAAGGTTTCGCTGTCAACGACTCGCCGCTGAAGAAAATGGATTTGCATCAATATTTCGATCAATTTTCAAAAAATCCTACCAATGGATAACACCGACTATACTCCCTTAGCAAATAAAAACATTATCTAACAAAAACAATAGTACCTGCTTGATATTGAGCAGCCATTTTTCGGCATGAATGATTGCCTGTACTAACCGTTTTTGTTTTACGACACTTATTGTGTAATGAGGACGCCATGAAATACTTACTGTCTCTCTGCATTATTACTTTTATAACGGTCTTATTTGCTGAATCCTCCCCAGCTTTCCCCACCACTGCAGCAACCTCGAGCCCCACTTACAGTGCCACCCAACCTCAAACCACTGTCGCAACCGGCGACCTGGAACTTTCCGAGTTGTGCTCAGGGCGCATCGTAAACCTGGACCTGCTCACCTCAGAAGCCATGAAACAGGCAACTGTAAAGGCACTCAGGCAAGTCTCTGCCAGGACCAGACAATCCATTGACCGGTGTGTTATCTATACCCCGACCGAAAAAAGCTATCCCGACGAAAGCAAAACCAACTATCTCGACGAAAGCATTGATGAGTTCAATTCTGACAAACCATGGGAAGAGACCACCAACACCGCATTTTTTCTGGTGGGTGTTGGCATGAAGTCAGAACCTGTTTCCGCTGGTGAAGACTGCGCTTCGAAACGGCCGGTCATTGCCGGTAAACACGACGATCTACCTTCAGTCCTGCCCGATAACTGGCTTCAACACTTCCAGATCAGAAAAACCATCAATTTAAAAGCAGGGCAGATGCTCATCGGGGTGCCACTGGACCGCAGTAACGGTTCATTGGCAGACGGCTATTTTGCTGCCCTGAAGAGAAAAATTGAGTACAAACATTCTTGCAGCAATGGCTGGTACGGTGGACGCAGCCACACTCAAAGCCACAAAATTTTTTTCAAAGGTGAGCTGATTAACTTTAACGGTGCAGGCATCCTGATCACAGGTTTGACCACGTTACCTGCACTAGACACCTTCAGGGAAGATGCTGGCAAACATTGCGGAGCTAGTTCGAAGATTATCACTACTGCCAGCCACGACGTTTACACTGAGATGCTGAAAGGAGAGTTGAACCTGAAGTCCGTGGAAGTTCCGGCTAATGACTTCATGGCCAATATTTTCAGAAATGAGTTCTTTCAAATCCTTAAACCAGCCATCAGCCTTGCTCTTGCCGATGAATCGGAAAGCGTAAATTCAGCACTCTTCGGAAACAGAACCCTGATTGGCTTTTCGGACAATCAGGTCTATTCCTGCTACAACAAAGGAAATCTCAACCCCGTTGAAACGGCTGTGGATATTGACCTTATCTACCGGGATGCCACACCCAAACCTGAATTTATTCGGGCTCTGGAATTCAAGGATAATTACATCCTTGGGAATACGCCAAGGGCTATGAACCTGGCTCTTCCCGAACACGTTAAAGTCAGCATTGCTAACAATGAGTTTGTGACAACAGAAGTGGATGACGGGGATACAAGAGGCATCAGCATTGATGGCCCGGGCCAGAGCAGTGAAAACTGGCAGGCCCCTCTGACCGTCGATATGACGGGCAATCTTATCCAGGGTTATCAGGCAGCCTTGTCTTTGACCGGTTATCAAAAGCTGGTATTGAAATCAAACCGGCTTCTTGGCGGGCTGGTGTCCATAGAACGCCGGAACGATCTGACACTGCCTGTCACACTGTCGGGCGACAGAAACAACCAGTTTAATAGCATAGGTAATGATCCCTGCTACCAGCTTGAACATACTAATATCATCGGTGGCCTTGTATTTTCTGACGGGATTACTTCCTGCCCCGGAGGGTTCGTCGTTCCAACAGCGGGGCTCACCGAGCCATCAGACTCCATCAAGGGCAGAGATCACTTTTCTGGCACGCCCTCTTCAGACAGCCGTCGCTTTTCAGAAAAGCCTACAGAAACAGGCTATGAGCGCAGTTTCAGAGAGTCTGCAACGCATTCTGTCACAACACCCGATCTGAGCTCCCGGGCAGAGAAACCAGTGACCTCTGGCTTATCCCTCAGAAGTGAGTCTGCTTTAGAGTCAATAACGGCAAGTTCACACAAAAATTTCAATGGCACATCACCGCCGACTTCACCAACCCCTTCCGGCAAACGCAGTAACCATAGCAGAGATAAAATTTCCAAACACATAAATACTGAGGGTAACAGCACCAGAGAACATCCAGATTCATCACCAGCCAGCAGCCTGACCACCCATTCACAAAGCCTCGTGACACAAATACAGCCAACCAACAACAATTCAACTCCGGCAGGTCTTAAGTTTTCGGACGACAAGAAAAGGCTCGACTCGTCAGGTATGCACGACTGGCAAACCGCACTGATAGTCAGTACCGGAGTTGCCCTTGTCGGTGCGGGCATTGCTATCAGCTACATCAGGTACAAAAGTAAACGTTCTCTCCAAAGTGAGCCTCTTATCAAAATGAATGCTATAGCAGAAGATCCTGTACACGAGTAGCTTGCAAACAGTTCGCCAGAACCCCGCCCCACGTCAAACGATGAGCAGGACGGCGGCGGGGAGCGCATAAAATATCTTATGCACAAAAGCACAATCTCAGTTAAACTGCCGTGATATTTCCTGGTATAAGAACGCTGCGATTCAAACGACTCGAGTGTCCGCAAGCACCTGGACTATCGCACAAGTAGCGGACAAAGCTGAAACAAGGCAAAAAGTGGCAAAAAAAGGCAGTCCACGGGCAGCAAATCAGAGTTTTGAGCCTCTTTTAAATGCCTTATCGGCAAAGCGAAGCACTTTTGCTACAGTCTTGCACCCTGACGGCAATCTTCACTCAATACTGCCTTCAGCAGGATAACCCTACCTGGGCTTTACTGCGAATGAGCAAAAGCCTTTCGATTTTATGTTGACCTGAGACAAGCATGAAGCTTTCCACATTTGGCACGAAATTTACCAGTCATTCCGGCATTCTCCAACTTATGGATGACTTGGGAAATGCACTGGCCGGCGGCCAGGATATGATCATGATGGGTGGAGGAAATCCGGCCCATATTCCTGAAGTGGAAGAGGCTTTTCGTCAGCGACTTCAGAAAATTCTAGACAGTCAATCCGAATTCACCCGTCTGATCGGGACCTATGACCCCCCCCAGGGAGAAAAAGAATTTATTCTTGAGACGGCTCGCTTTCTGAACCGTCAGTTTGGCTGGCAGCTGGGGCCGGAAAACATTGCCCTGAGCAACGGCAGTCAGGCCGCATTTTTCATGCTCTTCAATATGTTTGCCGGTGATTATGATGATGGCAGTCATCGTTGTATTCAGTTACCTCTGGCGCCTGAATATATTGGCTACGGTGATGCAGGTCTGAGTGAAAATTTCTTCATCGCTAACAAGCCTGAAATCAGGATCATTGATAACCACATGTTCAAATACCATGTTGATTTCAGCAGCCTGAAAGTCGATGAACGGACCGGTGCACTCTGCGCTTCCCGCCCGACCAACCCAACCGGCAATGTCCTGACCGACTCGGAAGTCAGTCGGCTGGACGAAATAGCCAGAGCCCATAACATTCCTCTGATCATTGACGGCGCCTACGGCACCCCGTTCCCGAATCTGATCTTCAGTGATGCCAACCCGGAATGGAATGAGAACACCATTCTCTGCCTCAGCCTTTCCAAACTTGGGCTGCCCGCAGCCAGAACCGGCATCGTCATTGCCAACGAACAGATTATCAAAGCATTGTCTGGTATTAACGCCATCATGAATCTGGCTCCCAACAGCTTTGGCAGTCTGATTGTGCTGGATATGATCCGTGACGACAGCATCATAGATCTCAGTAAAAATGTGATTCGTCCTTACTATGAAGACAAGGTCAGGTTTGCCGTTTCTCTATTGCATAAGCATCTCAATGGAGTGAACTGGAAGATACACAAACCGGAAGGTGCCATGTTCCTGTGGCTCTGGTTTGAAGGACTGCCCATCAGCAGTCAGGAACTATACGAGCGACTGAAAAAACGCAACGTTCTGGTCGTCTCAGGCCACTATTTCTTCCCGGGCATGGATGATGACTGGCAACACAAGCATGAATGTCTGAGGATGACTTACTCACGCGATAATGAAACCGTAGAGCGTGGTATCACTGTTATTGCCGAAGAAGTCCGCAAAGCTTATCAAGACTGACACTACCCGCGCTATCGAGGCTGTCGCAAAACACGGGCCCCATAAGCCACCACTGTTTTCAGAATCCGGTTTTCAGGGGAGGTATGCATTCCCTGAAAAGCCTACTCTGCAGCGCGAGATGGGTATGGGTTCCCATGCTCTGAGGTCGTCATTCCCGCGAAGGCGGGAACGTCGGGAGTCAACTCGTTCCCACGCTGGAGAGAGTTTTGCGACACCCTCAGAGCGTGGGAACGAGTTGTTGGGCGTTTGCGACAGCCTCTGAAGCGAGGGGAGAAGTTGTCAGAGTTTTGGGCAGCCTTTATCAGGCGAGGGTCAGTTAATATTGGAGAAAACTCAGGCTTGCATTCCAACCATTCAAATCTACATTAACAGCTAGGAGGCTGACCGAGAATAGACTGGCCTACGCGGCAACTGCTCCTGCGTTGCTCTAGCTCCTGCATCCATGCAGTCGTCGGCAACTGCTCCTGCGTTGCTCTAGCTCCTGCATCCATGCAGTCGTCGGCAACTGCTCCTGCGTTGCTCTAGCTCCTGCATCCATGCAGTCGTCGGCAACTGCTCCTGCGTTGCTCTAGCTCCTGCATCCATGCAGTCGTGCGGCGGCAACAAATTGGTCTGAAAATCCGGTTTTCTGCCGTCCTCGCTACGGGGTCGCCTAGACGGGGTCGCCTAGACGGGGTCGCCTAGACGGGCGCTATTCTCGGTCAGCCTCCTGGTATATGGCTTCAATTAGTTTGACTGAAAACAGCACCATTCAGCAAAACAGCTCTTTCGAAAACATCTAAATTCATAATTCGGTTTTATGTTCCAGTTTGCATGAGTTCCCTTCTGCGGCTTCGCATCTGCAATATAAAACGCAGGTACTGTGTTATGTACAGACAATTCCTGTCCTGTTCCTCTCTGGCCTTGATCCTGTCGCTGACCATGTCGTTAATAATAGTGACTGGCGGCAAGGCCGAATCGCCAACACCTGTGGAAGCTAACCACCTGCTGCCATTGGAACAGATCATCAGTCAGATTCGAAAGAAGTACGGTGAGGTGATCATTCAGAATGTACGCATGACTGAAGAAGACAAACGCAAGGTCAGAGTCATAGACTTCACCGACAGTATAAACAGAAACCAGCGTGCAGTCGTTGATGCCCGATCAGGCAAGATCATTGAAGTTGCCCAATTGCAGTCGCCTATGCTGCTGGAAAAAATCATAGCCAAAGTCAAATGCAAGCATTCTGTTGTAGCCATTCTGAAAACAAGGACCGACATGCAAAATGGCCAGCTGGTTCAAATCGTTGACTTTATAGACAAGAAACACAAGCGCTGGTCTACGACGCTTGATGCCTATACTGGTATGATCATTGACGAATACAACTACACAATGAAACCTCAGGGTAAGCTGGTGTCCCTGAATCAGGTCTTGACAAAGGCCAGAGATACTCACAAGAGCATGGTAATCCTGAAAACCCGGCTGGCTCGCTGGAAAAAACAGCCGGTCCGGGAAATTTATTATCTGGATGAAAGCCGCTATAAGAAAAGACTGGTAGTAAATGCCTCTACCGGAGATATCATTGAAGACCGCCTCTACCCATCGCCGCTGTAATCGTCTCTATGGAAAGCCTGATGTTACCGGTTTCTGACTTTACTTACGTCAACGGGAAAAAATCGGTGAATCAGCCAGTCTGGCTTCAACACTAATTTCTTGTGCTCTAACTTGGGCATTACGAGACACGCAATCATTAAATTATCTAATTGATTTACAAAGAAAAACTAGCCACCTGGTTCTTATAGTTGTAAGAAATGACTTTTATCATTGTTTCGTTTTATTACAAAATGGAACTTAAAAAGTGACACTAAAACTCATAGCTTCAACTATCCTGGTGACCGCATTGCTAACCGGTTGTGACAAAGAATCAGACAGTGATGACAATAATACGAAGCCGGGCTATACAACAAGTTTGACTGTGGTGACAAGTAATGTCTGGCACAGTCTGAAAACTAATTGGAATAACACGAACTCTTACGATATCGCAGTCGCAGAGTTTAAAGCTCAATCTCCAGATATTCTCTTCTTACAAGAATCTAAGGGGGTAAACGCCCGATTGGCTGCAGACCTTGGAATGTACCTTTGGCAGGGTAAGGGGACCAGTGCCGCCTTGTTAAGTAAACATCCCATTAAGAAAGTCTATGATCATCGCATAACAGATACCAACAACAATAACCTTGGTGCTGTTTTGGATATAAACGGCCGTGACGTGGTTGTGTGGAGCAATCATCTCGACTTTACGAATTATCATGTTTACGATGCCCGGGGCGGTAACGGTGTTACCTGGAATGCTCGTGAGAACTGTATTCCGGTTCAGGACAGCAGTGAGCTTGAAGCTCTAAACAGAAAGTCCGATCGCCCTGCTCAGACTGAATACATGCTGAACAACCTTGAGCCTTATCTGGAAAAAGGTACTGCTGTTATCTTGGGCGGGGATTTTAATGAAGCGAGTGGCTTGGACTGGACGGAAGAAACTGCGCATATGTACGACCATAGCGGTACTGTACATGACTTCTTAACACACCGGATGATTCGAGATGCTGGCCTGACTGATAGCTATAGAGCAATCTACCCTGATCCTGTTACTCATATGGGTGCTACCTGGCCAGCACACCAGGACGACAGTTGGACAAGTAACAACACTTATGTGAATGAATGTGGACGGGCGTTAGATGATAGAGATCGTATCGATTTTATTTATCACAACGCCAATGCAAAAGACTTTGTATTGAAAGACGTGGCGATTCTTGGGCCTCGCATTAACCAGTTCTTTGCCGGTCCCCACGGAGAAGATGATACCTACACCTTCGATGACCCACATACTGGATTGAAGATCGATGAGCACGGAGAGTCTCATTATGGCGAGAGAGAGTTTGTTTCTGATCACCTTTGGTATGTGGCCAAATATGAGCTAAAGACTCCTTATTCCAGCCCAAACTCTGAAAGTATCGAAACACATCCAACATTTGAGCAAGTTCGTATTGAGGCGCAAGGTTATGATCTTGTAGTACGTTTTGGTTTAAGTCAGCTTTCAACCTGGGACAAGGATTATTATCGTCAAGTACTCCTGGTAGATAGTCAGGCGAGCCCAAACACTGGCACTCGAAATAGCCTGGCGCATATCAGCTTTGTTGATGAGCCCGAAGTTGATGAAAACTTTGCGATTCGAGTACCTGAGCAGACACTTCGAGAGTTTTTGGAAACTAGTGCACATACATTGCAGATGCGTTTGACCGATAATAGCGGTAGTCTGCATTTTGTGGTGCACAATATTGCTCGTGAAGAAATAGAAGCTCTTGGGCTTTAATGCCAGTAGATGATTAAAACCCAACTATATCGCTGGGTTTTAATCATTTAAATCTTTTTTAAGCACATAAACCACATTGATAGCAAGTACTAAGAGCTACATGGGGTCAGTAGAACATGGAGCTACTTCAGCATAGGTTATTCATTCTTACTCTTCTGATTTTCGAACCTGCAGAGCGTGCTATACAACGGTCTCTGACTCTAAATTTAATAAGTTCAATCAAACCGAAAAACCTTACAAACAAGGGGTTAAATTGATGCCAGACATGGTGTTTCGAGATGCAGAACCAAAGTTTAGAAGCGCTTTCAAATGAAAAACATAACGTAAGTACTTACTGATTACGAGAGCCGCATTTACTATGAGCAGTAACATCAATAGTAATTCTACGTAGTGTCATCCGGTTTTTGCGCATATACTCTATGGCCTCCCGGAATCGCGTACCTGTACGTCTGGAGTGCCACCGGAAGATACGACCAGTGCATATAGCATGCAACCATGCGCCTACCAAAAAGCAAGAGTAAAATGATGGATTTCAGACTGCCCAACCGCTCTTTCCTGAAACTGCTTGATTTCACTAAAGAGGATATTGCTTCGCTGCTCGACCTGTCAGCTCAACTGAAGCAGGCCAAGAAAAGCGGTAACGAGCCCCGTTTTCTTCAGGGTCGCAACATCGCATTGATTTTTGAAAAAGCGTCCACCCGAACCCGCTGTGCCTTTGAAGTAGCCAGCTTTGACCAGGGTGCCAATGTGACTTACATTTCCGGCGGCTCACAGATGGGCAGTAAAGAATCTGTGAAAGACACCGCCAGGGTTCTGGGAAGAATGTACGATGGTATTGAATTCCGTGGCCACTCCCAACAGCATGTTGAAGAACTGGCAGAATACTCAGGCGTCCCCGTTTGGAATGGCCTGACCGATGACTGGCACCCGACTCAGATTCTGGCAGATTTTCTGACCATGCTGGAACATGGCAAAGGGCGCCCCCTGAGCAAACTTAAGCTCTGTTATGTTGGTGATGGCCGGAACAATGTGGCGAACTCACTTCTGGTAGGTTGTGCCAAAATGGGCGTTGACTTCAGAATTGCCGCACCAGAAGGTTATACACCTGCCCCGGAACTGCTCGAACACTGCCAGCCATTGGCAGAAACATCCGGAGCCAGAATCACCGTTACCCAGTCTGCAGAAGAAGCGGTACGTGAATGTGACTTTATCTATACCGATGTCTGGGTCTCCATGGGTGAACCAGTAGCAGCCTGGGATGAACGTGTACGCCTGATGACGCCCTATCAGGTAAATGCCTCTATGCTTGAAAAAACGGGCAATCCTGACGTCCGATTCCTGCATTGCCTGCCTGCTTTCCATAACGATGAAACGACTATTGGCCGTGAGATTGCCAGTAAATACGGCATGTCGGGCCTGGAAGTAACGGAAGATGTTTTTGAGTCTGAACACTCTATCGTTTTTGATCAGGCAGAAAACCGTATGCACACCATCAAGGCCGTTATGGTGGCTACACTGGGAGCCTGACCAGTCAGAGCAAAACGGCGGCGATCGAAGAGAGATATTTATTGCGCCAAGAGTGACCCTGACAAAGTCTGGAGACTGAAACGTCCGGAATTGTCTACTATTGAGTAAATTTTACAATGCATCCAGGCTGCTGCAGAGAGTGCGGAGCTTTCACTCCAAAACCTTCAGCAGCCCGGTTATACCTGATCGCCGCCCTTCAATTTTATAGGCGACAGATAACCTATGATTAACCGGAGGTTCTTTGATCCTGACCTGAACCACCATGACCATGAGTTTCTTTTTTAAGTTTAAGAGAGGCACATGGTGATTAAGTTCCGGCTTTCCGGTCAATCGTCCCGATTTTTCAGTTCCCAAGCCGTATAGAGGAGCAGCAATGCCCCAGAGTCTATTGCGATACACCAACATTCTCAGCATTGTTGGTGACTTGATTCGCGTTCAAGTGCCTAACCTGACTGCAGGCAATGCCCGGGCCAGCTATGGCGATCTGGCGATGATCGAACAAAACGGACAGGTTTATTCCCTGGCCCAGATCATCAAGATCGATCATGAAGAAGTTTCCCTGCAGGTCTTTGCCGGCACCAAGGGCCTGTCTACTGATGCCTCCGTCTGCTTCCTGGGTGAGCCTATGAAGGCCACCTATTCTCCCAACATCCTGGGCCGCATTTTCAACGGTGCCGGTGAACCCATTGATGGTGGTCCGGCTCTGGAGCAAGACCCCAAGGTTGAAATCGACGGCCCGTCGGTAAACCCTGTCCGTCGTGTACTGGCGTCAAGAATGGTACGAACCAATGTTCCAATGATTGACGTATTCAACACCCTGGTTGAATCGCAGAAGATCCCCATTTTCTCGGTTGCAGGTGAACCTTACAACCGGTTCCTCGCTCGTATTGCCATTCAGGCTGAAGCTGACGTGGTCGTGTTTGCTGGCATGGGCCTGATCTTCGATGATTACCACTTCTTCCGCACAACCTTTGAAGAAGCCGGTGTATCTTCCCGTACCGTCATGTTTACCAACCAGGCCTCTGATCCTACGGTTGAACGTCTTCTGACGCCCGATATGGCTCTGGCAGTGGCAGAACACTTTGCCGTAAACGAAAGCAAGAAGGTTCTGGTTCTGCTAACCGACATGACCTCCTACGCTGATGCCATGAAAGAGATCGGCGTAGCCATGGACAAGATCCCGGCTAACCGGGGTTACATGGGTGACCTTTACTCCCAGCTGGCCAAGCGTTATGAGAAAGCCTGTGATTACAAGGGTGCCGGCTCTGTCACCATCCTCGCGGTAACCACCATGCCGGGCAACGATGTCACTCACCCGGTTCCGGATAACACCGGTTACATCACCGAAGGTCAGTTCTACCTGCACAATGGCGTCATTGACCCGTTCGGTTCCCTGTCGCGTTTGAAACAGATGATTCAGGGCAAAGAAACCCGGGACGACCATCCTCACATCATGAACACCATGATCCGTTTCTACTCTGACTCTGTGAATGCCCAGCAGAAACAGGCCATGGCCTTTGAACTGTCCAGCTATGACCTGAAAGCGATTGCCTTCGGTGAAAAATTCAAAAGTCGCTTCATGCTTCTTGAAGCCCGGATGGGTCTGGAAGAAGCTCTGGATCTTTGCTGGCAGACACTGGCTGAATGTTTTGAACCCGAAGAAACCCTGCTGAAACAGAGCCTGCTGGACAAGTACTGGCCTGGTCTTGCCGAAGCCAAAGAATCCGCCAGGGCCACTGAAAAGCCAGGCTCGGAAACAGCAGCGGCAGAGACTTAAATCATGGCCAAGGTAGCCCTCAATAAAAGCTCGCTGAACAAAGAGAAGCGCAGCCTCAAGACCTACAACCGTTATCTGCCGGCACTGGAGTTGAAGCGCCAACAGTTGATGGTTGAACGGAAAAAGGCTGAAGAAGCGCTGGCAGAAACCCGGTCTCATCTGGCGGACATTGAGCGTCTGGTCAGGGAACAGCTCCCGATGCTGGCCCGGGAGGACGTGCCTCTGGAAGGATTGGTCAAGGTAAACAGGGTCACGTTGATCGATGAGAACATCGTGGGTACAGCAGTACCCAGGGTAGAGAACATCGCCATTAGCCTGAAAGCCTACAGTGACCTCGCCAAGCCGGTTTGGGTCGACTTTCTGGTTGAACTGCTTCAGCAGATGGTGCGCCTGCGCATTGAGTACCAGGTGCGCGAGTTGCGTCATAAAGAGCTCGACAAAGCTACCCGGACAACATCCCAGAGGGTAAATCTGTTTTCCAAGGTACTGATTCCGCAAACCCGCGAGAGTATCCAGAAAATCCAGATCTACCTGTCTGACCAGGATCGTGCCAACGTCATGAACGCTAAGCTCTCCAAGGGTAAAGTGTTGGCTCAGGAAGCCAGGTTGGCCAGAGCCCGTGAACTGGAATCAGGTGAGGCAGACGTCAATGGCCATTAAGCAACTGAATAAAATTACCCTTTACGGGCCCGGGGAAGACAAAACCAGGATTCTTCAGGGGCTCCAGACTCTGGGATGCATGCACCTGATTCCACTGTCCGATAACACCGTGGATCAAAGCCTGCGCATGCAACCGGCACAGGCCAGTGAAGCTATAGCCTGGCTGGAGCGCTCACCACGTATACGTCGACAGCTCA
This sequence comes from Endozoicomonas sp. 8E, assembly GCF_032883915.1. Lineage (NCBI taxonomy): Bacteria > Pseudomonadati > Pseudomonadota > Gammaproteobacteria > Oceanospirillales > Endozoicomonadaceae > Endozoicomonas > Endozoicomonas sp. 8E. The sequence continues at coordinate 2,470,077 of NZ_CP120717.1, read as the reverse complement.
AAGACAAAAACCATGTCTGCATTGATCAGGTCGTTGCCGAGGTTTTGGACAACAAGGCCTCTGTTCGGGAAGTGTCCGATGCCCGTGACAAATTGGTTGAGCGAATCCGTGAAGTGCGTCAGTGGGGTGAGTTCAGCTTGCCCAGTCTGTCCGACCTGAATGGCCAGCGCTTCTGGTTTTATGTCGTTCCTATCGGTGAAATGGAAGCTCTCTCCGAAGTACTGAAGGAAAATGACCTGCCCTGGGAGGAAATTCACAGGGATCATCGCCAGGCCTATGTGATTGTCATTTCTACCAGTGAACCGGCAGAAGACCTTCTGCCAGTGCCTCGCTCCCATGTCGGTATGGTACCTCTTTCAAGACTTGAAATGGAACTGGAAGAGTCTGAGCATCTGCTGGAAGAACAGTTGGCTGAGCGCGAAGCTCTGACCCGCTGGCACTATCTGCTGGGTCAGACGGTGGCAGCCAGACAGGATCAGGCAGCCCTGGAAGAAGCCAGCAGTGGCACTCAGGATGAGGGAACCTTCTTCCTGGTTCAGGGCTGGGTAGCGGTATCGGAGAAAAAAGCTGTGGAGGCATTCTGTCTGGAAAACGGCGTTGCGGCCATCTTAGAGGAGCCCTCTGAAGAAGACAATCCGCCTACCCTGCTGGATAAATCCGACAGCATTGGGGGTGGCTCGGATGCATTGGGCTTCTTCCAGACACCCAACTATCGTACCTGGGACCCGGGCAATCTGGTCTTTTACTCGTTTTCGCTGTTCTTCGCCATGATCATGAGTGACGCCATGTACAGCCTGCTGTTTGGTGGCATCGTGTTTATGTTCCGCAAGAACCTGAAAAAAACCGAGGCCGGTTCACGTCTGATGAATCTGGCTTACTTCATGTCAGCAGCCGGTGTTGTCTGGGGTGTTCTGATTGGCAGTTACTTTGGTGTGGCGCCGGAATCGGCAGGGATTCTCGGTCATCTGGCCGTCGTTGACCTGAACGACTACAGCGCCATGATGAAACTGTCAGTCTTTGTCGGTGTGACACATTTGATCATTGCCAACATCATGACGGCAGTGGTCAACCGGGGTAGCAGCCATGCGCTCGCCCCGGTTGGCTGGGCAATCATTATGGCCTCGGGTTTGTCAATGTGGCTGGGCACGACCGATACACTGCCGACTGTTTTTGCCGACAAGGTTGGACCTGCTGGCCTGATCGCAGGTGCTCTGCTGGTGTTCCTGTTTACCAGCACCCGTCCGGTTCGCTCCATCGGCAGCCTTTGTCTCAGAGGTCTGGACGGCCTGAAAGGTATTTATAACATCACCTCCGCTTTCGGTGACGTGCTGAGCTACATGCGTCTGTTTGCCCTGGGTCTTTCCGGTGCTTCCCTGGCGATGACCTTCAACACTCTGGCTATGGATGCCCTGGATTCCAGTCCGGTCATTGGCGTGCTGTTCAGCGGCCTTATCCTGCTGCTGGGACACATACTCAACTTTGCCCTTTGCATCATGAGCGGTGTCGTACATGGCATGCGTCTCAACGTGATTGAATTCGTTAACTGGGGTCTGTCCGACGAGGGCTACCCATTTAAATCTTTTAGAAAACAAGAGGATTAAACATGGAAAATCTGATCTTGGCCCTGGGCTGGATAGGCGTATTTGCACCGGTTGCACTGGGGGCAGTGGGTTCAGCCATTGGCTGTTCAGTCGCTGGCCAGGCGGCCTGTGGAGCCATGCTGGATGTTGAAAGTGGTTACGGCAAATTTATCGGTCTGTCAGCAATGCCTTCATCTCAGGTTATATACGGCATTGTAATAATGTTCACCCTCAGCGGTATCGGTGTTTCCGATAACAGCGCCCCGGGCCTGCTGGGTATTGGTCTACTGACCGGTATTGCCCTGATGTACTCTGCTATCTATCAGGGTCAGGCGGTTGCCGCTTGTATCAATGCCTCCAAGAACAAACCGGAAGTCTTTGGTCTGTCCATCGCGCCTGCTGCAATTGTTGAAGGCTTTTCGGTATTCGCATTCGTATTTGCTCTGGTACTGGGTCAGCAGATCACGGCCTGATCAGTAGACTCTAGACAATAGACGGTGGACAGTTAACTAGAGGAATAAATTATGACAGCAGCAATGAATCCTGGCGGCCAGAACGTCTCTGTTGGCGTCCAGGAGCTGATCGAAAAACTGCGCAATCAGGGCGTACAGGATGGTCGTGACCAGGCTGACCGGATTGTCAGCGAGGCCCAGACCCATGCCGCCGAACTGATCCGGGAAGCCCAGGCTAAAGCCGACATGATTGTCAGCAAAGCCCGTGAAGAGGCGGACTTTATCACCCAATCCGGTCAGGAAGCCCTTCAACTCGCGGAGCGTAATGCCGTTCTGGAACTGAAAGATTACCTGTTGGAAAAATTCTCCGGACAGATCAGCGCCCTGGTCAGCGGTTCCCTGGAGAAAGAAGAAGTGCTCAAGCAGATGATTCTTGAAGTGGCAGGCGAAAATAACCTGCATGGCGAGAAAAATCTGGAAGTGGTCCTGCCTCGAAAGGTCATCGGTGTTGATGAGCTGCGCAAAAACCCGGACCTGGTTAAAAAAGGTCCCCTGTTGGACTTTGTCACCGGTCAGGCTGCTGAAATGCTTCAGGAAGGCGTGACTTTCTCGGTAGGCCAGACCAGTCAGAGCGGTATCAAATTCCGTCTTCAGGACAAGGAGATCGAAGTAGAGCTGAGCGACAATACCGTCACTGCTGTCTTACTGAGACACCTTCAGCCTCGTTTCCGGGCGCTGCTCGAAGGCATCGTCAAATAATGAGTTAAGAGTCGGAAGTTGACAGTCAAGACTGAAAAAGCCGGACTTTTTGGGAGAATGAAATGGCAGAAAACGCCTATTACACCCTGGTGACTTCGCTGCCTCACATCGATTCACTGTTTGACAGCAAGATCACTCCGATCTCTCGTCTGCAACTGGATCGACGCCTCTCCATGTTGAATCAGGAAGACAAGGATACCCTGATCAAGGTCGAGCAGCTTATGCACTGGAGCCACCTGGGTGAAGATGTAGACGAGGCAGCCCTGATCAAACTGGCAGCTCGCCTGCATGGAGAACTTCCCAGCCAGACTCTGCGTGATCTGATCAACTGGCGGCTGGACATGAGAACGGTCATGGCAGCACTGCGTCGTAAAATGCAGGGCAAGCAGGCACCGGGTGATCCCCAGTGGAGCTTCGGTACCCGCTATGCCTACATACGTCGTAACTGGAGTAATCCGACACTGGGCCTTCAGCATGCCTTCCCATGGATTCCACAGGCTATTGATTGTCTGCACAAGCGGGACTATCTCACACTGGAGAAAACCCTGCTGGAAGCCGTGTGGCGCCGACTGGACGACGCTGGCAGACAGCACAGCTTCGACTTCGAAGCGGTTGTGATCTACCTGCTGCGCTGGAACCTGGTCGCCCGCTGGACAGCCTACGACGGCGACCAGGCAGTGGAACGTTTTAACGAATTGACCGACCTGGCACTGGGCGAATTTGTCAATCCGTTATCTGGTCGGGAACCAGAGTCGGGGACAGCCTGATTAAGCAGCCATGAAAAGATACAGCCCCTCTTTAATGCCTGAGGACTGCGTCGTTGTGGCAAGCAGTAAACAGCATTTGGAAAACTCCAATGAGTGAACAGACAAACACAGAACCGGAACAGCAGGCACTGGCCCACGGAGCCTCTGCCCAAGTCGTTGCCGTAATGGGTGATATCCTCACCATCAAGAGCCTGGGCAGTAAGCCACTGACCAAAAACGAAGTCGTCTACGTAATGCCCAGCCGTCGTTCTAATGAACAGGTGGAAGAGCAACTGATGGCTGAGGTCCTGAGGGTTCGCGGTGATATCGCGGACATTCAGGTTTACGAAGACACCCGGGGTGTCGCGGTAGGCGATGCCATCATCCAGACGGGGCACCTGCTCTCTCTGGAACTGGGTCCCGGCATTCTTTCCATGATCTACGATGGTCTGCAGAACCCTCTGGAAAGGCTGGCCTCTCTGCATGGCAAATTCCTGCAGCGTGGTGTTCAGATTGATGCGCTTGATCGCAGTCAGACATGGGCATTCACAGCCGTGGCCAAGATTGGTGATAAACTTCACGCGGGTGAAACCTTTGGTACGGTCCCGGAAGGTCGCTTTACCCACAAAATCATGATTCCTTTCAACACCGAAGGTGAAGTGGAAGTGATCTGGATTCAGGAAGGCTCCTTCAGCGTTGATACCGTTGTTGCCAAAGTGCGCAATCAGATGGGTGACGAGATCAACCTGACGATGGTTCAGAAGTGGCCAGTGCGTCACTCCATTTCTGAAACCCTGTCCAGAAAAGGTAAAACTGAACGTCGGTATCCTGATACTCCCCTGGTGACTACCCAGAGAATCGTGGATACCTTCTTCCCCATTGCCCGTGGTGGCACCGGTTGTATCCCCGGTCCATTCGGTTCCGGAAAAACCGTACTCCAGCACTCCTTCTCCCGTTACTGCGATGCCGACATCGTCATCGTAACGGCCTGTGGTGAGCGTGCCGGTGAGGTAGTGGAAACCATTGAAGAATTCCCACACCTGCAAGATCCAACAACAGGCGGCTCTCTCATCGACCGCACCGTCATTATATGTAATACATCGTCGATGCCGGTAGCCGCCCGTGAAGCATCTATCTATACGGGTCTGACACTGGGAGAGTACTATCGTCAGATGGGATACAACGTTCTCGCTCTGGCAGACTCTACTTCCCGCTGGGCCCAGGCCATGCGTGAGACCTCCAACCGTCTGGAAGAGATTCCGGGTGAAGAAGGTTTCCCTGCTTACATGGACTCCGCCATTAAAGGTGTATACGAGCGTTGTGGTGTGATTCGTAACGAAGAAGGAGACGAAGGTTCCCTGACTCTGGTAGGCTCTGTATCCCCTGCCGGTGGTAACTTCGAGGAGCCTGTCACCCAGGCTACTCTGAGTACGGTCAAAACTTTCCTGGGGCTGTCGTATGATCGCGCCTACAAGCGTTTCTACCCTGCTATTGACCCTTTGATCTCCTGGTCCCGCTACCTTGATCAGTTGTCCGAATGGTACAGCAAAAACCTGTCCGCTGACTGGGTAGATACCGTCAAGGAAATGCAGGCTCTGCTTGTCAAAGGTGATAGCATTAACCAGATGATGCAGGTGACCGGTGAAGAAGGTATTACCCTGGAAGATTACGTTACATTCCAGAAGTCTTTCTTCCTGGATATGGTTTACCTGCAGCAGGACGCCTTTGATGACGTCGACAGCAGTTGCCCACTGAGTCGCCAGCAGGCCTGCTTCGAGCTGGTTGTGAGCCTGATCAGTCAGCAGTATGCCTTCAAGGATAAAGAAGTTGCCCGTGACTACTTCGTCAAGCTGACCGGCCTGCTCAAGAACCTCAACTACTCACACGACGGTTCCCCTGAATACAACGGCTATCTGCAGAAGATCGAAGAGTTAAGGAATCAGTACATTGCTACCGCAGCTGCGGCCTGATTCTGAGTGGCTCTGCAGGTAGGCTGAGGTTCTCGCCTCAGCCTACCTGCAGAACCGTGCGAACGGACCTCGTACACGGCTCCTGTTTACAGGAAATTTATTTCACTATTGACTCGTTTTTGTCAGCTACGCTCAAACAACAAACCATACACAACAGTCATTATGAGCCTTGAGGCAAGAGTCACGGCACTGGAACAATAGAATTGCCGTGCCTGTCATCCTTTGGATCAAGCACGAAAACAAGAAACACCAGCTGGATACCACATCCCTTTTGACACCCTCCAAACGACGGGGATTCCTGTTTCGCAGTTCGTTGCTCAGAGAACACAAGAAACGGTGACTGGCTCCCATCAGACCTCCCCAATAATGATCTTCTAAAAAAGCTGCAACAGGTCTTATATCTTTACCTGCTCATTGGCCAGACTTTTGGATATTTAGACACTTGAACTTGCAGCTCTCCATTTAACTGCTAAAAGTTTTGGGTACTTACAAATTCTCTCAGCCGCTTACCGGGACAGCCATGAGCTACTGGAAGTTGCATCCTTGCCTGGTATGGAAGTCACTTTTCTCAGTATTAGAAGTACTCTGCTCTGAGGTATTAGAATGACAAATACTCACCCCAATGCACTAAGCCTTGCTGTGACCTTTACAATCTGCTCTTCCATTACTGGCACTCAGGCACTGGCCGATCGCAAGCTGCAGACAAAATCTGCCGATATTCTGGGCAACGGACATTTGGAGTTTACTCAGAGTGTGGTCAGGGTTCAGCCATCTTTAGGTGATGACCAACAGCCAATACCCAGATCCATTACAACCACCTATCCTTATGAGCCTGCAGTAAATGAGGATTTTCTCTATCCTTCCATAAGCTTTTCAGAAGTTTTTTATAATACTCGTTGCACAGTTTCCAGTGTTGATCAGTTTGAGACAGACGAGAATAACGTTGCCAGGAAATACACCAAAGTCCTGAAGGCGGGTAATGAGGGCGTCTTCAGGATCACCCATAACCTTGAAGAAAACGAACTGCTCATTGAAGTCAGAGGCGGAATGACCGATCAGGATTCAGTGGAGATTATTCGAAAAGGATGGCAGTTGCATGGCATCAAATCACTGGAACCGTCAACGAAAATCGCTACCCCCATACAACTGGCTGATGTGCTGGACGCTGCCAATGACAGAGCAGGAAACCTCGGCTCAAGTGATCACTATCTTGCCCTTGCCACCATAGAAGTAGAAAAAGTTGAGGTCAATGGGCGTACCTTCATGCGTCTTGTCGCTTCGAGCGGTCAGCCCCCTGAACTGCATCGTCTGGGTCAATCACTCTTTGTCAATGACGATGCTCTCCTGGCAGCGGCCGCCTCTGCCTATATTCAGGTTCATGTTCTGGAAGAGGATTTACAACAGCAGGCTCTTAATGAACTCCTGACACACAGCAAACCCGTTGGCTACGTTGTACACGCCGAGGATGACACAGAGGTTTATCCTGTGCCTGCGGGCTATCCGAGGCTGGAAGTATCAGAAGCTTCGGAGGGAGTGATTGTTTTCCATGGCCAGAGGCTGAATCCGCAAGATGTCGCTTTTGTAGAAAACCTCCATAAACTCTGGATAGAAGCTGAGGGTAATCAACCCGCTCCTGCAGCAACAGTGGTCAATAAACATAAGGTCGGAAGCTACCAGTACGCCATTCGAAGCAGGCAGATGGCACTGCTGGAGGAGCTTGTAGCGACGGACTCTACTGGCGCTAACAAAGATCAACCGGCGACCTATACAGACGAAGATCGGCAGGCATTTCGAGCACTTTCACGCTACGAATATCTCCAGCAGGCACTGGCCAGCGCCGCTGCAGCGGCTCCAGCAGATGAATTTGACTTCTCAATGGAACAAGTCAGAGTTGCTTCGTCTGTCATCACGCCAACCTGGGTGCAGATTCAACTTGCAAGACACTTCAGCTTCAAACCCGTACTTAGAGACCATCTGATCATTAAGAGTTTTGTTAAGGGTATTATGAGTAATGTACTCACCGCCGACGAATCAATGCTCAGTGCTTTAACCCACAATGAAGAGTTTGCTTCCAAAGTCTTGAGCGACATCTCCAACCAAATGGTTCAGAGGGAAATGAAGCTGGCAAAGCATATGGCCATAGAGAGTAAGCTGACCCAGATGACAAACCAGCTGGAACTCCTGTCGGAGAAAGCCGCTATCAGTGAGGAGGAAAAACTCAAAGCCGTTCAACTCAAGCAAAAAGTTGAGAGTCAGCTTGCAGAGAATCGTGAAATGATTGAACAGCTGCAAGAGCATTCAGATCAACTTAAGCAGGAAGTCAAACGAATTCCAGAGCTGGAACAACAAGTTAGTCATGCCAGGGAAGAGGCCATAAAAGATTACAACACTCAACTGGCAGCAGAACTGGGTATTGACAACTGGGATGATACCCAGCCATCCGAAGAACAAGTCAGCCTCATCATAAAAAAAATTCACACAATGAACCTGGCGGTGGCCGCAACATTTGCTGCAACAGGAGAGTCTCATGAAGAAGCTCCTGAGGCAAAACTGGCGGTGATTGAAGGCGTGTTAGGTATTACTCCGGAAGATGAAAACGATCTGGGTGCCCGCTTTGCGTACATACAACATTACATGAAGCAACGGGCAGAACTGGCTGAAGAAGGGGCACTGGTTACTATAGAAGATCAACTCGGGCTGATCCCGGATAACAAAGATGACCTGAAGGCCCGTCACCAGGCCATTCAGCAACATCTTGAGCATCGACAGAATCTGGAAAAGCAGAAAAAAGAGACAACGATTCTTGAGCAGGAAATCGATCGAATTCCAACATTGGCAAAAGAAATTCATGTTTCAGTATCAGCAGCCATAGACGATTACAACATCCAACTGGCAAACGAGCTTGGTATTGATAACTGGGATGATAGCAAGCCACTGGAAGAACAAATCAGACTTATCAATGAGAAAATTCTTGAAATCAAAAGTTCGGTTACCGAAACAGGACAAACTCGGGAAGAAGCTGTAAGCGCAAAAATGACGGACATTGAGAGAGAGCTCAATCTTGCTCCAAACAATGGAAACGATCTGATTACCCGCTTTCAGTTCATTCAGCAACACATGCAAGAGTATCGGCAACAGCAGACCGAACTGGCCGATACTTTAATGCGAAAAAGACTGACAAATATTGAACTTAAGCTCGGTCTGGTCTCAGATAACGAAAAAGATCCGGAAGTCCGTTCCCGAGTCATTCAGCAGCACCTGAAGCAGCAGGCAGCTCAGATCGATCGAGAACGCTTTCTGCAACAGAACATCAGAAAAGATTCGAAAGGAGTCGCTGACGTCAAAGCCCGCTATGCAACCATTGCCGCACATCTGAACATTCAGGATTTTGATAGCAATGCAGATATTGACGATCAGCAAGAATGCCTGCTTAAAAAAATCAAGATGATAGAGGATTCAAAACAGTACCTGATTCAAAGACTTTCGGCAGTAGAAGAGCATCAGGAATGGCTGCTTCGTAGAACTCAGGCTGATCGACAGGATTCAGAGAATTCTTACACCGAGGCCAAAAAAGGTGCTCTGGGAGCGGTTCTTGGTATTAAGCTGAATGAGGACGACCGCGTCACTCTGGAGTCAACCGTCTATGAAAAGCTCTCCAGACTTGCAGAACTGGAACGAGAACTGGAAGACATCAGAACTCCGGGCCATCCCAAAGCCAAGCCTGAAGTACTTGAGAAACTGAGTGCCGTGGAAAATGCCATGAAGATGATTCTCCCAGGTGGAGGGGAAGACGCTTATCTTCGGCGCGAGGCTATTTCTGATGACATAAAGACCTACATCATGGAAGCCGGAAAAAGGTCAGAGGAAGAGGCCCTGAACATACTGGACGCAATGGAAGAAATATTCCACCTCGAAATCGACAAATATGCTGGCAAAAAAGCAAGACTTGAAACGGTTCGTTCAAAGCTTGATGGCGATGATATATCAGAAAACCAGCTGGACGAGATGGTTAAGATCCTCACGGACGACACGACGCTGGAGGATCCGGAAAAAGGAGATATACGGCTCGACAGGCTTCGTGAGCATCTAACCTCTCGAGTCGAAGAATCCGATCTGCGAGCCAGAGAACAACAGCTTAATTATCTTACTGCTGTTGAGAAAATGCTGGATATCAACCCTCAGAAAAACCCTGCGGCTAATAAAAGACGCGAGGCTTTCACTGCTGAGCTGGCCGGTGATCTGCAGTTAGCGTTTGAAAACGATGTCAGCCTGTCTAACCGGATGTATGCTCTGGGTGCCGAACTTCACATGATGATGGATGGAATACACAAAAGCTATGAGGATGAAGCTGCCAAAAGAACCCGGAACAATATTTTGGCTCATCAACTCAACATTAAGGAGTATAGAGATGATGCCGCTATCCACGACCAGATCGAGCTGATTAATGGCAAACTCCAGCAACTGATCCAGCAACTGGATCGCGAAGTGATGAATGCAGATCAGCCTGAAGTTGATGAGCGTGTCGCAGCCATTGAAGATGAGCTTGACAGGCAATTGGGCCGCCTTGGACCTAAACCCCGATACGTTCTTGAACGTGATGTCGGCACAGCCAGGCAAGTCATAGAAAGAGCTAACACTGAGCTGGCAGGTGCTCATCGCAAACTGAATGATCTTCGTCGCAAACAATTAGTGCTTGTAAATCGCGATGGCATTGAACCTATCTCGGATGAAGATAACAGCGCTCTCAATCAGGCAATGGAAAAAATACAGACCGAACTGGGTCTGCCTGCAGGTGACAAGCAAACCCCTGAAGAACGAGTAGACGACATCAGCCACTTTATGCAGAGAGACGGTGCAGAAAGACGAGATGAAATCATTGATAAACTGGAAGCTGCCACAAAAAACCTGAACATTCAGATAAAAGATCACCTCAGATTACCGAAACATGCTGATTATTTTGCTATTACAGCCTACGCAAATAATCGTGGCTGGGACGAAATCAATGAAGTCGATGAAGCATTAGGTGAACTGCCTTTAACCAGAAAAAAATACACTCAGGTCACGGAATTCCTGAGTATGCACGACAGAAAAGGCATGGACATAGAATCTGCACGGCATCAAAAGGCGCTTGCACAAGAGGCTGTGGATCGTAAAAAAGAGGAGATTAACAAAGCCGGTGGCATCGAACAAAAGGTTAAAACCGAATATGAGAACGAATTTGAATCGCAGAGTACAGACCTTAAGCAGACAGACCTGAAGCAAACCCCGGAGCAGAAAAGTGACGCTGAATCAGAAGCAGTGAAAGTTCCGGAGGCTCATAAAGCGGATATTGAAGCCACTGACAAAGCCACAGGTTCTGAATCAGACTCTACTGATATCGAGAAACGGGATTCCCTGAAATGTTTGATCGGGAACGATGTATCGGCAGTGGCTCGCGGACTCGCTGTACAAGAGGATCTGGATCGAAAAAATGAGGCGATTGAGAACGAGATAGAGCTGCTGAATCTGGCCCTGAAGCAGAAAAGTGATGCTTTATCAAAGGCAGAAACCGCTCTGACGGAACATCACAAAACGGCTCTTGAGGCCACTGAAAAAGCTGTGGGTCTTAAACCAGAGGCTTCTGAGACCAGTGAACAGCGGATCAGTGCCTTGAGAAAAAAACAGCTGCAACTGGGCGGGGAAGATGGCACTGGCGGCAGGATCCAGCGACTGATTCAGGAACAGGCCCGCCTGGAAGGTGAGATAGAAACCAGGAAAGCAGACATTGAGAGAATGAAGGAGAACCTGAAGACTGCAGAGCAAGCCGCCGAAAACGACGGCGGCCCCTTCCAGTACACACCGAGACAGGTAAAAGTTCTGGCCGATTTGCACGATTTCACTCAGCAGCACTCTCTCAGGAAACAAGCTCTGGAAGCCGCAATAGGCCTGGCAGCCTCTTCAGAAAAGAGCAGAAAGGCAATACCTTGCCTTGCGACATTCGATTTTGACGATGAGTTTGCACCCATTCGCTTACAGGCAATGGCCGGACAAGATCTGACGTTTGATCAGGCCAGTCGGATGGTGGAAGTCTTCAAGAACCTCAGGACGGAGTTCCCCTCCCCCCCTCCTCCTTTCGAGCCTGAAAGAGGTCAGCCTCAGACCGTCATTGAACAAGTCCAGATTCTGGCGTACAGGGCCAGGAATGAGATAGGAAGAGGCGCTAAATATTACGACGAAATCATTAACGGCATGGGTGAAACAGCCATTTACTTCGTCGAACATGAATCAGGGCACCTGAAAAGCTTCTCGGAATACTTCGAGATCCATTCTGCCAGTGGTAACAAGATCATAACACTCCTGCGTGAAGGTCTGATCAGCAAGGTTGAACTTGAGAACTACATAAAGGCCGTCAGAGGTGTCGATGGTTATCAGACAGTGGATGAGTTTGAACACTTCCTTGGCTACAACCAGGGCGTCAAAGTGCCTGAGTTCAAGAAGGTTGTAAAGATGCTGTCCGACAAGGGGGCAGAGGAACTCATGCGCAGTGCCTTTACTCCTGTGGCCGTCACCGGCTCCGGCCCAGCCGGTATGAAAGAGTCTGTTGCCGGCATGAAAGATTACGCGGCTGCGGTCATTGCCAATTATGTTCTTGACGATATTGCCTTTGAAAACGGCCGTAAGACGGCAGCATTTCTGGCTAATGTACAGGATACCCTGACACCTTATGCCCACATTGCTGACCTGCCTGAGTCAGACCTGATCAAGATTATCAACAGCACATTGATGCAGGCTCATGCTGCAGCGGTTGAGCAACAGCTCAATGAATACTGGGTAAGACCTTCAGCCTTCCTGGTACAGGCTGTCACCTGGTACTTCTCAAGCTACAAACCGCTACTGGTGGCCCATACCGCCTGCCAGGCTGCCAGGCTGTCACTCTCAAACATGTCATTCCTCTATCTGCTGGACCTGACCAACAGGGGTGATTACGCACACAGAATGATCACACCCTTCGAGCACTGGTTGCAACGCTATAGTGTTGATTCTCAACGAGCCGGCCAATACGCTTACCATAATCAAATTGAGCAAGTCTCCGAAGTGGGCGGGCTGGCCATGCCATTGGGCAAGGCCGCTTCTTCAGTCATTCTGCTGAAAACCGGCTCCATGCTGTTTACCCGGCAGCACAACGCCAACCCCCATATGTATCGCAGCATTTCCCGTCTGGTGCCCGAAATAGTGAAATCCATGGGTTCCGGGCGAGGGGTGAAGGTACCGCTGCTGCACCGGGTGACACCACAAAAAGTGAAAAGTCTGGCCTCTGCCACCGCCGGCCTCGTGCTGGGTCCGGTAGCCACTGTTGGAGCCTACGCCCATGGGCTGATATCCGGTTTTACCTATGCTCAAACATTCGGATTTGCCCTGGCGTCGAGCCTCACTTTCGACTTCTTTATGAACGACAATAAGATGCTCACTCAGTGGCTTGGCGGCCCTCTGGGCCGAAGCCTTGACAAAATTAATCGCTGGCGAGGCGTCGGCGAATCGGATCATGAATATGTGAAACGTACGGCTATTGCCACGCCTCAACGCTCCGGTGAAAGCGACGGGGAGTATGCAAATCGTGTCAAAGCGGGCAACATGATGCTTGGCTGGACGAGACATGAAAATTATCTGCAGTTCCGTGAACGCCGTGATCGCACCATAAAACTCTTTGAGCATGGCTGGGAGAAATACTTCAAAGAAAATGTGCCCAAATGGTCATTCTCCCATTCAGAGAGTGTGCCTTACTCTTACACTCTGGGTACCTTCTTCGAAGGGCATAAGCGCGATGATAAGCAACTTTCTGCCCATGATAACCCCTCCTCTCAATCAAGCTTTCTGCCCGGAGCCATGGGCGATCAGCTTGATGGTAATGAGGAGTGGTATATGACTCCCGATGCAGGGCTGCTTTCTGAGCCCACAGAGACCCGTTCGGTGAAAGAGCCTGATCAAGCGGCTGAAATGGACGACCTCGAAAAAGACGATACATGGAAAAATACTGAATCTGCACTGGTAACTCCTGCAACCACAACCACTGAAGTACCAATAACGCCGGCCACTACAACATCAACAACCAGTGAGACGCTGGTGGTGACTGCGGGAGTAACGGTTGCTTCTGACACCATGGCGGCAACCCCACTGCCAGAGCCTGAAGCAACTCCAGCTGTTTCCTCCACACCGGCCACCACAGGGACTTTAGCGCCTGATGACAGCTTGGCAGCCAAGGCTGATCCTGAGGACAATCTTGATATTGAGGCTGTGATTAAGGATTTCGAACTTGATGAAGATTGGGGTGACAATAAAAATCCCCGCGACGAACTTTAATATCAGAAACCAGTGGATGACCTCTTCATAGCCACCCAAAAGCAACCGGTATAAAAGGATACATACCGGTTTCTTTCTGATTGGGCTACCAATTAACACCTGTAAGAAACCACTTTCCACACTAATCGGTGTACTCATCTCCGAGGTAGTAGAATGACAAATGCTTGCCCCAATGCTTTAAGCCTTGCTGTAATCGCTGTAATCGGCTCGTCCTTCACTGGCACACAAGCACTGGCTGATCGATGGCTGCAGACCAAATCTATCCATATTCAGGCCAGTGGACATGAGGAGTTTCCCCACAGTGAAGTCATGGTTCGACCAACTTTAGGTCTTGACCAGCAGCCAATACCCAACTCCTTTACAACCACCTACCCTTATACTATCGACAGAGAAAACTGCTATCACCTCCCTACTCCAAGCTTTACACAAATAATTTCTAATGTTGAAGGCGAAGTTTCCAGTGTTGATCTGTTTCAAACAGGCGACAATGGCGTTGCTCAAAAATACACCAAAGTCCTGAAGTTAGATGATGAGGAAGTCTTCAGGTTCACCCATAACCTTGAAGAAACGAAACTGTTCATTGAAGTCAGAGCCGGAATGACCGATCAGGATTCAATTAATGCTGTTCGTGCATTTCATGCCGAGCAACCATTAGAACCGTTAACGAAAATCGCCGCCCCCCTGCAACTGGCTGAATTGCTGGCAGCTGTCTACGATAGAAAAGGAAAGCTGGGCGCCAATGATCACTATATTGCCCTTGCCACCATTGAAGTAGAAAAAGTTGAAGTGTATGGACGTACTTTCATGCGTCTTATCGCTTCGGGGAATCAGCCCCCTGCACTGCAGCGTCTGGGTCAGTCACTCTTTATCAATGACGAGGCCCTTCTGACAGCAGCCACCTCTGCCTATATCCAGGTTCATGTCCTGAGAGAGGACTTACAACAGCAGGCCCTTAAGGAACTCATGGCCCACAGCAAACCCGTTGGCTATGTTGTACACGTCGACGATGACACAAAGTTTTATCCTGTGCCTGCGGGTTATCCAAAACTTGAAGTAGCAGAAGCTTCGGGGAAGGAGATTGTTTTCCATGGTCAGAGACTGAGTCCGAATGATATAGCCTTTGTAGAAAAGCTCTGTAACCTCTATTACCTCTGGAAAGAAGTTGAGGGTAATAACCCCGTCCCTGCAGTGGTAGCAAAGGTTAAAAAACATGAGGTCAGAAACTACCAGCACGTTATTCGAAGCAGGCAGATGGCAATACTTGAGGAGTATGTTGCGCGGCACGATGCTGTCGTTCACGATGATCAACCGACGACGCTGACAAACGAAGATAAACTGGCAATAGATGCACTTGCTCACTATGAATACCTCCAGCAGGCTTTGGCCAGTAATGCTCCAGCTCGTTCGATTCAGGTCCCTGAATTTGAATTCACCTTGGAACACATCAGGGTTGCTTCGTCGGTCATCACGCCACAATGGCTGCATTCTCAACTCATAGAACACTTCAACTTCAAACCCGTATTCAGAAATCTTCTGATTAACCCGCATTTTGTCCAAAATATTCAGAGTGTTGTACCCGTTAACAACGATGACAGCCAGGCGCAGACCAGTCATCGTGAGAAGGACAAAAAGTTTGCTGCCAGAGTCATAGGAGACATGAACAGACAGCTGCTTAATAAACTGGACAAACTGTACGCAAAAGAAAGTGACCTCTTAAGACTTCATAACTACTTAAAGTGCAGAATCGAAGTAACCAGTCCCAGTCGTAAGGAAAAGCTGAGAGAGGAGCAACAACGCTATTGGGAAGTTAAGGATGAGCTTGCAAAGATTCATGTCGAACTGGAATATCTGGAAAATCTGGAACTGAAACTTCTGCTGGATGCTCAACGAATCCCGGAGCTGGAAACACAAGTTCGTACTATCAGAGCAGATGTCACAAAAGCGCTTAACGCTGAAATAGCAGCAGAGCTTGGTATTGATAACTGGGATGATACCCAGCCAACAGAAAAACAAAACAGACTCATGAGAAAGAAAATTCATGAAATCATGCAATTGTTGGCTGCAACAGAAAAGCCCGATAAAGAAACTCTAAATACAAAACTGGTAGTTACTGACCAACAACATCTTCAGCAACAGGGCACCCAAACAGATGCTGAAAGAGAAGCAGAAGTCAAAGCCCACTATACAGCCATTGCCAGTCATTTAAACACCATGAATTTTGATAGCAATAAATATGGAGTACTTGGGAAACTGACCGCCGTGGAAAGAACCCTGAATATGGATGACCCCGATAGCGTCGATGACGTGTATCACCGTCGTCAAGCCATTTCTGAAGAAATTCAGACATACATCATAAAAATCAGACAGCAGGCAGAGGAAGATGCTCTTAAAATACTGCAAACAGTAGAAGAAATATTCAAAATCCAAGTCAACAAAGACGATCACAAAACAGCAAGGCTTGAAAGGGTTCGTACAAAACTTGACAGCAATGATGTCTCAGAAGACACGCTGAATACGATAGAACATGCCCTCTCAAAAGAAAAGATCATACCTGCGAGCGTAAAAAAGGCATCAAAACTCAGGAAGATTCAAGGGCATCTTACCTACCATGTCGAAAACACAGATGCGCGAGTCTTTAAACAACAGAAAGACCTGCTTGAAGTTGTAGAGCACGTTCTGCTTATCTCCTCCAATATAAACTATGGAGCTATAGAAAAAGGCAAAGCTTTCGTTGCTAAACTGGCCAATGATCTGGGGTTAAATATTGAAAACAATGACTACCTGTACGACAACAAGTATGTTATTGCAAACAAAATTCTGTCATTGATGACAGAAGTAGACGAAGCCTATGGCGATGAAGATGTCAGAAGACGCAGAAACAATGAAATTGCTTCTCAACTCAACATTGAGGTCTATAAAGATGACGCCAGCATAGACGACCAAAAAATTCTAATTAAAGGAAAACTACAACAGCTGAATGAAGAAGTTTCCAAAGCAGGTATTGTCAGTATTAATGAGCATATCACAGCCATTGATACAGAACTTGACAGACAATTAGCCCACCTGGGACCTAAACCCCGATACGTTCTTGATCGTGAGGTAGCCAGAGCCAGACAAGCAATACAAAAAGCTGAAACAGAGCTAACAGATGTTCATCGAAAACTGAATACGCTTCGTGGCAAAAACGTGTTATTTGCCGGGAGTCGTGATGACCTCCGACATATCTCGGATAAATACGACACAGTTATCAATCAGGTAATGAAAGAATCTCAGACCGACTTGGCGCTGGATGCAGGTAACGAACAACACCCTGAAGAGATAACGGAGGATGTCAAAGATTTCCTGTCGGGATACAGCAAAGAGAAACGGGATTTAATCGTTGAGCAACGGGTAGGCAAAACAAATACCAACACCCAGATAAAAGGAAATGACGAAATTTTATCGGAAGATGCTGATTACTTTATTGTCATTCGGGGCAGAAGAGATAATCATGATCAAGACAAAACCCATGAATTCGATGAACGATTGGGTGAACTGCCTTCACTCAGGAAAAAGTACTTTCGGGTCAGGCAACTACTGCGTGTTCACGACAAGAAAAACAGTGAGTTGACCAATGCACGGCTTGAAGAGAGGAACGCGCAAGAAAGTCTGGACCTTAAAAAAGAGGAGATCAAGCGTTTTGGAAACACCGGTGAGAAGGCTGAAACCGAAAATAAGAACGAAATAACCCTGCTGAATACAGCCCTGGAGCAGAGAAGTGAAGCGGCATCAAAAGCAGAAGAGGACCTGATCGATTTTCATAAAACGTTTCTTGACCCCATGGAAAAAACCATGGGTCTTAAACCAGACGCCACTGACACCAATGAACACCGGGTTAATGCACTGAGAAACAGGCTGGTAAAACTGGGCGGTAATGATGGTTCTGGCGGCAAGATCCAGCAACTGACTCAGGAGCAGGCCCGTCTGGAAAGTGAGATTGAAGTCAGGGAAGCAAACATTGAGAGAATGAAGGAAGTTCTGAGGGCTGCAGAGAAAGCCGTCGAAAATGACGGCGGTCCCTTCCAGTTCACGCCAAGACAGGTAAAAATTCTGACCGATATGGACACCTTCACACAGCAGCACCCTCTCAGGCAACAGGCTCTGGATGCAGCACTGGGCCTGGCAGACTTAGCAGTCAACAGCGGTAAAACAATACCCAGACTTGCGACGTTTGATTTTAACGGTGAATTTGCACCGCTTCGCCTGCAGGCGCTGGTCGGAGACGATCTGATATTTGATCAGGCCGGTCGGATGGTGGAAGTCTTCAAGAGCCTGAAGACGAGCTTCCCTTTCGAGCCCGCAGATGATCAGCCTCAGAATGTCATTGAAGAAGTCCAGAATCTGGCGCTCAGGGCCAGGAATGAGATAAAAACCGGGACTCAACAATACGACAACGAAATTCATGGCATGGGTAAAAGAGCCACTCACTTCGTCGAGCATAAACCAGGGGACCTGAAAGACTTTTCGGAATACTTCGCTGCCCACTCTGTCAGTGGTGACAGGATCATTACCCTGCTGCGGGAAGGCCTGATCAGCAAGATTGAGCTTGAGAACTACATGAAGGCCATCAGAGGTGTCGATGGTTATCAGACAGTGGATGAATTTGAACACTTCCTTGGCTACAAACACGACGTCCATGTACCCAACTTCAAGAAGGTTGTCCGGATGTTGTCCGATAAGGCTGTTGAGGCATTCATGCAAAGTGCCTTTGACCCCATAGCTGTCACAGCCACTGGCCCGACGGGTATGAAAGAGTCTGTTGCCGGCATGAAAGAGTACGCAGCTGCGGTCATCGCCAACTACGTTCTTGACGATATTGCCTTTGAAAACGGTCGCAGGACGGCAGCCTTCCTGACCAATGTCCGGGATACCCTGAAGCCTTATGCCCATGCTGCCGGAATATCTGAATCAGACCTGATCGAAACTGTTCATGGCACATTAATACAGGCCCATGCCGCAGCGGTTGAACGACAGCTACTGGATTACTGGGTCAAGCCTTCAGCCTTTCTGGTACAGGCTGTCACCTGGTACTTCTCCAGCTACAAACCCCTGCTGACCACCCACAGCACCTGGCAGGCTGCTGAGCTATCCCTCTCAAACATGTCGTTCCTCTATCTTCTGGATCTGACCAACAGGGGTGATTACCTGCATCGGATGCTGACACCTTTCCAGCACTGGCTGGAACGTTATGGTGTTGATCTTGATCGAACCGGGCAATATGTCTACCACAGTGGAATTGAACAAATCTCTGAATTAGGTGGGCTGGCCATGCCATTGGGTAAATCCGCTTCCTCCGTCATTCTGCTGAGAACCGGCTCCATGCTGTTTGCCAGACAGTACAACGCCAACCCGCAGATGTATCGCAGCATTTCCCGTCTGGTGCCGGAAATAGTGAAATCCATGGGTTCCGGACAGGGAGTTCAGATACCGCTGCTGCACAGGGTGACGCCAAAAAAAGTAAAAACTCTGGCCTCGGCCACAGCCGGCCTCGTGCTGGGCCCAGTAGCCACTGTCGGAGCATACGCCCACGGCCTTATATCAGGGTTTACCTATGCCCAAACCTTCGGATTCGCGCTGGCGTCGAGTCTCGCTTTCGACTTCTTTATGAACGACAACAGGATGCTCACTCAGTGGCTGGGTGGTCCTCTGGGCCGCAGTCTGGATGAGATTAATCGCTGGACAGGCCTGGGTGAAACGGACGATGAGTATGTGAAACGTACCTCTGTAGTCATGCCTCAACGCTTCAGTGAAACCGATGAAGAGTATACAAATCGTGTTAAAGCCCAGGGCACGATGTATGGCTGGACTCGACACGAAAATTACCTGCAGTTCCGCGAACGCCGAGATCGCACCATGAAACTGTTTGCGAATAGCTGGGAGAAATACTTCAGGGAAAGTGTGCCTAAATGGTCTTTCTCCCACGCAGAAAGCATTCCTTACTCCTACACTCTGGGTGCCTTCTATACATTGCAACAGGGCGATGGTAAGACAGCTACTTTTCATGACAAGAGAAATGCTCTTCAAGCCACATCAACTATCAGAAGTAGTGCAGCGTCTGGAAAAAAACCACAGCCGTGAAAGCAGCACTGGCTGGCTTCTTTCACACCAGGCTGTTGATTAAGCCCTGCTAAAAGGTATGAATGTATTCCTTCCCTGAAAAGTCACTCAATTTTACTGCCACTGCACTTTACTACTGTGAACTAAATTTGCTCAGTAGCTAACCGGATTTGCCACTGTGAACTAAATTCTCTCAACAGCTTACCGAAACTGCCATGAGCGATTATCCGCCATGAGCGAGTGAAAGCTGCCTCCTCGCCCGGTTCGGCAGTCAATTTTCACAGTAAGCAAAGCATTCAACTCTGAGGTAGTAGAATGACAAATACTCGCCCCAATGCATTAAGCCTTGCAGTGGCCGTTGCAATCAGTTCTTCCATCTTTGGTACACAGGCACTCGCCGAACGCAAGCTACAAACGAAATCGATCAATATTCCAGACAATGGACATGCGGAATTCACGCGTAGCGAGGTCATAGTTCGGCCAACGTTAGATGATGACCTGCAGCCAATCCCCAAATCCTTTACCACCACCTACCCTGATCAGGCTCAGGTCAGAAGAGGCTTCGACGTTCCTTCTGAAGGCTTCACAGAGGTTCTTTCCGGCATCGAGGGTGGCGTTTCCAACGTTGATCTGTTTGAAACAGACGAGAATGACATTGCCCAAAAATACACAAAAGTCCTCAAGGTTGGCAATGAAGGAGTCTTCAGATTCACCCATAATCTCGCCGAAAAGGAGCTGGTCATTGAAGTCAGAAAAGGAATGATCGATCAGAATTCAATTGCAGCTATTCGAACTCAATTAGGCGACACCCAACCATTAGAACCATTAACGAAAGTTGCCGGCCCCGAACAGTTAACCGCAATACTGAAAGGCGCCAATGAAAGATCGGGAAACCTTGGCGAAGTTGATAACTTCGTTGCCCTTGCCACCATTGAAGTAGACGAAGTGGACGTAGAAGGGCGCACCTTCATGCGACTTATCGTAGCAGGCGATCAGCCTAAGCTGCAGCGCCTGGGTCAATCGCTCTTTGTTAATGATGAGGCGCTTTTCGCTGCAGCCACCTCTGCCTATACCCAGGTTCATGTTCTGGGGGAAGATTTACAAAAGGAAGCCCTGAATGATCTGTTGTCATACCATCAGCCCGTCGGCTATGTTCTTCATTTTGAGGACGAATCACAGTCTTATCGTTTGTCAGCCGGTTATCCAAAGCTGGAAGTGGAAGAGATCCGGCGGGGCGTTATTGTTTTCCGCTCTCAGAAACAAAATCCGGCCGACATCGCCTTTGTGGAAGGCCTCTACAACCTCTGGCAAGAAGATGACGCCAACAACCCCACTCCAGTAACAGCAAAGATAAAAAAAGATAAGGTCAAAAGCTACCAGTACGTCATCCGAAACAGGCAAATGGAACTGCTGGAGGAGTTGGCTGAACAGTATGATACTGTAGTTGGCAGAGCTGAACTGATTACGCTTGCATACTATGAATCTCTCCAGCAGGCGTTGACCAATGCCAGACCGGATCAAGCCGATGATTTTGAATTAACGATAGAAGACATCAGACAGGCTTCGTCAGTGGCGACGACAACCTGGATACAGAATCAACTCGAAAAACACTTCAGCTTTAAACCCATAATTAAAGATCTTCTGGCTAATCAGCTCTTTATTCAGGATATTCAGCAAGTGGTAACCGGTATCAACCAGGCCCGGAATGGTGATCCCGGGGTCAAGAGAAAGTTTGCCAGCATCATTTCCAAACAGCTGGTTGAGATGGAAAACATGCAGAAAGAGCTGCAAACAGAAGCACGCGGACTCACCCGGCTTAGAGACCAGTTAAAGCTCACAATGAAGAAAACCTCCACCATTGTAGAGAAAAAACTCAGAGCACTTCAACTCAAGCGACAAGTAGAGGATACGCTTGCAGAAAATCGTAAATTGAGGGATGAACTGCAAAACCCGTCAGGAGAAATTCAGCAGGAGATCAAAGGAATTCTCAGGCTGGAGCAACAAATTCGTGATGGCAGAGCAGATGCCACGAAAGCTTATAATATTCAACAAGTACAGAAGCTGGGTATTGATAACCGGGA
Source organism: Endozoicomonas sp. 8E (assembly GCF_032883915.1). NCBI lineage: Bacteria > Pseudomonadati > Pseudomonadota > Gammaproteobacteria > Oceanospirillales > Endozoicomonadaceae > Endozoicomonas > Endozoicomonas sp. 8E. The sequence goes on along the minus strand of NZ_CP120717.1, from coordinate 2,448,056 downwards.
TGATACCCCGCTAATAGAAGAACAAGAAAGACTCATCAAAGAAAACATTCACACAATCTACAGACCGGTCGCCGCAACAGCAAAGTCTTATGAAGAAGCTTTAAAAGCAAAACCGGCAGCCATTGATGGCGAGCCCAATATGGCTTTAGTCAATAAGGACAATCTGAGTGCCCTTCAATTCATTGAAATGCAGCTGCAAAAAAACAGTGAGGAATTCCGAAAAAATCTGGCAATCTTTGAAGGTCAGCTCGGCCTGGTTACGGAAAATGAAGATGACCTTGAAGCCCGTTACCAGACCATTCTTCAGCACCTTCAGCAGCAGAGACTTGAGGCCGTACAACAACATGGTCAGAATCAACAAGAGCAGGAAGAACTGAAAAACTGGTTAGAGAAACTTCAGCAGGAAGCCAAACGAATTCAGCAGCTGGAAAAAAATGTTGGTATTGCCAGAGCCATTGCAGAAGAACACAACATTGAAGTAGCAGCAAAGCTTGGTATTGATAACTGGGACGATAGCCAGCCACTGGAAGAACAAGCCAGACTCATCAGAATAAAATTTCATGAAATCAACCAGTCGCTGGCCGCAACCTATGCCGCAATGGAACAGTCTGATGAAGATGCTGTAAAAGTAAAACTGGCAGCCATTGAAAGTCAGTTCGATCTTACCGGGGGCCTTAAAGAAGATCTGGGAGCCCGCTTTCATTACATTCAACAGTTCCTGCAAAAGGCTGAAATGTCCTGGGGCCTCCACGAACAAGCTATCACTGAAAGTCAAACCGGCCTGATCCCGGACAACGAAGCAGAACTTGAAGTCCCTCACCGAACCATTCAACAGCCCCCTGAGCAGCAGGGACCTGAGATCGTGCAACAACAACTTCAGAATCAAAAAAAGCAGGAAGAACAGAAAATCTGGTTAGAGAAACTTCAGCAAGAATCCAATCGAATTCAAGAGCTGGAAGAACAAGTACATGATGCCAGAGCAGACGCCACAAAAGATCGCAATGCTCAAACGGCAGCAGAACTTGGTATTGATAATTGGGACGATACCTTGCCACTCGAAGAACAAGCAAGACTCATCAGAAAAAAAATTCAGGAAATCAAACTACCGTTTGCCGCAACAGAGCAGACCGATGAAGAAACGGAAAAAGCACAACCGTCAGACATTGGAAACAAGCGTCGTCTTATTTTGGCCAATGAAGACCAGCTGGAAGCCCTTCACCAGAGCATTCCTGGACACTTTGAGCCGAATGAACAGAAAGAGTGGGTAATGAAACTTCTGGAGAAAGCCGATCAGGTTCCACTGCTGCAAAAGCAACTTCATACTGTCAGGAGAAATGGCAGAAAAGCTCACTACGCTCATACAGCATCAAAGCTTGGTATTGATGACTGGGATGATAACCTGCCACTCGATAAACAATTCGGACTCATAGTAAAAAAATTTAGTGAAATATACGCATCAATGGCAGCAGCAGGGCAGTCTGATGAAGAAGCTCTATCAGCAGAACCAACAGCCATTGGTGGTCGGCGCGGTATTGCTTCGGTCAATAAATACAATCCGAACACCCTTCTGTTCATTCAACAACGGCTACAACAACAAGAAATAATACTACCCAAACGGGAAGTACAGGAAAGGCTGACTATCTTTGAGAATTATCTTGGTCTGGTTCCGGAAAACAAAGATGACCTTGAAGCCCGACACCAGGCCATTCAGCAGCACCTTAAGCAGCAGGCAACCGAGATCGTTCGACAGCCTGTTCAGAATCAACTTGAGCAAGAAGCCGATCGAATTCAAGAGCTGGAACAACAAGTTCGTGATGCCAGAGCAGATGCCACAAAAGCTCGTAACGCTCAACTGGCAGCGGAGCTTGATATTGATGACTGGGATGATACCCAGTCATCCGAAGAACAAGCCAGACTTATTAGAAAAAAAATTGATGGGATGAAACCATCAGTTGCGGCAACAGGACAGCCTGATGAAGAAGCTGCAACAGCAAAACCGGCCGCCATTGGCGGCAAACGCAGTATTACTACAATCAATGGAGACGATCTGGATACCTTTGAATTCGTTCAACAGCGACGGCTACTGCAACAGAACGAAGCACCAACCGATGAGGAGGCCCAGGAAAGACTGTCTTTTTTTGAAGACAAGCTTGGCCTGGTTCCGAACGATGAAGACGACCTTGAAGCCCGTCTCCGGGGTATTCAGCAGCGCACTGAGGAGCGGTCAGTTGAGATCGAACAACAATATATAAACAATCTAAATGAGCTGGAAAGACGCAGAAACTGGATACAGCTTATTAAGAATCAAGTCGATCGAATTCCAATTCTGAAAAGAGAAGCTCGTGACAAAGTTGCAACAAAAACTCAAAAATACAACTCTCAACTGGCGGCAGTGCTTGGTATCCATGGCTGGGATGATACCCAGCCAATAGAAGAACAATTCAGACTTATCAGAGAAAAAATTCTTGAAATCAGGCAACCGGTTACCGCAACATCAATTGCCCCAACACCGGTTACCAGAACGCCGGTTGCCACCACATCGGTTGCAGCAACAGCACAGTCCCGGGAAGAAGCTGTCAAGGAAGAACTTACGGCCATTGAGAGCAAGCACAAGATTACTCCAGACAATGAAAACGATCTGGATGCCCGCTATCGGTTTCTGCAACAGCACCTGCAGCAAGAAAAGGCAGAAAAAAACGATTTAAGGAGGGCAGTCGAGAATAATCTGGCTAAGATTGAAGGTCAGCTCGGTCTGGTCCCGGATAACGAAATTGACCCGGAAGTCCGTAGTCATGCCATTAAGCAACGCCTTAAGGAGAAGGATACTCAGATCGCTCAACAACGGCATCTTCTGCAACAGTTCACAAAGACAAAGACTGAAATCAAAGCCCAATATGCAAGTATTGCCGCTTATTTAAACATTCAGAATTTTGATAGCAATGCAGATGTTGAAGATCAACAAGAACGCCTGCTTCAAAAACTTATTAAAATAAATCTTCAACTGGAAGCTCTGCCTCATCCAAAACTGCAACAACAACTTCGTGATACCGGCGAAGAGGCCGGAAAAACTGATAACACCCAACGGGCAGCAGACCCTGGTATTGATGACAGGGATGATACCCAGGCACCAGAAAAAAAACCCGGACTTATCAGCCATAAAATTCATGAAGTCAAGCAATCGGTTAGCGCAAGATCCATTGCCACTACGCCGGTTAGCACAAAGCCTCTTGCCACTGCATCGATTGTCCCAACACCGGTTAGCGCAACACCTCTTGCCACAACACCGGTTATCGCAACAGGAGCCGCAAAAGCACATTTTCGGGAAGAAACTTTAAAGGAAAAACTGGCAGCCATTAATAGAAAGCAAGATATGTCTCCAGACGATGAAAACGATCCGGATGCCCGCTATCGGTTCCTTCAACCGCACCTGCAGGAAATACTGGAACAAACCGATCAGGCAATCCTGAATAATCTGGCTATGATTGAAGGTCTGCTGGATATGGCCCCTAATAATAAAAAGGATCCCGAAGTCTATCGCCAGACCCTTCATCACCACCTCAAGGCCCAAGAAGTTCAGATCAATCAACAACATCTTCAGCGACAGAGCACCCTGACACAGGCTGAAACAGATGCTAAAAGAGAAGCTGAAATCAAAGCCCGCTATGCGTCCATTACCGCTCATTTAAACCCTCAGGATGTTGACAGCGATGGAGCTGATGAGGTTCAACAAGCCTCTCTGATTCAAACATTTAAAAGAATAAATGTTCATCTGCAATGTCTGCATCAACAACTTTATAGAATGGGCTTTCAACGCAATACAGAGCATTCTTGCACCCTGGCCATTATAGATTCTCTGGCAAAGCCTCTTGCTATTGATCCGAATGAAGACAGCACACTGCAAAATCACGCCATCCCGGAGTCAACATTACAAGACAAGCTCTTAAAGCTTTCAGAGTACGAAAAAAAGCTGGAACAAGAGCTGGAAGACATCAGAACACCAGGCCACCCCAAAGCCATGCCTGAAGTCATTGGGACACTTTTTGCCGTGGAAAGAGTCCTGAAGCTGGAGCGGCTTTACCGTGAAGAGGACGATGTGTATTTCCATCGTCAGGCTGTTTCTGAAGGTATACGGATGTTCATCACAGAAGCCAAACAGCGGTCAGCGCAAAATGCCCTGATTGAACTGGAGTTTCTGGAAAAAGTATTAGACATCCAAAGCAATGCAGATGATGACAAAGCAGCAAGACTGGAAAGGGTTCGTACAAGACTTGATGGCGGTGATATATCAAATTACAAGCTGGTTGAAATGATCGAGATCCTCTGGTGTGAGCTGGACAGACATGATCTGGAGGCACTGAAGGGAGATCTGTTAGAGACGGATCTCAAACTCATCACAATTCGTGAGCGTCTTGCCTTTGTAATCGAAGAGTCTGATCAGCGAGCCATAGAAAAGCAGGCAGAATACCTTTTGGCTATAGAAGACCAGCTGGCGATCAACTCTCATAATAACCCTGCTGCTATAGAAAAAGGCAAAGCTTTCACGGCTAAACTGGCCGGTGATCTGCACTTGGAGTTTGAACAGGATGATAACCTTTCTGACCAGAAGGATGCTCTCAGAGGCAAAATTCAGGCATTAAGAGAAGAAGTAAACGAAATCTATGACGATGAAGGCGGCAAAAGAATCAGTAACAATCAAATTGCTGATCGACTTAACATTAAGAACTATAGATATCGTGCCAGTATAAACGAACAAAAGAGTCTAATTGGCGCAAAACTTGATCAGCTGGATGAAGAAGTTTTCAAAGCGGGTCAGCCTGGCGTTAACGAGCGTATCGCAACCATTGAAAATGAGCTTGACAAGCAAATCGCTCGTCTGGGACCTAAACCCCGATACGTTCTTGATCGTGATCTGGCTAAGGCCAGGCGTGCAATAAAATCAGCTGAAAGTCGACTGGCCGTAGTTAATCGCAAGCTGTATGAGATTCGTGGCAAACACGTGGTATTTGCGAGGAGCCTTGCCAACCAGCAGCACCTTTCGGATGAAGACAAAACGATTGTCAACCGGGCAATGAAAGAATTTCAGACCCACCTGGGTCTGGGTGCAGGTGACTCACAACCCCCTGAAGAACGACTGGAGAGCGTCAAACATTACCTGCGGGGTTGCAGTCAGGAACAGCGGGATAACATCGTTGAGCAACTGAGAGCCAAAACAAACAGGAACATTGAGATAAAAGGAAATGTCCTCAGTTTTACGGAAGAAGCTGATGACTTTATGGTCGTTCTGAACAAAAACACCCATGATCTGGACAAAACCTATATACCCTTTGGATCATTGGGTGAACTGGCTTTAACCCGGACAAAGAACTCTCAGGTCAGGCAATTCCTGATTGACCACGACAAGAAAAACTTAAAGGTAACCAATGCGCAGCTTGAAGAGAGGAATGCACGATATAAGCTGGACCTTAAAAAAGAGGAGATCAAGCGTTGTGAAAACACTGATGACATGGCTGAAACCATACATAAGAACGAAATAGCGCGGCTGAATCTGGCCCTGGAGCAGAAAAGTAAAGAGGTATCAAAAGCAGAAGAAGACCTGACGGATTTTCATAAAGCGTTTCTTGCCCCACTGGAAAAAACTGTGGGACTTAAACCAGACGCCACCGACACCAGTGAACACCGGGTTAATGCCCTGAGAAACAGACAGTTACAACTTGGCGGACACGATGGCACTGGCGGCAGGATCCAGCTACTGACTCAGGAACAGGCCCGTCTGAAAGGCGAGATTAAAGCCGTGAAAGCAGATATGGAGAGAAAGAAGGCAGTCCTTAAGACTGCAGAGAAAGCTGTCGAAGATGAGGGCGGTCCCTTCCAGTACACGCCGAGACAGGTAAAGGCTCTGGAAGCTATCCACAAATTCTCGAAGGAACACCCTCTCAAAAAACAAGCTCTTGAGGCCACCATTGGCCTGACAATAGTAGCATCAAGTAGCGGTAAGCCCCCCCTCACGATTTTCAATTTTGACGATGATTTCGCACCGATTCGCTTGCAGGCAAGGGCCGGAAGCAAACTGACGTTTCAACAAGCCTGTCGGATTGTGGAAATTTTCAGGAACCTGAAGACAGCTTTCCCGCCTCCCCTGCCTTCAGAAGATCAATCCAGGAATGTTTTCAAAGAAATCCGTACTCTGACGAGCAGGGCATGGAATGAGATAAAAAGCGGGGCACAAGAATATGACGACGAAATCTTTGGCATAGGCTCAGCCGGTATTCACTATGTCGGACACGAACCAAGGGACCTGAAAGACTTCTCGGAATACTTCGCTGCCCACTCTGCCAGTGGTGGCAAGATCATAGCTTTGCTGCGTGATGGTCTGATCAGCAAGGTTGAACTTGAGAACTACATGAAAGCCGTCAGAGGTATCGATGGTTCTCTGCCAGCAGATGAATTTGAACACGTTCTTGGCTACAGGCACAACGTCAATGTGCCTCGCTTCAGAGCCTTTGTCCAGATGCTGTCCAACAAGGCTGCTGAGGAATTCATGCAGAGTGCCTTTGCTAATGTGGCTGTGACTGCCGCTGGCCCGGCAGGTATGACAGAGTCCATTGCCGGCATAAAAGAGTACGCCGCTGCAGTTATCGCCAACTATGTTCTTGACGATATTGCCTTTGAAAACGGTCGCAAAACGGCCGCATTCCTGGCCAATGTTCAGGATACCCTGACACCTTATGCCAATGCAGCTGGCCTGGCTGAATCAGAGCTGATCGAGATTATCAATAGCACATTGGTGCAGGCACATGCTGCAGCGGTTGAACAGCAGCTAAATGAATACTGGCTCAAACCTTCAGCCTATCTGGTTCAGGCTGTCACCTGGTACTACACCAGCTACAAACCTCTACTGATGACCCACACCGCCTGGCATGCTGCCGACCTGTCCCTCTCAAGTATGTCGTTCCTCTATCTTATGGATCTGACCAACAGAGGGGATTACACGCACAGGATGCTCACACCTTTCCAGCACTGGTTGGAACGCTACGGTGTTGATCTTGACCGAATCGGCCAATATGCCTACCACAGAGAAATTGAAAAATTCTCTGAAGCAGGCGGGCTGGCAATGCCATTGGGCAAGGCCATTTCCTCAGTCATTCTGCTCAGAACCGGCTCCATGCTCTTCGCCAGACAGTACAACGCCAACCCCCATAGGTATCGCAACATTTATCGCCTGGTGCCTGAAATAGTGAAATCCATGGGTTCCGGACAAGGCGTTCAGGTGCCGCTGCTGCACCGGGTGACACCACAGGCAGTGAAAAGTCTGGCCTCTGCCACAGCCGGCCTCGTGCTGGGTCCGATTTCCACTGCCGGAGCATACGCCCACGGTCTGTTATCAGGATTTACCTACGCTCAAACCTTTGGGTTCGCTCTGGCGTCGAGTCTTGCTTTTGACTTCTTCATGAACGACAACAAGATGCTCACTCAATGGCTGGGTGGTCCTCTGGGCCGGGGTATTGACAGGATTAATCGCTGGCGAGGTGTGGGTGAAACGGACGCTGAATATGTGAAACGCACGGCTGTTGCCACGCCACAACGCTTCAATGAAACCGGTGAGGATTATGTAAACCGTGTTAAGGCAAGCAAAAGGATGCTTGGCTGGACGCGTCATGAAAATTATCTGCATTTCCGAGAACGCCGGGATCGCACCATGATGATGTTTGAGAATGGCTGGGAGAAATACTTCAAGGAAAATGTACCTAAATGGTCATTCTCCCATGCAAAAAGTGTTCCTTACTCTTACACTTTAGGTGCCTTCTATGAATGGCAAAAGGCCGATAATAAGAAAGCTCCTGTTGATTATGATAGGAATGCCCTTCAATCAAGCTTTCTACAGGAAGCCTCAGGCGATCGGCTAAATACTGATACGAACGGGTATAAGGGGAAAAGAGCCGGTGAGTCAACCAGGCAAAAAGCAACTACCGGCAGTGCCACGCCAGTGCTCCACGAAACACCGGTGATGACTTCAGTTGAAGCGCTTCTTTGCGAGTCCACGGAGACTTCTCCGGTGACAAAGCCTGAAGTTATTCCCCCCATTAAATTGGATGAATTCAGAGAAAGCGACTCAAGGAAAAGCTCTGAACCTGCGCCGATAACAGCCGCGACACCAACTGCAGCGCCTGAGGAACCCCCGGCAGCTGTAAAACCAGCAATCGCTGGTCTTGCGTTCAAACTTGATGAAGATCGGGGGGACGATAAAAATCCCCGGGACGAACTCTGATATCAGAAGCCAGCAGATGCTCACTTCATAGCCATCCAGAGGAAGCCGTTATAAAGGAATTCATACTGCTTTCTCTCTCTGATTGGGCTACCGATTACTCCTATGAAGAGGTATGAAAAAATGTATTCCACCCCTGAGAAAACAACTCAAATGAATGACCCTAGGGTCAATTCAGAAAAAGAGACATTTAATTGGAAGGCTGATGCTTCCTTCGCCCTCGGGAAACCCGAGCCAATAAAGTGGCTATCTGTCAAAACGCTCCAGGCTTTTGCTATTTCGGGGGCCTCGTTCCTGATCATTCTAATGGCATTGGGCTTTGCCTCAGTGAACTATGCAGACTTAAGCGGAGTAGAGGACGACGATGATCAACCCGAAACTGAACAGTTCATGTTTGATGATGATGACTCCGGTACTCCGGAACCAGCTCCCTATGAACCGAATCTTGATGAAATGGAAGATCAGGGAGAACTCGAAGGTTATGATCCCGATGAAGCAGATTAGCTCGGGCTCTGACCCGGAGATTTGTAAAAGAACTAAAAACCACCATTTATCTCGACGAGGATAGAAACATATTGTCGCTTTCTGGAAAACAGCATAAAAACCTGTGGACTTGTCAGCTTCTTTCTGGCTTACAAACTGCGCTGGCAATCGCTTACAAGGCTAAATGGCCATGTGAACTGAGCCGGAAAGAAGCGCTACTCCTCAGTTGCATCCAGACCCTCTTGTTGTGTGCTTTCCGGAAAATACAGGCATTTGATGGCCACGAGCGATTAGAAGTCGCTCCCCTGCCAAATATGGCAATCACTTTTCACGGTAGTTAAAGTACTCAGTCCAGAGGTAACAGAATGACAAATGCTCGCCCCAATGCATTACACCTTGCGGTGGCCGTTGCAATCGGTTCTTCCATCTTTGGTACACAGGCGTTGGCCGATCGCAGGCTGCAGACAAAATCTGTCGATATTCTGGGCAGTGGACACGTGGAGTTTATCCATAGTGAGGTCATGGTTCAGCCAACTTTAGGTGATGACCAGCAACCCATCCCTAAATCCTTCACAACCACCTACCCTGATCAAACTGAAGTCAGAGCGGGCTATGACGTTCCTTCTAAAGGCTTCACAGACGTACTTGCTGGCATAGAAGGTGGCGTTGCCAGTGTTGATCTGTTTGAAACAGACGAGAATGACGTTGCTCAGAAATATACCAGAGTCCTGAAGGTAGGTGATGAGGGCGTCTTCAAGTTCACCCATAACCTTGCAGAAAAGCACCTGGTCATTGAAGTCAGAAAAGGTATGACTGATCAGAATTCAATTGAGGCCGTTCGAGCTCAATCAGGTGACATCCAACCAATAGATCCGACAACAAAAATCGCCGGCCCCGAACAGCTGGCTGCAGCACTGAAAGGTGCCCATGTAAGAGCGGGAAACCTTGGTGCGAGCGATGACTATGTTGCCCTTGCCACCATTAGAGTAAAAAAAGTTGAAGTGCTCGGGCGCACTTTTATGCGCCAAATTGTTTCAGGCGATCAACTTCCTGAACTGCAGCGCCTGGGGCAATCGCTCTTTGTTAATGATGAAGCTCTTTTAGCAGCAGCCACCTCTGCCTATGCCCAGGTTCATGTTCTGGGGGAAAAACTACAACAGAGAGTTCTCAATAAACTACTGTCGTACCATAGACCTGTCGGCTATGTTGTACACGCCGAGGATGACACACAGGCTTATACTGTGCCCGCTGGTTATCCAAAGCTGGAAGTGGATCAAGCCTCGGGGGAGATAATTGTTTTTCGTGGTCAGAAACAGAATCCGACCGATATCGCTTTTGTGGAAAGCCAGCTTGTCATCTGGGAAGAATATAAAGTTAAAGAACTCACTGCAGAGGTTAAAAAAGACAAGGTCAGAAACTACCAGTATGTCATTAGAAGCAGGCAGATGGCACTGCTGGAGGAGTTGGCTGCAAAGTTGGCTGAAAAGTACAATGCCAAACTTAACGAAGATAGCTTGTCGGAGCTTACCTATTATGAGTCTTTTCAGCAGGCATTAAACAGTGCTATTGCCGATGAAACCGATGAGTTTGAGTTCACAACAGGACACATCAGAATCGCTTCATTGGTCATCACGCCAATCTGGATGCAGTTTCAACTCATAAAAAACTTCAGCTTCAAACCCGTAATTAAAAATCTTCTGATCAACCATAATTTTGTTCACAATATTCAAAGCTTTATATCCTCTGTTAACAAAGCGATGAAGATCTTTGCTGATGGCGAAGGCAAAAAGTTTTCCTCCTTTTCCTCCAAAGTTGAGGGCGACATTAGCCAACAGATGCTTGAGATGGCAAGCACGATGGAAGTGCTGCGGGCAGGAGAGGCCGAACTCGCCGGGCAACTCGCCGGGACAGCCAAAACATTAGGCCACAGCATAAAGGCAATGGCCGCTGCCAGCGGTGAGGAAGAACTGGAACCAGAACGACTCAGTGAGAAATTTAAGGCTGAGCTTAAAGAGCTTCGTCAAACGTTCGAAGTGGTCAAAAACACGGTTTATGAACTTCGGGAGGATACCAAACGAATCCCGGAGCTGGAAAAAAAAGCCGATGATGCCGCAGCAAAAGCGACAAAAGTTCGCAACGCTCAAATGGCAGCAGGGCTTGGTATTGATGACTGGGATGATACCCGGCCAGCCGAAGAACAAGCCAGACTCATCATAGATAAAATTAATGCGATCAAGCAACGGATTACCGTAACAAGAAAGCCTGATGAAGAAGCTGCAAAAGCAAAACCGGCGGTCATTGGCGGCAAGCGAGATATTACTTCGGTTAATGAAGACGACCTGGGTATCCTTCAGTCCATTAAACAGCACCTGCAACAAAAGAGAGAACTAACTGATCGGATAATCCAGAATAATCTGGCTTACATTGATTGTCAGCAAGGTGTGCTCCCGGAAGAATTAACCGATCGGATAATCCTGAATAATATGGCTTACATTGAAGATCAGCTCGGCCTTATCCCGGTTGACGACAGGGATCTGGAAGTCCGTTGCCAGACCATTCAGCAACACATCAGGGAGCAGGACGCTCAGATCGAAAAAGAGCTGGCAGAACAGAATAACTGGATACGAAATCTTCAGGAGGAAGTCGAGCGAATTCCAATCCTGAAAAAAAAAGTTCTTGAAGCAACAGCAGCAGCCAGGCGAGATTACAACATTCAAATAGCAGCAGAGCTTGGAATTGATAACTGGGATGATACCCAGCCACCAGAAAAACAGGCCAGACTCATCAGCCAGAAAATTCATGAAATCAAGCAACCCGTTATCACAATTACCCCAACAACGGTTGCCGCAACATCGATTACCCCAACAAGGGTTTCCGCAACATCAATTGCACCGACATCAATTGCACCGACATCAATTGCACCGACATCAATTGCACCGACATCAATTGCACCAACATCTATTGCGCCAACATCGATTGCACCAACATCAATTGCACCAACATCAATTGCACTAACATCAATTGCATCAACATCAATTGCACCAACATTGACTGCCTCAGCATCGGTTGCTGCAACAGGACAGCCCCGGGAAGAAGCTTTAAAAGAAAAACTGGCAGCCATTGAAAGCAAACACGGTATCATTCCAGACAATGAAAGCGATCTGGATGCCCGCTATCGGTCCCTTCAACAACACTTGGAGCGACTAAAAGCAGAACAGGCCGATCGGGTACAGACGGCTGAGAATCATTTGGCTGACATTGAAGGTCAGCTCGGTCTGATCCCGGATAACGAAAAGGACCCGGAAATCCGTTGTCAGGCCATCAAGCAACACCTTAATGAGCAGGTAGCTCAGATCACTGAACAACAGCGACATCTTCAGCAACAGAACACCAGAACAAATGCTAAAAAAGAAGCTGAAACCGGGCTGGCCAGTGCTAATCATAATCTGGATGCTATTCGTCGCGAACAAGTGTTACCTTTGCCTTCTGCTAACGCCGAGGGCAGTGTCACGGATGAAGACGAAAAGACTCCCAATCAGGCAAGGAAACGAATTCAGACCAGGTTGGGTCTGCCTGCAGGCGATGCCCCTCCCCCTGAAGAGCCATTGGACAACGTAGAAATCGGTCAAGCGCTTGAGAAACTCGAAGCTGTCATAAACGCTATGGACACCTGGGTGGAAAATGGCAACGATTTATCGTCTTTCTCTACTGCACTTAAAGCCTATGTAGATGCTTATGGTCGTGACAAAACCAATGAAGTCGAGTACGAGCTGACTTTAGCCTGGGAAAAGTACACTCTGGTCACAAAACTTCTGGTTGAGCACGACAGAAAAAGTACGGAACTGACCAAGGCAGTGGTCGAAGAAAATATTGCACAAAATAATCTGGATCTCAGAAAAAAGGAGATTCCTGATTCCGGAGAGATCGATGAAAAGACTAAAACCTTCCATGAGCACGAAATATCTCGACTGAATTTGGACCTGAAAGATAAAAAAGCAGCTGTGACTGCCACTGACCCGACGGGTATGAAAGAGCCTTTAGCCGACACGAAAGAGTACGCACTTGCTGTCATCGCCAACTATGTTCTTGACGATATTGCCTTTGGCAATGGCCGCAGGACGGCAGCGTTTCTGGCCAATGTTCAGGATACCCTGACACCTTACGCCAATGCCGCCGGACTCTCTGAATCAGAACTGATCAAGGCTATCCATGACACATTGATGCAGGCTCATGCTGCAACGGTTGAGCAGCAGCTGAATGAGTACTGGGTCAGACCTTCAGCCTTTCTGGTACAGGCTGTCACCTGGTACTTCTCCAGCTACAAACCTCTGCTGGTAACCCATAGCGCCTCTCAGGCTGCCAAACTGTCCCTCTCAAACATGGCATTCCTGTATCTTCTGGATCTGACCAACAGAGGCGATTACGCGCACAGGATGCTGACACCTTTCCAGCACTGGCTGGAACACTATGGTGTTGATCTTGACCGAACCGGCCAATATACCTACCACAGTGGAATTGAAAAAATCTCTGAAGTGGGTGGGTTGGCCATGCCATTGGGTAAAGCCGCTTCCTCCGTCATTTTGCTGAAAACCGGCTCCATGCTGTTTGCCCGACAGTACAACGCCAACCCGCAGATGTATCGCAGCATGTCCCGCCTGGTACCCGAAATAGTGAAATCCATGGGTTCCAGGCAAGGGGTTCAGGTACCCCTGCTGCACAGGGTGACACCACAAAAAGTAAAAACTCTGGCTTCTGCCACAGCCGGTCTGGTGCTGGGCCCGGTAGCCACCTTCGGAACATACGCCCATGGTCTTTTATCCGGTTTTACCTATGCTCAAACCTTCGGATTCGCTCTGGCGTCGAGTCTCACTTTCGACTTCTTTATGAACGACAACAAGATGCTGACTCAATGGCTGGGTGGACCTCTGGGTCGAAGCCTTGACAGGATTAATCGCTGGCTGGGCGTGGGTGAAACCCAGGATGAATATTTCAAACGTACGGCCATTGCTACGCCTCAAGGCTTCAGTGAAACCGATGAAGCCTATGCAATCCGTGTTAAAGCAAGTGACATGATGCATGGCTGGACGCGGCACGAAAATTACCTCCAGTTCCGTGAACGCCGTGATCGCACCATGAAGATGTCTGAGAATGACTGGGAGAAATACTTTAAGGAAAATGTACCTAAATGGTCGTTCTCCCATGCAGAAAGCATTCCATACTCCTACACTCTTGGAGCCTTCTACAAATGGCAAGAGAGTAGTGATCAGAAGATTCACGGTCATGAAAAGAGAAATGTCCCCCAATCGAGTTTTCTACCTGCAGCCTCAGCAGACAGCCTTAAATAAAAGCTACTTCCTGGCCTGGTGTTGCAATCACTTCTCACGGTAATAAAAGTACACCGCTCCGAGGTAGTAGAATGACGAATGTCCGACACAATGCATTAAGCCTTTCAGTGGCCGTTGCAATCAGTTCTTCAATCATCATTACAGAGGCACTTGCAGAACGCAGGCTGCAGATAAAATCTGTCGATATTGATGGCAGTGAACATGCGGAGTTTACCCAAAGTGAAGTCATGGTTCAGCCAACTTTAGGTGATGACCAGCAGCCAATACCCAAATCCTTCACAACCACCTACCCTGATGAGGCTCATGATAGAGCAAGTCAGCGTGTTCATTCAGCGGGCTTTACAGAAATTCTTTCTGATGTTGACGGTGGCGCTTCCAGTGTTGATGTATTTGAAACTGGCGAGAATAACGTTGCCCAGAGATACACGAAAGTTCTGAAGGTGGGTGATGAGGGAGTCTTCAGGTTCACCCATAACCTTGCAGAAATGAAGCTGGTCATTGAAGTCAGAAAAGGAATGATTGATCAGGATTCAATTGCGGCGGTTCTTGCTCAGTCAGGTGGCATCCAGACACAACCATTAGAATGGTTGACGAATGTCGCCAGTCCGGAACAACTGGCTGGAATACTGAACGGTGCGAATAAACGAGCGGGAAACCTCGGCGAAGTTGATAATTTCGTTGCCCTTGCCACCATTGAAGTAGACAAAGTTGAAGTAAACGGGCGCACCTTCATGCGTCTTATCGCAGCGGGCGATCAGCCTCCTGAACTGCAAAGTCTGGGTCAATCGCTCTTTGTCAATGATGAGGCTCTTTTTGCAGCAGCCACTTCTGCCTATGCTCAGGTTCATATCAAGGGAGAGAGTTTAAAACAGGAAGCTCTGAGTAAACTGTTATCACATCAGAAGCCCATAGGATATGTTGTCTACGTTGAGGATGATAGGCAAGCCTGTCCTGTACCTGATGGTTATCCGAGAATGGAAGTGTCACACACTCCGGGGGAGACTATTGTTTTTCATGGTCAGAAACAGAATCCAGCCGACAGCGCTTTTGTGGATGGCCTCTATAGCCTCTATGCAGGCGATTTCGTCAATTACCCCAACTCTGAATTAACAACACTGGTAAAAAAAAATAAGCTAAAAAGCTACCAGTACGTCATTCGAAGCAGGCAAATGACACTATTGGAGGAGTTAGCTGAACAGCAGCATGCTGAACCTGACCAGGATAAACCGGCTATGCTTGCATACTATGAATTTCTGCAGCAGGCATTGACCAGCGCTGCGCAGGATCAGGCAGAGGAATTTGAATTCGTGATAGGACACATCCGGGGCGCTTCGTCGGTCGCCACACCAACCTGGATGCATGAGCAACTCATAAAACACTTCAGCTTCAAACCCATAATCAGAAATCTTCTGACTAACCAGCTGTTTATTCAGACGATTCAGAAAGTGACAATCATTTTAAGCATTACCAACAAGGCGCAGGCCGATGCTCTTGGGGACGACGAACAGTTTGCTTCCAAGGTCAAGAACGACATCATCACACAGCTCATTGAGGTGTATAGCAAACTGGACAAGCTGCAGATAAAAGAATTCGAACTCATCCGGGTTATAAACCGTTTACAGATCACATCGAATAAAGCTATCACCAGCGAAAAGGAAAAAAAACTCAGAGCCCTTCAACTCAGACAAGAGGCTGAGGATGAACTTTCAAAGGCTCTTAAAGAGCTGTTCAGACTGCAGGACCAGTCACGGAAACTTCAACAGGAAGTCGATCGAATTCCGGCGCTAAAACAACAATTTCGTGACGCCAGAGAAGAAGCCAGAAAAGCTTACAACACTGAACTGGCAAAAGATCTGGGTATTGATCACTGGGATGATAGCCAACCCCTGGAAGAACAAGTCAGACTCATCCGACAGAAAATTCATGAAATGAACAAAGCGGTTGCCGAAACAGGTCGGCTCAGGGTTGCCACTGCACAAGCAAAGCTGCCGACTACCGAACGTCAGTTCGTACTGGCTTCCCATGAAAAAGATGACCCGGAAGTCTCTCAACGGCTCAGGAAGCTGGAGACTCTGATCGGCGAACATCGTCTTCAGCAAAAAAAAGAGCAGGAAGAGGAGCTGGAAAAACACAAAAACTATGTACGAAGAATTCAGTATCACATCGGTCAAGTACCCATGCGTAAAAAAGATGTTCTTGAATCCGTAGAGGCAGCCAGAAGGGATCACAACACTCAACTGGCAGAATACCTTGGCATTGATAACTGGGATAACACCAGGCCTCTGGAAGAACAGGTCAGACTCATCAGAGACAAACTTCTTGAAATCAACAACCCGGATGCCGGAACAGAACAGCCTCGGCGAGAAGCTGTAAAAGAAAAACTGGCGGCCATTGAAAAAAAGCTCGATATTACTCCATATAATGAAAACGATCTGGATTTCCGCTTTCAGTCTATTCAACAGTACCTGTATCAAGAGCTGGAACTGGCCAATAAGATAAGACTGCATGAACTGACTGGCTTTGAAGCTGAATTCGGTCTGGTCTCCGATAATGAAAACGACCTGGAAGCCCGTTGCAAGGCCATTCAACAACACCTTAAGAATAATGAAGCCGAGATTGCTCTAAAACAGTTTCAGCAACAAGGCATCAGAACAGATGCTACAAAAGAAGCCGAACTCAAAGCCCGCTACGCAACCATTGCTGCATATTTAACTATTCAGGATTTTGATAGCAATGAAGATATTAACGTTCAACAGGGACGCCTGATTCAAAAACTCAAGGAAATAAGTACTCATGAAGAAAGTCTTCGTCAACAACTTAAGACAATGAGTCGTCAGATCGATATGGAGGATTCTTACACCAAAGCCAGAAAACAAGCTCTGGCAGTGGTTTTAGGTATTGACCCGAGCGAAAACACCGGTCCGGAAGACCGCGCCAGACTGGAATCAACGGTATATGACAAACTGTTCGAGCTTTCAAAGCTGGAACAAGAGCTGGAAGACAGCAGAACACCAGGCCACCCCATGACCAGGGATGCAGTATTTGTAACACTGACCAACGTGGAAAAAGCCCTGAACATGGCTACCTACCCCGGAGAGCACGATGAGTATCTCCGTCGCCAGCACATTTCCATGCACATGCAGAAATACATCACAGAAGCCACGCAACGTTCAGAGGAAAAGGCCCTGAAAATACTGAAAACCCTGGAAGAATTACTCAAAATCGAAATCAGTGAAGAGGACGACAAAGGAGCAAGACTTGACAGGGTCCTCACAAGACTTGACAGGGTTACTATAAAGCGTAACGACGAGGATATCTCGGAATACCTGCTCAATGAGATGGATAAATACCTCTGGAAAGATGAGAGTACATCTCTGGAGGCTCCAGAGGGGAGTGATATTAGACGCGACAGAATCCGTGGCCGTCTTGCCGTGAAAGTCGCAGCATCGGATCAGCGAGCCAGGGAAAAACAGGGAAAATATCTTTTAGCTGTAGAACACGAGCTGAATATTGACCCTCATAAAAACCCTGCAGCCATGGAAAGGGAAAGAGACAAAGCTTTCATAGCTGAACTGGCCAGTGATCTGCAGGTTGGGTTTGAAGACGATGTCAGCCTTTCTGACCGGCAGCATACTCTAAGAGACATCATTCAGGAATTACGGGAGAAAGAAGCAGGCGAAACTTATGAAGATCTGGATGACAGGAGAGCGTGGAACAATAAAATTGCTCATCAACTCAAGGTTGAAGATTATAAAGACGATACCAGCTTAGACGACCAAAGCCGCCTGATTAATGCAAAACTCGATCAGCTGGATGAAGAAATTTTCTTAGTGCGTCAGCCTGACGTTGCTGAGCGTATTGCAGCCATTGAGAATGCCCTTGACAGGCAAATGGCTCGGCTGCCTAAACCCCGATACGTTCTTGATCGTGAGCTAGCCATAGCCAGGCAGGCAGTAAAAGACGCTGAAGGTGAGCTGGAGACGACTAATCACAACCTGGATGCTATTCGTCGCAAAAAACCGTTATTTTTGCGTCCAACTGACAATACCCCTATTACCATGGAAGAACACGAAAAGGTTTTCAATCAGGCAATAAAAAAAATTCAGATCAGGTTCGGTCTGCCCGCAGATGATGAGCAAACCCCTGAAGAGCGAATAGACGACATCAGAGATTTCCTGCGCCGGAACTCTGCAGTAACAGAGGATAAAGCCATTGAGAAACTGAGAGCTGCCACAAAAACTCTCAGCACCGCGAACATTGATTCTATGGACGAAGCTCTTGATAAAATGGGAGCTGCCACAAAAACTCTCGAGATCGCCACGTTAAGTGACATCAATTTACTGGAAGTATCGAATTACTTTACTGCCATTGCAATCTATGCAATCACTCGTGGTCGGCACAAAACCGATGAAGTCGAGGGTGAACTGCCTTTAACCAGGAAAAAGTACAATCTGGTCACAAGATTTCTGCGTGAGCACGACAGAAAAAGTCTGGAACTGACCAATGCAGTGGTCCAAGAGGACACTGCACAAACTAATCTGGATCTCAGAAAAGAGCAGATTCTCGATTCCGGAGAGATCGACGAACAGACTAAAACCTTACATGAGCAAGAAATAGCTCGGCTGAATTCAGAACTTATGGATAAAAAAGCAGCTTTATCGGAAGCAGCAGCTGCTCTCAGCAATCATCACCAAACAATTCTTGACGCCATTGAAGATGCCGTGGGTCTCAAACCAGAACCTGCTGATACCCATGAACAACGGGTTAACGCCCTGAAAAACCAGAAGCTACTACTGGGCGGGGAAGATGGTACTGGCGGCAAGATTCGGCAACTGCTTCAGGAACAGGCCCGTCTGGAAAGTGAGGTTGAAACCAGACAAGCAAACCTTGAGAGAAGGAAGGAAGCCCTGCAGACTGCCCGGAAAGCCGTCGAAATGGACGACGGTCCCTTTCAGTACACGCCGATACAGGCGGAGGTTCGGGCCGCAATCGACGACTTCGTACAGCAGCACTCTCTCAAGAAACAAGCTCTTGAAGCGGCAATGGGTCTGGCTCAATCAGCAGTAGAAAACGGTAGGGAAATACCCTGCCTTACCCGTTTCGATTTTGACGATGAATTTGCACCGATTCACTTGCAGGCACTGGTGGGAGACGAACTGACGTTTGCTCAGGCCAGCCGGATGGTAGAAGTCTTTAAGAACCTGAAAGCGAACTTCCCGCCCCTCCGGCCTGAAAAATATGACCCTATGACTGTCATGGAAGAACTCCAGATTCTGGTGCTTATAGCCAGAGGTGGGATGAAAACCGGTGCACAACAATACGACGACGAAATTTACGGCATGGGCAAAACAGCCATTCACTTCGTCGAGCATCAACCAGGGGATCTGAAAAGCTTCTCGGATTACTTCGCTGCCCACTCTGCCAGTGGTGACAAGATCATGGCTTTGCTGCGCGAAGGTCTGATCAGCCAGGTTGAACTTGAGAACTACATAAAGGCCGTCAGAGGTGTCAATGGTTATCAGACAGTGGCTGAATTTGAACACTTCCTTGGCTCCAAACACGGCGTCAATCCTGACCTCAAAGCCCTTGTCCGGATGCTATCCGACAAGGGTGCCGAGGAATTCATAAAAAGTGCTCTCACTCCTGTGACCGTGACCGCAACTGGCCCGGCAGCTATGAAAGAGTCGGTGGCCGGCATGAAAGAGTACTCAGCTGCGGTCATCGCCAACTATGTTCTTGACGATATTGCCTTTGACAATGGCCGCAGGACGGCAGCGTTTCTGGCCAATATACAGGATACCCTGACACCTTATGCCAATGCTGCGGGAATATCCGAATCAGAACTGATCAAGACTATTCATGACACATTGATGCAGGCTCATGCCGCTGCGGTTGAGCAGCAGCTAAAGGATTACTGGGCGAAACCTTCCGCCTTTCTGGTACAAGCTGTCACCTGGTACTACTCCAGTTACAGACCTCTGCTGGCGACCCATAGCGTCGCTCAGGCTAACGGGCTGTCCCTCTCAAACATGTCATTTCTCTATCTTCTGGATCTGACCAACAGGGGTGATTACCTGCACAGAATGCTCACACCTTTCCAGCACTGGCTGGAACGCTACGCTGTTGATCCTGACCGAACCGGTCAATATGCCTACCACAGCGGCATTGAACAAATCTCTGAAGTGGGCGGGCTGGCCATGCCACTGGGCAAAGCCGCCTCATCAGTCATTCTGTTAAGAACAGGCTCTGCGCTGTTTGCCAGACAGTACAATGCCAACCCACACAGCTATCGCAGCATTTCCCGTCTGGTGCCCGAAATAGTGAAATCCATGGGTTCCCGCCAGGGGGTTCAGGTTCCGTTGCTGCACAGGGTGACACCCCAAAAAGTAAAAACGCTGGCCTCAGCCACAGCCGGTCTCGTATTGGGTCCGGTAGCCACAGCCGGATCATACGCCCATGGCCTTTTATCCGGGTTTACTTACGCTCAAACTTTCGGATTCGCTCTGGCGTCGAGTCTCACTTTCGACTTCTTTATGAATGACAACAAGATGCTCACTCAATGGCTGGGTGGACCTCTGGGCCGCAGTCTGGACAAAATTAATCGCTGGATAGGCATGGGGGAAACAGACAATGAATATGTGAAACGTACCGCTGTTGCTTCGCCTCAACGCTTGACTGAAACCGATGAAGCCTATGCGAACCGTATTAATGCAGACGACACTATGTATGGCTGGACTCGACACGAAAATTACCTGCAATTTCGTGAACGCCGCGATCGCACCATGAAGATGTTCGGGAGTAGCTGGGAGAAATACTTCAGGGAAAATGTGCCTAAATGGTCATTTTCCCACCCAGAGAGTATTCCCTACTCCTACACTCTGGGTGCCCTCTTCGATTCTGGGACTGCAGCACCTGAGCCTCCCTCCGCAGCCGTGAAAGCAGCATCGGCTGGTCTTGAGGTTAAGAAGTTCGATCTTGATAAAGATAAAAATACCCGCGACGAACTTTGATATCAGAAACCAGTGGATGCCCCCTTCATAGCCAACCAAATGAAATCAGTACAAAGGAATACAGACTGGTTTCTTTCAGGTCAAACTATCGAGTAAATTCTGTCAGAAGGTATGGAGGCATTCCTTCCCTGAAAAAACACTCAATTCTACTGAGAGTTTTGCGACACCCTCGATTGGGCGAGGGTTTACGACGATTTTGCCAAGCACCTTATCAGATTTGCCACTGTGAACTAGATTCTCTCAACGGCTTATCGAAACAGCCATGAGCGATTAGAAACCGTTTCCCCGCTCTGGGTGTGAATCACCTTTCACGGCAATAAAAGTACTCAGCTCTGAGGAAGTAGAATGACAAATACTCGCCCCAATGCAATAAGCTTTGCAGTGGCCCTTGCAATTAGCTCTTCCATCATTGCTACAGACGCAATGGCCGAGCGCAAACTGCAGACAAAATCCGCCGACATTCTGAACAAAGGACGTACAGAGTATACCCGGAGCGAAGTCATAGTTAAGCCAACTTCAGGGAATGACCAGCAGCCAATACCCAAATCCTTCACAACTACCTACCCTGATCAGACCGAAGTCAGAGCAGGCTACGACCTGGCTTCTGAAGGCTTCACAGACATTCTTTCTGGCATCGACGGCGCTTCCAGTGTTGATCTGTTTGAAACAAACGAGAAGGACGTTGCTCAGAAATACACCAAAGTCCTCAAGATAGGTAATGAGGGGATATTCAGGTTCACCCACAACCTGGCAGAAAAGGCACTGGTCATTGAAGTCAGAAACGGAATGACCGATCAGAATTCAATTGCAGCAGTTCGAAATCAATTAGGCAACCTCCAGCCATTAGAACCGTTAACGAAAGTTGCCAGCCCCGAACAACTGGCCAGAGTGCTGAAAGTTGCACACGAAAGAACAGGGAAACTTGGCGAAATAGATAACTATGTTGCCCTTGCCACTATTGAAGTAGATAAAGTAAGAGTGAAAGGACGTACTTTCATGCGTCTTATCGCTGCCGACGATCAGCCTCCTGATTTATCGCGCCTGGGTCAATCGCTTTTTGTCAATGATGAAGTGCTTTTCGCAGCAGCTACCTCTGCCTATACCCAGGTTCATGTGATGGAGGAAGATTTACAACAGGCAGCCCTGGAGGATCTGTTGCACCATAATCAACCCGTCGGCTATGTTGTCCACGTTGAGGATGACGCACAGACTTATCCTGTGCCTGATGGCTATCCAAAACTGGAAGTGACTGAGGCTACGGGAGAGGTTATTGTTTTCCGTGGTCAGAAGCAAAACCCGGCCGATGTCGCTTTTGTGGAAGGACTCTATAACATGTGGGCGGAAGAGTCCTGCAATCCTCCCTCTGAAGCAAAAACACACATCAAAAAAGATAAGGTCAGAAGCTACCAGCACACCATCCGAAGCAGGCAGATGGTACTGCTGGAGAATTTGGCTGCTGAGCAGCATACTGAAGATGATTTACAGTCGACGTTTAAATACGAAGAGGATTTTTGGACACTGATACACTATGAATATCTTCAGCAGGCATTGACCAGTGCTACTTCAGATGGAGCCGATGAATTTGAACTCACAGTAGGACAGATCGAAGACGCTTTCCCGTTCCTCACACCGACCCGGGTGCTTAATCGGCTCGAAAAACACTTCAGCTTCAAACCTGCACTTAGAAATCTTCTGACTAACCCATCCTTTATTCAGACAATTCAGGAAGAGATAGTGGATGACAGTTATCTTAATCAGGTGCAGGACAATACTCTTGAGGTCAACGAAGAGCTTACTTCCAAACCCATAAGCGACATTTCCAGACAGATGATTGAGATGGATGATAAGCTGCAATTCTTGCTAATAAAAGAACTCAGTCTCAGGCATCTTAAAAAAGAGATAAATCTCGAAACGCAGACAGCCACTATCAGTGAAAAAGGGAGACTCAGAGCAGATCAACTCAAACAACAAATTAACAATGAGCTTATACAGCTTCGCCAGGAGCGGGCACAAGAGAAAAAATTGATGCAGAAGCTTCAACAGGAAGTCGAATGCAATCCAGAGCAGTCAGTAAAAACTCATGGCATCAGAGTAAAAGCCAGAATAGCTCGCAATGCTCAAATGGCAAAAGAACTTGGTATCGATAACTGGGACGCTACCAAGCCAGATGAAGAACAACTCAGGTTCATTGCAAAAGAAATTTATAAAATCAACCAATTGGTTGTCGCAATATTTACCGCAACAGTTCAGTCTGATGACAAAACTGTAAAAGCAAAACCGTCAGCCACTGGCCGTGAGCCAGGTATTGCTCCGGTCAAGGCATTCAGTCTGGGTTACCTTCAGTCCATTCAACAGTTGCTGCGACAAAACAGAGAAGTAACCGATGAAAAAGTCTGGAAAAGACTGGCTATCGTTGAAAGTAAGCTCAGTCTGGTCCCGGATTACGATAAAGATCCGGAAGCTCGTTGTCAGGCCATTCTGCAGCACCTTAAGGCGCAGGAAGATGAGACTGCTCAACAACCTCTTCGACAGCAGAGCACCGCTGCGAAACTGCAGCGGGAACCCAAACGAATTCCAAAGCTGGAACGTAAAATTCGTGATGCCAGAGCAGATGCCACAAAAATTCGCAACGCTCAAATCGCAGCAGAGCTTGGTATTGATAACTGGGATGATACCCAGCCACCTGAAGAACAAGCCAGACGCATCAGTAGAAAAGTTCGTAAATTCAAGCAAGCGGAGGCTGCGAAATATGCCGCAGCGGCAAAGTCTGATAAGGAAGCTGTAAAAGCAAAACGCACCACCATTGCAGACAGGCACCAGCTTATTTTGGTCAATGAAGACGACCTGGGTAGCCTTCTTTTCATTCATAATCAGCTGCAACAAAACTCAGAACTACCCAATGAGGAAGTCAGGGAAAGACTGGCTACCTTTGAAAGACAGCTCGGCCTGGTTCCGAACAACGAAGATGGTCTTGAAGCCCGTCGCCGTAACATTCTGAAGCGCCTTAAGCAGCAGGGACGTGAGGTCTTTCAACAACATTTTCAGAATCAACAAGAGCAGGAAGCAGAACAAGTTCCATCGCTGGCACAACAAGTCCATGAAGCCAGAACAGGTGCCACAAAGGTTCGCAACGCTCAGCCTGGTATTGATGGCCGGGATAATACAGAACAAGCCATACTCATCAGTCAGAAAGTACATGAAGTTGAGCAACCCGTTGTCGCAACAGGACAGCCCGGAGAAGAAGCTTTAAAAGAAAAGCTTGCGGCCATAGAAAAAGCCCTGAAGATGGATCACCACGATTGCGAGGACGATGTCTATTACCGCCGTAACGCCATTTCTGAAGAAATTCAGACATACATTACAGAAGCCGGGAAGAAGGCAGAGAAAGAGTCTCTGGAAATACTGGAAACAGTAGAAGAAATATTCGAAGTTGAAGTCAACCAGGATGATCACAAAGCAACGAGGCTTGAGAGGGTTCTTACAAAACTAAACAGCGGTGATGTCTCAGAATTCATGCTGGATGAGATAGATGCTGTTGTCTGTAAAATAGACAGCTCACCTGGAAACCAAATCGCAAAAAAAATTGAGATACTTCAAAAGTTTATTACCTTTCATGTTGAAACCCCGGATGTAGATGGACAAGTCACAAGACAACAGAGAATGATGCTTGAAGCAGTAGAGGACGAGCTGAACATCGACACGGGTGAAAACCCTTCTGCTAAAGAGAGAGGCAAGGGTTTTGCCGCTGAACTGGCATTGGATCTGGCAGTAGAGTTTGAAAAAGGTGCCAGCCTGAATGACCAGAAGTATGCTCTAAGTAACAAAATTCAGATATTAAGGGAAAAAGTAAACGACCATTATGACACTGAAGATCTCACAAGAGATACAAACAATGAAATTGCCTGGCAACTTAACATTGAGGGCTATATGAATGACGCCCCTCTGGAGGATCAGATCAGTCTCATTGAAAAAACACTTCAGGAGCTGGATGAAGAAGTTGACATAATAGGTCGGCCTAAAATTTATGATCGTATCGCAGCCATTGAAAATGAGCTTGACAGGCAAATGACTTGCCTGGGTAAAATCCAATACGTTCCTGACAATGAAGACGACACGACTCTCTATCAGGTAATGAACGTTGACATCGATGAGAAGAGTAAAACCTTACATGAACACGAAATAGCCCGTCAGGAAGGTGAAATTGAATCCGGAAAAGCAGATATTGAGGGAATGGAGGAAGCCCTGAAGGCCGACGAGAAAGCCGCCGAAAATGATGGCAGTCCCTTCCAGTACACGCCGGGTCAGGCAGAAGCTCTGGAAGCTTTCCTGAAATTCAGCCGACAGCACCCTCTCACAAAACAAGCGCTGGAAGCCGCAGTGGGTCTGGCACAATCAGCAGTGGCAAGAGGTAAGCCAACCCCCTGCCTGTCGACTTTCAATTTTTACGATGAATTTGCACCGATTCGCTTGTATGCAATGTTCGGATACGATCTGAATCAGGCTCGTCGTATTGCGGAAGTCTTCAAGAGTCTGAAGACAACCTTCTGGGAATACCCTTACGATTCTTTAATAGCAAATCAAATTCAACTTATAAATACCCTGGAGGAAATTCAGACTCTGACGCAGAAGGTCACCAATGAGATGGGAAAAGGGACCCAACAATACGACGACGAAATTCACCGCATAGGCTCAGCGGGTACTCACTTCGTTGAGCATTCAGCAGAGGACCAGAAAAGCTTCTCGGAATACTTCTCAACCCACACCGCCAGTGGCAAAAAGATCATAAGTCTGCTGCGTGAAGGACTGATCAGCAAGGTTGAATTAGAGAATTATATGAAAGCCATCAGAGGTGTCGATGGTTATCAGACAGTGGCTGAATTTGAACATTTCCTTGGTTATAAACACGGCGTTAAAGCAAGAGTATTCCGGAAGATTATCCGGATGCTGCCCGACAAGGATGCTGAAGAACTTATACAAAGTGCCTTTACTCCTGTGGTTGTGGCGGCAACGGGCCCGACAGGTATAAAAGAGTCAGTTGCCGGCGTAACAGATTACACTGCAGCTGTTATCGCCAACTATGTTCTTGACGATATTGCTTTTGAAAATGGCCGAAAGACGGCAGCATTCCTGACCAATGTTCAGGATACCCTGACACCTTATGCCAATGCTGTCGGCCTGTCTGAATCAGACCTGATCAAGATTTTCCATGACACATTGATGCAGGCTCATGCCGCTGCGGTTGAGCAGCAACTAAAGGATTACTGGATCAAACCTTCAGCCTCCCTGGCGCAGGTTGTCACATGGTACTACTCCAGCTATAAACCCTTACTGGTAGCCAATACTGCCTGGCAGGCTGTCGGGCTGTCCCTCTCACACATGTCGTACCTTTATCTTCTGGATCTGACCAACAGGGGAGATTACCTGCACCGGATGCTCACACCTTTTCAAAACTGGATGGAAGGCTATGGTATTGATCTTGACCGAACCGGCCAGTCTGCCTACCACAATGGAATTGAACAAATCTCTGAAGTAGGCGGACTGGCCATGCCATTGGGCAAGGCCGCTTCCTCGGTCATTCTGCTGAGAACCAGCTCCATGCTGTTTGCCAGACAGTACAACGCCAATCCTCATAGCTATCGCAGCATTAACCGCCTGGTGCCCGAAATAGTGCAATCCATGAATTCTGGAGGGATACAGGTACCACTGCTGCACCGGGTAACACCACAAAAAGTGAAAACTCTGGCTTCTGCCACCGCCGGTCTGGTGTTGGGTCCGGTAGCCACTGTCGGATCATACGCCCACGGCCTTGTATCTGGATTTACCTATGCCCAGACATTCGGATTCGCTCTGGCAACGAGTCTCACTTACGACTTTTTTATGAACGACAACAAGATGCTCACCCAATGGCTGGCTGGCCCCCTGGGACGTAGTCTTGACAAAATCAATCGCTGGCAAGGCGTGGGTGAAACAGACAATGAATATGTGAAACGGACCGCTGTCGTTTCACCTCAAGGCTTCAGTGAATCTGATGAAGAGTATGTAAACCGTGTTAAAGCAAGCAACAGTATGTTGGGCTGGACGCGACAGGAAAATTATCTGCAATTCCGTGAACGCCGTGATCGCACCATGAAGATGTTCGAGAACAGCTGGGAGAAATACTTCAGGGAATATGTGCCTAAATGGTCATTCTCCCATGCAGAAAGTTTTCCTTACTTCTACACTCTTGGAGCCTTGTACGAATGGCGATGGGGCGATGATCAGAAAGTTCGCGGTCATAATGAGAGAAATGTCCCTCAACCGGACTTTCTGACTGACGCCTCAGGCGATTAGCTTGAAACTGATAAAAAGTGTGGGTCAGGCAACGACCAGCAACGCTACACCAGTGCCCCATGAAATAACGGTGATGGCACAGGATGTCACCTTTCTTTCTCAGCCCACAGTGACCTCAAAGAGCTTGAAGCTAATCAAGTAAGCAATTGACACCCATGGGCGATTGAGCGCAATGAGCGTTTGTAAGTTGCTCCCTCGCCTAGCAGCCTGTCGGACTTAAGTCTGCCCTACTGCGGTTGCGATAAATTGGTCTAAAAATTCCTGCCTCTTCGTCAAATAGCCCCGCTATTCTCCTCAGAAGCAGAAATTTTTATCCTCAATTTCTCGCAATCCTCGCTACGGGCGCTTAAGTCCAACAGGCTGCTAGTGTGGCAATCACTTTTCACGGTAAAAGTACTCACCTCTCAGGTAGCAGAATGACAAATGTTCACCCCAATGCGCTAAGCCTTGCAGTGGCCGTTGCAATCAGCTCGTCTCTCGTTGCCGCACAGACACTGACCGATCGCAGGCTACAGATAAAATCTGTCGATATCAGGGGCAATGAACCGGTGGAGTTCACCCAGAGTGAGATTTTAGTTCAGCCAACAATAGGTCATGACCAGCAGCCAATACTCAAATCTTTTACCACCATCTACCCTTATCAGCCTCAGGAAAGTGAGGATTATGTCCATCCTTCTTCAAGCTTAACAGCGGTTCTTTCTGGTATTGACGGTGGCGTCTACAGTGTTGATCAGTTTGAAACAGACGAGAATAACGTTGCTCAGAAATACACCAAAGTCCTGGAGGTGGGAGATGAAGGAGTCTTCAGGTTCACCCATAACCTTGAAGAAAATGAGCTGGTCATTGAAGTCAGAGGCGGAATGACCGATCAGGATTCAGTCAAGGCTGTTCGTGATCAATTGGGCGGCCTCGGATCATTAGAACCGTTAACGAAAATCGCCAGCCCCATACAACTGGCTTTTTTACTGGAAGGTGCCGACAACAGAGCAGGAAGCCTTGGCACAAGTGATCATTATGTTGCCCTTGCCACCGTTAACGTAGAAAAAGTTGAAGTAAATGGGCGCACCTTCATGCGTCTAATCGCTTCCGGCGATACCCCCCCTGAACTGCATAGCCTGGGTCAATCACTCTTTGTCAACGACGATGTTCTTCTGACAGCAGCGGCCTCCGCTTATATCCAGGTTCATGTCCTGGGAGAGGATTTACAACAGCAGGCTCTTAATGAGCTATTGGCACACAACAAACCCGTTGGCTATGTTGTCCACGTCGAGGATGACAAACAGTCTTATCCTGTGCCTGAGAATTATCCAAAACTGGAAGTGACTGAGGCCACGAGAGAGACTATTGTTTTCCGTGGTCAGAAGCAGAACCCGGCTGATGTCGCTTTTGTGAAGGCTCTCTCTGACATCTGGAAAAGAGAACTTAAAAACAATGCCCCCCCGCCTGGAGCAACAGCAAAGGTTAAAAAAGACAAGGTCGAAAGCTACCGGTACATCATTCGAAGCAGGCAGATGGATCTCTTGGAGGAGCTGGCTGAAGAACACAGTGCTGGACTTAACAAAGCTGGACAAACGACGTTTAAATACGATGGTAAGCTTTCGATTCTTGCATACTATGAATATCTTCAGCAGGTATTAACCTGTGCTACTTTGGACGGAGCAGATGAATTTGAATTGACAGTACCTCACGTCAAAATCGCTTCGTCGTTTATCACGCCAACCTGGATCCATCTTCAACTAATGGAATACTTCGGCTTCAAACCCGTACTTAGAAATTTCCTGACTAGCCGACATTTTGTTCAGACTATTCATGAAGTTATACCCATTATGACCAAAATGTTTAGCGATACTCCTGGCAAAGACGAAAGCTTTATTTCCAAAGTCGTTGCTGACTTTACCGGAAAGCTGCTCGAGAGAGAAAGCCTGCAGGAAAAGCTACAGCAAAAAGAGGCCAAACTCTCCGGGATAAGCAGATCATCAGATCGCGCAACCGCAGCAGCCATTGCCAAGAATAAGCAAACCCTGACAGTAAAACGAACCAAGCAGCAAATCAGAGATAAGCTGATGCAGCCCCGTAGAAATCTGGATGACAGCCCGCCACCAGCAAAACAAGCCAGACTCACCAGTATAAGAACTCATGGAACCAATCCGGCGGTGGCCACAACAGAAAAGCCTGAAGAAGCAGCTGCGATCAAAGCCCGTTATGCAACCATTGCCTCATATTTAAACATTGAGGATTTTGATAGCAATGATGATATTAATACTCAAGAAAAACATTTGCTTCAGAAAATTAAGGCATTGCGTGATCAAAAAAAACAACTGATTCATGAACAAGAAAGTTTTTTTAAGAAGCCTCAGACAGTGGATGTTGAACTTAATACAGAGAATGCTTACACCAGGGCCAAAAAAGGGGCTCTGGCAGCGGTTCTTGGTATTGAGCCAGATGATGGCAGCATACCAGAAGACGATGTTCTGGAAAAAATGGTATACACCAGGCTCTTCAGCCTTGCAGAACTGGAAGAAGAACTGGCTGATATCAAAACACCAGGCCACCCCAAAATCAGGCCTGAAGTCATTAAAACACTGAATGCCGTAAATAAGGCTCTGCGGATGAGAGAAATTAATCAGAAGGAAGACCTGCATCTCCAACGCCGGTATATTTCTGAGACCATGCAGGCATTCATCAGAGACGCCAGAGAGCATGCAGAGTTTGTAGCACAGAGGATTCTGGAAGACGTAGAAGAAGAACTCAGTATCAACCTCAATGAAGAGGATAACAAAACGACAAGACTCACCCGGATTTTTAAAATACTTAACAACGCTGATCTCTCAGATAACACACTGGCTCAGATACTGGATGAGGTAGATAGTATCCTCTGGGCCTATGAAAGCAGAGCTCTGGATTGGGATGATCTCATCCGCATCAAGCTTCATGCTTACCTTCACCATAAGTTCGAAGACTCCGACCCGGATAACCCGACCGGAAAACAACAGATCGATCTGCTGAAAGAAGTAGAAGCAATACTCCGCATCCCATGGGAAGAAGAGAAAGACCTGGCAGATAGACTTGCCTGGGTTCGTGAAGTACTTGACAAAGACTTGACCTCTGAAGACACGATGGATCAGATAGATGAAACCCTCTGGCAAAAAGACAGCGAAGCTCTTAACGAGAGGCAGCTCGAACTCAAGAAGCTTGGTGCAATTCTTACCTATAAAACCAAAGATTCGTGTCTGGATAAGCAAGCCAGAGAACAACAGGCAAGTATGCTTGATGCTATAGAGAACAAGCTGAGTATCAATCCTCATGAAAACCTTGCTGCCAAAGAAAGAGGCAAGGCTTTCGCTGCAAAACTGGCCAGTGATCTGAAGATAGCATTTGCAGAGGATGACAAGCTGCCTGCTCAGAAGGATGCTCTGAGAGGCAAAATTCAGGCATTAATGGATGAGCTGCATGAAGCCTGTGACGATGAAGGTGTCAGAAGAGCCAGAAACAATGAAGTGGCTCATCAACTCAACATTGATGATTATAAAGAAGATGCCACTATCGACGACCAGAACAGTCTGATTGAAACGAAACTCCAACAGCTGGATGAAGACGTTTTCAATGCGGGTCAGCCCAGTGTTAATGAGCGCATTGCAGACATTGATAATGAACTTCACAGGCAAATGGCTCGCCTGGGTCCCAAACCCCGATTCGTTCTTGATCGTGAGCTAGCCACTGCCAGGGAAGAGCTGAAAGAAGCTGAAATTGGGCTGATGGGTCTTTATCACAAACTGAATATGCTTCGTGGTAAACGCCTGGTATTTGCGGGAAACCGTGCAGACCTCCAGCATATCTCGGATGATGACAACAGGGTCCTCAATCAGGCAATTAAGGGTCTGGACGAAAGCGATATCCCCGAGGAAGCACTGGGTGAACTGCCACTGGCGAGGAAAAATTACAATCAGGTCACGGAATTCCTGCGTGAGCATGACAGGAAAAGTATAAATGCAGCTAATGAAAAACAAGACCCGGAGCACGAGGCGCTTCTTGAAGCCGCTGAAGAAGCCATGGGCCTTACACCAGACTCTACTGACACCTTTCAAGACCGGGTTGATGCCCTGAGAAGCAGGCAGGTAAAACTGGGCGGGAATGATGGTACTGGCGGCAAGATTCGGCAACTGATTCAGGAAAGAGACCATCTGGAAGCTGATATTAAAACCAGGAGAGCAGACATTAAGACAATGAAGAAAGTCCTGGAGGCGGCAGAGACAGCCGTCGAAAATGACGGCGGTCCCTTCCAGTACACGCCGGAACAGGCAATATTTCTTGCCGCCATAGACGCCTTCACGCAGCATAACGCTCTCAGGCACAAGGCTCTGGAAGCCGCACTGGGCCTGGCAGAACTGGCAGTAAAGAGCGGTAATGAAATACCCTGGCTTAAGACTTTCGATTTTGACAATGAATTGGCACCCATTCATTTGCGGATACTGGTTGGCGACAACCTGCCTTTTAATCAAGCCAGTGATATTGTAGAAGTCTTCAAGAGCCTGAAGAAGAGCTTCCCGCCCCCCCCTGATCAGCCTGTAAATATCGTGGAACAGATCCACACGCTTGTGTGCGGGATCAGGAATCAGTTGGGAAAAGGGGCCCAACAATACGACGCTGAAATCCACAGCATGGGCCAAAGAGCCATTCACAATGTCGAGCACACAGGTGACCTGAAAGACTTTTCGGAATACCTGGCTGCCCATTCTGCCAGTGGTAACAAGATCATAACTCTGCTGCGTGAAGGTCTGATCAGCAAGATTGAACTTGAAAACTACGTAAAGGCCGTCAGGAGTATCGATATAAAGGCCGGCGGTTTCGAAGATTTTCACAGAGTGGCTGAGTTTGAATTCTTCCTTTTCTACAGACACCGTGTCAATTTGCCTCTGTTCAACAGCATTGTCCATACGCTGTCCGACAAGGGTGCAGAGGAATTCATGCAAAGCGTCTTTACCCCTGTGACCCTGACCAAGACTGGCCCGGTGGGCATGAAAGAGTCTGTTGACGGCATGAAAGAGTACGCCGCTGCTGTCATCGCCAACTATGTTCTTGACGACATTGCCTTTGACAATGGCCGCAGGACGGCAGCCTTTCTGACCAATGTTCAGGCTACCCTGACACCTTATGCCAATGCTGCCGGACTCTCTGAAACCGAACTGATCAAGGCTATCCATGGCACATTGAAGCAAGCTCATGGCGCAGCGGTTGAGTATCAGCTGAATAAATACTGGGGCAAACCTTCCGCCTTTCTGGTACAGGCCGTCACCTGGTACTACTCCAGCTACAAACCTCTGCTGGTGACCCATACCACAGTGCAGGCTGCCGAGCAGTCTCTCTTGCACATGTCATTCCTCTATCTTCTGGATCTGACCAACCGGGGTGATTATCTGCACCGGATGCTCATACCTTTCGAACACTGGCTGGAACGCTTCGGTGTTGATCCTGACCGGACCGGGCAATATGCCTACCACCACGGAATTGAACAACTTTCTGAAGTCGGCGGACTGGCCATGCCATTGGGCAAAGCCGCTTCTTCAGTCATTCTGCTGAGAACCGGCGCCATGCTCTTTGCCAGGCAGCACAACGCCAACCCTCAAATGTATCGCAGCATTTCCCGTCTGTTGCCGGAAACAGTCAAATCCATGAGTTCCGGACAAGGAATTCAGGTGCCGCTGCTGCACAGGGTGACACCACAAAAAGTGAAAACTCTGGCCTCTGCCACAGCGGGACTGGTGCTGGGCCCGGTAGCCACGGTCGGAGCATACGCCCATGGCCTTATATCCGGATTCACTTATGCCCAAACCTTCGGATTCGCTCTGGCGTCGAGTCTCACTTTCGACTTTTTCATGAACGACAACAAGATGCTCACTCAATGGCTGGGTGGCCCTCTGGGTCGTAGTCTTGACAGGATTAATCACTGGCTGGGCGTGGGTGAAACGGGCGATGAATATATGAAACGGTCGGCTATTGCCTCACCTCAACGCTTTAATGAAAACGATGAAGCCTACGCAAACCGTGTTAAAGCAAACAACACCATGTATGGCTGGACTCGACACGAAAATTATCTGCAGTTCCGTGAACGCCGTGATCGCACCATGAAGCTATTCGAAAATGGCTGGGAGAAATACTTCAGAGAAAATGTACCTAAATGGTCGTTTTCCCATGCAGAAAGTATTCCTTACTCCTACACTCTGGGTGCCTTCTATGAGCTGCGGCGGGGCGATGATCAGAAAGTTCACGGTCATGATAAGGGCAATGCCCTTCAATCAGGATCTCTATCTGCAACCATGACCCACTGAAAGCTATGGGCAATTAAAGGCTACTTCCCCGTCCGGCATGGCCACCACTTTATCAGTGGTAATAAAAATACTGAGCTCTGAGGTAGTAGAATGACAAGAGTCCGCCCCAATGCCTTAAGCCTTGCAGTGGCCGCTGCAATCAGCTCTTCCATCTCTGTTACAGACGCATTGGCCGATCGCAGGCTGCAGATAAAATCTATCGATATTCGGGGCAATGAACAGGTGGAGTTCGTCCAGAGCGAGGTCATCGTTAAGCCGACTTTAGGTCATGACCAGCAGCCATTACTCAAATCCTTTACAACCACCTACCCTGATCAGACTCAGATCAGAGGGGGCTATAAGGTTCCTTCCGAAGGCTTCACAGATGTTCTCTCAGGCATCAGCGGTGGCGTTTCCAGCGTTGACCTGTTTACAACAGACAACAACAACGCTGCTCAGAAATACACCAAAGTCCTGAAGGTCGGTGATGAGGGAGTCTTCAGGTTCACCCATAACCTGGCAGAAGAGAAACTGGTCATTGAGGTCAGGGAGGGAATGACCCATCAGGATTCAATTACGGCTGTTCGTGCCCAATCAGATGACCACCCATCATTGGAACCTTTAACAAAAATCGCCAGTCCCTCACATCTGGCCGGAGTGCTGAAGGGTGCGTACGAAAGAGCAGGCAACCTTGGCGAGGCTGATCACTATGTTGACCTGATCACCATTGAAGTAGACGAATTTGAAGTCAACGGGCGCACCTTCATGCGTCTTATCGCTGCAGGCGATCAACCTCCCGAACTGCAGCGTCTGGGGCAAACCCTCTTTGTTAATGATGAGGTTCTTTTAGCTGCGGCCACCTCTGCCTACACCCAGGTTCATATACTTGGGGAACATTTACAACAGGATATTCTGGAGGATTTGCTGTCATACCATCAGCCCGTCGGCTATGTTGTCCACGCCGAGGACAACACACAGGTATACTCTGTGCCTGAGGGTTATCTAAAACTGGAGGTGACTGAAGCTACGGCGGACAGGATTGTTTTCCTTGGTCAGAAGCAGAATCCGGCTGATATCGCTTTTGTGGAATGTCTCTATAACCTCTGTGAACAATTTGACGCTAATGATAATGACAAGATTGCACGGGTTAAAAAAGACAAGGTCAAAAGCTACCAGTACGTCATTCGAAGTACGCAGATGGCGCTGCTGGAGGAGTTTGCTGACAATTTAGCTACACAACAGGATGCTGAACTGGACCAGGATAAACTTGCGATACTTGCATACTATGAATCTATACAGCAGTTATTAACCATTGCCAGCCAGGATGCAACCGATGAATTTGAATTGACAGCAGGACAGATCGAAGTCACGACATCGATCATCACGCCGGGCTGGTTGCTGGTTCAACTCGAAAAAACCTTCAGCTTTAAACCCGTACTCAGAGAGCTTCTGAACAGTCGGCATTTTTTTCTCAATGTTCAAAGAGGAACAGACATTCTCAACGAACTGCTGATGAGGGGCTTTGCTCTTGTCGAAGACACAAACTTTGTTAAAAAAGTCATTGCTAACATGGTCCGTAAGGACCTTGAGTTGGAAAACACGGAGGCAGAGCTGCAGGCAAAAATCAAAGCCCGCTATGCAACCATTGCCGCACATCTAAACATTGAAAATTTTGATAGCAATGCAGATGTTGACGCTCAGCAAGAAAGCCTGCTTGAAGAAATCAATACGTTGAATGCTCAAAAGCAACGCCTGCTTCAGGAAGTTCAGACAATGTACGATCAAGAGTTTGCCGAGGATTCGTACACCAGGGTCAAAACCAGTGCTCTCACTACGATTCTTGGTACTGAGCTGAGTGAATACAGCCCACCAGGTACGCCCGATGACAATGCCCTGGAAGCAATGTTATATAGCAAACACTTCAGGCTCAAGGCACTTGAAGGAGAACTGGAAGACATCAGAACACCAGGCCACCCCAAAGCCTGGCCTGAAGTACTTGAGAAGCTGAGTGCCGTAGAAAAAGCCCTTCACCGGGGTGACCTTGATCAAGACGACGATGTGTATCTCCGTCGCCAGGACATTTCTAAAGGCATACAGGAATACATCAGAAATGCCAGACGGCTGGCTCAGGTAGTGGCCCTGGACATACTGGAAGTCGTAGAAAAAGAACTCCACGTCAAAGTCAGCGAAGAGGATGACAAAACAACAAGACTCAACAGAGTTTTTATAATACTTAACAGTGATCTTCTCTCAGATAAGATACTGGATAAGATAGAGAATGAGATAAGTGAAATCTCGTGGGCCTGGGGGTGGTTCTATGGGTGGTTCCGTGGCAGCACAATTCTGCACGGAAATGTTCCCAAACCCTTAAGCCTTCTTGCTCACCTTCATCACTATAAACTCGAAGCCCCTGACCCGAATAAGCAAGCCACTGAACAACAGACCGATCGGCTGGAAGCCTCAGAAAAAACACTCAACATCAAATTCAATAAAGAGAATGACAAAGCAGCAAGACTTGCCCGGATTTATACAACACTTGACGGCGATGATAGCTATGAAAATACCCTGGATCAGATACATCAAACCCTCTGTAAAGAAGACAGCACAGCTCTGGACGAGAGCAGTCTCAAACTCACGAAGATTCGTGCGATTCTCAACTATAAAATCGACGATTCGTACCTGGATATGCAAATCAGAAAACAACAGACAAGTTTGCTTGGAGCTATAGAGAACGAGCTGAGCATCTACCCTGATGACAACGATGCGGCTAAAGAAAGAGGCAAGGCTGTCACTGTCAAACTGGCCAAAGAGCTTGATGTCGCCTTTGATCAGGATGACGACCTGTCTGATCAGAAGGCTACCCTGAGAACCAAAATTCAGGAATTAATCGAAAAAGTAGCGGCACTCTATGATGATGAAGCTGCCAGAAGAGCCTGGAACAATGAAATAGCTCATCAACTCAACATCCGCGATTATGAAGAAGACGCCACTATCGACGACCAGAACCGTCTGATTGGAAAAAAACTCCAAAAGCTGGATAAAGAAGTTTTCAATGCCGGTCAGCCTGACGTTAATGAGCGTATTGCAGCCATCGAGAATGAGCTTGACCGGCAAATCGCTCGTCTGGGGCCCAGGCCCCGATACGTTCTTGATCGTGAGGTGGCCCGGGCCAGACAGGCAATACTAAAAGCTGAAAGTGAGCTCAAGACTGCTAATCAAAAACTGAATGCTATTAGTGACAAACAAGTGGTAGCGGCTCTTGATGCCACTGAAGAAGCTGAGGGGCTTAAACCTGACTCTACTCAGACCTGTGAAGACCGGATTAATGCCCTGAGAAACAGACAGGTACAACTGGGCGGACATGATGGAACTGGTGGCAAGATCCAGCAACTGAATCGGGAAAAGGCCCAACTGACAGCTGTGATAGCAAACAGGAAAGTCGACATTGAAAGAATGAAGGAGGTCCTGAAGACTGCAGAGAAAGCCGTCGAAAATGACGGCGGCCCCTTCCAGTACACGCCGAAGCAGGTAAAACTTCTGAGCGATATGCAAAACTACATGAAACATCGCTCTGTCAATAAACAAGCTCTGGAAGCCGCAATAGGTCTGACAGAATTAGCCCTGGAAAACGGTAAGGCAAGACCCTCGCTTGTGGATTTTGATTTTGACAATGAATTTGCACCGATTCGCCTGAGGGCAATGGTCGGAGACGGCCTGACGTTTGTCCAGGCCAGTCGGATAGTGAAAGTCTTCAAGAGCCTGATGACGAACGACGCGCACCTGCCTCTCGGGCAGATAAAATATATGCCTATGATTGCCCTGGCAGAACTTCAGCTGCTGGTGAACGGGGTCAGGGGTGAGCTGCAAACCGGGGCTCAAGAATACGACGACGCCATTCGCAGCATGGGCAAAACAGCCATTCACTTCGTCGAA
The DNA here is from genome assembly GCF_032883915.1 of Endozoicomonas sp. 8E. Lineage (NCBI taxonomy): Bacteria > Pseudomonadati > Pseudomonadota > Gammaproteobacteria > Oceanospirillales > Endozoicomonadaceae > Endozoicomonas > Endozoicomonas sp. 8E. The sequence continues at coordinate 2,410,387 of NZ_CP120717.1, read as the reverse complement.
TATGAGACAGAGGACCTGAAAGGCTTCCCGGAATACTTCGCCAGCCATTCTGCCGCTGGTAACAAGATCATAACTCTGCTGAGTGAAGGATTGATCAGCAAGGTTGAACTTGAGAGCTACATGAAGGCCGTCAGAGACGACGATGGTCATCAGACAATAGCTGAGTTTGAACACTTTCTTGGCTACAAACACGGGGTCAATGTGCCTCACTTCAAAGCCGATGTCCGGATGCTTGCCGAGAAGGATGTTGAGGAATTCATGCAAAGTGCCTTTACTCCCGTGACCGTCACTGCATCTGGCCCGGCTGGTATGAAAGAGTCTGTTGACGGCATGAAAGAGTACGCTGCCGCTGTCATCGCCAACTATGTTCTTGATGATATTGCCTTTGATAATGGCCGCAGGACAGCAGCCTTCCTGACCAATCTCCAGGATGCCCTGACACCTTACGCCAATGCTGTCGGCCTGTCTGAATCAGACCTGATCAAGGCTATCCATAACACATTGATGCAGGCTCATAGCGCAGCGGTTGAGCACCAGCTCAATGATCTCTGGATCAAACCTTCAGCCTTCCTGGTACAGGCTGTCACCTGGTACTACACCAGTTACAAACCCCTGCTGGTGACCCATGGCGCCTGGCAGGCTGCCGATCTGTCCCTGTCAAACATGGCGTTTCTCTATCTTCTGGATCTGACCAACAGGGGGGATTACCTGCACAGAATGCTCGTACCTTTCCAGTACTGGCTGGAACTCTGCGGTGATGATCCTGACCGGACCGGGCAATATGTCTACCACAGTGGCATTGAACAAATCTCTGAAGTGGGCGGGCTGACCATGCCATTGGGCAAGGCCGCTTCTGCAGTCATTCTACTCAGAACCGGCTCCATGTTGTTTGCCAGACAGTACAACGCCAATCCTCAGATGTACCGCAGCATTTCCCGTCTGGTGCCCGAAATAGTAAAATCCATGGGTTCCGGACAAGGGGTTCAGGTACCGCTGCTGCACAGGGTGACGCCACAAAAAGTGAAAACTCTGGCCTCTGCCACAGCCGGCCTCGTGCTGGGTCCAGTAGCCACTGTCGGAGCATACGCCCACGGTTTTATATCCGGGTTTACCTACGCTCAAACCTTCGGATTCGCTCTGGCATCCAGTCTCACTTTTGACTTCTTTATGAACGACAACAAGCTGCTTACTCAATGGTTGGGTGGCCCTCTGGGTCGCAGTCTTGACAAGATGAATCGCTGGATTGGTGTGGGTGAAACGCAAGATGAATATCTGAAACGTACGACTATTGTCACACCTCAACGTTTCAGTGAAAACGATGAAGAGTACTCAAGCCGTGTTAAAGCAAACAGCACAATGTATGGTTGGACTCGACACGAACATTATCTGCAGTTCCGTGAACGCCGTGATCGCACCATGAAACTATTTGAGAATGGCTGGGAGAAATACTTCAGGGAAAATGTGCCTAAATGGTCGTTTTCCCATGCAGAGAGTATTCCTTACTCCTACACTCTGGGTGCCTTATATAAGTTACAACAGGGCGGTGATCAGAAAGTTCACAGTCATGATAAGAGCAATCCCTCTCAATCAGGATTTCTATCTGCAACCATGACCCAAAGACAGCTATAAGTAATTAAAAGCTGCTTCCCGCCGGGTGTGGCCATCGCTTTTCATAGTCATAAAAGTACTCAGCTCTGAGGTAGTAGAATGACAAATGCTCGCCCGAATGCATTACGCCTTGCGGTGGCCGTTGCAATCAGCTCTTCCATCATTGGCACACAGGCTTTGACAGATCGCAAACTGCAGACAAAATCTATCGATTTTCGTTGCAGTGGACAAGTGGAATTTACCCAGAGTGAAGTCACAGTTCAGCCAACGTTAGGTGATGACCAGCAGCCAGTACCCAACTCCTTTACAACCACCTACCCTGATCAGACAGTCAAAGTGGGTTCTTTCGCTCATACCAAGGGCTTTACTGATGCTCTTGCTGATGTTGATGGTGGCATTTCCAGTGTTGAGCTGTTTGAAACAGGTGAGAAGGACGTCGCTGTAAAATACACCAAAGTCCTGAAGATGGGAGATGAGGGCGTCTTCAGATTCACTCATAACCTTGAAGAAAAAGAACTGGTCATTGAAGTCAGAGGCGGAATGACCGATCAGGATTCAGTTGCGGCTGTTCGTGATCAATTAGTTGGCATCCAGTCACTGGAACCGTTAACGAAAATCGCCAGCCCCCGACAACTGGCTGGAGTGCTGAAAGCTGCCGGTAACAGGGCAGGAAGCCTAGGAACAATTGATCACTATGTTGCCCTCGCCACCATTGAAATAGAAAAAGTTGAAGTGAATGGACGTACCTTCATGAGCCTTATCGCTTCGAGTGAACAGCCCCCTGAACTGCAACGTCTGGGTCAATCACTCTTTATCAATGATGAGGCCCTGCTGGCAGCAGCCACCTCTGCCTATATTCAGGTTCATATCCTGGGAGAAGATATACAACAGCAGGCTCTTAATGAACTATTGGCATACAGCAAACCCGTCGGATATGTTGTAAATATAGAGGATGACAAACGGGTTTATCCTGTGCCTGTGGGTTATCCAATGCTGAAAGTAAAGGAAGCTCCGGGAGAGATTATTGTTTTCTATGGTCAGATACAGAATCCCCATGATATTGCTTTTATAGAAAGCTTCCATAAACACTGGTTAGAAATTAAGGGTAATAGCCCCGCCCCGGCATTAACAACACAAGTTAAAAAATACAAGTTCAAAAGCTACCTTTACATCATTCGAAGCAGGCAGATGGAACTGCTGGAGAATTTTATCGCGCGGCTCGAGTCCGGCGTTAACACGGATAAACCGACGACCATTTCAATTGAAGAAAAAATGTCGACGATTGCGCTTTTATATTATGAATCTCTGCAACAGGCATTGAACACGGTAATTACAAATAGAGCATATGGAACAGACGAATTTGAGTTCACGCTGGAACACATCAGAATCGTTTCGTCAGTCATCACACCGACCTGGATGCATAATCAACTGGTGAAAAACTTCTGTTTCCAAAGCGGATTTAGAAACCTCCTGATTAACGCGCACTTTATTCAGAATATTCATAATGAGATACCCGCTATCAGCAATATCAATCAGGCGCAGACCGATACTTCCGGGGAAGACGAAAAGTTTGCTTCCAAAGTCATGAAAGATATGATGACCAGACAGCTGCTTGAGTTTTACAACAATCTGGCAAAGCTGCGGGCAAAAGAGGCTAAACTCGGCGAGCTAAACGAAAAATTACTTCGCGCAAATGAACAAGTCGAAGAAACAAAGGCTATTGCTGCTTATAGTGATAAGGAAAAGCTGAGAGAGAAGCAACTTTTTGATGACAGGCTTGAACTGCTCAGTATACGGCTGAAATATCTGGAAAATCAGAATGAGATGATTCGCCGTGAAGTCAGTCAAGTTACATGCCTGAAACAACAAGTCGATGAAGCCAGAACAGTCGGAGAAAAAGCCAGAGTCAACATAAAAGAATTTTATGAATTGCTGCTGGCAGTGATATCGACACCTGCGACAAGAGTGACAGGGGGGCAGTCAGATACAGAAGCCATAAAAGCAAAGCTGGCCAACATTGAAGACCAGCTCGGTATTACTCCGGTCAATGAAAATAATCTGTTTGAGCGCTTTAAGTCCATTCAAGAGTATCTGCAAGAAACGGCAGAATCATCCGCAGTGGAGGAACTACCTGTCGTTGGACGGGTCAGTCAGGACATCATCAACGAAGCTGATCTGGAAGCCCCTCACCAAGCCATTGAGCAACACCCCGGGGAGGAGGAAGCTCAGGTCGACCGACAACATTTTCAGCAACGAAGCTTCAGAACAGATACTACAAGAGAAGCTGAAATCAAATCCAAGCATACGACGATTGCCGTACGTTTACACATTCAGGATTTTGACAAGGATGCAGATGTTTTCGTTCAACATGAAAACCTGATTCAAAAAATCAACACGATGAATGATGAAAAAGTACGTCTGCGTCAGCAACTTGAGACAATGAATGTTCAGCAGGAACAGCCGCATCAGAGGGTTCAGAGAAGCAGTGATCATCGCAACATCTATAACTCTGGCGATGAAGATGTTCTGGTAGCTACTCTTGGTGTTGAGCTGAATGATAACACCACAGCCGAAGAGCTCGACGCCATGGAACTGGCAATAAATATGACGCTCTACGAGCTTACAAGGCTGAAAGAAATAATGGATCGAACACTGGCTCCCAAAACCACACCAGAAATACTCAGTACTCTGAAAAAAGTGGAAAGAGTCCTGAAGGACGACCACCTCAGTGATGAGGACGACGTGTATCTTCATCGCCAGATCATCTCCGAAGGCATGCAGAAATACATCATAGAAGCCAGAGAGCTCCTGGAGGAAGACGCCCTGATCGTACTGGAAGTCTCGGAAAAATTATTCAATATCAACATCAATGAAGGTGATGACAAAGCAGCAAGACTTGAGAGGGTTCATAAAAGGCTTGATGGCGATGATATCTCAGCTTACGAACTGGATGAGATGGACAAGATCCTCTGGGGGGATTTCGGCACAACTCGGGATGATCAGAGAGGAAGGGATTTGAGACTCAAATTGATTCATCCGCGCCTACAATCTCTTGTCGAGGTATCGGAAGAGCGAGTCAACGAATTACAGTCACATTATCTTACGAATGTAGAATGGGAGCTGGAGATCGACCCTCGTAGAAGCGTTGCCGCTATAGAAAAAAGCGAGGCTTTTACTACTAAACTGGCCAATGATCTGCAGGTAGAGTTTGAAAACGATTTCAGCCTGTCTGAGAAGCAGCGTGTTCTGGTAGTCGTGGCTTGGGCATTATTGGGTGAAGTTTTGGAAACCTATGGAGATGAAAGTGTCAAAAGAGACAGAAACAATGAAATAGCCCATCAACTCAATATTGAGGGCTATCAGGATGATGCCGCTATTGACGACCAGATCCTTATACTTAGAGATAAACTCATGCGGATCGGTACTGAAATATACAAAGCGGGCCAGCTTGATGTTAATGGGCGTATCGAAGCCATTGAGGATGAACTTGACAGACAAATGGCTCCCCTGGGAGCAAAACCCCGGTACGCTCTTGATCGTGAGCTGGCTGTAGCCAGGCAGGCACTGCAAGAAACTGAAAGTGAGCCGGAGGCTACTCGTCAAAAGCTGGATGTTATTGGTCGCAGACAATGGGTATCCGGGCAGAGCCGAACTCACCTCCAACCTGTCCCGGATGAAGACGAGACATCCCTCAATCAGGCAATGAAACAAATTCAGACCGAATGGGGTCTGGCTACAGGTGATGAACAAACCCTCAGCGAGCGAGTCAACGACATCGAACACTTCCTGCGGGGATGCAGTGCAGAAAAGCGGGATGAGGTCATTGAGAAAGCCACAAAAGTTCTGAACATCCAAATAACAGGTGAGCACGGTTTATTGGAAGAAGCTGAATACCTTACTGCCAATAAAGCCTATATAAAAACTCATGATCGGGACGCAGCCCACGCAGTTGATGATGAACTGCCTTTGACCAGAAAAAAGTACAATCAGGTCACAAATTTCCTGCGTGAGCACGACAGGAAAAGCGCGCCAGAGGCCTGTGCTCTGCAGGAAGAGGCTGTTGTACGAGAGATTCTGGATCATGAAAAGAAGGCGTTTATCAATTCTGGAAACACCGATGAGATTGCTAAAACCGAATATAAGAACGAAATAGCTATGCTGGATTTAGTTCTGGATCAGAAAAGTGAAGCTGTATCAATAGCGAAAAAGGCTCTGGCGAATCAGGAAGCTATTCCTGGTGCTGCTGAAAAAGCTCTGGGTCTTAAACCAGATCCTGCTGACACCAATAAACAACGGGTTAATGCCCTGAGAAACAAACAGGTACAACTGGGCGGTCATGATGGTACTGGCGGCAAGACCCAGCAACTGATTCAGGAACAGAATCGTCTGGAAGGTGAGATTGAAGCCAGGCAAGCAGACACTGAGAGAAGGATGGAAGTCCTGAAGGCTGCCGAAGAAGCCATCGAAAATGATGGTGGTCCCTTCCAGCGCATGCCAAGACCGGTAAAAGTTCTGACCGATAGTGACACCTTCAAACAGCATCACTCTCTCAAGCAACAGGCTCTGGATGCCGCACTGGGTCTGGCAGAATCAGCGGTGAACAAGGGTAAGACAATACCCTGCCTTACGGCTTTCGATTTTAACGATGAATTTGCGCCGATTCGCTTGCGGGCGCTGGTCGGGGATGATCTGACATTTAACCAGGCCAGCCGGATTGTGGAAGTCTTCAAGAACCTGAAGACCAGCTCTCCGCCCACCCCTTTCGAGCCTACAGAAGATCAACCTCAGAATGTCATTGAAGAAGTCCAGAATCTGGCACACAGAGCCAGGAATGAGATAAAAACCGGGGCTCCACAATACAACGACGAAATTCGCAGAATGGGCAAGAAAGCCATTCACTTTGTTGAGCATGAATCAGTGGACCTGAAAGGCTTCTCGGAATACTTCGCTACCCATTCTGTCAGTGGTAACAAAATCATAACCTTGCTGCGTGAAGGACTGATCAGCAAGATTGAACTTGAGAACTATATGAAAGCCGTCAGAGATGTCCATGGTTATCAGACAGTGGATGAATTTGAGCACTTTCTTGGCTATAGAAACGGCGTCAATGTGCCTCACTTCAAAGCCGTTGTCCGGATGCTGTCAGACAAAGCTGCTGAGGAATTCATACAGAGTGCCTTTACAGCAGTGTCAGCGACTGCGACTGCCCCGTCAGCTATGAAAGAGTCGGTTGCCGGCATGAAAGAGTACGCAGTTGCTGTCATCGCCAACTATTTTCTTGACGATATTGCCTTTGACAGTGGCCGCAGGACGGCAGCATTTCTGGCCAACGTTCAGGATACCCTGACACCTTATGCCAATGCGGCCGGACTCTCTGAATCAGAACTGATCAAGGTTATCCATGGCACATTGATGCAGGCTCATGCCGCAGTGGTTGAGAATCAGCTCAATGACTACTGGCTCAAGCCTTCAGCCTTTCTGGTACAGGCTGTCACCTGGTACTACTCCAGCTACAAACCTCTGCTGACGACCCACACTAAACTGCAGGCTGCTGAGCAGTCTCTCTTGAACATGTCATTCCTCTATCTTCTGGATTTGACCAACCGGGGTGATTACCTGCACCGGATGCTCACACCTTTCCAGCACTGGCTGGAACGCTTTGGTGTTGATCCTGACCGAACCGGGCAATATGCCTACCACGGCGGAATTGAAAGCGTTTCTGAAGTGGGCGGGCTGGCCATGCCATTGGGTAAAGCCGCTTCCTCCGTCACTTTGCTGAGAACCGGCTCCATGCTGTTTGCCCGACAGTACAACGCCAACCCCCATATTTATCGCAGCATTGCCCGTCTGGTGCCCGAAATAGTCAAATCAATGGGTTCCGGACAAGGGGTTCAGGTACCACTGCTGCACAGGATGACACCACAAAACGTGAAAACTCTGGCCTCTGCCACAGCCGGTCTGGTGCTGGGTCCGGTAGCCACCGTCGGGACATACGCTCATGGTCTTATATCTGGGTTTACCTATGCTCAAACCTTCGGATTCGCTCTGGCATCCAGTCTCACTTTCGACTTCTTTATGAACGACAACAAGCTGCTCACTCAATGGCTGGGTGGGCCTCTGGGTCGCAGTCTTGACAGGATTAATCGCTGGATGGGTGCGGGTGAAACACAAGATGAATATCTGAAACGTACGACTATTGCCACACCTCAACGTTTCAGTGAAAACGATGAAGACTACTCAAGCCGTGTTAAAGCAAACAACACAATGTATGGCTGGACGCGACATGAAAATTATCTGCAATTTCGTGAACGCCGTGATCGCACCATGAAACTATTTGAGAATAGCTGGGAGAAATACTTCAGGGAAAATGTGCCTAAATGGTCGTTTTCCCATGCGGAAAGTATCCCTTACTTCTACACTTTGGGAGCTTTCTCCAAGTGGCGACAAGGCGATGATAAAAAAGTTCAAGTTCATGATAAAAAAAACGCCTCCCCAATCAGGCTTTCCAGCCAGCTCTGAGGCAGTAGAATGATAAATGCCTGTCCCAATGCATTGAGCCTTGCAGTGGCCTTTGCAATCAGCGCTTCCATCATGAGTACACAGGCACTGGCCGATCGCAGGCTGCTGACAAGATCTATTGATATTCCGGGCAATGGACAAACAGAGTTTACCCAGACTGAGGTCATGGTTCAGCCAACTTCAGGTCATGACCGGCAACCCATACCCAAATCCTGTACAACCACTTACCTTGACCAGATTGAGGTTCAGATCAGGGCTGGCATCAAGGTTATTTACGAAGGCTTCACGGACGTTCTTGCCGACATTGGTGGCAGCGTTTACAGTGTTGATATTTTTGAAACAGACGACAATGGCGTTGCTCAAAAATACACCAAAATCCTGAAAGTGGGTGATGAGAGCGTCTTCAGGTTCATCCATAACCTTGCAGAAAGTAAGCTGGTCATTGAAGTCAGGGAAGGAATGACCGATCAAGCTGCAATTGAAGCTGTTCGTGCTCAATCAGGTGACATCCAACCATTAGAACCTGCAACGAAAATTGCCACTACCCAACAATTCGTCGGAATAATGAAAGGTGCATATAAAAGAGCAGGAAACCTTGGTGAAACTGATGACTATGTTGACCTCGTTACCATTGAAGTAGACCCGGTTGAAGTGAAAGGGCGCACCTTTATGCGTCTTATCGCTGCAGGCGATCAACCCCCTGATCTCCAGCGCCTGGGGCAATCGCTCTTTGTCAATGATGAGGTGCTTCTGGCAGCAGCCACCTCTGCCTACACACAGGTTCATGTTCTAGGGGAAAAAGTACAACACGCGCCCCTGGCCAGTCTGTTGTCATACCATAGACCCGTTGGCTACGTTGTACACGTCGAGGATGACACACTGGCTTATCCTGTACCTACTGATTATCCAAAGCTGGAAGTGGAACAGGCTTCGGAAGAGATTATTGTTTTCCGTGGTCAGAAACAGAATCCAACCGATATCGCTTTTGTGGAAAGCCACTACTCCGGCATACGGGAAGAGTATCGATTTAAAGAACTCCCTGCAAAGGTGAAAACATTCAGGATCAAAAACTACCAGCAAATCATCAGAAGCAGGCAGATGGCGCTGCTGGAGGAGTTTGCTGCTGACCTGGCTGCGCAGCACGGTGCCAGGCTTGATGATGATAAACTGTTGAAGCTTGGCTACTATGAATCTCTTCTTCAGGCATTAACCAGTGCTGCTCCGGATAAAACCTATGAATTTGAGTTCACAACAGATCACATCAGAGCCGCTGCATCAGTCATCACGCCCGTCTGGGTGCAGTTTCAACTGATAAAAAACTTCAGCTTCAAACCCGTACTTAAAAATCTTCTGACTAACCGTAATTTTGTTCAGAGTATTTGGAATATTCAGAGACTCATGCCCTACGACAGCGGCGTGATAAATGACTTTGGTGTTGGCGAAAAAACAAAGTTTTCCTCCAAAGTCATGGATGACATCAGCGGACAGTTGCTTGAGATGGTTAACACGCAGGAAAAACTGCTGGCAAACGTGCCCGAATTCGCCAGAGCAGTCAAAACATCAGATGGCATTACAACGGCAAGAGCCACCGACAGTGGTGAGGAAAAACTGAAAGCAGAACTGATCAGACAGAAATTTGAGGCTGAGCTTAAAGAGCTTCGTAATTCGTTCCAGGTGTTGAAAAACACGGTTCATAAATTTCGGCAGGATATCAATCAAATCCCGGCGCTGGAAAAACAGGTCAGTAATGCCATAGCAGATACCACAAAAGCACGTCACGCTCATGCCGCAGCATTACTGGGCATTGATGACTGGGATGATACCCGGCCACTGGAAGAACAAGCCAGACTGCTCAACAAGAAATTGTATGAGATCAACCATTCGATGGCGGCAACAAAACCGTTTCGGGAACAGCCTTATAAAGAAACGCTGGCAGCGATTGAAGGCCAGCTCGACATTGTTCCATACGATGAAAACGACCTGAGTGGCCGCTCTGAGTTCATTCTAACGCATCTGCAACAACAGGCAGGTCAGAGCGATGAGGTATTTCGGTATAAACTGGCTGTCGTTGAAGCTCAGCTCGGTCTGGTCCCTGATGAAAAAGATGGACCCCAGGCCCGCCAGGATAACATTCGGAAGTACCTTTGGCTGAAATGTGCCTGGGCCCATCAACAAGATCTCGAGCATCGACTTCAACACCCACACATTAAACAACAGCAAGCTGAGATCGCCAAACAACCTCTTCAGCAACAGAGCACCAGCGCAGATGCTGAAAGAGATCGAACACCCGACCACCCCGGGGTCAGGCCTGAAGTACTCATGAAACTGAGAGCCGTGGAAAAAGCCCTGAAGATGGACGACCTGAAGGGCGGGGACAACAGCGAGGACAATGTGCATCAGCGTCGTGACGCCATTTCTGAGAAAATTCAGTCATACGCAACAAAAGCCATAGAGGTGGCAGAAGAGGAAGCTCTGCATATAGTGGAAACACTGGAAGAGATATTAAAAATCGAAGTCAACAAAGAGGATAACAAAGCAACAAGACTTGCCAGAGTTCAGGATGTGCTTCGTAGCTGCATCCCAAAATACATGCTGCGTGAGGTGGAAGCTTTCATTTGGAAAATACGCATGACCTGGAGCAAAGAAGAGAAAGTAAGAGTCTGGAACCTTATAGATTTTCTTGACATTAATGTCGAAACCCCGGATCCGGATGAGCGTGTCTTAAAACAACAGATAAGGATGCTTGAAGCTTTAGAGAACGAGCTGAAGATCGACAAGAGTGAAAACCCTGCTGCTATAAAAAGAGGCAGGGAGGCTGCTGCTGAACTGGCTTTGCCTCTAAAAGTAGAATTTGCAAAAGGTGCCAGCCTGAATGACCAGAAGGATGCTCTAAAAGCCAGTATTCAGGCGTTAAGGGAAGAAGTAAACCACCTCTACCACCTCTATTGTCAGGATGAAGATCTCCCGAGAGAGGGATACGATAAAATTGCTCGTCAACTCGACATTAAGAACTTCAAGCATTTCCACTTTGATGATGAAAAGGAAAAGCGCATTGAAACAGAACTCCGGTGGCTGGATAGAGATGTTGATCTGTTGGGTCAGCCTGAGGTTAACGAGCGTATTGCCGTCATTGAGAATGAGCTTGACAGACAAATCGCTCCGGGAGCTGAACCCCGATACATTCCTGATCCAGAGTTAGCCACTGAAGAACGAGCCCCGAAGGCTGCAGTGGAAGAGGTCAAAAATGACGATGGTTCCTTCCAGTACACGTCGGCACAGGCAGAAGTTTTGCACGCTATCCAAACATTCATGCAGCAGCACCCTCTCAAACGACAGGCCCTGCAAGTCGCAAATGGTCTGGCCGAATTAGCCGTAATGAACGGTAAGGCAATACCCAACCTTCCGACTTACGATTTTGACGAGGAATTTGCAGCGCTTCGCTTGCAGGTACTGGTCGGAGACAAACTGACGTTTGATCAGACCAGTCGGATCGTGCAAATCTTCAGGGACATGAAGGCGACCTTCCCGGAATACCCCGCTTCAGAAGACGAGCCTCGCTGCCCTCTGGAAGAAGTCCAGAAGCTGGTGCAAAGGGCCAGAAATGAGATGGGATCCGGGGCTCGAGAATACGACAAAGAAATTTTCGGCATGGGCAAATCAGCGATTCACTTCCTCGGGCGTGAACCGGATGACCTGAAAACCTTCCCGGAAGACTTCACTACCCACTCTGCCAGCGTTAACAGGATCATAACTCTGCTGCATGAAGGCCTGATCAATAAGGTTGAACTTTGGAACTACATAAAGGCCGTCAGAGGAATTGATGGTTATCAGACAGTGGATGAATTTGAACACTTCCTTGGCTACAAACACAACGTCAAGTTGACTCACTTCAGGGCCGCTGTCCGGCTGCTGTCCGACAAGGGTGTTGAGAAATTCATTCTGAGTGCTTTTCCTGCTGTGACTGCAACTGGCCCGGTGGCTATGAAAGAGTCTGTTGTCGGCATGAAAGAGTACGCAGCTGCTGTTATCGCCAACTATGTTCTTGACGATATTGCCTTTGACAATGGCCGCAGGACGGCAGCTTTCCTGACCAATGTTCAGGATACCCTGACACCTTATGTCAATGCTGCCGGACTCTCTGAAACAGAACTGATCAAGACTATCCATGGTACATTGATGCAGGCTCATGCCGCAGCGGTTGAGTATCAGCTCAATGATTACTGGGTCAAACCTTCAGCCTTTCTGGTACAGGCTGTCACCTGGTACTTCTCCAGTTACAAACCCTTGTTGGCGACCCATACCACCGGGCAGGCTACCGCGCTGTCCCTCTCAAACATGTCGTTCCTCTATCTTCTGGATCTGACCAACAGGGGGGATTACACGCACAGAATGCTCATACCTTTCCAGCACTGGCTGGAAGACTACGGTGTTGATCTCGACCGAACCGGGCAACATGCCTACCACAGCGAAATTGAAAAAATTTCTGAAGTGGGCGGGCTGGCCATGCCATTGGGTAAAGCCGCTTCCTCTGTCATTCTGCTAAGAACCGGCTCTATGCTGTTTGCCAGACAGTACAACGCCAATCCTCAGATGTATCGCAGCATTTCTCGTCTGGTGCCGGAAATAGTGAAATCCATGGGTTCCGGACAAGGGGTTCAGGTACCACTGCTGCACCGGGCGACAGCACAACAAGTGAAAACGCTGGCCTCTGCCACAGCCGGTCTGGTGCTGGGTCCGGTAGCCACCGTCGGGGCATACGCTCATGGTCTTATATCTGGGTTTACCTATGCCCAAACCTTCGGATTCGCTCTGGCATCCAGTCTCACTTTCGACTTCTTTATGAACGATAACAAGCTGCTCACTCAATGGCTGGGTGGGCCTCTGGGACGGAGTCTTGACAAGATGAATCGCTGGATTGGTTTGGGTGAAACGCAAGATGAATATCTGAAACGTACGACTATTGCCTCACCTCAACGCTTCAATGAAAACGATGAAGCCTACACGAACCGTGTTAAAGCAAACAACACAATGCATGGCTGGACGCGACACGAACATTATCTGCAGTTTCGTGAACGCCGTGACCGCACCATGAAGCTGTTCGAGAATGGCTGGGAGAAATACTTCAGGGACAATGTGCCGAAATGGTCGTTCTCCCATGCAGAAAGTATTCCTTACTCCTACACTCTGGGTGCCTTCTCCAAATGGCGACAGGGTGATGATAAAAAAGTTCACGTTCATGATAAAAGAAACGCCTCCCCAATCAGGCTTTCCAGCCAGCTCTGAGGCAGTAGCATGAAAAATGCCTGCCCCAGTGCATTCAGCCTTCTGGTGGCCGTTGCCGTTAGCTCCTCCATCATTGCTCCAAAGGCACTGGCCGATCGCAGGCTGCAAATAAGGTCTGTCGATATTCAAGCCAATGAACAGGTGGAGTTTGTCCAGAGTGAGATCATGGTCCGGCCAACTTTAGGTGATGACCAGCAGCCAATACCCGGATCCTTTACCACCACCTACCCTGACCGGTATGGAGTCAGCGCAGGCTATATTGTTCCTGCTATAGGCTTTACAGACGTTCTTTCTGATTTCGACGGGCGCGTTTCCAGCGTTGACCAGTTTGAAACAGATGAGAATAATGCTGCCCGGAAATACACCAAAGTCCTGAAGCTGGTTGATGAGGGAATCTTCAGGTTCACCCATAACCTTCAGGAAAAGGAACTGGTCATTGAAGTCAGAGTCGGAATGACCGATTGGGATTCACTCAAGGCCGTTCGTTCTCAATGGACTGACATGGAATCATTGGAACCGATAACGAAAATCGCCAGACCCAAACAATTGTTCGCACTGCTGGTAGCTGCCGGAGAGAGAGCAGGAAACCTCGGCACCCGTGATGACTATGTTACCCTTGCCACCATTGAAGTAGACAAGGTTGAAGTGAATGGGCGTACCTTTATGCGTCTTGTCTCAGGGGGTGATCAGCCTCCTGAACTGGAGCGCCTGGGTCAGTCACTCTTTGTCAATGATGACGCTCTCCTGGCAGCAGCCACCTCTGCTTATATCAAAGTTCATGTCCTGGGAGGAGAGTTGCAACAGCAGGCTCTTAATAAACTGTTGGCAGCCAGCAAACCCGTCGGATATGTTGTACACGTCGAGGGTCACTCACGGGCTTATCCTGTGCCTGCGGGTTATCCGAAACTGGAAGTAGCGGAAACTCCCGGGGAAGTGATAGTTTTCCATAGTCAGAGGCTGAATCCTGATGACATCGCTTTTGTAGAAAACCTCTATGACCTATGGCAAGAAGCTAAGGATACTCCCCCCAACTCTGCAATATTAACAGAAGTTAAAACCCATAAGGTCAAAGGCTACCAGTACGTCGTTCGAAGCAGGCAGATGGCAGTGCTGGAGGAGTTTGCTGCGCAGCACGCTGCAGAAGAAGTTACCGAGGATCAACCGACGACGTTTTTAAAAAAAGACAGGCAGGCGATGCGTGCGCTTGCATACTATGAATCTCTCCATCTGGCATTAGCCACTGCTACTCCAGATGAAAAATATGGAATCAACGAATTTCCAATCACTCAGGAACACATCAGGGTCGCCTTGTCAGTCGTCACACCAAACTGGATGCACAATCAACTCGCAAAACACTTCAGCTTCAAACCCGCATTTAGGGATCTTCTGATTAACGAGCATTTTTTTCGGAAGATTTTCAAATACATACCCGCTGGTCCCAAATTAAGGTTCAATATTTTATACGACGACATACAGTTTGTTTCCAAAATACTGGGCGAAAGGAACAAACAGATTATGGAGTTGTTCAACAAGCTGGATAAACTGGAGAGCGAGAGAGCCGAACTCGTCCGTTTCAAACGTGAGTTGGAGATTGAATCGTATAAAGCCGGTGCCAGTGATGAGAAAAAACTGGAATTGAAACAACTCTATCAGAAAATTAAGGATAAACATGCAAGGGTTCTTAATGAGCAAAAAGATCAGGGAAACCTGCATCGCTTACTTATGAAGGATGTCAAACGGATTCCTCCGTTGGAAAAAAAAGTTTGGGAAACCAGAATAAAAACCATAACTGCTCCCCACCCTGAAACGGCAATAGCACCTGGCATGGACGACCTGGATGAAACCCAGCCATTAGATGAGCAAGTCAGGCGTTTCCTGGAAAAAACGGATGACACACGCGGGCGGGCAGTCGTTGAAAGTCAGCTTGTCCCGGTCAACGAAGCTGATCCGGAATCTCAGCTCGTTCAACCAGATCTTCAGCAAGAGCACACCAGAACAGAGGCTGAAATAAAAGCCCACTATGCAACCCTTGCCGCACATTTAGAGATTCAGGATTTTGATAGCAGTGCAGACATTGACGTTCAACAGGAATGGCTGGTTCAAAAAATCAAGACAATAACTGCCGGGAAAAAAGTTCTGCATCAACAACTTAAGACAATTGCAGACCCGGAAGAAGAAATTGATCGAAGACCAGCCCATCCTGAAATCATGTCTGAAGCCCATGAGAAACTCACTGCCGTAGAAAAAGCCCTGAAAATGGATGGACATAAGAGCGAGGTCGATGTGTATCACCGTCGTAACGCCATTTCTGAGAAAATTCAGTCATACACAACAAGAGCCGAAGAGGAGGCAGAGCAGGAGGCTCTGGATATACTGGAAACACTGGAAGAAATATTAAAAATCGAAGTCAACAAAGAGGATAGCAAAGCAACAAGACTGGCCAGAGTTCGCGATAGATTTCACTGTGACATCCCAAAATACATGCTGCGTGAGATGGAAGCTTTCATCTGGAAAATGGAAATGACCTGGAACAAAGACCAGAGAATAAGACTCTGGCAACTTCTGGATTTTATTGAGCTTTATGTCGAAACCCCGGATCCGGATGCGCGTGTCTTAAGACAACAGAAAAGGATGCTTGAAGCTTTAGAGAACGAGCTGAACATCGACAAGAGTGAAAACCCCGCTGCTATAGAAAGAGGCAGGGAGGAGGCTGCTGAACTGGCTTTGGTTCTGAAAGTAGAATTTGACAAAGGTGCCAGCCTGAATGACCAGAAGGATGCTCTAAAAGCCGGAATTCAGGCATTATGGGACCAAGTAAACAATCTCTATTTTAATAGAGATCGCGAAATGGAGGGATACAATAAGATTGCTCGTCAACTCAACGTCAGGGTCTACGAAGAATATGTCTATGTGGATAAACAGATCAAGGTTATTGAAACAGCACTTCGGGAGTTCGAAAAAGAAGTTGATAGGGTGGGTCGGCCTGACGTTAACGAGCGCATTGTCGCCATTGAGAATGAGCTTGACAGACAAATCGCTCCGGGAGCTGAACCCCGATACATTCCGGAGGTAACCACTGACAAACCAGCCCTTAATGCTGACGGGGAAGAGGTCGAAAATACAGGTGGTTCCTTCCAGTACACGCCTGAACAGGCAGAAGTTTTGCACGCTATCCAAACATTCACGCAGCAGCACCCTCTCAAACGACAGGCCCTGCAAGTCGCAAGTGGTCTGGCCGAATTAGCCGTAACAAACGGTAAAGCAATACCCAACCTTCCGACTTACGATTTTGACGATGAATTTGCAGCGATTCGCCTGCAGGTATTGGTCGGAGACAAACTGACGTTTGATCAGACCAGCCGGATCGTACAAATCTTCAGAGCCCTGAAGGCGACCTTCCCGGAATACCCCGCTTCAGAAGACGAGCCTCGCAGCCCTCTGGAAGAAGTCCAGATGCTGGTGCACAGGGCCAGAAATGAGATGGAATCCGGGGCTCAACAATACGACAAAGAAATTTTCGGCATGGGCAAAACAGCGATTCACTGCCTTGAGCGTGAACCGGGTGACCTGAAAACCTTCCCGGAATACTTCGCTACCCGTTCTGCCAGCGGTAACAGGATCATGACTCTGCTGCATGAAGGTCTGATCAGCAAGGTTGAACTTGAGAACTACATAAAGGCCGTCAGAGGAACTGATAGTTATCAGACAGTGGCTGAATTTGAGCACTTCCTTGGCTACAAACACAGCGTCGAGTTGACTCACTTCAAGGCCGCTGTCCGGATGCTGTCCGACAGGGGTGTTGAGAAACTCATTCAGAGTGCTTTTACTCCTGTGACTGCCACTGCCCCGGCGGCTATGAAAGAGTCTGTTGTCGGTATGGAAGAGTACGCAGCTGCTGTCATCGCCAACTACGTTCTTGACGATATTGCCTTTGACAATGGCCGCAGGACGGCAGCATTTCTGGCTAATATTCAGAACACCCTGACGTCTTATGTCAATGCCGCCGGACTCTCTGAATCAGAACTGATCAAGGCTATCCACAATGCATTGATGCAGGCTCATGCCGCAGCGGTTGAACAGCAGCTCAATGATTACTGGGTCAAACCTTCAGCCTTTCTGGTACAGGCTGTCACCTGGTACTTCTCCAACTACAAACCCCTGCTGGCGACCCATACCGCCGGGGAGGCTAACGCTCTGTCCCTCTCGAACATGGCGTTCCTCTATCTTCTGGATCTGACCAACAGGGGGGATTACACGCACAGAATACTCACACCTTTCCAGCACTGGCTGGAAGGCTACGGTGTTGATCTCGACCGAACCGGGCAATATGCCTACCACAGCGAAATTGAAAAAATCTCTGAAGTGAGCGGGCTGGCCATGCCATTGGGTAGAGCCGCTTCCTCCGTCATTCTGCTGAGAACCGGCTCCATGTTGTTTGCCAGACAGTACAACGCCAACCCGCAGATGTATCGCAGCATTTCCCGTCTGGTGCCGGAAATAGTCAAATCCATGGGTTCCGGACAAGGGGTTCAAGTACCGCTGCTGCACCGGGTGACACCACAAAAAGTGAAAACTCTGGCCTCGGCTACAGCCAGTCTGGTGCTGGGTCCGGTAGCCACCGTCGGAGCATACGCTCATGGTCTTATATCCGGGTTTACCTACGCCCAAACCTTCGGATTAGCTCTGGCGTCGAGCCTCACTTTCGACTTCTTTATGAACGACAACAAGATGCTCACTCAATGGCTGGGTGGGCCTCTGGGACGGAGTCTTGACAAAGTTAATCGCTGGCTGGGCGTAGGTGAAACGGACGATGAATATGCGAAACGTACGGCTATTGCCGCGCCTCAAGACTTCGGAGAAACCGATCAGGAGTACGCGAACCGTATTAAAGCTAACAACACGATCTATGGCTGGGCGCGACACGAAAATTACCTGCAGTTCCGTGAACGCCGTGATCGCACCCTGAAGCTGTTCGAGAATGGCTGGGAGAAATACTTCAGGGAGAATATGCCTAAGTGGTCGTTCTCCCATGCAGAAAGTATTCCTTACTTCTACACTCTTGGAGTCTTTTACCAATGGCAAAAGGGCGATGATCAGAAAGTTCATGGTCATGACAAGAGTAATGCCCCTCAATCGGGATCTCTATCTGCAACCATGATCCATTGACAGCCATGAGCGACTGACAGCCATGAGCGACTATCAGCCATGAGCGACTGACAGCCATCAGCGATTTTAAAAGTTGCTTCCTCGCCCGGTACAGCAATCACTTTCCACGGTAATACACGGTAATAAAAGTACCCCGCTCTGAGGTAGTGGAATGACAAATGCTCACCCCAAGGTATTAAGTCTTGCAGTGGCCATTGCAATCAGCTCTTCCATTATTAGCACACAGGCACTGGCCGATCGCAGGCTGCAGACAAAATCTGTCAAGATTCTGGTCGATGAACGTACCGAGTATACCCAGAGTGACGTCATGGTTCGACCGACTGCAGGTCTTGACCAGCAGCCAATACCGAAATGCTTTACAACCACCTACCCTTATCAGGTTCGAGACAGTGTGGACCATCATCTTCCCACTATAAGTTTTACAGAAGTTCTTCATAATATTGATGGTGACGTTGCCACTGTTGATCTGTTTGAAACAGACGAAAATAACCTTGCTCAGAAATACACCAAAGTTCTGAAGATAGGTGATGAGGGCGTCTTCAGATTTACCCATAACCTTGAAGAAAAGGAACTGTTCATTGAAGTCAGAACCGGAATGACCGATCAGGATTCAGTTAAGGCTGTTCGAGCAGAATATCCTGGCCTTTTTGGCATGGAATCGTTGACGAAAATCGCCCCCCCTCATCGACTGGCTGAATTGCTGGAAGCTGCTAATGACAGAGCAGGAAACCTCGGCACCAGTGACCACTATGTCCCCCTTGCCACCATTGAAGTAGAAAAAATTGAAGTGAACGGACGCACCTTCATGCGTCTTATCGCGTCAGGCGATCAGGCCCCTGAACTGCATAGTCTAGGTCAATCACTGTTTGTCAATGACGAGGCTCTTCTGGCGGCGGCCACCTCTGCCTATTTCCAGGTTCATGTTCTGGAAGAGGATTTACAACAGCAGGCTCTTAATGAACTGATGGCGCACAGCAAACCCGTCGGCTATGTTGTACACGTCGGGGATGGCGCACAGGTTTCTCCTGTACCTGCGGGTTATCCAAAGCTGGAAGTCGCAGAAGCTACGGAGGAGGTTATTGTTTTTCATGGTCAGAAGCTGAATCCCCATGATAGCGCTTTTGTAGAAAAGCTCCACAACCTCTGGCAAGAAGCTGAGGGCAATAACCTGGCCCCTGCATTGGTAGCAAAGATTAATAGATTTAAGGTCAACAGCTATCAGCACGTTATTCGAAGCAGGCAGATGGCGGTGTTGGAGGAGCTTGCTGCACGGCACGGTGCTGAAGTGAGCGAAAGTCAACCGCCGACGCTGACAAACGAAGATAAACGGTCGGCATCTGCGCTAGCATTCTACGAATATCTCCAGCAGGCATTGGCCAGTGCCAGTCAAGATCGGGCAACTACGACAGTAGATTTTGAATTTACACTGGAAAACATCAGAGCCGCCTCGTCTGCCATCACGCCAACCTGGCTGCAGATTCAACTGACAAATCACTTCAGCTTCAAACCCGTACTGAGAGGCCTTCTGAGTAATCAGAATGTTGTTCAGGGTATTATGGGTCTTGTACCCGTTGTCGACGAATCACAGCTCAATGTTTCTTACGACAACGACCGCTTTGTTTTCAGAGTCCTGAGCGACATGGCCAGGCAGCTGATTGAGAGGGAAAGGAAACTGACAGACCAACTGAAAAGAGAATGGAAACTCACCAAGGTAAACAACCACTTAAAGATCATGTTGGGGAAAGCCAGTCCCATTGAAAAGCAAAAGCTCGTAGTACTTCAGCTTAAGCAGCAAGCTGAGCATGATCTTCAAGATCTTCGTGGCACAACGGAAAGAGCGCGAATCCTGTTACGGGGATTCCGGCAGAAAGTCGAACGAATCCCGGAACTGGAAAAACAACTTCGAAATACCAGAGCGGATGCCACAAAAGCCCGCAACGCCCGACTGGCAGAAGAGCTTGGCATTGAAAACTGGGATGATAGCCAGCCGCCAGAAAAACAAACCAGACTCATCACTATAAGAATTCATGAAATCAACCAGGCATTGGCGGTAAGAGGACCGGCAAGAGGACAGCCTGAGGGAGATTCTATAGAAACAACACCGGCGGCTCTTCAGCACCAGAGCGCCAGAAAAGAGGCTGAAATCAAAGCCTGCTATAAAACCCTTGCCGCACATTTAAACCTTCAGGATTTTGATAGCAATGCAGATACTGACGTTCAACTCGACCACCTGCTTCGGAGAATTGAGGTACTGAACGCTCAATTACAGGGTAAACATATACTGAATCTTCAACAAAAAAGCCTGTTTGACAGATTTCAGTCACTGAATACCCAGGGCAATACTCGCAACGAAGATCAGGAACATTTGCTTCAGAAAATCCGGGCACTGATTGCTCAATGCTGTATGGAAGAACCTGACGTCAAAACCGGGCAAGATGGTCTGGCACTGATTTTAAGTGTCAGGCTGGATGACAGCGCGATGGAAGAACACCCTGCACTGCAAACAGCCATGTATAAGAGGTTCCACAGTCTTGACTATTTAGATGAAGAGCTGAAAGACATCAGAACACCAGGCCACCCCAAAGCCATGCCTGCAGTACTGGAGAAACTGTCTGACGTGGAAAAAGCCCTTGATATGGACGACCTCATTAGTCAGGAAGATGTGTATTACCGTCGGAACGCCATTTCTGAGGTAATTCAGGCACGTCTGGCAAAAATCAGGCAGCGAGAGGAGGAAGTGGCTCTGAAATTGCTGAAAGCAGCAGAAGAAATACTCAACATCGAAGTCAATAATGAAGATCAGAAAACAGCAAGGCTTGCCAGGGTTCGAACAAAACTTGACAGCGGTGATGTCACAGAAGCCATGGTGGATGAGATAGAGCATTCACTCCGGAAAGAAGACATCACATTCTGGAGCAAAAGTGGGAACACAAAACTCCAGGACCTTCAAAGGAGTCTTGACTTTTATGTCGAAAATATGAACAGCGTGGCCAGAATACAACTGTCAAGTATCCTCAAAATTATAGAGGACAGACTGCACATCTACGAGTTCGTACGCGATGAGGCTAATGAAAGAGGCAGGGCTTTCGTTGCTAAACTGGCCAATGATCTGGGGGTAATACTCAGAAGAAAAGCCTACCTGCCTGAAAACGAGTATGTCTTTGAAAACAAAATTTTGGCAATACTGGCAGAAGTAGACGAAGCCTTTGATAATGAGGATGTCAGAAGAAGCAGAAACAATGAAATCGCTCATCAACTCAACATTGAGTCCTATAAAGATGACGCCAGCATAGACGACCAGAACATTTTAATTGAACAAAAACTCCTACAGCTTTATGAAAAAGCTACCAAAGCAGGTGTTACCACCGTTGATGAGCATATCACAGCCATTAATGCTGAGCTTGACAGGCAAATGGCCCGGCTGGGACCTAAACTTCGATATGTTCTTGATCGCGAGCTGGCCAGCGCCAGACAAACCGTACAAAAAGCTGAAAGTGAACTGGCAGCCGCTCATCGCAGGCTGATTGCTATTCGTGGCAAACACATATTATTTGTGGGGCGTCCCGCTGAGCTACAAGACCTCTCCGATGAAGAGAGCATGGCTCTCAATCAGGCAATGAAACAAGTTCAGATAGAGTTGGGTCTGGCAGCTGTTGACGAACAAACACCTCAGGAGCGATTAAGGGGCTTGAGGCATTTTCTGCAGGGGTACAGTAGAGAGAGACGGGGTGAAATCCTCAATGAAGTGAAGGCCGAAACAGGTCTGAGCATCCAGATCCAGATAAAGGATGACTTCGATTCAGTGGCAGACGCTGATGGCCTTTTTAGCCTTGTAGCCTTTCCAGATTCTGATGGTCAGGATGAAGACAATGAAGCATTGGGTGAGCTGCTTTTAACCAGGAAACAGTACTGTCAAATCGGGGAGTTCCTGAATGAGCACTACAGAAAAAGCATTAAACTGGGGGATGCACGGCTTGAACAGAGGAAGGCAAAAGAGAATCTGGATCGTAAAGAAAAGGAGATGGTCGATCCTGACGACATCGATCAGAAAGCTAAAACCCTGCATATGAACGAAATCGACAGGCTGAGCTTAGTATTGAAGCAGGCAAATGATGCTGTATCAAAAGCAGAAAAAGCTCTGTTGGATCATCATAAAGCGAGTCTTGACGCCACTGAGGAAGCTGCGGGCCTCAAACCAGACTCTACTGACACCCGTGAACACCGAATTAATGCCCTGAAAAACAAAAAGCTGCAACTGGGCGGGCGTGATGGTAAAGGCGGCAAGCGTCGTCAACTGACTCAGGAATGGATTCATCTGCAAGCTGGGATTGGAGCCAGGAAAGCAGACATTGAGAGAATGAAGGAAGTCCTGAGGGCTGCAGAGGAAGCGGTCGAAAATGACGGCGGCCCCTTTCAGTTCACACCGAGACAGGTAAAAGTTCTGACCGATATGGACACCTTCACAGAGCAGCACCCTCTCAGGCAACAGGCTCTGGATGCTGCACTGGGCCTGGCAGAATCAGCAATCAAAAACGGTAAAACAATACCCAGCCTTGCGACGTTTGATTTTAACAATGAACTTGCACCGACCCGCTTGCAGACGCTGGTCGGAGACGATCTGAGGTTTAATCAGGCCAGTCGGATTGTAGAAGTCTTCAAAAGCCTGAAGTCGAGCTTCCCGCACTACCCTGCCGAGCCTTCAGAAGATCAGCCTCAGAATGTCATTGAACAAGTCCAGGCTCTGGCAGACAGGGCCAGGAATGAGATGAAAACCGGGGCTCAACAATACGACGATGAAATACGCGGCATGGGCAAAAGAGCCATTCACTTCGTCGAGCATAAACCTGGGGATTTGAAAGGCTTCCAGGAATACTTCGCAGCCCATTCTGCCAGTGGCAACAAGATCATAGCTCTGCTGCGTGAAGGACTGATCAACAAGATTGAACTTGGGAACTACATAAAGGCCGTCAGAGGAATGGATGGTTATCAGACAGTGGACGAATTTGAACATTTCCTTGGCTACCAACACGGCGTCAATCTGCCTGACTTCAAAGCCTTTGTCCAGAGGCTTTCCGACAAGGGTGTTGATGAATTCGTGCAAAGTGTCTTTATTCCTGTGACTGCGACTGGCCCGGCGGGTATGAAAGAGTCGGTTGCCGGCATGAAAGAGTACGCTGCTGCGGTCATCGCCAACTATGTTCTTGACGATATTGCCTTTGATAATGGCCGCAGGACAGCAGCGTTTCTGGCCAATGTTCAGGATACCCTGACGCCTTATGCCAATGCTGCCGGACTATCGGAGTCAGACCTGATCAAGATTATCCATGACACACTGATGAAGGCTCACGCCGCAGCGGTAGAGCAGCAGCTGAATGAGTACTGGGTCAAACCTTCAGCCTTTCTGGTTCAGGCTGTCACCTGGTACTTCTCCAGCTACAAACCCCTGCTGGCGACCCACACCACCTGGCAGGCTGCCGGGCTATCCCTCTCTAACATGTCATTCCTTTATCTTCTGGATCTGACCTACAGGGGTGATTACCTGCATCGGATGCTGACACCTTTCCAGCACTGGCTGGAACACTACGGTGTTGATCTTGACCGAACCAGCCAATATGTCTGTCACAGTGGAATTGAACAAATCTCTGAAGTAGGTGGGCTGGCCATGCCATTAGGTAAGGCCGCATCCTCGGTCATTCTGCTGAGAACCGGCTCCATGCTGTTTGCCAGACAGTACAACGCCAACTCGCAGATGTATCGCAGCATTTCCCGTCTGGTGCCGGAAATAGTGAAATCCATGGGTTCCGGACAAGGGGTTCAGGTACCGCTGTTGCACCGGGCGACACCACAAAAAGTGAAAACTCTGGCCTCGGCTGCAGCCGGTCTGGTGCTGAGCCCGCTAGCTGGCTTCGGAACATACGCCCACGGTCTTTTATCCGGATTTACCTACGCCCAAACCTTCGGATTCGCGCTGGCATCGAGCCTCACTTTCGACTTCTTTATGAACGACAACAAGATGCTCACTCAATGGCTGGGTGGGCCTCTGGGACGGAGTCTTGACAAAGTTAATCGCTGGCTGGGCGTAGGTGAAATGGACGATAAATATGTGAAACGTACGGCTATTGCCGCACCTCAAGGCTTCAGAGAAACCGATCAAGAGTATGCGAACCGTGTTAAAGCTAACAACACGATGTATGGCTGGACTCGACACGAAAATTACCTGCAGTTCCGTGAACGCCGTGATCGCACCATGAAGCTGTTCGAGAATGGCTGGGAGAAATACTTCAGGGAGAATATGCCTAAGTGGTCGTTCTCCCATGCAGAAAGTATTCCTTACTTCTACACTCTTGGAGTCTTTGACGAATAGCAAAAGGGCGATAATCAGAAAGTTCACGGTCATGACAAGAGAAATGCCTCTCAATCAAGCTTTCCACCTGCAACCTCAGCAGACCACTATGATACCAGTGAATATTTCAGCTCACCGGAACAGCCATGAGCGACTAACAGCCATGAGCGATTGACAGCCATGAGCGATTAATTAAAAGTCATCAGCGATTTTAAAAGTTGCTTCCTCACCCGGTAAGGCAATCACTTTTCACAGTAATAAAAGTACTCAGCTCTGAGGTAGTGGAATGACAAATGCTCACCCCAAGGTATCAAGTCTTGCAGTGGCCATTGCCATCAGCTCTTCCATTATTAGCACACAGGCACTGGCCGATCGCAAGCTGCAGACAAAATCTGTCAATATTCTGGCCAATAAACAAGCCGAGTATATCCATAGTGAAGTCATGGTTCGGCCAACTCTCGGGCCTGACGGGCAGCCAATACCGAAATGCTTTACAACCACCTACCCTTATCGGGTTCAAGACAGGGTGGACTTTGATCTTCCCACCGTAAGTTTTACAGCAGTTCTTTATAGGATTGATGGTGGCGTTGCCAGTGTTGATCTGTTTGAAACAGACGAAAATAACGTTGCTAAGAAATACACCAAAGTTCTGAAGATGGGTGATGAGGGCATCTTCAGATTTACCCATAACCTTGAAGAAACAAAACTGGTCATTGAAGTCAGAGCCGGAATGACCGATCAGGATTCAGTTAAGGCTTTTCGAGCACGATCTTTTTTGCTATCTGACATGGAGGAAACGTTAACGAAAGTCACCAACCCCGGACGACTGTATGAATTGCTGAAAGCGGTTAATGACAGAGCAGGAAACCTCGGCACCAGTGACCACTATGTCGCCCTTGCCACCATTGAAGTAGAAAAAGTTGAAGTGAACGGGCGCACCTTCATGCGTCTTATCGCGTCAAGCGATCAGCCCCCTGAACTGAAAAGTCTGGGTCAATCGCTCTTTGTCAATGACGAGGCTCTCCTGGCAGCGGCCACCTCTGCCTATATTCAGGTTCATGTTTTGGGAAAGGATATACAACAGCAGGCTCTTAATGAACTCTTAGCACAGAGCAAACCCGTCGGCTACGTTGTACACGTCGGGGATGACGCACAGGTTTCTCCTGTGCCTGCGGGTTATCCAAAGCTGGAAGTCGCAGAAGTTCCGGGGGAGGTTATTGTTTTTCGTGGTCAGAAGCCGAATCCCAATGATACCGCCTTTGTAGAAAAGCTTCACAACCTCTGGCAAGAAGCTGAGAGCAATAACCTGGCTCCTGCATTGTCAACAAAGATTAATAGATTTAAGGTCAGAAGCTACCGATACGTTATTCGAAGCAGGCAAATGGCAGTGTTAGAGGAGTTTGCTGCACGGCACGCTGCTGAAGTAAGCGAAAGTCAACCGCCGACGCTGACAAACGAAGATAAACAGTCGGCATCTGCGCTTGCATTCTACGAATATCTTCATCAGGCATTGGCCAGTGCCAGTCAAGATCGGGCAACTACGGGAATAGAATTTGAATTCACACTTGAAAACATTAGAGCCGCTTCGTCTGTCATCACGCCAACCTGGCTGCAGATTCAACTGACAAAACACTTCAGCTTTAATCCCTTACTGAGAGACCTTCTGAGTAACCAGAATGTTGTTCAGGATATTATGGGTCTTGTACCCATTATCGACGAATCACCGCCCGATGTTTCTTACGACAACGACCGCTTTGCTTTCAAAGTCCTGAGCAACATGGCCGGGCAGCTGATTGAGGGGGAAGGCAAACTGACAGAGCAGCTGAAAAGAGAAGGCAAACTCACCCAGGTTAGCAACCACTTAAAGATCATGTTGGGCAAAGCCACTGCCATTGAAAAGCAAAAGCTCATAGTACTTCAGCTTAAGTATCAGGCTGAGCATGATATTCGAGAGTATCTTGACGTAACGGACAAAGAGCTAAGCCCGTTACGGAAACTCAGGCAGAAAGTCGACGCAATCCCGGAGCTGGAAAAACAAATTCGAAATGCCAGAGCGGAAGCCACAAAAGCCCGCAACGCCCGACTGGCAAAAGAGCTTGGCATTAAAAACTGGGATGATAGCCAGCTGCCAGAAAAACAAACCAGACTCATCAGTATAAAAATTCATGAAATCAACCAGGCATTGTTGGCAAGAGGACCGGCAACAGGACGGCCTGAGGGAGGTTCTGCGGAAACAACACCGGCGGCTCTTCAGCACCAGAGCACCAGAACAGAGGCTGAAATCAAAGCCAGCTATGCAACCATTGCCGCACTTTTAAACCTTCAGGATTTTGATAGCAATGCGGATATTGACGTTCAACTCGATCAGCTGCTTTGGAGAATCGCTTTACTGAATACTCAATTACAGGGTAAACATGAGCTGAATCTTCAACAAAAAAGCCTGTTTGACAGATTTCAGTCACTGAATACCCAGGGCCATACCCTCGACGAAGATCAACAACATTTGCTTCAGAAAATCCAGGCACTGAATGCTCAATGTTGTTCGGAAGAACCTGACGTCAAAACCGGGCAAGATGGTCTGGCACTGATTTTAGGTATCAGGCTGGATGACAGCACAATGGAAGAACACCCTGCCCTGAAAACAGCCATGTATAAGAGGTTCCGCAGTCTTGAATATTTAGATGAAGAACTGAAAGACATCAGAACGCCAGGCCACCCCAGAGTCATGCCTGTAATACTTGAGAAACTGTCTGACGTGGAAAAAGTCCTTAAGATAGATGACCTCATTAGTCAGGAAGATGTGTATTACCGTCGTAACGCCATTTCTGAGGCAATTCAGGCACGTCTGGCAAAGGTCAGGCAGCGAGAGGAGGAAGTGGCTCAGAAATTGCTGAACACAGCAGAAGAAATACTCAACATCGAAGTCAATAATGAAGATCACAAAACAGCAAGGCTTGCCAGGGTTCGAACAAAACTTGACAGCGCTGATGTCACAGAATCCATGGTGGATGAGATAGAGGATTCACTCCGGAAAGAAGACATCACATTCTGGAGCAAAATAGGGAACACAAAACTTCAGGATCTTCAAAGGAGCCTTGACTTTTATGTCGAAGAGATGAACAGCGTGGCCAGAATACGACTCATAAGTACACTCAAAATTGTAGAGGGCAAGCTGCACATCTTCTACTTTGTACACGAAGAGGCTGATGAAAGAGGCACGGCTTTCGTTGCCAAACTGGCCAATGATCTGGGGGTAGAACTTAGACGGAAAGCTCACCTGCCTGAAAACAGGGATGTTATTAAAAACAAAATTTTGGCATTAATGACAGAAGTAGACCAAGCCTGTGACAATGTGGATGTCAGAAGAAATGAGGATGTCAGAAGAAGCAGAAACAATGAAATCGCCCATCAACTCAGCATTGATTCCTATAAAGATGACGCCGCTATAGACGACCAGAACATTTTAATTAAAGAAAAACTCCAGGAGCTTTATGAAGAAGTTCCCAAGGCAGGTGTTACCACCGCTGATGAGCATATCACAGCCATTAATGCTGAGCTTGACAGGCAAATGGCTCGCCTGGGACCTAAGCCCCGATATGTTCTTGATCGCGAGTTAGCCAGCGCCAGACAAACCTTACAAAAAGCTGAAAGCAAACTGGCAGCCGTTCATCGCAGGCTGATTGCTGTTGATGGCAAACACGTGTTATTTGCTGGTCGACCTGCCAACCTCCGGGATCTCCTGGATGAAGAGAACCTGGCTCTCAATCAGGCAATGAAACAAATTCAGACAGAGTTGGGTCTGCCTGCTGTTGACGAACAACCCTCTGAGGAGCGATTAAGGGACTTCAGTCTATTCCTGTGGGGACACAGCGAAGAAATACAGGGTGAAATCCTTGATGAACTGAAGGACAGAACAGGTCTGAGCATCCTGATAAAGGATGACATCGGTTCATTGGAAAACGTTGTTTACTGCATTGCCATTCCTTATACAGAATCTCATATTCAGAACGAAGACAATGAAGCATTGGGTGAACTGTTTTTAACCAGGAGAAAGTACGTTCAAATCAGGGAATTCGTGAGTCAGCACAACATAAAAATCAGTAATTTGGTGAATGCACAGATTCAACGGTGGAGTGCAAAAGAGAAGCTGGAGCATAAAGAAAAGGAGATGATCGATCTTGGCGACATCGATCAAAAAGCTAAAACCCTGCATATGAATGAAATGGACAGGCTGGGCTTAATCTTGAAGCAGGCAAGTGATGCTGTATCAAAAGCACACAAGGCTCTGGTGGATCATGAAGCGGCTCTCGACGCCACTGAAGAAGCTGCGGGTCTCAAACCAGACTCCAGTGACACCTGTGAACACCGGATTAGTGCCCTGGTAAAAATATATTTACAACTGGGCGGGTATGACGGTTTCGGCGGCAAGATCCATGAACTGCTTCAGGAAAAGATTCGCCTGAGAAGTCAGATTGGAGCCAGGAAAGCAGACATTGAGAGAATGAAGGAAGTCCTGAGGGCTGCAGAGGAAGCCGTGGAAAACGACGGTGGCCCCTTCCAGTTCTCGCCGAAACAGGTCAATGTTCTGGCCGATATGGACACCTTCACACAGCAGCACCCTCTCAGGCAACAGGCTCTGGATGCTGCACTGGGCCTGGCAGAATCAGCAGTCAAAAGCGGTAAAACAGTACCCTGCCTGACGACGTTCGATTTTAACGATCAATTTGCACCGATTCGTTTACAGGCACTGGTCGAAGACGATCTGACGTTTAATCAGGCCAGTCGGATTGTAGCAGTCTTCAAAAGCCTGAAGTCGAGCTTCCCCCTCTACCCTGTCGAGCCTTTAGAAGATCAGCCTCAGAATGTCATTGAACAAGTCCAGGCTCTGGCAGACAGGGCCAGAAATGAGATGAAAACCGGGGCTCCACAATACGACGATGAAATACGCGGCATAGGCAAAAGAGCCATTCACTTCGTCGAGCATGGACCAGGGGATCTGAAAAGCTTCCCGGAATACTTCGCAACCCATTCTGCCAGTGGCAACAAGATCATAGCTCTGCTGCGTGAAGGACTGATCAACAAGATTGAACTTGGGAACTACATAAAGGCCGTCAGAAGAATGGATGGTTATCAGACAGTGGACGAATTTGAACATTTCCTTGGCTACCAACGCGGCGTCAATCTGCCTGACTTCAAAGCCTTTGTCCAGAGTCTTTCCGACAAGGGTGTTGATGAATTCGTGCAAAGTGTCTTTATTCCTGTGACTGCGACTGGCCCGGCGGGTATGAAAGAGTCAGTTGCCGGCATGAAAGAGTACGCTGCTGCGGTCATCGCCAACTATGTTCTTGACGATATTGCCTTTGATAATGGCCGCAGGACAGCAGCGTTTCTGGCCGATGTTCAGGATACCCTGACGCCTTATGCCAATGCTGCCGGACTATCGGAATCAGATCTGATCAAGATTATCCATGACACACTGATGAAGGCTCATGCCGCAGCGGTTGAGCAGCAGCTGAATGAGTACTGGGCCAAACCTTCAGCCTTTCTGGTACAGGCTGTCACATGGTACTTCTCCAGCTACAAACCGCTACTGGCGACCCGTACCGCCTGGCAGGCTACCGCGCTGTCCCTCTCAAATATGTCGTTCCTCTATCTTCTGGATCTGACCAACAGGGGGGATTACCTGCATCGGATGCTGACACCTTTCCAGCACTGGCTGGAACACTACGCTGTAGATCTTGACCGAACCAGCCAATATGCCTGTCACAGTGGAATTGAACAAATCTCTGAAGTGGGCGGGCTGGTCATGCCATTAGGTAAGGCCGCATCCTCGGTCATTCTGCTGAGAACCGGTTCCATGCTGTTTGCCCGACAGTACAACGCCAACTCGCAGATGTATCGCAGCATTTCCCGTCTGGTGCCGGAAATAGTGAAATCCATGGGTTCCGGACAAGGGGTTCAGGTACCGCTGTTGCACCGGGCGACACCACAAAAAGTGAAAACTCTGGCCTCGGCTGCAGCCGGTCTGGTGCTGGGCCCGGTAGCTGGCTTCGGAACATACGCTCACGGTCTTTTATCCGGATTTACCTACGCCCAAACCTTCGGATTCGCGCTGGCATCGAGCCTCACTTTCGACTTCTTTATGAACGACAACAAGATGCTCACTCAATGGCTGGGTGGGCCTCTGGGACGGAGTCTTGACAAAGTTAATCGCTGGCTGGGCGTAGGTGAAACGGACGATAAATATGTGAAACGTACGGCTACTGCCGCGCCTCAAGGCTTCAGAGAAACCGATCAAGAGTATGCGAACCGTGTTAAAGCTAACAACACGATGTATGGCTGGATGCGACACGAAAATTACCTGCAGTTCCGTGAACACCGTGGTCGCACCATGAAGCTATTCGAGAATGGCTGGGAGAAATACTTCAGGGAGAATGTACCTAAATGGTCGTTCTCCCATGCAGAAAGTATTCCTTACTTCTACACTCTTGGAGTCTTTTTCGAATGGCAGAAGGGCGATGATCAGAAAGACCACGGTCATGATAAGAGAAATTACCATCAATCAAGCTTTCCATCTGAAACCTCAAGATCACCATGAGCGATTTTAAACGTTGCTTCCTCGCCCGGTACGGCAATCACTTTCCACGGTAGTAAAAGCACTCAGCTCTGAGGTAGTGGAATGACAAATGCTCATCCCAAGGTATTAAGTCTTGCAGTGGCCATTGCCATCAGCTCTTCCATTATTAGCACACAGGCACTGGCCGATCGCAAGCTGCAGATAAAATCTGTCAATATTCTGGCCAATGAGCAAGCCGAGTATATCCACAGTGAAGTCATGGTTCGGCCAACTCCCGGGCCTGACGGTCAGCCAATACCGAAATGCTTTACAACCACCTACCCTTATCAGGTTCGAGACAGGCTGGAATTTGATCTTTCCTCTATAAGTTTTACAGAAGTTCTTTATAGGATTGATGGTGGCGTTGCCACTGTTGATCTGTTTGAAACAGACGAAAATAACCTTGCTCAGAAATACACCAAAGTTCTCAAGATGGGTGATGAGGGCGTCTTCAGATTTACCCATAACCTTGAAGAAAAGGAACTGCTCATTGAAGTCAGAGCCGAAATGACCGATCAGGATTCAGTTAAGGCTGTTCGAGCAGAATATCCTGGCCTGTTTGGCATGGAACCCTTAACGAAAATCGCCACCCCTCATCGACTGGCTGCATTGCTGGAAGCTGCTAAAAAGAGAGCAGGAAACCTCGGCACCAGTGACCACTATGTCGCCCTTGCCACCATTGAAGTAGAAAAAGTTGAAGTGAACGGGCGCACCTTCATGCGTCTTATCGCGGCAAGTGATCAGCCCCCTGAATTGCATCGTCTGGGTCAATCACTGTTTGTCAATGACGAGGCTCTCCTGGCAGCAGCCACCTCTGCCTATTTCCAGGTGCATGTTCTGGGAGGGGATTTACAACAGCAGGCTCTTAATGAACTGTTGGCACACAGCAAACCCGTCGGCTATGTTGTAAACGTCGAGGATGGTGTAGAGGTTTCTCCTGTGCCTGAGGGTTATCCAAGGCTGGAAGTTGCAGAAGCTCCGGGGGAGATTATTGTTTTTCATGGTCAGAAGCTGAATCCCCATGATACCGCCTTTGTAGAAAAGCTCCACAACCTCTGGCAAGAAGCTGAGGCCAATAACCTGGCTCCTGCATTGGTAGCAAAGATTAGTAGATTTAAGGTCACAAGCTACCAGCACGTTATTCGAAGCAGGCAGATGGCGGTGTTGGAGGAATTTGTTGCACGACACGGTGCTGAAGTAAGCGAAAATCAACCGACGACGCTGACAAACAAAGATAAACGGTCGGCATCTGCGCTTGCATTCTACGAATATTTCCAGCAGGCATTGCACAGTGCCAGTCAAGATTTGGCAACTACGGAAATAGAATTTGAGTTCGCACTTGAAAACATCAGAGCCGCCTCGTCTGCCATCACGCCAACCTGGCTGCAGATTCAACTGACAAATCACTTCAGCTTCAAACCCGTACTGAGAGGCCTTCTGAGTAATCAGAATGTTGTTCAGGGTATTATGGATCTTGTACCCGTTGTCGACGAATCACAGCTCGATGTTTCTTACGACAACGACCGCTTTGCTTTCAAAGTCCTGAGCGACATGGCCAGGCAGCTGATTGAGAGGGAAAGCAAACTGACAGACCAGCTGAAAAGAGAATGGAAACTCACCCAGGTAAACAACCACGTAAAGATCATGTTGGGGAAAGCCAGTACCATTGAAAAGCAAAGGCTCATAGTACTTCAGCTTAAGCATCAAGCTGAGCATGATCTTCGAGAGCTTCGTGGCTCAATGGAAAGAGGGCTAAGCCTGTTATGGGAATATCGGCAGAAAGTCGAACGAATCCCGGAGCTGGAAAAACAACTTCGAAATGCCAGAGCGGAAGCCACAAAAGCCTGCAACGCCCGACTGGCAGAAGAGCTTGGCATTGAAAACTGGGATGATAGCCAGCCGCCAGAAAAACAAACCAGACTCATCAGTATAAAAATTCATGAAATCAACCAGGCATTGTTGGCAAGAGAACCGGCAAGAGAACCGGCAAGAGAACCGGCAGCAGGACAGCCTGAGGGAGATTCTCCAGAAACAACACCGGCGGCTCTTCAGCACCAGAGCACCAGAACAGAGGCTGAAATCAAAGCCAGCTATGCAACCCTTGCCGCACATTTAAACCTTCAGGATTTTGATAGCAGTGCGGACATTGACGTTCAACTCGACCACCTGCTTCGGAGAATTGAGGTACTCAATGCTCAATTACAGGGTAAACATATACTGAATCTTCAACAAAAAAGTCTGTTTGACAGATTTCAGTCACTGAATACTCAGGGCAATACTCGCAACGAAGAGCAAGAACATTTGCTTCAGAGAATCCGGACACTGAGTACTCAGTGCTGTATGGAAGAACCTGACGTCAAAACCGGGCAAGATGGTCTGGCACTGATTTTAGGTATCAGGCTGGATGACGGTGCGATGAAAGAACACCCGGCACTGCAAACAGCCATGTATAAGAGGTTCCGCAGTGTTGAGTATTTAGATGATGAGCTGAAAGACATCAGAACACCAGGCCACCCCAAAGTCATGCCTGTAGTACTGGAGAAACTGTATGAAGTGGAAAAAGTCCTTGATATAGATGACCTCATTAGTCAGGAAGATGTGTATTACCGTCGTAACGCCATTTCTGAGGCCATTCAGGCAAGTCTGGCAAAAGCCAGGCAGCAGAATGAGGAAGTGGCTCTGAAGATGCTGAAAACAGTAGAAGAAATGCTCAAAATCGAAGTCAATAATGAAGATCACAAAACAGCAAGGCTTGACAGGGTTCGATCAAAACTTGACAACGCTGATGTCTCAGAATCCATGGTGGATAAGATAGAGCATTCACTCCGGAAAGAAGACATTATATTCGTGGGAAAAAGGGGGAACACAAAACTCCAGGACCTTCAAAAGAGTCTTGACTTTTTTGTCGAAAAAGTGGATGGACGTACCGTAAGGCAACAGGCAAACATACTCAAACTTATAGAGACCAGGCTGCACATCTACGACTTTGTACGCGATGAGGCTGATGAGAAAGGCACGGCTTTCGTAACTAAACTGGCCAATAATCTGGGGGTATTACTTAGAAGGAAAGCCTACCTGCCTGAAAACAAGGATGTTATTGAAAACAAAATTTTGGCATTAATGACAGAAGTAGACGAAGCCTGTGACAATGTGGATGTCAGAAGAAGCAGAAACAATGAAATCGCCCATCAACTCAACATTGAGTCCTATAAAGATGACGCCACTATAGACGACCAAAATATTTTAATTAAAGCAAAACTCCAAGAGCTTTATGAAGAAGTTCCCAAAGCAGGTGTTACCACCGTTGATGAGCATATCACAGCCATTAATGCTGAGCTTGACAGGCAAATGGCCCGGCTGGGACCTAAACCCCGATATGTTCTTGATCGCGAGCTGGCCAGCGCCAGACAAACAATACAAAAAGCTGAAAGTGAACTGGCAGCCCTTGAACAGAGGAAGGCAAAAGAGAATCTGGATCGTAAAGAAAAGGAGATACCAGACTCTTCTGACACCCGTGAACATCGGATTAATGCCCTGAGAAACAAAAAGCTGCAACTGGGCGGGCGTGATGGTAAAGGCGGCAAGCATCATCAACTGGTTCAGGAATGGATTCACCTGGAAGATGAGATTGGAGCCAGGAAAGCAGACATTGAGAGAATGAAGGAAGTCCTGAGGGCTGCAGAGGAAGCCGTCGAAAATGACGGCGGCCCCTTCCAGTTCACGCCGAGACAGGTAAAAGCTCTGACCGATATGGACACCTTCACAGAGCAGCATCCTCTCAGCCAACAGGCTCTGGATGCTGCACTGGGCCTGGCAGAATCAGCAATCAAAAACGGTAAAACAATACCCAGCCTTGCGACGTTCGATTTTAACGATGAATTTGCACCGACCCGTTTGCAGACGCTGGTCGGAGACGATCTGACGTTTAATCAGGCCAGTCGGATTGTAGAAGTCTTCAAAATCCTGAAGTCGAGCTTCCCCCCCTACCCTTTCGAGCCTTTAGAAGATCAGCCTCAGAATGTCATTGAACAAGTCCAGGCTCTGGCAAACAGGGCCAGAAATGAGATGAAAACCGGGGCTCCACAATACGACGATGAAATACGCAGCATGGGCAAAAGAGCCATTCACTTCGTCGAGCATAAACCTGGGGATCTGAAAGGCTTCCCGGAATACTTCGCAGCCCATTCTGCCAGTGGCAACAAGATCATAGCTCTGCTGCGTGAAGGACTGATCAACAAGATTGAACTTGGGAACTACATAAAGGCCGTCAGAGGAATTGATGGTTATCAGACAGTGGACGAATTTGAACATTTCCTTGGCTACCAACACGGCGTCAATCTGCCTGACTTCAAAGCCTTTGTCCAGAGGCTTTCCGACAAGGGTGTTGATGAATTCGTGCAAAGTGTCTTTATTTCTGTGACTGCGACTGGCCCGGCGGGTATGAAAGAGTCGGTTGTCGGCATGAAAGAGTATGCAGCTGCGATCATCGCCAACTATGTTCTTGACGATATTGCCTTTGACAATGGCCGCAGGATGGTAGCCTTTCTGGCCAATGTTCAGGACACACTGACACCCTACGCCAATGCTGCCGGGCTGTCTGAAACAGAACTGATCAAGGCTATCCATGGCACATTGCTGCAGACTCATGCCGCAGCGATTGAATATCAGCTCAATAATTACTGGGGCAAACCTTCAGCCTTTATGGTACAGGCTGTCACCTGGTACTACTCCAGCTACAAACCTCTGCTGGTAACCCACACCGCACTGCAGGCTGCCGAGCAGTCTCTCTTGAACATGTCATTCCTCTATCTTCTGGATCTGACCCACCGGAGTGATTACCTGCACCGGATGCTCATACCTTTCCAGCACTGGCTGGAAGGCTACGGTGTTGATCCTGACCGAACCGGGCAATATGCCTACCACAGTGGCATTGAACAAGTCTCTGAAGTGGGCGGTCTGACCATGCCATTAGGTAAAGCCGCTTCCTCCGTCATTCTTCTGAAAACCGGCTCCATGCTCTTTGCCAGACAACACAACGCCAACCCTCAAATGTATCGCAGTATTTCCCATCTGGTGCCAGAAATAGTGAAATCCATGGGCTCCGGTCAAGGGGTTCAGGTACCGCTGCTACACAGAGTGACACCACAAAAAGTAAAAACACTGGCCTCGGCCACCGCCGGCCTCGTGCTGGGCCCGGTAGCCACTGTCGGAGCGTACGCCCACGGCCTTATATCAGGGTTTACCTATGCCCAAACCTTCGGATTCGCGCTGGCGTCGAGTCTCGCTTTCGACTTTTTTATGAACGACAACAAGATGCTCACTCAATGGCTGGGTGGACCTCTGGGTCGCAGTCTTGACAAGATTAATCGCTGGATAGCCGTGGGTGAAACGCAGGATAACTATCTGCAACGTACGGCTATTGCTTCGCCTCAACGCTTCAGTGAAACCGATGAAGGATATGCAAACCGTGTGAAAGCAAGTGACATGATGCATGGCTGGACTCGACACGAAAATTATCTGCAGTTCCGTGAACGCCGTGATCGCACGATGAAGCTATTCGAGAATGGCTGGGAGAAATACTTCAGGGAAAATGTGCCTAAATGGTCCTTCTCCCATGCAGAAAGTATTCCTTACTCCTACACTCTGGGTGCCCTCTATGGCGGCTGGCGAGAGGGCGATAATAAAGCTCACGGTCATGATCAGAGCAATGCCCCTCAATCGGGGCCTCTATCTGCAACCATGACCCACTGACAGCCATGAGCCATTAAAAGCGGCTTCCTCGTCTGGCGTGGCCATCACTTTACAAGGTAACAAAGGTACTCAGCTCTGAGTTAGTAGAATGAAAAATGCTCGCCCCAATGCATTAAGCCTTGCTGTGGTCGTTGCAATCAGCTCCTCCATCATTGCTACTCAGGCTCTCGCGGATCGCAGGCTACAGACAAAGTCTTTCGATATTCAGGGCAATAAACGTGTGGAGTTTACCTGGGGTGAGGTCAGGGTTCAGCCAACCTTAGATGATGGCCAGCAGCCAATACCGAAATCTTTTACAACCACTTACCCTGATCGTACTCAAGTCAGAGCGGACTATGACGTTCCTTCTGAAGGTTTTACAGACATTCTTTCCGACATCGAGGGTGGCGTTTCCAGTATTGATCTGTTTGAAACCGACGACAATGACATTGCCCGTAAGTACACCAAAGTCCTGAAAGTCGGTAATGAAGGGATCTTCAGGTTCACCCATAACCTTGCAGAAAAAAAACTGGTCATTGAGGTCAGAGACGGAATGACCGACCAGGATTCCATTGAAGCTATTCGAAATCAATCTGGTGACATCCAGCCATTAGATCCGTTAACAATGATCGCCAGTCCCGAACAACTGGCCGGATTACTGAAGGGTGCCAATGAAAGAGCAGGAAAGCTTGGTAAAGTTGATGACTATGTCGCCCTTGCCACCATTGAAGTAGACGAAGTTGAAGTGAATGGGCGCACCTTCATGCGTCTTGTCGCTGCTGGCGATGAGCCTCCCGAGTTGCAGCGTCTTGGTCAATCGCTCTTTATCAATGATGAAGCGCTTCTGGCGGCAGCCACCTCTGCCTACACGCAGGTTCATGTTCTGGGAAACGATTTGCAGCAGGAAGCTCTGAATGAGCTGTTGTCCTGTCATAAACCCGTCGGCTATGTTGTTCACGTCGAGGATGAGACACAGGTTTATCCTCTGCCTGCGGGTTATCCAAAGCTGGAAGTGGATCAGGTTTCGGGGGAAATGATTGTTTTCCGTGGTCAGAAACAGAATCCCACCGATATTGCCTTTGTGGAAAGCCACTATGATCTCTGGAATAAATTTAAAGACCAGAGTACACAGGTTAAAAAAGACAAGGTTAAAAGCTACCAGTACGTTATTAGAAGCAGGCAAATGGAGCTGCTGGAGGAGTTTGCTGCTGAGCTGGCTGCACAAAATGATGCTGAGCCGAACGAAGATCTACTGTCCAGGCTTGCCTACTATGAATCTCTTCAGCAGGCATTAGCCAGCGCCACTCCAGATGGAACCGATGAATTTGAGTTCACGACGAGGCATATCAGAGACGCTTCATCAGTCATCAAACCAATCTGGGTGCAGTTTCAACTCATAAAAAACTTCAACTTCAAACCTGTGCTTAAAAATCTTCTGACCCACCATAATTTTGTTCAGAATATTCAGAATTTTTTACTCAACAACGCGGTTAAGGCTTCTGATGTTGGCGAAGGCACAAAGTTTTCCTCCAGAGTCATGGATGACATTGCCGGACAGATGCTTGAGATGGTAAGTACGCTGGAGAAACTTCGGGCAAGAGAGGCCGAACCCGCCGTAAAACAAGTTATTGATGCTACAACAAAAGCTCGCAACGCTCATGTGGCGGCAGTACTTGGTATGAATGACTGGGATGATACCTGGTCACTGGAAGAACAAGCCAGACTCCTCAGAAAGAAAATTGATGAAATAAACCGATCGGTGGCCGCAATATTTACCGGAACAGAGGTGACTCCGGAGCAGGCTGTAAAAAATACACTGGCAGTGATTGAAGGCCAGTTCGACATTGTTTCAGACAATGAAAACGATCTGGGTGGCCGCTCTGAGTTCATTCTAAAGCATCTGCAACAACAGGCAGACCAGGCCGATGAGGTATTCCGGGATAAACTGACGATAATCGAAGGTCAGCTCGGTCTGCCTGCAAACAAAAAAGATGACCTGAAAGCCCGTCAAGAGATGATTCAAATGCACCTTTGGCTGAGTTTGGCCAAGGTGGGTCAACAGCCCTATTTTCAGCGTCAATATCAACAAAAGCTGGAAGCAAAGAAAAACTGCTTACAGAAACTTCGGCACATGGTCAATCTACTTCCAACGATTGACAAACACCTTCGTGATTCTGTGGCATTAGCAAGAGTACATATTAACACCCAACTGGGAGCAGAGCCTGGTAATGATAACTGGGACGATACCCAGCTAGAAAGAATCATCGGGAAGAAAATTCTTGAAACCAAAAGATCTCTTGACGAAAAAGATGCTACAACAACACAGCCATGGCAAGAAGCTGTAGAAGCAAGACTGGCGCCCATTGACAGCAGGTCAGGTATTACTCTGAACCATGAAGATGATCTGGATACCTGCTATCAGTCCATTCAACAACAGCTGCAACAAAAGGTAGAACTCAACAATGTGGTCATCCAGAACTCACTGACTCACTTTGAAAGTATGCTCGGTCTGGTCTCAGATAACAGAAAGAATCCGGAAGTCCGTCGACAGGCTATTCAGCAACACCTCAAACGACAGCAAGCCTGGGTCGCTGAACAACTTCTTCAGCATGAGGACTCCAGAACAGATACTGAAATAAAAGCTCGTTATGCAACCATTGCCGTGCATTTAAACATTCAGGATTTTGATAGCAATACCAATGTTGATGCTCAACAGGAACACCTGCTGCAAACATTTAAGACAATGAAAGCCCGGGAAGAAGGTCTGCGTCAACAACTTAAGGCAATGCGTTATCAGCTCGATATAGAGAATTTTTACAAAAAAGTCAGAAAAGAGGCTCTGGCAGTGGTTCTTGGTATTGATCCGGCCAAAGACACCTGTCTGGAAGACCCCGCCAATATGGAATCAAAGGTAATTGACAAGCTCTCCGAACTTTCAAAGCTGAAAATTGAACTGGAAGACATCAAAACACCCGGCCATCCCAAACTGATGCCCGAGGTACTGGAGAAAATTCGTAGGGTATTAATAGCTCTGGAAGGGGGTAGATACTTCAGACAAAAGCAGAGTGTGTATGTCCTTCGTCAGTTCATTTCTGTAGGCATAGATCAGGACATCAGAGAGGCCAGAAAGCGGTCAGAAGAAAAGGCCCATTCCATGCTGGACCGTGTGGAAAGATTACTCAACATCGAGATCAATGAAGGTGATTATAAAACAGCAAGACTCGAAAGGATTCTTGCAAAGCTTGATGCCGGTGATATCTCAAAAGACGAGCTGGATGGGATGCACGAGACGCTCTCTGGTGAAGACAGGCCAGACTGGGAGGATCTGGAAGGGAACCCTTTGGAAATGGATATCAAACGCATGACGATTCGTGATCGTCTCAACTATATAATCAAAGAATCGGATCAGCGAGCCAGAGAACAACAAGCAAGTCGTCTTATCGTTCTGGAGAACGAGCTGGATATCTCCCCTCATGAAAACCCTCATGCTATAGAGAGAGGCAAAAGTTTCACAGCTAAACTGGCCAGTGATCTGGAGGTAGAGTTTAAAGACGATGCCAACCTGTCTGTCCGGCAATATGTTCTAAGAGACAGAATTCAGGAATTACGGGATAGAGTAAGCGAACTCTATGAAGATGAGAGTGCCAGGAGAATCCGTAACAATAAAATTGCTCACCAACTCAACATTAAAGATTATAAAGATGATGCCAGGATCGACGACCAGAACCGTCTGATTGCAGCAAAACTCCAACAGCTGGATAAAGAAGTTTTGAAAGCGGGTCAGCCTGACGTTAATGAGCGTATCGCAGCCATTGATGATGAGCTTGAGAGGCAAATCGCTCGTCTGGGGCCTAAACCACGGTACAGGCTTGATCGTGATGTAGCCATAGCCAAGTGGTTAATTGCAAAAGCTGAAATTGAGCTGGCAGGTACTCATCGCAGGCTGAACAGGCTTCGTAGCAATGAAGATTACACAAATGCCCATGGTCGGGACGAATCCCATGAAGTCGAGGGTGAACTGCTCTTAACCAGGAAAAAATATACTCAGGTCACGGGTGGGGGTGATGGTACTGACGACAAGATCCGGCATCTGGTTCAGGAACAGGCCCATCTGGAAGATGAAATTGAAATCAAGAAAGCAGACATTGAGAGACTGAAGGAAGTCCTGAAGGCGGCTGAGCGGGCCATCAAACATGACGGGAGTCCCTTCCAGTATTTACCG
The DNA here is from genome assembly GCF_032883915.1 of Endozoicomonas sp. 8E. NCBI lineage: Bacteria > Pseudomonadati > Pseudomonadota > Gammaproteobacteria > Oceanospirillales > Endozoicomonadaceae > Endozoicomonas > Endozoicomonas sp. 8E. The sequence continues at coordinate 2,368,900 of NZ_CP120717.1, read as the reverse complement.
AAACAGGTAAAAGTTCGGACCGCTATGCACGCCTTCGTACAGCAAAACTCTCTCAGAAAACAAGCTCTTGAAACGGCGATGGGTCTGGCAGAATTAGCAGCAGAAAGCGGTAAGACAATATCCTACCTTCCGATTTTCGATTTTGACGATGAATTTGCACCGAATCACTTGCAGGCAATGGTCGGAGACCAACTGACGCTTAAACAGGCCAGTCGGATTGTGGAAGTTTTCAAGAGCCTGAAGACGACCTTCCCGGAATCCTCTACAGAGCCTGTTGAAGCTCTGCTCGAGAATGATCTGAAAAAAATCTTCAGGCTTGTGCACAAGGCCAGGCATGGGATGAAAAAAGGGGCTCAGGAATACGACGACGAAATCCGCAGCATGAGCAAAACAGCCCTTCACTTCATTCAACATCAATCAGAGGACCTGAAAAGCTTCCCGGAATACTTCGCTCCCCATTCTGCCAGTGGTAACAAGATCATAAGTTTGCTGCATGAAGGTCTGATCAGCAAGGTTGAACTTAAGAACTACATAAAGTCTGTCAGAGGTGTCGAAGGTTATCAGACAGTGGATGAATTTGAGCACTTTCTTGGCTACGAACACGGCGTCAAGTTGCCTGAGTTCAGGAAGGTTATCCAGCTGCTATCCGACAAGGATGCCAGGGAATTCATACAGAGTGTCTTTACTCCTGTGCCCAAAACCGCCTCTGGCCCGGCAGCTATGAAAAAGTCGATTGCCGGCATAAAAGAGTATGCGGCAGCGGTCATCGCCAACTACGTTCTTGACGATATTGCCTTTGACAATGGCCGCAGAACGGCAGCGTTTCTGGCCAATGTTCAGGATACCCTGACACCTTATGCCAATGCTGTCGGACTCTCTGAAACAGAACTGATTAAGGCTATCCATGGCACCTTGATGCAGGCTCATGCCGCAGCGGTTGAGTATCAGCTCAATGACTACTGGGGCAAACCTTCCGCCTTTCTGGTACAGGCTGTCACCTGGTACTTCTCCAGCTATAAACCTCTACTGGCAACCCATACCACACTGCAGGCCGCCGAGCAGTCTCTCTTGAACATGTCATTCCTCTATCTTCTGGATCTGGCCAACCGGGGGGATTACCTGCACCGGATGCTCATACCTTTCCAGAACTGGCTGGAACGCTTCGGTGTTGATCTTGACCGAACCGGGCAATATGCCTACCACCGCGGAATTGAAAAAGTTTCTGAACTGGGCGGACTGGCCATGCCATTGGGCAAGGCCGCTTCTTCAGTCATTCTGCTGAGAACCGGCGCCATGCTCTTTGCCAGGCAGCACAACGCCAACCCTCAAATGTATCGCAGCATTTCCCGTCTGGTGCCCGAACTAGTGAAATCCATGGGTTCCGGACAAGGGGTTCAGGTACCGCTGCTGCACCGGGCGACACCACAAAATGTGAAAACCCTCGCCTCGGCCACAGCCGCTCTGGTGCTGGGTCCGGTAGCCACGGTCGGAGCATACGCCCACGGCCTTATATCCGGATTCACTTATGCCCAAAGCTTCGGATTCGCGCTGGCGTCGAGTCTCGCTTTCGACTTTTTTATGAACGACAACAAGATGCTCACTCAATGGCTGGGTGGACCTCTGGGGCGCAGTCTTGACAAGATTAATCGCTGGGCAGGCGTGGGGGAAACGACAGATAACTATGTGAAACGTACAACGATTGCCAGGCCCCAATGCTTCGATGAAACCGATGCAGCCTATGCAAACCATGTTAAAGCAAATAACACCCTCTATGGCTGGACGCGACACGAAAATTACCTGCATTTCCGCGAACGCCGGGATCGCACCATGAAACTGTTTGAGAATGGCTGGGAGAAATACTTCAGGGAAAATGTGCCTGAGTGGTCGTTCTCCCATGCAGAAAGTATTCCTTACTCCTACACTCTGGGTGCCCTCTATGGCTGGGTAGTCGAATGACAAATGCTCGCCCCAATGCATTAAGCCTTGCTGTGGTCATTGCAATCAGCTCCTCCATCATTGCTACTCAGGCTCTGGCGGATCGCAGGCTACAGACAAAGTCTTTCGATATTCAGGGTAATAAACGTGTGGAGTTTACCTGGGGTGAGGTCAGGGTTCAGCCAACCTTAGATGATAACCAGCAGCCAATACCGAAATCTTTTACAACCACTTACCCTGATCGTACTCAAGTCAGAGCGGACTATGACCTTCCTACTGAAGGCTTTACAGACATTCTTTCTGGCATCGAGGGTGGCGTTTCCAGTATTGATCTGTTTGAAACCGACGACAATGACATTGCCCGTAAGTACACCAAAGTCCTGAAAGTCGGTAATGAAGGGATCTTCAGGTTCATTCATAACCTTGCAGAAAAAAAACTGGTCATTGAAGTCAGAGACGGAATGACCGATCAGGATTCCATTGAGGCTATTCGAAATCAATCTGGTGACATCCAGCCATTAGATCCGTTAACAAAAATCGCCAGTCCCAAACAACTGGCCGGAGTGTTGAAGGTTGCCAATGAAAGAGCAGGAAACCTTGGTGAAGTTGATGACTATGTCGCCCTGGCCACCGTTGCAGTAAACGAAGTTGAAGTGAATGGGCGCACCTTCATGCGTCTTGTCGCCGCTGGCGATGAGCCTCCCAGGTTGCAGCGTCTTGAGCAATCGCTCTTTATCAATGATGAAGTGCTTCTGGCGGCAGCCACCTCAGCCTATACCCAGGTTCATGTTCTGGCAGATGATTTGCAGCAGGAAGCTCTGAACGAGCTGTTGTCCTGTCATAAACCCGTCGGCTATGTTGTTCACGTCGAGGATGAGACACAGGTTTATCCTCTGCCTGCGGGTTATCCAAAGCTGGAAGTGGATCAGGTTTCGGGGGAAATGATTGTTTTCCGTGGTCAGAAACAGAATCCCACCGATATTGCCTTTGTGGAAAGCCACTATGATCTCTGGAATAAATTTAAAGACCAGAGTACACAGGTTAAAAAAGACAAGGTTAAAAGCTACCAGTACGTTATTAGAAGCAGGCAAATGGCGTTGCTGGAGGAGTTTGCTGCTGAGCTGGCTGCACATAATGATGCTGAGCTGAACGAAGATAAACTGTCGAAGCTTGCCTACTATGAATCTCTTCAGCAGGCATTAGCCAGTGCCACTCCAGATGGAACCGATGAATTTGAGTTCACGACAAGGTATATCAGAGACGCTTCATCAGTCATCAAACCAATCTGGGTGCAGTTTCAACTCATAAAAAACTTCAACTTCAAACCTGTACTTAAAAATCTTCTGACCCACCATAATTTTGTTCAAAATTTTTTACTCTTCAACGCGGTTAAGGCTTCTGATGTTGGCGAAGGCACAAAGTTTTCTTCCAAAGTCATGGATGACATTGCCGGACAGATGCTTGAGATGGTAAGTACGCTGGAAAAACCAAGGGCAAGAGAGGCCGAACCCGCCGTAAAACAAGTTATTGATGCTACAACAAAAGCTCGCAACGCCCATGCGGCGGCAGTACTTGGTATGAATGACTGGGATGATACCTGGTCACTGGAAGAACAAGCCAGACTCCTCGGAAAGAAAATTGATGAAATGAACCGATCGGTGGCCGCAATATTTACCGGAACAGAGGTGACTCCGGAGCAGGCTGTAAAAAATACACTGGCAGTGATTGAAGGCCAGTTCGGTATTGTTTCAGACAATGAAAACGATCTGGGTGGCCGCTCTGAGTTCATTCTTCAGCATCTGCAACAACAGGCAGACCAGGCCGATGAGGTATTCCGGGATAAACTGACGATAATCGAATGTCAGCTCGGTCTGCCTGCAAACAAAAAAGATGACCTGAAAGCCCGTCAAGAAATGATTCAAATGCACCTTTGGCTGAGTTTGGCCAAGGTGGGTCAACAGCCCTATTTTCAGCGTCAATATCAACAAAAGCTGGAAGCAAAGAAAAACTGCTTACAGAAACTTCGGCACATGGTCAATCTACTTCCAACGATTGATAAACACCTTCGCGATTCTGTGGCAGCAGCAAGAGTACATATTAACACCCAACTGGGAGCAGAGTTTGGTACTGATAACCGGGACGATACCCAGCCACTGGAAGAACAAGAAAGAATCATCAGGGAAAAAATTCTTGAAATCAAAAGATCTCCTGACGAAAAAGATGCTACAACAACACAGTCATGGCAAGAAGCTGTAAAAGCAAGACTGGCGCCCTTTGAAAGCAGGTTAGGCATTACTCTGAACCATGCAGATGATCTGGATACCTGCTATCAGTCCATTCAACAACAGCTGCAACAAAAAGTAGAACTCAACAATGTGGTCATCCAGAACTCACTGACTCACTTTGAAAGTATGCTCGGTCTGGTCTCAGATAACAGAAAGAATCCGGAAGTCCGTCGACAGGTCATTCAGCAACACCTCAAACAACAGCAAGCCTGGGTCGCTCAACAACTTCTTGAGCATGAGGACTCCAGAACAGATGCTGAAATAAAAGCTCGTTATGCAACCATTGCCATGCATTTAAACATTCAGGATTTTGATAGCAATACCAATGTTGACGCTCAACAGGAACACCTGCTGCAAACATTTAAGACAATGAAAGCCCGGGAAGAAGCTCTGCGTCAACAACTTAAGGCAATGCGTCATCAGCTCGATATAGAAGATTTTTACACCAAACTCAGACAAGACACTCTGGCAGTGGTTCTTGGTATTGATCCGGCCAAAGACCCCCGTCTGGAAGACCGCGCCAGTATGGAATCAAAGGTAAATGACAAGCTCTTCGAGCTTTCAAAGCTGAAAATTGAACTGAAAGACATCAAAACACCGGGCCATCCCAAACTGATGCCCGTGGTACTGAAGACAATTCGTGGGGTATTAATAGCCCAGACGGGGGGTAGATACTTCAAACAAAGTGAAAGTGTGTATGTCCTTCGTCAGTTCATTTCTAAAAACATACGTCAAGACATCAGAGAAGCCAGAAAGCGGTCAGAGGAAGAGGCCCTGACGGCACTGTTCCAAATGGAAAGATTACTCAACATCAAAGTCAATAGAGATGATTACAAAACAGCAAGACTGGAGAGGATTCTTACAAGACTTGATGCCGGTGATATCTCAAATGACGAGCTGGATGGGATGCACGAGACGCTCTGGTGGGAAGACAGACCAGACTGGGAGGATCTGGAGGGAAACCCTTTGGAAATAGATATCAAACGCATGGCGATTCGTGATCATCTCAACTATATAATCAAAGAATCGGATCAGCGAGCCAGAGAACAACAAGCAAGTCGTCTTATCGTTCTGGAGGACGAGCTGGATATCGACCCTAATGAAAACCCTCATGCTATAGAGAGAGGCAAAAGTTTCACAGCTAAACTGGCCAGTGATCTGGAGGTAGAGTTTGAAGACGATGCCAACCTGTCTGTCCGGCAATATGTTCTGAGAGACAGAATTCAGGAATTACGAGATAGAGTAGGCGAACTCTATGAAGATAAGGGTGCCAGGAGAACCTGTAACAATAAAATTGCTCATCAACTCAACATTAAAGATTATGAAGATGATGCCAGAATCGACGACCAGGACTGTCTGATTGCAGCAAAACTCCAACAGCTGGACGAAGAAGTTCTCAAAGTGGGTCTGCCAGACGTTAATGAGCGTATCGCAGCCATTGATGATGAGCTTGACAGGCAAATCGCTCGCCTGGGACCTAAACCACGGTACATGCTTGATCGTGATGCAGCCACAGCCAGGTGGTTAATAGCAGAAGCTGAAAGTGAGCTGGCAGGTTTTCATCGCAGACTGAATAAGCTTTGTAGCAATGAAGATGACACAAATGCCCATGGTCGGGACGAATCCCATGAAGTCGGGGGTGAACCGCTTTTAACCAGGAAAAAATACACTCAAGTCACGGATGGGGGTGATGGTACTGACGGCAAGATCCGGCATCTGGTTCAGGAACAGGCCCATCTGGAAGATGAAATTGAAATCAGGAAAGCAGATATTGAGAGACTGAAGGAAGTCCTGAAGGCGGCTGAGCGGGCCGTCAAAAATGACGGGGGTCCTTTCCAGTATTTACCGAAACAGGTAAAAGTTTGGACCGCTATTGACGCCTTCGTAGAGCAACACTCTATCAAAAAACAAGCTCTGGAAGTGACATTGGGTCTGGCAGAATTAGCAGTAGAAAGCGGTAAGACCATACCCTACCTTCCGACTTTTGATTTTGATGATGAATTTGCACCGATTCACCTGCGGGCACTGGTCGGAGACAAATTGACGTTTAGACAGGCCAGTGGGATTGTGGAAGTTTTCAAGAGCCTGAAGACGACCTTCCCGGGATCTCCTATAGAGCCTATTGAGGATCTGCCCGGGAGTGACCTGAATGAAATCTTCAGGCTTTTGCACAGGGCCAGGTATTCGATAAAAAAAGGGGCTCTGGAATACGACGACGAAATTCACAACATGGGCAAAACAGCACTCCACTTCGTTGAGCATCAATCAGGGGGCCTGAAAAGCTTTACGGAATACTTCGCTACCCATTCTGCCAGCGGCAACAAGATCATAAGTCTGCTGCGTGAAGGTCTGATCAGCAAGGTTGAACTTAAGAACTACATAAAGGCCGTCAAAGGTGTCGAAGGTTATCAGACAGTGGATGAATTTGAGCACTTTCTTGGCTACGAACACAACGTCAAGTTGCCTGAGTTCAGGAAGGTTGTCCAGCTGCTGTCCCACAAGGGTGCCAAGAAATTCATAGAGAGTGCTTTTATGCCTGTGGACCTGACTGCAAATGGCCCGGCAGGCATGAAAGAGTCGGTTGCTGGCATGAAGGAGTATGCAGCAGCGGTCATCGCCAACTATGTTCTTGACGATATTGCCTTTGACAATGGCCGCAGGACGGCAGCGTTTCTGGCCAATGTTCAGGATACCCTGACACCCTATGCCAATGCTGTCGAACTCTCTGAAACAGAACTGATCAAGGCTATCCATGGCACCTTGATGCAGGCTCATGCCGCAGCGGTTGAGTATCAGCTCAATGACTACTGGGGCAAACCTTCCGCCTTTCTGGTACAGGCTGTCACCTGGTACTTCTCCAGCTACAAACCGCTACTGACAACCCATACCGTCGGGCAGGCCAAGGCGCTGTCCCTTGCCAATATGTCGTTCCTCTATCTTCTGGATCTGACCAACCGGGGTGATTACCTGCACCGGATGCTCATACCTTTCCAGCACTGGCTGGAACGCTTCGGTGTTGATCCTGACCGAACCGGGCAATATGCCTACCACCGCGGAATTGAAAAAGTGTCTGAAGTGGGCGGTCTGAACATGCCATTAGGTAAAGCCGCTTCCTCCGTCATTCTTCTGAAAACCGGCTCCATGCTGTTTGCCAGACAGTACAACGCCAACCCGAAGATGTATCGCAGTATTTCCCGTCTTTTGCCCGAACTAGTGAAATCCATGGGTTCCGGACAAGGGGTTCAGGTACCACTGCTGCACCGGGCGACACCACAAAAAGTGAAAACTCTGGCTTCTGCCACAGCCGGTTTGCTGCTGGGTCCGATAGCCACTGCCGGAGCATATACCCATGGTCTTTTATCCGGGTTTACTTATGCCCAAACCTTCGGGTTCGCTCTAGCATCGAGTCTCGCTTTCGACTTCTTTATGAACGACAACAAGATGCTCACTCAATGGCTGGGTGGACCTCTGGGTCGCAGTCTTGACAGGATGAATCGCTGGCGAGGCGTGGGTGAAACGACAGATGAATATATAAAACGTACCGCTATTGCCAAGCCTCAGCGCTTTTATGAAAACGATGAAGTGTATGCAAACCGTTTTAAAACAAGTGACATGATTTATGGCTGGACGCGACACGAAAATTATCTGCAATTCCGTGAACGCCGGGATCGCACCATGAAGATATCCGGGAATAGCTGGGAGAAATACTTCAGGGAAAATGTGCCGAAATGGTCATTTTCCCACGCAAAAAGCATTCCTTACTCCTACACTCTGGGTGCCTTCTACAAATAACAAAAGAGCGATAATCGAAAAGTTCAGGGTCACGATAAGAGAAAAACCCTTAATCAGGCTCTCTACCCAGCTCTGAGGCAATAGAATGACAAATGCCCGCCCCAATGCATTAAGCCTCGCAGTAGCTGTTGCAATCAGCTCTATCCTTATTGGTGCTCAGGCACTGGCCGATCGCAAGTTGCAGATAAAAGCTGCCGATATTCCGGGTAATGGACATGTGGAGATTACCCTGAGTGAGGTCAAAGTCCAGCCAACATTAGGGAATGATCAGCAACCCATACCCAAATCCTTCACGACCACCTACCCTGCTCAGCCTCGTGACAGGTTGAGCCATCACTTTAATTCTGTAGGCTTTTCGGAAGCTCTTGCTGATGCCAATGCTGACGTTTCCATTGTTGATCTGTTTGAAACAGGCAAGAATGGCGTTGCCCGAAAATACACCAAAGTCCTGAAAGTGGGTGATGAGGCGCTCTTCAGGTTCACCCATAACCTTAAACAACAGGAACTGGTCATTGAAGTCAGAGGCAGAATGACCGATCAGGATTCCATTGAGGTGGTTCGCAGTCAATCATCTTGCAGTCTGTCATTAGAACCGCTGACGAAAATCGCCAGCTCCAGAGAACTGGCTGAATTGCTGAACATTGTCGATATCCTGAAAGGACAGCTCGGCGAAAGTGATCACTATGTTCCTCTTGCCACCGTTAAAGTAGAAAAAGTTGCAGTGGAAGGACGTACCTTCATGCGTCTTATCGCTGCAGGCGACCAGCCCCCTGACTTGCAACGCCTGGGTCAAACAGTCTTTGTTAATGATGATGTTCTCCTGGCAGCAGCCACCTCTGCCTATATCCAGGTTCATGTTCTGGGAGAGGCGTTACAACAGCAGGCACTTAATGAACTGTTGGCACTCAGCAAACCCGTCGGGTTTGTTGTACACGTCGAGGATGACAAACAGATTTTTCATGTGCCTCCGGGTTATTCAAGGCTGGAAGTTAAAGAAACTCCCGGAGAGGTTATTGTTTTTCATGGTCAGATGCAGGATCCGCAAGATGTCGTTTTTGTAGAAAGCCTCCATAACCTCTGGAAAGAAGCTGAGCTTAATAAGCCCACCCCGGAAGCGGCAGCAGCAGCGGCAACAAAGGTTATGAAACATAAAGTCAAAAGCTACCAGTACGTCCTTCGAAGCAAACAGATGACAGTGCTGGAGGGGCTTATTGTGAGGCACTGGTCTGGCACCAGCAAATACCCATCAATGGTACTGGCAGACAAAGATAGACGGGAGATGCTTGCGCTTTCATACTACGAATGTCTGATGCAGGTATTGACCAGTGCTACTCCTGAAGAAAAGTATGGAAGCGATACATTTGAACTCACACTGGAGCACATCAGAGTCGCTTCGTACGCCATCTCGCCAACCTGGCAGCAGATTCAGCTGGCAAAACACTTCAGCTTCAAACCCGTACTGAGACATTTTCTGACTAAACATCTTTATGTTCAGGGTATGCTGAATCTTGTACCCAGTCTCCCTGAACCACTGACCAAAATGTTTCGCGATAACCCGTTTATGGCCAAAATTCTGAGCGACATGGCCGGACAGCTGGTTGAAAGGGAACTCCTGCTGGAAAAGCATCTGGCAACAGAAGGCAAACTCATTGAGGTTAGAGACCAGTTAAAGCTCACAGCCGAGAAAGCTTTTACCGATAGCCTTCAACTCAAGCAACGGTTTGAGGATGAGATTGCACAGATGCGTACAATGACGAAAACACTGCAAGACCAGTCACAGAAACTTCAGCGGGAACTTGCACGAATTTCAGAGCTGGAGCAAGAAGTTCTTGATGCCGGAGAAAAAGCCAGAAAAGCTTACAACGCTCAACTGGCAGAAGATCTTGGTATTGATAACCGGGTTGATAACCAGCCAACAGAAGAACAATTCAGACTCATTAGACAGAAAATTCATGAAATCGACAGAGCGACTGCGGAAGCAGGAACAGGCCATCCCAAAGCTATGCGTGAAGCCCTGGTCCTGGAGACAGTGGGTGACGTAGAAAAAGCTCTGGAGATGGAGATAGCTTTCCCCTGTAATAAAAAAGAGTTCGATGTTTATCTCCGTCGCATTTGTATTTCTGAAGACATGGACAGACTTATCAGAAAAGCCAGACATCAGGCAGAGAAAGAAGCCCTGGAGCTACTGGAATTCGCAGAACAAACACTCAACCTCAACGTCAACAAAGACGATGACAAAATAGCAAGATTCATCAGAGTTTTCAGGAAACTTGACACCGAAAATCACTCAGATGACATACTGAATGATATAGACATTAGCCTTTGGACATACAATGGCAAAGCTCGTAACGATAGGGATCTCAAACTCAGAAGAGTCCTTGCACATCTTCATTATAAAATCGAAGCCCCGGCTCCAAATAAGCTAGCCACAGAACAACAGATCCAGCTGCTGGAAGCTGTAGAATCGATACTGACCCTCACATTGAATAAAGTGCATGGCAGAGCAGCAAGAGTTGCACTGGTTCATAGCATACTTGAGGGCGATGATCCCTCAGAAAAGACTCTGGATCTGATAGATCAAACCCTCTGGAAACAAGACAGCGCAGTGCTGGACGAGAGGGCTCTCAAACTCAGGAAGCTCGGTGCGAGTCTTACCTATAAAGTTGAAGATTCGTATCTGGATATGCATAGCAATGAACAACAGAAAAAACTGCTTGGAGCTATAGAGCATGAGCTGAATATCTTCCGTCGTGAAAACGTTGCTGCCAAAGAAAGGGGCAAGGCCTTCACTGCCAGACTGGCCACTGATCTGGATGTGGTATTTGAAGAAGATGCCATCCTGATTGAACAGAAGGATGCCCTGATCGACAAAATTTGGGGATTAATTGATGAAGTCAACCAAGTCTATGAGGATGAAAGTGTCAAAAGAGCCAGAAACAATGAAATGGCCTGTCAGCTCGATATTAAGGAATACAAAAAAGATGCCACTATCCACGACCAGAACAGTTTGATTGAAGCGAAACTCCTGCAGCTGGATGAAGAAGTTTTCAAGGCGGGCCGTTCTACCGTTAATGAGCGTATCGCAGCTATTGAAAATGAGCTTGACAGGCACATGGCTCTCCTCCCTGAACCTAAGCCCCGATACGCTCTTGACCGTGAGGTAGCCATAGCCAGGCGAAATATAAAAGAAGCTGAAAGTGAACTGTTGGAGGCTAAGGAACCGGTCAGTCCTGAAGCTCAGGATGAAGGCACTAAAGCAGACATAAAGAAAATGAAAAAAGTCCTGAGGGCTGCCGAAAAAGCCGTCGAAGATGATGGCGGTCCCTTCCAGTACACGCCGATACAGGCAGAAATTCTCAACGATCTTCACACATTCGCGCAACAGCACCCTCTCAAACAACTCGCTCTGCAAGCCGCAAATGGCCTGGCAGAATTAGCATTAGAAAACGGTAAGGAAATACCCTACTTTACTACTATCGATTTTGATGACGAATTTGCCCCCATTGGCTTGCGAGCAATGGCCGGGGACAAGCTGACGTTTGAACAGGCCAGTTGGATTGTGGAAGTTTTCAAAAACCTGAAAACGACCTTTCCTGAACCTCCTTTCGAGCCTCCGGTAAATCATCTGCCTCTGAGTGTCACGTATATAGTCAAGCGGCTAACTTATGCGGCCAGGCACGGGATAGGAAGAGGGGCAAAAGAATACGACGACAGAATTCGCAGCATGGGCTTGGCAGGCATTCACTACGTCGAGCATCTGCCAGGCGTTCTGAAAAGCTTCCCGGAATACTTCGCCAGCCATTCTGCCACTGGCAACAAGATCATCGCTTTGCTGCGTGAAGGACTGATCAGCAAGGCTGAGCTTGGGAACTACATGAAGGCCGTCAGAGGTGTCGACGGCTATCCGACAGTGGATGAATTTGAGCACTTTCTTGGCTACAAACAGGGTGTCAATGTGCCTCACTTCAAGAGTGCCGTCCAGATGCTGTCCGACAAGGGTGCTGAGGAATTCATGCAGAGTGTCTTTACTCCTGTGACCGTGACTGCAACTGGCCCGGCAGCTATGAAAGAGTCGGTTGCCGACATGAAGGAGTACGCAGCAGCGGTCATCGCCAACTATGTTCTTGACGATATTGCCTTTGACAATGGCCGCAGAACGGCAGCGTTTCTGGCCAATGTTCAGGATACCCTGACACCTTATGCCAATGCGGCCGGACTCTCTGAATCAGAACTGATCAAGGCTATCCATGGCACATTGATGCAGGCTCATGCCGCAGTGGTTGAGAATCAGCTCAATGACTACTGGGTCACGCCTTCGGCCTTTCTGGTACAGGCTGTCACCTGGTACTACTCCAGCTACAAACCTCTGCTGGTGACCCACACCACACTGCAGGCCGCCGAGCAGTCTCTCTTGAACATGTCATTGCTCTATCTTCTGGATCTGACCCACCGGGGTGATTACCTGCACCGGATGCTCATACCTTTCCAGCACTGGCTGGAACACTTCGGTGTTGATCCTGAGCGAACCGGGCAATATGCCTACCACCGCGGAATTGAAAAAGTTTCTGAACTGGGCGGACTGGCCATGCCATTGGGCAAGGCCGCTTCTTCAGTCATTCTGCTGAGAACCGGCTCCACGCTGTTTGCCAGACAATACAGCGCCAGCCCTCAAATGTATCGCAGCATTTCCCGTCTGGTGCCAGAAATAGTGAAATCCATGGGTTCCGGACAAGGGGTTCAGGTACCGCTGCTGCACAGGGTGACACCACAAAAAGTGAAAACTCTGGCCTCTGCTACCGCCGGTCTGGTGCTGGGACCGATAGCCACTGCCGGAGCATATACCCATGGTCTTTTATCCGGATTTACCTATGCCCAAACCTTCGGATTCGCTCTGGCGTCGAGTCTCACTTTCGACTTTTTTATGAACGACAACAAGATGCTCACTCAATGGCTGGGTGGACCTCTGGGCCGAAGTCTTGACAGGATTAATCGCTGGATTGGTGTGGGGGAAACGACAGATAAATACGTGAAACGTACAACTGTTGCCAGGCCCCAACGCTTCGATGAAACCGATGAAGCCTATGCAAGCCATGTCAAAGCAAATAACACCCGGTATGGCTGGACGCAACACGAAAATTACCTGCAGTTCCGCGAACGCCGGGATCGCACCATGAAACTGTTTGAGAATGGCTGGGAGAGATACTTCAGGGAGAATGTGCCTAAATGGTCATTTTCCCACGCAGAAAGTATTCCTTACTCCTACACTCTGGGTGCCCTCTATGAGTTGCGACAGGGCGATGATCAGAAAGTTCACGGTAATGATCTGAGCAATGCCCCTCAATCAGGATCTCTATCTGCAACCATAAGCCACTGACAGCCATGAGCCATTAAAAGCCGCTTACCCATCTGGCATGGCCATCATTTTTCAGGGTAAAAAAAGTACCTGCCTCTGAGGTAGTAGAATGATAAATACTCGCCCCAATGCACTAAGCCTTGCAGTGTTGATTGCAATCAGCTCTTTGATCACTGGCGCGCAGGCAGTGGCCGAGCGCAGGCTGCAGACAAAATCTATCAATATTCTGGTCAATGGACACAAGGAGTATACCCATAGTGAAGTCATCGTTCGGTCAACTTTAGGTCTTGACGGGCAGCCAATACCTAAGTCCTCCACAACCACTTACCCTAAACATGCTACATATCGGGAGATTTACGACCCTCCTATTTTAAGCTTTACACAATTCCTTTCTGTTACTAATAGCGACGCTTTCAGTATTGATCTGTTTGAAACAGGCGAGAATGATGTTGCCCAGAAATACACCAAAGTCCTGAAGTTAGGTGATGAGGGAGTCTTCAGGTTCACCCATAACCTTGAAGAAACAGAACTGGTCATTGAAGTCAGAGCCGGATTGACCGATCAGGATTCCGTTGAGGCTGTTCGTGCTCGATTTCATTGTTCACTTCGGGACAGTCCCCCATTAGAACCGTTAACAAAAATCGCCAGCCCCGCGGGACTGGCTGATGTGTTGCTAACTGTACAGGAAAGAGCGGGAAATCTCGGCCCAGGCGATCACTATGTCGCCCTTGCCACCGTTGAAGTAGAAAAAGTTGAAGTGCATGGGCGCACCTTCACGCGTCTTATCGCTTCGGGCGATCAGCCCCCTGAACTGCATCGTCTGGGTCAATCACTCTTTGTCAATGACGATGCTCTCCTGGCAGCCGCCACCTCTGCCTATATGCAGGTTCATGTTCTGGGAGAGGATATACAACAGCAGGCTCTTAATGAACTCCTGGCAGTCAGCAAACCTGTCAGCTATGTTGTACACGTCGAGGGTGACACACAGAATTACCCTGTGCCTTCAGGTTATCCAAAGCTGGAAGTAGCAGAAGCTCCGGGGGAGGTAATTGTTTTCCGTGGTCAGGAGCTGAAGCCGGATGATATCGCTTTTGTAGAAAACCTCCATAACCTCTGGAAAGAAGCTGAGGGTGGTGACCCTGCCCCTGCAGTAACAACACAAGTTAATAAATATCAGGTCAACAACTACCTGCACGTCATTCGAAGCAGGCAAATGGCAATACTGGAAGAGTTTGTTACACGCTACGGCGCTGAAATTAGCGAAGATAAACCGACGACGCCTGCAAAAGAAGATAAACTGGCGACACATGCGCTTGCATTCTACGAATATCTCCAGCAGGCATTGGCCAATTTCATTCCAGACCAGACAGCTCCGGAAAAAAAATTTGAATTCACACTGGAACACATCAGGGCCGCTTCGTCTGTTATCACGCCAACCTGGCTGCAGGTTCAACTGACACAATACTTCAGCTTCAAACCCGTACTGAGAGACCTCCTGAATAAGCAGAATTTTGTTCAGGGTATTATGAGTCTTATACCCGTTGTCGACGAATCACAGCTCAATGCTTCTTGCAACGACGACCTGCTTGCTTTCAAAGTTCTGAGCGACATGGCCAGACGGCTGATCGAGAGCGAAAGCGAGCAGGCAGAGCTGATGGCAAGAGAAGGCAAACTCATCCGGGTTAACAACCACTTGAAGCTCACATTGGAGAAAGCCACTACCAGTGAAAAGCAAAAGTTCATAGTACTTCAGCTTAAGCAACAAGCTGAGGATGAGCTTGACAGGCAAATGGCTCGCCTGAGACCTGAACCCCGATACGTTCTTGATCGTGAGGTAGCCAGAGCCAGACGACTACTGGAAGAAGCTGGAAGTGAACTGGCAGGTCTTTATCGCAAGCTGAACAATCTTCGTGGCAAACACGTGTTATATGCGGGGGAACGTGCTGACCTTCAACATATCCCGGGTGAAGGAACCGATGCTCTCACTCAGGCAATGAAAAAAGTTCAGATCGAGTGGGGTCTGACTGCCGGTGACGAACAATCCCCCAGAGAGCGTTTTGAGGACATCCAACATTTCCTGCGGGAATACAGTGCAGAAAAACGGGAGAAAGTCGTTAAGGAACCGGGGTTCAAAGAAAATCTGAATATCCGGATAACAGGTGACCTCGGTTTAGTGGCAGAAGCGGGTCACTCTATTGCCATTGCACTCTATGCAGGTTCCTATGGTCAGAAAGAAGCCAACGAAGCTTTGGGCGAACTGCTTTTAACCCGGAAAAAATACATTCAGATCACAGAACTCTTGCGTAAACACGACAGAAAAACCAGGAAAATGAACCATGCACTGATTGGAGAGATCAGTACGCAAGATAATCCGGACCTTAAAAAAGAAGAGATTACCCGTTCAGGGCACATCGACGAGAAGGCTAAAACCGCCCAGAACAATGAAATAGCCACGTCAGGTTCAGTAACGGAACAGAATGAATCTGTATCAGAGGCAGAGGACACTCTGGCAGATCCTGATAAAGCCATTCTTGAAGCCATCGAAGCAGCCGTGGGTCTCAAACCAGACTCTTCTGACACCCATGAACAACGGATTAATGCCCTGAGAAAAATACAGGTACAATTGGGTGGGCATGATGGTACCGGCGGTAAAATCCAGCAACTGACTCAGGAGCGGGTTCGTCTGGAAAGGGAGATTGAAATCAGGGAAGCAGACTTTGAGAGGATGAAGGAAGACCTGAAAGCTGCGGAGAAAGCTGTCGAAAATGACGGCGGCCCCTTCCAGTTCTCGCCGGAACAGGTCAATATTCTGGCCGCTATGGAGACCTTCACACAGCAGCACTCTCTCAAGCAACAGGCTCTGGATGCCGCACTGGGTCTGGCAGAATCAGCCGCCAACAGCGGTAAGACAATACTCTGCCTGACGACTTTCGATTTTGACGATGAATTTGCACCGATTCGCCTGCAGACACTGGTCGGAGACGATCTGACGTTTAACCAGGCCAGTCGGATTGTGGAAGTCTTCAAAAACCTGAAGACGAGCTTCCCGCCCTCCCCTTTCGAGCCTGTAGAAGATCAGCCCCAGAGTGTCATTGAACAAGTCCAGGCTCTGGCAGACAGGGCCAGGCATGAGATGAAAACCGGGGCTCAACAATACGACGATGAAATACGCGGCATGGGCAAAAGAGCCATTCACTTCGTCGTGCATGAATCAGGAGATCTGAAAGGTTTGCACGAATACTTTGCCAGCCATTCTGCCAGTGGCAACAAGATCATAGCTCTTCTGCGTGAAGGTCTGATCAGCAGGGTTGAACTTGGGAACTACATAAAGGCCGTCAGAGGTGTCGACGGTTATCAGACAGTGGATGAATTTGAACATTTCCTTGGCTACAAACACGGTGTCAATGTGCCTCACTTCAAAGCCATTGTCCGGATGTTGTCCGACAAGAGTGCTGAGAAATTCATGCAGAGTGCTTTTATGCCAGTGGCCCTGAGTGCAAATGGCCCGGCAGCTATGAAAGAGTCGATTGCCGGCATGAAAGAGTATGCAGCAGCGGTCATCGCCAACTATGTTCTTGACGATATTGCCTTTGATAATGGCCGCAGGACGGCGGCCTTTCTGGCCAATGTTCAGGACACCCTGACACCCTATGCCAATGCTGTCGGACTCTCTGAAACAGAACTGATCGAGGCTATCCATGGCACCTTGATGCAGGCTCATGCCGTAGCGGTTGAATATCAGCTCAATAATTACTGGGGCAAACCTTCCGCCTTTCTGGTACAGGCTGTCACCTGGTACTTCTCCGGCTACAAACCGCTACTGGCAACCCATACCACACTGCAGGCTGTCGAGCAGTCTCTCTTGAACATGTCATTGCTCTATCTTCTGGATCTGACCCACCGGGGTGATTACCTGCACCGGATGCTCATACCTTTCCAGCACTGGCTGGAACGCCTCGGTGTTGATCCGGACCGAACCGGGCAATATGCCTACCACCGCGGAATTGAAAAAGTTTCTGAACTGGGCGGACTGGCCATGCCATTGGGCAAGGCCGCTTCTTCAGTCATTCTGCTGAGAACCGGCGCCATGCTCTTTGCCAGGCAGCACAACGCCAACCCTCAAATGTATCGCAGCATTTCCCGTCTGGTGCCCGAACTAGTGAAATCCATGGGTTCCGGACAAGGGGTTCAGGTACCGCTGCTGCACCGGGCGACACCACAAAAAGTGAAAACGCTGGCCTCGGCCACCGCCGGCCTCGTGCTGGGCCCGGTAGCCACTGTCGGAGCATACGCCCACGGTCTGATATCCGGGTTTACCTACGCTCAAACCTTCGGGTTCGCGCTGGCATCGAGTCTCACTTTCGACTTCTTTATGAACGACAACAAGATGCTCACTCAATGGCTGGGTGGACCTCTGGGTCGCAGTCTTGACAAGATTAATCGCTGGATAGCCGTGGGCGAAACGCAGGATAACTATGTGCAACGTACGGCTATTGCTTCGCCTCAACGCTTCAGTGAAACCGATGAAGAATATGCAAACCGTGTGAAAACAAGTGACATGATGCCTGGCTGGACTCGACAGGAAAATTATCTGCAGTTCCGTGAACGCCGTGATCGCACCATGAAGCTATTCGAGAATGGCTGGGAGAAATACTTCAGGAAAAATATGCCTAAATGGTCGTTCTCCCATGCAGAAAGTATTCCTTACTTCTACACTCTTGGAGCCTTTTACAGATGGCAAAAGGGCGATGATCAGAAAGTTCACGGTCATGACAAGAGCAATGCCCCTCAATCGGGATCTCTATCTGCAACCATGACCCACTGACAGCTATGAACCATTAAAAGCTGCTTCCTCGTCTGGCGTGGCCATCACTTTTCAGGGTAATAAAAGTACTCAGCTGCGAGGTAGCAGAATGACAAATGCTCATCCCAATGCATTGAGCCTTGCTGTGGTTGTTGCAATCAGCTCCTCCATCATTGTTACGCAGGCTCTGGCGGATCGCAGGCTGCAGACAAAGTCTTTCGATATTCGGGGCAATGAGCATGTGGAGTTTACCCATGGTGAGGTCATGGTTCAGCCAACTTTAGGTGATGACCGGCAGCCAGTACCGAAATCCTTTACAACCACCTACCCTGACCGGACTGAAATCAAGGCAGAACATGAGGTTCCTTCGAAAGGCTTTACAGACATTCTTTCTGGCATCGAGGGTGGCGTTTCCAGTGTTGATCTGTTTGAAACCGACAACAATGACTTTGCCCGGAAGTACACCAAAGTCCTGAAAGTCGGTAATGAAGGGATCTTCAGGTTTACCCATAACCTTGCAGAAAAAACACTGGTCATTGAAGTCAGAGACGGAATGACCGATCAGGATTCCATTGAGGCTATTCGAAATCAATCAGGTGACATCCAGCCGTTAGATCCGTTAACAAAAATCGCCACTCCCGAACAACTGGCCGGATTGCTGAAGGGTGCCAATGAAAGGGCAGGAAACCTTGGTGAAGCTGATAACTATGTCGCCCTGGCCACCGTTGGAGTAACCGAAGTTGAAGTCAATGGGCGCACCTTCATGCGTCTTGTTGCTGCTGGCGATGAGCCTCCCGGGTTGCAGCGTCTTGGTCAATCACTCTTTATCAATGATGAAGCGCTTCTGGCAGCAGCCACCTCTGCCTATACGCAGGTTCATGTTCTGAAAGACGATTTACAACAGGAAGCTCTGAATGATCTGTTGTTCTACCATAAACCCGTCGGCTATGTTGTTCACGTCGAGGATGACACACAGGTCTATCCTATACCTGCGGGTTATCCAAAGCTGGAAGTGGATCAGGTTTCGGGGGAGATTATTGTTTTCCGTGGTCAGAAACAGAATCCCACCGATATTGCTTTTGTGGAAAGCCACTATGATCTCTGGAATAAATTTAAAGACCAGAGTACACAGATTAAAAAAGACAAGGTTAAAAGCTACCAGTACGTTATCAGAAGCAGGCAAATGGAGCTGCTGGAGGAGTTTGCTGCTGAGTTGGCTGCACAAAATGATGCTGAGCTGAACGAAGATACACTGTCGAAGCTTAGATACTATGAATCTCTTCAGCAGGCATTAACCAGTGCCACGCCAGATGAAACCGATGAATTTGAGTTCACAACGGCGCATATCAGAGACGCTTCGTCAGTCATCACGCCAATCTGGGTGCAGTTTCAACTGATAAAAAACTTCAACTTCAAGCCTGTACTTAAAAATCTTCTGATCAACCATAATTTTGTTAAGAATATTGAGAATTTTTTACTCCACAATGCGGTGAAGGCTTTTGCTGTTGGCGAAGACACAGGGTTTGCCTCCAAAGTCATGGCCGACATTGCCGAACAGATGCTTGAGATGGTAAGTACGCTGGAAAAGCTGAAAGCAAGAGAGTCCGAACTCCTCGAGACAGTGAAAACATCCGATCCCGGTGCCGATACCACAAAAGCACGCTACGCTCACGCAGCAGCAGTACTTGGTATTACTGAATGGGATGACACCCGATCACTGGAAGAACAAGCCATACTCCTCAGAGAAAAAACTCATGAATTGCACCAATCCGTGACCGCAACAGGACTGTCTCGGGAAAAGACTCTGAAAGAAACACTGGCAGCGATTGAAGGCAAGCTCGGCATTGCTACATACAATGAAAACGATCTGGGTGGACGCTCTGAGTTGATTCTGCTGCATCTCCGACAACAGGCAGACCAGACCGATGAGGTTTTACGGGAAAAACTGGCTAGCGTTGAAGGTCAGCTCGGTCTGGTTCCAAATAAAGAAGAGACTCCGGAACACCGTCAAAAAACCATCCGGAAACACCTTTGGACGATGTTTGCCGGGGTCATTCTGCAAGAAAGATTTCAGTGTCAACATCAACAAAAGCTCGAAGCACAGAAAAACTCCATCCTGAACTTTCAGCACCTCATCGATCAAATGCCAATGATTGACAAACAGGTTCGTGATGCCGTCGCAAAAGCAAGAGCCGCTTTCAATACCAGGCTCGCAGCAGAGCTGGTTATTGATGGCTGGGACGATACCCAGCCACTGGAAAAACAAGCCAGAATTATCAGAGAGAAAATTCTTGAAATGGACAAACCGGTTGCTGCAGAAGATGACGCAACAGTTGCCACAACAGGACAGTCACGGGAAGAAGCTATAAAAGCAAAACTGGCCGCCATTGAAAGCATATTCGGTATTACTCTGAACAATGGCAAGGATCTGGATGCTTTCTATCAGCACACTCAACGACATCTGCAAAAAAAAGCAGAACCGAACAATGTGGTCATCCAGAATTTTCTGACTGACATTGAAAGTCAGCTCGGTCTGATCTCAGATAACGCAAAGGACCCGGAAGTCCGTCGTCAGGCCATTCAGCAACACCTGAGTCAACAGCAAACCGAGATTGATAAACAACTTCTTCAGCAACAGAGCACCAGCGCAGATGCTGACGTTCAACAAGAACACCTGCTCCAAAAACTGAAGACAATGAATGAACAGAATGAACGCCTGCAACAACAACTTAAAACAATCACTGCTCAACACGAACTCCTGCTTCAGAGAGTTCAGACAACCAGTGAGCAGCAGGATACAGAGAATTCTTACACCAGGGCCAAAAAAGAGGTTCTGGCAACAATGCTCGGTATTGATCTGAGTGATGACACCTCACCAGAAATAGTCACCGACCTGGAATTTGCATTACATGTCAAGCTCCACAAGCTTGCAGACCTGGAAAAAGAAATCCATCACATCAGAACAACAGGCCACACCGGTGCCGAGCCTATAGTACTTGAGAAACTGACTGCCGTAGAAAAAGCCCTGAAGATGGATGACCTCAATAGCGAGGAAGATCTGTATTACCGTCGTAACGCCATTTCCGAGGAGATTCAGACATACATCACAAAAGCAAGACAGGAGGCAGAAAAAGAGGCTCTGAAAATACTGGGAACAGTAGAAAAAATATTCAAAATCGAGGTCAACAAAGATGATCACAAAGCAACAAGGTTTGGGAGGGTTTCAGAAAAACTAAAGAACGGAGACTTCTCAGAATCCATGCTGGATGAGATGGAAAATTCCCTCTGGACAGAAGATATCTCGCCTGCAGGTAAAAACAGTGCAACCAGAATCTTGAAACTTCTTGATCGTCTTGCCTTTCATATCCACACCCCGGATGTGGATGCCCGTGTCCCAGGCCAACAGAGGGAGATGCTTGAAGCTGTAGAGCAGGAGCTGAACATCTACACGAGTGAAAACCCTTCTGCCAGAGAAAGACTCAAGAATTATATTGCCGCAAGTGCCAGGAATCTAAAAGTTGAATTTGAAAAAGGTGTCAGCCTCAATGACCAGAGGAATGTACTAAGAGACAAAATTCAGGCATTGAGAGTAAATGTAGGCGACTTCCTTGACAGTGAAGATTTCACAAGGGCTGCAAACAATGAAATGGCTCATCAACTTAATTTTGATGAATATAAGGTTACTGTTTCTCTGGATGAGCAGAAAAACTTGATTAAAGAAAAACTCCGGGAGATGGATGAAGGATTCTGCATAGCAGGTCGGCCTACCATTTATGAGCGTATCACAGTCATTGAGCGTGAGCTTGACAGGCAAATGGCCCGGCTGGGGCCTAAACCCCGATATGTTCTTGATCGCGAGCTAGCCAGGGCCAGGCAGGCAATACAAAAAACTGAAAGTGAACTGGCAGCCGCTCATCGCAGGCTGACGACACTTCGTGGCAAACGGATATTATTTGCGGGGCACACTACTGAAATCCAGGATCTCTCGGATGAAGAGAACAGGGCTCTCAATCAGGCAATGAAACAAGTTCAGATCGAGTTGGATCTGACTGCTGGTGACAAACAAACCACCGAGGAGCGATTAAAGGACTTCAGGGACTTCCTGTGTGGATGCAGTAGAGAACGACGGGGTGAAATCCTTAATGAGCTGAAGACCAAAACAGGTCTGGTCATCCAGATAAAGGGTGACTCCGGTTCAGTGGCAGATGCTGATGACTTTATTGCCATTGCAACCTCTGCTGATTCTCTTGGTCAGAACGAAAACAATGAAGCATTGGGTGAACTGCTTTTAACCAGGAAAAAGTACCTTCAAATCATGAAATTCCTGGAGCAGCACTTCATAAAAAGCTCTGAATTGGGGAATGCACTGATTAAAGAGTCGAGTGCAAAAAAGAAGCTGGATCGTAAAGAAAAGGAGATGATCGATCCCGGCGACATCGATCAGACAGCTAAAATCCTGCATATGAACGAAATGGACAGGCTGGGCTTAATATTGAAGCAGGCAAATGATGCTGTATCAAAAGCACAAAAAGCTCTGGTAGATCATCATAAAGCGGCGCTTGACGCCACTGAAGAAGCTGCTGGTCTCAAACCAGACCCCACTGACACCTGTGAACACCGGATTAATGCTCTGGTAGAAAAACAGACACAACTGGGCGGGCATGATGGTAGCGGCGGCAAGATCAATCAATTGCTCCAGGAATGGGCTGACCTGAGAATTAAGATTGAAGCCAGGAAAGCAGACATTGGGAGCATGGAGAAAGTCCTGAAGGCAGCAGAAGAAGCCGTCGAAAATAATGGCGGCCCCTACCAGCTCACGCCGAGACAGGCAAAAGTTCTGACCGATATGGACACCTTCATACAGCAGCACCCTCTCAGGCAACAGGCTCTGGATGCCGCAGTGGGCCTGGCAGAATCGGCAGTCAAAAACGGTAAAACAATACCCTGCCTTGCGACTTTCGATTTTAACGATGAATTTGCAACGATTCGCCTGCAGGCGGTCGGTGACGATCTGACGTTTAATCAGGCCAGTCGGATGGTGGAAGTCTTCAAAAGCCTGAAGACGAGCATCCCGCTCTCCCCTGTCGAGCCCGCAGAAGATCAGCCTCAGAATGTCATTGAACAAGTCCAGGCTCTGGCAGACAGGGCCCGGTATGAGATGACAACCGGGGCTCAACAATACGACGATGGAATACACGGCATGGGCAAAAGAGCCATTTACTTCGTCGAACATGAACCAGAGGATCTGAAAGGCTTCTCGGAATACTTTGCCAGCCATTCTGCCAGTGGCAACAAGATCATGGCCCTGCTGCGGGAAGGACTGATCAGCAAAATCGAGCTTGAGAACTACATGAAGGCCGTCAGAGGTGTCGACGGTTATCAGACAGTGGATGAATTTGAACACTTTCTTGGCTACAAACACGACGTCCATGTACCCAACTTCAAGAAGGTTGTCCGGATGTTGTCCGACAAGGCTGTTGAGGCATTCATGCAAAGTGCCTTTGACCCAGTAGCTCTGACAGCCACTGGCCCGACGGGTATGAAAGAATCTGTTGCCGGCATGAAAGAGTACGCAGCTGCGGTCATCGCCAACTACGTTCTTGACGATATTGCCTTTGAAAACGGTCGCAGGACGGCAGCCTTCCTGAGCAATGTTCGGGATACCCTGACGCCTTATGCCCACGCTGCCGGAATATCTGAGTCAGACCTGATCGAAACTGTTCATGGCACATTAATGCAGGCCCATGCCGCAGCGGTTGAACGACAGCTGTTGGATTACTGGGTCAAGCCTTCAGCCTTTCTGGTACAGGCTGTCACCTGGTACTTCTCCAGCTACAAACCCCTGCTGGCCAGCCACAGCACCTGGCAGGCTGCTGAGCTGTCCCTCTCAAACATGTCGTTCCTCTATCTTCTGGATCTGACCAACAGGGGTGATTACCTGCATCGGATGCTGACACCTTTCCAGCACTGGCTGGAACGTTATGGTGTTGATCTTGATCGAACCGGGCAATATGCCTACCACAGTGAAATTGAACAAATCTCTGAATTAGGTGGGCTGGCCATGCCATTGGGCAAAGCTGCGTCTTCAGTCATTCTGCTGAGAACCGGAACCATGCTGTTTGCCAGACAGTACAACGCCAACCCGCAGATGTATCGCAGCATTTCCCGTCTGGTGCCGGAAATAGTGAAATCCATGGGTTCCGGACAGGGAGTTCAGATACCGCTGCTGCACAGGGTGACGCCACAAAAAGTGAAAACCCTGGCCTCGGCCACAGCCGGTCTGATGCTGGGCCCGGTAGCCACCTTCGGAACATACGCCCACGGCCTTTTATCCGGGTTTACCTACGCCCAAACCTTCGGATTCGCGCTGGCGTCGAGCCTCACTTATGACTTCTTTATGAACGAAAACAGGATGCTCACTCAATGGCTGGGTGGACCTCTGGGCCGCAGTCTTGACAAAATTAATCGCTGGCTGGGCGTGGGTGAAACGCAAGATAAATATGTGAAACGTACGGCTGTTGCTACACCTCAACGCTTCAGTGAAACCGATAAAGACTATACAAACCGTGTTAAAGCCAACGGCACCCTGTATGGCTGGACGCGACATGAAAATTACCTGCAGTTCCGCGAACGCCGGGATCGCACCATGGAACTGTATGAGAATGGCTGGGAGAAATACTTCAGGGAGAATGTGCCCAAATGGTCGTTCTCCCATGCAGAAAGTATTCCTTACTTCTACACTCTTGGAGCCTTCTACGAGTAGCAACGGGGCAATAAGAAAGTGCCGGTGAATTAATCACGCGACTAGCAACTACCATTAGAACCACACCGGTGACAAAACACCGGTGATGGCGCCATGTGTGAGCTTTCCTTCTGAGCCCACTGAGATTTCTCCGTTAAAGTAAAAGAGCCTTGAAGCTACTCGAATAAGTGATTGACAGCCATAAGCGATTAGAAGTCGCTTCCTCGCCTGGTGTGGCAATCGCTTTTCGCAGTAATAAAAATACTCAGCTTCGAGGTAGTAGAATGAGAAATATCCGCCCCAATGCATTAAGCCTTGCCGTGGCCGTTGCAATCAGCTCTTTCATCATTGCTACAGACGCACTGGCCAGTCGCAGGCTGCAGACAAAATCTGTTGATTTTTCGGGCAGTGAACAGGTGGAGTTTACCCAGAGTGAGGTCATCGTTACGCCAACTTTGGATGATAACTTGCAGCCAATACCCAAATCCTTTACCACCACCTACCCTGATCAGACTGAAATCAGAGCAGGCTATGACATTCCTTCTGAAGGCTTCACAGACGTTCTTTCTGGCATCGAGGGTGGCGTTTCCAGTGTTGATCAGTTTGAGACAGACGAGAATAACGTTGCTCAGAAGTACACCAAAGTCCTGAAGGTGGGTAATGAGGGGGTCTTCAGGTTTACCCATAACCTTGCAGAAGAGAAACTGCTTATCGAAGTCAGAAACAGTATGACCCATCAGGATTCAATTGGGGCTGTTCGCGCTCAATCAGGGGACGCCTGGACATTGGAACCGTTTACTGGAATGGCCAGCCCCGATCATCTGGTGAGGGTACTGAAAGGTGCGAATGAAAGAGCAGGAAACCTTGGCGAAGCCGATAACTATATTGCCCTTGCCACCCTTGAAGTAGATAAGGTTGAGGTGGACGGGCGCACCTTCATGCGCCTTGTCGCCGCAGGCGATCAGCCCCCTGAGCTGCAGCGTCTGGGTCAGTCACTTTTTGTCAATGATGAGGTGCTTTTGGCAGCGGCCACCTCTGCCTATACCCAGGTGCATGTTCTGGGGAAAGATATACAACAGAGAGCCCTGGAAGATCTGCTGTCATACCATAACCCCGTCGGCTATGTTGTACACGTCGAGGATGAGACACAGGCTTATCCTGTCCCTGCTGGTTATCCAAAACTGGAAGTGACTGAGACTCCGGGGGAGATTATTGTCTTCCATGGTCAGAAACAGAGCCCAACCGATATCGCCCTTGTGCAAAATCTCTATGGCGTCTCGAATTGGGGTACCGGTTATGATAACAAGGACACTGCACAGGTTAAAAAAGACAAGGTCAAAAGCTACCGGTACATCATTCGAAGCAGGCAGATGACAATACTGGAGGATTTGGCCGCAAAGCGCCATACCGGACTCAACTTCGTTAAAGAAGACGGTGATAAGGTGTACGAGCTTGCCTACTTTGAAGGGCTTCAGCTGGCATTGGCCAGCGCTGTTTCAGATGGAGCAGATGAAGTTGAATTCACATCAGAACACGTCTATTTCACTTCGGAGTTGACCACGCCAACCTGGGTGCATATTCAACTGTTAAGACACTTCGGCTTCAAACCTGTACTTAGAAATCTTCTGGCTAACGGGCAATTTGTTCAGGATATTCATAAAGCTTTACTATTTCTCACCAATTCGTATGTTGATTCTCATATTTATCCTTCTGATGATTCTTCTGGCCTTGGCGAAGACTTTACTGCCAGAGTCATTGGTGACTTTGTCGGGCAACTGCTTGAGATGGAAAACGAGTTAGAGAAGCTCAGGACAATAGAGGCCGTGCTGGCAAAACAAAGTGAATTAACCAGTCGCTTATTCGCATCAGCCGCTCAAGGTATCGGGCAAAACTTGAGAATGGAGGAGTTAAATCAGCAACTTGTGGATGAGCTTGCGAAGATTCATGGCACGGTAGATGCTCTGGTAAACCAGATAGAGACGCTTCAACGGGAAGCCGATCAAATTCCATTGCTAAAAAAACAAGTTCATGATGCCAGAACAGATGCCACAAAAGCTCGCAACGCTCAAACAGCAACAGAGCTTGGTATTGAGGACTGGGATGATACCCAACCACTGGAAGAGCAAGCCAGACTGATCAGCAAAAAAATTACTGAAATCTTCAGATTGGTAGCCCCAACAGCACAGTCACAGAAACAAGCTCTGGAGGAAAATCTGGCGACTATTGGAGCCAGGCTTATTGTTGTCCCACTTAATGAAGACGACCTGGAGGCTGGTCAGCAAGCCTTTCAGCAACAAATCACCAGCTCAGAGGCTAAAAAAGCAGCAGAAATAAAAAAACGCTTTACGACTATTGCCGCATATTTAAACATCAAGGATTTTGATAGCAATGCAGATATTGACGTTCAGCAAGAACATCTGATTCAAACACTTATGAAAATGGTTGAGCAGCTCAATATGGAGGATTATTACACCGGACTCAGAAAAGCTTCTCTGGCAGCAGTTCTGGGTATTGATCTGAATGAAGACAGCAGTCTGGAAGACCGCGTCAATCTCGAGTTAATGGTACATGACAAGCTCTTCGAGCTTTCAAAGCTGGAAAACGAACTGGAAGACATCAGAACACCAGGCCACCCCAAAGTCATGCCTGAAGTATTCAGGACCCTTCTTGCCGTGCAAAGCGTTTTTGAGAAAGAGCACCTCCGCGAAGAGAACGATGTGTATTACCATCGTCAGGTCATTTCTGAAGCTATCCGGATATACATCAGAGAAGCCCGACAGCAGTCAGACGAAGAGGCCCTGGCCGTACTGAAATCCATGGAAGGGATACTCAGCATCAACATCAATGAAGGTGATGACAAAGCAGCAAGACTGAAAAGGGTTCTTTCAAGGCTTGATGGCGGTGATATCTCAAATCACGAGCTGGATCAGATGGACAAGATCCTCCGGTGGGAAGGAAAAAGGCCTGATCTGATGGAAGACCCGGAGAAAGACCTGGAGTGGAGTCTGGTTAAGATGGATTTGGTACTGCGCAGTATTCGTGATTGGATTACCTTCAAAGTCGAAGAATCGGATCAGCGGGCCAGAGAACGACAGGCAGATTATCTTATCGCTCTGGAGGACAAGCTAAATATTGACACTCATGAAAACCCTGCTGCTCAGGAAAGAGGAGAAACTTTCTTCGCTAAACTGGCCAGTAAACTGCATATAGGGTTTGCAGACGATGCCGACCTGTCTGACCAGAAGGATACCCTGAGAGAAAGACTTCAGGAATTAATGGAAGAACTAGAGGAAACTTATGACGATGAAGGTGTTAAAAGGGTCAGTAACAATAAAATTGCTGATCAACTCAACATTAATGACTACAGAGAT
The DNA here is from genome assembly GCF_032883915.1 of Endozoicomonas sp. 8E. Lineage (NCBI taxonomy): Bacteria > Pseudomonadati > Pseudomonadota > Gammaproteobacteria > Oceanospirillales > Endozoicomonadaceae > Endozoicomonas > Endozoicomonas sp. 8E. The sequence continues at coordinate 2,340,618 of NZ_CP120717.1, read as the reverse complement.
GATGCCGGCATAAACGAACAAAAGAGTCTGATTAGAGAAAAGCTTGAACAACTGGATGAAGAAGTTTTCAAAGTGGGTCAGCCTGATGTCAATGAGCGTATCGCAGCCATTGAGAATGAGCTTGACAGGCAAATGGCTCGCCTGGGATCCAAACCCCGATACGTTCTTGATCGTGAGTTAGCCACAGCCAGGCGAGCAGTAGAAGAAGCTGAAAGTGAGCCAGAGACTGCTAATCACAATCTGGATGCTATTCGTCGCAAACAATTGGTCTCTTTGGGTAGCCATACTGAATTCAAAGATACTTCAGATAAAGACGATACGACGCTCAATCAGGCAATGAAACAATATCAGACCGAGCTGGGTCTGTCTGCAGGTGATGAGCAAACCAATAAAGAGCGAGTAGAGGACATTATAAATTTCCTGCTGGAATGCAGTGTAGAAATACGAGATGAAATCGTTGAGGAACTGAGAACCAAAACAAATCTGGACATCCGGATAGATGGCGACCCCGCATCGCTGGAAGCAGCCCATTACGTTATTGCTATTAAAGACCATTCAGATACTTATGCCCGGGACGCAACTGATCAAGTCGATGCCGGATTTGGCGACAAGATCCAACAGCTGATTCAGAAACAGGCCCACCCGAAAGCTGAAATTGAAGCCTCTGGAGCAGATATTGAGAGAATGAAAAAAGTCCTGAAGGCTGCCGAAGAAGCCGTCAAAAATGATGGTGGTCCCTTCCAGTACACACCGAAACAGGCAAAAGTTCTGGACGCTATACACACATTCACTCAGCAGCACCTTCTCAAAAAACAAGCTCTGGGAGCCGCGATGAGCTTGGCAGAATCTGCAGTAGAAAGCGGTAAGACAATACCCTGCCTCAAGACTTTCGATTTTAATGATGAATTTGCACCAATTCGCTTGCAGGCATTGGCCGGAGACGAACTGACGTTTAAACAGGCCAGTTGGATTGTGGAAGTTTTCAAGAGCCTGAAGACGATCTTCCGGGATTATCCCTTCGAGCCTGCGGAGCACCCATTTCGAAATGCCATTAGAGAAGCCCAGATTCTGGTGCAAAGAGCCAGAAATGAGATAAAAACCGCGTCTCAACAATACGATGACGAAATTCGTGACATAGGCTCAGCGGGCATTCACTTTGTCGAGCATCTACCAGGGGACCTGAAAAGCTTCCCGGAATACTTTGCCAGCCATTCTGCCAGTGGTAAAAAAATCATGGCTTTGCTTCGTGAAGGCCTGATCAGTAAGGTTGAACTTGAAAACTACATGAAGGCCGTCAGAGGTGTCGACGGTTATCAGACAGTGGCTGAATTTGAGCACTTCCTTGGTTATAAACACGGCGTCAAGGTGCCTGAGTTCAGGAAGGTTGTCCAGATGCTGTCCGATGAGAGTGCCGAGGCATTCATGCAGAGTGTCTTTAATCCAGTGACCGGGACTCTGATGGGTCCGGCAGGTATGAAAGAGTCGCTTGTCGGCATGAAAGACTACGCAGCCGCAGTCATAGCCAACTACGTTCTTGACGATATTGCCTTTGAAAATGGCCGCAGGACAGCTGCCTTCCTGATTAATGTTCAGGATACCCTGACACCTTATGCCAATGCTGTCAGCCTGTCTGAATCAGACCTGATCAAGGCTATTCATGACACCTTGATGCAGGCTCATGCCGCAGCGGTTGAGTGGCAGCTAAAGGAATACTGGGTCAAACCTTCAGCCTTCCTGGTACAGGCTGTCACCTGGTACCTCTCCAGCTACAAACCGCTACTGACGACTCATACCGTCTCGCAGGCTAGCACGCTGTCCCTCTCAAACATGTCGCTTCTCTATCTGCTGGACCTGACCAACAGGGGGGATTATCTGCACAGAATGCTCACACCTTTCCAGCACTGGCTGGAACGCTACCGTGTTGATCTTGACCGAACCGGGCAATATGCCTACCACAGTGGCATTGAACAAATCTCCGAAGTGGGTGGACTGGCGATGTCATTGGGTAAAGCCGCGTCCTCAGTGATTCTGTTGAAAACAGGCTCTGCGCTGTTTGCCAGACAGCATAACGCCAACCCACAGAGGTATCGCAGCATTTTCCGTCTGGTGCCCGAAATAGTGAAGTCCATGGGGTCCGGACAAGGGATTCAGGTACCGCTGCTGCACAGGGCGACGCCACAAAAAGTGAAAACTCTGGCTGCTGCCACCGCCGGCCTGGTGCTGGGTCCGGTAGCTACTGTCGGAGCGTACGCCCACGGTCTTATATCCGGGTTCACCTATGCTCAAACCTTCGGCTTGGCTCTGGCGTCGAGTCTCACTTTCGACTTTTTTATGAACGACAACAAGATACTCACTCAATGGCTGGGTGGACCTCTTGGACGTTGTCTTGACAAAATTAATCGCTGGCGCGGCCTGGGTGAAACAGACGATGAGTATTTACAACGCACCGCTATTGCTTCGCCTCAGGGCTTCAGTGAAACCGATGAAGAATACGCTAGTCGTGTTAAAGCAAACAACACGATGTATGGATGGACTCGACACGAAAATTATCTGCAGTTCCGTGAACGCCGTGAGCGCACCATGAAGCTGTTTGAGAATGGCTGGGAGAAATACTTCAGGGAAAATGTGCCTAAATGGTCATTCTCCCACGCAGAAAGTATTCCTTACTCTTACACTCTGGGCGCCTTCTACGAGAGGAAAGCAGCACTGACTGATCATAAAGACAAGAACCCCCGCAACGAACTTTGATATCAGAAACCATTGGATGATCCCTCCACTGCCATGCAAAAGAAACCGGTTTAAGGGAATACCTACCGGTTTCTTTCAGATCAGGCAATTGATTAAACTCTGTTCATGAATCAACTCGTTCCCACGCTCTGAGGGTGTCGCAGAACTCCAACAAGTCGTTCCATCGCTCTGAGGTCGTCATTCCCGCGAAGGCGGCTGTCGCAAAAGCCCAACAACTCATTCCCACGCTCTGAGGCTGTCGCAAAACTCCAACAGCTCGTTCCCATGCTCTGAGGTCGTCATTCCCGCGAAGGCGGGAATCCAGGGTCAACAGTTGGTCTCTGCCTTCTCGGGGATGACAAGGCCAGGGGGACTCCGGGCAGTATGGTTCTGGTGGTGAGTCTGTGTGGATTCCCGCCTTCGCGGGAATGACGAGAATGAAGTCGGGAATGACGGGAGTCAACTCGTTCCCTCGCTCTGAGGGTGTCGCAAAACTCCAACAGCTTGTTCCCATGCTCAGAGGTCGTCATTCCCGCGAAGGCGGGAATCCAGCGCCAACGGTGGATCTCTGCCTTCTCGGGGATGACAAGGCCAAGGGGGCATCGGGCAGTATGGTTCTGGTGGTGAGTCTGTGTGGATTCCCGCCTTCGCGGGAATGACGAGAATGAAGTCGAGAATGACGAGAATGAAGTCGGGAATGACGGGAGTCAACTCGTTCCCTCGCTCTGAGGGTGTCGCAAAACTCCAACAGCTTGTTCCCATGCTCAGAGGTCGTCATTCCCGCGAAGGCGGGAATCCAGTGCCAACGGTGGATCTCTGCCTTCTCGGGGATGACAAGGCCAAGGGAGCATCGGGCAGTATGGTTCTGGTGGTGAGTCTGTGTGGATTCCCGCCTTCGCGGGAATGACGAGAATGAAGTCGGGAATGACGAGAATGAAGTCGGGAATGACGAGAATGAAGTCGGGAATGACGGGAGTCAACTCGTTCCCTCGCTCTGAGGGTGTCGCAAAACTCCAACAGCTTGTTCCCATGCTCAGAGGTCGTCATTCCCGCGAAGGCGGGAATCCAGTGCCAACGGTGGATCTCTGCCTTCTCGGGGATGACAAGGCCAAGGGAGCATCGGGCAGTATGGTTCTGGTGGTGAGTCTGTGTGGATTCCCGCCTTCGCGGGAATGACGAGAATGAAGTCGGGAATGACGAGAATGAAGTCGGGAATGACGGGAGTCAACTCGTTCCCTCGCTCTGAGGGTGTCGCAAAACTCCAACAGCTTGTTCCCATGCTCAGAGGTCGTCATTCCCGCGAAGGCGGGAATCCAGCGCCAACGGTGGATCTCTGCCTTCTCGGGGATGACAAGGCCAAGGGAGCATCGGGCAGTATGGTTCTGGTGGTGAGTCTGTGTGGATTCCCGCCTTCGCGGGAATGACGAGAATGAAGTCGGGAATGACGAGAATGAAGTCGAGAATGACGAGAATGAAGTCGGGAATGACGGGAGTCAACTCGTTCCCTCGCTCTGAGGGTGTCGCAAAACTCCACCAGTTCGTTCCCATGCTCAGAGGTCGTCATTCCCGCGAAGGCGGGAATCCAGCGCCAACGGTGGATCTCTGCCTTCTCGGGGATGACAAGGCCAAGGGGGCATCGGGCAGTATGGTTCTGGTGGTGAGTCTGTGTGGATTCCCGCCTTCGCGGGAATGACGAGAATGAAGTCGGGAATGACGGGAGTCAACTCGTTCCCTCGCTCTGAGGGTGTCGCAAAACTCCAACAGCTTGTTCCCATGCTCAGAGGTCGTCATTCCCGCGAAGGCGGGAATCCAGCGCCAACGGTGGATCTCTGCCTTCTCGGGGATGACAAGGCCAAGGGGGCATCGGGCAGTATGGTTCTGGTGGTGAGTCTGTGTGGATTCCCGCCTTCGCGGGAATGACGAGAATGAAGTCGGGAATGACGGGAGTCAACTCGTTCCCTCGCTGGAGAGGGTTTTGCGACACCCGCCTTCGCGGGAATGACGAGAACGAGTTTTTCGACCCCCTCAGAGCGTGGGAACGAATTGTAACTCTGTTAATGAATCTTTTCCTTTCGTAAAAAAACAACTCAAATCTTCAGCGCAATAAGGAGTTAGAAAGTTCGACTGGTATAAATTCGCTCGACAGTTTACCTGATTTGCAACTGTGAACTAGATTCTCTCAACGGCTCATCGAAACAGCCATGAGCGATTAACAGCCATGAGCGATTAGAAACCGCTTCTCCACTTGAGGAAAAAATCACTTTTCACGGTAAACAGTACTCAGCTCTGAGGTAGTAGAATGACAAAAGCTCGCCCCAATACGTTAAGCTTTGCCCTGACTTTTGTAATCAGTTCTTCCATCATTGCTACACAGGCACTGGCCGATCGCAAGCTGCAGACAAAGTCCGCCGATATTATAAATAATGGACATGTGAAGTTTACCCACAGTGAGGTCATGGTTCGGCCAACCCTGGGTCAGGACCAGCAGCCAATACCCAAATCCTATACAACTACCTACCGTGATAAGACTGATTACAGGGCCATCTATGCCTTTCCTTCTAAAGGCTTCACAGAAGTTCTTGCTGATGTTGATGGCTGCGTTTCCAGTGTTGATCTGTTTGAAACAGGCGAGAATGGCGTTGCCAAAAAATACACCAAAGTCCTTAAAGTGGGTAATGAGGCAGCCTTCAGGTTCACCCATAATCTTAAAGAAAAGGTTCTGGTCATCGAAGTCAGAGGCGGAATGACCGATCAGCATTCAGTTGAGACTGTTCGTTACCAATTAGTTAACAGCGAATTAGAACCGTTAACGAAAATCGCCAGCCCCGGACAACTGGCTAATTTACTTAAAGCTGTCAATTACGTGGCAGGAAACCTCGGCGCAAATCATCACTATGTTCCCCTTGCCACCATTCAAGTAGAAGAAGTTGAGGTGAATGGGCGTACTTTCATGCGTCTTCTCGCTGCAGGCGATCAGCCTCCTGATCTGCAACGTCTGGGACAATCACTCTTTGTCAATGATGATGTTCTCCTGGCAGCAGCTGCATCTGCCTATATCCAGGTTCATGTGCTGGAAGAGGATTTACAACAAAAGGCTCTTAATGAACTGTTGGCACACAGCAAACCCGTCGGCTACGTTGTACACGTCGAGGACGACACACAGGTTTACCCTGTGCCTGCGGGTTATCCAAAGCTGGAAGTAACAGAAGCTCGGGGGGAGGTGATTGTTTTTCATGGTCAGAGGCTGAACCCCCATGATATCGCTTTTGTAGAAAACCTCTATGACCTCTGGAAAAAAGCTGAAGGTAATCCCCCCTCCCTCGAAGTGGTAACAAAGGTTAAAAAATATAAGGTCAAAAGCTACCAGTACGTCATTCGTAGCATGCAGATGACAGTGCTGGAGGGGTTTGTTACGAGACACGTAGCCGCCCTTAACAAAGATCAACCGAGGACGCTTGCAGACGAAGATCAACAGGCGATGCAAGCGCTTGCATACTATGAATCTCTTCAGCAGGCATTAGCCAGTGCTACTCCCTATGGAATTTACGGAAACGATGAGTTTGAACTTACGCTGGAACACATCAGAGTCGTTTCGACGGCCATCACACCAACCTGGCTGCAGATCCAACTCACAAAACATTTCTGCTTCAGACCCCAACTGAGAGAGCTTCTGACTAAACAGCATTTTGTTCAGAGTATGCTAAATCTCATAACCGGTGTCTCCGAACCACTGACCGATATTTTTCACGACGACCCTTATGTTTCCAAAGTCCTGAGCGATATGGCCAGACAACTGATTGAGAGGGAGCTCATACTGGAAGATCATCTGGCAACAGTAGCCGAACTCACCCGGGTTGAAAGCCTGTTAAGACTCGTATCAGAAGAATTCAGCGTCAGTGAAAAGGTAAGACAGAGAGCACTGTATCTCCACCGGCAACTTGAGGATAAGCTTTCACAATTTACTGCCAGACAGGAAGAAATGGAAAACCTGCTTCGGAAACTTCAACACGAAGTCAGACGAATCCCTTACCTGGAACGACAGGCCCGTGATGCCAGAGCAGAAGCCAACAAAGCTTATAACGCTCAACTGGCAGAAAAACTGGGTATTGATGACTGGGATGATACCCGGCCATCAAAAGAACAAGCCAAACTCATCTCAATAAAACTGGATGAAATCAACCAGGTGATGGCCGCAGCAGAAGAGTTCGACGAAGAAGCAGCAAAAGCAGAGCTGACAGCGATGGAAGGCCCGTTCGGTATTACTCCGGTCAATGAAAACGATCTGAGCGCACGCTTTCAGTCTATTCAACGTTATATACAAGAAAATGCAGAACCCGCTAATGTCGAGGCCTGCCACAGGCTGGCTGTCGTTGAAAGTCACCTCGGTCTGGTCCCGGTCAGTGAAGCCAGCCTGGAAGCCCGTCACCAAGCCATTATGAAGCACCTTAATCAGCAGGGAACTCTATTCCGACAGCATCTTCAGAGGACCAGCACAGAGGCTGGAAAAAGAGCTGCAATCAAAGCTCATTATAAAACCATTGCCGTACATTTAAATATTAAGGATTTTGATAGCAATGCAGATGTCGCCGTTCAACAAAAACGCCTGGTTCGGAGAATTCAGTCACTGAACACTGAACTGGGGAAGATTAACAGACTGAATCTTTGGCAAGCAGACCTGCCTGACAGACTTCATAGTCAGGATAATTCACCCGATGAACACCAGGAATTTATCTTTCAGAGCATCCGGACACTGCCTGCTCAAAGCAGCGAAGAAGACATTGACGCCAAACTCATCGGAGATTATGTGACTGGCTTTTACGACCCTTGGGAAGAAGGCAGCACAATAGAAGAACGCAACACACAGATAGAAGCAACACGCAACAGGTTATACAGTCTCGCAGATTTGGAAACAGAACTGGAAGACATCAGAACACCAGGCCACCCCATAGCCATGCCTGAAGTGCTCAGGAAACTGACTGCCCTGGAAAACGCCCTGGCGATGAGTATTCCGGGTAGCGAGGACGATGTGTATTATCGTCGTGACGCCATTTCCAAGGAAATTCAGGCATACATTAAACAAGTCAGGCAGCAGGTAGAAGAAGAGGCACTGGATGTACTGGAAACCCTGGAAGAAATACTCAAGATCGATGCCGTTGACGATGATGACAACCAGGAAAGACTCGACAGGATTCTTACCAGACTTGAGGACGATGATATCACCGAAAAAATGCTGGACGACATAGACTCCCCTTACTGGAAAGGAAACATTTCACCTGCTTACGAACAAAGAGAAACAAGACCCTGGAGGCTTCAAAGATGTCTTAACTTTTTTTTCGAAGATGCGTATGAACAAGCCATAAGACAACAGACTTCTATGCTAAAAACTTTAGAGGACAAGCTAAACATCGACATTAGCGAAAACTCTGCTGCTCAAAAAAGAGGTCAGGTTTTCACTGTCAAACTGGCCAAAGATCTGGATATAGCATTTGACATGGATGACGACCTGTCTGACCGAAAGGATACCCTGAGAACCAAAATTCAGGAATTAATCGCAAAATCAAACGCACTTTACGACGATGAAGCCGCCAGAAGAGTCTGGAACAATGAAATAGCTTATCGACTCAACATTGAGGACTATAAAGATGATGCCACCCTCGAAGACCAGAACAGTCTGATTGAAACAAAACTCCAACGGCTGGACGAAGAAGTTGTCAATGTCGGCCTGCCTGATGTTAATGAGCGTATCGCCGCCATTGATAATGAACTTGACAGGCAAATGGCTCGTCTGGGAGCTAAGCCACGATTCGTTCTTGATCGTGATGCAGCCAAGGCCAGACGGGCACTAAAAGAGGCTGAAAGTGAGCTGACAAATGTTCATCGCAAACTGAACAGGCTTCGTGGCAAACGCGTGGTATTTGCAGGGAGCCGTGCTGAGCTGCAACCTGTCCCTGATGAAGACAACACGATTGTCAATCAGGCAATGAAACAACTTCAGACCGACCTGGGTCTGACTGCAAGTGACGCACAACGTCCCGAAGAGCGAATGGAGGATGTCAAACATTACCTGCGGGAATACAGCGAAGAAAAACGAGATGAAATCCTTGAGCAACTGAAAACCCTGACAGATGGAGATGACCTCAGTTTACTGGCAGAAGCTGATTACTCTACTGTCGTTGTAGACAATAAAAATACTGGTAGTCTGGACAATAACGATGAACTTTATGAAGCATTGGGTGAACTGCCTTCAACCTGGGACAAGTACGCTCAGATTTTGCAATTTCTTCGTATTCACGACAGAAAAAGCATGAAGGTGAGCAATGCACGGCTTGAAGAGAGGAATACACAACAGAGGCTGGACCTTAAAAAAGAGGAGCTTAAGCGTCCCGCAAACACCGATGAGTCCGCTGAAACCCTCCATAAGAACGAAATAGCCCTGCTGAATTTAGCCCTGGAGCGGAAAAGTAAAGCCTTATCAAAAGCAGAAGAAGACCTGATAGATTTCCATAAAGCGTTTCTTGACCCTCTAGAAAAAGCCGTGGGTCTTAAACCAGACCCCACTGACACCAGTGAACACCGGGTTAATGCCCTGAGAAGCAAAAAGGTACAGCTGGGCGGACATGACGGTAACGGCGGCAGGATCCAGCAACTGACTCAGGATCAGACCCGTCTGGAAGATGAGATTAAAGCCAGGAAAGCAGACATTGAGAGAATGAAGGGAGTCCTGAAGGCGGCAGAGAAAACCGTCGAAAATGACGGCAGCCCCTTCCAGTACACGCCAAAGCAGGCAAAAGTTCTGAATGCTATCCACAAATTCACGCAGCAGCATCCCCTCAAAAAACAAGCTTTGGAAGCCGCCATTGGCCTGACAAAAGCAGCGCAAGAAAGTGGTAAGGCAATACCATCCCTTGCGAATTTCGATTTTGACAATGAGTTTGCAGCGATTCGCTTGCAGGCACTGGCCGGAGACAAACTGACGTTTATACAGGCCAGCCGGATTGTGGAAGTTTTCAAGAGCCTGAAGACAACCTTTCCGGAATCCTCTCCCGAGCCTCTAGAAGGTCAACCCCTGAATGCCTTCAAAGAAGTCCAGATTCTGACGCACCAGGCATTGTATGAGATAGAAAAAGGGGCACAAGAATACGACGACGAAATTCGCGGCTCAGGCTTGGCAGGTATTCACTATGTCGAGCATATGTCAGGAGACATGAAAGACTTTTCGAAATACTTCACTGCCCATTCTGCCAGTGGTAACAAAATCATAGCTTTGCTGCGTGAAGGTCTGATCAGCAAGATTGAACTTGAGAACCACATGAAGGCTGTCAGAGGTGTTGAAGGTTATCAGACAGTGAATGAATTTGAACACTTCCTTGGCTACAAACACGGCGTCAACCTGCCTTGCTTCAGAGCCACTATCCAGATGCTGTCCGATGAGGGAGTCGATGAATTCATGCACAGTGCCTTTACTCCTGTGACTGTGACTGTGACTGTGACTGGCCCGGCGGGTATAAAAGAGTCTGTTGCTGGCATGAAAGAGTATGCTGCTGCGGTCATAGCCAACTATATTCTTGACGATATTGCCTTTGAAAACGGCCACAGGACGGCGGCCTTCCTGACCAAAGTTCAGGATACCCTGACACCTTATGCCAATGCTGTCGGCCTGTCTGAATCAGACCTGATCAAGGCTATCAACAGCACCCTGATGCAGGCTCATGCCGCAGCAATTGAGCACCAGCTGAATGAGTACTGGGTCAAACCTTCAGCTTTTCTGGTACAGGCTGTCACCTGGTACTTCTCCAGCTACACCCCTCTGCTGGCGACCCACAGCACCTGGCAGGCTGTCGAGCTATCCCTCTCGAACGTGTCATTCCTCTATCTTCTGGATCTAACCAACAGGGGTGATTACCTGCACCGGATGCTCACACCTTTCCAGCACTGGCTGGAAGGCTATGGTGTTGATCTTAACCGAACCAGCCAATACGCAAACCACATTGGAATTGAACGCGTCTCTGAAGTGGGCGGGCTGGCCATGCCATTGGGTAAAGCCGCTTCCTCAGTGATTCTGCTGAGAACCGGCTCCCTGTTGTTTGCCAGACAGTACAACGCCAACCCGCCTATGTACCAAAGTATTCTGCGTCTGGTGCCCGAAATAGTGAAGTCCATGGGTTCCGGTCAAGGGGTTCAGGTACCACTGCTGCATCGGGTAACACCACAAAAAGTGAAAACGCTGACTTCTGCCACAGCCGCGCTCGCGCTGGGCCCGATTGCTACTGTTGGAGCATACGCCCACGGTCTGCTATCCGGATTTAGCTACGCTCAAACCTTCGGCTTCGCTCTGGCGTCGAGTCTTACTTACGACTTCTTTATGAACGACAGCAAGATGCTCACTCAATGGCTGGGTGGACCTCTGGGCCGAACTCTTGACAAGATCAGTCGCTGGGCAGGCGTCGGTGAAACGGACGATGAATATGTGAAACGTACGTCTATTGCTACACCTCAACGCTTCAATGAAACCGACGCAGAGTATGCAGGCCGTGTTGAAGCAAGTGACATGATGCATGGCTGGACCCGGCACGAAAATTATCTGCAGTTCCGTGAACGCCGGGATCGCACCATGAAACTGTTTGAAAATGGCTGGGAGAAATACTTCAGGGAAAATGTGCCTGGATGGTCATTCTCTCATGCAGAAAGTATTCCTTACTTCTACACTCTTGGAGCCTTTGACGAATGGCAAAAGGGCGATAATCAGAAGATTCACGGTCACGACAAGAGAAGTGCCTCTCAATCAAGCTTTCCACCTGCAACCCCAGCAGACAGCCTTAATTAAAAGCTACCTCCTTGCCTAGGAGCCTGACCGAGAATAGCGCCCGTAGCGAGGACGGCAGAAAATTGAGGATGAAAATTCGGTTTTGTAAGGAGAATAGCGAGCTATTTGACGAACAAAAGCGGATTTTCAGACCAATTTGCTGCCGCCGCAGTAGGGCAGTCTATTCTCGGTCAGGCTCCTAGCAGCCTGTCGGACTTAAGACTGTCCTACACGGCAACTGCTCCTGCGTTGCTCTAGCTCCTGCATCCATGCAGTCGTCGGCAACTGCTCCTGCGTTGCTCTAGCTCCTGCATCCATGCAGTCGTGCGGTTGCAATAAATTGGTCTAAAAATCCCTGTTTCTTCGTCAAATAGCTCGCTATTCTCCTCAGAAACAGAGATTTTTATCCTCAATTTCTTGCAATCCTCGCTACGGACGCTTAAGTCCGACAGGCTGCTAGTGTTGCAAATACTTTTACCGGTAATAAAAGTAACCGGCGCTGAGGTAGTAGAATGACAAATGTCCGCCCCAACGCAATAAGCCTTGCAGTAGCCGTTGTAATCAGCTCTTCCATCATTACTACAGACGCAGTGGCTGATCGCAGACTGCAGACAAGATCTGTCGATATTCTGAGCAATGGACATGTGGAGTTTATCCAGAGTGAGGTCATGATTCAGCCAACTTTAGGTCATGACCAGCAGCCAATACCCAAATCCTTCACAACCACCTACCCTGATCAGACTCGGGCCAGAGAGGGTTATGACGTTCCCTCTGAAGGCTTCACGGACGTTTTTTCTGGTATTGATGGTGGCGTTTCCAGTGTTGATCTGTTTGAAACAGGCGAGAATGACGTTGCTCAGAAGTACACCAAAGTCCTGAAGGTCTCTGATGAGGAGGTCTTCAGGATCACCCATAATCTTGCAGAAAAGAAACTGATCATTGAAGTCAGAAAAGGAATGACCGACCAGGATTCAATTGTGGCGGTTCGTGCTCAATTAGGCGACAACCTGCAATTAGAACCCTTAACAAAAATCGCCAGTCCCGAACAACTGGCCGGAGTGCTGAGAGGTGCACATGAAAGAGCGGGAAACCTTGGCGAAGCTGATAACTATAGTGACCTCGTCACTATTGAAGTAGGCGAAGTTGAAGTGAACGGGCGTACCTTCATGCGTCTTATCGCCGGCGGCAATCAGCTTCCCAAACTGCAGCGTCTGGGCCAATCGCTCTTTGTCAATGATGAAGCGCTTTTAGCAGCTACCACCTCTGCTTATATCCAGGTTCATGTTCTTGGGAATGAATTACACCAGAATACTCTGGACGCTCTGTTGTCATACCAGAAGCCCGTCGGCTATGTTGTTCACGTCGAGGATGAGACACAGCTTTATCCTGTGCCTGCTGGTTATCCAAAACTGGAAGTAAGTGAGACTCCGGGGGCAATTATTGTTTTTCGTGGTCAGAAGCAAAATCCGGCAGATGTCGCTTTTGTGGAAGCTCTCCATTACATCTGGGATAAATCTGGCTGCAAGGCCCCCACTCCTCAAACAACAGCACGGGTTATAAAAGACAAGGCCAAAAGTTACCAGTACGTTATTCGAAGCAGACAGATGGCAATGCTGGAAGAGTTTGCTGAACGGCGCAATGCCGGAGTTGGCTTGAGTCAAGAATACGATGAAAAACTGGGGACACTTGCATTCTTCGAAAATCTTCAGCAGGCACTGACCAGTGCTACTTCAGTTGCAGCAGATGAATTTGAATTAACAATACCACACGTCGGATTCACTTCACTGTACATCTTGCCAACCTGGATGCATATTCAATTCGTTAAACACTTCAGCTTCAAACCTGCGCTTAGAAATTTTCTGACCAGTCAGCATTTTGTTCAGGATACTCACGAAGTTATGCCCGCTTTCAACAAAATCTATAGCAATTATTTTTGTAATGATCCGTCTAGCAATTCTTTTGACAAAGGCGGTAGATTTGCCTCCAGGTTCATTGGCGATTTTGCCGGGGAGCTGCTTGAGATGGAAAGCGAGCTGGAAAAGCTGAAGACAAAAGAGGCCAGGCTCGCAACAGAGGGTTCTTTCATCAGAGCCACAAAAGCTGTTCTGACAGCGGCTCTTGGTATTGAACCGAGTGAAGAGAACACACCAGAAGACCGCTTCGCCCTGGAATCAACGTTACATACCAGGCTCTTCAGACTTGCAGAGCTGGAAACAGAGCTGGATGACATCAGAACACCAGGCCACCCCAAAGCCATGCCGGAGGTACTTGAGACACTGAGTGACGTGGAAAAAGCCCTTGAGATGAGTGACCTTGATGAAAACAACGATGCTTATCTCCGTCGCCAGGAGATTTCTGAAGACATGCATGCTTTCATCAGAAACGCCAGACAGCGGTTAGAGGAAGCGGCTCTGGACCTTCTGAAAGTCACAGAAGAAACACTCAACATTAACATCAGTGAAGAGGATGACAAAATAACAAGACTCACCAGGATTCTTGGAATACTTGACGACGATAATCTCTCCGATGGCCTCCTGGATGAGATAGATAATACCCTCTGGACCTATCAAAGCGAAGCTATGGACGAGAAGGATCTCAAATTCATGAAGCTTATTGCACATCTTCGCTACAAATTCGGAGAATCGGGCCCGGATCAGCGAGCCACAGAACAACAACAAGAACTGCTGGAAGCAATAGAAGAAATACTCAACATCAGGTTCAATGGAGAGGATGACAAAGCAACAAGACTTGCCTGGATTCTTACAGTCATTGACGACGATGATATCCCGGAATCGACTCTGGATCAGATACATCAATCCCTCTGGAAAGAAGCCAGGACAACCCTGGACGATAGAGGCCTCAAACTAAAGATGCTTCATGCGAGTCTTAACTATAATGTTGAGGATTTGTACCTGGATGAACAAGCCAAAGAAAATCAGATAAATCTGCTTAATGCTATAGAGTTCGAGCTGGGTATTCATCCTCATAAAAGCGTTGCCGCCAAAAAAAGAGGCAGGGCTTTCACTGCTAAACTGGCCAAAGACCTGAATGTAGCATTTGCAGAGGATGATAACCTGTCAAATCAGAAGGATGCTCTAAGAACCAAAATTCAGTCATTAATGGATGAGCTACACAATGTCTGTGATGAAGGCATCAAAAGAGCCATAAACAATGAAATGGCTCATCAACTCGATATTAAGGATTATAAAGAAGACACCCCTATAGACGACCAGAAAAATCTGATTGCAGCAAAACTCCAACAGCTGGATAACGAAGTTTTCAATGCAGGCCAGCCTGACGTTGATGAGCGTATTGAAGCCATTGAAGTTGAGCTTGACAAGCTAATGGCTCGTCTGGGACCTGAACCCCGATACGTTCTTGATCGTAATGTTGCCAATGCCAGAAGGGTATTAGAACAAGCTGAAAGAGTGCTGGCAGGCGTTCGCAGCAAACTGAGCGCTCTTTGTCGAAAAAAAGTGGTAATTCTGACTCGTCCTGAACTCGACCTTGCTATCGCGAATGAAGACGCAAAGCCTCTCATTCAGGCAATAAAACAAATTCAGATCGAATTAGGTCTGCCTGCAGATGGCGAGCAAACCATTCGAGAGCGGATAGACGACATTAGACACTTCCTGCGGGGAGAAGGCGCAAACAGACGAAATGAAATCTTTGATAAACTGCAAGCTGCCGCAAAAACTCATAACATTCGGATAAAAAGTGACCTCGGTTTACTGGAAGACGATGATTACTATATTGCCATTGCAGCCTATGCGAATGCTCTTGCCCGGGACAAAACCAATGAAGTCGAGGATGAACTGTCTTTAACCAGAAAAAAATACACTCAGGTCACGGAATTCCTGCATGAGCACGACAGGAGAAGTATGGAAGTCACCAATGCCCGGCTTGAAGAGACGAAGGCACAAGAGGATCTGGACCGAGAAAGACAAAAGATGATCGATGTTGGAGGCGTCGATCTGCCGGACCTGGTTCTTAAGCAGAAAAGTGAAGCTGTCTCAAAAGCAGAAAACGCTCTGAGGGATTATCATAGAACGGCTCTTGATACCACTGAAGAAGCCGCAGGCCTCAAACCAGAGACATCTGACAGCTATGAAGACCGGATTAATGCCCTGAGAAAAAAACGGGTAAAACTGGGCGGTGATAATGGTACTGGCGGCAAGATCTGGCAATTGATTCAACAGGCCCGTCTGGGAGCTGAGATTGATGCCAGAGAAGCAGATATTAAGAGGATGAAGCAAGTCCTGAAGGCCGCAAGGAAAGCTGCCGAAAATGACGGTGGTCCCTTCCAGTACACGCCGGAACAGGCAAAAGCTCGGGCCACTATGGATACTTTCACACAGCAGCACTCTCTGAAACAACAAGCACTGAATGCCGCAATGGGTCTGGCAGAATTAGCAGTAGAAAGCAGTAAGACAATGCACTGGATTACGACTTTCGATTTTGATGATGAATTGGCACCCATTCGTTTGCGGGCGATGGTTGGAGACAATCTGGCTTTTGATCAGGCCAGTCGGATTGTGGAAATCTTCAGAAGGCTGAAGACGAGCTTCCCGGAACCCGGTTTCAAGGCGTCAGAAGATCAGCCCCTGAACGTCCTGGAAGAAATCTACAGACTTGTGCTCAGGGCCAGAAATGAGATGGGAAGAGGGGCTCAACAATACGACGACGAAATTCATGGTATGAGCAAAAGAGCCATTCACTTTGTCGAGCATGAACCGGGGAGCCTGAAAAGTTTCTCGGAATACTTCGCTGCCCGTTCTGCCAGTGGTAACAGGTTCATAGCACTAGTGCGTGAAGGTCTGATCAGCAAGGACGAACTCGAGAACTACATAAAGGCCGTCAGAGGGGTCGACGATTACCATACAGTGGATGAATTTGAGCACTTACTTGGCTACAAACAGGGTATCAAGGTGCCTGAGTTCAGGAAGGTTGTCCAGATGCTGTCCGACAAGGGTGCTGAGGAATTCATGCAATGTGCCTTTAATACTGTCACCGTGACTGCAGCCGGCCCGGCAGGTATGAAAGTGTCTGTTGCCGGCATGAAAGAGTACGCAGTTGCTATCATCGCCAACTATGTTCTTGACGATATTGCCTTTGAAAATGGCCGCAGGACAGCAGCGTTTCTGGCCAATATTCAAGATACCCTGACACCTTATGCCGCTGCTGCCGGCCTGTCAGAATCAGACCTGATCAAAGCTATCCATGACACATTAATGCAGGCCCATGCCGCAGCGGTTGAGCATCAGTTAAGTGATTACTGGGTCAAACCTTCAGCCTTTCTGGTACAGGCTGTGACCTGGTACTACTCCAGCTACAAACCTCTATTGATGACCCGTACCGGCTGGCAGGCTGCCGGGCTGTCCCTCTCAAACATGTCGTTCCTCTATTTGCTGGATCTGACCAACAGAGGTGATTACACCCACAGAATGCTCACACCTTTCCAGCACTGGTTGCAACGTTATGGTGTCGATCTTGACCGAAGCGGCCAATACAACTACCACAGCGGAATTGAAAAAATCTCTGAAGTAGGCGGGCTGGCCATGCCACTGGGCAAGACCGCTTCTTCAGCCATTCTGTTAAGAACCGGTTCCATGCTGTTTGCCAGACAGCACTATGCCAACCCCCACAGCTATCGCAGTATTTCCCGTCTGGTGCCCGAAATAGTGAAATCCATGGGTTCCGGACAAGGGGTTCAGGTGCCACTGCTGAACCGGGTGACACCACAAAAAGTGAAAACGCTGGCTTCTGCTACAGCCGGCCTCGTACTGGGCCCGATTGCCACTTCCGGAGCATACGCCCATGGTCTTATATCCGGGTTTACCTGCGCTCAGACGTTCGGACTTGCCTTGACGTCTAGCCTCACTTTTGACTTCTTTATGAACGACAACAAGATGCTCACTCAATGGCTGGGTGGACCTCTGGGCCGAAGCCTTGACAGGATTAATCGCTGGATAGGCGTGGGTGAAACCCGGGATCAATATGTGAAACGTACGGCTATTGCTTCGCCTCAAGGCTTCAGGGAAACCGATGAAGAGTATGCAAACCGAGTTAAAGCCAGTGACAGGATGCATGGCTGGACCCGACACGAAAATTACCTGCAGTTCCGAGAACGCCGCGATCACACCATGAAGCTATTCGAGAATGGCTGGGAGAAATACTTCAGGGAAAATGTGCCTAAATGGTCGTTCTCCCATGCAGAAAGTGTTCCTTACTTCTACACTCTTGGAGCCTTCTACGAACGGCAAAAGGGCGATGATCAGAAAGTTCACGGTCATGATAATAAAAATGCCTCTCAATCAAACTTTCTACCTGCAGCCCCGGCAAACTACCCTAACTAAAAGCTGCTTCCTCGCCTGTCGTTGCAATCATTTTTCACGGTAATAAAAGTACACGACTTTGAGGTAGTAGAATGACAAATGCCCGCCCCGATGCATTAAGCCTTGTAGTGGCCGTTGCGATCAGCTCCTCCATTATTGCTACACAGACGCTGGCCGATCGCAGGTTGCAAATGAAGTCTGTCGATATTCAGGGCAAGGAGCAGGTGGAGTTTACCCAAAGTGAGGTCATGGTTCAGCCAACTTTAGGTCGTGACCAGCAGCCAATCCCGAAATCCTTTACCACTACCTACCCTGATCAAACTGAAGTCAGAGCAGGTTATGACGTTCCTTCTGAAGGCTTCACAGACGTTCTCTCTGGCATCGAGGGTGGCGTTGCCAGTGTTGATCTGTTTGAAACCGACGAGAATGACGTTGCCCAGAAGTACACTAAAGTGCTCAAGGTCGGCAATGAGGGTGTCTTCAGGTTCACCCACAACCTTGCAGGGGACGAACTGGTCATTGAAGTCAGAAAAGGAATGACCGATCAGAATTCAATTGCGGCTGTTCGTGCTCAATCAGGTGACATTCAACCATTAGAACCCTTAACAAAAATTGCCAATCGCGAACAACTGACCGGAGTGCTCAGAGGTGCCAACGAAAGAGCAGGAAGTCTTGGCGAAGCTGATCACTATGTTGCCCTTGCCACTATTGAAGTAGACAAAGTTGCCGTGAACGGGCGCTCCTTTATGCGTCATATTGTTTCGGGCGATCAGCCCCCTGAAATACAGCGCCTGGGTCAATCGCTCTTTATTAACGATGAGGCTCTTCTGGCAGCTGCCACCTCTGCCTACGCCCAGGTTCATGTTCTGGGGGAAGATATACAACAGGAAGCTCTCGACAAACTGTTGTCGTACCATAAACCCGTCGGCTATGTTGTACACCCCGAGGATCACACAGAGGCTTATCCTGTGCCTGCTGGTTATCCAAGGCTGGAAGTGGATCAGGCTTCGGAGGAGGTGGTTGTTTTCCGTGGTCAGAAACAGAATCCGACCGATATCGCTTTTGTGGAAAGCCAGCTTCCCCACTGGGAAGATTATCAGTTTCTAGAACTCACTGCCGAGGTTAAAAAAGCCAGCATCAGAAGCTACATGCACGTCATTAGAAGCAGGCAAATGGCGCTGCTGGAAGAGTTTGCTGCTGATTTGACTGCACAGCACGATGCCAAACTTAACGAAGATAAACTGTCCAGACTTGCCTACTATGAAGCTTTTCAGCAGGCTCTAACCGCTGCTGCTCCGGATGGAACCGATGAATTTGAGTTCACAACAGCATACATCAGAATCGCTACATCGGTCATCACGCCAATCTGGATGCAGTTGCAACTCATAAAAAACTTCAGCTTCAAACCCGTACTTAAAAATCTTCTGACTAACTATAATTTTTTTCAGAATTTGCACAACTTTATATCTTTTGCCAACAGAGTGATGAATCTCTTTGTTGATGCCAAAGACACAAAGTTTTCTTCCTTTTCCTCTAAAGTCGTGGTCAACCTTGGCGGACAGTTGCTTGAGATAGTAACTACGCAGGAAAAGCTGAAGGCAAGTAGCACCGAACTCACCCTGGCGGTCAAAAAATTAGAAGACAGGCTGACGGCAATGGCCATTGCCAGTGATAAGGATAAACTGAAACTGAAGCAATCCGAACAGACATTTGAGCATGTGTCTAAAGAGCTTCGTCAAGAGTTCGTGACGACGAAAAACATAATTGATCAGCTTCGGCATGATTTCAAACGAATCCCTGAGCTGCAAAAACAAGTCAGTGATGCCCTGGCAGATCTGGCAAAAGTTCGCAGCGCCCATTCGGCAGCAAAGCTTGGTATTGATGGCTGGGACGATACTCTGACACCAGAAGAACAAGCCGGACTTCTGGAAAACAAAATTCATGAAACCGGCCAATCGACAGCCACAGCCTATGTTGCATCAGGACTGCCCCGGGAACAGGATATGAAAGCAACACTGGCAGCGATTGAAGGCCAGCTCGGCATTGTTCCGGACAATGAAAACAATCTGGGTGGCCGCTCTCAGTCCATTCTGAATCATCTGCAGCAGCAGGCAGATCAGTCCAGTGAGATATTCCTGAATCAACTGGCTTTCGTTGAAGGTCAACTCGGTTTGGTTACGAATAGCAATGATGACCCCGAAGCCCGTCAAAAGATCATTCTGGAGCAACTTTTTCTGCAATTGACTCAGATCAGTCAACAACAACCTCCAACGATGAACAAAAACGTTCGTGATGCCGAAGCAGAAAAAAGAGCAAATATCAACACTCAAGTGACAGCAGAGCCTGGTATTGATAACCGGGACGATACCCGGCCCCTGGATAAACAAGCCAGTGCCATCAGAGAGAAAATTCTTGAAATCAAGAGATCGGTTGCTGCAAAACTCCAACAGCTGGATGAAGAAGTTTTCAAAGCGGGTCAGCCTGACGTTAATGAGCGTATTGCAGCCATTGATAATGAGCTTGACAGGCAAATCGCTCGCCTGGGAACTAAACCACGATACCTGCTTGACCGTGATGCAGCCAGAGCCAGGTGGTTATTAGCAGAAGCTGAAAGTGAGCTGGAAGTTTTTCATCGCAGACTGAATACACTTCGTAGCAATCAAGACTACGCAAATGCCGATGGTCGGAGCGAATCCCATGAAGTTGAGGATGAACAGCTTTTAACCGGGAAAAAGTCCACTCAAGTCACGGGCGGGGATGATGGTACTGTCGGCAAGATCCGGCATCTGGTTCAGGAACAGGCCCATCTGGAAGATGAAATTGAAATCAGAAAAGCAGACATTGAGAGATTGAAAGAAGTCCTGAAGACTGCAGAGCAGGCCGTCGAAAATGACGGAGGTCCCTTCCAGTATTCACCGGGACAGGTAAAAGTTCGGACCGCTATGGACACTTTCGCAGAACAGCACGCTCTCAAAAAGCAAGCTCTGGAAACGACAATGGGTCTGGCACAGTTAGGAGTAGAAAGCGGTAAGAAAATACCACACCTTCCGACTTTCGATTTTGACGATGAATTTGCACCGATTCACATGCAGGCACTGGTTGGAGACAAACTGACGTTTAAACAGGCCAGTGGGATTGTGGAAGTTTTCAAGAGCCTGAAGGAGGCCTTCCCGGAATCTTCTTTGCAGCCTGTTGGAGATCTGCCCGGGAATGACCTGAAAGAAGTCTACAGGCTTGTTCGCAGGGCCAGGCATGAAATGCAAAAAGGGGCTCTGGAATACGACGACGAAATTCGCAGCATGGGCAAAGCAGCCGTTCACTTCATCAGGCATCAATCGGGGTACCTGAAAAGCTTCCCGGAATACTTCGCTACCCATTCTGCCAGTGGTAACAAGATCATAAGTCTGCTGCGTGAAGGCCTGATCAGCAAGGTTGAACTTGAGAACTATATAAAAGCCGTCAGAAGTGTCAACGGTTATCAGACAGTGGCTGAGTTTGAACACTTCCTTGGCTACAAACACGGCGTCAAGTTGCCTGAGTTCAGGAAGGTTGTCCAGATGCTGTCCGATAAGGGTGCTGATGAATTCATGCAGAGTGCCTTTACTCCTGTGCCCGTTACCGCCTCAGGCCCGGCAGGTATAAAAGAGTCTGTTACCGGCATGAAAGACTACGCAGCTGCGGTCATCGCCAACTACCTTCTTGATGATATTGCCTTTGACAATGGCCGCAGGACAGCCGCATTCCTGACCCATGTTCAGGGTGCCCTGACACCTTATGCCCATGCTGCCGGACTCTCTGAATCAGAACTGATTGAGGCTGTTCATGGCACATTAATGCAGGCCCATGCCGCTGCGGTTGAACGACAGCTACTGGATTACTGGATCAAACCTTCAGCCTTTCTGGTACAGGCTGTCACCTGGTACTTCTCCAGCTACAAGCCCCTGCTGACGACCCATACCGCCGGGCAGGCTACCGCGCTGTCCCTGTTAAACATGTCGTTCCTCTATTTTCTGGATCTGACCAACAGGGGTGATTACCTGCACCGGGTGCTGACACCTTTCCAGCACTGGCTGGAACGCTTAGGTGTTGATCCTGACCGAACCGGGCAATATGCCTGCCACAGCAGAATCGAACAAATCTCTGAAGTGGGCGGGCTGGCCATGCCATTGGGCAAGGCCGCGTCTTCAGTCATTCTGCTGAAAACCGGCTCCATGCTCTTTGCCAGACAGTATAACGCCAACCCGCAGATGTATCGCAGCGCTTCCCGTCTGGTCCCGGAAATAGTGAAATCCATGGGTTCCGGCCAGGGAGTTCAGATACCGCTGCTGCACAGGATGACACCTCAAAAAGTAAAAACCCTGGCCTCGGCCACAACCGGCCTGGTACTGGGCCCGGTAGCCACTGTCGGGGCATACGCCCATGGCCTTATATCAGGGTTTACCTATGCCCAAACCTTCGGATTCGCTCTGGCGTCGAGTCTCACTTTCGACTTCTTTATGAATGACAACAAGATGCTCACTCAATGGCTGGGTGGTCCTCTGGGCCGCAGTCTTGACAAGATTAATCGCTGGACAGGTGTGGGTGAAACGACAGATGAATATGCGAAACGTACGTCTATAGCCACACCTCAACGCTTCGATGAAACCGATAAAGCCTATGCCAACCGCGTTAAAGCAAACAACACCCTTTATGGCTGGACACGACAGGAAAATTTTCTGCATTTGCGCGAACGCCGGGATCGCACCATGAAACTGTTTGGGAATGGCTGGGAGAAATACTTCAGGCAAAATTTACCCAAATGGTCATTCTCCCATGCACAAAGTATTCCTTACTTCTACACTTTTGGAGCCTTCTACAAGTGGCAACAGGGCAATAATAAAAAAGTGCCTGTTCCTGAGAAGAGAAATGCCCGTCAATCAAGCTTTCGAACTGCCGCCTCAGGTGATCGGCTTGAAACGGATGAGAAGTGGGCCAAGTAGGAAAGATCCGCTGATAAAAATACTCAGCTCCAAGGTGGTAGAATGAGCAGTACCCGTCAGAATGTATTAAGCCTTGCAGTGGCCGTTGCAATCAGCTCTTGCATCATTAATACAGAGGCACTGGCCGCTCGCAAACTGCAGACAAAATCTGCCTGGCTTTTGGACAATGGAGGTTCTCAGTATACCCGTAGTGAGGTCATGGTTCAGCCAACGCTGGGTGATGACCAGCAACCGATACCCAAATCTTTTACCACCACCTACCCTTATGCGCCTTCAGAAAATGACGACTATTCTCTTCCCACTATTGGTATAAGTTTTACAGAAGCTCTTTATGGTATCGGTAATGATGGCGTTTCCAGTGTTGATCAGTATGAAACAGGCGAGAATGACGTTGCTCAGAAATATACCAAAGTCCTTAAGGTAGATGGTGAGGGGATCTTCAGGTTCACCCATAACCTTGCAGAAGAGGAGCTGGTCATTGAAGTCAGAGGCGGAATGACCAGGCAGGATTCAATTGAATTTATTCGTGAACTTTTAGATCTCAATC
This sequence comes from Endozoicomonas sp. 8E, assembly GCF_032883915.1. NCBI lineage: Bacteria > Pseudomonadati > Pseudomonadota > Gammaproteobacteria > Oceanospirillales > Endozoicomonadaceae > Endozoicomonas > Endozoicomonas sp. 8E. The sequence continues at coordinate 2,317,227 of NZ_CP120717.1, read as the reverse complement.
CATCACTTGAACCCTTAACGAAAATCGCCACCCCCCTGCAACTGGCTGATATGTTGGAAGCTGTCAGTACCAGAGCAGGAATCCTCGGCTCAAGTGATCACTATCTTGCCCTTGCCACCATTGAAGTCGAAAAAGTTGCAGTGGATGGACGCACTTTCATGCGCCTTATCGCTTCCGGCGACCAGCCCCCTGAGCTGCACCGTCTGGGTCAATCACTCTTTGTTAATGATGAGGCTCTTCTGGCGGCGGCTGCCTCTGCCTACATCCAGGTTCATATCCTGGGAGAGGATTTACAACAGCAGGCGCTTAACGAACTATTGGCACTCAACAAACCCGTCGGCTATGTTGTGCATGTCGAGGATGACACGCAGGTTTATCCTGTGCCTGCGGGTTATCCAAAGTTGGAAATAACAGAAGCTCCGGGGGAGGAGATTGTTTTTCATGGTCAGATGACGAATCCCCATGATGTCGCTTTTGTAGAAAACCTCTATAAACTCTGGGTGCAAGCTGGGGGGAATAACCCCGCCCCTGCAGTGATCACAGAGCTTCAAAGCAGTAAGATCAAAAGCTACGAGTTCGTCATTCGAAGCAGGCAGATGGCGCTGCTGGAGGAGTTTGTTGCGCGGCACGATGCTGGCGTTAACAAAGTTCAACCGACGATGCTTGCACACGAAGATAAACTGGCGGCGCGTTCGCTTGCCTACTACGAATCCCTGCAGCAGGCATTGGCACTGGCTGCTCCGGATGAGCCATATGGAAGAAGTGAATTTGAGTTCACACTGGAACACATCAGAGTCGCTTCATTAGTCATCACACCAACCCGAATGTATAAGCAGCTCGCAAAACACTTTGACTTCAAACCCGTACTTGGAAATCTTCTGAAGAACCCACAGTTTTTTCAGAATATTCGCAAAGTGATACCCGTCATCGGCGATATCAACGAAGCACAAATCGATTCCGGAAAAGACGAAGAGTTTACTTCCAAAGTCATGATTGACATGGCCAGACAGCTGCTTGAGTTACACAACAACCTGGAGCAGCAACGGGCAAAAAAGACCAAACTCAAGAATCTGAACAGAGAATTACTTCGCGTAACGGCAGAAGAGCTTGGTATTGATAACTGGGCTAACCTTCTGCCCAGAGAACAAGTCAGACTCATCAGCAAGAAAATTCAGGAAATCAAGCGGGCGTCGGCCACAACCCTTGCTGCAACAGAACAGCCTGACTATGAAATTATCACTGCAAAACTGGAAGGCCTTGAAGACCTGTTCGGTATTACTGCGGACAATGAGAATGATCTTGTCGCCCGCTTCCAGTCTGTCCAACAGCATATAAGGCATAAGATGGAACTGGACGACGGGGAGGCTCCGCAGAGACTGGACAACATGGAAAGTGAGCTCGGCCTGACCTCTGACGAAGAAGCTGCCCCGGAGGCTCGTCATAAGGCTATTCTGAAACACCTCGAACAGCAGGAAGCTCTAGTCCAACGACACCTTCAGATAACCATTACAGACCCTGAAAAAGCAGCTGCTGAAGAGTCTGTGGGACTTAAATCAGACGTTTCTGACACCAATAAACAACGGATTAATGCCTTGAGAAACAGGCAGGCAGGTATGAAAGCGTCTGTTACCGGCATGAAAGAGTACGCAGCTGCGGTCATCGCCAACTATGTTCTTGATGATATTGCTTTTGACAATGGCCGCAGGACGGCAACATTCCTGACCCATGTTCAGGATACCCTGACACCTTATGCCAATGTTGCCGGACTCTCTGAATCAGACTTCATCAAGATTATCCATGGCACATTGATACAGGCCCATGCCGCAGCGGTTGAACGACAGCTGCTGGATTACTGGATCAAACCCTCAGCCTTCCTGTTACAGGCTGTAACCTGGTACTACTCCAGCTACAAACCCCTGCTGGCGACCCACACCACCCTGCAGGCTGCCGAACTGTCTCTCTCAAACATGTCGTTCCTCTATCTTCTGGATCTGACCAACAGGGCTGATTACCTGCACCGGATGCTGACACCTTTCCAGCACTGGCTGGAACGTTATGGTATTGATCTTGACCGTGCCAGCCAATATGCCTGTCACAGTGGAATTGAACAAATCTCTGAAGTGGGCGGGCTGGCCATGCCATTGGGCAAAGCTGCGTCCTCAGTCATTCTGTTGAAAACCGGCTCTGCGCTGTTTACCAGACAGTACAACGCCAACCCGCAGAGGTATCGCAGTATTTCCCGTATGGTGCCGGAAATAATGAAATCCATGGGTTCCGGACAGGGAGTTCAGATACCGCTGCTGCACAGGGTGACACCACAAAAAGTGAAAATACTGGCCTCGGCCACAGCCGGTCTCGTATTGGGTCCGGTAGCCACTGTCGGAACATACGCTCATGGTCTTTTATCAGGATTTACCTATGCCCAAACCTTCGGATTCGCGCTGGCGTCAAGCCTCACTTTCGACTTCTTTATGAACGACAACAAGATGCTCACTCAATGGCTGGGTGGACCTCTTGGACGTAGTCTTGACAAGATTAATCGCTGGACAGGCTTGGGAGAAACGGACGATGAGTATCTGAAACGTACGGCTATTGCCAGGCCGCAAAGCTTCGATGAAACCGATACAGACTATGCAAACCGTGTTAAAGCAAACAACACTCTGTATGGCTGGACGCGACACGAAAATTACCTGCAGTTCCGCGAACGCCGGGATCGCACCATGAAACTGTTTGAGAATGGCTGGGAGAAATACTTCAGGGAAAATTTGCCCAAATGGTCATTCTCCCATGCAGAAAGTATTCCTTACTTCTACACTCTTGGAGCCTTCTACGAGTAGCAACAGGGCAATAATAAGAAAGCGCCGGTGAATTAATTACGCAACAAACAACTACCATCATTGTCACACCAGTGACAAAACACCGGTTATGGAGACGTGTAAGCTTACCTTCTCAGCCCACAGACATTTCTCCGTTAAAATAAAAGAGCCTTGAAGCCACTCGAATAAGTGATTGACAGCCATAAGCGATTGGAAGTTGCCATTTCGTTTGGCGTAGCAATCACTTTTTACGGTAATAAAAATACTCAGCTTCGAGGTAATAGAATGAGAAACATCCGCCCCAATGCATTAAGCCTTGCCGTGGCCGCTGCAATCAGCTCTTTCATCATTGCTACAGACGCACTGGCCAATCGCAGGCTGCAGACAAAATCTGTTGATATTTCGGGCGGTGAACAGGTGGAGTTTACCCAGAGCGAGGTCATCGTTAAGCCAACATTGGATGATGACTCGCAGCCAATACCCAAATCCTTTACCACCACCTACCCAGATCAGACTCAAGTCAGAGCAGGCTATGACATTCCTTCTGAAGGCTTCACAGACGTTTTTTCTGGCATCGAGGGTGGCGTTGCCATTGTTGATCAGTTTGAGACCGGCGAGAATGACGTTGCTCAGAAGTACACCAAAGTCCTGAAGGTGGATAATAAGGGGGTCTTCAGGTTTACCCATAACCTTGCAGAAGAGAAACTGCTCATCGAAGTCAGCGACAGTATGACCCATCAGGATTCAATTCGTGCTGTTCGCGCTCAATCAGGGGTCGCCTGGGCATTGGAACCTTTTACCGGAATGGCCAGCCCCGATCATCTGGTGGGGATACTGAAGGGTGCGAATGAAAGAGCAGGAAACCCTGGCGAAGCCGATAACTATGTTGTCCTTGCCACCCTTGAAGTAGACAAGATGGAGGTGGACGGGCGCACCTTCATGCGCCTTATCGCCGCAGGCGACCGACCTCCTGAGCTGCAGCGTCTGGGTCAATCGCTTTTTGTCGATGATGAGGTGCTTTTGGCAGCGGCCACCTCTGCCTATACCCAGGTGCATGTTCTCAGGAAAGAGATACAACAGGATGCCCTGGAAGATCTGCTGTCACACCATAAACCTATCGGCTATGTTGTACACGTCGAGGATGAGACACAAGTTTATCCTGTACCTGCTGGTTATCCAAGACTGGAAGTGACTGAGACTCCGGGGGATGTTGTTGTTTTCCATGGTCAGAAACAGAACCCCAGCGATATGGCTCTTGTGGGAGGCCTCTATATGGACTGGTGGAGGAGAGCCGGTGAAGATGACAAGACAACTGTTAAAAAAGACAAGGTCAAAAGCTACCAGCACACCATTCGAAACGTTCAGATGATAATGCTGGAGGATTTAGCTGCAAGGCACGATGCCGGACTCAACTTCGGTGAAGAGTACGATGATATGGTGTTCGAGCTTGCATACTCAGAAAATCTTCTGCATGCATTGACCAGTGCTACTTCAGATGGAGCAGAGGAAGTTGAATTCGCATTAAAACACGTTGAATTCACTTCGACGTACATCTCGCCAACCTGGGTGCATATTCAACTGTTAAGACACTTCGGCTTCAGACCTGTACTTAGAAATCTTCTGACTAACCAGCACTTTGTTCAGGATATTCATGAAACTTCACTCTTTCCCAAAAGTTGGTATAAGGCTCCTTATTTTGAACCTTTTAGTGACTCTTCTGGCCATGACGAAGGCTTTGAACCCAAAGTCATTGGCGACTTTATCGGGCAGCTGCTGGAGATGGAAAGCGAGCTGGAGAAGCTCAGGACAATAGAGGCCGTGCTGATAAAACAAAGTGAATTGAGAATGGAGGAACTAAATCAGTATGTTGAGGATCAGCTTGCGGAGGTTCATGGCAAGATAGATGCTCTGATAAACCAGATAGAGACGCTGCAACGGGAAGTTGATCAAATTCCATTGCTAAAAAAACAAGTTCATGATGCCAGAACAGATGCCACAAAAGCTCGCAACACTCAAACAGCAGCAGAGCTTGGTATTGATAACTGGGATGAGGCCCAGCCTCTGGAAGAGCAAGCCAGACTCATCACCAAAAGAATTAATGAAATTTACGGACTGGTCGCCGCAACAGCAGAGTTTCAAAAACAAGCTCTGGAGGAATCGCCACAAAGCACCAGCTCAGAGGCCAAAAAAACAGCATACATGAAAGCCCGCTATGCAAACATTGCCTTACATTTGAACATTCTGGATTTTGATATCAATGCAGATGTTCACGATCAAGAAAAATGCCTGCTTGAAAAACTTTCGGCAATGCATGCTCAACAAGCACTTCAACGTCAACAAATTAAGACAATGGGTGATCAGCTCGATATACAGCAGGCTTTCATCAAGGCAACAAAAGCCGTTCTGGCTGAGACTCTTGGTATAGATCTGGAAGAGACTATGCAGGAAGACCCAACCAACCTGGAATCAATGCTACATAACAAACTCTTCGATCTTTCAAAGCTGGAAAATGAACTGAAAGACATCAGAACACCAGGCCACCCCAAAGTCTTGCCTGAAGTACTCGAGAAACTGACTGCTGTGGAAAAAGCCCTGAACATGGATGACCTCGATAGCGAGGACGATCTGTATTACCGTCGTGACGCCATTTCTGTGGCAATGCAGACATACATCACCAGACTTCAGGCAGAGCAAGAAGCGCTGGTTATTCTGAAAACCATAGAAGAAATACTCAATATCAATTTCAATGAAGGTGATGATAAAGCAACCAGACTCGAAAGGGTTCGCACAAAACTTGACAGCAATGACGTCTCAGAAGCCAAATTCGATACGATAGAAGAAACCCTCTGGAAAGAAGACATAACACCGGAAAGCGACAGGGCCATAAAACGCTGGAGGCTTGAGGGGCGTCTTACCGTTTATGTTGAAGATTCGGCTGGGCGAGCCATAAGACAACATGCAAAGCTGCTTAAAGCTATAGAGGATAAACTGCAGATCTACTCCATTGTAAACGATGCAGCTAAAGAGAGAGGCAAAGCTTTTCTTGCCAAACTGGCCAATGATCTGGGGTTGCAATTTAAAAACGGCGCCCACCTGTCTGACAACAAGTATGATATTGGCAACAAAATTTTGGCATTAATGGAAGAACTAGAGGAAGCCTATGGCAACGAAGATGTCAGAAGAGGCAGAAACAATGAAATTGCTCATCAACTCAACATTGAGGACTATAAAGATGACGCCAGTATAGAAGACCAGAACATTCTAATTCAGGAAAAACTCCAACAGCTGGATGAAGAAGTTTTCAAAGCAGGTGAGGCCGACGTTGATGAGCATGTCTCAGCCATTGAGAATGAGCTTGACAGGCAAATGGCTCGCCTGGGACCCAAACCCCGATACGTTCTTGATCGTGAGGTAGCCACAGCCAGGCGAGCACTAAAAGAAGCTAATAGTGAGCACGAAGCTATTTTTCAAAAACAAGTGCGTAGCCTTTCTCACCAGCGGTATCCAGATGAAGGAACGACCCTCAATCTGGCATTGAAACAATCTCAGATTTGCCTGGGTCTGTCTGCAGGTGACAAGCAAACCGATCAAGAGCGAATGACGGACATCACACGTAATCTGCTGAAATACAGTGTAGAAGCACGAGCTGAAATCATTAATGAACTGAAAGCCAAAACAAATCTGAACGTCTGGATATCAAGCTACCCCGATTCGGGGGAAGCAACTTATTCTATTCAAACCTATCCATTGCTTGGTCGGGACGCAACGGGTGAAGACGATAAAGCATGGGGTCAACTGCCTTTTACCCGTAAAAAGTACAGTCAGGTCACGGAATTCCTGCGTGAGCACGACAAGAAAGCTACGGATTTAGCCAATGCGATGACTGCAGAGGTTATTGCACGAGAGAATCTGGCTCGTAAAGAACAGGAGCTGTTCGAATCAGGAGATATCAATGAGAAGTCTGCAACCTCAAACAAGATCGACATGGATCCGCTGAATTCAGACCTGAATGATAAAAGTGAAACGCTATCAAATGCAAAACAAGATCTGGAGGATCATGACGCGCTTCTTGAAACCACTGAAAAATCCCTGGGTCTTAAACCAGGCACTTCTGACACCCGACGGCAACGGCTTAATGCCCTGAGAGACAAACAGTTACAACTGGGCGGTAATGATGGCACTGGCGGAAAAATCGGGCAACTGATTCAGGAAGAAGCCCGAAAAGCAGCTGAAAATGCAGACTGGATAGCAAAACTTGCAGCCTCCAGAGCAGAGGTTGAGAGAACGGAAAAAGTCCTGAAGGCTGCCGAAGAAGCCGTCAAAAATTCTGGCGAACCCTTCCAGTACACACCGAAACAGGCAAAAGTTCTGAAAGCTATACACACATTCACTGATCGGCACCTCCTCAAAAAACAAGCCCTGGAAGCAGCGATGGGTCTGGCAGAATCAGCAGTAGAAAGCGGTAACACAATACCCTGCCTCAAGACTTTTGATTTTAACGATGAATTTGCACCGATTCGCTTGCAGGCATTGGCCGGAGACCAACTGACGTTTAAACAGGCCAGTCATATTGTGGAAGTTTTCAAGAGCCTGGAGACGATCTTCCGGAAACGTCCCTTCAAGCCTGCGGAGTATCAATTTCGGAAAGCCATTGAAAAAGTTCAGATTCTGGTGCAAAGGGCCAGGAATGAGATAAAAACCGCATCTCAGCAATACGACGACGAAATTCATGGCATAAGCTCAGCGGGCGTTCTCTTTGTCGAGCATGTATCCGAGAACCAGAAAAGCTTCTCGAAATTCTGCGCTACCGGTTTTGCCGGTGCTGAAAAGATCAGAGCTATGCTGCGTGAAGGCCTGATCAAAAATGTTGAACTTGAAAACTACATAAAGGCCCTCAGAGGTGTCAAAGGTTATCAGATATCGGATAAATTTGAGTACTTCCTTGGTTATAAACTGGGCGTAGGGGTGTTTGAATTCAGGCGTGTTGTCCGGATGCTGAGCAATGAGGAGGCTGAGGCGTTCATCAAGAATATCTTTGCTTCAGTGACCGGGACGGCAGGCATTTCCGAGCATCAGCCATGGCACCTGAAAAGCTTACCGGAATACTTCGCCAGCCATTCTGCCAGTGCTAACAAAATCATGGCTTTGCTCCGTGATGGCCTGATCAGCAAGGTTGAACTTGAAAACTACATGAAAGCCGTCAGAGGTGTCGACGGTTATCAGACAGTGGCTGAATTTGAGCACTTCCTTGGTTACAAACACGGCGTCAGGGTGCCTGAGTTCAGGAAGGCTGTCCAGATGCTGTCCGATGAGAGTGCTGAGGCATTCATGCACAGTGTCTTTGCTCCTGTGACCGTAACGGCATCAGGCCCGGCGGGTATGAAAGAGTCGGTCGCCGGCATGAAGGAGTATGCAGCCGCAGTCATCGCCAACTATGTGCTTGACGATATTGCCTTTGAAAACGGCCGCAGGACGGCAGCCTTCCTGACTAATATTCAGGACACCCTGACACCTTATGCCAGTGCTGTCGGCCTGTCTGAATCAGACCTGATCAAGGCTATCCATGACACCCTGATGCAGGCTCATGCCGCAGCGGTTGAGTGGCAGCTAAAGGAATACTGGGTCAAACCTTCAGCCTTTCTGGTACAGGCTGCCACCTGGTACTTCTCCAGCTACAAACCGCTGCTGGCGACTCACACCGTCTCGCAGGCCACCGCTCAGTCCCTCTCGAACATGTCGTACCTCTATCTGCTGGACCTGACCAACAGAGGGGATTATCTGCACAGAATGCTCACACCTTTCCGTCACTGGCTGGAACGCTTCCGTGTTGATCTTGACCGAACCGGGCAATATGCCTACCACAGTGGCATTGAACAAATCTCGGAAGTGGGCGGACTGGCGATGCCATTGGGTAAAGCCGCGTCCTCAGTCATTCTGTTGAAAACCGGCTCTGCGCTGTTTGCCAGACAGCACAACGCCAACCCACACAGGTATCGCAGCATTTCCCGCGTGGTGCCCGAAATAGTGAAGTCCATGGGGTCCGGGCAAGGGATTCAGGTACCGCTGCTGCACAGGGCGACGCCACAAAAAGTGAAAACTCTGGCTTCTGCCACCGCCGGCCTGGTGTTGGGTCCGGTAGCTACTGTTGGAACGTACGCTCACGGTCTTATATCCGAGTTTACCTATGCTCAAACCTTCGGCTTGGCTCTGGCGTCGAGTCTCACTTTCGACTTCTTTATGAACGACAACAAGATGCTCACTCAATGGCTGGGTGGACCTCTTGGACGTAGTCTTGACAAAATTAATCGCTGGCGCGGCCTGGGTGAAACGGACGATGAGTATTTGCAACGTACTGCTATTGCTTCGCCCCAGGGCTTCAGTGAAACCGATGCAGAATACGCTAGTCGTGTTAAAGCAAACAACACGATGTATGGCTGGACTCGACACGAAAATTATCTGCAGTTCCGTGAACGCCGTGAGCGCACCATGAAGCTGTTTGAGAATGGCTGGGAGAAATACTTCAGGGAAAATGTGCCTAAATGGTCATTCTCCCACGCAGAAAGTATTCCTCACTTCTACACTCTTGGAGCCCTTTACGAATGGCAAAAGGGCGGTGATCAAAAAGTTCACGGTCATGATAAGAGAAACGCCTCTCAATCAAGCTTTCCACCTGCAACCTCAGCAGACCACCATGATACTGGTGAACATTTCAGCTTGCCGGAATAGCCATGAGCGATTAACAGCCATGAGTGATTAACAGCCATGGGCGATTTTAAAAGTTGCTTTCCCGCCTGGTGAAGCAACTTCTTTTCACGGCAATAAAAACACTCAGCTCTGAGGTAGTGGCATGACAACTGCTCCCCTAAATGCATTTAGCCTGGCAGTGGCCGTTGCAATCAGCTCTTCCATCATTGCTACACAGGCGCTGGCCGATCGCAGGCTGCAGACAAAATCTGTCGATGTTTCAAGCATCGGTCATGAGGAGTTTACTCAGAGTGAGGTTATGGTTCGGCCAACTTTAGGTCAAGACCAGCAACTAATACCTAAATCCTTTACAACCACTTACCCCGATCAGACTCAAGCCAGAGCGGGCTATGAAGTTCCTTCTGAAGGCTTCACGGACGTTCTTTCCGGCATTGAGGGTGGTGTTTCCAGTGTTGATCTGTTTGAAACCGACGAAAATGACGTTGCTCAGAAATACACCAAAATCCTGAAGGTGGGTGATGAAGGGATCTTCAGGTTCACCCATAACCTTAAAGAAAAGGAACTGGTCATTGAAGTCAGAGGCGGAATGACCGACCAGGATTCAATTGCGGCAGTTCGTTCTCAATCAGGCACCATCCAACCACTAGAACCCTTAATGAAAGTCGCCAGTCCCGAACAATTGGTCGAAGTGCTGAGAGCTGCACATGGTAGAGCTGGTAACCTTGGCGCAAGCGATAACTATGTTTCCCTTGCCACCATTGAAGTAAAAAAAATTGCAGTGAACGGGCGCACCTTCATGCGTCTTATTGTTTCGGGCGATCAGCCCCCTGAACTCCAGCGTCTGGGGCAATCGCTCTTTGTCAATGATGAGGCGCTTTTGGCAGCAGCCACTTCTGCTTATGCTCAGGTTCATATTCTGGGGGAAAATTTACAACATAAAGCTCTCAACAAACTGTTATCGTACCATAAACCCGTCGGCTATATCGTACACGTTGAGGATGACAGGCAGGTTTACCCCGTGCCTGCCGGTTATCCAAAACTGGAAGTGACTGAAGCTTCGGGGGAGAGGATTGTTTTCCGTGGTCAGAAGGAGAATCCGACCGAGATCGCAGTTGTGAAAGGACTCTACAAGCAATGGTATAAAGTTGATTGTAATGCCGCCACTGATGTATTAACACAGGTAAAAAAAGACAAGGTCAAAAGCTACCAGTATGTCATTCGAAACAGGCAGATGGAACTGCTTGAGGCCTTGGCTGCACATTCCGACGCTGAATTTAACGAAGCACAGATGCAGATTCAACTGGAGACGCTTGCATACTATGAATCTCTCCATCAGGCATTGATCAGTGTCAGTCCGGATAAAGCCGATGAATTTGAATTAACGTTAGGACACGTCAGAGTCGTTTCGTCGGTCATCACGCCATTCTGGGTGTATGATCAACTCGTAAAAAACTTCGGCTTCAACCCCATACTCAGAAATCTTCTGAGTAATCCGCACTTTGTTCAGAATATTCAGAAAGTGATCCCCACTATCAGCAAAATAAACCTGGCGCGGATCGCTATTCCCGGTGAAGACGAACAGTTTACCTCGAAAGTTACCAACGACATGTTGGTCAGACAGCGGCTTGAAATTTACTACTTACAGGCAGAGCAACAGGCAAAAGAGGCACAACTCGCCGAGCTAAACGAAAAATTACTTCGCGTGATGGCAAAAGCCGTTGATAGTCATGAGGAAGGGCCGATAACAAAGCAAATCAGACAGCATGTTGAAGATGAGCTGACACAGGCTCTTATCGAGCTGGAAGATCTGAAAAATCAGAATCTGATGCTTCAGCAGGAAGTCGACAGAATTCCATCGCTGGAACGACAAGTCCCTGATGCCAGGCCAAAAGCAACAGACATTCGCAACACTAAACTGGCAGAACAGTCTGGTATTGATGAACGGGATGCTAGCCAGCCACCAGCACAAGCCAGACTCATCAATATAAAAATTCATGACACCAATCAGGCGAAGGCCGTAACAGGACAGCTTGACGAAGTGACTGAAAAAGAAGTTGCAAGCAAAGCCCGATTTGCAAACATTGCCTCATGTTTAAACATTGAGAATTTTGATAGCAATGATGATATTGATGCTCCGCAAAAGTATCTGCTTCAGAAATTTAAGGCATTGAATGATCAAAAAGAACAATGGATTCACAGCCTTCAGGCAGCGTATGCTCAAATCGATTTAGTAGATTCTCGAATCAGGGCCAGAAAAGTTGCTCTGGAAAAAGAACTGGATGACATCAGAACACCAGACTATCCCAAGATCAGGTCTGAAGTAATTGAGACACTGAGTGCCGTAAACAAAGCTCTGAAAAGGCCTGATTTTGATCAAAACGACGATGTGTATCTTCATCGTCAGTATATTTCTGAAGACATCCAGAAATATATCAAAGACGCCAGACAGCGGGCAGAAAAAGAGGCCCGGGACATGCTGGAAGTGGTTGAAAAAGAACTCAACATCAAAGCCAATGAAGAGGGCTACAGTAAAACAAGACTCACCCGGGTTTTTGAAGTACTTAACAACGGTGACCTCTCAAACAGGATGCTGGACAGGATAATGTATGAGATAGATACCATCCTCTTGTCCCGTGAGAGCAGAACTATGCACATGAAGGACCTCAAACTCATCAGGCTTCATGCGAACCTTCACTATAAAGCCGAAAACCCTGACCCGAATAAGTCAGCCAAAAAACAACGGGCCGACCTGCTGGAAGCCGTAGAAAAAACACTCAACCTCGAAAGCCATGAAGAGGACGGCCAAATAGCAAGATTTGCACGGGTTCATGCAATACTTGACAGCGAAGATTCTCCTGAACACTTGCTGGATCAGATAGATCAGGCCCTGTGGCATGAAGAAAGCACAGCTCTGAACAAGAGGGATCTCAACATCAGGAAGCTTCGTGCGATTCTTAACTATAAAGTCGAAGATTCGTACCTGGATAAACAAGTCAAAGAACAACAGACAAGTCTGCTTCAAGCTGTAGAGAAAGAGCTGCGCATCCATCCTCGTGGAAACCTTGCTGCCAGAGAGAGAGGCAAGAGTTTCACTGCTAAACTGGCCCGAGATCTGAATGTAGCATTTGCAGAGGATGACAACCTTTCTGATCAGAGTGATGCACTAAGAGAAAAAATTGAGGCATTAATAGAAGAGCTATATCAGACCTGCGACGACGAAGGTATCAGAAGAGCCAGAAACAATGACATGGCTTATCAACTCAACATTGAGGATTATGAAGAAGATGCCATTATCGACGACCAAAACAGTCTGATTGAAAAAAAACTCCGACAGCTGGATGAAGCAGTTATGAATGCAGGTCTGTCTGACGTTAATGAGCGCATTGCAGCCATTGAGATTGAGCTTGACTGGCAAATGGCTCAAATGGGTCCCAAACCCCGATACGTTCTTGATCGTGAGGTAGCCACTGCCAAACGTAAGATAGAAGACGCTATGGCTGAGCTGGAGACTGTTTATCGCAAGCTGGCTACCCATGGTCGGAATGAAGTCGATGACGCATTGGGTGAACTGCCGTTAGCCAGAAAAAAATACATCCAGATCTCAGAATTCCTGTGTGAGCACGACAGGCAAGGTATGGATGAAATCGATGCAATGCCTGAAGGGGCTGCTGCACGAGCGAATCAGGATCATAAAGAACGGGAGATTATCGACTATGAAAACATCGATGACCTGACGCATTACAAGGCGCTCCTTGAGGCCACTGAAGAAGCCCTGGATCTTAAACCAGACTCTTCTGACACCTATGAACGACGAGTTAATGCCCTGAGAAACAAACAGGTAGAACTGGGCGGGAATGATGGTACTGGCGGCAGGATCCGGCAACTGATTCAGGAATCGACCCGTCTGAAAGGTGAGATTGAAACCAGAAAAGCAGACATTGAGAGAATGAAGGAAGTCCTCAGGGCTGCAGAGAAAGCCGTCGAAAATGACGGCGGTCCCTTCCAGTACACGCCGGAACAGGCAGAAGTTCGGGCCGCTATGGAAGCCTTAATACAGCAGCACCCTTTCATGCAACAAGCTCTGGAAGCCGCAATAGCTCTGGCAGAATCAGCAGCAAAAAGCGGTAAGGTTATACGCTCCATTAAAACTTTCGATTTTGCCGATGAATTTGCGCCGATTCGATTGCAGGCACTGGCCGGAGACAGTCTGACGTTTAATCAGGCCAATCGGATTGTGGCAGTCTTCAAGAGCCTGAGGACGAAAGTAGATTGGCCTCAGAGTGCCCTGACAGAAATCCAGAAGCTGGTGTACAGAGCCAGAAGTGAGATCGGCAAAGGAGCTCAACAATACGACGACGAAATTCGTGGTATGGGAAAAAGAGCCATTCACTTTGTCGAGCATGAACCGGAGGACCTGAAAGGCTTCTCGGAATACTTCGCTGCCCGTTCTGCCAGTGCTAACAAGATCATGGCTTTGCTTCGTGAAGGACTGATCAGCAAGGCTGAACTTGAAAACTATATGAAGGCTGTCAGAGGTGTCGACGGTTATCAGACAGTGGCTGAATTTGAGCACTTTCTTGGTTATAAACATGGCGTCAAGTTGCCTGAGTTCAGGAAGGTTGTCCAGATGCTGTCCGATGAGAGTGCCGAGGCATTCATGCAGACTGTCTTTGCTCCAGTGATCGGGACTGCAGCGTGTCCGGCGGGTATGAAAGAGTCGGTTGTCGGCATGAAGGAGTACGCAGCCGCAGTCATCGCCAACTATGTTCTTGACGATATTGCCTTTGAAAACGGTCGCAGGACGGCAGCCTTCCTGATTAATGTTCAGGATACCCTGACACTTTATGCTAATGCTGCCGGAATATCTGAAACAGAACTGATCAAGGCTATCCATAACACCTTGATGCAGGCTCATGCCGCAGCGGTTGAGTGGCAGCTAAAGGAATACTGGGTCAAACCTTCAGCCTTCCTGGTACAGGCTGTCACCTGGTACTTCGCGAGCTACAAACCGCTATTGGCGACTCACACCCTCTCACAGGCTAACGCCCTGTCCCTCTCGAACATGTCGTACCTCTATCTGCTGGACCTGACCAACAGGGGGGATTATCTGCACAGAATGCTCACACCTTTCCAGCACTGGCTCGAACGCTACCGTGTTGATCTTGACCGAACCGGGCAATATGACTACCACAGTGGCATTGAACAAATCTCGGAAGTGGGCGGACTGGCCATGCCATTGGGTAAAGCCGCGTCCTCAGTCATTCTGCTGAAAACCGGCTCTATGCTGTTTGCCAGACAGCACAACACCAACCCACAGAGATATCGCAGCATTTTCCGGCTGGTGCCCGAAACAGTGAAGTCCATGGGTTCCGGACAAGGGATTCAGGTACCGCTGCTGCACAGGGCGACACCACAAAAAGTGAAAACACTGGCTTCTGCCACCGCCGGACTCGTGCTGGGTCCGGTAGCTACTGTTGGAGCATACGCTCACGGTCTTATATCCGGATTCACCTACGCTCAAACCTTCGGATTCGCACTGGCGTCGAGTCTCACTTTCGACTTTTTTATGAACGACAACAGGATGCTCACTCAATGGCTGGGTGGACCTCTTGGACGTAGTCTTGACAAAATTAATCGCTGGCGGGGCGTCGGTGAAACGAACTATGACTATGTGAAACGTACGGCTGTTGCCATGCCTCAACGCTTCAGTGAAACCGATGAAGCCTATGCCAGCCGTGTTGAAATCAGCAACACAATCCCTGGCTGGACACAGCACGAAAGTTACCTGCAGTTCCGTGAACGCCGTGATCGCACCATGAAACTGTTTGACAATGGCTGGGAGAAATACTTCAGGGAAAATGTACCTAAATGGTCGTTCTCCCATGCAGAAAGCGTCACTTACTCCTACACTCTGGGTGCCTTCTATGGGTGGCAAAAGGGCGATGTTCAGAAAGTTCATGATCATTAAGAGAAATATTTCTACCTGCAACCATGGCCCTCTGATGGCCACGAGCGATTAAAAGTCGCCTCTTCGCCTGCAATGGCAATCACAGCTCACCATTATAAAAATTCTTAGCTCTGAGGTAGTAAAATGAGCAAATTTTGTCCCAATGCATTAAGCCTTGCAGTGGCCGTTGCAATCAGCTCTTCCATCATTAGTATCCAGGCACTGGCCGAGCGCAGGCTGCAGACAAAATCTGTCGATATTACCAATGAACATGTGGAGTTTACCCAGAGTGAGATCATTGTTCGGCCAACGTTAGCTGATGACCAGCAGCCAATACCCGGATCTTTTACCACCACCTACTGTTATTACACTGATGTCAGTGCGGCCTATGCCATGCCGGCTAAAAGTTTTATAGGTGTTGCTTCTCATTTCTGTGGGGGTGTTTCCAGTGTTGATCTGTTTGAAACAGGCGAAAATGACGTTGCTCAGAAATACATCAAAGTCCTGAAGCTGGGTGATGAGGAAATCTTCAGGTTTACCCATAATCTTGAAGAAAAAGAACTGGTCATTGAAGTCAGAAGCGGTATGACCGATCCGGATTCAGTTGCGGCTGTCCGTTCTCAATTGACTGGCATGGAATCATTGGAACCGTTAACGAAAATTGCCAGACCCACACAACTGTTCGATCTGCTTGAAGGTGCCGGGAAGAGAGCGGGAAACCTGGGCAAAAGTGATCACTATGTTACCTTGGCTGGCATTGAAGTAGACAAGGTTGAAGTGGGTGGGCGTACCTTCATGCGCCTTGTCTCAGCGGGTGATCGGCCACCTGAACCGGAGCGCCTGGGCCAGTCACTCTTTGTCAATGATGATGCTCTCCTGGCAGCAGCGACTTCTGCCTATATCCAGGTTCATGTCCTGGGAGAAGCCTTACAACAGCAAGCTCTTAATGAACTGCTGGCACACAGCAAACCCGTTGGCTACGTTGTACACGTCAAGGATGGCTCAAAGGTTTATCCTGTGCCTGCGGGTTATCCGAAGCTGGAAGTAGCAGAAGCTCCGGGGGAGGTGATTGTTTTCCATAGTCAGAGGCTGAATCCGGATGATGTCGCTTTTGTAGAAAAGCTCTATGACCTATGGCAGGAAGCTGAGGGTCCCCAACCCTCCCCTGCAGTATTAACAAAAGTTAAAACCCATAAGGTCAGAGCCTACCAGTACGTCATTCGAAGCAGGCAGATGACAGTGCTGGAGGAATTTGTTGCGCGGCAGGGAGTCAACCAGGATCAACCGACGACACTTTCAAACAAAGATAAACGGGCGATGGGTGCGCTTGCATTCTATGAATCTCTCGATCAGGCATTGGTCAGTGCCACTCCAGATAAAATACATAGCATAAGGGAGTTTGAAGTCACACTGGAAGACCTCAGAGTCGCTTCGTCGTTCATTACACCCATCTGGATGCACAATCAACTTGAAAAACATTTCGGCTTCAAACCCGCACTCAGAGATCTTCTGACTAACCAGCATTTTGTTCAGAATATTGTCGATCATATACCCGTTATCGCCAAATTAAAGACCGATGATTTATACGACGACGAACAGTTTGTGTCCAAAGTTCTGGGTGAAAGGGCCAGGCAGATGGCTGAGGTGTTCAGCAAACTGGATGAGCTATATAGTGAGGAAGCCGAGCTCGTCGTGTTCAAACACAAGTTAGAGATTGAATCGGGTAGAGCCGATGCCAGTGATGAGAAAAAACTGGAATTGCAACAAATCTATCAGAAAGTTAAGGCTAAACATGCATGGACTCTTGCTAAGCTGCAAGATCAGAAAACTCTGGTAAAGACACTTATGCAGGAGGTCAGGCAATGCCCTCTGCTGGAACAACAAGTTTATGATGCCAGTTCAAAAGTCATAAAGGCTCAGCACTCTAAAATAGCAACACAACTTGGCATAGATGACTGGGATGACAGCCAACCAACAGGTGAGCAAGCCGGACGCCTCTTAAAGAAAGTGGATGGCATCTGCGGAGCGGCTTTGATTAAAAATCAGCTCCTCCCGGTCAACGAAGCTGATCTGAAAGCCCGCCACCAGACCATTCAGCAACACCTTCAGCAACCGGGCACCGGAACAAGTGCTGAAAACGAAGCCGAAATAAAAGCTCGCTATGCAACTTTGAAACAGGAACTGGAAGACATCAGAACACCAGGCCACCCCAAAGCCATGCCGTTAGTCCTTGAGAAACTGGCTGCCGTGGAAAAAGCCCTGGCGATGGATGACCTCAATAGCAAGGCCGATGTCTATTACCGTCGTGACGCCATTTCCAAGGCAATTCAGACATCTATCACAAAGGCCAGGCAGGCGGCAGAGAAAGAGGCCCTGGAAACACTGGAAGGGTTAGAAGAAATAGTCAACATAAAAGCCAATGAAGGTGATGACAACACAGAAAGAGTTGTCAGGCTTCGTGCAAGGCTTACGGAGGCAGAGAAAGAGGCTCTGGAGATACTGGAAGAGTTAGAAGAAGCACTCAACAGAAAAACCAATGAAGGTGATGACAACACAGAAAGAGTTGATAGGCTTCGTGCCGGGCTTACGGACGATGACATAAACGAAAAAGCGCTGGAAGGTACAGATTATTACCCCTGGAAAGTAGCTATGTTCGAAATAAGAGGAGTAAAACGGGGGGGAATTGATGGGATTCTCGCCTTTTATGTCGAAGAAGTGGATGAGCGAGCCATAGAAAATCAAAAAGAGATACTAAGAGCTGTAGAGAACAAGCTGAACATCGACATCAGGGAAAACACTGCTGCTAAAGAAAGAGGCAAGCATTTCGTTGCTAAACTGGCCGATGATCTGAAACTGGAATTAAAAAAAGATACCAGCCTGGATGACCAGAAGAATGCCCTGAGAGAAAAAATTCTGGAATTAAGGAAAAAAGTAGAAGGCTTCTATGACGACAATGGTTTCAGAAAAGATATGAACAATGAAATTGCTCGTCCACTCAACATCGAGGGTTATGAAGAAGATGCCGATCTCATTTACCAGCAAAGTCTGATTGGACTAAAACTCCGAGAGCTGAATGATGAAGTTGACAGTGCCGGTCAGCCTACCGTTAATGAGCGTATCGCGGCCATAGAAGATGAGCTTGACAAGCACATGGCTCACCTGGGACCTAAACCCCGATTCGTTCTTGATCGTGAGGTAGCCAAAGCCAGCCGGACAATAGAAGAAGCTGAAAGTGAGCTGGAGATTGCTCAGCAAAAACTGGAGGCAATGTTACAACCAGACGGCGATGAGAGTACTGGCAGCAAGACCCGGGAACAGGCCCGTCTGAAAGCTGAGATTGAAGTCAGGAAAGCAGACATTGAGAGAATGAAGGATGCCCTCAGGGCAGCCGGGAAAGCCGTCGAAAATGATGACGGCCCCTTCCAGTACACGCCGGAGCAGGCAGAAGTTCTGGACGCTATCCACACATTCACACAGCAGCACTCACTCAAGAAACAAGCCCTGGAAGCCGCCATGAGTCTGGCAGAATTAGCCCTGGAAAGTGGTGAAGTCATACCCGACTTGACGACTTTCGATTTTGACGAAGAGTTGGCACCGGTTCACCTGCGGGCATTGGCCGGAGACGCTCTGACGTTTGATCAGGCCAATCGGATTGTGAAAATTTTCAAGAGTTTGAAGAAGACTTTCCCGGTCCCCCTTTTCGAGCCTTTAGAAAATCAGCCTTCGAATGTCCTGAAAATAATCCGACAACTGGTAAGCAGGGCCAGGGATGAGCTGCAAAGCGGAGCTAAACAATACGACGACGAAATCCACGGCATGGCCAAAACAGCCATTCACTACGTCGACTATGAACCGGGAGACCTGAACAGCTTCCCGGAATACCTGGCTGCCAGTTATGCCAGTGCAAACAAGATCATCACTCTGCTGCGTGAAGGTCTGATCAGCAAGGTTGAACTTGAGAACTACATGAAAGCCGTCAGAGGTGTCGATGGTTATCAGACAGCGGATGAATTTGAACATTTCCTTGGCTACAAACACCGCGTCAATTTGCCTCACTTCAATAGCATTGTCCAGATGCTGTCCGACAGAGGTGCTGAGGAATTCATGCAGATGGCCTTTAACCCTGTGGCCCTGTCTGCCAATGGCCCGGCGGGCATGAAAGAGTCTGTTGTCGGCATGAAAGAGTATGCAGCTGCGGTCATCACCAATTATGTTCTTGACGATATTGCCTTTGACAACGGCCGCAGAACGGCAGTATTTCTGGCCAATATTCAGGAAACCCTGACACCTTACGCCCATGCTGCCGGTCTGTCTGAATCAGACCTGATCCAGGCTATCCACGACACATTGATGCAGGCTCACGCCGCAGCGGTTGAACGGCAGCTGTCGGATTACTGGGTCAAACCTTCCGCCTTCCTGGTACAGGCTGTGACCTGGTATTACTCCAGCTACAAACCGCTACTGGCGACTCAGACCCTCTCGCAGGCTAGCGCCCTGTCCCTCTCAAACATGTCGTTCCTCTATCTGCTGGACCTGACCAACAGGGGGGATTATCTGCACAGGATGCTGACACCTTTCCAGCACTGGCTGGAATGCTTAGGTGTTGATCTTGACCGAACCGGGCAATATGCCTACCACAGTGGCATTGAACAAATCTCTGAAGTGGGCGGGCTGGCCATGCCAATGGGTAAAGCCGCGTCCTCAGTGATTCTATTGAAAACCGGCTCTATGTTATTTGCCCGACAGCACAATGCCAATCCTCATCGTTATCGCAGCATTTCCCGGCTGGTGCCGGAAATAGTGAAATCCATGGGTTCAGGACAGGGAGTTCAGATACCGCTGCTGCACAGGATAACTCCACAAAAAGTGAAAACCCTGGCTTCAGCCACCGTCGGCCTGGTACTGGGTCCGGCAGCCACTGTCGGAGCATACGCCCACGGACTTATATCCGGGTTCACCTATGCTCAAACCCTGGGATTCGCTCTGGCGTCGAGTCTCACTTTCGACTTCTTTATAAACGACAACAAAATGCTCACTCAGTGGCTGGGCGGGCCTCTGGGCCGAAGTCTTGACAAGATTAATCGCTGGACAGGTGTGGGGGAAACGCAAGATACCTATTTGCAACGTACGGCTATTGCTTCGCCTCAACGCTTCAGTGAAACCGATGAAGCCTATGCAAACCGTGCTAAAGCCAACAACACGATGTCTGGCTGGACTCGACAGGAAAATTATCTGCAGTTCCGTGAACGCCGTGATCGCACCATGAAACTGTTTGAGAATGGCTGGGAGCAATACTTCATGGAAAATGTCCCGAGATGGTCATTCTCCCATGCAGAAAGTATTCCTTACTTCTACACTCTTGGAGCCTTTTACAAATGCCAAATGGGTGATGATCAGAAAGTTCACGTTCATGATAAGAGAAATGCCCCCCAATCAAGCTTTCCAACTGCGACCTCAGCAGACCATCACGATACTGGTGAATATTTCAGCTTACCGGAACAGCCATGAGCGACTAACAGCCACGAGCGATTTTAAAAGTTGCTTCCTCGCCGACCAGCAATCTCTTTTCACGGTAATAAAAATACTCAGCTCTGAGGTAGTAGAATGACAACGGCTCGCCCCGATGCATTGAGCCTTGCAGTGGCCATTGCAATCAGTTCTTCCATGATTGGTACACAGGCACTGGCCGATCGCAGGCTACAGACAAAATCTGCCGATATTCCGGGCAATGGACATCTGGAGTTTATCCAGAGCGAGGTTATGGTTTGGCCAACCTTGGGTGATGACCAGCAGCCAATACCCAAATCCTTTACAACCACTTACCCCGATCAGGATCAGGCCGGGGCTGACTACGACGTTCCTTCCACGGGCTTCACAGACGTTCTTTCCGGCATCGAAGGGGGCGTTTCCAGTGTTGATCAGTTTGAAACAGGCGAGAACGGCGTTGCTCAGAAATACACCAAAGTTCTGAAGGTCGCTAATGAGGAGATCTTCAGGTTTACTCATTGCCTTAAAGACAACCTACTGCTCATTGAAGTCAGAATCGGGATGATCGATCCTGACTCAGTTGCAACTGTTCGCGCTCAATTAGCTGGACACCTGCATCTGGAACCTTTGACAAAAATCGCCAGTCCCGAACACCTGGCCGGAGTGCTGAAAGGTGCCAATGAAAGAGCGGGAAACCTTGGCGCAAGCCATGACTTCGTTACTCTTGCCGCTATTGAAGTCGAGCAAGTGAAAGTGAACGGGCGCACTTTTATGCGTCTTATCGCTGCAGGCGACCAATCTCCTGAACTGCAGCAGCTGGGTCAATCGCTGTTTGTCAATGATGAGGTGCTTTTCGCAGCCGCCACCACTGCCTACGCCCAGGTTCATGTTCTGGGGGAAGAATTACGGTATGAAGCTCTGAATGATCTATTGTCATACCATAAACCTGTCGGCTATGTTGTACACGTTGAGGATGACACAAAGGCTTATCCCGTGCCTGCTGGTTATCCAAAGCTGGAAGTGGAACAGGCTTCGGAGGAGATCATTGTTTTCCGTGGTCAGAAACAGAATCCGATCGATATCGCTTTTGTCGAAAGCCACTACCAATTATGGGATGTATATAGTGTTAAAGCACTCACTGCAGAAGTTAAAAAAGCCAGAATCAAAAACTACCAGTACGTGATCAGAAGCAGGCAGATGGCGCTGCTGGAAGAGCTTGCTGCCGAGTTGGCCGCGCAACAGGATGCCGGACTTGACCTGGATAAACTGTCGAAGCTTACCTACTACGAATCTCTTCAGCAGGCATTAATCAGTGCCACTCCAGATGGAACCGATGAATTTGAATTCGCGACAGGGCACATCAGAGAGGCTTCATCAGTCATCACGCCTACCTGGGTGCAGTTTCAACTCATAAAAAACTTCAGCTTCAAACCCGTCCTTAAAAATCTTCTGACTAACCATAATTTTGTTCAGAATATTCAGAATCTAATGCCCTATGTCACCGACATGATAAACGCGGTTGCGGTTGGCAAAGGCACAAAATTTTCCCGGAAAGTCACGGGCGATATTGCCAGACAAATGCTTGAGATGGTGAGTACGCTGGAAAAGTTTCGGGCAAGGGAGACCGAACTGACCGCAAAACAAGTCACTGATTCTTCAGCAGATGCCACAAAAGCTCGCCACGCTCATATGGCTGCAGTACTGGGTGTTGATGACTGGGATGATACCTTGTCACCAGAAGAACAAGCCAGACTCCTCAGAAAGAAAATTGATGAAATGAACCAGTCGGTAGCCGCAACATTTATTGGAACAGAATTGGCTCTGGAGCAGGCTGTAAAAAAAACACTGGCAGCGATTGAAGGCCAGCTCGGCATTGTTTCAGACAATGAAAACGATCTGGGTGGCCGCACTGAGTTCATTCTACAGCATCTGCAACAACATCCAGACCAGACTGGTGAGTTATTCGGGGATAAACTGACGATAATCGAAGGTCAGCTCGGTCTGGCTCCAACCAGGAAAGATGACCCGGCGGTCCGTCAAAAGACCATTCGAATGCACCTTTTGCTGAGACTGGCCAAGGTGGGTCAACAGCCACATTTTCAGCATCAATATCAACAAAAACTGGAAGCAAAGAGAAGCTTTCTACAGAAACTTCAGCACATGGTCAATCTACTTCCAACGATTGACAAAAACCTTCGTGATACCGCAGCAAAAGCAAGAGTAGATATCAACACTCAACTGGCAGCAGAGCTGGGTACTGATCACTGGGACGATACCCGGCCACTGGAAGAACAAGAAAGAATCATCAGGGAGAAAATTCTTGATATCAAAAGATCTCCTGACGAAAAAGATGCCGAAACAGGACAACCATGGCAAGAAGCTGTAAAAGCAAGACTGGCGCCCATTAAAAGCAGGTTAGGCATTACTTTAAACAATGAAGATGATCTGGATACCTTCTATCAGTCCATTCAACAGCAGCTGCAACAAAGAGCAAAACCGAACAATGTGGTCATCCAGAACTCACTGACTGACTTTGAAAGAAAGCTCGGTCTGGCCTCAGACAACGGAAAGAATCCGGAAGTCCGTCGACAGGTCATTCAGCAAAACCTCAGACAACATCTAGCCTGGGTCACTCAACAACTTCGTCAACAGCAGGACTCCAGAACAGATGCTGAAATCAAAGCCCGTTATACAACCCTTGCCGCGCATTTAAACATTCAGGACTTTGACAGCAATACAAATATTGACGCTCAACAGGAACAGCTGCTTAAAAAACTTACGACAATGAAAGCCCGGGATGAACGTCAGCGTCAACAAATTAAGACAATGTATGCTCAATATGAGCTCCTGCTTCAGAAAATTCAGACAACGAGTGAGCAACCAGACCCAGAGGATTTTTACAACCGGGCCAAAAAAGGTGTTCTGGCAGCGATGCCCGGCGTTGAACTGAGTGATGACATCACACCAGAAGGTCTCAAAGCCCTGGAATTGGCAGTACATTCCAGACTACTCAGGCTTTCTGACCTGGAACAAGAAATGGGTCAAACCCCGGGCCACCCCGGAGTCAGGCCTGAAGTACTTGCTACACTGACTGTCCTGGAAAAAGCCCTGAAGATGGATGACCTCAATGGCGAGGACGATGTGTATAAACGTCGTAACGCCATTTCTAAGGAAATGGAGTTATACATGCCAAAAGTCGGACAGAAGGCAGAGAAAGAGGCTTTGGAAATACTGGAAAAAGTGGAAGAAATATTCAAAATCGAAGTCAATAAAGATGATCACAAAGCAGCAAGGCTTGAAAGGATTTTTACAAAACTGAACACAGGTGATTTCTCAGAATCCATGGTGGATGAGTTAGAAGATACCCTCTGGCAAGAAGACTTCCCACCTGTGAGGGAAAAGTGGGAAACAAAACTCGAGAAACTAAAAGGCCGTCTTTCCTTTTATATCGAAATCCCGGATCTGAATGAACGCATCATAAGAGAAGACAGAAAGATGCTTGAAGCCATAGAGGAAGAGCTGAACATTGACATAAGTGAAAATCCTGCCAAGAGAAGAAGAGACATGGATTTTATTGCTGAACTGGCTTCGGATCTAAAAGTGGAATTTGAAGAAGGTGCCAGCCTGAATGACCAGAAGGATGCCCTGAGAGACAAAATTCTGGCATTAAGGGAAGAGCTAAACAACCTCTTCGACAATGAAGAGCTCACAAGAGAGACACACAATGAAATTGCTCGTCTTCTGTGCATCGAGGACTATAAAGATGATGCCTCTGAGGATGAACAGGCTAGCGTCATTGAAGACACACTTCGGGAGCTGGATGCAGAAATTTGCATGGTGAGTTGGCCTAATATTTATGATCGTATCGAAGCCATTGAAAATGAGCTTGACAGGCAAATAGCTCGTCTGGGACCTAAACCAAGATACGTTCTTGATCGTGAGCTGGCAGTCGCCAGACAGGCAATACAAGAAGCTGAAAGTGAACAGGAAGCTGCTCGTCAAAAACTGGATGCTATTCGTCGCAGACAATGGGTATTCGCCCAGAGCGACCTGCAACCTGTTCCAGATGAAGACGACACGTCCCTCAATCAGGCAATGAAACACGTTCAGACCGAGCTGGGACTGCCTGCAGGTGATGAGAAAACCTTCAAAGAGCGATTAGACGACATCAAACACTTCCTGTCGGTATGCAGTGCAGAAAGACGCGATGAAGTCATTGAGAAAACCACAAAAGCTATGAACATCCAAATAAAGGGTGAGCTCGGTTTGCCTGAAGAAGCTGATTACTTTAGTGCCAATAAAGCCTCTGAAAAAACTTATGGTCTTGATGAAACCTATGCAATTGAGGGTGAACTGCCTTTGGCCAGGAAAAAGTACAATCGGGTCACAAAATTCCTGCTTGAACACGACAGAAAAAGTACAGAAGTAGCCCATGCAATGCTTGAAAAGGCTGTTGCACAAGAGAATCTGGATCGAAAAAAAAAGCCCTTTGGCAATTCTGAAAACACCGATAATGAAGCTAATACCATACATAAGAACGAAATAGCTATGCTGGATTCAGCCCTGAATCAAAAAAGTGAAGCTGTATCAATAGCAAAAAAGGCACTGGCGAATCAGGAAGCCCTTCTGGGCACTGCTGAAAAAGCTATGGGTCTTAAACCAGATCCTGCTGACACCAATAAACAACGGATCAATGCCCTGAGAAACAAACTGGTACAACTGGGTGGACATGATGGTACCGGCGGCAAAATCCAGCAACTGACTCAGGAACAGGTTCGTCTGGAAAGGGAGATTGAAAACAGACAAGCAGACCTTGAGAGAATGAAGGAAACCCTGAAGGCTGCACAGGAAGCTGTCGAAAACGACGGTGGCCCCTTCCAGTTCTCACCGGGACAGGTCAATGTTCTGGCCGCCATAAACACCTTCACGCAGCAGCACTCTCTCAGGCAACAAGCGCTGGATGCCGCACTGGGCCTGGCAGAATCAGCAGTCAACAGCGGTAAGCGAATACCAGACCTTGCAACTTTCGATTTTGACGATGAATTTGCACCGATTCACTTACAGGCAGTGGTCGGAGACGATCTGACGTTTAACCAGGCCAGCCGGATTGTGCAACTCTTCAAAAACCTGAAGGCGAGCTTCCCGCCCTCCCCTGCCGAGCCTTTAGAAGGTCAGCCTCAGAATCTCATTGAACAAGTCCAGGCTCTGGCAGACAGGGCCAGAAATGAGATGAAAACCGGGGCTCAACAATACGACGACGAAATACGCAGCATGAGCAAAAGAGCCATTCACTTTGTCGAGCATGAACCAGGGGATTTGAAAGGCTTCTCGGAATACTTCGCCGCCCATTCTGCCAGTGGCAACAAGATCATAACTCTGCTGCGTGAAAGACTGATCAGCAAGATTGAACTTGAGAACTACATGAAAGCCGTCAGAGGTGTCGACGGTTATCAGACAGTGGATGAATTTGAGCACTTCCTTGGCTACAGACACGGCGTCAATGTGCCTCACTTCAAGGCCGTTGTCCGGATGCTGTCCGACAAAGGTACTGAGGAATTCATGCACAGTGCCTTTCCTCCTGTGACCGTGACTGCAACTGACCCGGCAGCTATGAAAGAGTCGGTTGCCGGCATGAAAGAGTACGCAGTTGCGGTCATCGCCAACTATGTTCTTGACGATATTGCCTTTGACAATGGCCGCAGGACGGCAGCGTTTCTGGCCAATGTTCAGGATACCCTGACACCTTATGCCAATGCGGCCGGACTCTCTGAAACAGAACTGATCAAGGCTATCCATAGCACATTGATGTGGGCTCATGCCGCAGCGGTTGAGCAGCAGCTTGATGATTACTGGGTCAAACCTTCAGCTTTTCTGGTACAGGCTGTCACCTGGTACTTCTCCAGCTACAAACCGCTACTGGTAACCCATACTGCCTGGCAGGCTAAAGCGCTCTCCCTCTCAAACATGTCGTTCCTGTATCTTCTGGATCTGACCAACAGGGGGGATTACCTGCACCGGGTACTGACACCTTTCCAGCACTGGTTGGAACGTTACGGTGTTGATCTTGACCGAACCAGCCAATATGCCTATCACAGTGGCATTGAACAAATCTCTGAAGTGGGTGGGCTGGCCATGCCATTGGGTAAAGCCGCGTCCTCAGTCATTCTGTTGAAAACCGGCTCTGCGCTGTTTGCCAGACAGCACAACGCCAACCCACACAGGTATCGCAGCATTTCCCGTCTGGTACCCGAAATAGTGAAATCCATGGGGTCCGGACAAGGGGTTCAGGTACCCTTGTTAAACAGGGTGACACCGCAAAAAGTGAAAACGATGGCCTCTGCCACAGCCGGTCTGGTATTGGCTCCGGTAGCCACTATCGGAGCATACGCTCATAGTCTTATATCCGGATTCACCTACGCACAAACCTTCGGGTTCGCTCTGGCATCGAGTCTCACTTTCGACTTTTTTATGAACGACAACAAGATGCTCAATCAATGGCTGGGCGGGCCTATTGGACGTAGTCTTGACAGAATTAATCGCTGGCGGGGCCTGGGTGAAACGGACGATGAGTATTTGAAACGTACGGCTATTGCTCCGCCTCAAGGCTTTAGTGAAACCGATGAAGCCTATGCAAACCGTGTTAAGGCCAACAACACGATACCTGGCTGGACTCGACAGGAAAATTATCTGCAGTTCCGTGAGCGCCATGATCGCACCATGAAACTGTTTGAGAATGGCTGGGAAAAATACTTCAGGGAAAATGTACCTAAATGGTCGTTTTCCCATGCAGAAAGTATTCCTTACTTCTATACCCTCGGAACTTACTACGAATGGCGACGAGGCGATGATAACAAAGCTGCTGTTCATGGTCATCCCCAATAAGGCAGAAGCCCACTGTTGGCGCTGGATTCCCGCCTTCGAGGGTGTCGCAAAACTCCAACAGCTTGTTCCCACGCCCTGAGGTCGTCATTCCCGCGAAGCAGGCTATCGATTAGCCCCTTTGGCAGCCATGGTCTATTGTAAGTTGCTTCTTTGCCTGCTGTGGAAATCACTTTTCACGGTAATCAATTGACTCAGCCCTGAGGTGGTTAAATGACAAATGCTTGCCCCAATGCATTAAGCCTTGCTGTGATCGCTGTAATCAGCTCTTCCATCATTGGCACACAGGCACTGGCCGATCGGAAGCTGCAGACCAAATCTATCGATATTCTGGTCAATGGGCATAAGGAGTTTACCAATGGTGAAGTCATGATTCGGCCGACTTTAGGTCCTGACGGGCAGCCAATACCCAAGTCCGTTACGACCACCTACCCTGCTGCAGACAGAATAAGCATAAACCCTGACCGTCCTCTGTTAACATTTACACAACTTCTTTCTGGTCTAAATGGCGACGCTTCCAGTGTTGATCTGTTTGAAACTGACGAGAATAACGTTGCTCAGAAATACACCAAAATCCTGAAGGTAGGTGATGAGGGAGTCTTCAGGTTCACCCATAACCTTGAAGAAACGAAACTGGTCATTGAAGTCAGAGCCGGAATGACTGATCAGAATTCAGTTGATGCTGTTAGTGCATATCATTGGGTAGATGATGCTGAAGCATTAGAACCTTTGACGAAAAGCGTCGCCCCCTTAGGACTGGTTGGGTTACTGGAAGCTGTCTATGAGAGAACAGGAAACCTGGGTGCAAGCGATCACTACGTTGCCCTTGCCACCATTGAAGTAGAAAAAGTTGCAGTGAACGGACGCACCTTCATGCGTCTTATCGCTTCGGGCGATCAACCCCCTGAATTGCAGCATCTGGATCAATCACTCTTTATCAACGACGATGCCCTCCTGGCAGCAGCCACCTCAGCCTATTACCAGGTTCATGTCGCGGGAGAGGATTTACAACAGCAGACGCTTAATGAACTGTTGGCACACAGCAAACCCGTCGGCTATGTTGTACACGCCGACGATGATGCAAAGGTTTATCCCGTGCCTGCGGGTTATCCAAAGCTGGAAGTTAAAGAAGCTCCGGGAGAGGTCATCGTTTTTCATGGTCAGATGCCGAAACCGGATGATATCGCTTTTGCAGAAAGCCTCTATAACCTCTGGAAAGAAGCTGAGGCTAATGACCTCGTCCCTGCAGTGGCAGCAAAAGTACTAAGACATCATGTCAATAACTACCGGTACGTCATTCGAAGCAGGCAAATGACAATATTGGAGGAGTTTGTTGCGCGGCACGATGCTGAAGTTCACGAAGATCAACCGATGACGCTCACAAACGAAGATAAACTGGCAATGCATGGGCTTGTTCACTATGAATATCTCCAGCAGGCACTAGCCAGTGCCAGTGCAACTCGTTCGACGGATCTCAGGCAATTTGAATTCACAATGGAACACATCAGAGTTGCTTCGGCAGTTATCACGCCGCCCTGGGTGCATACTCAACTCCTGGAACACTTCGGCTTCAGACCCGCATTTAGAAATCTTCTGATAAACCCGCATTTTGTTCAGAATATTGAGAATTTTATACCCGTTTTCAACGATATAAACCAAGCGCAGACCGATCCTCTTGAGAAGGACAAAAAGTTTGCCGCCCAAGTCATAGGAGACATGACCAAACAGCTGCTAAAGAAACTGGACAAGCTGCAGGAAGAAGAAAATAAACTCTTCGGAATTCGAGACAACTTAAAGGACACTTTGAAGCAAGTCCATGTCAGTCGAAAGGAAAAACTGAAAGCACAACGCCAGTATCGGAAAATTGAGGATAAGCTTGCAAAGCTTCATGTCGAACTGGACGATCTGGAAAATCTGAGGCTGAAACGTCTGCTGGAAGTTGAACAAAATCCGGAACTGGAAACACAAGTTCATAATATCAGAACAGAGGCCACAAAAGCGATTAACGCTCAAATGGCTACAGAGCTTGGTATCGACAACTGGGATGATACCCT
Organism: Endozoicomonas sp. 8E; assembly: GCF_032883915.1. Taxonomy (NCBI): domain Bacteria; kingdom Pseudomonadati; phylum Pseudomonadota; class Gammaproteobacteria; order Oceanospirillales; family Endozoicomonadaceae; genus Endozoicomonas; species Endozoicomonas sp. 8E. The sequence continues at coordinate 2,287,339 of NZ_CP120717.1, read as the reverse complement.
GCCGCTCGAAGAACAGGCCAGACTCATCAGAAATAAAATTCAGGAAATAAAACCATCGGTTACCACAACAGAACAGTCTGATGAAGAAACTGTAAAAGCAAAAACGGCGGGCATTGGAAACAAAGAACGCTTTATTTTGGTCAATGAAGATGAGCTGGCGGCCCTGGAAGCTCAGCTGGGCATTGTCCCGGATAAAGAAGATGACCTGAAAGCCCGTCACGAGAGGCTTCTGAAACATTTTGAGCAGCAGACAGAACAGAAAAACCAGTTAGAGAAACTTCAGCAGAAAGCCGATCGGGTTTCAGAGCTGGAAAGGACACTTCTTACCGTCAGGAGAATTGCCAGAAAAACTCACTACGCTTATACGGCAGCCAAGCTGGGTATTGATGACTGGGATGATACCCTGCCACACGACGAACAATTCAGACTCATAGAAAAGAAAATTAATGAAATATACAGTTCGATGGCCGCAACAGGGCAGCCTGATGAAGAAACTCTAACAGCAGAACCAACGGCTATTGGTAGCTGGCGAGGCATTGCTCCGGTCAATAAAATCAATCCGCGCACCCTTCTGTTCATTCAACAACGGCTGCAACAATACAGTATAAGACCCGATCGGGAAGTATCGGAAAGGCTGACTATCTTTGAGAATTATCTCGGTCTGGTTCCGGAAAACAAAGATGACCTTAATGCCCGACACCAGGCCATTCAGCAGCACCTGAAGCAGCAGACAACCGAGATCGTTCAACAACCTTTCCAGGATCAACAACAGGAAGCCAGGCAAACTCCAGAGCTGGAACAACTCGTTCGGGATACCAGAGCAGATGCCATAAAAACTCGCAACGCGCAACTGGCAGCAGAGCTTGGTATTGATGACTGGGATGATGCCCAGCCACCCGAAGAACAAGCCAGGCTGATCAGAGAAAAAATTGCTGAAGTCAACCCATTCTTAGCCGCAACACCCGACGAAGACGCCGTAAAAGCAAAACTGGCAGCCATTGAAAGCGAACACGGTATTACCCCAAACAATGAAAACAATCCGGATGCCCGCTATCGGTTCCTTCAACAGCACCTGCCGCAAGGGAGCACCAGCACAGAGACTGGAAAAGACGCTGAAATAAAAGCCCGCTATGCAATCATTGCCGCACATTTAAACATTGAGAATTTTGATAGCAATACAGATATTGACGCTCAACAAGAACGCCTGATTCAAAGGCTTGATAGAATGAAGGCTCGACTGCAACGGCAGCGTCAACAACTTTATGCAATGGCCGTTGAACGCGATTCAGAGAATTCCTACACCAGGGCCAGAAAAAATGCTCTGGCAGCGGTTCCTGGTATTGATCTGACTGAAGACAAGACACTGAAAGATCGCGCCGGCCTGGAGTTAACAATACGTTCCAAGCTCTTCAGGCTCAGAGATCTGGAAAAAGAACTGGATGACATCAGAACACCAGGCCACCCCAAAGCCACGCCTGTGGTGCTTTGGAAGCTGCTTACCGTGGAAAAAGCCCTGGAGATGAATCCACCCAGTGAAGAGCAGGATGAGTATCAACGCCGCCAGGCCATTTCTGACGACATCAAGTCACACATCGCAGACGCCAGACAGCGGGCAGAGGAAGAGGCCCTGAGCGTACTGGCAGCCATAGAACAAGTTTTCGCCATCAATGTCAACGAAGATGATGGCAAAGCAGAAAGACTCGTCAGGGTTCGTACAAGGCTTGATGGCGATGACGTCTCAAAGCAGATGCTGGATGAGATCGTTAACATTCTCTGGCAAGACGACACATTGCTGATGATGAAGAACTTCAAACCCGGGGTCGAGAGCCCTCACAAAAGTATTACCCTTTCTGATGAGAAAAAAGGAAGGCAAGAATGGCTTGATCTACTTGGCAGGCGTCTGACCTATAAAGTCGAAGAAGTGGATCAGCGTGCCAGGGAACAACAAAATCGTTTGCTTGCAGCCGTAGAGGACAATCTGAAGATATACCCTTCTGTATTCATTGCTGCCAGAGAAAGGGGCAAGGTTTTCACTACTAAACTGGCCAGTGATCTGCAGGTAAAGTTCGAGCACGATGTCAGCCTGTCTGACCTGAAGGATGCTCTAACAGCCAAAATTCAGGCAATTCGGGATGAAGTAAACGAAGTCTATGACGATGAAGCTGTGAAAAGAATCCGGAACAATCAAATAGCTCATCAACTCAACATCTGGGGCTATAAAAATCCTGAAAGGATCGACGACCAGAACGGTCTGATTAATGGAAAACTTCAATGGCTGGATGAAGAAATTTTCAAAGCGGGTCAGCCTGATGTTAATGAGCGTATCTCCGCCATTGAGAATGAGCTTGACAGGCAAATGGCCCGCCTGGGGCCGAAGCCCCGATACGTTCTTGATCGTGAAGTAGCCGGAGCCAGGCGAGCACTGAAAGAAGCTGAAAGTGAGCTGGAGACGGCTAATCGCAAACTGGATGCTATGGGTCGCAAACAATGGCTATCTGCACAGAGCCCTACTGACCTCGAACATCCCTCGGTTGAAGATGACCCGGCTGACAATCAGCCAGTAAAAAAGATTCAGATTGAGCTGGGCCTGCCTGCAGGTGACGAGCAGACCGATGCAGAGCGATTTCATAAGATCATGAATTTCCTGCTGCAACAGAGTTCAGAAATACGAGATGAAGTCCTGAAGGAACTGAGGGCCAGAACCCATCTGAACATCCAGATGCATCCCAACCCCGAATCAGTGGGAGAAGGTGAATGCATTATGTCTATTGAATACAATTCAGATAGTCATGGCCGGGACGCAACCGATGAAATCAATGAAGCACGGGATGGATTGTCTTTAACCGGGAAAAAGTACGCCCGGGTCACAGATTTCCTGCGTGAGCACGACAGGAAAAGTAAGGATTTAGCCGAGGCAATCACTGAAGAAGCTGTTGCGCGAGAGAATCTGGTTGGTAAAGAACAGGAGATTTTTGCGCGAGCGAATGCGGTTCCTGAGGAACGGGAGATGTTCGAATCTGAAAACATCAATGAGAAATCGACAAGCTCAAACAAGATCGATTGGGATCTGCTGTGTTCAGCTCTGGATCAGAAAAGAGAAGCTGTATCAGAAGCAGAAAAAGCTCTGGCAGATCATCATGAAGCGACTCTTGACGCCACTGAAGAAGCCCTGGGCCTTAAACCAGACACCTCTGAAACCCATGAACAACGGATTAATGCCCTCAGAAACACACAGAGACAACTGGGCGTTAATGACCGCGGGATCCGACAACCGATTCAGGAACTGGTCCGTCAGGGTCGTCTGAAAGCTGAGATTAAAGCCAGGAAAGCAGACATAGAGAGACTGAAAAAAGTCCTGGAGGCTGCCGAAAAAGCCGTCATCAATGATAACGGTCCTTTTCAGTACACGCCGCGACAGGTAAAAGTTCTGGACGCTATCTACAAATTCACGCAGCACCCTCTGAAAAAACAAGCTCTGAAAGCCGCAATGGGTCTGGCAGAGGCAGCAAGCCGGAGCGGTAAGCCAATACCATTCCTTACGACTTTCGATTTTGACGATGAATTAGCACCCATTCGCTTGCAGGCAATGGCCGGAGACGATCTGACCTTTGATCAGACCAGCCGGATTGTGGACGTCTTCAGGAATCTGAAGACCAGCTTCCCGCACACCCCTGACGAGCCTGCAGGATATCAGACTCAGAATGTCCTGGAAGAAGTCCACAGGCTTGTGCAATTGTCCAGGCAAGAGATAGAAACAGGGGCACAAGAATACGACGAAGCAATTCGTGGCATGGGCTCAGCAGGTATTCACTACGTCCAACATGAACCGAGGGACCTGAAAGGCTTCTCGGAATACCTCACTAGCCGTTCTGCCAGCGGTAACAGGATCATAGCTCTGCTACGGGAAGGTCTGATCAGCAAGGTTGAACTTGAGAACTATATAAAAGCCGTCAGAGTTGTCGAAGGTTATCAGACAGTGGCTGAATTTGAACACTTCCTGGGCTACAAACATGGCGTCAATGTGCCTCACTTCAAAGCCGTTGTTCAGAAGCTGTCTGACAAGGGTGTTGAAGAATTCATGCAGAGTGCCATTTCTCCGGTGAGCATAACAGCAACTGGCCCGAAAGGTATGAAAGAATCTGTTGCCGGCATGAAAGAGTACGCAGCTGCTGTCATCGCCAATTACGTGCTTGATGATATTGCCTTTGAAAACGGCCGCAGGACGGCAGTATTCCTGACCAATGTTCAGGATACCCTGACACCTTATGCCAATGCTGCCGGTCTGTCTGAATCAGACCTGATCAAGGTGATCCATGGTACATTGAAGCAGGCTCATGCCGCCGCAATTGAACGACAGCTGTCAGATTACTGGATCAAACCTTCTGCCTTCCTGGTACAGGCTGTCACCTGGTACTACTCCAGCTTCAAACCACTACTGGCGACCACTGACAGCCGGAATGCGGCCAAACTGTCTCTCTCAAGTATGTCGTACCTCTATCTTCTGGATCTGACTAACCGGGGTGACTACCTGCACAGAATGCTCATACCTTTCCAGCACTGGCTGGAACATTACGGCATTGATCCTGACCGAACCGGCCAGTATGCCTATCACAGTGGCATTGAACAAATCTCTGAAGTGGGCGGGCTGGCCATGCCATTGGGCAAGGCGGCTTCCTCAGTCATTTTGCTGAGAACCGGCTCTATGTTATTCGCCCGGCAGCACAACGCTAATCCTCAAATGTATCGCAGCATTTCCCGTCTGGTGCCGGAAATAGTGAAATCCATGGGTTCAGGACAGGGAGTTCAGGTACCGCTGCTGCACAGGGTGACACCACAAAAAGTGAAAACACTGGCCTCTGCCACAGCCAGTCTGGTACTGGGTCCGGTAGCCACTGTCGGAGCATACGCCCACGGCCTTATATCCGGATTCACATACGCCCAAAACTTCGGGTTCGCTCTGGCGTCGGGCCTCACTTTCGACTTCTTTATGAACGACAACAAGATGCTCACTCAATGGCTGGGCGGACCTCTGGGCCGCAGTCTTGACAAGATTAACCGCTGGCTGGGCGTGGGGGAAACGACAGAGGAATATGTGCAACGTACGACTATTGCCAGGCCCCAACACTTCGATGAAACCGATGAAGCCTATGCAAACCTCGTTAAAGCAAATAGCACCCTGTATGGCTGGACGCGACACGAAAATTACCTGCAGTTCCGCGAACGCCGGGATCGCACCATGAAACTGTTTGAGCATAGCTGGGAGAAATACTTCAGGGAAAATATGCCCAAATGGTCATTCTCCCATGCAGAAAGTATTCCTTACTTCTACACTCTCGGAACCTCCTTCGACTGGCAACAGGGCAATAATAAGAAAGCGCCTGTTCATGAAAAGAGAAATGCCCCTCAATCAAGCTTTCTACCTGCTGCCTCAGCAGACTAACTTAATTAAAACCCGCCGGGTGTGACAATCACTCTTCACGGTAATAAAAATACTCAGCTCTATGGTTTTAGAATGACAAATGCTCGCGCCAATGCATTAAGCCTTGCAGTGGCCGTTGCAATCAGCTCTTCCATCATTAGTACACAGGCACTGGCTGATCGCAGGCTGCAGACAAAATCTGTGGATATTTCCGGCAGTGAACCTGTGGAGTTTATCCAGAGTGAGGTCCTGGTTCAGCCAACTTCAGGTGATGACCAGCAGCCCATTCCCAAATCCTTTACCACCACCTACCCTGATCAGACAGAAGTCAGAGCGGGCTACGACATACCTTCTGAAGGCTTCACAGATATTCTTTTTGGCATCGAGGGTGGCGTTACCAGCGTTGACCTGTTTACAACCGGCGAGAATGACGTTGCTCAGAAGTACACCAAAGTTCTCAAGGTCGGCGATGAGGGTGTCTTCAGGTTCTCCCATAACCTTGCAGAGGGTAAACTGGTCATTGAAGTCAGAAAAGGAATGACCGATCAGAATTCAATTGCGGCTGTTCGTGCTCAATCAGGTGACATTCAACCATTAGACCCCTTTACAAAAATTGCCACTCCCGATCAACTGACCAGAGTGCTCAAAGGGGCCAACGAAAGAGCAGGAAGTCTTGGCGAAGCTGATCACTATGTTGCCCTTGTCAGCGTTGAAGTAAAAAAGGTTGCAGTCAACGGGCGCACCTTCATGCGTCTTATTGCTGCAGGCGATCAGCCTCCTGAACTAAAACGCCTGGGACAATCGCTCTTTGTCAATGATGAGGCGCTTTTTGCAGCAGCCACCTCTGCCTATACCCAGGTTCATGTTCTGGGGGGAGATATACAACAGCAGGCCCTGGTGGATCTGTTGTTTGATAATAAACCCGTCGGCTATGTTGTATACGTTGATGATGACACTCAGGCATATCATGTACCTGAAAATTATCCAAAACTGGAAGTGACTGAGACTTCGGAAAAGATTATTGTTTTCCGTGGTCAGAAACAGAATCCAGCCGACATAGCTCTTGCGGAAACTCTCTGTTCCACCTGGATGAAATGTATCGGCGACTCCCCCGATCCTGCGATAACAACACTGGTTAAAAAAGACAAGCTCAGAAGCTACCAATACTCCATTCGAAGCAGGCAGATGCAAATGCTGGAGGAATTAGCTGCATATCAGGATATTAAATTTGATACCTATCAACTGGAGATGCTTGCGTACTATGAATCTCTCCTGCAGGCATTGACCATTGCTACTCCAGACAAGGCAGATGAATTTGAATTGACATCAGGACATATCAGAGTCGCTGCCTCGGTCATCACGCCAAGCTGGCTGCAAATTCAACTCGCAAAACACTTCCGCTTCAAACCCAGACTCAGAAATCTTCTGAATAATCCGCACTTTGTTGAGAGAATTCAGGAAATCGAGCAACGGGTTTCTGCAACAGGAAAGTCTCGAAAAGAAGCCATAAAAGAAATACTGGCGGACCTTGAGAACACACTCGAAATTACTCCTGACAATGAAAACGATCTGGATTTACGCTATCAGCATATCCAACAATACCTGCATCAACATGAAGAACTAATCCATGGGGCAGTCCGGCATAAACTGGCTATCTTTTTTGAAGCTCAGCCTGGTCTGGTCCCTGATAACAAAATGGACACGCAAGTGAGCACCATTACAGTGTCTGAAAAAGACACTGACATCAAAGCCCTCTGTGCAACCATTGCCAGGTATTTAAACATTCAGGATTTTGATAGCGATGCAGATGTTGACGTTCAACAAGAACGCCTGGTTCAAAAACTTAAGACAATGAATGCTCAGGGAGAAACACTGCGTCAGCAACTTAAAGCAATGAGTGCTCAGGAAGAAAATCTGCGCGAACAACTTAACACAATGAGAAACCTGCTCGATAGGGAGGCTTTTTACACCAGAGCCAGAAAAGACGCTCTGGCAGAGGTTCTTGGGATCAATCCGGGAGAAGACCCCTGCCTGGAGGACCGTGCCAGCCTGGAAGCAAAGGTAAATGACATGCTCTTCGAGCTTTCAGAGCTGGAAACAGAACTGGAAGACATCAAAACACCAGGCCATCCCAAAGTCATGCCTGAAGTATTGGGGAGACTTCTTGCGACGTTAACAGGTCTGGAGGGAAAGAGTTATTTCCATTGCAGAGAAAAGGAGAATGTCTATGACCTTCGTCAGTCCCTTTCTGAAAAAATGCATCTACACATCAGGGAAGCCAGAAAGCGGTCAGAGGAAGAGGCCCTGAACGCACTGCACGGCCTGGAAATATTACTCAACATCAAAGTCAATGTAAGTGAGAACAAGGCTGCAAGACTGGAAAGGCTTCTTGCAAGACTTGATGCCCGTCATGTTTCAAATTTTGAGCTGGATGAAATGCGCAGGATACTCTGGGATGCTGGCGGGCCAGACAGAGATCTGGAGGAAAATCCGGCAGGGATGAATATTAAGCTCAACATCATTCGTGATCGTCTCAGGTATATTGTTGAAGAACCGGGTCAGCGGGCCAGAGTACGACAGGCAGTTCATCTTATCGTTCTGGAGGACCAGTTAAATATCGCCCCTTATGAAAACTCTGCTGCCAGAGAGAGAGGCAAAAGTTTAACAGACAAACTGGCCAGTGATCTGAATATAGAGTTTGAAGACGATGCAGAACTGTCTGACCGGCAGTATGCCCTGGGAGACAGAGTTCAGGAATTACGGGATGAACTGTACGAAATCCATAAAGATGAAGATGCCAGGAGAGCCTGGAACAATAAAATTGCACATCAACTCAAGGTTATAGATTATAAGGATGATACCAGCATAGACGTCCAGAACTGTTTAATTAGGGCAAAACTGCAACAGCTGGAGGAAGATGTTTTCAAAGCGGGTCAACCTGACGCTAATGAGCGTCTTGCAGCCATTGATGAAGAGCTTGACAGGCAAATCGCTCGCCTGGGACCTAAACCCCGATACATTCTTGACAGTGATGCAGCCAGAGCCAGACGAATGATAGCAAAAGCCGAAAGCGAGCTGGCAGTTGTTCATTGCAGACTAAACAGGCTTAGTAACAATATGGACGATACCGACCGTATACGAAGCATTAAAGCACTTCAGACCGAGTTGAATCTGCCTGGTCAAGCGCAAACCCTCGCAGAGCGGGAACAGGCCCGTCTGGAGGACGAGATTGAAACCAGAAAAGCAGATATTGAGAGGATGAAAGGATTCCTGATGGCGACAGAGAAAGCCATCGAAAATGACGGTAGCCCCTTCCAGTACACGCCGGAACAGGCAAAAGTTCTGAACGACATCCGCAAACTCACGCAGCAGCACCCTCTCATAAAACAAGCTCTGGAAGCCGCCATTGGCCTGAGAACAGCAGCAAAAGAAAGCGGTAAGGCAGTACCAAGCCTTGTCACTTTCGATTTTGACGATGAGTTTGCACCGATTCGCTTGCAGGCAGGAGTCGGAGACAAACTGACGTTTAAACAGGCCAGCCGGATTGTAGAAGTTTTCAAGAGACTGAAGACGACGACCTTCCCAGACCCCACTCTCGTGCAACCCCGGAATGCCATCAAAGAAGTCAACTGTCTGGCGCACGGGGCATGGGATGAGACAGGAAATGGGGCACAAGAATACGACGACGAAATTCGCGATATAGGCTTAGCAGGTATTCACTGCGTAGATCGTGAACCGGAGGATCTGAAAAGCTTCTCAGAATACTTCGCTAGCCATTCTGCCAGTGGCAACAGGATAATCACTTTAGTTCGTGAAGGTCTGATCAGCAAGGCTGAACTTGAGAACTACATGAAGGTCGTCAGAGGTCTCGATGGTTATCAGACAGTGGACGAATTTGAACATTTCCTTGGCTACAGACACGGCGTCAATGTGCCTCACTTCAAAGCCGCTGTCCGGATGCTGTCCGACCAGGGTGCTGAGAAATTCATGCTGAGTGCCTTTACACCAGCGTCCGTGACTGCATCTGGCCCGGCAGCTATGAAAGAGTCGGTTGTCGGCATGAAAGAGTACGCCGCTGCTGTCATCGCCAACTGCGTGCTAGATGATATTGCCTTTGAAAATGCCCGCAGGACGGCAGCATTTCTGGCCAATGTTCAGGATAGCCTGACACCTTATGCCCATGCTGCCGGAATATCTGAATCAGAACTGATCAAAGCTATCCATGGCACATTGTTACAGGCTCATGCCACAGCGGTCGAGCAGCAGCTCAATGATTACTGGGTCAAACCTTCAGCCTTTCTGGTACAGGCTGTGACCTGGTACTACTCCAGCTACAAGCCACTATTGGTGACCCATGACGTATGGCAGGCTACCGAGCTGTCCTTCTCAAACATGTCGTTACTCTATCTTCTGGATCTGACCAACAGGGGTGATTACGCCCACAGAATGCTCACACCTTTTCAACACTGGTTGGAACTTTATGGTGTTGATCTTGATCGGACCCGGCAATATGCCTACCACAGAGGAATTGAAAAATTCTCTGAAGCGGCCGGGCGGCTGGCCATGCCATTGGGCAAGGCGGCTTCCTCAGTCATTCTGCTGAAAACCGGCTCCATGCTGTTTGCCAGACAATACAACGCCAACCCGCACAGGTATCGCAGCATTTCCCGTCTGGTTCCGGAAATAGTGAAATCCATGGGTTCCGGTCAAGGGGTTCAGGTACCGCTGCTGCACAGGCTGACACCACAAAAAGTGAAAACTCTGGCCTCGGCTACAGCCAGTCTGGCGCTGGGTCCGGTAGCCACTATCGGAGCATGCGCTCATGGTCTTGTATCTTGGTTCACCTATGCTCAGACATTTGGATTTGTTCTGGTGTCGAGTCTCACTTTCGACTTCTTTATGAACGACAACAGGATGCTTACTCAATGGCTGGGTGGACCTCTGGGCCGCGGTCTCGACAAGATTAATCGCTGGCGGGGCGTGGGTGAAACGGACGCTGAATATTTGAAACGTACGGCTATTGCCTCACCTCAACGTTTCAGTGAAAACGATGAAGAGTACGCAAACCGTGTTAAAGAAAATGACATGATGCATGGCTGGACTCGACACGAAAATTACCTGCAGTTCCGTGAGCGCCGTGATCGTACCATGAAACTATTTGAGGATGGCTGGGAGAATTACTTCAAGAAAAATGTGCCTAAATGGTCGTTTTCCCATGCAGAAAGTATTCCTTACTCCTACACTCTGGGTGCCTTCTACAATTTGCAACAGGGCGATGATCAGAAAGCTCCGGTTCATGATAGGATAAGTGTGAGAGTTTGGAACTTCTGAACTCAAAGAGACGTCTCCACTAAAAGAGCCTGAAGCTACTCAAATAAGCGATTGACCAAATAAGCGATTGACAGCCGCTCCCCCACCTGTTGTGCCAGTCACTTTTCACAGTGCTAAAAATACTTAGCTCTGAGGTAGTAGAATGACAAGTGCTCGCCCCAATGTATTAAACCTGGCTGTCGCCGTTGCAATCAGCTCTTCCATCATTACCAGCCAGGCACTGGGTGATCGCAGGCTGCTAGTAAAATCTGTCGATATTTTGGACAGTGTACACGTAGAGTTTACCCAGAGCGAGGTCATGGTTCAGCCAACCTTAGGTGATGACCGGCAACCCATACCCAAATCCTTCACAACCACCTACACTGATCTGACTCAAACCAGAGCAGGCTACGAGGTTCCTTCTGAAGGCTTCACGGACGTCCTTTCTGGCATCGAGGGAGGTGTTTCCAGTGTTGATCTGTTTGAAACAGACGAGAATGACGTTGCCCGGAAATACACCAAAGTCCTCAAGGTCGGTAATGAGGGGGTCTTCAGGTTTACCCATAACCTTGCCAAAAAGGAACTGGTCATTGAAGTCAGAAACGAAATGACCGATCAGAAGTTAATTGCAGCTATTCTAACTCAATCAGGCGACACCCAGGCATTAGAACCCTTAACGAAAGTTGCCAGCCCCGAACTACTAAACGCAGTACTGAAAGGCGTCAGTGGAAGTATAGAAAACCTTGGCGCAGTTGATAATTACGTTGCCCTTGCCACTATTGAAGTAGACGAAGTTAAAGTGAACGGGCGCACCTTCATGCGTCCTATCGCAGCCGGCGATCAGCCCCCTGATCTGCAACGCCTGGGACAATCGCTCTTTGTCAATGATGAAGCTCTTTTCGCAGCCGCCACATCCGCCTATACCCAGGTTCATCTTCTGGGGAAAGATTTACAACAGGGAGCCCTGAATGATCTGTTGTCCTGCCATAAACCCATCGGCTACGTTGTACATATTGAGGATGACACACAGGCTTATCCTGTGCCCGCTGGTTATCCAAAGCTGGAAGTGAAACAGGCTCCGGGGGAAGCTATTGTTTTCCATGGTCAGAAGCAGAATCCCACCGACATCGCTTTTGTGGAAAGCCTCTATAAGCTCCTTGAAAAAGACTTCAATGACAACAGCATTCCTCCAGCAACAACACAGGTAGAAAAAGATAAGGTCAGAAGTTACCAGTATGTCATTCGAAGCAGGCAAATGGCATTGCTGGAAGAGATAGCTGTTCAGCTCAATAGTGAATCTGGCAGAGCAAAACTGATTACGCTTGCATACTATGAATCTCTCCAGCAGGCATTAACCAGTGCTACTCCGGAAAAAGCAGATAAATTTGAATTCACATCAGGACACATCAGATTGGCTTCGTCAATGGCCACGCCAACCTGGATGCATAGTCAACTCGTAAAACACTTCGGTTTCAAACCCGCCATTAAAAATTTTCTGACCAGTCAGCTCTTTATTCAGACTATTCAGGAAGTAACAACCATTTTAAGCCGTCTCAACGAAGTGCAGGCCGATGTCTTTGAGGACAACAGAAGGTTTGCTTTCAAAGTCACAAGCGACATAGCCAGACAGCTGACTAAGATAGAAAGCGAGCTGGAAGAGCAGCAGCAGGTAAAAGAAGTCAGACTCATCCAGCTTGAAAAAGAATTGATGCTCATAAAGAACAGACTCTCTGATGATGTAAAGAGTAAAGTCAGACTACTTCAACGCAGGAAACAAGTTGAGGATGAGTTTGTACAGGTTCGTAACCTGATGAGAGAACTGCAAAAACAGTCACAGAAACTTCAGCAGGAAGTCAGAGGAATTCCAAAGCTGGAACAACGCGTTCGTGATACCAGAGTAGATATCGCAGCTGTCAGAGCAAATGCCAAAAAAGCATTCAATGCTGAACTGGCAGACGATCTTGGTATTGATGACTGGGATGATAGCAAGCCACTCAAAGAGCAAGTCAGACTGATCAGAAAAAAAATTGATGAAGTCTTCAGTTCGGTGGCCTTAATGGAACGTCCTGTGGGAGATTCTACCGAAGAAATACTGGCGGCTCTGGAATTACGGCTTGGTATTTTTCTGGTCAATGAAAAGGATCCGGCTGTCCACTTTCGGTTCATTCAAAGACATTTGCAAAAACAAGCAGAACAAAACCTTGAGGTATTCCTGGAGAAAGTGGGTATCGTTGAAAGAGTGCTGGGTCTGGCTCCGAAAAACAATGATGACCTGATAGCCCGTCAATATGCCATTGATAAGGCCATTCAGCAGTGCCTCGAGCAATCGACAGTTCTGGTCGGCCAGGAACATCCTTTTCTGCAACAGAGCACCAGAACAGATGCTAAAAAAGAAGCTGAAATCAAAGCCTTCAATGCAGCCACTGCCAGACATTTAAACATTAAGGATTTTGATAACAATGCAGACATTGACTTGCAAGAACAGCAGCTGTTACACAGATTTAAGTCACTGAGTGCTGCATTAAAGCGTCTTGATGAAATGAATGTTGAACAAGATCAACTGCTTAACAGATTTCAGTCAACGAATGCTGCAATCGACGAAGATCTGGAAAGACTGCTTTGGAGTATTCGGAAACCAGATGCCAAATACAGTTCACAAGAAGATGACGTCAAAGTCAAGCAAGATACTGTGGCAAAAGATTTACCTGTTCCAAAGGACGAAGAAAGCACAATAGAACAAGACGACACACTGATAGAAGGAACACATGACCGTTCCTCCAGTCCTGCAAATTCTAAAGAAAAACTGGACGACACCGGAAGACCGCCCCCCTCCATAGTCAGGCCTGAAGTAATCAGAGAGCTGAGAGCTTTGAAAATAGCTCTGCAGAAGCGCCTCAGTGAAGAGACAGATTTGTATTTCCATAGCATGTTCATTTCTGAAGACATAAAGAAATACATCAGAGAAGCCAGAAAGCAGTCAGAGAAAGAAGCCTTGGTCATACTGGAAAACCTGGAAAGTTTATTCAACATCAAAATCAATGAAGGGGATGACAAAGCAGTAAGACTTCAAAGGCTTCGTACAAGGCTTGATGGTGGTGATATCACGCCCTATGAGCTGGACGAGATGGACAAGATCCTCTTTTGGGAAGCTGACAGCATTGCTCAGGAGGATCCGGCAGAGAGGGATATCAGACTCAGCAGGTTTCGTGAGCGTCTTACCTTTAAAGTCGAAGAATCGCACCAGCGAGCCAGAGAAAAACAGGCAGAATATCTTACCACTGTGGAGGATGAGCTAAATATCGATCCTCATGAAAACCCTGCCACTAAAGAAAGAGGCAGAACTTTGACAACTAAACTGGCCAGTATTCTAGAAGTAAAGTTTGTTGCAGGTGCCAGCCTGTCTGACAATAAGTACGATCTGAGACACAGAATTAAGGTAGTACGGAAAAAAATAAACACAGTCGTTGAAGATAGAGATGGAGCTGAAGTTATCAAGAGAGTCTATAACAATAGAATTGCTCATCGACTTAACATTGAAGACTATCAGGATGATGCCACTATAGCCGACCAAAATAGTCTGATTGATGCAAAACTCCAACAGATAGACAAAGAAGTCATTGTAGCGGACCAGCCTGATATTGATGAACGCATCGCAGCTATTGAAGATGAGCTTGACAGGCGAATGGCTCCTCAGGGATCCAAGCCCCGATTCGTGCTTGATCGTCGTGTAGCCATGGCCAGACGAGGACTGGAAGAAGCTGAAAGTGAACTGGCTAATATTAATCGCAAACTGAATGCTATTGGTCACAAACAAGTCGTTTTTGTGAGTCGTGATGACATTGAACCCATCTCGGATGAAGACGACAGAGCTCTCAATCAGGCCATGAAACAAATTCAGACCGAACTGGGCCTGCCTGCAGGTGATGAGCAAACCCCTGAAGAACGAGTAGACGACATCAGACATTTCATGGGGGAGCAAGGTGCAGATAGACGAGATGAAATCGTTGAGAAACTGGGAGCTGTGGCAAAAGCTCTGAACATCCGGATAAAAGGCGGCCCGGGATCACCGCAAAAAGCTGACTACATTATTGCCATTTCCGCCTCTGCAAAGGCTCATGGTTGGGACGAAATCAATGCAGCCGATGAAGCATTGGGTGAACTGCCTTTAACCAGGAAAAAATATTCTCAGGCCAAAGAATTCCTTCATGAGCATGACAGAAAAGCTAAGGACGCAGCATTTACATTGTTGCAAAAAATGAGTGCACAAGAGAATCTGGATCTTAAAAAGGAGGAAATTAACCGTTCCGGAGACGCAGATCAAAAGGCTAAAACCGGACTTGATAACAAAATGGCACTGCCGAAAACAGCCGTGGAGCAAAAAAGTGACACTGAATCAGAAACATTGAAAACCCCGGAGGCTAATGAGGCAGAGATTAAAGCCACTGAAAATGCCCAGAGTCCTGAACCAGACTTTACTGAGATCAGAAAACGGGTTAATGCCCTGAGAAATAAACCTCAGGTCAGGGAATTCCTGGATAAGCATGACCGAAAAAGTATGGACGCGGCATTAGCAGAATTTCAAAAGAGTATTGCCTTGAAGAATCCGGATCGTAGTAGAGAGGAGACTGAGAACGAAATTGAACCGCTGAATGCAGCCCTGAAGAAGAAAAGTGACGCTGCAGCAAAAGCTTTGGAAGTTCTGGAAGCTCATGAAGCGGATATTAAAACCACTGAAGAAGCCGTGGGTCTCGAACCAGGCACCAGTGACATCAGAAAAAGGGTTAATGCCCTGAGAATCAAAAGGGTAGAACTGGGTGGTAATGATGGTCATGGCTGCAAGATTCAGCAACTGGTTCAGGAACAGGCCCGTCTGACATTTGAGAGAGAAGTCTGGAAAGCAGACATTAAGAAAATGAAGGAAAACCTGAAGACTGCTCAGGGAGCCGTCGAAAATTATCGCGCTCCCTTCCAACACACGCCGAGACAAGTAAAAGTTTTGGACGCTATCCTCGAATTCATGCAGCAGCACCCTCTCAAAAAACAAGCCCTGGAGGCTGCATTTGGCCTGACAGAAGCAGCAATAGAGTACGGAACACCTTTCCTTACAACTTTCCATTTTGACGACGAATTTGCACCCATTCGCTTACAGGCATTGGTCGGAGACAGACTGACGTTTGAGCAGGCCAGTCAGATTGTGGAAGTCTTCAGGATTTTGCAAAGGGACTTCCCGGTAAGCCTTTACAAGCCTCTGGAAAATCAGCCTGTGGATGCGCTGGAAGAACTCGAGTATCTGGTTTTCAGAGCCAGGAATGAGATGGAAACAGGGGCTCAACATTACGACGATGTAATTAAACGCATAGGCTCAACAGGCATTCAACACTTCGGGCACGAAACAGAGAATTTGAAAGGCTTCTCGGAATACTTCGCCAGCCATTCGGCCAGTGGTAACAAGATCATAGCTCTGCTGCGGGAGGGTCTGATCAGCAAGGTTGAACTTGAGAACTATATGAAGATCAGCAGAAGTATTGATGGTTATCTGACAAGGAACGAATTTGAACACTTCATTGGCTGTAGACAAGGCGTCAATGTGCATCAGTTTAAAAGGGTTGTCTGGATGCTGTCCGACAAGGGTGTTGAGGAATTTATGAAAAGTGCCTTTACACCTGTGCCCACGATCGCAACTGGTCCGGTAGCGATGAAAGAGTCTGTTGCCGGCATGAAAGAGTATGCCGCCGCTGTCATCGCCAACTACATACTTGATGATATTGCCTTTGAAAATGGCCGCAGGACGGCAGCCTATCTGGCCAATATTCAGGATACCCTGACACCTTACGTCAATGCTGCCGGAATATCGGAATCAGAACTGATCAAGGCTATCCATGACAAATTGATGGAGGCTCACGCCACCGCAGTTGAGCGTCAACTAAAGGATTACTGGCTCAAACCTTCAGCCTCTCTGGTACAGGCTGTCCCCTGGTACTACACCAGCTACAAACCACTACTGGCAATGACTGGGGCCTGGAAAGCTGCCAAAGCGTCCTTGTTAAACACGGTGGGCCTCTACATTATGGACCTCACTAACAGGGGTGATTACACGCACAGAATGATCATACCTTTTCAGCACTGGTTGGAACACTATGGTATTGATCTTGACCGAACCGGCCAATATGCCTACCACAGCGGAGTTGAAAAAGTCTCTGAAGTGCTCGGGCTGTACATGCCCTATGGCAGGGCCAGTTCTTCAGTCATACTCTTGATAACCGGCACCACACTGTTCACCAGACAGTACCATGCCAACCCGCATTTGTATCGCAGTATTTCCCGTCTGGTGCCCGAAATAGTGAAATCCATGGGTTCCAGACAGGGGGTTCAGGTACCCCTGCTGCACAGGGTAACACCACAAACAGTGAAAACGCTGGCCTCCGCCACAGCCGGTCTGGTGCTGGGCCCGGTCTCCACTGTTGGAGCATACGCTCATGGTCTTATATTCGGATTTAACATCGCTCAAATGTTAGGTTTTGCACTGGCGTCGAGCCTCACTTTCGACTTCTTTATGAACGACAACAAGCTGCTCACTCAATGGCTGGGTGGACCTCTGGGCCGCAGTCTTGACAAGATTAATCGCTGGCGGGGCGCGGGTGAAAAAGACGATGAATATTTGCAACGCACGGCTATTGCCTCTCCTCAACGCTTCACAGAAACCGATGAAGAATACGCAAACCGTGTTAAAGCAAACAACACGATGTATGGCTGGACTCGACATGAAAATTATCTACAGTTTCGTGAACGCCGTGATCGCACCATGAAACTGTTTGAGAATGGCTGGGAGAAATACTTCAGGGAAAATGTACCTAAATGGTCGTTTTCCCATGCAAACAGTATTCCTTACTCCTACACTCTGGGCACCTTCTACAATTGGCAACAGGGCGATGATAAGAAAGCGCCTGTTAATGTGATGTCAAGTGGGGCAAACAGGAAAAGTGGCATAAGCGGAAAAGTCCTGTTGAATTAATCACACAACAGGCAATTACCGGCAATGCGCACCAGTGACCGCTAAAAGACCGACGGTAACGTAAGTCTGACCTTTCCTTCTGACCCCGGCACCAGAAGAGCCTGAAGCCAATCAAACAAGCGATTAAAAGCCGCTTCCTCACCTGTTGTGGCCACTTGTGGCAATCGCTTTTCACAGTACTAAAAATACTTAGCTCTGAGGTAGTAGAATGACAAATGCTCGCCCCAATGCGCTGAGCCTTGCAGTGGCCGTTGCAATCAGCTCTTCCATCATTGCCACCCAGACACTGGCCGATCGCAGGCTGCTGACAAAATCTGTCGATATATCCGGCAATGAACAGGTAGAGTTTACCCAGAGTGAGGTCGTGGTTGGGCCAACTTTAGATGATAACCAGCAACCCATACCCAAATCCTTCACAACCACCTACCCTGATCAGACCCAATCCAGAGCAGGCTATGACGTTCCTTCTGAAGGCTTCACGGACGTTCTTTCTGACATTGAAGGTGGTGTTTCCAGTGTTGATCAGTTTGAAACAGGTGAGAATGACGTTGCCCAGAAATACACCAAAGTTCTGAAGGTTGGTAATGAGGGGGTCTTCAGGTTTACCCATAACCTTGCAGAAAAGGAACTGATCATTGAAGTCAGAGACGGGATGACCTCCAGGAATTCAATCACGGCTGTTCGCGCTCAATTGGGTGACAAGGAACTTTTAGAACCTCTAACAAAAATCGCCGGGCCCGAACAACTGGCCGGGGTATTGAAAGTTGCTAATGGAAGAGCAGGAAGCCTTGGCGCAGCGGATAAGTATACTGTGCTTGCCACCGTTAAAGTAGACAAGGTTGAAGTGAGCCTGCGCACCTTCATGCGTCTCGTCGTTTCAGGGGATCAGCCGCCTGAACTGCGGAGTCTGGGCAGATCGCTCTATGTCAATGATGAGGCTCTTTTAGCCGCAGCCACCTCAGCCTATACCCAGGTTTATGTTCTGGGAAAAATTTTACAAGAGGAAGCTCTTAATGAACTCTTGGCATACCAGAAACCCGTCGGATATGTTGTACACGTTGAGGACGAAACAGAGGCTTATTACGTGCCTGATGGTCATCCAAGACTGGATGTGACACAGACTCCGGGGGAGATTATTGTTTTCCATGGTCAGAAGCAGAATCCAACCGATATTGCTTTTGTAAAAGGTCTTTTTAACCTGAGGGAGGAAACTATCGGTGATGAGCCCGCTCCAGCAGTCACAGTAAAGGTTAAAAAAGACAGGCTCAAGAGCTATCAGTACATCATCCGAAGCAGGCAGATGACAATACTCGAGGAGTTTGCTACTGATCTGGCTGTAAAGTTCGATGCTGAATTTGAAGAAGACAAACTGTTGATGCTTGCACGCTATGAAACGCTTCAGCAGGCATTGGCCAATGCTAATCCCGATAATGCAAATGAATTTGAATTCACAGCGGCACACATCAAACTTGCTTCCTCGTTCATGACGCCTGTCTGGATACAGGTGCAACTCGAAAAGCACTTCAACTTCAGACCCTTACTGAGAGCTCTTCTGAGCGACGAACAATTTGCTCAAAATGTTCAGAAAGTCATACCCGCTGTAACCGAATGGCCTGCCGATGCTGTTGGAGACGACGTCGACTTTGCTACCAGAGTCTTTGCCGACATGACCAGACAGCTGCTTGAGATGGAAGACAAGCTGGAGGGGCTGAATTTAAAAGCAGACAAACTCACCCAGTTTAAAAACTTCTTACAGTATTTAACCGAAATAGCCACTATCAGTGTTGCGGAAAAGCACAGAGCACAAGAACTCAAGAGGCAAATTGACGGAATGCTGGAACGGCTTCTTCAAAACTGGAAAGACTTGAAAAAATGGGTAGATAAACTTCGCCAGGAAGCCGATCAAATTCCGGAGCTGGAACAGCAAGTCCGTGACGCCAGAGCGAAAGCCACAAAATTTCGCAACTCTCAACTGGCAGCAGAACTTGGCATTGATGACTGGGATGATACCCAGCCCTCCGAAGAGCAAGAAAGACTCATCATAGAGAGAATTGATGAAATCATCAGAGCGGTTGCCTCAACAGCTGCCGTAACAGAAAAGTCTGAGGAAAAGGCAGTTAAAGCAAAACTCGCAGCTATTGAGGATCTGCTTGGTCTGGATCCGGATAACCAGGATGATCTGGAAGCTCGTCATCAGGCCATTATACAGCGACTTGAACAACGGGTAGCTCAGGCAGGTCATCAAGTTTTTCAGCATCAACAACTGAAAAACCGGTTCTGGTTAAAGGATCTTCAGGAGGAAGTCAGTCGAATTCCAGCGCTGCAAAAAGAATTCCGTGATTCAATAGTGACAGAAAGAGAAGATTACAACACTCAACTGGCAAAAGAGCTTGGTATTGAGAACTGGGATAATACTGAACCACCAGAAGAGCAAGCCAGACTCATCAGACAGAAAATTAATGAAATCAGCAGACCCGTTGGGACAACAGATGCCCCGGCAGCACAGCCTCAGGGAGAAGCTGTAAAAGCAAAACTGGCGGCCATTGAAAGCGAGCTTGAGATTAATCCAGTCAGTGAAAACGATCTGGATGCCCGCTACCATTTTATTCAAGAGCACCTGCAAGAGAAGTTAGAACTCACTGATAAGGCAATCCACAACAGACTGGTTACCATTGAAAATCAGCTGGGACTCATTTCAAATAACGAAAATGACCCGCAAGTCCGTTGCCAGACCATTCAACAACAGCTGCAGCTGAAGCTGAATCCAGATCAGGTCGATCAGGAACTTCTTCAGAGCACCGGAACATCTGCTGAAGAACTGAATGCCGTCAAAGCCCGCTATTTAACCATTGCTGCGCAATTAAACATTGCGAATTTTGACGGCAATGCAGATATTTTTGAGCAGCAGAATCGCCTGCTTGAGAAACTACAGACCATCAATGCTCATCAAAAACACCTGCTTAAGAAACTTGAGGCAATCAATGTTCAAGACAGGATGAAAGAAGCTTCCCTCAAGATCAAGGAAAATGCTCTGGCATCGATTCTCGGTATTGAGATGAATGAAGAGCGCACATTAGAGGATCGTAGCGCTCTGATAGATGCAGCCTATAGCAAGGTTTGCGAGTTTGCAGATTTACAAGAAAAGCTGAAAGACATCAGCAATCCGGGGCACCCCAGGGCCAAACCGGAAGTCCTCCTGAAACTGGGTGCTGTAGAAAAAGCTCTGGAGATGCAAGACATCAATGAAGAGGACGATGTCTATCACCGTCGTCAGGCTATTGCTGATGATATGCAGACATACGTCAAAGAAGCTGCCCAGCGGGCAGAGGAAGATGCTCTGGAAATACTGGAAAACTTGGAGGAAATACTCGACATCAAAGTCAATGAAGATGATGACAAGGCAGCAAGGCTCTGCAACGTTCGCTCAAAACTTGACGGCGATGATGTCTCAGAAGACATACTGAATCAGATACATCATGCGCTCGGAGAAGAACAAAGAACGCTATTCGATGAGAAAGCTGTCAAATTCGAGAGGATTCGAGCGCATCTTGCCAATAGCGTCGAAAGTTCGGAGGAGCGAGCCAGAGATCAACAGGCAAATTCGCTTGCAGCTATCGAGGAAAAGCTGAACATCAAACCAGGTGAAAACATTTTTGCAAAAGAGAGAGGCGAGGCATTGTTTTTTATGCTGGCCAATGATCTGGGGGTAGTATTAGAAAAGGATGCCAGCCTGTCTGACCAGAGGAATGTTCTGAAAGCCAAAATTTACGCCTTATTGGATGAAGTAAACGAAGTCTATGACGATGAAGGTGTCAGAAGAGGCATAAACAATGCAATGGCTCGTCAACTCAAGGTTGAAGACTATAAAGACGATGCCAGCATCGACCAACAGAACCGTCTGATTGAACAAAAACTGTATCAGCTGGATGTTGAAGTTAAAAAAACGGGTGAACCTGATGTCGGTGAGCGTATCGCAGCCATTGATGATGAGCTTGACAGGCTAATGGCAGGCCTGGGACCTAAACCCCGATACGTTCTTGATCGTGAACTGGCCACCGTCAGGCGGGCAATCAATGAAGCTGAAAGTGAACTGACAGATGCTCATCGCAGACTGGCGACTCTGACGCCTCATCGCAAACCTTGGTTTTTTGAGACTCGCGATGGTGTCCAGCCTGTCTCGGATGAGGACGGCAGCGTTCTCAATCAGGTAACGAAAGGAATTCAGACCGAATTGGTTCTGCCTGCAGATGATGAGAAAAACCTCGAAGAACGTATAGACGAATTAACACGTGCACTTCAGATGATCGATGCCAAATTACAGGATCAGGCCATTGATAAACCGGAAGCTGCCGCAAAAGATCCGAACATCCAGATAAAAGGCGACTCCGGATCACTGAAAGCATCTGCTTATCCCATTAAAGTCTCCACAAGTTCTCATAAGCCTGTCGAAATCAATACCGTCGATGAGGCATTGGGGGAACTGCCTTTAACCAGGAAAAGGTACTCTCTGATCAAGCAATTCCTGCGTGATTACGAGAGGAAAATTATCGATCTGACCTATGAAATGATTGGAGTGAATTCTGCACAAGAGAATCCGGATCCTGAAAAGCAGAAGACTACCGATTTTGGAAGCATCGATGAGAAGGCTGAAACCAGAAATAAGAACGAAATAGAGCAGCTGATTCCCACCCCGAGGAAGAAGAGTGAAGTTTTTTCAAGAGCGAAAAAAATTCTGTCGGAGAATAAAGAGGCTCTTGAGGTCACTGAAAAAGCCCTGGGCCTCAAGCCAGGCGCTTCTGACACCGAGTTTCAACGGCTTGATGCCCTGTTAAAAAAACAGATAGAACTGGGCGGGACTGATGGTACTGGTGGCAAGATCCGGCAACTGATTCAGGAACAGGCTCGTCTGGAAGCCAGGATTGAAGCCGGGAGAGTAAACATTGAGAGAATGAAGGAAGCTCTTAAGACTGCTGAAAACGCCGTCCAGAATGAGGGCGGCCCCTCCCAGTTTACACCGAAGCAGGAAAAAGCCCGCAAAGCTATGCTCGTGTTCATGCAGCAGCACTCCCTCAAGAAGCAGGCTCTGGAAGCCGCAATGAGTTTGGCAGAATCTGCAGAAAGGAACGGTAAGTTAATACCCTACCTTGCGACTTTTAATTTTGACGGTGAATTTGCACCGATTCGCTTGCAGGCGATGGTCGGAGACGACCTGACGTTTGATCAGGCCGGACGGATTGTGGAAATCTTCAGGAGTCTGAAGACTCAATTCCCGGCAACCCCACTGGAAGATCAGCCTCTAAGTGCCCTGGAGGAAGTCCAGCGTCTGATGGATAACGCCAGAATGGAGTTGAGAAATGGGGCACAGCTATACGACGATGAAGTTATCGGCATGGGCTCGGCAGCCATTCATTACGTAGAGCCAGGGGTCCAGAAAAGCTTCCCGAAATACTTCGCCAGCCAATCTGACAGTGGTGAAAAGATCATCACTTTGCTCCGTGAAGGTTTGATCAGCAAGGTTGAACTTGAGAACTTTATGAAGGCCGTCAGAGGTGTCGATGGTTATCAGCCAGAGGTCGAATTTGGACACTTTCTTGGCTGCAGACACGGTGCCGACATGCTTCACTTCTGCAAGGCTGTCAGGAAGCTGTCCGACAAGGGTACCGAGGAGTTTATGCAGAGTGCCTTTATTCCTGTGACCGTGACTGCAACCGGCCCGGCAGGTATGAAGGAATCTGTTGCCGGTATGAAAGAATACGCAGCAGCTGTCATCGCCAACTACGTGCTTGACGATATTGCCTTTGAAAATGGCCGCAGGACAGCAGCATTTCTGGCCAATATTCAGGATACCCTGACACCTTACGCCCATGCTGCCGGAATATCGGAATCAGAACTGATCAAGGTTATTCATGACACATTGATGCAGGCTCATGCCGCAGCGGTTGAGCGTCAGCTAAAGGATTACTGGGTTAAACCTTCAGCCTTTCTGGTACAAGCTGTCACCTGGTACTACTCCAGCTACAAACCTCTACTGGCGATATTTAACGCCTGGCAGGCTGCAGTACTGTCACTCAGAAACATGTCTTTCCTCTATCTGCTGGACCTGACCAACAGAGCTGATTACACGCACAGGATGCTGACACCTTTCCAGCACTGGATGGAACGCTACAGTATTGATCTTGACCGGACCGGCCAATATTACCGGCACGTTGAAATTGAAAAACTCTCTGAAGTGGGCGGGCTTGCAATGCCATTGGGCAAGGCCGCTTCTTCAGTCATTCTGCTCAGAACCGGCTCCATGTTGTTTGCCAGACAGCGCCATGCCAATCCCCGGATGTATCGCAGCATTTCCCGTCTGGTGCCCGAAATAGTGAAATCCATGGGTTCCGGACAGGGGGTTCAGGTACCACTGCTGCACAGGGTGACTCCACAAAAAGTGAAAACGCTTGCCTCTGCCACAGCCGGTGTCGTATTAGGTCCGGTAGCCACAGTCGGAGCATACGCCCACGGACTTTTATCTGGTTTCACCTTTGCTCAAACCTTCGGATTCGCTCTGGCGTCGGGTCTCACTTTTGATTTCTTTATGAACGACAACAAGATGCTCACTCATTGGCTGGGTGGACCTCTGGGGCGCAGTATTGACAGGATTAATCGCTGGCAGGGCGTGGGTGAAACAGACGATGAGTATTTGCAGCGTACCGCTATTGCTTCACCTCAGGGCTTCAGTGAAACCGATGAAGAATATGCAAGCCGTGTTAAAGCCAACAACACCATGTATGGCTGGACGCGGCACGAAAATTACCTGCAGTTCCGTGAACGCCGTGATCGCACCATGAAACTATTTGAGAATGGCTGGGAGAAATACTTCAGGGAAAATGTGCCTAAATGGTCGTTTTCCCATGCAGAAAGTGTACCTTACTTCTACACTGTTGGAGCTTTTTACGAATCGCAAAAGAGCGATGATCAGAAATTTCACAGTCATGATAAGAGAAATGCCCCTCAATCAAGCTTTTTACCTGCAATCTCAGCAGACAGTCTTGATTAAAAGCTACTTGCTCGTCCAGTCACCTTTCACAGTAATAAAAATACACCGCTCTGAGGCAGCAGAATGACAAATGCCAGCCCCAATGCATTAAGCCTTGCAGTGGCCATTGCAATCAGTTCTTCAATCATTGGGACAGAGGCACTCGCTGATCGCAGGCTGCAGATAAAATCTGTCGATATTCAGGGCAATAAACATGTGGAGTTTATCCAGAGTGAGGTCATGGTTCAGCCAACTTTAGGTCATGACCAACAGCCAATACCGAAATCCTTTACCACCACCTACCCTGATCAGACTCAAGTCAGAGCGGGCTATGACATTCCTTCCGAAGGCTTCACAGACGTTCTTTCTGGCATCGAGGGTGGCGTTTCCACTGTTGATCAGTTTGAAACAGACGACAATGACGTTGCTCAGAAGTACACCAAAGTCCTGAAGGTAGGTAATGAGGGGATATTCAGGTTCAGCCATAACCTTGAAGACAGCAAACTGGTCATTGAAGTCAGAGACGGAATGACCCGTCAGGATTCAATTGAGGCTGTTCGCACTCAATCAGGTGGTATCGGACCATTGGAACCCTTAACAAAAGTCGCCGGTCCCGAACAACTGGCCGGAGTGCTGAAAGGTGCGAATGAAAGAGCAGGAAATCTTGGCGAGGCTGATCGCTATATCACCCTTGCAGCCCTTACAGTAGGTGAGATTGAAGTGAACGGGCGCACTTTTATGCGTCTTGTCGCTGCCGGCGACCAGCCTCCTGAACTGGAGCGTCTGGGTGAATCGCTCTTTGTCAATGATGAGGCGCTTTTCGCAGCAGCCACCTCTGCCTATACCCAGGTTTATCTTCTCGGAGAAGATTTACAAGAGCAAGCTCTGGATGATCTCTTATACTACAATCAGCCTCTTGGCTATGTTGTCCATGTCGAGGATGACACTCAGGCTTATCCTGTGCCTTGGGGTTATCCCAAACTGGAACTGACTGAGGCTTCGGAGGAGGTTATTGTTTTCCGTGGTCAGAAGCAGAATCCGACCGATCTCACTTTTGTGGAAAGCCTCTATAACCCCTGGGAAGGATTCGACGTTAATGATAATGACCAGATTGCACAGTTTAAAGAAGGTAAGGTCAAAAGCTACCAATACATCATTCGAAGCAGGCAGATGGAGCTGCTGGAGAAGTTTGCTGCTGAGTTAGCTATACATCACGATGCTGAACTTGAAGAGGATAAACTGGTATTGCTTGCGTACTATGAAGCTGTTCAGCAGGCGTTAACCAGTGCTACTTCATATGGAACCGATGAATTTGAACTCACAGTAGGACACATCGGAGCTGCGTCATTGGCTATCGCGCCGGGCTGGATGCTGTTTCAACTCGAAAAACTCTTCAGTTTCAAACCCGCATTCAAGGATCTTTTGACGAGTCGGCATTTTCTTCAGAACGTTCAAAAAGGTACAGACGTTATCAACAAACTGATGCAGCAATTTGCTATTGGAGAAGATACAACATTTGTTAAAAAAGTCATTGGTAACATGGCCCGTCAGCATCTTGAGTTAGAAAACACGCTGGAAGAGCAGCAGGCAAAAGAGGCCCGACTCGCCGAGCTGGACACGCTGAAAGAGCAGCATGCAAAAGCGGCCGAACTCGCCGAGCTAAACAAAAAATCACTTCACGAGATGGCGGAAGACGTTGAAAGAATGGCTATTGCCATTGATCAGAATGAGGTAAAGCTCAGAGTAGAGCGGCTCGAACAGAAACTTCAGCAGGAAGTCGATCGAATTCCATATCTGAAACAGGAAGTCCGTGATGCTATAGGAAAAACCATAAACGCTCGCAACACAGAACTGGCAATAGAACTTGGCATGGGTGACTGGGATGATACCCGGCCACTCGAAGAACAAACCAGACTCATCAAAAATAAAATCCGTGAAAACAATCGGGCCATTGCCGCGACATTTGCTGCAGGTGGGCAGCCTGATAAAGAAGCTGTAAAAGCAAAACTGGCAGCCATTGAAAGCGAACTCAGTATCACCCCGGTCGATGAAAACAATCTGGATGCCCGCTTTCAGTCTATTCAAAAGCATATGCAACATCAGGCAACACTGGCCAATGAGAGAACCCGGCGCAGACTGGCTACCATTGAAGGTCAGCTCGGTCTGAGCCCGGATAACGACGCTGACCTTGAAGCCCGCCACCGGGCCATTCAGCAGCACCTCAAGGAGCAAGGCTCTGAGGTGTTTCAAAATCTTCAGCAACGGAGGACCCTGTCAGATGCTGAAAAAGCAGCTGAAGTCAAAGCCCATTACGCAACCATTGCCGCACATTTAAACATTCAGGATTTTGATAGCAATGCAGATATTGACGCTCAACAAGAATGCCTGCTTGAAAAAATCAAGACAATGAATGTCCAACCAGAAGTCTTGCATGACAGAACTCAAACAATCAATGAACAACAGGACTCAGAGAACTCTTGCACCAGGACCAGAAAATCTGCTCTGGCAGCGCCCCCTGGCCAAGACCAGATTGAGCTGGATGAAGGCATCACGACAGAAGAGTTCAATGCCCTGAAGTCAACAATGCATTCCACGCTTCTCAAGAATGCAGCACTGGAAGAACAACTGAAAGACATTATCACACCAGGCCAGCCCAAAGCCACGCCTGAAGTACTTGAGACACTGCGTGCCGTGGAAAGAATTCTAAAGCAGACTCGCATCAATGAAAGGGACGATGTGTATTTCAATCGTCATTTCCTTTCTAAAGACATACGTCTATACGTCAGTGAAGCCAGGCAGCGGGAAGAGGCACAGGCCTGGATCATACTGGATTTCCTGGAAGAGAAACTCAACATCAGACACAGAGTCAGTGAAAGTGATGGAACAGCAGGAAAACTGGCAAGGGTTCGTACAAAACTTGATGGCGGTGATGTCTCAAATGAGCAGTTGGATGTCATAGACAAGCTCCTCCGGATAGCAATTGACAGGCCAGTTCTGGAGGGTGATCCGGTGCCGGCGGATGTCTTGCTCTCTGATATTCATGACTGTCTCAACTTATTGATCGGCGAATTGGATCAGCGAGCCAGAAAACGACAGGCAAACCATCTTATTGCTCTGGAAGACGCGCTAAATATCTCACCTCATGAAAACCCCGCAACTAAAGAGAGAGGAAAAATTTTCATAGCTAAACTGGCCAGTGATCTGCAGATAGAGCTTGCAGACGATGCCAGTCTGTCCAACCAGCAGCATGCCCTGAGAAACAGAATTCAGGAATTAATGGAAGAATTAAAGGGAATTTATGACGATGAAGGTGACAAAAGAATCAGAAATAATCAAATGGCTGATCAACTCAAGATTGAGGACTATAGAGGTGATGCCAGTACAGACGAGCAAAACAGTCTGATTGAAGCAACACTTGAACATCTGGATGAGGAAGTGTTCAAAGCCGGTCAGCCTGAGGTTAATGAGCGTATCGCAGCCATTGAAAATGAACTCGACAGGCAAATGGCTCGCCTGGGACCTAAGCCCCGATTCGTTCTTGATCGTGATGTCGCCATGGCCAGACGAGAAATTAAAGAAGCTGAACATGAACTGGCAACTGTTCATCACAAACTGAACAAGCTTCGTGGCAAAAACCTGGGATTTGCGGGGAACCTTGCTGACCTCCAACATATCCCGGATACAGAAAACCTGGTTCTCAACCAGAGAATAAAAGAAGTTCAGATCGACCTGGGTCTGGCTGCAAATGACGGGCAAACCACTAAAGAGCGGCTAAAAGACATCAGGCATTTCCTGCAGGAATGCAGTGCAGAAAAACGAGGTAAAATCCTTGGGGAACTGAGAGTCAAATCAGGTCTGGACATCCAGATAACAGGTGACCCGGGTTTAGAGGAAGAATCTGATTACCTGATTGCCACTACACCCATTGCAGATTCTCATGATCAGAACGAAGACGATGAAGCCTTGGGTAAACTGCTTTATAACAGGAAAAGGTACACTCAGCTCACAGACTTCCTGCGTGAACACGACAGGAAAAGTATGGAAGTGACCCATGCAAAGAATGCACAAGAGTATCTGGAGCGTAAAAAACGGCAGGTTATGGATTTTGGAGACTTCGATGAGCAGGCTAAAGCCGTACGTGAAAACGAAATGGCCTGGCTGAATTTAGCCCTTGAGCAATCCAGTGATAAGGTATCAAAAGCAGAAGCCGCTCTGACGGATTTCCATAAAACGGTTCTTGAAACCACTGAAAAAGACGTGGGTCTTGGAGCAGCCTCCGCTGACTCCCTTGAACAACGGCTTAATGCCCTGAGAAACAGACAGGTAGAGTATGGAGGGAATGATGGCTATGGCGGCACTGTCCGGCACCTGATTCAGGAACAGGCTGATCTGCAAGGTGAAATTGAATTCTGGAAAGCAGACATTGAGAGAATGAAGGAAGTCCTGAAGGCTGCGGAGCAAACTGTCGACACTGACCCTGGTCCCTTCCAGTACACGCCGAAACAGGTAAAAGTTCTGGACACTATCCACAAATTCACACAGCAGCATCCTCTCAAAAAACAGGCTCTGGAAGCCGCAATTGGCCTGACAGAAGCGGCAAGAGAAGGCGGTAAGTTGGCACCGATACTTTCGACTTTCGATTTTGACGATGAATTTGCAGCGATTCGCATGCAGGGAATGGTCGGAGACAAAATTAACTTTGAACAAGCCGGTCGGATTGTGGAAGCTTTAAAGAGCCTGAAGACCTTCCCGGAATCCACTCTCGAGTCTATTTCATATCGACCTGAGAGCGCTATCAAACAGGTCGAAGCTCTGTCGTTTCGGGCCTTCCTTCAGAAAGAAGCAGGGCCTCAACAATACGACGATGTAATTCACGACATGGGCAAAGCGGCCATTCACTTCGTCAAGCATGAACCAGCAGACCCGAAAAGCTTTCTGGAGTACTTCGCCAGCCATTCTGCCAGTGGTAACAAGATCATGACTTTGCTCCGTGAAGGTTTGATTAGCAAGGTTGAACTTGAGAGCTACATCAAGATCATCAGAATTATAAAGCCCGTCAAAGGAGGTACCCCTGGTTATCCGGCACAGGGCGAACTTGATTACTATATGCGCCGCAAACACGGCGTCGACACGTACCACTTCCGGAGGGCTGTCAGGATGCTATCCGAAAAAGGTACTGAAGCGCTTATGCAAAGCGCCTTTATTCCCGTGACCGTGACTGCAACCGGCCCGGCAGGTATGAGAGAGTCTGTTGCCGGTATGAAAGAGTACGCAGCGGCTGTCATCACCAACTATGTGCTGGATGATATTGCCTTTGAAAATGGCCGCAGGACAGCAGCCTATCTGGCCAATATTCAGGATACCCTGACACCTTACGCCAATGCTGCCGGAATATTGGAATCAGAACTGAGCAAGGCTATCCATGACACATTAATGAAGGCTCAGGCCACCGCAGTTGAGCTTCAGCTAAAGGATTACTGGGTCAAACCTTCAGCCTCTCTGGTACAGGCTGTCACCTGGTACTACATCAGCTACAAACCACTACTGGCATCGGCTAAGGCCTGGGATGCTGCCAAAGTGTCCTTGATAAACACGTGGGAGCTCTACATTCTGGATCTCACCAACAGGGGGGATTACATGCACAGAATGATCATACCTTTTCAGCACTGGTTGGAACACTGCGGCATTGATCTTGACCGAACCTTCCAATATGCCTACCACGGCGGAGTTGAACAAGTCTCTGAAGTGCTCGGGCTGGCCATGCCCTATGGCAGGACCGAATCTTCAGTCATACTGCTGGCAAGCGGCGTTATGCTGTTTACCAGACAAAACCATGCTAACCCGCATATGTATCGCAGTATTACCCGTCTGGTGCCCGAAATAGTAAAATCCATGGGTTCCAGGCAAGGGGTTCAGGTACCCCTGCTGCACCGGGTGACACCTCAAAAAATTAAGACTCTGGCCTCGGCCACAGCCGGTCTGGTGCTGGGTCCGGTAGCCACTTTCGGAGCATACGTTCATAGCTTTTTATTCGGAATCACCTATGCACAAACCTTCGGATTCGTACTGGCGTCAAGCCTCACTTTCGACTTTTTTATGAACGACAACAAGATGCTCAGTCAATGGCTGGGTGGACCTCTCGGACGTAGTCTTGACAAAATTAATCGCTGGTGCGGCCTGGGTGAAACGTACAACGAGTATTTGCAACGTACCGCTATTGCTTCACCTCAGGGCTTCAGTGAAACCGATGAAGAATATGCAAGCCGTGTTAAAAACAGCAACACCATGTATGGCTGGACGCGGCACGAAAATTATCTGCAGTTCCGTGAACGCCGTGATCGCACCGTGAAACTGTTTGCGAATGGCTGGGAGAAATACTTCCGGGAAAATGTGCCTAAATGGTCGTTCTCCCATGCAGAAAGTATTCCTTACTCTTACACTCTGGGTGCCCTCTTCGAATCAAGGACTGCAGCGCCTGAGAAAACTCCCGCCACCATAAAAGCAGTACTGGCTGATCATGAGGTTGAAAGGTTTGATCTCTACAAAGATAAAAAGACCCACGACGAATTTTGACATCAGAAAACAGTAGATGAACTCTTAATAACCATCCAAAAGCAACCATTGTAAAGGAATACAGACTGGTTTCTTTCAGATCAGGCTATCAATTAAACCTTGTTAGAAAATATGAATGTATTTCTTCCCTGCAAAAACAAGTCAATTTTATTGGCGTTGAACTTTGTCACTAATAATTAGCTTCATCTGGAGTATTTGCCAGTGTGAACTAAATTTTCTCAACAGCTTAAGGCAACAGCCATGAGCGATTAAAACAGCCATGAGCGATTAAACAGCCATGAGCGATTAAACAGCCATGCGCGATTAAACAGCCATGAGCAATTAAAAGTCGCTTCCTCTCCTGATGATGCAATCGCTTTTCACACTAATCAAAATACTCAGCACTAAGGTAGTAAAATGACAAATACTCGCCCTAATGCATTAAGCCTTGCAATAACCATTGCAATCAGCTCTTCTCTCATTGATACACAGGCGCTGGCCGATCGGAGGCTGCAGACAAAATCTGTCGATATTTCCGGCAGTGGGCACGTGGAGTTTATCCAGAGTGAGGTCATGGTTCAGCCAACTTTAGATGATGACCAGCAACCCATACCTAAATCCTTTACAACCACCTACCCTGATCAGACAGAAGTCAGAGCGGGCTACGACGTCCCTTCTGAAGGCTTCACGGACATTCTTTCTGGCATCGACGGTGGCGTTTCCAGTGTTGATCTGTTTGAAACAGACGAGAAGGGCGTTGCTCAGAAATACACAAAAGTCCTCAAGGTAGGTAATGAGGGGATCTTCAGGTTCATCCATAACCTCGCAGAAAAGGCACTGGTCATTGAAGTCAGAAACGAAATGACCAATCAGAATTCAATTGAAGCTGTCCGAAATCAGTCAGGCGACCTCCAGCCATTAGAACCATCAACGAAAATTGCCAGCCCCGAACAACTGGCCAGAGTGCTGAAAGGTGCACACAAAAGAGCAGGAAACCTTGGCCAGGTTGATCACTATGTTGCCCTTGCCACTATTGAAGTGGATGACGTAGAAGTGAACGGGCGCACTTTCATGCGTCTTATCGCTGCGGGCGCTCAGCCTCCCGGGCTGAAGCGTCTGGGTCAATCGCTCTTTGTCAATGATGAGGTGCTTTACGCTGCAGCCACATCTGCTTATACCCAGGTTCATGTTCTGGGGGAAGATTTACAACAGGAAGCCCTGAATAATCTTTTGTCATACCATCAACCTGTCGGCTATGTTATGCACGTTGAGCATGACACACAAGCTTACCCGGTGCCTCCTGGTTATCCCAAACTGGAAGTGGCTGAGCCGCCAGGCGAGATTATTGTTTTCCGGGGTCAGAAACAAAATCCTGCCGATGTCGCTTTCGTGGAAGGTCTCTATGATATGTGGTCACAAGAGTTTGCCTTCGATCCACCCTCTGAAGCAAAAACACTGGTTAAAAAAGACAAGGTCAAAAGCTACCAATACACCATTCGAAGCAGGCAAATGACGCTGCTGGAGGGTTTTGCTGCAGAGTACAATGCTGAACTTAACGAAGATGAACAAACGACGCTTGCATACGAAGATGAACTGAGGACGCTGTCATACTACGAATACCTTCAGCATGCATTGTCCAGTGCTACTTCAGATGAAGTGGATGAATTTGACCTTACGGTAGGACAGATAGAAGTCGCTTCATGGTTCGTCACGCCAACCTTGATGCATTATCAACTCGAAAAACACTTCAGCTTCAAACCTGCATTTAGAAATCTTCTGACTAACCGGTACTTTATTCGGGATATTCAGACTGTGATACCGGATTACAGTGATATCAATCTGGCTCAGGCCCATGTTTCCGAGGTCGGGGAAACGTTTGCTTCCAAAGTCATGAGAGACATTTCCAGACAATTAATTGAGATAGAAATCCAACTGTTAGCGCAGCAGGTAAAAGAAAGAGAATACATCCATCTTAGAAATCAGTTAAAACTCATAATGGAGAAAGCCAGTTCCAGTGAACAGAAAAATCCCTTAACACTTGTGCTCAACAAAGAAATTGAGAATGAGCTGGCAAAGATTCCCAAAGTGATGGAAGGACTGCAAAACCAACTAAGGAAGTTTCAGCAGAAAGTCAAACGAATTCCAGACCTGAAACAACCACTTCGTGATGCCAGAGAAGAGGCCAGAAAAGCTTACTACATCCAACGGGCAGCAGACCATGGTATTGTTGACTGGGATGACACTCAGCCACTCGCAGAGCAAGCCAGACGCATCGAAGAGCACATCCATCTAACGAACTGGTTGGTCGCAAAAATTGCTACACCAGAACTGTCTTATGCAGACGCTGAACAAGAATTATTGGCAATCATTAAAGGTCAGTTTGCCATTACCCCGGACAATAAACACAATCACAGAGCCTTCTTTCAGTTCATTCAACAAGGTCTGCTACAAGGGGTAGAGCCAATCAATGAGGAGCTCCGACTGCTTAGCATTGAAGAACAGCCCGGTCTGATTCCGAAACAGCACAGAGAAGAAGCTTTAGAGTGGTCAGAGGATATCACACAACAGCAGGCACAAGTTCTGGACACTATCCACACATTCACACAGCAGGCCCCCCTCAAAAAACAAGCTCTGGAAGCCGCCATTGGCCTGACAGAAGCAGCAATAGAAAGCGGTAAGGCAATACCATCGCTAACGACTTTTGATTTTGACGATGAATTTGCTCCCATTCGCTTGCGGGCAATGGTCGGAAAAGATCTGACGTTTAATCAGGCCAGCCGGATTGTAGAAGTCTTCAAAAGCCTGAAGGTGAACTACCCGACTCCCTCTTTCGAGACTGAAGAAGATCGGCCTCTGAACATTCTGGAAGAAATCCAGGCTCTGGTGCAAAGTGCCAGAAATGAGATAGGAAAAGGGGCTCAACCATTCGACAACGTCATTAATGGCATGGGGGACACAGCCATTCATTACGTCGAGCATGATCCAAAGAATCTGAAAGACTTCCCGGAATACTTCACTACCCATTCTGCCAGTGCTAACAAGATCATCACTTTGCTCCGTGAAGGTCTGGTCAGCAAGATTGAACTTGAGCATTACATGAAAGCTGTCAGAGGTGTCGATGGTTATCAGACAGTGGCTGAATTTGAGCACTTCCTTGGTTATAAACACGGCGTCAGGGTGCCTGAGTTCAGGAAGGTGGTCCAGATGCTGTCCGATGAGGGTACTGAGGCATTCATGCAGAGTGCCTTTACGCCAGTGACCGTCACTGTAACAAGCCCGGTGGGTATGGAAGAATCGGTTGCAAGCATGAAAGAGTACGCAGCGGCAGTCATTGCCAACTACCTGCTTGACGATACTGCCTTTGAAAACAGCCGCAGGACGGCAGTTTTCCTGAGCAATGTTCAGGATACCCTGACACCTTATGCCAACATTGCCGGCCTGTCTGAATCAGGCCTGATCAAGGTGGCTCATGGTACATGGATGCAGACTCATGCCGCCGCGGTTGAGCGGCAGCTAATGGATTACTGGGTCAAACCCTCAGCCTTCCTGGTACAGGCTGTCACCTGGTACTACTCCAGCTACAAACCGCTACTGGTGACCCATACCGCCTCGCAGGCTAACACGCTGTCCCTCTCAAACATGTCGCTCCTCTATCTTCTGGACCTGACCAACAGGGGTGATTACTTACACCGGATGCTGACACCTTTCCAGCACTGGTTGGAAGGTTGCAGTGTTGATCTTGACCGAACAGGCCAATATGCCTATCACAATGGAATTGAACAAGTCTCTGAAGTGGGCGGGCTGGCCATGCCACCGGGTAAAGCCGCATCCTCGGTCATTCTGCTGAGAACCGGCTCCATGCTGTTTGCCAGACAGTACAACGCCAACCCCCACAGGTATCGCAGTATTTCCCGTCTGGTGCCCGAAATAGTGAAATCCATGGGTTCCGGACAAGGGGTTCAGGTACCGCTGCTGCACAGAGTGACACCACAAAAAGTGAAAACTCTGGCCTCGGCCACCGTCGGCCTGATACTGGGTCCGATAGCCACTGTCGGAGCATACGCCCACGGTCTTATATCCGGATTCACCTATGCTCAAACCTTCGGATTCGCCCTGACGTCGAGTCTCACTTTCGACTTTTTTATGAACGACAACAAGATGCTCACTCAATGGCTGGGTGGACCTCTTGGACGTAGTCTTGACAAAATTAATCGCTGGCGGGGCCTGGGTGAAACGAACAATGAGTATTTGCAACGAACCGCTATTGCATCACCTCAACGCTTCAGTGAAACCGATGAAGAATATGCAAGCCGTGTTAAAGCAAACAACAGGATGTATGGCTGGACCCGACACGAAAATTATCTGCAGTTCCGTGAACGTCGTGTTCGCACTATGAAACTGTTTGAGAATGGCTGGGAGAAATACTTCAGGGAAAATGTGCCTAAATGGTCGTTCACCCATGCAGAAAGTATTCCTTACTTCTACACTCTTGGAGTTTTCTACAAATGGCGACAGGGTGATGATAAAAAAGTTCACGGCCACGATAAAAGAAACGCCCCCTCAATCAAGCTTTCTACACAGCTCTGAGGTATCAGGATGACAAATGCCCGCCCCCGTGCGTTAACCCTTGCAGTGGCCATTGCCATCAGCTCTTCCATCATGGCAACACAGGCACTGGCGACACGCAGGCTTCAGACAAAATTTGTCGGTGTTCAGGACGATGGACAAGTGGTGCTTTCCTGGGGTGAGGCCACAGTTAAACCAACTTTAGATAATGACCAGCAGCCAATACCTAAATCCTTTACCACCACTTACCCTGATCGGTCTCATTTCAGTGACGACGATATCTTTCCTACTTTTATAGGCGTTCTTCCTGGCATCAACAAGGGCGTTTCCATTGTTGATCTGTTTGAAACAGATGAGAATAGCGTTGCTCAGAAATACACCAGAACCCTGAAGGTGGGTGATGAGGGCGTCTTCAGGTTCATCCATAACCTTGAAGAAGAAGAACTGGTCATTGAAGTCAGGGCCGGAATGACCGATCGGGATTCAGTTGCCGCTGTGCTTGAGCAAATGGAAGGCTTCGAATCACTGGAACCCTTAACAAAAACTGCCACACCCTACATACTGGACGAAGTGCTCGAAGCTGCCGGAAACAGAGCAGGAAAACTCGGCACAAGTGATCACTATGTTGCCCTTGCCACCATTGAAGTGGACAAGGTTGCAGTGAATGGGCGTACCTTCATGCGTCTTGTCGCTGCAGGCGACCCCCCCCCTGACCTGCAGCGTCTGGGTCAGTCAGTCTTTATCAATGATGATGTTCTCCTGGCAGCAGCCACCTCTGCCTATTTTCAGGTTCATGTCCTGGAACGGGATTTACAACAGCAGGCTCTTAATGAACTGTTAGCACACAGCAAACCGGTCGGATATGTTGTGCACGTCGAAGATGACACACGGGCTTACCCTGTGCCTGCGGACTATCCAAAGCTGGAAGTAACAGAAGCACCGGGGGAGGTTATTGTGTTCAAGAGTCAGGTACAGTATCCGACCAATGTCGCTTTTATAGAAATCCTCCTTAAATTCTGGCGAGAAGCTGATGGTAAAAACCTACCTGATGCAGTAAAAACACAGGTTAAAAGCTATGAAACCAGATTCTACCAGTACATCATTCGGAGCAGGCAGATGGCACTGCTGGAAGAGATCGCTGCAAAACACGAACATCACGATGGTGAATTTAGCAGCCATCCAATGGCGACACTTGCATACTATGAATATCTCCAGCAGGCATTGACCAGTGCTACTCCCGATGATGCCTCTCAATTTGAATTCGCATTAGGACACATCACAGCAGCTTCGTCTCTCATCACGCCATCCTGGTTACATTTTCAACTCAAAAAACACTTCGGCTTCAAGCCCGTACTTAGAAATCTTCTGACTAATCATCGCTTTTTTTGGGCGTTAATACCTGTTGTCGACGTGATCAACAAAGAGCAGCTCAATGCTTGTGGGGACGACGAACCCTTTGCTACCAAAATCATTAGCGACATAGCCAGACAGCTGCCTGAAATGTACAACAGAATGGAGGAGCTACATATAAAAGAAGCCAAAATCCTGGAGATCAACAATGAGCTGCAGAACGTAGTGGATACGAAAGTTACTGGGGTAAAGGAATCATTCGAAGCACTGGAAATCAGGCAACGAATCAATGGTGAGCTTGCAAAGCTCCGTGACAAACTGGAATCTCTGGAAAACCAGGAAAAGAGACTTCGACAGGAAAGTAAACGACTCCCGGCCCTGGAACAACAATTTCATAATGCCAGAAATGTTTACAATTCTGAAAGAGCAGCAAGGCTTGGCATAGTTGACTGGGATGATACCCTGCCACAAGAAGAACAAGCCGGACGCATCATAGAAAGAATCAGTGAAATCTTCACAGCAATTATCGCAACAGAACCGCGTCAGCAAGAAACTGTAAGAACCAATCTGGCCACTATTGAACGTCAACCCGGTATTATTCCAGACAATGAAAACAATCCAGACGCCCGCTCTCAATCCCTTCCGCAGCACCTGAAGCAGCAAGCAGCTGAGGTCGAGCAGGAATATTTTCGGCAACCGGGCATCAGAACAGAAGCTGAAAAAATAGCAGCAAGCAAAGCTCGCTTTGCAACCATTGCCGGACATTTAAACATTCAGGATTTTGATAGCAGTGCAGATATTGACGTTCAGCAAGAACGCCTGATTGAAAAAATCGAGACAATGGCTGCGCAACAAAAAATCCTGCTGCAAACAGTTGAGATATTGAATGATCAAAAGAATATAGAGAATTCTTACACCAAGGCCAGAAAAGCTGCTCTGGCAGCCGTTTCTGGTATTGAGCTGAGTGAAGACAGCACACCAGAAGCCCGCAAGACGCTGGAATCAACGGTAAATTTCCAGCTCTACCGGCTTGCAGCGCTGGAAGAAGAACTGAAAGACGTCAGAACCCCGGGCCACCCCAGAGCCAGGCATGAAGTACTTGAGACACTGAAATCCGTGGAAAATCTCCTTAAGATGAATGACGTTGATGAAAACGATGGTGAGTACCTCCGTCGTGATGCCGTTTCTGAGGAAATTCGGACATACATTGCAGAAACCAGCCAGAGGGCAGAGCAACAAGCGCTGGTTGTACTGAAAACCACAGAAGAAATACTCAAGATTCATGTCAATGAAGCTGATGACAAAGCAGCCCGACTTGACCGGATTTGTACAAAACTTGACAGCAATGATGTCTCAGAAGCCACGCTGAATACAATAGAACAAACCTTCTGCAAAGAAGACATCACACCTGTCGGCCAAAGGGATATGCAACGCGAGAAGCTTCTTCGGCGTCTTACTTTTCACGTCAAAGAGCCGGACAGGCGAGCCAGAAGACAACAGAAACAGCTGCTTATAGCAATAGAAGATAAACTGCAGGTCGACTCCGTTGTAAAAAATGAGGCTATAGAAAAGGGTAAAGCCTTCCTTGCCAGGCTGGCCAATGATCTGGGGGTGAAATATGAAAACGATGCTCACATGACTTACAACAAGTATCAAATTAGCGAAAAAATTATGGCATTAATGGACGAAGTTGACGAAGCCTATGTCCATGGGGATGTCAGAAGAGACAGAAACAATGAAATTGCTCATCAACTCAACATTGACGACTATAAAGATGACGCCACCATAGAAGACCAAAACATTCTAATTAGTAAAAAACTGCAACAGCTGGATCAAAAAATATACCAGGCAGGTTTTGCTGACGTTAATGAGCATATCACCGCCATTGAGAATGAGCTTGACAGGCAAATCGCCCGACTGGGACCAAAACCCCGATACGTTCTTGATCGTGAGGTAATCAGAGCCAGGCAAGCAGTAGAAAAAGCTAAAAGTGAGCTGAGGTCTGCTTATCAAAAACTGATTACTATTCGTGTCACATATTTTTTTCTTGGCTTGAACCCTGCTGTCCGCCAGGAAATCTCGGATGAAGGCAAAGAAGCTCTCGATCAGGCAATAAAACAACTTCAGGTCGAGTATGGTCAGACTGCAAGTGATGAGCAAACCCTTCAAGAGCGAGCAGAGGACTTCAAGGATTTCCTGTTAGAGCGAACAAAAACCATGGAACAGACCCTGCGAAGTTTCACAGGAAGTCGAGATGAAATCGCTCAGAAGATGAGAGCCAGAATAGATGACACTCAGACAACAGATGACGTCATTTCGCTGAAACAAGCTTACTCCTTTATGGATACTGATGGCAATTCAGGCAGGATTATTCGGAAAGCAATCGATGAAATCGATGAGGCATTGGATGAACAGACTTTAATCAGGAAAAAATACGCTGATGTCACAGTATTCCTGAATGAGCACGACAGGAAAAGTATGGAATTGACCAATGCCCGGCTTGAAGAGAGGAATGCGCAGGAGGGTCTGGTTGCTAAAAAACATGAGATTATCCATTCTGGAGACACGGATCCAGATTCAGCCCTGAAGCAGAAAAGTGAAGCTGTATCAAAAGCAGAAGTCGCTCTGACGAATTATCATAAAGCAGCTCTTGAAGCCGTCGAAGAAAACGTGGGTCTTAAACCAGACGCTACTTGTCCCCTGGAACAACGGATAGATGCCCTGAGAAACAGACAGTTACAACTGGGCAGTGAAAACGTTATCAGCGGCAAGGTCCGGCAACTGATTCAGAAAAAGGTCTCCCTGGATGATGAAATTAAAACCAGGAGAGCAGACATTGTGAGAATGATGGCTGTCCTGGAGGCTGCCGGGAAAGCCGTGGAAAATGATGGCGGTCCCTTCCAGTATACGCCGAAGCAGGCAAAAGTTCTGGACGCTATCCACACATTCACACGGCAACACCCTCTCAAACAACAAGCTCTGCAAGCCGCGATGGGTCTGGCAGAATTTGCAGTGATAAGCGGTAAGACAATACCCTATCTTCCGATTTTCAATTTTGACGATGAATTGGCGTCCATTCACTTGCAGACAGTGGTCGGAGACATACTGACGTTTAAACAGGCCAGTCGGATTGTGGAAGTCTTCAAGGCCCTGAAAAGGTATTTCCCGCCCTCCCCTTCCGAGTCTGCAGAAGATCAGCCTGTGAATATTCTGGAAGCAGTCCAGCATCTGGTGCACAGAGCCAGGCATGAGATAGAAACAGGAGTACCAGAATACGATAACGAAATTTACCGCATTGGCTTGGCAGGCATTCACTATGGCGAGCATGGACCAGAGGACCTGAAAAGCTTCTCGGAATACTTCGCTGCCCAGTCTGCCAGCGGTAACAAGATCATGGCTCTGTTGCGTGAAGGCCTGATCAGCCAGGTTGAACTTGAGAACTACATGAAGGCCATAAGTGGTGCCGATGGTTATCAGACAGTGGATGAATTTGAGCACTTCCTTGGCTACAAGCACGGCGTTAATGTGCCTCACTTCAAAGATGCCGTCCAGATGCTGTCCGACTCGGCAGCCAGGGAATTCATGCAGAGTGCCTTTACTACTGTGACTGCGACTGGCCCGGCGGCTATGAAAGCGTCGGTTGCCGACATGACAGAGTACGCTGCTGCAGTCATCGCCAACTATGTTCTTGACGATATTGCTTTTGACAATGGCCGCAGGACGGCAGCTTTCCTGACCAATGTTCAGGATACCCTGACACCTTACGCCAATGCTGCCGGACTATCTGAATCAGAACTGATCCGGGCTATTCGTGGCACCTTAATGCAGGCTCATGCCGTAGCGGTTGAGCAGCAAGTCAATGATTACTGGGTCAAACCTTCAGCCTCTCTGGTACAGGCTGTCACTTGGTACTTCTCCAGCTACAGACCGCTACTGGTGGCCCATAACGCCTGGCAGGCTAAACTGCTCGCCCTCTCAAACATGTCGTTCCTCTATCTTCTGGATCTGACCAACAGGGGGGATTACCTGCACAGGATGCTGACACCTTTCCAGCACTGGTTGGAACACTACGGTATTGATCTTGATCGAGCCCTCCAATATTCCGAACACAATGAAATTGAACAAGTCTCAGAAGTCGTTGGGCTGGCAATGCCATTGGGCAAGGCCGCTTCCTCAGTCATTCTGCTGAGAACCGGCTCCATGTTGTTTGCCAGACAGCACAACGCCAACCCCCGGATGTATCGCAGCATTTCCCGTCTGGTCCCCCAAATTGTGAAATCCATGGGTTCTAGACAAGGGGTTCAGGTGCCACTACTGAACAGGGTGACACCACAAAAAGTGAAAGCCCTGGCCTCTGCCACAGCCGGTCTGGTGCTGGGTC
This sequence comes from Endozoicomonas sp. 8E, assembly GCF_032883915.1. Classification (NCBI taxonomy): domain Bacteria; kingdom Pseudomonadati; phylum Pseudomonadota; class Gammaproteobacteria; order Oceanospirillales; family Endozoicomonadaceae; genus Endozoicomonas; species Endozoicomonas sp. 8E. The sequence goes on along the minus strand of NZ_CP120717.1, from coordinate 2,245,728 downwards.
CGGTAGCCACTGTCGGAGCATACGCTCATGGTCTTATATCCGGATTTACCTTCGCCCAAACCTTGGGATTCGCTCTGGCATCGAGTCTCACTTTCGACTTTTTTATGAACGACAACAAGATGCTCACTCAATGGTTGGGTGGACCTCTTGGACGTAGTCTTGACAAAATTAATCGCTGGCGGGACCTGGGTGAAACGGAGGATGAGTATTTGCAACGTACCGCTATTGCATCACCTCAACGCTTCAGTGAGACCGATGAAGAATATGCAAGCCGTGTTAAAGCAAACAACAGGATGTATGGTTGGACCCGGCACGAAAATTATCTGCAGTTCCGTGAACGCCGAGATCGCACCATGAAACTGTTTGAGAATGGCTGGGAGAAATACTTCAGGGAAAATGTGCCTAAATGGTCCTTCTCCCACGCAGAAAGTATTCCTTACTCCTACACTCTGGGTGCCTACTTTGAGTCAGGGGCTGCAGCGCCTGAGTCCCCTCCCACAGCTAAGAAAGCAGCACTGGCTGATCACGAGTTTGATAAAGATAAAAATACCCGCGACGAACTTTGATAACAGAAACCAGTGGATAATCCCTTAATGGCCATACAAAAGAAACCGGTACAAAGCTATAGATACTGGTTTCTCTCTCATCAAACTATTGATTAAACCCTGTCAGAGGCTGTCGCAAAACTCCAACAACTCGTTCCCATGCTCTGAGGTCGTCATTCCCGCGAAGGCGGGAATCCAGGGCCAACGGTGGATCTCTGCCTTCTCGGGGATGACAAGGCCAGGGGGGCACCGGGCAGTAGGGTTCTGGTGGTGAGTCAGTGTGGATTCCCGCCTTCGCGGGAATGACGAGAATGAAGAGAGAGTTTTGCGACACCCTCGCTCTTGCCTCTGTAAACTGAATTCACTCAACAACTTACCGACTTTGCCACTGTGAACCAGATTCTCTCAACGGCTTATCGAAACAGCCATCAGCGACTGACAGCTATGAGCGATTAGAAGTCGCTTTCTCGTCTGGTGTGGTAATCGCTTTTCACGCTCATCAAGGTGGTCAGCTCTGAGGTAGTAGCATGACAAATACTCTCCCCAATGCATTAAGACTGGCAGTGGCCGTTGCCATCAGCTCTTCCATCGTTGTTACAGACGCACGGGCCGGGCGCAGTCTGCAGACACAATCTGTCGATATTTCGAACAATGGATACATGGTGTTTACCCAGAGTCTGGTCAAGGTTCAGCCAACTTTGGGGGATGATCAGCAGCCAATACCCAAATCTTTTACCACCACCTACCCTGACCAGAATCCAGTCAGAGAGGGTTACAAGGTTCCTTCAGATGACTTTACAGACGTTTTTTCCAGCGTCAGTACTCTTGTCTCCATTGTTGATCTGTTTGAAACAGGCGAGAATGACATTGCTCAAAAATACACCAAAGTACTGAAGGTGGGCGATGAAGCAGTCTTCAAGTTCACCCATAGCCTTGAAGAAAAGGAACTGGTCATTGAAGTCAGGGGCGGAATGACCGATCAGGATACCGTTGACGCTCTTCGTGATCAATTGGCTTGCACCTCATCATTAGAACCGTCAACGAAATTAGCCAGACCCGAACAACTTTATATAGTGCTGGAAGGTGTCAATGACAGAGCAGGAAACCTGGGCACAAGCGATCACTATGTTGCCCTTGCCAGCATTAAAGTAGAACAAGTTGAAGTGAATGGACGTACATTCATGCTTCTTATCTCAGGGGGTGATCAGCCACCTGAACTGAAGCGTCTGGGTCAATCGCTCTTTGTCAATGATGAAGCTCTCCTCGTTGCAGCCACTTCTGCCTATATCCAGGTTCATGTTCTGAAAGAGGAATTACAACAGGAGGCTCTTAATAATCTGATGGCACACAGCAAACCCGTCGGATATGTTGTACACGTCGAGGATAACCGAGAGCTTTATCCTGTGCCAGCGGGTTATCCAAAGCTGGAAGCAGCACAAGCTCGGGAAGAAATCATTCTTTTTCGTGGTCAGAAGCAGAATCCAGCCGATGTCGCTTTTGTAGAAAACCTCTACAAGCTTCTGAAAGAAGCTGGGGCTAAAGACCCTACTCACAGAGTATCAACAAAGGTTAAAAAATATGCCGTCAAAAGCTACCGGCATATTATTCGAAGCAGGCAGATGACACTGCTGGAGGAGTTAGCTGCACAGCAAGATGCTGAATTCAGCAAAGAAAAACTGATGTCGCTTGCATACTATGAATCTCTCCAGCAGGCATTAACCAGTGCTACACCACGTAGCGCATATGAATTTGAATTTACTTCAGGACACTTCAAACTGACTTCGTCGGTCGTCACGTCAACCTGGATGCATCATCAATTCGTAAAATACTTCGGCTTCAAACGCACACTTAAAAATCTTCTGACTGACCAGCGATTTATTCAGAATATGGAGAAAGTGATACCCGTTATCAGCGATATCGACACAGTGCAGGCCGATGCTATTGAGGACAAAAAATTTGCTTCCAAAGTCATGGAAGACATGTCCACGCGACTGTTTGTGACCTATAAGAACATCGATGAGCTGCAGCAAAAAGAAGGCGAATTGGCTGATATTCTAAACCATTTAGAGAACATAGTTGAGATAGACACTGTTTTAAAAAGGGAAAAACTCAGGGCACTTAAACTCAAGCAAAAAGATGACGATACTGACGTTCAGCAAGAACACCTGCTTGATAAAATCAAGACAATGACTGCTCAACAAAAAAACCTGCATCAGAAAGTTGAGGCATTGAATGAACGACAGAGTTTAGAAAAGACTTACGCTCAGGCCAGAAAAGCTGCTCTGGCAGAGATTCCTGATATTGAGCTGAGCACACCAGAAAACCGCTACCCTCTGAAATCAAAGGTAAATCTCAAGCTCTACAGGCATTCAAAACCGAAACAAAAACACAAAGGCTTCAGAATCCCCAAAGCCAGACCTGAAGTACTTGAGACACTGACAGCCTTAGAAAAAGCTCTTGAGATGAGAGACATTGATAAAAACGACGGTGTGTACCTTCGTCGCGAAGACATTTCTGAAAACATGCAGGAATTCATCACAGAAGCCAGAGAGCGGGCAGAGGAACAGGCTCTGGAAATACTGGAAGCCCTGGAACAGGTATTCAACATCAAAATCAATGGAGGTGATGACAAAGCAGCAAGACTTGCCAGGGTTCGTTCAAGACTGGATGGCAAGGATATTTCAGAGTTCATGCTGGATAAGATATATAAGATTGTCTGGCAAGAAGACAGCAGACTTCTGCGCATGAAGGACATCGACCTCGAGAGCTTTGATACAGATATTACCCTTTATTATCCGAAAAAAGGGGGACCAGAATGGCTCAATACACTTCGCAGGCGTCTTACCTATAAAGTCGAAGAGGTCGATGAGCGAGCCAGTGAAATACAGACAAAGTACCTTGCAGCTATAGAGAACAGTCTAAAGATCTACCTTCATGAAAACGTTGCAGCTGAACAGAGAAGCATGGCTTTCACTGCCAGGTTGGCCAGAGAGCTGCAGTTAGAGTTTGAAAACCATGCCAACCTGCCTGACCGGAAGATTGCTCTGAGAGTCAAAATCAGTGAGTTATTGGATGAAATGTACGACGACTTTGACGGTGAAGCTGACAGAAGAGTCTGGAACAATGAAATCGCCCATCAACTCAGCATTAAAGACTATAGAGATGATGCCGCTATCGACGACCAGGTCCGTCAGATTGATACAAAACTGCAACAGCTGGATGAAGAAGTTTTCAGTGCCGGTGAGCCTGACGTTAATGAGCGTATCGTAGCCATTGAGCATCAGCTTGACAGGAAAATGGCCCGTCTGGGACCTGAACCCCGATACGTTCTTGACCTTAAGGTAGCCAGAGCCAGGCAAGCATTACAAGGAGCTGAAAATAAGCTGGAGAAGGCTTATCAGGAACTGGATGCTATTCATTTCAAACACATTGTATATGCCAAGACCTTTGCTTACCTCAAATGTATCCCGGATGAAGCAGTTATCAACATCATTGAAGCAGCCGTGGGTGTTAAACCGGAGTCTGCTGATACCAATGAACGATGGGTTAAGGCCCTGAGAAACCAACAGTTACAACTGGGCGGTAATGATGGTAATGGCGGCAAGATCCAGCAACTGATTCAGGAACACGCCCTTCTGGAAGCTGAGATTGAAACCAGAGAGGCAAATATTGAGAGAATGAAGGATGCCCTGAAGGCTGCCGAGAAAGCCGTCGAAAATGATGACGGTCCCTTCCAGTACACGCCGAGACAGGCCAACGTTCTGGAAGCTATCCACAAATTCACGCAGCAACACCCTCTTAAACGGCAGGCTCTGCAAACTGCAATGGGTCTGGCAGAATCAGCAGTAACAAGCGGTAAGACAATGCCCTGTCTTACAACCTTCAATTTTGACGATGAATATGCGCCAATTCACTTGCAGGCACTGACCGGAGACAAACTGACGTTTAAACAGACCAGTCGGATTGTGGAGGTTTTCAAGCATTTGAAGACGACCTTCCCGGAATCCTCTTTCGAGCCTCTGGAAGAGGTCCAGACTCTGGTGCACAGGGCCAGGCATGAGATGAATAAAGGGGCACAACAATACAACGACGAAATTTACGACATAGGCTCAGCAGGCATACACCACGCCGAGCATGGACCAGAAGACCTGAAAAGCTTCTCGGAATACTTCGCTGGCCATTCTGCCAGCGGTAACAAGATCATAGCTCTGCTGCGTGAAGGTCTGATCAGTCAGGATGAACTTGAGAACTGCATGCAGGCCATCAGAGGTGCCGATGGTTATCAGACAGTGGATGAATTTGAACACTTCCTTGGCTACAAACACGGCGTCAATGTGCCTCACTTCAAAGCCGCCGTCCAGATGCTGTCCGACAACGGCGCTGAGGAATTCATACAGAGTGCCTTTACTCCTGTGACGGCGACTGGCCCGGCGGGTATGAAGGAGTCTGTTGCTGGCATGAAAGAGTACGCTGCTGCAGTCATCGGCAACTATGTTCTTGACGATATTGCTTTTGACAATGGCCGCAGGACGGCAGCTTTCCTGACCCATGTTCAGGATACCCTGACACCTTACGCCAATGCTGCCGGAATATCTGAATCAGAACTGATCCAGGCTATCCATAGCACCTTGATACAGGCTCATGCCGCAGCGCTTGAGCAGCAACTCAATGATTACTGGGTCAAACCTTCAGCCTCTCTGGTACAGGCTGTCACCTGGTACTTCTCCAGCTACAAACCGCTACTGGTGGCCCATAACGCCTGGCAGGCTAGCGCGCTGTCCCTCTCGAACATGTTGTTCCTCTATCTTCTGGACCTGACCTACAGAGGTGATTACCCCCACAGGATGCTGACACCTTTCCAGCACTGGCTGGAACGCTATGGTGTTGATCTTGACCGAACCCTCCAATATGCCGAACACAATGCCATTGAACAAGTCTCAGAAGTCGTTGGGCTGGCAATGCCATTGGGCAAGGCCGCTTCCTCAGTCATTCTGCTGAGAACCGGCTCCATGTTGTTTGCCAGACAGCACAACGCCAACCCCCGGATGTATCGCAGCATTTCCCGTCTGGTCCCCGAAATGGTGAAATCCATGGGTTCTGGACAAGGGGTTCAGGTGCCGCTGCTGAATAGGGTGACACCACTAAAAGTGAAAACCCTGGCCTCTGCCACAGCCGGTCTGGTGCTGGGTCCGGTAGCCACTGTCGGAGCATACGTTCACGGTCTGGTATCCGGATTTACCTATGCCCAAACCTTCGGATTCGCCCTGGCGTCGAGTCTCACTTTCGACTTTTTTATGAACAACAACAAGATGCTCACTCAATGGCTGGGTGGTCCCCTGGGCCGAAGTCTTGACAGGATTAATCGCTGGCGAGGCGTCGGTGAAACGCAGGATGAATATGTGAAACGTACGGCCATTGCTTCACCCCAGCGCTATAGTGAAACCGATGAAGAGTACGCAAACCGCATTCAGGCAAATAACACCCTGTATGGCTGGACTCGACACGAAAACTACCTGCAGTTCCGTGAACGCCGTGATCGCACCATGAAACTGTTCGAGAATGGCTGGGAGAAATACCTCAGGGAAAATGTGCCTAAATGGTCATTTTCCCACGCAGAAAGTATTCCTTACTCCTACACTCTGGGTGCCTTCTATGAGCAGCAACGGGGCGATGATCAGAAAGCTCAAGATCATGACAAGAGAAATGCGCCTCAATCAAGCTTTTCACGGTAATAAGAGCACCCAACTCTGAGGCAGAAGAATGACAAATGCCCGTCCCAGTCCATTAAGACTTGCAGTGGCAATTGTAATCAGCTCTTCCATTACGGCTACACAGGCACTGGCCGATCGCAGGCTGCAAGTCAGGTCTGTCGATATTCAGGGCAGTGGACATGTGGAATTTACCCAGAGTGAGATCATAGTTAAGCCAACTTTGGGAAATGACCAGCAGCCAATACCCAAATCCTTTACCACCACCTACCCTGATCTGATTCAGGCAAGAGCAGGCTATAAGGTTCCTTCTGAAGGTTTCACGGATGTGCTTTCTGGCATTGAAGGTGGCGTTTCCAGTGTTGACGAGTTTGAAACAGACGAGAATTACGCTGCTCAGAAGTACACCAAAGTCCTGAAGGTTGGCAATGAGGGGGTATTCAGGTTCAGCCATAACCTTGAAGACAACAAACTGATCATTGAAGTCAGAAACGGAATGACTCTTCTGGATTCAATTGCGGCTGTTCGTGCGCACTCAGGTGATATCCGACCATTAGAACCGTTAACAAAAATCGCCAGCCCACAACAACTGGCCGGATTACTCAGTGGCGCGAATGAAAGAGCAGGTAACCTTGGCGAAGTTGATCATTATGTTGCCCTTGCCAGCATTGAAGTAGGTGGCGTGGAAGTGAACGGGCGCACCTTCATGCGTCTTATCGCAGCGGGCGATGAGCCTCCCGGGTTGCAGCGCTTGGGTCAATCGCTCTTTGTCAATGATGAAGCGCTTTTCGCGGCAGCCACCTCTGCTTATACCCAGGTTCATGTTCTGGGGAAAGATTTACAACAGGAAGCCCTGAATGATCTGTTTTCATATCATCAACCCGTCGGCTATGTTGTCAACGTTGAGGATGACACACAGGTTTATCCGGTGCCTGCTGGTTATCCAAAACTGGAAGTGACTGAGGCTCCGGGTGAGATTATTGTTTTCCATGGTCAGAAATATAATCCGGCCGATATCGCTTTTGTGGATGGCCTTTACGATACCTGGGCGAAAGGATTTGCCTGCACCCCCCCCTCTGAAACAGCAGCACAGGTTAAAAAAGACAAGGTCAAAAGCTACCGGTACACCATTCGAAGCAGGCAGATGGCACTGCTTGAAGAGTTAGCTGCAGAGTGCAATGCTAAACCTGATCAAGATGGACAAACGACGCTTCCATACGAAGATGAACTGAGGACGCTGTCATACTATGAATATCTCCAGCAGGCATTGACCAGTGCTACTTCAGATGGAGTGGATGAATTTGAACTCACAATAGGACACATCGAGGCCACTTCGTCGGTCGTCACGCCAACCTGGATGCATAATCAACTCGAAAAACACTTCAGCTTCAAACCTGCACTTAGAAATCTTCTTACCAACCCGTTATTTATTCAGAATATTCTGAAAGTGATACCGGATGACAGTTATATCGATCAGGCACAGGCTGACACTCCCGGGGACGTGGAAAAGTTTACTTCCAAAGTCATGAGAGATATTTCCAGACAGCTGATTGAAGTGGAAAGCCAACTGGAGGCCCGGCAGACAAAAGAAAGAGAAATGATCCAGCTTAGAGACCACTTAAAACACGCCATGGGGAAAGCCTCTGCCACCGAAAAGGAAAAACCCATAGTAATTGTGCTCAATCAGGGAATTGAGAATGGGCTTGCAAAGACCCGTAAAGCAACGGGAGAACTGCAAAACCAGTTAAAGAAACTTCAGCAGGAAATCAAACAAACTCCAAAGCTGGAACAACAACTTCGTGATGCCAGAGAAGAGGCCAGAAAAGCTTACAACACCCAACGGGCAGCAGAACTGGGTATTAATGACTGGGATGATACCCAACCACTCGAAGAACAAGCCAGATGCATCGGAAAAAGAATTGATCAAATCCATCAGACGGCGGTCGCAGCAGTTACTGGAAAAGGACCGTTTTATGAAGAGGCCGTAGAAGTAACATTGGCAGCCATTGAAGGCCGTTTTGGTAGAGTCCTGGGCGATGAAAACGATCGGAGAGCCATCTTTCCGTACATTCAACGACATCTGCAACAGAATACAGACCCCATCGATGAAGAGATTCGACTGGCTGAAATTGAAGAAGAGTTCGGTCTGACTCCGAAAAACGAAAAAGACCTGGAAGCCCGTCACCAGGAAATTCTGCAGTACCTTAACAGGAAGGCGATTGAGTTCATTCAACAACCTGATTGGAAGCGACAAGAGCAAGAAGAACAGAAAAACCCGTTACAAAAGCTTCAGCAGATGGCCGATCGAATGACAGGGCCGAAACTTAACAGGAAGGCGATTGAGTTCATTCAACAACCTGATCGGAATCGACAAGAGCAGGAAGAACAGAAAAACCCGTTACAAAAGCTTCAGCAGATAACCGATCGAATGACAGGGCCGAAACTTAACAGGAAGGCGATTGAGTTCATTCAACAACCTGATCGGAATCGACAAGAGCAGGAAGAACAGAAAAACCCGTTACAAAAGCTTCAGCAGATAACCGATCGAATGACAGGGCCGAAACAACAAACTCATGATGCCAGAGCTGATACCACAAGAGTTCTCAATGCTCAAACAGCAAAGGACCCCGGCATTGATGATCGGGATAGTACCCGGCCACCAGAAAAAAAAGCCAGGCTTATCAACCAGAAAACTCATGAAATCAAGCAACCGGTCAGCGCAACATCAATTGCTCCAACACCGGTTAGCACTACGCTGGTTAGCACAACAACGGTTGCCGCAACATCGGTTGCCGCAACAGCACACTCTCAAGACACCACACTGGACAAGCGCGACATCCTGGAGTCGACAATAAGAGACAAGCTCTCCAGGATTAAAGAGCTGGAAGAAGAACTGGTAGACATCAGAACACCAGGCCACCCCAAAGCCATGCCTGAAGTACTCAAGACATTGAGTGCCGTAGAAGAAGCCATGGAGATATATGACCCCAATCAAAACGACGATGTGTATCTCCGTCGCCACTATATTTCAGAAGAAATGCAGGAATTCATCACAAAATCAAGAGAGTGGGCAGAGGAAAAAGCCGAGGACCTGCTGGAAGCCATAGAAGAAGTATTTAACATCGAAATCGATGAAGATGACGACAATGCAGCAAGACTTGCCAGGGTTCGTGCAAGGCTCAATGACGATAATATCCAGGAGTACATACGGGATAAGCTACAAAATATCTGGCAGACAGACCACCTGCGTGTGGCCTTTGAGCTTGTGTACTTCAAAGAGGATCCCGAACCTGAAAGCCCTGATGCCCATATTACCTTTTCTCGTGGGAAAGAAAGGCGGCCAAAATGGCTTGATATGCTTCGCAGGTGTCTTACCTATAAAGTCGAAGAGGTCGATAAGCGAGCCATAGAAGGATATGGCGATTTTCCTGATCTTACCCATGCAGAACACAAACTGAAAATCTGCTCTGATCAAAACGTTGCAGCTAAAGAAAGAGGTCTGGCATTGACTGCAAATCTGGCCAGAGACCTGGAGGTAACCTTTGCAGAAAACCATGTCAGCCTGCTGCGTCGCCAGAAGTCTGTTCTGAGAGCAAAAATCCGTGAATTACTGAATGAAGTTTACAAAGACTATGATGATGAAGTTGCCAAAAGAGCCTGGAACAATGAAATGGCTCATCAACTCAACATTAAAGACTATGAAGATGATGCCACTATCGACCACCAGACCGATCTGATTGATGAAAAACTCCGACAGTTGGATGTTGAAGTTTTTAAGGCCGGTGAGCCTGACGTTTATGAGCGTGTGGCAGTCATTGAGAATGAGCTTGACAGGCAAATGGACCGCCTGGGACCTAAGCCCCGATATGTTCTTGATCGTGAGGTGGCCAGGGCCAGACAGCAAATACAATGGGCTGAAAGTGTGCTGAAGTTTAAACTGGCTATTCTTCGTCGCGATCAGGAGTTGTTTGCAGGGAGTCGCGCTGACCTTCAGGTTCAGGCCCGTCTGGAAGCTGAGATTGAAACCAGGAAAGCAGACATTGACAGACTGAAGGTAGTCCTGGCGATTGCGGAGAAAACGGTCGAAAGTGACGGTGGCCTCTTCCAGTACACGCCAAAACAGGTAAAAGTTCTGGATGCTATCCACACATTCATGCAGCAGCACCCTCTCAGGAAACAGGCTCTGGAAGTCGCAATGGGCCTGCAAGTATCTGCTGCAAAAAATAATAAGGTAGTGCCCCGCCTCAATTGTTTCGATTTTGACGATGAATTTGCAACCATTCTCTTGCAGGCAAGGGTTGGCAAAGATCTGACGTTTGACCAGGCCAGCCGGATAGTGGAATTCTTCAAGAGCCTGAAGAGGAACTTCCCGGTACACCCCTCAGAGCCTTCAGGAGATCGGCCCGAGAATGTCCTGAAAGAAATTCAGGATCTGGTTGACAGAGCATGGAATGAGATAAAAACAGGGGCCCAACAATACAGCGACCTGATTTGCGGAATAGGCTCAGCAGGTATTCACTCCGTCGAGCATGAACCGGTGGACCTGAAAGGCTTCTCGGAATACTTCGCCAGCCATTCTGCCAGTGGTAACAAGATCATAACTCTGCTGCGTGAAGGTCTGATCAGCAAGGTTGAACTTGAGAGCTATATAAAAGCCGTCAAAAGAATCGACGGTTATCAGACAGTGGATGAATTTAAACACTTTCTTGGCTACAAACATGGCGTCAGGTTACCTGAGTTCGAGGGCGTTGTCCGTATACTGTCCGATGAGGGTGCTGAGGCACTCATGCAGCGTGCCTTTATGCCTGTGACCGTGATGGCAACGGGTCCGGCGGGTATGAAAGAGTCGGTTGCCGGCATGCAAGAGTACGCAGCGGCAGTCATCGCCAACTGCATGCTTGACGATATTGCCTTTGATAACGGCCGCAGGACGACAGCTTTCCTGAGCCATGTTCAGAATACCCTGACACCTTATGCCAATGCTGCCGGCCTGTCTGAATCAGACCTGATCAAGGTGATCCATGGTACATTGATGCAGGCCCATGCCGCCGCGGTTGAGCGGCAGCTAAAGGATTACTGGGTCAAACCATCTGCCTTCCTGGTACAGGCTGTCGCCTGGTACTTCTCCAGCTACAAACCGCTACTGGCGACTCATACCGCCTCACAGGCTAGCACGCTGTCCCTTTCAAACATGTCGTTCCTCTATCTGCTGGACCTGACCTACAGGGGTGATTATCTGCATAGAATGCTCACACCTTTCAAGCACTGGCTGGAAGATTACCGTGTTGATCTTGACCGAAACGGCCAATATGCCTTCCACAATGGCATTGAACAAATCTCTGAAGTGGGCGGACTGGCCATGCCATTGGGTAAAGCCGCGTCCTCAGTCATTCTGCTGAAAACCGGCTCTATGCTGTTTGCCCGACAGCACAATGCCAACCCCCACAGGTATCGCAGTATTTCCCGTCTGGTGTCCGAAATAGTGAAATCCATGGGCTCAGGACAAGGAGTTCAGATTCCGCTGCTGCACAGGATGACTCCACAAAAAGTAAAAACTCTGGCTTCTGCCACCGCCGGCCTGGTGCTGGGCCCGGTAGCCACTGTCGGAGCATACGCTCATGGTCTTCTATCCGGGTTCACCTATGCCCAAACCTTCGGATTCGCCCTGGCGTCGAGTCTTACTTTCGACTTTTTTATGAACGACAACAAGATGCTCACTCAATGGCTGGCTGGGCCTCTTGGACGAAGTCTTGACAAAATTAATCGCTGGCGCGGCCTGGGTGAAACGGATGATGAGTATTTGCAACGTACCGCTATTGCTTCGCCTCAAGGCTTCAGTGAAACCGATGAAGAATATGCAAGCCGTGTTAGAGCAAACAACAGGATGTATGGCTGGACCCGGCGCGAAAATTATCTGCAGTTCCGTGAACGCCGTGATCGCACTATGAAACTGTTTGCGAATGGCTGGGAGAAATACTTCAGGGAAAATGTACCTAAATGGTCGTTCTCCCATACAGAAAGTATTCCTTACTCCTTCACTCTGGGTGTCTTCTTCGAGTCACTCTGAAGTCGTCATTCCCGCGAAGGCGGGAATCCAGGGCCAACAGTTGGTCTCTGCCTTCTCGGGGATGACAAGGCCAGGGGGGCACCGGGCAGTATGGTTTTGGCGGAGAGTCAGTGTGGATTCCCGCCTTCGCGGGAATGACGGGAGTGAAACCGGGAATGACGGGAGTGAAACCGGTACAAGTATGAATCTATTCCTTCCCTGAAAAACCACTCAATTTTACTGATATCCAACTTTGCAACCTTGAACTAAATTCACTCAACAGTTTAACAGAACAGCTATGAGCGTTTGGCAGCTCTGAGGTAGTAGAATGACAAATGTTCGCCCCAATGCATTAAGCCTTGCAGTGGCCGTTGCAATCAGCTCTTCCATCATTACTGCACAGGCCATGGCCGATCGCAGACTGCAAACAAAATCTGTCGATATTCATAGTAATGTACATGTGGAGTTTACCCAGAGCGAGGTCATAGTTCAGCCAACTGTAGATGATGACCGGCAGCCAATACCCAAATCCTTCACAACCACCTACCCTGATCAGACTCAGGCCAGAGCGGGCTACGAGGTTCCTTCTGAGTGCTTCACGGATGTTCTCTCAGGCATTGATGGTGGCGTTTCCAGCGTTGATCAGTTTGAAACAGGCAAGAATGACGCTGCTCAAAAATACACCAAAGTTCTGAAGGTGGGTGATGAGGGGGTCTTCAAATTCATCCATAATCTTGCAGAAAAGAAACTGGTCATTGAAGTCAGAAACGGAATGACCGATCAGGACTCAATTGAGGCTGTTCGAACTCAATCAGGCGACATCCAACCATTAGATCCGTTAACAAAAATCGCCAGCCCCGAACAACTGGTTGCAGTGCTGAAGGGTGCCCATGGAAGAGCAGGAAAGCTTGGCGAAGTTGATAACTATGTCGCCCTTGCCACTCTAGAAGTAGACCAGGTTGAAGTGAATGGGCGTACCTTCATGCGTCTTGTCGCTGCCGGTGATCAGCCTCCCGGGCTGCAGCGCCTGGGTCAATCGCTCTTTATCAATGATGAAGCACTTTTAGCAGCAGCTTCCTCTGCCTATACCCAGGTTCATGTTCTGGGAAAAGAATTACAACAGATAGCTCTGAACGATCTGTTGTCATTTCATAAACCCGTCGGATACGTCGTACACGTTGAGGATGACACACAGGCTTATGCTGTGCCTGAGGATTGTCCAAAACTGGAAGTAACTGAGGCTCAGGGAGAGGTTATTGTTTTCCGTGGTCAGAAGCAGAACCCGGCCGATGTCGCTTTTGTAGAGGTTCTATATGACATCTGGTTGCAATGGTATGGTTGCGAATCCCCCTCTCCTGAAGCAATAACACGAGTTAAAAAAGACAAAGTCAAAAGCTACCGATACATCATTCGAAGCAAGCAGATGGCAATGCTGGAGAGGATAGCCGAACAGAACAATCCTGAACCTGCCAAAGGTAGAAAAACGACACTTACGCTCAAACAGAAGCTGTCAATGCTTTCATACGAACAGCAACTGACGACGCTTTTATACTATGAATATCTTCAGCAGGCGTTGACCGTTGCTATGTCAGATGGAGCAGATGAATTTGACCTCTCAATAGGACAGATTAAAGTCACTTCGTCGGCCTTCACGCCTGCCTTGATGTTTAATCAACTCGAAAAACACTTCAGCTTTAAACCTGCAATTGAAAATCTTCTGAATAACCAGCTCTTTATTCAAGACATTCAGGGCTTGATACCTGCTCACATTCGTATCAACCAAGTGCTGGATGATGCTCCTGAGATCAACAAAAAGCTTGCTTTCAAAGTCGTGAGCGACACTACCAGGCAGATGATTAAGATGGTTGAGATGGAAAACAATCGGAAAGTGCTGCTGTTAAAAGAATACGGTCTCACCCATCTTAGAAGGCAAGTGACGTTTAGAATAGAGAAAACCACTACCAGTGAAAAAGAAAATCTCAAAACATATCAACTCAAACAACGAATTGATGATGAGCTTACGCAGCTTCGTAATGAGCTGCAACAACAGAACAACCTGGTACAGAAACTTCAGCCGGAAGTTGAACGACTTCCAGAACAGGAACAACGAATTCGTTATGCCCTGACAACAGCTCGCAACGCTCAAATGGCAGCAGAGCTTGGTATTGACGACTGGGATGACATCCTGCCATTTAGAGAACAAGACAGACTCATCAAAAATAAAGTGCTTAAAATCAACCAATTGATTACCGCAATATTTGCCGCAACAGGTCAGTCTGATGAAGAAGCTGTCAAAGCAAAACCGGTGGCCACCGAAGGCGAGTGCAGTATTGCTTCGGTCAATAAAAACGCTCTGGGTTACCTTCAGTTCATTCGACAGCTGCTGCAACAGGACATACAAGTAACCGATGAGAAAGTCCCGAAAAGACTGGCTGTCTTTGAAGTTAAGCCCAGCCTGATTTCGAAAAACGAAGATGACCCTGACCTTCCACAGGACAACAAGAAGCTGGAAGATAAGAGTGATCAGCAACCTATTAAACAACAGAGCACCAGAACAAAACTTCAGCAGAAAGTCGAACGAACTCCAGAGCTGGAGCGACAAATTCATGATGCAAGAACAGGCACCACAAAAGTTCGCAACGCTCAACAGGCAGCAGAGCCTGGTATTGATGACTGGGATGATACCCGACTACCCGAAGAACAAACCAGACTCATCAGAAAAAGAACGAATAAAATCAGGCAATTGATACCCGCAACAGGACTGCCTGATGAAGAAGCTGTAAAAGCAAAAACACCGCTCACAGAAGGCAAGCGAGATATGACTTCGGTCAATAAAGATGACCTGGGTATCCTTCAGTCCTTTAAACAATACCTGCAACAAAAGAGAGAACTAACCCACCGGATAATCCATAAGAAGCTGGCTCGCATTGAAGTTCAGCTCGGTCTGGTTCCGGATAGCGAAAAGGACCCGGAAATCCGTTGTCAGGCTGTTCATCAACACATCAGGTTACAAGGCGCTCTGATCGCAAAAGAACTGACAGAACGGAGAAACTGGTTAAAGAGTCTTCAGGAGCAAGTCGATCGAATCCCAATTCTGAAAAAAGTAATTAGTGCCGCCGTAGAAGAAATCAGTCAAGATTACAACTCTCAAATGGCGGCAGAGCTTGGTATTAATAACTGGGATGATACCCAGCCACCAGAAAAACAAGCCAGACTCACCAACCAGAAAATTCATGAAATCAGTCAAACTGTTACTCCAATATCGGTTGCCCCCACATCGGTTGTCCCATCACCGGTTGTCCCATCACCGGTTGTCCCATCACCGATTGTCCCATCACCGGTTGTCCCATCACCGGTTGTCCCATCACCGGTTGTCGCAACACCGGTTGCCCTAACATCGTTTGCTACAACAGGACAGACCAGGGAAGAGGCTTTAAGAGAAAAACTGTCGGCCATTGAAAGCGAGCAGGGTATTACTCCAGACAACGAAAAGGACCCGGAAGTCCGTCGCCAGGCCATTCAGCAATACCTTAACAAGCATGAAGCTCAGACCGCTAAACAGCATCTTCAACAACAAAGCACCAGACAAAATACTGCAAAAGAAGCTGAAATCAAGACCCGCTATACAACCATTGCCGCACATTCAGACATGCAGGATTTTGATACTCAGATAGATTCTTTCACCCATGCCGGAAAAGGCGCACAGTCATACGACGATGAGATCTTCAGTATGGGCTCTGCAGCCATTTATTACATGGAGCATGGATCAGAAGATTTGAAAAGCTTCATGGAATACTTCTCTGCCCGTTCTGCCAGTGGTAACAAGATCATCACTTTGCTCCGTGAAGGTCTGATCAGCAAGGTTGAACTTGAAAACTACATGAAGGCCGCCAGAGGTGTCGGCGGTTACGAGATTGAGCAGGAATTCGAGCACTTCCTTGGCTATAAACACGGCATGAGGGTGGCTGAGTTCAAATCCGTTGTCCGCATGCTGTCAGAAAAAGGTATCGAGGAATTCGTACAGACTGCCTTCACCCCTGTGACCACGACCGGTCCGGCAGCTATGAAAGAGTCTGTTACCGGCATGAAGGAGTACGCAGCTGCGGTCATTGCCAACTACATTCTTGACGATATTGCCTTTGACAATGGCCGCAGAACAGCAGCTTTCCTGACCCATCTTCAGGATACCCTGACACCCTATGCCAATGCGGCCGGAATATCTGAATCAGAACTGATCCAGACTGTCCATGGCACATTGATGCAGGCTCATGCCGCCGCAGTTGAGCAGCAACTCAACGATTACTGGGTCAAGCCTTCAGCCTTCCTGCTACAGGCTGTGACCTGGTACTACTCCAGCTACAAACCGCTACTGGTGACCCATACCACCCTGCAGGCGGCCGAGCGGTCCCTCTCAAACATGTCGTTCCTTTATCTTCTGGATCTGACCAACCGGGGTGATTACCTGCAACGGATACTCACACCTTTCCAGCACTGGTTGCAACGCTACGGTGTTGATCTTGACCGGACCGTTCAATATGCCTGCCACAGCGGGATTGAACAAATCTCTGAAGTGAGCGGACTGGCCATGCCATTGGGCAAGGCCGCATCCTCGGTTATTCTGCTGAAAACCGGCTCCATGTTATTTGCCCGACAGCACAATGCCAATCCTCACAGGTATCGCAGTATTTCCCGCCTGGTGCCGGAAATGGTGAAATCCATGGGCTCAGGACAGGGAGTTCAGATTCCGCTGCTACACAGAGTGACACCACAAAAAGTAAAAACTCTCGCTTCTGCCACCGTCGGCCTGGTGCTGGGTCCGGTAGCCACTGTCGGAGCATACGCCCACGGCCTTGTATCCGGGTTTACCTACGCTCAAACCTTTGGATTCGCGCTGGCGTCGAGCCTCACTTTCGACTTCTTTATGAACGACAACAAGATGCTCAGTCAATGGCTGGGTGGATCTCTGGGCCGCAGCCTTGACAAGATGAATCGCTGGACAGGCATGGGTGAAAGGCAAGATGAATATGTGCAACGTACCGCTATTGCCTCGCCTCAGCGTTTCAATGAAACCGATGCAGCCTATACAAAACGTGTTAAAGCAAGCAACAGGATGCATGGCTGGACGCAGCACGAAAATTACCTGCAGTTTCGTGAACGCCGGGATCGTACCATTAAGATGTTTGCCAATGGCTGGGAGAAATACTTCAGGGAAAATGTGCCTAAATGGTCATTCTCTCACTCAGAAAGCATTCCTTACTCTTACACTCTGGGTGTCTTCTACGAGCGGAAAGCAGCACTGACTGATCACAAGGTTGAGAAGTTCGATCTTGATAAAGACAAGAATACCCGCGACGAACTTTGATATCAGAAACCAGCGGGTGATCCCTTCTTGACAACTCGTTCCCACGCTCTCAGGGCGTCGCCAAACTCTCTCCAGCGTGGGAACGAGTTGACTCCCGTCATTCCCGACTTCATTCTCGTCATTCCCGACTTCATTCTCGTCATTCCCGACTTCATTCTCGTCATTCCCGACTTCATTCTCGTCATTCCCGACTTCATTCTCGTCATTCCCGCGAAGGCGGGAATCCACACTGACTCACCACCAGAACCCTACTGCCCGGTGCCCCCCCCTGGCCTTGTCATCCCCGAGAAGGCAGAGATCCACCGTTAGCGCTGGATTCCCGCCTTCGCGGGAATGAAGATCTCAGAGCATGGGAACGAGCTGTTGGAGTCTTGCGACAGCCTCGAATGGAGTTTTGCAACAGCCTCGAAGGCGGGAATCCACACTGTCTCACCACCAGAACCATACTGCCCGGCGCCCCCCCCTGGCCGTGTCATCCCCGAGAAGGCAGAGATCCACCGTTGGCGCTGGATTCCCGCCTTCGCGGGAATGACGACCTCAGAGTATGGGAACGAGCTGTTGGAGTCTTGCGACAGCCTCGAATGGAGTTTTGCGACAGCCTCGAAGGCGGGAATCCACACTGTCTCACCCCCAGAACCCTACTGCCCGGCGCCCCCCCTGGCCGTGTCATCCCCGAGAAGGCAGAGATCCACCGTTGGCGCTGGATTCCCGCCTTCGCGGGAATGACGACCTCAGAGCATGGGAACCAGAGTATATCCAACTTTGCCATCGTGAACTAAATTCACTCAACAGTTTAACAGAACAGCCATCAGCGTTTGGCAGCTCTGAGGTAATAGAATGACAGTTGCCCGCCCCAATGTATTAAGCCTTGCAGTGGCACTTGCAATCAGCTCTTCCATTATCGGTACCCAGGCACTGGCCGAGTGCAGGTTGCTGACAAAATCTATTGATATTGTGAAAAATGGACAAGTGGAGTTTACCCGGAGTGAGGTCAGGGTTCAGCCAACTTTAGGTGAAGACGGGCAGCCAATACCTAAATCCTTTACCACCACCTACCCGGATCAGACGCCAACCAGAGAGGGCTATATCGTTCCTTCTGATGGCTTTACAAACATTCTTTCTGCCATCAGTGCTGACGTTTCCAGCATTGATCTGTTTGAAACAGGCGCGAATGAGGTTGCCCAGAAATACACCAAAGTCCTGAAGGTCGGTGATGAGGAAGTCTTCAGGTTCACCCATAGCCTTAATGAAAAGAAACTGGTCATTGAAGTCAGAGGCGGAATGACCGATCAGGATACCGTTGAGACTGTGCGTGATCGATTTCCTGGCATCGAAGCATTGGAACCGCTAACAAAAATTGCCGGGCCCGAAGGTCTGGCTAATGTGCTCGAAGCTGCCAATATCAGGGCAGGAAAGCTTGGCACAAGTGATCACTATGTACCCCTTGCCACCATTGAAGTAGAAGCAGTTGAAGTGAACAGGCGTACCTTCATGCGTCCTGTCGTTGCAGGTAATCAGCCTCCTGAACTGCATCGTCTGGGTCAATCACTCTTTGTCAATGATGATGTTCTCCTGGCAGCAGCTACCTCTGCCTATATCCAGGTCCATGTCCTGCAAGAGGATTTACAACAGAAGGCGCTTAATGAACTGCTGGCACAGAGCAAACCCGTCGGATATGTTGTACACGTCGAGGATGACACACAGGTTTATCCTGTGCCCGCCGGTTATCCAAAGTTGGAAGTGGCAGAAGCTCCGGGGGAGGTGATTGTTTTTCATGGTCAGATGCAGAGTCCGGATGATGTCGCTTTTGTAGAAAGCCTCTATAAATCATGGGCAGAAGCCGAGGCAAATAACCTGACTCCTGCAGTATGGGTTAATAAACATAAAGTCAAAAGCTATCAGTACGTCATCCGAAGCAGGCAGATGACAATGCTGGAAAAGATTGCTGCTCAGCACGATGCTGACCTTGACGAAAGTCAACTGATTACGCTGGCCTACTATGAATCTCTCCAGCAGGCATTGACCAGTGCTGCTTCAGATCAGGCAGATGGATTTCAGTTTGCACTGGAACACTTCAGAATCGCTTCGTCAGTCATGACGCCAACCTGGTTGAAGATTCAACTCTCAGAGCACTTCAGTTTCAAACCCGCACTTGGAAATCTTCTGACTAACCAGCATTTTGTTCAGGATATTCTCAATACTATACCTGTCTACTCCCATTTAATGACCGATTTTTTTTACGACGATGAACAGTTTGCTGCCAAAGTCCTGAGTGACATGGCCAAAGAGCATATTAAGATGGACAGCAGGCGAGAACAGCTACAGACCATAGAGGCCAAACTCTTCCAGCTTAAAAGCCAGTTGCAGCGCGAAACGGAAAGAGCCGATGCCAGTGCCAAGGAAAAGCAGAAAGCACAAAGTCCCTATTGGGAAGCGGAAAATAAGCTTGAAAAACTGGAAGAAACAATAGACCGAACGCCATGTCACCCCAAAACCAGGCCTGAAGTACTCAATAAACTAAAAGCTGTGGAAAGAGCCCTTGAGGACAACCGCCTCAGTTATGAAGACGATGTGTATCTCCATCGCCAGATCATTTCTGAAGACATACAGAAATACATCAGAGAAGCCAGAGAGCACTCAGAGGAAGAGGCCCTGAACATACTGGAAGCCATAGAAAAAATTTTCAACATCGAAATCAATGAAGGTGATGACAAAGCAGCAAGACTTGAGAGGATTCATAAAAGGCTTGATGGCCCAGCTGTCTCAGCTTACGACCTGGATAAGATGGACAAGATCCTCTGGCAGGATTTCAGCACAGCCCCGGAAGATCTGGAAGGAAGGGATGTCAGACTCAACTCGATTCATGCGCGTCTTACTTTTAAAGTCGAAGAATGGGAACAACAAGCCAAAGAACAACAGACCTATTATCTTTCGTCTGTAGAAGATGAGCTGGAGATCTACCCTTATAAAAGCGATGCCGCCATAGAAAAAGGCAAGGCTCTGACTGCCAGACTGGCCAATGTTCTGCAGGTGGAGTTTGAAAAGGATCTCAGCCTGTCTGGCAAGAAGCATCTTCTATTAGCCAAGGCTTGGGCACTCACTGATGAAGTTTCAGAAGTCTATGAAAATGAAAGTATCAAAAGAGACAGAAACAATGAAATTGCCCATCAACTCAACATTGAAGACTATCAGGATCATGCCACTATTGACGACCAGGTCAGTCTGATTAAAGAAAAACTCACACAGCTGCGCAAAGCAGTTCTCGGAGCGGGCAAACTTGATCTTAATGAGCGTATTGCGGCTGTAGAGGATGAGCTTGACAAGCAAATGGCCCGCCTGGGATCTAAACCCCGATACGCTCTTGATCGTGAGTTAGCCACAGCCAGGCGCTTATTAAAAGAAGCTGAAAGTGAGCTGGAGACTGCTCATCAAAAACTGGATGTTATGCGCGTCAAACAACTTGTATTTACCGGAACCCGTGCTTACCTCCGACGTATCTCGCAACAACCCGCTCTTAATACCATTGAAGAAGCCGTGGATCTTGAAACGGACGCTACTGACACCAATGGACAACCGGTTAATGCCGTGAGAAACAGACAGGCACAACCGGACAGTGATGATGGTACTGGTGGCAAGATGAGCCAGCAGCTGACTCAGGAAAAAACCCGTCTGGAAGCTGAGGTTGAAGCCAGGAAAGCAGACGTTGAGAGAATAAAAGAAGTCCTGAAGTCTGCAGAGGAAGCTGTCGAAAATAACGGCGGTCCCTTCCAGTTCACACCAGGACAGGAAAAAGTTCGGGCCGATATGCACGCCTTCGTGCAACAACACCCTCTCAGGAAACAAGCTCTGGAAGCCGCAATGGGTCTGGCACAATCAGCAGTAAAAAGCGGCAAGGCAATACCCTGGCTTGGATCTTTCGATTTTGACAATGAATTGGCACCGGTTCGCTTACAGGCACTGGTCGGAGACGAACTGACGTTTGACCAGGCCAGCCGAATTGTGGCCGTTTTCAGGAACCTGAGAACCCGCTTCCCGGAACCTTCTCACGAGCTTACGGAGGATCAGTCTCAGAATATCCTGGAAAAAGTCCAGTCGCTGGTGCAAAGGGCCAGGAATGAGATACAGAAAGGGCCTCAACAATACGACGAAGAAATTCACAGCATGGGCAACACAGCCATTCACTACTTCGATCATAAACCAGGTGACCTGCAAAGCTTCCCGGAATACTTCGCTACCCATTCTGCCACTGGTAACAGGATCATGGCGCTGCTGCATGAAGGCCTGATCAGCAAGGTTGAACTTGAGAACTATATAAAGGCCATCAGAAGAGCTGATAATTATAAGACAGTAGACGAATTTGAACACTTCCTTGGCTACAAACACGGCACCAAATTGACTCACTTCAAGGCGGCCGTAAGGATGTTGTCCGACAAGGGCGTTAAGAAATTCATAGAAAGTGCCCTTACTCCTGTAACTGCGGCTGGCCCGACAGGTATGAAAGAGTCTGTTACCGGCATGAAAGAGTTCGCAGCTGCGGTCATCGCCAACTACGTTCTTGACGATATTGCCTTTGACAATGGCCGCAGGACGGCAGCTTTCCTGGCCAATGTTCAGGATACCCTGACACCTTATGCCAATGCTGCCGGAATATCTGAATCAGAACTGATCCAGACTGTCCATGACACCTTGATGCAGGCTCATGCCGCAGCGGTTGAGCAGCAGCTAAAGGATTGCTGGGTCAAACCTTCAGCTTTTCTGGTACAGGCTGTGACCTGGTACTACTCCAGCTACAAACCGCTACTGGTGACCCAAAGCGCCCGGCAGGCTGTCGAGCTGTCCCTCTCGAATATGTCGTTCCTCTATCTTCTGGATCTGATCAACAGGGGCGATTATACGCACAGGATACTGACACCTTTCCAGCATTGGATGGAACGCTTCGGTGTTGATCTTGACCGGACCGGTCAATATGCCTGCCACAGTGCAGTTGAACAAGTCTCTGAAGTGGGCGGACTGGCCATGCCATTGGGTAAAGCTGCTTCTTCAGTCATTCTGCTAAAAACCGGCTCCATGCTGTTTGCCAGACAGCGCAACGCCAATCCTTACAGGTATCGCAGCATTTCCCGTCTGGTGCCCGAAATAGTGAAATCCATGGGTTCCGGGCAAGGGGTTCAGGTGCCGCTGGTGCACAGGGTGACACCGCAAAAAGTAAAACATCTGGCCTCTGCCACAGCTGGCCTGGTGCTGGGCCCGGTAGCCACTGTCGGAGCATACGCTCACGGTCTTTTATCTGGGTTTACCTATGCCCAAACATTCGGATTCGCACTGGCATCGAGTCTCACTTTCGACTTCTTTATGAACGACAACAAGATGCTAACTCATTGGCTGGGTGGACCTCTGGGCCGGAGTATTGACAGGATAAATCGCTGGCGGGGCATCGGCGAAACGAACGATGAATATGTGGAACGTTCGGCTATTGCCACGCCTCAACGCTTCAGTGAAACCGACGAAGAATATGCAAACCGTGTTAAAGCAAACAACACGATGCATGGCTGGACTCGACACGAAAACTATTTGCAGTTCCGTGAACGCCGGGATCGCACCATGAAACTGTTTGACAATGGTTGGGAGAAATACTTCAGGGAAAATGTGCCTAAATGGTCATTCTCCCATGCAGAAAGTATTCCTTACTCCTACACTTTGGATGCTTTGTTTGAGGTAGTAGAATGACAAATGCTTACCCCAGCGCATTAAGCCTCGCAGTGGCGATTGCAATCAATTCTTCCATGCTTACTACACAGGCACTGGCCGATCGCAGGTTGCAGATAAAATCTATCGATATTCAGAGCGATAAACATGTGGTGTTTACCCAGAGCGAGTTTATCGTTCGGCCAACTTTAGATGATGACCAGCAGCCAATACCTAAATCCTATACAACCACCTACCCTGATCCTGTTTTCTCTGGACTCAGGGCGGGCTATATTGGTCCTGCCGGAGGCTTTACAAACATTCTTTCCGATTTCGATTGTCAGGTTTCCAGTGTTGATCTGTTTGAAACCGGCGAGAATGACGTTGCTCAGAAATACACCAAAGTCCTCAAGGTGGGAGATGAGGGAGTCTTCAGGTTCAGCCATAACCTTGAAGAAAAGAAACTGGTCATTGAAGTCAGAGGCGGAATGACCGATCAGGACTCAGTTGAGGTTGTTCTTTCTCAATGGGCTGACATGAAATCCCTGGAACCTTTAACGGAAATCGCCAGACCCACACAGATGCTTGCAGTGCTGGAAAGCGTCGATGAGAGAGCAGGAAACCTCGGCTCGCGTGATCACTATGTTGCCCTTGCCACTATTGAAGTAGACAAGGTTGATGTCGATGGGCGCACATTCATGCGTCTTATCTCAGGGGGTGACCGGCCTCCTGAACCGGAGCGTCTGGGTCAATCGCTGTTTGTCAATGATGAGGTTCTCCTGGCAGCGGCCACCTCCGCCTATGTACAGGTTCATGTACTGGGAGGAGAGTTACAACAGGAAGCTCTCAATAAACTGCTGTCGTACCATAAACCCGTCGGATATGTTGTGCACGTTGAGGATAACACGCAGGCTTACCCTGTGCCCGCCGGTTATCCAAAACTCGAAGTGACCGAGGCCCCCGGAGAGATTATTGTTTTCCATGGTCAGAAACAGAGCGCAGCCGATATCGCTTTTGTGGAAACCTTCAATAACCTCCTGGCAGCAGCTGAGGGTAATGACCCCATTCATAAAGTAACAACAGAGATTGAAGAACATAAGGTCAATAACTACCGGTACGTCATTCGAAGCAGGCAGATGGCAGTACTGGAAGAGTTTGTTGCACGGCACGAAGCCGGAGTTAACAAAGATCAAATGACGCTTGCACAGGAAGATAAATTGACGGCGATTGCGCTTGCGAACTATGAATCTCTGCAGCAGGCATTGAGCAGTGCGACTCCGGATAAAACACATAAATTTGAGCTCACACTGGAACACATCAAAGCGGCTTCGTCAGTTATCACGCCAGCCTGGATGCAGGACCAACTCTTAAAACACTTCAGCTTCAAACCCGTACTCAGAAATCTTTTGACTGACCAGCATTCTGTTCAGAAGATTCTGAGCTATATACCCAATGTCGTCAGTTTCTCCGACAACATGGCCAGACAGCTGACTGAGACCGACGACGAGTTGGAACGACAAGTCCTTGATGCCAGAAGTGTTTACAACTCTGAAATGGCAATACTGCTTGGCATAGATGACTGGGATGATACCTGGTCACCGGATGAGCAAGCCATACGCCTTCTGGAGAAAATTAACGACATGCACAGAGCGCTTGCCAACGCTCACTCCATTCAACAGTATCAGCAACAACAGACAGACCTGTCCGACCCGGAAAAACTGGCACTGGTGAAAGAGAGGCAACAAAGCACCAGCACAGAGGCTGAAAAATCAGCTGAAATCAGAGCCCGCTTTGCAGCTCTTGCCGAACATTTAAACGTTCAGAATTTTGATAGCAATACAGATATTGACGCTCAACAAGAACGCCTGATTCAGAGTATTCAGAACCTGAATGCTCAAGCCACTGAGGACGAAGCTTGCGTCAAATTAAGGAAAGATACCCTGAGGGAGGTTCTTGGTTTTACACTGATTGAAGGCAACAGGTTAGAAGACCGTCAGGTACTGTCAGAAGACACTAAGCACGGGGACGACAGACTTGCAGGTGTAGAAAATCCCCCCGAATTCAAGCTTGAAGTACTTCATAAACTGAGTGCTCTGGAAGCAGCCCTGGACATGGATGTCCTCGGTAGAGAGGACGATGAGTACAGTCGTCGTCAGGCCATTTCTGAAGAAATTCAGACATTCATCACAAAAGCCAGACAGCGGACAGAGGAAGAGGCACTGGAGTTACTGAAAAACGCCGAAGGAATCCTCGGGATCGAGGTCAATGAAGGTGATCACGACGAAAAACGACTTCACAGAGTTCTTACAAAACTTGTCAGCGATGATATCACCGAAAAAAAACTGGATCATCTAGAGCATGCCTTCAGGCAAGAAGACTTCATACCTGAGAACGAATACTGGAAAGATAAAATTCGGAGGCTTGGTAAGCGTCTTGTCTTTTATATCGAAGGCGCCGGTCATCGAGCCTTACAGGAACAGACAAGGATGCTTGAAACTGTAGAAGACGAGCTGGGTATCGACACAAGTAAAAACGTTGCTGCTAAAAAAGCAAGCCAGACTTTCATTGCTCCACTGGCCAATGCTCTAGAAATAGAATTTGAAAAAGATGCCAGCCTGAATGAACAGAAGGAAGTTATGGCAGCCAAAATTCAGGCACTGATTTATCAGCTAGACGAACTCTACGATAACGAAGGTATCATAAGAACCAGAAATAACGAGATTGCCCATCGCCTTGGCATTGGGAACTATAAAGACGATGCGGCTGTGGATGTTCAGTCCAATCTCATTAAGGAAACTCTCCAATATCTGCATGAAATCGTTTTAAAAGTAGATCAGCCCGAGGTTCATGAGCGTATCGCAGCCATTAATGCAGAGCTTGACAGGCAAATGGCTCGCCTGGGACCTAAGCCTCGATTCGTCCTTGATCGTGATCTGGCCATGACCAGTCGAGCATTAAAAGAAGCTGAAAGCGAGCTGACTGATGTTCATCGCAAACTGAATGAAATTCGTGGCAAAAATGTGTTATTTGCGGGGAACCGTGCTGACGTCCAACATATCTCCGATGAAGACGACATGCTTTTCACTAAGGCAATGAAACAATTGCAGACCGGCCTCGGCCTGGCTGCAGGTGATGAACAAAGACCTGCAGGGCGAATTGAGGACATCATGCATTTCCTGGGGAGGTACAGTAAAGCGACACGGAATGAAATCCTTGAGCAACTGGGAGCCAAAACAGATACGAACCTCAAGATGAGAGGAGATGTCGAAAGTTTTCGGGAAGATGATGATTACTTTGTTATCTTTCGGAGCAATCCAGATAATAATGATCAAGACCAAGATGATAAAGTTGCTGAACCATTGGGTGAACTGCCTCTGGCCAAGGCAAAGTACATTCAAGTCAGGCAGTTCCTGCGTCGTCACGACAAGAAAAACAGGCAGGTGACCAGTGCACTGCTTGAAGAGAGGAATGCACGAGAGAATCTGGAACTTAAGAAAGAGGAAATTAAGCGTTTTGAAAACACCGATGAGAAGACTGAAGCCGTATACAAGAAAGAAATAGTTCAGCTGAATAAAGCCCTGGAGCAGAAAAGTAAGGCTGTAGCAAAAGCAGAAGAGGACCTGACGGATCTTGAAGCCCATCTTGACTCGATGGAAAGACTCATCGGTCTTAAACCAGACGCCACTAACACCAATGAATACCGGGTTAATGCCCTGAGAAACAGGCAGGCAGAGCTAGGCGGTGATGATGGTACTGGCGGCTATATCCAACAACTGACTCAGGAACAGGCCCGCCTGGAACAGGAGATTGAAACCAGGCAAGCAGATGTTGAGAGGTTAAAGGAAGCCCTTGGGGCTGCAGAGGAAGCCCCGGGGACTGCAGAGGAAGCTCTCGAAAATGAGGGTAGTCCCTGCCAGTACACGCCGGGGCAGTTAAAAGTTCTGACCGATATGCACACCTTCATGGAGCAGCACCCTCTCAAGAAACAAGCTCTGCACGTCGCATTAGGTCTGGCAGAATTAGCAGCAAAAAAACCTGAGAATATACGCCCTCTTTCAAGTCTCGACTTTGACGATGAATTTGCGCCAATTCGTTTGCAGGCATTGGCTGGAGACGATCTGACGTTCGGTCAGGCCAGTCGAATTGTGGAATTCTTCACGCGTTTGAAGACAAACTTCCCGGAACGCCCTTTCGAACCTGTTGAAGATCGGCCCTTGAATGTTCTGGAAGCAGTCCAGACTCTGGCAAACAGGGCCAGAAAAGAGATGAAAACCGAGTCTCAACAATATAACGACGAAATTAACGGCATGGCCAAAACAGCCATTCACTTCGTCAAAGATGCACCGGGGAAACTGAAAGATTTCCCGGAATACTTCGCTACCCATTCTGCCAGCGGTAACAAAATCATAACTCTGCTGCGTGAAGGCGTGATCAGCAAGATTGAACTTGAGAACTACATGAAGGCCGTCAAAGGTGCCGACGGTTATCAGACAGTGGACGAATTTGAACATTTCCTTGGTTACCAACACGGCGTCAAGGTGCTTAAGTTCAGGAAGGTCGTCCGGATGCTGTCCGACAGGGGGATTGATGAATTCCTGGAAAGTGCCTTTAACCCTGTGACGGTGGCTGGCGCGGCGGGTATAAAAGCTTCTGTTGTCGACATGAAAGAGTACGCGGTTGCTGTCATCGCCAACTATGTTCTTGACGATATTGCCTTTGACAATGGCCGCAGGACGACAGCGTTTCTGGCCAATGTTCAGGATACCCTGACACCTTACGCCAATGCTGCCGGACTCTCTGAATCAGAACTGATCAAAGCTGTCCATGACACATTGATGCAGGCTCATGCCGCAGCGGTTGAGCAGCAGCTCAATGATTACTGGGTCAAACCTTCAGCCTTTCTGGTACAGGCTGTCACCTGGTACTTCTCCAGCTACAAACCCCTGCTGGCGACCCAGACCCCCTGGCAGGCTGCCACACTGTCTCTCTCAAACATGGCATTCCTCTATCTTCTGGATCTGACCAACAGGGGTGATTACCTGCACCGGATGGTCATACCTTTCCAGCACTGGTTGGAACGCTTCGGTATTGATCTTGACCGAACCAAACAATATGCCGATCACAGCAGGATTGAACAAATCTCTGAAGTGGGTGGCTTGGCCATGCCATTGGGTAAAGCCGCTTCCTCCGTCATTTTGCTGAAAACCGGCTCCATGCTATTTGCCAGACAGTACAACGCCAACCCGCAGATGTATCGCAGCATGTCCCGTCTGGTACCCGAAATAATGAAATCCATAGGTTCCGGGCAAGGGATTCAGGTACCTGTGCTGCACAGGGTGACACCACAAAAAGTAAAAACTCTGGCTTCTGCCACAGCCGGTCTGGTGCTGGGCCCGGTAGCCACCTTCGGAACGTACGCCCACGGTCTTTTATCCGGTTTTACCTATGCTCAAACCTTCGGATTCGCCTTGGCGTCGAGTCTCACTTACGACTTCTTTATGAACGACAACAAGATGCTCACTCAATGGCTGGGTGGTCCTCTGGGCCGCGCTCTTGACAGCATTAATCGCTGGCGAAGCATCGGTGAAACGCAGGATGAATATGTGAAACGTACGGTTATTGCCACGCCTCAACGCTTCAGTGAAACCGATGAGGCCTATGCCAACCGTGTTAGAGCAGGCAACAAGATGTATGGCTGGACCCTACATGAAAATTACCTGCAGTTCCGTGAACGCCGTGATCGCACCATGAAAATCTTCGAGAATGGCTGGGAGAAATACTTTAGGGAAATTGTACCTAAATGGTCGTTTTCCCACGCAGAAAGCATTCCATACTCCTACACTCTTGGAGCCATTTACCAATGATAAAAGAAATGCCCCGCAATCAAGCTTTCTAACCAACACCTCGGGCGATCAGTTTGCAGCCATTAAGTACTCAGCCATACGGAATCGAATATTTCTGGTTTATTGGGCAGGTGCTCTGCAAGGCACAACGACGGGAACATAGCAAGCTATGTGACCAGAGTTGCAACGCAGTCAGAGGGTGTCGCAAAACTTCAACAGCTCGTTCCCATGCTCTGAGGTCGTCATTCCCGCGAAGGCGGGAATCCAGCGCCAACGGTGGATCTCTGACTTCTCGGGGATGACAAGGCCAGGGGGGGGCACCGGGCAGTATGGTTCTGGTGGAGAGTCAGTGTGGATTCCCGCCTTCGCGGGAATGAAGCCGGGAATGTTGGGAGTCAACTCGTTCCCACGCTGGAGAGAGTTTTGCGACACCCTCAGTCAGAGTGCCTGAACAATGAATCAGAAAATATGATTTCGTATGGTTGAGTACTTAAACACCGGCGGTTACGCCAACTGTAACCTCTCCTTCTGAGCCCACAGACTTCTGAGGTATTGGAATGACGAATGCTCGCCCCAGTGCATTAAGCCTTGCAGTAGCCATTGTAATCAGCTCTTCGATCATTGCCACACAAACACTGGCCGATCGGAAGCTGAGGACAAAATCTATCAATATTCTGGTCAATGGACATATGGAGTTTACCCACAGTGAAGCCATGGTTCGGCCAACTTTAGATCCTGACCAGCAGCCAATACCCAAATCCTGTACAACCACCTACACTGCTCTGGCTGCAGACAAGGAGAACCAGGTCCTTCCTGATGTAAGCTTTACACAAGTTCTTTCTTTTGTTGATGGCGTCATGTCCATTGTTGATCTGTTTGCAACAGACGAGAATGACGTGGCTCAGAAATACACCAAAGTACTGAAGGTAGGTGATGAGGGCGTCTTCAGGTTCACCCATAACCTTGAGGAAAAGGAACTGGTCATTGAAGTCAGAGCCGGAATGACCGATCAGGATTCCATTGAGGCGGTTCGTGCCGGATTTCCCTGGCCACTGTACGGCGCCCAATCATTAGAGCCCTTAACGAAAATCGCCAACCCCTTTCGACTGAATGATTTGCTGAATACTGTCTATGACAGAACAGGAAATCTCGGCACCAGTGATCACTATGTTGCCCTTGCCACCATTGAAGTAGAAAAAGTTGCAGTGAACGGGCGCACCTTCATGCGTCATATCGCTTCGAAAGATCAGCCCCCTGAACTGCAGCGCCTGGGTCAATCACTCTTTGTCAATGACGATGTTCTCCTGGCAGCTGCCACCTCTGCCTATATCCAGGTTCATGTCCTGGGAGAGGAGTTACAACAACAGGCTCTTAATAAACTGTTAGCACACAGCAAACCCGTCGGCTACGTTGTACAGGTCGCGGATGACAGGCAGATTCATCCTGTGCCTGCGGGTTATCCAAAGCTGGAAGTAGCAGAAGTTCCGGGGAAGATGATTGTTTTCCATGGTCAGAAACTGAATCCCCGTGAAATCGTTTTTGTAGAAAACCTCTATAAACTATGGCAGGAAGTTGAGGGTCATACCCACGCCGCTGCATTGGTAACACAGGTTAAAAAATATAAGGCCAAAAGCTATCGGTACACCATTCGAAGCATGCAGATGGCAATACTGGAGGAGTTTGTTGCGCGGCACGGTGCTGAGGTTCACGAAGACCTGCCGACGATGCTCACAAACGAAGAAAAACTGGCAATGCATGCACTTGTTTATTACGAATATCTCCAGCAGGCATTGGCCAGTGCGACTCCCGATCATACGATTTTTGCCACTGAATTTGAGTTCACACTGGAACACATAAGAGTCGCTTCGTCAGTCATCACCCCACTCTGGGTGCATACTCAACTAGTAAAACACTTCGGTTTCAAACCTGTACTCAGAAATCTTCTGATCAACCCGAATTTTGCCCGGAATATTCAGAATTTTGTACCCGTTATCAACGATATCAATCAGGTGCAGACCGATTCTCGCGGGAACGACAAAAAGTTTGCAGCCAAAGTCATAAGAGACATGACCAGACAGCTGCTTGAAAAACTGGAGGAACTACAGGCAGAAGAAGAGGAACTCGTCCAACTTCATAACAACTTACGGCGCACAACAGAGAGAGCGAATGTCAGTCAGAAGGGAAA
Source organism: Endozoicomonas sp. 8E (assembly GCF_032883915.1). Taxonomy (NCBI): domain Bacteria; kingdom Pseudomonadati; phylum Pseudomonadota; class Gammaproteobacteria; order Oceanospirillales; family Endozoicomonadaceae; genus Endozoicomonas; species Endozoicomonas sp. 8E. The sequence continues at coordinate 2,214,354 of NZ_CP120717.1, read as the reverse complement.
ACTGAGAGCACAGCGGCGCTATCGGGAAGTTGAGGAGGAGCTTGCAAGGGTTCACATCGAGCTGGAAGATCTGGAAAATCAGGAACTGAAAATTCTGCAGCAAGTTCAACGAATCCCGGAGCTGGAAAAACAAGTTCGTAATATCAGGGCAGAAGCCACAAAAGCCCTTAACACTCAAATGGCCGCAGAGCTTGGTATTGATAACTGGGATGATGCCCAGCCACCAGAAGAACAAAACAGACTCATCAGAAAAAAAATTTATGAAATCAAACAATGGCTGGCAGCAGGAAGATCCGGTATGGAAACTCTGACTGCAAAACTGGCAGTCATTGAAGGCCAGTTCGGTATTATCCCGGTGGATGAAAACGATGTGGATGCCCGCTATCAGACCATTCAACAGCATATGCAACAAATGCCAGACCCATCTGATGGCGCAACCTGCCTGAAACTGGCGAGCATTGAAAGTCAGCTCAATCTGGCGCCAGATAACGAAGCTGATCTGGTAGCCCGTCGCCAGGCCATTCTTGATCGGTTGCAACGGCATTTTCTGGCCACCAGCGCAGAGGCTGCAATAAAAAGCCAATATAAAACCTTTGCCGTACATTTAAACATTGAGGATTTTGATTTCGATGCAGATATTGACTTTCAGCAAAAACGCTTGCTTCAAAGAATTAAGATAATGCATGTCCAAGAACAATTTCTGATTCAAAAACTTAAGACCATGGACAGTCACGAAGACGTCATGAACCAGAAACTTGAGTCTTTGGCTGAGAGAACTCAGAAATTGAGCAATCAACAATATTTAGAGAATTCTTACACCAGGGACAGAAAAGATGCTCTGGCAGCGGTACTTGGTAAAGAGCTGAGTCCAGACGACAGACCAGAAAGCCGTGATCTTCTGGAATCAACAGTCAATGCCAAGCTCTTTGAGCTTGTAGAGCTGAAAAAAGAACTGGATGACATCAAAACCCCCGCCCCCCCCAAAGCCATGCCTGAAGTACTTGGGAAACTCAGAGCCGTGGAAAGCGTCCTGAAGATGGATCTCTTCTCTGTCGAGGACGATGCCTATCTCCGACGCCAGGCGATTTCTGATGTTATGCAGACCCATATCAAAGAAGCCAGACAACGATCGCAGGAAGAGGCCCTGAAGATACTGGAAGCCTTAGAAGAATTATTCAACATCAAAATCAATGAAGGTGATGACAAAACTGCAAGATTAGACCAGGTTCGTATAAAACTTGCTGGCGATCAGATTTCGGAATACATGCTGGACCAGATGGATAAAGTCCTTTGGGAAGATGGCAGCAAAGCTTCGGAGAAGATGGTGGCCAGGGTCAGACTCGACAGTATTCGTGAGCGTCTTACCTTTAAAGTCGAAGAGTCGGATAAGCGAGCCGAAGTAAAACAGGCATTTTATCTAATGGCTATAGAAGAAGAGCTAAAAATCGACCCTTATAAAAGCTTTACTGCTATGGAAAAAGGCATGGCTTTAACCGCTAAGCTGGCCAATGATCTGGGGGTAGAATTTGAAAAGGATCTCAGCCTGTTTCAGCGAAGGCGTGATCTATGTATCAAAACTTTTGTACTGATGGATAAGGTAAACGAAAACTATGAAGATGAAAGTGTCAAAAGACTCAGAAACAATGAACTGGCTCATCAACTTAACATCGAAGACTTTAAAGTTCATGTCTCTGTTGAGGAACAGAACAGTCTGATTACAGAAAAACTCATACAGCTTAATGAAGCTGCTTTCAAGGGGGGTTGGCCTGATGTTAATGAGCGTATCTCATTCATTGAGAATGAGCTTGACAGGCAAATAGCGCGCCTGGGACCTAAACCCCGATACGCTCTTGATCGTGAGCTGGCCATCGCGAAACGAGTATTAGAAGAAGCTGAACATAAGCTGACGGTCCGGGAACAAGCCCCTCTGGAAGATGACATTAGAACCAGGGAATCAGACATTGAGAAAATGAAGGAAGTCCTGATTAATGCCGGGAAAGCCGTCGAAAATAATCCTGGTCCCTTCCAGTTCACGCCGAAACAGGCAGAAGTTCGGGACGCTATCCAGACATTCGCGCAGCAGCACGCTGTCAATAAACAAGCTCTCGAAGCCGCATTTGCTCTGGCAGAATCAGCAGTAAAAAGCGGTAACACAATACCCTGTCTTACAGCTTTCGATTTTGACAACGAATTTGCAGCGATTCGCATGCAGGCACTGGTGGGTGACGAACTGACGTTTGCCCAGGCCAGTCGACTTGTGGAACTCTTCAAGCGCCTGAAAACGAGTTCTCTGACGGCCCTGGAAGAAGTTCAGATTCTGGTGCACAGAGCCAGGAATGAGATAAAAACCGGAGCACAAGAATACGACGACGAAATTTACGGCATGGGTAAAACAGCCCTTCACTTCGTCGAGCATGAACCAAAGGACCTGAAAGGCTTCTCGGAATATTTCGCTGCCCGTTCTGCCAGTGGTAACAGGATCATAGCCCTGCTGCGTGAAGGTCTGATCAGCAGGGTTGAACTTGAGAACTACATGAAAGCCGTCAGAGGGGTCGACGGTTATCAGACAGTGGATGAATTTGAGCACTTCCTTGATTATAAACACGGCATCAGGGTGTCTGAGTTCAGGAAGGTTGTCCAGATGCTGTCCGACAAAGGTGCCGAGGAATTCATACAGAGTGTCTTGACTCCTGTGACCCTGACTGCCAATGGCCCGGCAGGTTTGAAAGAGTCGGTTGCTGGCATGAAAGAGTACGCAGTTGCTGTTATCGCCAACTATGTTCTTGACGATATTGCCTTTGACAATGGCCGCAGGACAGCAGCATTCCTGGCCAACGCTCAGGATACCCTGACACCTTATGCCAATGCTGTTGGAATATCTGAATCAGAACTGATCAAGGCTATCCATGACACATTGATGCAGGCTCATGCCGCAGCGGTTGAGCAGCAGCTAAAGGATTACTGGGTCAAACCTTCAGCCTTTCTGGTACAGGCTGTCACCTGGTACTACTCCAGCTACAAACCTCTTCTGGTAGATCGTAGCGCCTGGCAGGCTGCCGGGCTGTCCCTGTCAAACATGTCGTTCCTCTATCTTCTGGACCTGACCAACAGGGGCGATTATCTGCACAGAATGCTCACACCTTTCCAGCACTGGTTGGAACGCTACAGTGCTGATCTTGACCGAACCGGCCAATATGCCTACCACAGCAGAATTGAACACATCTCTGAAGTGGGCGGACTGGCCATGCCACTCGGCAAGGCCGCTTCTGCAGTCATTCTGCTGAAAACCGGCTCCATGTTGTTTGCCAGACAGCACAACGCCAACCCTCAAATGTATCGCAGCATTTTCCGTCTGGTGCCGGAAATAGTGAAATCCATGGGTTCCCGACAAGGGATTCAGGTACCGCTGCTGCACAGGGTGACACCACACACAGTGAAAACGCTGGCCTCCGCCGCAGCCGGTCTGGTGCTGGGTCCGGTAGCCACCACCGGTACATACGTCCATAGCCTTTTATCAGGGTTTACCTATACCCAAACATTCGCATTCGCGCTGGCATCGAGTCTCACTTTCGACTTCTTTATGAACGACAACAGGATGCTCACTCAATGGCTGGGTGGACCTTTGGGTCGCAGTCTGGACAAAATCAATCGCTGGATAGGCATGGGTGAAACAGACGATGAATATGGGAAACGTACCGCTGTTGCTTCGCCTCAACGCTTCACTGAAACCGATGAAGACTATGCAAACCGTGTTAAAGCCAGCAACAGTACGCACGGCTGGACCCGACAAGAAAACTACCTGCAGTTCCGTGAACGCCGGGATCGCACCATGAAGCTGTTCGAGAATAGCTGGGAGAAATACTTCAGGGAAAATGTGCCTGAATGGTCATTTTCTCATGCAGAAAGTATTCCTTACTCCTACACTCTGGGAGCCTTCTATAAGTGGCGACAGGGCTATGATCAGATAGCTCCTGTTCAAGATAACAGAGGTACCTCTCAACCAGGCTTTCTGACTACCGCCTCAGGCTCTCAGTCTGAAACTGAGCAGAAGTGAGATTGCTCAGCAGAAGTGCCTTCCTGATGGAGGGTGTTGCGAAACTCTGGTTCCCGTGCTTTCAGGCCCTGTGGGTCTCAGCGTGCGAACCCATACCTTATCTCGCGCTTAGAGTCAGTTTTTCAGGGGAGGAACGCATCCCCACGCAGAGCGAGGAAACGAGTTAAAAACAACAATTTACATTGTATTGATGCGTTCCAGATACGTGTGAACACCGTTGACAAACTGCTGAAAACTGACCGACCGATTGTTAGCAAGGTTAAGGTGGGGCGCAATGGCTCGGGCACCAGAGACTTTCTGATAACCGGTAATCAGTTTTTTCAACTCTTCCTGAGCATTGGCCAAAGCATCAGGGTTGCGGAATTTACGACCATTCTGCTTTTCAGCCAGCCGGGGCTTATTAAACGCTGCTCCAACAGCAGCAAGATCCCCAAGAAACCAGCTTTCCAATTCATGAACGGCAATGCGAACCAGTGTCTCCGGTCGAAGGTTTTCTTCGCATAACTTTTGCAGCCGTGCTTTCAGACGTTCACAGTCGTCCTGGTCCTTATCCCGTACCACCACAAACCAGCTATTGGGGACGTTCCAATGGCGCAGTTTGATGGGTATGGACTTTTCCAGATCCTGCTTACCCTCATGGGGAATACATCGAAAAGACACTTCCGCTGGTAACAGTCGGGGTAACAATGTATCCAGCAATACCTGAGCAGAGGGCTCTTCCAGCAAAAAGACCAACTGCGTCATCAGGGGTTTACTCCGTCAAACAGCCCTTGTTTCCAGAGTGCACCGGGTAAATCCCCGCCTTCGACCAGACTTTTGATCAGCGTATTATCCGCAGGACGCTCAATGGTGGTAACACCATTACTTTTCTTCAACCAGAAAATCTCGTTCAGCCGGATGCTGTTCAACATGTCCGGCGAATGGGTAGACACCATCACCTGGCCACCCTGTTCGGCATAACTGCGAAACTCCTCCGCCAGCTCCACCAACAGGCTTGGGTAAAGCTGGCTTTCCGGCTCCTCGACACAAAGCAATGGATGGGGCTTCGGGTCGTTCAGCAACAGCAAATAAGCGAACATCTTGATGGTGCCATCGGAGACATAACGAGCCACAAAAGGGTCTTTAAAGCTGCCATCCTGAAATTTCAGGACAATGCGCCCATCGTCAGTTTCTACTGCCTTTACATCTTCTACTCCCGGCACCCGCTGTTTCATTTTATCCAGTACATGCTGGAAAATATCCGGGTGTTGCTCATAGAGGTACTGGGCCACCAGCGCGGCATTTTCCCCTCGGGGCGATAAATGCTCTGCATAGCCAGCGTCCCGTGTCTGGCGGGCATCGTTGATATGAAAATCGGAGACATGCCAGTTTTCAATTAGCTGACGAAAGGCATTGGCCGCCCGGAATCGCTGAAATTGACCGAGTCCTTTTACGGCCAGAATATCCGGACTATCCAGCGTCTGTTCTTCCCGTTCCAGCTCTGAATCGGCTTTATTAAAGTCTTCTTCATTGAGAATCGCGTAACCGCGGCCTCCCCGAAAATCCAGGAAATGAAACGGTGAACCCTGGCTGCCCCGTTTATAGCGGAGTATCTCCCGGGCAACGATGGGCCGACCTTTGTCCTGTCGAATTTCCAACAGGTAAGTCACCAGCCGGTCAACGCCGCCAATGGGCAAGCGGAACTGCAGGGTGAACTCGATAGGCTGATCAATACCGCCACGGGTGGCGACTTCCCGAAACCCGCCCCGTTTCTGTAAGGCGGTGCGGACATTACCGTGCAGGGCATCCCTGAGAAAGCCAAACACATCAAACAGGGTGGTTTTACCGCTGCCATTGGCGCCGACAAACACGCACATGCCGGGCAGGGCTTTCAGCTCCACATGCTGAAAAACCTTGTAGTTTTTGATTGTCAGGGACTCAAGCTTCATCCGGCGGCTTCCGTCAGTGGCTGTTGTTGTGGTCGTTGTCCTTCCAGAGTATCACTTTCTGGTGGGTTTGCCTTGGTTGGAATGGTGTCGGGTAGAGTCAGTTTTTCAGAGGAGGTATGCATCCCCACGCTGAGCGAGGGTGTCGCAAAACTCTCTCCAGCGTGGGAACGAGTTGAGTCCCGTCATTCCCGGCTTCATTCTCGTCATTCCCGCGAAGGAGGCTGTCGCAAAACTCTCTCCAGCGTGGGAACGAGTTGACTCCCGTCATTCCCGGCTTCATTCTCGTCATTCCCGCGAAGGCGGGAATCCACACTGACTCACCACCAGAACCATACTGCCCGGTGCCCCCCTGGCCTTGTCATCCCCGAGAAGGCAGAGATCTACCGTTGGCGCTGGATTCCCGCCTTCGCGGGAATGACGACCTCAGAGAAAAATAAGGAAAAAAAATGAAAAAAGAAAAATAAGGACATCCATAAAATTTGACTAATCGAAATAAAAAAAAAATAAAAAAAAAATAAGGACATCCATTAAAAAAAAATAAGGACATCCATAAAATTCGACTAATCGACGAGTTCAACTTCGATCTTTCTTCCTGTCCCTGAGTTTTTCAAACAGGAGGAGTTATGACCCGAGCTCGAAGCTGCCTGATAGATCCACGGCTCTTCGCTTTAATGACACTGTGTGGCAAGGTGTGTTCGCAGGGCTAACCTGTGTGGTGAAGATAATCTGACTGGCAAAAATTACAAGCATCGTCGTCAGTGGGTGGTAGACAAGTTGAGGGAGCTAATCTCTGTCTTTTCAATTGAAGTCTGTGCCTATGCCGTTATGTCGAACTACTACGTCGTGTTGCATATCAACCAGCAACCTGCCCAGGAGTGAACGCGTGATGAAGTCCCTGAACGCTGGACCTGCATGTTCACAGGCCCGCTTCATGTTCAGAGTTATCTTGCTGCTGACCAGCTGAGTCATGGGGTCACGGTTTATGGGCTGTATTTTATTTTTTATATGGATGTCCTGTTTCAATAATGTTGAAGTACGGAACCAGCAATGTTCAAAAGGCCGGTATGACTGTCAGAATTAAGAATTGAGTATTTTAATGAGCAGTAATGTCAAAGGCTCATGTCAAACTTGTTACGGGGCTCGTCGCCATCAAGAAGAAGCTTAGCCATGGACTTGATCTCGTTCTGGATGTAATCCCAATACTCCGGATTGTCGAGTGTTCTCCGCTTTATGCTTTCAGGAACAAAGCGACTTATCTCAGTATTGAAATTAATGCGTACCTCATCGTCTTTTAATATTTTGGTTACTTGGTTGCTGAGCATTTCCATGAAGTCTTGCCTGTTTTTTTCTCTTGCTTCCAGTTTTTTATTGACTAGCTCTGCAGAGACATCAATTCCTTTTTGTTTTATCCAAACGATATCCCAGACATCACGAGGTTTTATGTGTCTGGCCCGATAGGCCAGAGCAATAAACTTGTCCGCCAACGTCTCTTCGAGAGACTGGACCGGTACCAGCAGGCCCTCGGTGGGCGTCACGATATTGTAGTGATTGATCAGGGGTCTTTTTTTCGCGTCAAACGAGGGAATGGCACAGATGTCTATGTGCACTTTCTGCCTTGGCAGATCAGGCCGGTTGGCCTCCTTCTCTATGCTGATTTTCCACGACGACGTGTCGCCCTGCTCATCTTGGTTAGGCTTGTTGACCCAAACGTTGGTCTCGTACTTGTTCTGGATGAATTGTTGGATTTCGGTTTCCAGCCCGTCAAAGTCGGAGGGCTTGAAGTCAAGCCCTCCATTAAAGTCCAGATCTTCCGACAAACGGGAGCTGTTATGGCACATCCTGAGTGATGTACCCCCTATGAAGGTGAGTGACTGCATAGCCCCTTGCTTAACCAGCACATGCACAATGTCGTGATGAAGAATTTCCTTCTCGATCACTGGCGTGATGGCTGCGTATTCCGGATTTGCTTCCACGATTCTTTTTAGTTGTTCCTTTAGCACATTAGCTCTCCAGCATATGGGTATTTCTTTTGCAGTTTTTTAGGTCTTTGATGGCTTGCGAGGATTGTGCTCTGTACATGCCAACAGATTCATCAAAATACAGGTTTGGTGCAATATTTCTGATAGTTTTTTTTGAGTGAGTGAATTCAATGACGCCATAGGGTGTTGAGAAGGTGCCGCTGCGGCCTTTCGTCACAATCGTCAGCCTTCCCATGGGTATTTGAGAGATGTCCCCAGTATGACTAAGTTGACTCTCAAGGCTTATGTAGCTTATGACATTGGCGCGAAGTTTTTTCGCTATCTTATAGATCGCAGTCGTTGGGTCTGGAGGCGTCAACGTGCTCTCAAACACGCCTTTGGCGACCCTGCGTATCAAGCCTTTTTTTGCACAAACAGTGAGAAACTTGGTGAACGCGGGAGTGAGTCTCTCGCCAATCATATAGGCTAACTCTGCCGCTGTGTTGATACCACCTCCCGCTTTGGTTGACTCTGATAGTGCGGCAACTAGTCTATCTTTCTTGGTCATAAAGGTCTACATATTATTACCTATAGTGTAATTTACTGTAGACCTATATTTGATTTTGTCAATACCAGCGTAGACAGCCTGCGATGAGCCGTCATGAATCAGAATGTGCTCAAACTCTGAAAATGGACTGTCCTCATCAAACGCCATGACTTTGCGGGTAAAGACTTCCAGACACTGCACCCATAGCCAGAGGACAAGAACAGGCATCGCGTCTTTTTTAGCTTGATTTGCCCAGGGAACGATAGGAGACATTCAGCCCCGTCAACTCATTAAATTTTCGGTGGAGATCGGCTTGAGTATCGCAGTTTCCATCACCAGCAAGGGCATCAATCAGTGAAAGGATAAAGTCCAAAGGGCGGATATCTCGCTGTCGTATAGTAAAACCAAGCTGTTCCGCCATACTGAGAAGTTCAGCCCGGTCGAAACACGTCAGCAGTTTTTTTCAACTAGTCTACTATTTGCAGTACTCATCTTGTTCAGCCTTGATACTTTTCGCGAAGCTTTATTTTGGCTGTTCAAGGTGAGTTCTGCCGCTGGAAATGAATCTTTTTTGAGCTTAATGTCTACCCTAAGTAAATATACAAGGAAGAAAGGGAAGTAAGACATTCATATAATGAGGAAATAGGCCATTCATAAAAAATACAGCCCATAAACCGCAATCCTAGCAGCCCATCAAACCCTGACAGCCACTCAAAATCATCGTTTATCATAATAAACGACAGGCGAATCACTCAAAAGGGGAAAAGTCAGAAATAGCAAAGCTCTCCAAATGACAGGAGAAATAAATAACAATGGAAAGTTCGGGCAATCAGCTTACGCCATGAAATAAACGACTACAGGTAAACACCCCCTGTACCCATTGCTGCCCCATTTCCTGAGCAAAAGTTTTCATGGCTTCCAGCCTGCCCACTGCCCGATAGAAGCGGTTATTACATCTCATGGTTTTGAGCCATTCATTTGAATCAATTTCCAGTCGGGTCAGAATGGGTGGGATATCTGAAGGGATTGAACCTTTCTTATCGGATCGGACTGCACGCCCACTCCAGTCAACCAGCTCAAGATAATTGCGAAGAATATAAGGCAATGCCTTATCCGGATTTTGCTCCTGTGATCGAAAAGGCATAAGGGTGATTGGCTGTTTTCGGATATCAGAACCTTCCAAATTTTCTATTCGTTCCTGTATCGACGTGTAGTCTGATCCTTCTGGAGTTTCCGCCATTTCGGCACGGAGCGGATTCAAGTCAACATAAGCCATGCAGGTCAACAACGCTGCCTCATCCAACAACGCCTGACTTTTAAACCGCCCTTCCCAGAAGCGACCTTTGCAGCCATCTTCCTGGTTAGCCTGACGGGCAAGATATTCGTTCAGGCAACGCATGAACCAACTGATACTCGTTAAACGATTTCGATACTCTTCAACAAATTCGTCCACGCGAGCCAGTTCCGAATGACTCAGCTGGTCAGCAGCAAGATACCTCTGAACCAGAAGCGGCCCAGTGAAAAGCCTTGTCCATCGACTCAAAATTTCATCTCGTGTCCACTCTCTGGCAGGTTTCTGATTGATATGCAAAACCACATGATAGTGATTCGACATGACAGCATAGGCGCAGACTTCTATGGAAAAGATTGAAACCAGTTCCCTGAGCTTATCTACAACCCACTGCCGACGGTGCTCGTAGTTTTTACCCGTTAAATTATCCTCCCCACACAAATACGCTCTGCGCACGCATCGAGCTATACAGTGATAATAAGGCGTAGAACCTGGGTCGATCAAAGAACTTCGTGCACGGGTCATAACCTCTCCTGCCGGAACTAAATATCAGTGACAGGAAAAAAATTAGACGAGCTGGCTTGTTTGTCAAATATGAGGGTGTCCTATTATTTACTAATTCCAAACGACAACGTTCCACCAGAGCGCCGTTGATTCAGCGAACCATATACAGGAAGTGCATATGTTTCTCGTACGAAACAATTACAGGACAGACAAATACCATTAGTTCTGGAAAATCAGCGTTCAGATCTTTAATACAAAGAAAAACCCTGAACCTGATTTCCTCATTCCTGTCCTTGCAGTACCGATCTGACCGAATAAAGACGAATCTCATTAACTTTTGACTGTTAATCCATTAATTGGTTCCATCCATTGCCCTGTTAATTGTTGTCCATGATGTTTCTTACGCAGTCGAGTATTAGTTCCAATTTTACGTCGTGGTCCTCCAGCTTGGTTACTATTTTTTTATGGTCACTGACGAGTATTTCCTGACTGCGCTCCAGTTTGTCCATTCTGGAGTCCAGTTTTTTCTGCCCGTCTTCCAGCTTGTCTGCTTTGTTTTCCAGCTTGTCCATTCTGGAGTCCAGTTTTTTCTGCCCGTCGTTCAGTGCGGCAGTGTCGCTGCCGACGATTGACAGATTTTTTTCTATTCTGTCCAGTCGGCTCTCTGTAATGAGCCAGTCCATTTGCGCCCCTGCTTTTGCTTTTTCATCGGACGCACCGGCTTCCAGCAAAGCGGCATACAAAGGTTTGTGAAGCATTGTTTTTACCGTAGGTTATTGTTTGGGTGGACAGAGTATAGTCGGGTTTGACTATTGCGGCGGTACGATAGAAGGTAAAACAATAATAACCAGCACAACAATCAAGAAGGGATGCAAAAGGTTAAGTGCTAGAAAAACTACTCTGATTGACTTCAGGTATTGTGCATAGCGAATCCTTGCGGATTCGTTACTTGCATCCCCCCGCTAAAGAGGCTGTCGCAAAAGCCCAACAACTCGTTCCCACACTCTGAAGGTGTCGCAAAACTCTCTCCAGCGTGCGAACGAGTTGACTCCCAACATTCCCGGCTTCATTCTCGTCATTCCCGCGAAGGCGGGAATCCACACTGACTCTCCACCAGAACCATACTGCCCGGTGCCCCCCTGGCCTTGTCACCCCCAAGAAGTCAGAGATCCACCGTTGGCGCTGGATTCCCGCCTTCGCGGGAATGACGACCTCAGAGCGTGGGAACGAGTTGTTAGAGTTTTGCGACACCCTCAGAGCGAGGAAACGCGTTGAAAAAATGCCTACATGGTCATTCTCCCATGCAGAAAGTATTCTTTACTCCTACACTCTTGGGGCCTTCTACAAATGGCACAGGGCGATAATAAGAAAGCTCCTGTTCATGATAACAGAGGTATCTCTCAATCAGGCTTTCTAACTGCCGCTTCAAGCGCTCAGCCTGAAATTGATCAGAAGTGAGACAAGTGTGAAATCCCCGGTGAATTAATTACACGACAAGTAATGACCAGAAATACTAAACCAGTGCCCAATGAAATACCGGTGATGGTTCCAGGTGTAACCTTTCCTTCTGAGACCACAGAGATTTCTCTGGTAAAAGAGCCTGAAGCTGCTCAAACAAGCGATTAACAGCCATGATTATTTAGAAGTCGCTTCCTCGCCCGGTTTGGCAATCACTTTATACGGTAGTAGAAGTACTCTGCCCTGAGGTAACAGAATGACAAACGCTCGCCCCAATGTATTAAGCCTTGCTGTAACCGTTGCAATCAGTTCTTCTATTATTGCTTCACAAGCATTGGCCGAGCGAAGGCTACAGACAAAATCTGTCGATATTACAGGCACTGGACACGCAGAGTTTACCCATAGTGAGGTCATGGTTCAGCCAACCTTGGGTGATGACCTGCAGCCAATACCCAAATCCTGTACAACCACCTACCCCGATCAGACTCAGGCCAGAGCTGGCTATGACGTTCCCTCTGAAGGATTCACAGACGTTCTTTCCGGCATCGACGGAGGTGTTTCCACTGTTGATCTGTTTGAAACAGACAAGAATGACGTTGCCCGGAAATACACCAAAGTCCTCAAGGTCGGTAATGAAGGAATCTTCAAGTTCACCCATAACCTTGCAGAGGAGCGACTGGTCATTGAGGTCAGAGACAAAATGACCCATCAGGATTCCATTGCAGCTGTTCGCGCCCGATTAGACGACCAAAGGATATTAGAACCCTTAACGAAAGTTGCCAGCCCCGAACATCTGGCCGCAGTCCTGAAAGGGGCGAATGAAAGAGCAGGAAACCTGGGCGAAGCTGATGACTATGCTGTCCTTGCCACCCTTGAAGCAGGAAAAGTTGAGGTGGACGGGCGCACCTTCATGCGTCTTATTGCTGCAGGCGATCAGCCTCCTGAACTGCAACGTCTGGGTCAATCGCTTGTTGTCAATGATGAAGTGCTTTTAGCAGCAGCTATCTCTGCCTATGTCCAGGTTCATGTTCTGGGTGAAGATCTGCAACAGGAAGCACTGAATAAGCTGTTTTCATATCATAAACCCGTCGGCTATGTAGTACACACTGGGGATGACACGCAGACTTATCCTGTGTCTGCAGGTTATCCAAAACTGCAAGTGACTGAGGCTTCGGGAGAGGTTATCGTTTTCCATGGCCAGAAGCAGAATCCAACCGATGTCGCTTTTGTGGAAGGACTCTTTGACATCGTGGTTAAAGCTAATGCTAATACCCCCGCTACTGAATCATTAACACAGGTTAAAAAAGACAAGTTCAAAAACTACCAGTACGTTATTCGAAGCAGGCAGATGGAACTGCTGGAAAAGTTAGTTGCGCGGCACCATATTACAGTAAACAAAGCTCAACCGATGACGTTTGCATTGGAAGATCAGGTGGCGACACTTGTGCTTGCATTTTATGAAACTCTCCAGCAGGCATTGACCAGTGCTACTGCAGATCAGGCAGATGAATTTAATTTTTCAATAGAACACTTCAGAGTCGCTGCGTCTCTCATTACGCCAGCCTGGATGCATAATCAACTCGCAAAACACTTCAGCTTCAAACCCGCACTTAGAGATCTTCTGACTAACCAGCATTTTGTTCAAAATTTTCTGAACCTTTTACCCGCTGCCTATGTATTAAAGACCGATGTTTCTCACGAAGGAGAACTTTTTGCTTCCAGAGTCTTGAGCGACATAGCCAGACAACTGATTGAGAGGGAAAACAAGCTGCAAGAGCTGCTGGCAAAAGAAGTCGAACTCACCCAGCTTAGAAACCGGTTAAAGCTCACATCGGAGAAAACCACTATCAGTGAAAAGCAAAAGCTCATAGCACTTCAATTTAAGCAACAAGCTGATAATGAGCTTGAACAGCTTCTTAATGCAATGGAAGAACAGCAAAAAGAATTACGGAAACGTCGGGAGGAAGAAGTCCCACGAATCCCGGAGCCGGAAGAACAGGTTGCTGATGTCAGAGCAGAAGTCATAAAGGCCCGCAACACTGAACTGACAACAGAACCTGGTATTGAAAACTGGGACGACACCCTGCCACTCGCAGAACAAGCCAGACTCTTCAGTAAAAAAAATTTTGAAATCAACCAATCGCCTGCCACAGCAGGACAGCCTGGGGAAGATTCTGCAGCGGTACCGAAAATACTTGAGACACTGAGGGCTACAGAAAAAGCCCTTGAGATGATTGGCCTTACTATAAACGACGATGTTTATCTTCGTCGCCAGTACATTTCAAACAACTTACAGTTGTACATCAGAGACTACAGACAGCTGGCAGAGGAAAAGGCCCGGGATATACTGGAAGTCGCAGAAGAAAAGCTCAATCTCCAGGTCAATGATAAGAATGATAAAACATCAGGAATCAGAGAAGACACGTCGCTGACAGAGCAAGAGAGCCTGGACATACTGACAACCCTGGAAGAAACCCCCAACATGAAAGTCAGTAAAGAGGATGGCATAGAAAAAAGGCTCGCCAGAATTTTTATAATACTTGACAAGGTTGATCTCTCAGATGAGGTACTAAATGAGATACTGGATGAGATAGATAGCATCCTCTGGATGCATGAAAGAAAGCTTCATCCAGACGATAAAGATGTCAAACGTAACAGGCTTCTTGCGCATCTCCACTATAAACTCGAAGCCCCTGACCCGGATAAGCCAGCCGGAGAACAAGGGACCCACCTGCTGCCAGCCGTAGAAAAAATACTCAACATCAAACTCAATAAAGAGAATGACAGAGCAGCAAGAATTGCCCGGGTTTGCAGCGTACTTTTCGGCGAAGATGTCTCAGAAGCTATGCTGGATCAGATAAGTCAGACCCTCTGGAAAGATGACAGCACAGCTCTGAACGAGAGGGATCTCAATCTCAGCAAGCTTCGTGCAATTCTTGAATATAGAGTCGAAGATTCGTCCCTGGATAAGCAAACCATAGAAAAACAGACAAGTTTGCTTGCCGCCATAGAGAACAAGCTGAACATCGACATTAGCAAAAGCTCTGCTGCTAAAAAAAGAGGCAAGACTTTCACTGTCAAACTGGCAAAAGATCTGGGTGTAGCATTTGACATGGATGACGACCTGTCTGATCAGAAAGATACCCTGAGAAGCAAAATTCAGGAATTAATCGAAAAATCAGACGCTCTCTACGACGATGAAGCTACCAGAAGAGCCTGGAACAATGAAATAGCTTATCAACTTAACATTGGGGATTATAAAGAAGATGCCCCTATCGAAAACCAGAACAGTGTGATTGAAACAAAACTCCGACAGCTGGAAAAAGAACTTCTCAATGCGGGCCAGCCTGACGTTAATGAGCGTATCACAGCTATTGAAAATGAACTTGACAAGCACATGGCCCTCTTGGGACCTAAACCCCGATTCGTCCTTGATCGTGAGCTGGCCGTCGCCAGACGGGTATTACAAAAAGCTGAAAGTGAGCTTACAGAGGTTCATCGCAAGCTGAAAGTTCTGGCTCGCAAACCTGTGGTATTTGAAAGTGGCCGTACTGATCTCAACGCTATCCCGGACGAAGACAACAAGGCACTTGTTCAGGCAATAAAACAAATTCAGACCGAGTTGGATCTGAATTCAGTAGATGAGGATACCCCTGAACAGCAAATGGAGTTCATCAAAGATGTCCTGCTGGGAGTCAGTGCCGAAAAACGGGATGAAACCCTAAAGAAACTGGAAGCCAAAACCGATCTGAACATCCAGATAAAAGGTGACTTCAGTTTACGGGATGAGGCTGATAGCTCTATTACCATCAGAGCCTATGTACATACTTCTGGCCGGGACGACACGGATCAATTCGATGAAGCCCTGGGGGAACTGCCTCTAATCAGGAAAAAGTACGCTCAAATTACGGAATTCCTGCATGAGCACCACAAAAAAAGTATGGAAGTGGCCTATGCACGGCATGAAGAGAGGAATACACAAGAATACCTGAATCTTAAAAAACAGGAGATGATCCACTCTGAAAATGTTGATGAAAAGGCTAGAACTTTACATGAGAACGAAATAGCTCGCCTGAATATAGCCCTGAAACAAAAAAGTGATGCAGTTTCAAAAGCACAAGAGCTTCTGACGGATTTTCATAAGGCAGCTCTTGATGCTACTGAAGAAGCCCTGGGCCTTAAACCTGACTTTACTGACAGCTGTGAACAACGGGTTAATGCCCTTAGAAGCCAGCATGTAGAACTGGGTGGGCATGATGGTACCGGCGGCAAAATCTGGCAACTGACTCAGGAACAGGCCCGCCTGGAAGGCGAGATTAAAACCAGGGAAGCAGACATTGAGAGAATGAAGGAAGACCTGAAGGTTGCAGAGCAAGCCGTGGAAAATGATGGTGGTCCCTTTCAGTTTACGCCCAGACAGGTAACCGTTCTGTCCCGTATACAAGACTTCATGCAGCAGCACACTCTCAAGAAACAAGCGCTCGAAGCCGCCATAGGTCTGACAGAATTAGCAGTGAAAAGCGGTAAGCCAGAACTCTGGTTCACGACGTTCAATTTTGACGATGAACTTGCGCCTTTTCACCTGCAGGGACTGGTCGGAGATGGTCTGGCAGTTGGTCAGGCCAGTCGGATTGTGAAAGTCTTCAGGAGCCTGAAGAAGACCTTCCCGGCCCTCCATAGTTTTCCGGTCCACCCTGAGCCTCTGGAATTTCAGCCCGCGAAAGTCCTGTCAAACATTCAGGGGCTGGTGAACGAAGCCCGGGATGAGCTGCAAAACGGGGCTCAAGAATACGACCAAGTCATTAGCGGCATGGGCAAAACAGCTATTCACTTCGTCGAGCATGAAGCAAAGGGCCAGGAAGGCTTCCCGGAATACTTCGCTAACCGATATGCCAGTAGTAACAGGATCATAGCTCTGGTTCGTGAAGGTCTGATCAGCAAGATTGAACTTGAGAACCACATGAAGGCCGTCAGAGGTGTCGATGGTTATCAGACAGTGGATGAATTTGAGCACTTCCTTGGCTATAAACACGGCGTCAATCTGCCTCATTTGAATGCCGTTATCCTGATGCTGTCCGACAAGGGTGCTGAGGAATTCATGCAGATTGCCTTTACTCCTGTCACCGTCACTGCAACGGGTCCGGCAGGTATGAAAGAGTCGGTTGTCGGTATGAAAGAGTACGCAGCTGCTGTTATCGCCAACTACATTCTTGACGATATGGCCTTTGACAATGGCCGCAGGACGGCAGCCTTTCTGACCCATGTTCAGAATACCCTGACACCTTATGCCAATGCCGCAGGCCTGTCTGAATCAGACCTGATCATGGCTCTCAATGATACATTGATGCAGGCACATGCTGCAGCCCTTGAGCACCAGCTGACTGATTACTGGGTCAAACCTTCAGCCTCTCTGGTACAGGTTGTCACCTGGTACTTCTCCAGCTACAAACCTCTATTGGTGACCCGCACCGCCCTGGAGGCTGCCAGGCTGTCCCTGACAAACATGTGGTACCTCTATCTTCTGGATCTGACCCACCGGGGTGATTACCTGCACCGGATGCTCACACCTTTCCAGCACTGGCTGGAACATTACGGTGTTGACCTTGACCGAAGACGGCAATATGCCTCCCACAGCAGCATTGAACAAATCTCTGAAGTGGGCGGACTGGCCATGCCCCTGGGCAAGGCCGCTTCTTCAGTCATTCTGCTGCAAACCGGCTCTATGCTGTTTGCCAGACAGTACAATGCCAACCCACACAGCTATCGCAGCATTTCCCGTCTGGTGCCCGAAATAGTGAAATCCATGGGTTCCGGTCAAGGGGTTCAGGTACCGCTGCTAAACCGGGTGACCCCCCAAAAAGTAAAAACGCTGGCCTCTGCCGCAGCCGCTCTGGTGCTGGGTCCGGTAGCGACTGTGGGAGCTTACGCCCACGGTCTTATATCTGGATTCACCTATGCTCAAACCTTCGGATTCACCCTGGCGTCGAGTCTCACTTTTGACTTCTTTATGAACGACAACAAGATGCTCACTCAGTGGCTGGGTGGACCTGTGGGCCGCAGTCTTGACAATGTGAAGCGCTGGAGATGCGCGATAAAAACGCGAAATAAGTGCGCGAAACCCAAGGCTATTGCTTTGCCTCAAAGCTTCAATGAAACCGATGAAGAGTATGCAAACCGTGTTAAAGCAAATAACGCGGTGCCCGGCTGGACGCGGCACGAAAATTACCTGCAGTTCCGTGAACGCCGGGATCGCACCATGAAACTGTCTGAGAAAAGCTGGGAGAAATACTTCAGGGAAAATGTGCCTAAATGGTCTTTCTCCCACGCAGAAAGTATTCCTTACTCTTACACCCTGGGTGTCTTCTATGACTGGAAGGCAGCAGCAACTGATCATGAAGTTGGGAAGTTCGATCCTGATAAAAATAAGAACACCCGCAACGAACTCTGACGAAAGGGATAAGCTTACCGGATTTGCCGCAATGAACTAGATTCTCTCAACGGCTTATAGAAACAGCCATGAGCGATTAACAGCCATGAGCGATTAACAGCCGTTCCCCCGCTTGCGGTGTTAATCACTTGCCACAGTAATAAAAATACTCAGCTCCAAGGTAGTAGAATGACAAATACTCGCCCCAATGCATTAAGTCTTGCAGTGGCCATTGCAATCAGTTCTTCCATCATTGGTTCACAGGCACTGGCCGATCGCAAGTTGCAGATAAAAGCTGCCAATATCCCGGGCAATGGACATGTGGAGATTACCCTGAGTGAGGTCAGGGTTCAGCCAACTTTAGGGGATGACCAGCAGCCAATACCCAAATCCATTACCACCACCTACCCTGCTCAGCCACGTGACAGGTATGGCCATCACTTTAATTCTGTAGGCTTTACGGAAGTTCTTGCTGATTGTACTGAGGGCGTTTCTGTTGTTGATGTGTTTGCAACAGACGAGAATGACGTTGCTCAGAAATACACCAAAGTCCTGAAAATGGGTGACGATGGCATCTTCAGGTTTACCCACAACCTTGCAGAAAACGAACTGGTCATTGAAGTCAAAGACAGAATGACCGATCAGGATATACTTGTGGGTGTTCATTCTCTGTCATCTGGCGGCCTAACATTAGAGCCGCTGACGAAAATCGCCAGCTCCAGAGAAATGTTCCGGTTTTTGAGCATTGTTTATCTCCTGAAAGGATGGTTCGGCGCAAGTGATCACTATGTTCCCCTTGCCACCATTAAAGTAGAAAAAGTTGCAGTGGATGGGCGTACCTTTATGCGTCTTATCGCTGCGGGCGACCAGCCCCCTGACCTGCAACGTCTGGGTCAGACAGTCTTTGTCAATGATGATGTTCTCTTGGCAGCAGCGGTCTCTGCCTATATCCAGGTTTATATCCTGGAAGAGGATTTACAACAGCAGGCTCTTAATGAACTTCTGGCACATAGCAAACCCGTCGGATATGTTGTCCACGTCGAGGATGACTCACAGGTTTATCCTGTGCCTGCAGGTTATCCGAAACTGGAGGTCGCTGAAACTCCGGGAGAGGTCATTGTTTTCCATGGTCAGATGCAGAGTCCCGATAATATTGCTTTTGTAGAAAGCCTCCATAACCTCTGGAAAGAAGCTCAGCTTAATAACCCCACCCCGGAAGCGGCAGCAGTAATAAAGGTTTTGAGACAAAAAGTCAGAAGCTACCAGTACGTCATACGAAGCAAGCAGATGGCTCTGCTGGAGGAGGTTATTGCACGACACGGCACGGGTGGATTTAACAAAGACCAACCGCCGACGATGACAAACGAAGACAGGGAGGCGATGCATGCATTTGGATACTATGAATTTCTTCAGCAGGCATTGGTCAGTGCCACTCCCCCTGTAGCGGCTCGAACGAATCAATTTGGGCTCACTCTGGAACACATCAGGCTCACTTCATTAGCCATTACGCCAACCTGGCAGCAGATTCAACTGGCAAAATACTTCAGCTTCAAACCCATACTCAGAGATAGTCTGACTGAACAGCATTTTGTTAAGAGTATTCTGAATCATCTACCCTCTGTTGACGCCTCACAGAGAAATGCCCTTCGCAACGACGACCCGTTTCTGTCCAAAGTCCTGAGCGATATGACCCAACAGCTGATTGAATGGGAAAGCTCACTGGCAGAGAATCTGGCAACAAAGGGCGAACTCATCCAGGTCAGAAAGCAGTTAAAGCTCATAACGGAGAAAGCCTCTAAACATGAAGAGGAAAAACTGAGAACAGAACGACTCTATCGGCTGTTTGAGTCAGAGCTTACAGATCTTCTTGTCGGGCAGGAAGACATCAGAACACCCGTTCACCCAGAAGCCATGCCTGAAGTCATTGAAAAACTGACTGCCGTGGAAAAAGCCCTGGCGATGAATATCCTCGGTAGAGAGGACGATTTGTACTACCGTCGTGAAGCCATTTCCGGGGAAATTCAGAGATACATCACAAAAGTCAGTCAACAGGCAGAGGGAGAGGCACTGAAAGACGCGAATGAGCGAGCCATAAGACAACAAAAAGCGATATTAAAAACGTTAGAGGACAGGCTGAACATCGACATTAGCGAAAACTCTGCTGCTAAAAAAAGAGGCAAGACTTTCACTGAAAAACTGGCAGAAGATCTGCATGCAGCATTTGACATGGATGACGACCTGTCTGATCAGAAAAATACCCTGAGAACCAAAATTCAGGAATTAATCGAAAAATCAGAGGCACTCTTCGACGATGAAGCAGCCAGAAGAGCCTGGAACAACGAAATAGCTCAGCAACTCAACATTGAGGATTATAAAGCAGATGCCCCTATCAAAAACCAGAACAGGGTGATTGCAACAAAACTCCGACAGCTGGACAAAGAATGGATCAATGAGGTTCAACCTGAGGTTAATGATCGCATCGTCGGCATTGAGAATGAGCTTGACAGGCAAATGGCCCGGCTGGGTTCCAAACCCCGATATGTTCTTGAACGTGAGCTAACCAGAGCCAGACAAACAATACAAAAAAGTGAAAGTGGGCTGGAAAGAATGAATGAAGTCCTGAGGACGGCAGAGGAAGCCATCGAAAATGACGTCGGTCCATTCCAGTTCTCGCCGGGACAAGCCAAAGTTCTGGCCGATATGGGCACCTTCACGCAGCAGCACTCTCTCAAACAACAGGCTCTGGATGCCGCACTGGGTCTGGCAGAATCAGCAGTAAACAGCGGTAAGGTAATACCAGAGCTTACGACTTTCGATTTTGACGATGAATTTGCACCGATTCGCCTTCAGGCACTGGTCGGAGACGAACTGACGTTCAATCAGGCCAGTCGGATTGTAGAAGTCTTCAAGAGCCTGAAGAGGATATTTCCGCTCACCCCTGTCGTGCCTCTGAAAGATCGGCCTCCTGGCGTGGCTAAAAAGCAACAGGCTCTGGATGCTGCACTGGGCCAGGTAGAGTCAACAATCAACACCGGCAAGACAACACCCAACCTTGCGACTTTCGATTTTGACGATGAATTTGCACCACTTGGCTTGCAGGCGATGGTGAGGGATGATCTGACATTTGATCGGGCCGGTCAGATTGTACAAGTCTTCAAAAGTCTGAAAATGAGCTTCCCTGCCCAGCCTCTGGAAGGTCAGCCTGAGAATGTTATTCAAGAAGTCCAGAATCTGGCGCACAGGGCCAGGAATGAGATGAAAACCGGAGCTAAACAATACGACGACGAAATTCACAGCATGGGCAAAAGAGCCATTCACTTCGTCGACCATGAACCAAAGGACCTGAAAGACTTCTCGGAATACTTCGAGGCCCATTCTGCCAGCGGTAACAGGATAATAGCTCTGCTGCGGGAAGGTCTGATCAGCAAGATTGAGCTTGAGAACTACATGGAAGCTGTCAGAGGTGTTGATGGTTATCAGACAGTGGATGAATTTGAACACTTCCTTGGCTTCAAACACGGCATCCATACGCCTGAGTTCAGGAAGGTTGTCCAGATGCTGTCGGATCAGGGGGCTGAGGAATTCATGGAGAGTGCCTTTACTCCTGTAGCCGCTACTGCAACTGGCCCGGCAGGTATGAAAGAGTCGGTTACCGGCACGACAGAGTATGCAGCGGCGGTCATCGCCAACTACGTTCTTGATGATATTGCCTTCGACAATGGCCGCAGAACGGCAGCATTTCTGGCCAATGTTCAGGAGACCCTGACACCTTATGCCAATGCTGTCGGCCTGTCTGAATCAGAACTGATCCAGGCTATCCATGACACATTGATGCAGGTTCATGCCGCGGCGGTTGAGCGGCAGCTGTCGGATTACTGGGTCAAACCTTCAGCCTTTCTGGTACAGGCTGTCACCTGGTATTTCTCCAGCTACAAACCTCTTCTGGTTGCTCATAGCCACTGGCAGGCTGCCAAACTCTCCCTTGCAAACATGTCATTCCTCTATCTGCTGGATCTGACCAACAGGGGTGATTACCTGCACAGAATGCTCACACCTTTCCAGCACTGGTTGGAACCTTATGGTGTTGATCCTGACCGAACCGGCCAATATGCCTATCACAGCGGCATTGAACAAATCGCTGAAGTGGGCGGACTGGCCATGCCACTGGGCAAAGCCGCTTCTTCAGTCATTCTGTTAAGAACCGGCTCTGCGCTGTTTGCCAGACAGTACAATGCCAACCCGCACAGCTATCGCAGCATTTCCCGTCTGGTGCCGGAAATAGTGAGATCCATGGGTTCCGGGCAAGGGGTTCAGGTACCGCTGCTAAACAGGGTGACACCACAGAAAGTAAAAACGCTGGCCTCTGCCACAGCCGGTCTGGTACTGGGCCCGATAGCTACTGCCGGAGCATACGCCCACGGTCTTATATCCGGGTTCACCTACGCTCAAACCTTTGGATTCGCTCTGGCGTCGAGTCTCACTTTCGACTTCTTTATGAACGACAACAAGATGCTCACTCAATGGCTGGGTGGACCTCTGGGTCGTAGCCTTGACAGGATTAATCGCTGGCGGGGCGTCGGTGAAACCCGGGATGAATATGTGAAACGTACGGCCATTGCTACACCTCAACGCTATAGTGAAACCGATGAAGAGTACGCAAATCGCGTTAAGACAAACGACAGTGTGTATGGCTGGACTCGACACGAAAATTACCTGCAGTTCCTTGAGCGCCGGGATCGCACCATGAAACTGTTCGAGAATAGCTGGGAGCAATACTTCAGGGAAAATGTGCCCAAATGGTCACTCTCCCACGCAGAGAGTATTCCTTATTCCTACACCCTGGGTGCTTTCTTTGAGTCAGGGACTGCAGCGCCTGAGGCTCCCTTCACAGTTAAGAAAGCAGTATCACTCCCCTGAAAAAACCAATCAACTACCCTGCCCCGGAGCCTGCCGCAAAACTCTGGTTCCCATGCTTTCAGGCCCTGTGGGTCCCGGCGTGGGAACCAGAGTTTTGCGACAGCCTCGAAGGCGGGAATCCAGCACCAACGGTCGATCTCTGCCTTCTCGGGGATGACAAGGCCAAGGGGGCACCGGGCAGTAGGGTTCTGGTGGTGAGTCAGTGTGGATTCCCGCCTTCGCGGGAATGACGAGAATGAAGTCGGGAATGACGGGAGTCAACTCGTTCCCACGCTGGAGAGAGTTTTGCGACACCCTCAGAGCGTGGGAACGAGTTGTCACTTTGCCACGTAAATTAAATTCGCTCAACAGCTAGCGGATTTTCTACTGTGAACTAAATTCTCTCAACAGCTTACCGGAACAGCCATGAGCGATTGACAGCCATGAGCCTTTGTAAGCTGTTTCCTGGCCAGGTGTGGCAAACACTTTTCACTTTAATCAAATTACCAACTCTGAGGTAGTAGAATGATAAATGCCCGCCCCAATGCATTAAGCCTTGCAGTAGCTATTGCCCTCAGCTCTTCCATCATCAGTACACAGGCAATGACCGAGCGCAAGCTGCAGACAAAATCTCTTGATATTTCTAACGAAGGACATCTGCCGTTTACCCAGAGTCTGGTCAGTGTTCAGCCAACTTTAGCGGGTGATCAGCAACCAATACCCAAATCCTTTACCACTACTTACCTTGATCAGACTCAAGCCAGAGAAGGCTATACGGTTCCCTCTGATGGTTTTACAGACATTCTTTCTGCCGTTAGTGCTGACGTCACCAGTGTTGATCTGTTTGAAACAGGCGAGAATGACGTTGCTCAGAAATACACCAAAGTCCTGAAGGTGGGTGATGAGGAAGTCTTCAAGTTTACCCATAGCCTTGAAGAAAGGGAGCTAATCATTGAAGTCAGAGGCGGAATGACCGACCAGGAGACCGTTGAAGCCGTTCGTGATCAATTAACGGTCATACCGTCATTAGAACCCTCAACGAAAATAGCCAGACCCGAACAACTGCATGCAGTCCTGGAAGGTGCCGATGACAGAGCAGGATACCTCGGCACAAGCGATCACTATGTTGCCCTTGCCACCATTAAAGTAGAACCCGTTGAAGTGAATGGGCGAACGTTTATGCGTCTTATCGCTTCGGGCGATCAGACCCCTGAACTGAACCGCCTTACTCAATCGCTCTTTGTCAATGATGAAGCGCTTCTGGCAGCAGCCACCTCGGCCTACATCCAGGTTCATGTCCTGAAAGAGGAGTTACAACAGGAGGCTCTTGATGGACTGTTGGCACTGAGCAAACCCGTCGGATATGTTATGCAAAGCGAAGATTCCAAAGGGGTTTACCCTGCTCCTTCGGGTTATCCAAAGCTGGTACCCAGTCATACTCAGGAAGATACTATTGTTTTCTATAGTCAGAAACTGAATCCAGCCGATATCGCTTTTGTAGAAAACCTCTATAACCTCCTGGCAGAAGCTGAGCCTGATGGCCTCACTCACGCAACAACAAAGGTTAAAACATATAGGGTCAAAAGCTACCAGCATGTTATTCGAAGCAGGCAGTGGGCACTGCTGGAGGAGTTGGCTGCCCGTGGCGATACTGAGTTCGGCAAAGAGAAACTGACTTCGCTTGCATACTATGAATCTCTCCAGCAGGCATTGGCCAGCGCTACGCCCCTTAGGGCAGATGAATTTGAACTCACATTAGAACATCTCAAAGTCACTTCGTCAGTCCTCACGCCAACCTGGATACATTATCAACTGGTAAAATATTTCGGTTTCTATGACGCAATGAAAACTCTTCTGACTGACCAGCGCTTTATTCAGGATATGGAGGAATTGATACCCTTTATCAGATATATCCACAAAGTGCAGACCGATACTCCCGGAGATGAAGAGTTTACTTCCAGAGTCTTGAAAGGCATGTCAGTGCAGATGATTAATACCTATAACAAAATGGAGGCAATGCGGACAAAAGAAGGCGATTACAACAGGCTTCTAAAACGCCTGGAGGACAATGCAAAGGAAAATATCAGAGCCCTTGAACTCAGCCTTGAACTCAGGCAAAAGGCTGAACATGAGCTTGCGCAGAGTCTTAAAGCGCTGGAAGAACTGCAAAACCGGTCACAGAAACTACAGCAGGAAGTCGAACGAATTCCGGCATTGGAAAAACAAGTTCTTGATGCCAGGGCAGACGCCTCAAAAGTATACAACAGTCAACTGGCAAAGAAGCTTGGTATTGATAACTGGGATAATACCCAGCCAACCGAACAACAAGCCAGAATAATCATAAAGAAAATTGATGAAATCAACCAAATGGTGTCGACAACAGGAAAAGCTGATTTTTATAAACAGGCTATGCGTACGGAAATGGCAGCTATTGAAACCATTTTCCATATTACTCCGGTCGATAAAGACGATCTGAGTGAACGCTTTAGAGCCATTTACGAGCAGTTGCTACAAAAGTCAGAACTTGCCTTTAAGGGGGCCCAACAGACACTGGCTATGGCAGAAGATAAGCTCGGTCTGCGACCGGATAACGACGAAGACCTGATAGCCCGCTTCCGTAGCATTCTCGAACTCCTCAGGCAGATGGGGCGTGAGTCCGCTCGACAACTTTTTCAGGATCAACAGGGGCAGGAAGAACAGAAAAACCAGTTACAGAAACTTCAGCAGGAGGCCAAACGAATTCCAGAACTGGAACAAAAGGTTCATGATGCCAGAACAGATGCCACAAAAGACCGCAACGCTCAAACGGCAGCAGAGCTTGGTATTGATGACTGGGACGATACCCTGCCACTGGAAGAACAAGCCAGACTCATCAGAAAAAAAATTCAGGCAATCAAACCATCGGTTGCCGCAGCAGAAGAGCCTGATGAAGAAACTGTAAAAGCAAAACCGGCGGGCACTGGCAAAAAAGATCGCATCATTCTGGTCGATGAAGACCAGCTGGCAACCCTTCTGATCTCCCACGAGCAGCTGCAACAAAATCCGGAACAACCCGACGAGGAAATTCGGGAAAAACTGTCTGACCTGGAAGACCAGCTCGGACTGGTCCCGAACAAAGAAGATGACCTGCAAGCCCGTCACCAGAACATTCTGAAACACCTTGAACAAGAGGCATTTGATGTCAGTCAAAGAGAGCTGAGAAAACGGAAAAACCGGTTGGAGAAGCTTCTGCAGACAGGAGTAAAGAAACTTGTGGATAAAGCCGATACGGTCCCAAAGCTGCAAAAGCAACTTCTTACTGTCAGGAGAATTGCCAGGCAGAGTAACTACGCTCATACAGCAGCAAGGCTTGGTATTGATGACTGGGACGATACCCTGCCATTCGAAGAACAACAAAGACTCATAGAAGAAAAAATTAATGATATATACAGATCAATGGCCGCAACAGGTCAGCCTGATGAAGAAGCTGTAACGGGAGAACCAGCGGCCATTAGTAGCAGGCGTGGGATTGCTTCGGTCAATAAAAACAATCCGGCCACCCTTCTGCTCATTCAAAAGCGGCTGCAAGGAAACACCGAACTGGCCGATGAGGAAGTTCGGGAAAAACTGACTATCTTCGAAGATCATCTCGGCCTGGTTCCGGAAAACATTGATGACCTCAAAGCCCGTCACCGGACCATTCAACAGCACCTCAAGCAGCAGATAACCGAGATCCTTCAACAACCTTTTCAGAATCAACAGCAACAGGAAGACAAACGAATTTCAGAGCTGAAACGACAAGTACTCACGGCCAGAGCCGATGCCACAAAAGTTCGCAACGCTCAACTGGCCGCAGAGCTTGGTATGGAGGACTGGGATGATACCCGGTCACCCGAAGAACAAGCCAGGCTCATTAGAGAAAAAGTTAATGAAATGAAACCATCGGTTGTCACAACAGGTCAGTCTGATGAAGAAACTTTAGAGGCGGAACCGTCGGCCATGCAGATAGAAGAGGAAAACCAGTTAGAGAAACTTGTGCAGAAAGCCGATATGGTTCCAAAGCTGGAACAGAAAATCGCTACTCTCAGGAATTATGCCAGGATGGCTCGCTACGCTCATACAGCAGCAAAGCTTGGTATGGATGACTGGGATGAACTCCTGCCACTCGAAGAACAACACAGACTCATAGAAGAAAAAATTAATGACATATACAGATCAATGGCCGCAACAGGTCAGCCTGATGAAGAAGCTGTAACGACAGAACCCGCGCCCATTGTAAGCAGGCGTGGTATTGCTTCGGTCAATAAAAACAATCCGGGCACCCTTCTGTTCATTCAACAGCAGCTGCAAAAAAACACCGAACTGGCCGATGAGGAAGTTCGGGAAAAACTGACGGCCTTTGAAAGTCATCTCGGTCTGGTTCCGGAAAACAATGATGACCTTAAAGCTCGTCACCGGGCCATTCAGCAACACCTGAAGCAGCAGGTAACTGAGACTGCTCAACAACCTTTTCAGAATCAACAGCAACAGGAAGACAAACGAATTTCAGAGCTGGAACAACAAGTACTCACTGCCAGAGCCGATGCCACAAAAGTTCGCAACGCTCAACTGGCCGCAGAGCTTGGTATGGAGGACTGGGATGATACCCAGTCATCCGAAGAACAAGCCAGGCTCATTAGAGAAAAAATTAATGAAATAAAACCATCAGTTGCCACAACAGGACAGTCTGATGAAGAAACTGTAAAGGCAAAACCGCCGACCATTAGCCAAAAGCGCGGCATTACTTCGGTCGATGAAGAAGATCCGGCTGCCCTTCATTTCACTCCACAGCGACAGCGCCTGGAACAAAACGAAGAACTGCCCTATGCGGAAATCCTGGAAAGACTGAATTTCTTTGAAAATAAACTCGGCCTGGTTCCGGAAAACGAAGATGACCCTGAAGTCCGTCTCCTGAGCCTGCATCAGGGCATTCAGAAGGAGTCACGCAGGGTCTATCTGCAACATGTTGAGAACCAGGAAGAACTGGCAAAACAGAGAAACTGGCTACAGTTTCTTCAGAATGAAGTTAATCGAATTACAATACCGAAAAAAGAAGCCCGTGAGTCACTGGAGGAAAACAGAAAAAATTACAACATTCAGTTGGCAGCAGCGCTCGAAATTGATGACTGGGATGATACCCAGCCACTGGAACAACAAGACAGCCTCATTAGACAGAAAATTCGTGGTCTCAAGCAACCGGCTACCGAAGCTCAGATTACCGCATCATCAATGACCCCGACAACGATTGCCCCGACACCGGTTATCGCAACATCATTGGTGACTGCAACATTATCGGTAACCACAACGAATGCCGCAACAGCACACACTCCGCAAGAAGCTTTAAAAGAAACTCTGGCAGCCATTGAAAGCAGGCACAATATTACTCCAGACGACGAAAATGATCTGGTTGCCCGCTGTCGGTTTGTGCAACAGTACCTGCAGCAAAAACATGCAGAATTAACCGATTTTAGCGAAGTCGAGAATAAGCTGGCCTGGATTGAAGGTCAGCTCGGCCTGGCCCCGGATATCGAAAGTGACCCGGAAGTTCGCTGTCAGACCATTAAGCAACACCTTGGGGAGCAGAATGCCCAAATCGCTCAACAACAGCAGTATCTTCAGCAACAGTACACAGGCACAGAGACTGAAATAGAAGCTGAAATCAAAGCCCGCTATGCAACCATTGCCGCACATTTAAACATTGAGAATTTTGATAGCGATGCAGATATTGGCGATCAACAAAAATATCTGCTTCAAGAACTCGAGAAACTAAATCTTCAACAGGATCTGCTTCTTTCAAAGATGAAACAACAATTCCCTGATACCAGAGAAGAGGACTATGGAGATGTTGCCGGTATAGACGAAAAAAATAGTCTAATTGAGGCAAAACTTAAACAGCTGGATGCAGAAATTTTCAAAGCGCGTCAGCTTGAGGTTAATGTTCGTATCGCAGCCATTGATGATGAGCTTGACAGGCAAATGGCTCGCCTGGGACCTAAACCCAGAGACGTTCTTGATCGTGATCTAACCATGACCAGGCAAGCAATACTGGTAGCTGAAAATAAGCTGGCAGGACCTCATCGTAAGCTGAATGATCTTCCAGGCAAAAAATTGGCCGTTATGATTGGCAATGACGTTCCCCCTGTTCCGGATGGAGACGACGAAGTGGCCACAAAAAATCTGAACACCCGGATAGAAGGCCAGAAAATTCATGAAACCAGGCAATCGGTTACCGTAAAATCCATTGCCTCAACACCGCTTGGCGTAACGCCGCTTGCAACAGCTTCTATTGCCTCAACACCGCTAAGCGCAACGACGGTTGCGACAGTTTCCATTGCCCCAACACCCGTTAGCGCAACGCCGGCTGCGACAGCTTCCATTGCCTCAACAGCACACTATCAGGAAGAAAATTCAGAGGAAAAACTGACTGCCATTGAAAGCAGGTACGATATTACTCCAGACAATGAACCGGAAGTCCTTCATCAGGCCGTTAAACGAGACCTTATGAAGCAGTTAGCCCGGCTCACTCAACAAAAGCAACATCTTCATCAAGATCTTCAGCAACTTCTTCAGCAACAGAGCACCGGGACAGAGACTGAAACAGAAGCTGAAATGAAAGCCCGCTTTGCAACCATTGCTGAACATTCAAACATTGAGGGTTTTGATAGCAATGCAAATATTGACGTTCAACAAGAACTCCTGATTCAAAAATTTGAGGAAATAAATGCCCAGGAGCAAGGTCTGCGTCAACAACTTTATACAATGGCCAATCAACAGGATATAGAGCATTCTTACACCCTGGCCAGAAAAGATGCTCTGGCAGCGGTTATTGGTTTAGATCGGGTTCCTGAAGATCGTGCCGCCCTGGAGTTAATTGTTCGTGACAAGCTCTTCCAGCTTGCAGAGCTGGAACAAGAACTGGAAGACATCAGAACACCAGGCCATCCAAAAGCCATGTCTGAAGTATTGAGGACACTTCGTGCTGCGGAAAAAGCACTGAATAATGAACGCCTCACTGAGGAGCAGGATGTGTATTTCCGTCGCATGGACATTTCTATCAACATGAGGGCATTCATCAGAGAAGCCAGACAGCGTTCAGAGGAAGATGCCCTGATGACACTGAGTTATCTGGAAAACTTATTCAACATCAAAACCGATAAAGATGATTACAAAGCGGCAAGACTGAAGAGCGTTCTTACAAGGCTTGATGATGGTGATATCTCCAATTATCAGCTGGATCAGCTGCACATGACCCTCTGGCCGGAAAGATACAGGTCGCGGGAAAATCTGGAGCAGGCGAGAATGGATTTCAAACTCTTCCATATTCGTGATCGTCTTACCTTTATAGTCAAAGAATCGGATAAGCGAGCCATAGAAAAACAGGCAGATTATCTTTTTGCTCTGGAGAACGAGCTCAATATCGATCCTGATAAAAACCCTGCTGCAAAAACAAGAGGCAAAACTTTCCTGGCTAAACTGGCCAGTGATCTGCAGATAGAGTTTGATGACGACGATTCAAAACTGTCTAAACAATACGCACTGAGAAACAGAATTCAGAAATTAAGAAAAGAAGTAAACGAAATCTATGACGATGAAGGTGTCAGAAGGATCAAAAACAATAGAATTGCTGAGCAACTTGGTATTAAGGACTATGGAGATGATGCCGGTATAGACGAACAAAATAGTCTGATTGAGGCGAAACTTGAGCAGCTGGAGGCAGAATTTTTCAAAGCGGTCCAGCTTGACGTTAATGAGCGTATCGCAGCTATCGATGACGAGCTTGACAGGCAAATGGCTCGCCTGGGACCTAAACCCCGCTACGTTCTTGATCGTGATCTGGCCATGGCCAGGCGAGCAATACCGGAAGCTGAAAATAAGCTGGCAGGGCTTCATCGTAAGCTGAATGATCTTCGACGCAAAAAATTGGCCGTTATTATTGACAATGACGTTCACCCTGCTCCGGATGAAGACGACGAAGCTGCTGCAAAAAATCTGAACACCCGGATAAAAGGTGACCTCGGATCACTGGAAGAGATTCAGGAACAGACCCGTCTGGAAGGCGAAATTGAAACCCAAAAAGCAGACATTGTGAAACTGAAGGAAGCCCTGAATACTGCAGAAAAAGCCGTCATAAGTGATGGCGGTCCCTTCCAGTACACCCCGGACCAGGTAAAAGTTCTGAACGCCATCCACAAGTTCACGAAGCAGCACCCTCTCAAAAAACAAGCTCTGGAAGCCGCAATTGGCCTGATAGAAGCAGTGATAGAGCGTGGCAAGTCACCACTCTTTACGAGTTTCGATTTTGACGATGAATTTGCAGCCATTCGCCTGCAGGCAATGATCGGAGACGAACTGACGTTTGAACAGGCCGGTCGGATTGTAGAAATTTTCAATGACCTGAAGGCAACCTTCCCGGAATCCCCATCCGGGTCTGTAAAAGATCGACCCCATAGTGTGCTGGAAGAAATCGAGCTTCTGGCGTGCAGGGCCAGGATGCACCTGGAAACCGGGGCCCGAGAATACGACGTCGAAATTCGCGGCATGGGCTTGGCAGGCATTCACTACTTCGAGCAAGAACCAGGAGACCTGAAAAGCTTCTCTGAATACTTCGCTACCCGTTCTGCCAGTGGTAACAAGATCATAGCTCTGCTTCGGGAAGGTCTGATCAGCAAGATTGAGCTTGGGAACTACATGAAAGCTGTCAGAGGTGTTGATGGTTATCAGACAGTGGATGAATTTGAACACTTCCTTGGCTACAAACACGGCATCAGGGTGTCTCACTTCAAAGCTGTTGTCCAGATGCTGTCCGACCAGGGTGTTGAAGAACTCATACAGAGTGCCTTTACTCCTGTGACCCTGACTGCGACTGGCCCGGCAGGTATGAAAGAGTCTGTTGTCGGCATGACAGAGTACGCAGCTGCTGTCGTCGCCAACTATGTTCTTGATGATATTGCCTTTGATAATGGCCGCAGGACGGCAGCCTTCCTGACCAATATTCAGGATACCCTGACACCCTATGCCAATGTTGTCGGGATGTCTGAATCAGACCTGATCAAGATTGTCCATGACACATTGATGCAGGCTCATGCCGAAGCGGTTAAGCAGCAGCTCAATGATTACTGGGCCAAACCTTCAGCCTTCCTGGTACAGGCTGTCACCTGGTACTACTCCAGCTACAAACCTCTTCTGGCAACTCATAGCGACTGGCAGGCTGCCAAACTGTCCCTTGCAAACATGTCATTCCTCTATCTTCTGGATCTGACCAACAGAGGTGATTACCTGCACAGAATGCTCACACCTTTTCAACACTGGCTGGAACGCTACGCTGTTGATCTTGACCGAACCGGTCAATACGCCTATCACAGCGGCATTGAACAAATCTCTGAAGTGGGCGGGCTGGCCATGCCACTGGGCAAAGCCGCTTCATCAGTCATTCTGTTAAGAACCGGCTCTGCGCTGTTTACCAGACAGTACAATGCCAACCCGCACAGGTATCGCAGTATTTCCCGTCTGGTACCGGAAATAGTGAAATCCATGGGTTCCGGACAAGGGGTTCAGGTACCGCTGCTGAACAGGGTGACACCCCAAAAAGTAAAAACGCTGGCCTCGGCCACAGCCGGTCTGGTACTGGGTCCGATAGCTACTGCCGGAGCATACGCCCACGGTCTTATATCCGGGTTTACCTATGCTCAAACCTTCGGCTTCGCTCTGGCATCGAGTCTCACATTCGACTTCTTTATGAACGACAACAAGATGCTCACTCAATGGCTGGGTGGACCTCTGGGTCGTAGCCTTGACAGGATTAATCGCTGGCGAGGCGTCGGTGAAACGCAGGATGAATATGTGAAACGTACGGCCATTGCTACACCTCAACGCCATAGTGAAACCGATGAAGAGTACGCAAACCGCGTTAAGGCAAATAACACGATGTATGGCTGGACTCGACACGAAAACTACCTGCAGTTCCGTGAACGCCGGGATCGCACCATGAAGCTATTCGAGAATAGCTGGGAGAAATACTTCAGGGAAAATGTGCCTAAATGGTCCTTCTCCCACGCAGAAAGTATTCCTTACTCCTACACTCTGGGTGCCTACTTTGAGTCAGAGACAGAGCGTGGGAACGAGTTGTAAAAAACCAATCAACTACCCTGCCCCAAGGAGCCTATCGCAAAACTCTGGTTCCCATGCTCCTGCCTGGGAACCCATACCTGTCACACGCTGTAGAGTCTGCTTTTCAGTGGAGGTATGCATTCCCACGCAGAGCGAGGGTGTCGCAAAACTCTCTCCAGCGTGGGAACGAGTTGACTCCCGTCATTCCCGGCTTCATTCTCGTCATTCCCGGCTTCATTCTCGTCATTCCCGACTTTATTCTCATCATTCCCGACTTTATTCTCGTCATTTCCGACTTTATTCTCGTCATTCCCGACTTTATTCTCGTCATTCCCGCGAAGGCGGGAATCCACACTGTCTCACCACCAGAACCATACTGCCCGGTGCCCCCCTGGCCTTGTCATCCCCGAGAAAGCAGAGATCCACCGTTGGCGCTGGATTCCCGCCTTCGCGGGAATGACGACTTCAGAGCATGGGAACGAGTTGAGGCAGAGATCCACCGTTGGCGCTAGATTCCCGCCTTCGCGGGAATGACGACCTCAGAGCATGGGAACGAGCTGTTGGAGTTTTGCAACACCCTCTCCAGCGTGGAAACGAGTTGTAACTTTGCTACGAGATTTAAAGTCGCTTAATAGCTAGCGGATTTGCCACTATGAACTAAATTTTCTCAACAGCATACCGGAGCAGCCATGAGCGTTAGACAGCCATGAGCCTTTGACAGCCATGAGCCTTTGTAAGTTGTTTCCTCGCCAGGTGTGGCAATCGCTTTTCACGATAACCAAAGCACCAACTCTGAGGTAGTAGAATGACAAATGCCCGCCCCAATGCATTAAGCCTTGCAGTGGCCATTGCCATCAGCTCTTCTATCATCAGTACACAGGCGCAAGCCGAGCGTAAGCTGCAGACAAAATCTCTTGATATTTCATACAATGGACATATGTCGTTTACCCAGAGTCTGGTCAGGGTTCAGCCAACTTTAGCGGGTGACCAGCAACCAATACCCAAATCCTTTACCACCACTTATCCTGATCAGACTCAAGCCAGAGAGGGCTATATGGTTCCCTCTGAGGGTTTTACAGACATTCTTTCTGCCGTCAGTGCTGATGTCTCCAGCGTTGATCTGTTTGAAACAGACGAGAATGACATTGCTCAGAAATACACCAAAGTCCTGAAGGTGGGTGATGAAGACGTCTTCAGGTTCACCCACAGCCTTGAAGAAACGAAACTGGTCATTGAAGTCAGGAGCGGAATGACCGACCAGGACACCGTTGACGCTGTGCGTGATCAATTAACTTGCATCTCATCGTTAGAACCATCAACAAAATTAGCCAGACCCGAACAACTGTATGCAGTGCTGCTAGGTGCCGATAACAGAGCAGGAAACCTCGGCACAAGCGATCACTATGTTGCCCTGGCCACCATTAAAGTAGAACCCGTTGAAGTGAATGGGCGAACGTTTATGCGTCTTATCGCTTCGGGCGATCAGCCCCCTGAACTGAAGCGACTGGGTCAATCGCTCTTTGTTAATGATGAAACGCTTCTGGCAGCAGCCACCTCGGCCTATATCCAGGTTCATGTTCTGAAAGAAGAGTTACAACAGGAGGCTCTTGATAGACTGTTGGCACTGAGCAAACCCGTCGGATATGTTGTGCACGAAGAAGATTGCACAAAGGTTTATCCTGCCCCTTCGGGTTATCCAAAGCTGGTACCTGGTCATACTCAGGAAGATACTATTGTTTTCTACAGTCAGAAACTGAATCCAGCCGATATCGCTTTTGTAGAAAACCTCTATAGTCTCCTGGCAGAAGCTGAGCCTGATGGCCTCACTCACACAACAACAAAGGTTAAAAAATATAGGGTCAAAAGCTACCAGCATGTTATTCAAAGCAGACAGTGGGCACTGCTGGAGGAATTAGCTGCCCGGAGTGATGCTGGGTTTAGCAGGGATAAACTGACTTCGCTTGCATACTATGAAGCTCTCCAGCAGGCTCTGGCCAGCGCTACGCCTCATAGAGCAAATGAATTTGAACTCACATTAGAACAACTCAAAGCCGCTTCGTCAGTCCTCACGCCAACCTGGATGCATTATCAACTGGTAAAATACTTCAGTTTTTGTAGCGCAATAAAAACGCTTCTGACTGACCAGCGCTTTATTCAGAATATGGAGGAATTGATACCCGTTATCAGAGATATCCACAAAGTGCAGGCCAATGGGGATGAAGAGTTGGTTGCCAGAGTCGTGAAAGGCATGTCACTGCAGATGATTGATACCTATGACAAAATAGAGGCGCTGCGGAAAAAAGAAGGCGAGTACATCAGGCTTATAAAACACTTAGAGTTGACAGCGGAGAAAGAGAAGGAAAAGCTCAGAGCACTTGAACTCAAACATCAGGCTGAACATGAGCTTGCGCAGACTCGTCAAGCGCTGGAAGAACTGCAAAACCAGTCACAGAAACTGGTGCAGGCAGTCGAACGAATGCCGGCACTGGAACAACAAGTTCGTGATGCCATAGAAAAAGCCACAAAAATTCGCAACACTGAACTGGCCGAGGAGCTTGGTATTGGTAACTGGGATGATACCCGGCCACCAGAAGAGCAAGCCTCACGCATCAGAGAGAGAATTAATAAAATCTTCACAGCAGTTGCCGTAACAGGACAGCCTGAAGAAGACACCGTAAGAACAAATCTGGCCGCTATTGAAGGCCAACTCGGTATTGTTCCAGATAATGAAAACGATCTGGATGCCCGCTTTCAATCCCTTCAACAGCACCTGCAACAACAGGAAAAACTCACTGATAAGGCCCTCTGGAACAGGCTGGCAAACATTGAAGGTCAGCACCGTCAGAAACATCTTCTGCATCTGCAAAAGCTGGAAAAACAAAAAAACTGGTTACAGGAAGTTAAGCAGAAAGTCGACCTGATTCCAGTACTGAGAGATGAACTTCGTGATCCCTTAATAGAAACCATAGAAAATTACAACGACCAACTGGCAGATACGCTTGGTATTGACTACTGGATTGAGACCGCGCCAACAATGGCAGAACAAGCCACAATCATCAGCAAAGAAATTCATGAAATCAGCAAATCGGGACAGCTTCCCCAAGAGGCTTTAAAAGTAATACTGGCGTCCATTGAAAATAAGCACGATATTACTCCAAACAATGAAATCGATCTGGCTGCCCGCTTTCAGTCCATTCAGCAGCACCTGCAACAGGAACTGCAACAAAAGACAGAACTCATCGACGACTTAATCCGCAACAGACTGGCTAACTTTGAAGATCAGCTCGGCCTTCCGGATAACGATTATCACCTGGAATACCGGCGATATGCCCTTCAACAACACCTGAAGCAACGGATAGAACAGGTCGGGCAAGAACATCTTCGGCAACTGGGTATCAGAACAGAAGCTGAAAAAATAGCTGCAACCAAAGCACGCTTTGCGACCATTGCCGCACATTTAAACATTCAGGATTTTGATAGCGATGAAGATATTGACGTTCAGCAGGAACGCCTGCTTGAAAAAATCAAGACAATGGATGCTCAACAAAAAATCCTGTTTCAGAGAGTTGAGACATTGAGTGATCAACAGGATACAGAGAATTCTTACACCCGGGCCAGAAGAGGTGCTCTGGCAGCCGTTCCTGGTATTGAACTGAGTGAAGACAACACACCAGAAGATCGCAAAACCCTGGAATCAACGGTCAATCTCAAGCTCTTCAGGCTTGCAGAGCTGGAAGAAGAACTGAAAGATTCCGGAACCCAGGGCCACCAAAAAGCCAAACCTGAAGTACTTGAGACAATCAGTGCCATAGAAGAAGCCCTTGAGATGTTCGACGTTGATGAAAACGATGGTGTATATCTTCGTCGCGAGGACATTTCTGACAAAATGCAGGAATTCATCACACAAGCCAGTGAAATACAGACAGATTATCTTGCAGCTATAGAGAAGAGGCTAAAGATCTACCCCCATGAAAACAGTGCAGCTGAAGCAAGAAGCATGGTTTTCACTGCCAGGCTGGCCAGAGACCTGCAGGTAGAGTTTGAAGATGATGCCACTATCGACGACCAGGTCCGTCAGCTTAATGCAAAACTCCGACCGCTGGATGATGAAGCTTTCAGTGTCGGTGAGCCTGACGTTCAAGAGCGTATTGCCGCCATTGAGGATGAGCTTGACAGGCAAATGGCTCGCCTGGGCCCCAAGCCCCGATACGTTCTTGATCGCGAGCTGGCCACTGCCAAACGGGCATTGAGAGAAGCCGAAAATGAGCTGACAGATGTTCATGGCAAACTGGATACCCTTCTTGGCAAAGAGCTGATATCTGAGCGGAACCCTGACGACCTCCAACATAGACCGAATGAAGAGAACAGGGTTGCAAATCAGGCAATGCAATTGATTCAGGAACAGGCTCGTCTGAAAGGTGAGATTGAAACCAGACAAGCAGACGTTGAGAGAATGAAGGAAGACCTGAGGGCTGCAAAGAAAGCCGTCGAGAATGATGGTGGTCCCTTCCAGTACTCGCCGAGACAGAAGAACATTCTCTGTATTATGCGCCGCATCCTACAGCAGTGCCCTCTCAAGAAACAAGGCCTTGAGGCCGCAATGGGTCTGGCAGAGCTGGCAGTCAAGAACGGTAAGGAAATACCCCGCCTTACGACTTTGGATTTTGACGATGAATTTGCACCGATCCGCCTGCAGGCATTGATCGGAGACGGCCTGAGCTTTGATCAGTCCACCCGGATGGTGGCAATCTTCAAGAGCCTGAAGACGAGCTTCCCAGTTCTGTATATCGAGTTTTTAGAAATTACTGTAACTGCTCTGGATGATGTTCAGGAGCTGGTTTGCAAACTCAGGAATGAGATAGAAAAAGGAGCACAAGAATACGACGAAGAGATTCACGACTTAAGCTCATCGGGCATTCACCCCATTGAGCATCAACCAGGGGACCTGAGAAGCTTCTCGGAATACTTTGCTACTCGCTCGGCCAGTGGTAACAAAATCATGGTTCTGCTGCGGGAAGGCCTGATCAGCAAGATTGAACTTGAGAACTACATAAAGGCTGCCCGAGGTGTCGATGGTTATCAGACAGTGGCTGAATTTGAACACTTCCTTGGCCACAGACACGGCGTCAAGGTGCCTCACTTCAAGAGCGTTGTCCAGATGCTGTCCGACGAGGGTGTTGAGGAGTTTATAAAGAGTGCTTTTACTCCTGTGACCGTGACCGGCCCCGCGGGCATGAAGGAGTCTGTTGACAGCATGAAAGAGTATGCAATGGCTGTCATCGCCAACTACGTTCTTGATGATATTGCCTTTGAAAATGGCCGCAGAACGGCAGCATTTCTGACCAATGCCCAGGAGACCCTGACACCTTATGCCCATGCTGCCGGCCTGTCTGAATCAGAACTGATTCAGGCTGTCCATGACACATTGATGCAGGCTCACGCGGCAGCGGTTGAGCGGCAACTGTCGGATTACTGGGTCAAACCTTCAGCCTTTCTTGTACAGGCTGTCACCTGGTACTACTCCAGCTACAAACCGCTACTGATGACCCACACTACCCGGCAGGCTGCCGAGCTGTCGCTCTCAAACATGGCGTTCCTCTATCTGCTGGACCTGACTAACAGGGGTGATTACCTGCACAGAATGCCCACACCTTTCCAGCATTGGTTGGAACGCTACGGTATTGATCCTGACCGAACTGGCCAATATCACTACCACAACGGAATTGAACAAGTCTCTGAAGTGGGCGGTCTGGCCATGCCATTGGGCAAAGCCGCTTCTTCAGTCATTCTGTTAGGAACCGGCTCCACGTTGTTTGCCAGACAGTACAATGCCAATCCTCAAAGGTATCGCAGCATTTCCCGTCTGGTGCCTGAAATAGTGAAATCCATGGGTTCCGGGCAAGGGGTTCAAGTGCCTCTTATGCACAGGGTGACACCGCATAAAGTGAAAACGCTGGCCTCCGCCACAGCCGCTCTGGTGTTGGGTCCGGTAGCCACTGTTGGAGCGTACGCCCACGGCCTTATATCCGGATTCACTTATGCTCAAACCTTTGGATTCGCTCTGGCGTCGAGTCTCACTTTCGACTTCTTTATGAACAACAACAAGATGCTCACTCAATGGCTGGGTGGCCCCCTGGGCCGAAGTCTTGACAAATTTAACCGCTGGCGAGGTGTGGGTGAATCGCACGATGAATATGTAAAACGCACGGCTATTGCCACACCTCAATACTTCAGTGAAACCGATAAAGAGTATGCCTACCGCGCTAAAGCCAACAACACACTGTATGGCTGGACGCGACATGAAAATTATCTGCAATTCCGTGAACGCCGGGATCGCACCATGAGACTATTTGAGAATGGCTGGGAGAAATACTTCAGGGAAAATGTGCCTAAATGGTCGTTCTCCCATGCAGAAAGTATTCCTTACTCCTGCACTCTGGGTGCTTTCTTCGGCTCCGGGACTGCAGCGCCTGGGCAACCCTCCGCAACCGTGAAAGCAGCACCGGTTGGTCTTGAGGTTGAGAAGTTCGATCTTGAGAAAGATAAAAATACCCGCGACGAACTTTGATATCAGAAACCAGTAGAAAACTCTGGTTCCCATGCTTCAGCGTGGGAACCCATATCTTAAATCACGTGTAGAGTCAGTTTTTCAGGGGCGGTATGCATTCCCACGCAGAGAGGGTGTCGCAAAACTCCAACAGCTCGTCCCCATGCTCTGAGGACGTCATTCCCACGAAGGCGCGAATCCAGCGCCAACATTGGGCTTCCGACTTCTCGGGGATGACAAGGCCAGGGGGGGCACCGGGCAGTATGGCTCTGGTGGTGAGTCAGTGTGGATTCCCGCCTTCGCGGGAATGACGAGAGTGAAACCGGGAATGACGGGAGTGAAACCGGGAATGACGGGAGTGAAACCGGGAATGACGGGAGTGAAACCGGGAATGACGGGAGTGAAACCGGGAATGACGGGAGTGAAACCGGGAATGACGAGAGTGAAGACAGCTCGTTCCCACGCTGGAGAAAGTTTTGCGACACCCTCAGAGCGTGGGAACGAGTTGAAGGCTATGAACTATTGTTACCTACTTCATTGTCAGGTGTGGCAATCACTTTTCACAGGAATAAAAGTACTCAGCTCTGAGGTAGTAGAATGATAAATACCTGCCCCAATGCATTAAGCTTTGCAGCGGCCCTGGCAACCAGCTTTTCCATCATGAGTACAGAGGCAGTGGTCGTTCGCAAACTTCAGACATATGCCTGTATTCCGAACACTGGAGGTGTTCAGCTTACTCGAAGTGAGGTCATGGTTCAGCCAACTTTAGGTGATGACCAACAGCCAATACCCAAATCTGTTACCACCACCTACCCTTATGAGCCTTCAGAAAGTCCCTACTCTATCTCTCCCACTATAAGCTTTACAAAAATTCTTTCTGGTATTGGTGATGGCGTTTCCAGTGTTGATCAGTTTGAAACAGACGAGAGTGGCATTGCTCAGAAATATACCAAAGTTCTTAAGGTAGGTGATGAAGGAATCTTCAGGTTCATCCACAACCTTGAAGAAAAGGAACTGGTCATTGAAGTCAGGGGCGGAATGACCGATAAGGATTCAGTTGCGGTTGCTCGTCGTAAATTATTTTCTACATCATTAGAACCGTTAACGAAAATCGCCTGCCCCGGGCAACTGTCTAACGTTTTGGAAGCTGCCGTTGCAAGAGCAGGAAACCTCGGCTCAAGTGATCACTTCGTTGCCCTTGCCACCATTGAAGTTGAAAAAATTGAAGTGAATGAGCGTACCTTCATGCGTCTTATCGCTTCGGGCGATCAGCCCCCTGAACTGCAACGTCTGGGTCAATCACTCTTTGTCAATGATGAAGCTCTCCTGACGGCTGCCGCCTCTGCCTACATACAGGTTCATCTCCTGAAAGAGGACTTACAACAGCAGGCGCTTAACGAGCTTTTTGTACACAACAAACCCGTCGGCTATGTTGTACACGTCGAGGATGACACACAGGTTTATCCTGTGCCTGAGGGTTATCCAAAGTTGGAAATAACAGAAGCTCCGGGGGAGGATATTTTTT
Organism: Endozoicomonas sp. 8E; assembly: GCF_032883915.1. NCBI lineage: Bacteria > Pseudomonadati > Pseudomonadota > Gammaproteobacteria > Oceanospirillales > Endozoicomonadaceae > Endozoicomonas > Endozoicomonas sp. 8E. Next base: position 2,173,094 of record NZ_CP120717.1, on the reverse strand, counting down.
TTCATGGCCAGATGCAGCGTCCGGATGACGTCGCTTTTGTAGAAAAACTCTACAAACTCTGGCTAGAAAATGGGGTTAATAATCGCTTTCGCTTTGTAATCATAACAGATCTTCTCAGACATAAGATCAAAAACTACCAGTTCGTCATCCGAAACAGGCAAATGGCACTGCTGGAGGAGATTGTTGCACGACACGATATCGGCGTTAACAAAGATCAACCGATGATGCTTTCTAACGAAGATAAACTGGCGGTACGTTCCCTTGCAGATTACGAATCCCTCCAGCTGGCATTGGCGCTGGCTGCTCCAGATAATCCATATCGAACAGGTCGTCTATTTGAGTTCACACTGGAATACATCAGATCCGCTTCATCAGTCATCACGCTAAACCGGATGTATGAGCAACTCGAAAAACACTTTGGCTTCAAACCCGTAGTTAAAAATCTTCTGATGAACCCGCACTTTTTTCAGCATATTCGGAAAGTGATACCCGTTATCGGCGATATCAAACAAGCGCAGATCAATCCCGAAAAAGACGAAGAGTTTACTTCCAGAGTCATGACCGACATGGCCAGACAGCTGCTTGAATTATCCAGGAACCTGGAGGACTTGAGGGCAAGACATGCCACACCGGGCATGAGAACAGAAGCTGAAAAAATATCTGCAACCAAAGCTCGCTTTGCAACCATTGCCGCACATTTAAACATTGAAGACTTTGATAGTGATACAGATATTGACGTTCAGCAAGAACGCCTGATTCAAAAACTGGAGACAATGAAAGCTGAAGCACAAGATCTGCGTCAACAAATCAATACTATGACTTTCCGACTCATTGTGGAGGATTTTCACAGCGTTACCAGGAAAAATGCTCTGGCTCAGATTCTTGGTATTGATCCGAACGACAACACCGCACTATCAGAGCGCGAAGCTGTAGAGTCAGCAGTATATACCAAGCTTAACAAGCTTAAATTTCTGGACACATATCTGGATTACATCAGAACAGGCCACTCCGAAGTTATACCGGGAGTCCTTGAGACATTGAGTGACGTGGAAAAAGCCCTTCAGATGACTGTTCCCGACGAAAACGATGATGTCTACCTTCGTCGCCAGAGCATTTCTGAAGAACTGCAGGATTTCATCGAAAAAGCCAGACAACGGGCGGAGGAAAAGGCTTTGGCGATACTGAAAGCCGTAGAAGAAATACTCGACATCAAAGTCAATGCTGGGGATGACAAAACAACAAGACTTATCAGGGTTCGAAGAATGTTTGACGGCGATGATCTCACAGATCATAGGCTGGACAAGATAGATAACACCCTCTGGGCAGATGAAAACGCAGCTCTGGACGGGCAGGATCTCAAAGTCGCGAAGTTTCTTGCGTATCTTCACTATAAAACCGGAGGCCCTGACCCGGATAAGCGAGCCAGAGAACAACAGACAGATCCGCTGGCAGAAGTAGAAGAAGCACTCAACCTGGACTCCATTGAACGAAAGGACAGAGCAACAAGACTTGCCATGGTGCTTAAAATGATTAACCACCCTGACGCCGGAGAATACCTGCTGAGTGAGGTAGACCAGGCACTCTGGAAAGAAGACAGCAAAGCGCTTGACGAGAGGGGTCTCAGACTCAGGAAGCTTGATGCGAGCCTCACTTATAAAGTCGAAGATCCGTACCATGATAAGCAGGTCAGAGAACAACAGGCAGATTGCATTGCAGCCGTAGAGGGCAAGCTGCATATCCACCCTCTTGATTACGTTACGGGTATAAAAAAAGTCAAGGCTTTCGCAGCGAAACTTGCCAGTGATCTAAGGATGAACTTTGACAAGGATGCCAGCCTGTCTGACCAGAAGGACGCCCTGATAGCCGGAATTCAGTCATTTCGGGATGAAATCAACGAAGTCTATGAAGATGCAACAGCAAGAAGAGCCCGGAACAATGAAGTGGCCCGTCAACTTAACATTAAGGACTATAACGATGATGCCAGTATAAACGACCAAAATAGTCAAATTAAAGCAAAACTCCAACAGCTGGACGACGAAGTTATCAAAAGGGTTCAGCCAGACGTTAATGTGCGCATCCTGATCATTGAGAAGGAGCTTGACAGGCATATGGCTTGCCTGGGACCCAAACCCCGGTACGTCCTTGATCCTGAGGTAGCCACAGCCAGTAAACAGGGTGTCAAGGTGCCCGAGTTCAGGAAGGTTATCCAGATGCCGTCCGATGAGGATGCTGAGCAATTCATGGAGATTACCCTTACTCCCGTGACCGCAACTGGCCCAGCGGCCATGAAAGAGTCTGTTGCCGGCATGAAAGAGTATGCCGCAGCTGTCACCGCCAACTACGTTCTTGATGATCTTGCCTTTGAAAATGGCCGCAGAACGGCAGCATTTCTGGCCAATGTTCAGGAGACCCTGACACCTTATGCCCATGCTGCCGGACTGTCTGAATCAGAACTGATCCAGGCTGTCCATGACACATTGATGCAGGCTCATGCCGCAGCGGTTGAGCAGGAGCTAAATAACTACTGGGTCAAACCTTCAGCTTTTCTGGTACAGGCTGTCACATGGTACTACTCCAGTTACAAACCGCTGCTGATGACCCACACTGCCCGGCAGGCTGCCGAGCTGTCGCTCTCAAACATGGCGTTCCTCTATCTACTGGACCTGACCTACAGGGGTGATTACCTGCACAGAATGCTCACACCTTTCCAGCATTGGTTGGAACGCTACGGTGTTGATCTTGACCGAACCGGCCAATATGCCTACCACAGCGGGATTGAACAAATCTCTGAAGTGGGCGGTCTGGCCATGCCATTGGGCAAAGCCGCTTCTTCAGTCATTCTGTTAGGAACCGGCTCCACGTTGTTTGCCAGACAGCACAACGCCAATCCCCACAGGTATCGCAGCATTTCCCGTCTGGTGCCTGAAATAGTGAAATCCATGGGTTCCGGGCAAGGAGTTCAAGTGCCTCTTCTGCACAGGGTGACACCACAAAAAGTAAAAACGTTGGCCTCGGCCACAGCCGGTCTGGTGCTGGGTCCGGTAGCCACTGTTGGAGCATACGCCCATGGCCTTATATCCGGATTCACTTATGCTCAAACCTTTGGATTCGCTCTGGCGTCGAGTCTTACTTTCGACTTCTTTATGAACGATAACAAGATACTCACTCAATGGCTGGGTGGCCCCCTGGGCCGAAGTCTTGACAAATTTAACCGCTGGCGAGGCGTGGGTGAATCGCACGATGAATATGTGAAACGCACGGCTATTGCCACACCTCAATACTTCAGTGAAACCGATAAAGAGTATGCCTACCGCGTTAAAGCCAACAACACGATGTATAGCTGGACGCGACATGAAAATTATCTGCAATTTCGGGAACGCCGGGATCGCAACATGAGACTATTTGAGAATGGCTGGGAGAAATACTTCAGGGAAAATGTGCCCAAATGGTCGTTCTCCCATGCAGAAAGTATTCCTTACTCTTGCACTCTGGGTGCTTTATTTGAGTCAGGGACTGCAGCACCTGAGCAACCCTCCGCAACCGTGAAAGCAGCACCGGTTGGTCTTGAGGTTAAGAAGTTCGATCTTGATAAAGATCAAAATACCCGCGACGAACTTTGATATCAGAAACCAGCAGAGAACTCTGGTTCCCATGCCTCAGAGGGTGTCGCAAAACTCTCTCCTCATTCTCGTCATTCCCGGCTTCATTCTCGTCATTCCCGCGAAGGCGGGAATCCACACTGACTCACCACCAGAACCCTACTGCCCTGTGCTCCCCTGGCCTTGTCATCCCCGAGAAGGCAGAGATCCACCGTTGGCGCTGGATTAACGCCTTCGCGGGAATGACGACCTCAGAGCATGGGAACGAGTTGTAAAAACCAGTCAATTTTACGGACATTGAACTTTGCCAATCTGAATTAAATTCGCTCAACAGCTTAGCGGTTCTGCCAGTGTGAACTAAATTCTCTCAACGGCTTACAGAAACAGCCATGAGCGATTGGCAGCCACGAACGATTGACAGCTATTAGCTATCAGGAGTCGCATACTCACGAGGTGTGGTAATCACTTTTCACGATAATCAAAATACTCAGCACTGAGGTAGTAGAATGACAAATGTTCGCCCCAATGCATTAACACTGTCAGTGGCCATTGCAATCAGCTCTTCCATGATTGGCACACAGGCATTGGCGGATCGCAGACTGCAGACAAAATCTGTCGATATTCATGGCAATGGACATGCAGAGTTCACCCAGAGTGAAGTCATAGTTCAGCCAACTCTAGGCGACGACCAGCAGCCAATACCCAAATCCTTTACTACCACTTACCCCGATCAGACTGAAGTCAGAGCGGGTTATGACATCCCTTCAGAAGGTTTCACGGACGTCCTTTCTGGCATCGTGGGTGGCGTCTCCATTGTTGATCAGTTTGAAACAGACGAGAATAATGTTGCTCAGAAGTACACCAAAGTTCTGAAGGTCGGTAATGAGGGGGTTTTCAAATTCACCCATAACCTTGCAGAAAGGAAACTGCTTATCGAAGTCAGAGACAGAATGACCCATCAGGATTCAATTAAGGCTGTTCGCGTTCAATTAGGCAACACGCAAACATTAGAACCGTTTACGAAAGTTGCCAGCCCCGAACATCTGGTCGGAGTGCTCAAAGGTGCACATGAAAGAGCAGGAAACCTTGGCGAAGTTGATCACTATGTTGCTCTTGCCACCCTTAAAGTCAATAAGGTTAAAGTGAACGGCCGCACCTTTCTGCGTCTTCTTGCTTCGGCCGAGCAACCCCCTGAACTGCGCCGCCTGGGGCAATCACTCTTTGTCAATGACGAGGCTCTTTTAGCAGCAGCCACCTCTGCCTATGCCCAGGTTCATGTTCTGGGGGAAGATATACAACAGCAAGCTCTCAACAAACTGTTGTCGTACCATAAACCTGTCGGCTATGTTGTTCACGTCGAAGATGACACACAGCCTTACCCTGTGCCTGAGGGTTATCCAAAACTGGAAGTGACTGAGGCTCCCGGAGAGATTATAGTTTTCCGCAGTCAAAAACAGAATCCAACCGATCTCGCTTTTGTAGAAGGTCTGCATGACATGTGGGAGGAAGAATCCAGCACCCGCCCCCCCTCTGATGCAAAAACACAGATAAAAAAAGATAAGGTCAAAAGCTATCAATACACCATTAGAAGCAGGCAAATGGCATTGCTGGAGGGATTAGCAGCAGAACACAATGCTGGACCTGAAGAAGATGGAGAAATAACGCTTGCATACGACCATGATCTGATGATAGCACTGTCACAATATGAATATCTGTATCAGGCATTAACCAGTGCAAATTTAGATGGAGCGGATGAATTTGAACTCACAATAGGACAGATCGAAATCGCTTCGTCGGTCGTCACGCCGACCTGGATGCATAATCAACTCAAAAAATACTTCAGCTTCAAGCCGGCACTTAGAAATCTCCTGACTAATCAGTTCTTTATTCAGAATATTCAGAAAGTGATATCGGGTGACAGTGATATCATCCGAGTGCAGGCCGATGATCCCGGGGACGAGGAAGAGCTTGCTTCCAAAGTCGTGAGCAACAAGCCCAGAGAGCTGATTGAGATAAAAATCAGGCAAGAAGAGCTGCTGGCAAAAGAGAGCGAACTCACCCAGCTTAGAAACCAGTTAAAGCTCACAACGGAAAAAACCAGTACCAGTGAAAAGGAACAACTAAGAGCACTTCAACTCAGGCAACAAATTGAAGATAAACTTGTACAGTTTCATCAAGAGCTGGGACAACAGAAAAACCAGATACAAACACTTCAGAGGCAAGTCAGTCGAATCCCATCACTGGAAAAACAACTTAGTAGTATCAGAGCGTATGCCATAATAGCTCAGTACTCTATAACAGCATCAAGGCTCGGTATTGATGACTGGATTGATACCCTTCCACTGGAAGTGCAATCCAGACGCATCAGTGAAAGAATTAAAGAAATCTTCAGAATATACGCCGCAACAGGACAGCCTGATGAAGAAGCGTTAAAAGCCAAACCGGCGGCCATTGGCGGCAAGCGCGGTATCGCTCCGGTCAATAAAAAAAATCTGGCTACCCTTCAGTCCATTCAACAGCAGCTGCAACAAGCCCCTAGACAACCCGACGCACTCGATTCGGAAACACTGACTACCTTTGAAGGTCAACTCGGGATTACAAATAGCCAACATGACCCTTTAGATCGTCGCCGGACCATTCAGCAGCACCTTAAGCATCAGGCCATTAAGATTTTTCAAACACATATTCAGAATCAACAAGAGCACGAAGAACCGAAAGAATGGTTACAGAAACTTTTGCAGGAAATCGAACATATTCCAGAGCTGAAACAACAAGCCCGTGATGCCAGCGCAGGTGCCCTGAAAGTTCGCAACGCTCAAATAGCAATAGAGCTTGGTATTGATAACTGGGATGTTACCCAGCCACCGGAAGAACAAGCCAGAATCATTAGAAAAAAAATTCTTGAAATCAAGCAATTGGCTGCCGCAACAACACAACCAGATGAAGAAGCTGTAAAAGCAAAAGCGCCGACCAATGAAGACGATCTTGCTACCCTTCAGTTCATTCGTCCGCCAAAGCAACAGCGACTGCAACAAAACGAAGAACCAAGCGATGGGGAAATCCAGGAAAGACTGGCTTTCTGCGAAGGTAAGCTCGGTCTGGTTCCAGAAAACGAAGATGACCTTGAAGCCCGTAACCGGTGGCTTCAGCAGCGCATCAAGCAGCTTTCACTCGAGATCCATCAACAAAATGTTGAGAATCAGCAAAAGCTGGCAAAACGAAGCAGCTTGTTACACTTTCTTCAGGAAGAAGCCGACCGAATTCCAATACTGAGAAAAAAAGCTCGTGAAGTGACAGCTGCAGCCATAAAAGATTACAACACCCAAATTGCAGCAAAGCTTGGTATTGATAACTGGGATGGTACCCAAACCCTCGAAGAACAAGCCAGGCTCATCAACCAGAAAATTAGTGAAATCAAGCAACCGGTTGCCCCAACATCGATTGCCCCAACATCGATTGCCCCAACATCGATTGCCCCAACATCGATTGCCCCAACATCAATTGCCCCAACATCGATTGCCCCAACATCGATTGCCCCAACATCGATTGCCCCAACATCGATTGCCCCAACATCGATTGCCCCAACATCGGTTGCCGCAACATCGGTTGCCGCAACATCGATTGCTCCAACATCGGTTACCCTGACATCGGTTGCCCCAACATCGGTTGCCGCAACACCCGTTTCCGCAACAGAACAGACTCGGGAAGAACCTGCAAACGCAGAACGGGCGACCATTGAACATCAGCTCGGTCCGGTCCCGGAGAGCGAAAAGGACCCGGAAGTCTGTTGTCAGGCCATTCAGCAACACCATAAGGAGCAGGAAACTCAGACCGATCAACAATATCTTCAGCAACGGAGCATCACAACAGATGCTGAAAAAGAAACTGAAATTAAAGCTGAAATTAAAGCCCGCTATACAACTATTGCCGTACGTTTAGGCATTGAGGATTTTGATAGCAATGCAGATATTGACGTTCAACAAGAATGCCTGGTTCAAAAACTGGAGACAATGAATGCTGAAGCGCAACGTCTGCGTCAACAACTCAATACCATGAGCATCCAACTCGATATGGAGGATTTTTACACCGATACCAGAAAAGTTGCTCTGGCCGGGGTTCTTGGTATTGATCCGAACGACAACACCGCACTATCAGACCGCGCCGCCGTAGAGTCAGCAGTATATACCAAACTTAACAAGCTTAAATTTCTGGACACCTATGTGGATTACATCAGAACAGGCAACTCCGAAGTTATGCCTGAAGTCCGTGAGACATTGAGTGACATGGAAAAAACTCTTCAGATGAGAGCTCCTGATGAAAAAGATGACGTGTATCTTCGTCGTCAGGCCATTTCTGAAGAAATATGGGGATTCATCAGCAAAGCCAGACAACGGTCAGAGGAAAAAGCTCTGGCAATACTGAAAGCCATAGAAGAAATACTCGACATCAAAGTCAATGAAGAGGATGACAAAACAACAAGACTTATCAGGGTTCGAAGAATGTTTGACGGCGATGATCTCACAGATCACAGGCTGGATAAGATACATAACACCCTTTGGGCAGATGAAGACACAGCTCCGGACGGGAGGGATCTTAAAGTCGCGAAACTTCTTGCGTATCTTCACTATAAAGTTGGAGGCTCTGACCCGGATCAACGTGCCAGAGAGCAACAGACCGATCCGCTGGCACAGGTAGAAGAAGCATTATTCGGAATCAACTTCAATGAACAGAATGACAGAACAGCAAGACTTGCCAGGGTTCTTAAAATACTTGGCTACGCCGGAGAATACCAACTGGGCCGGATAGACCAAAGCCTCTGGAAAGAAGATAGCGAAGCTCTCGACGAGAAGGGTCTCAGACTCAAGAAGCTTGATGCGAGTCTTACTTATAAAGTCGAAGATCCGTACCGTGATAAGCAGGTCATAGAACAGCTGACACGCTTGATTGCAGCAATAGAGGACCAGCTGCATATCCACCCTCTTGATTGTGTTGTTGGTATAAAAAAAGTCAAGGCTTTCACAGCGAAACTGGCCAGTGATCTAATGATGAACTTTGATAACGACGCCAGCCTGTCTGAACAGAAGGATACTCTGATGGCCAGAATTCAGGCATTTCGGGATGAAGTCAACCAAGTTTATGAAGATGAAACAGCCAGAAGAGCCCGGAACAATGAAATGGCACATCAACTCAACATTAAAGACTATAACGATGATGCCAGCATAAACGACCAAAACAGTTTAATTAATGCAAAACTGCAACTGCTGGACGAAGAAGTTATCGATAAGGTTCAGCCAGACGTTAATGCACGTATCCTGATCATTGAGAACGAGCTTGACAGGCATATGGCTCGCTTGGGACCCAAACCCCGGTACGTCCTTGATCGTGAGGCAGCCACAGCCAGGGCAGTTTTGAAAAAAGCTGAAAGTGAGCTGAAGGCTGCTCATCAAAAACTGGATGCTATGGTACAACCGGGCGGGGATGGTGCCAGTGGTAGCAAGGTCCAGCAACCGATTCAGGAACAAGCCCGTCTGGAAGCTGAGATTGAAGTCAGGAAAGCAGATATTGAGAGAATGAAGTCTGCCCTGAAGGTTGCCGAGAAAACCGTCGAAAATGATGGCGGTCCCTTCCAGTACACGCCGGGACAGGTAAAAGTAATGACCGATATGCACGGCTTCATCCACCAGCACGCTCTCAAGAAACAGGCTCTGGAAGCCGCAATGGGTCTGGCAGCATCGGCAGCGAAAAGCGCTAAGGTGATCCCCCAGCTTTCGACTTTCGATTTTGACGATGAATTTGCCCCCATTCGCTTGCAGGCAATGGTCGGAAAAGATCTGACGTTTCATCAGGCCAGCCGGATTGTAAGAGTCTTCAGGAACCTGAAAAGAAACTTCTCACCCTCCTCTTTCGAGCTGGAAGATGATCAGTCTCAGGACGTCCTGGAAGAAGTCGGGGTTTTGGTGCAGAGGATCAGAAATGAGTTGGGCAAAGGGCCTCAACAATACGACGAAGTCATTAATGGTATGGGCAAAATGGCCATTCACTTCGTCAAGTATGAAGAAGAGGACCTGAAAAGCTTTCTGGAATACTTCGCTACCCGTTTTGCCAGTGGTAACAAGATAATAACTCTGCTGCGAGAAGGTCTGATCAGCAAGGTTGAACTTGAAAACTACATAAAGGCCGTCAGAGGTGTTGATGGTTATCAGACAGTGGCTGAGTTTGAACACTTCCTTGGTGATAAACAGGGTGTCAGGGTGCCCGAGTTCAGGAAGGTCATCCAGATGCTGTCCGATGAAGGCGCTGAGCAATTCATGGGGATTGCCATTACTCCTGTGACCGTGACCGCAACTGGCCCGGCGGGCATGAAAGAGTCTGTTGACGGCATGAAAGAGTATGCCGCTGCTGTCATCGCCAACTACGTTCTGGATGATATTGCCTTTGAAAATGGCCGCAGAACGGCAGCATTTCTGGCCAATGTTCAGGAGACCCTGACTCCTTATGCCAATGCTGCCGGCCTGTCTCAATCAGAACTGATCCAGGCTATCCATGACACATTGATGCAGGCTCATGCCGCAGCGGTTGAGCAGCAGCTCAATGATTACTGGGTCAAACCTTCAGCCTTTCTGGTACAGGCTGTCACCTGGTACTACACCAGCTACAAACCGCTACTGGTAACCCATACCGCCAGGCAGGCTGCCGAACTATCGCTCTCAAACATGTCATTCCTCTATCTTCTGGATCTGACCAACCGGGGTGATTACCTGCACAGGATGCTTACACCTTTCCAGCACTGGTTGGAACGCTACGGTGTTGATCCTGACCGAACCGGCCAATACGCCTACCACAATGGAATTGAACAAGTCTCTGAAGTGGGCGGTCTGGCCATGCCATTGGGCAAGGCCGCGTCCTCAGTCATTCTGCTAAGCACCGGTTCCATGTTGTTTGCCAGACAGTACAACGCCAACCCGCACAGGTATCGCAGCATTTCCCGTATGGTGCCGGAAATAGTGAAATCCATGGGTTCCCGACAAGGGGTTCAGGTGCCGCTTCTGCACAGGGTGACACCACAAAAAGTGAAAACGCTGGCCTCTGCCACAGCCGCTCTGGTGCTGGGTCCGGTAGCCACTGTCGGAACATACGCCCATGGACTTATATCCGGATTCACCTATGCCCAAACCTTCGGAGTCGCCCTGGCGTCGAGTCTCACTTTCGACTTCTTTATGAACGACAACAAGATGCTCACTCAGTGGCTGGGTGGACCTCTGGGCCGAAGTCTTGACAAAATGAATCGCTGGATAGGTTTGGGTGAAACGCAAGATGAATATGTGAAACGTACCGCTATTGCCGCGCCTCAATACTTCAGTGAAACCGATGAAGAATACGCCTACCGCGTTAAAGCCAACAACACAATGTATGGCTGGACGCGACATGAAAATTATCTGCAATTTCGTGAACGCCGGGATCGCACCATGAGACTATTTGAGAATGGCTGGGAGAAATACTTCAGGGAAAATATACCTGAATGGTCGTTCTCCCACGCAAAAAGTATTCCTTATTCCTACACTCTGGGTACCTTCTACGAATGGGGTGACAAAAAGGCTACCCGCGACGAACTCTGATATCAGAGACCATTAGATGCCCCGTTCACAGGCATCAAAAAGAGATCAGCATAAATCAGCCATGAGCGACTGAAACAATTTTTTGCGCCCTCAGGGATGAGAAATTTTTCACGGTAATCAAATTACTCTGCTCTGAGGTAATAGAATGACGAATGCTCGCCCCCACGCATTAAGCTTCGCTGTGACCGTTGCAATCAGCTCTTCCATCATCAGTACACAGGCGCTGGCTGATTCAAGGTTGCAGATAAAATCTGTCGATATTTCGGGCAATGGACAGGTGGAATTTACCCAGAGTGAGGTCATAGTTCAGCCAACTTTAGGTGATGATCAGCAGCCAATACCCAAATCCTATACAACCACCTACCCTGATCAGGCTCAGGTCAGAGCGGGCTACGAGGTTCCTTCCGAAGGCTTCACAGACGTTCTTTCTGGCATCGAAGGGGGGGTTTCCAGTGTTGATCAGTTTGAAACAGACGAGAATAACGTTGCTCAAAAATACACCAAAGTCCTCAAGGTGGGTGATGAGGGAGTCTTCAAGTTCACCCACAACCTTGCGGAAGAGAAACTGGTCATTGAAGTCAGAAAAGGAATGACCGACCAGAATTCAATTGAGGCCATTCGTGCTCAATCAGGTGACGTCGAATCATTAGAACCATCGACGGAAATCGCCAATCCCGCACAGCTGGCCGGAGTGCTGAAAGGTGCGCATGAAAAAGCGGGAAACCTTGGTGCAAGCGATCACTATGTCGCCCTGACCACCATTCCAGTAAGAAAAGTTGAAGTGAACGGACGCAGCTTTATGCGTCACATTGTTGCGGGCAATCAGCCCCCTGAACTGGAGCATCTGGGGCAGTCGCTCTTTGTTAATGATGAGGTTCTTTTAGCAGCAGCCACTTCTGCCTACATCCAGGTCCATGTTCTGGGGAAAGATATACAAAAGAAAGCGCTCAAAAAACTGCTGTCGTACCATAAACCTGTCGGCTATGTTGTACTCGTTGAGGATGACACACAGCCATATCCTCTGCCTGAGGATTATCCAATGCTGAAAGTGACTGAGGCTCCCGGAGAGGTTATTGTTTTTCGCGGTCAAAAACAGAATTCGGCCGATGTCGCTTTTGTGGAAGGTCTCTATGACATGTGGGTGCAGGAATCTGACTACAGTCTCCCCTCTAAAGCATCAGCACAGATTAAAAAAGATAAGGTCAAAAGCTACCAGTACACCATTCGAAGCAGGCAGATGGCACTGCTGGAGGAGTTAGCGGCAGAGCGCAATGTCAAATCTGACGAAGATGGAAAAATGATACTTGCTTGCGAAGGCGAACTGAGGGCGCTGTCACATTATGAATATCTCCATCAGGCATTGACCATTGCAACTAAAGATGGGGCAGATGAATTTGAACTCACAATAGGACAGATCGAAGTGGCTTCCTCGGTTATCACATCAACCTGGGTGCATGATCAACTGGAAAAACACTTTAGCTTCAAACCTGCAATCAGAAACCTTCTGACGGATCAATTCTTTATTGAGAATATGCGGGAAGTGATACCGGATGACAGTGATATCATCCTGGCGCAAGCCGATACTAACGGGGACAGGGAAGAGCTTGCTTCCAAAGTCACGAGCGACACGCCCGAACAGCTGATTGAGATGAACACCAGGCAAAAAGAGCTGCTGACAAAAGAAAGCGAACTCAGCCAGCCTGGAAACCAGTTAAAGCTCACAACGGAGAAAAACAGTAACAGTGAAAAGGAAATGGCAAGAACGCTTCAACTCAGGCAACAGACTGTAGGTAAACTTACACAGTTTCAGCAAGAGCTGGGACGACAGAATAAACTGATACAAAAACTTCAGCAGCAAGTCAATCGAATTCCAGCGCTGGAAAAAAAAGCCAGTAGTGCCAAAAACAATGCCTTGATAGCTCAGTACGCCACAATGGCAACAAGGCTTGGTATTAATGACTGGGATGATAGCCTTTCAATGGAAGAGCAATCCAGACGCATCATTGAGAGAACTAATGAAGTCTTCAGAGTATACGCCTCAACAGGGCAGTCTCATGAAGAAGCGGTAAAAGCAAATCCGGCGACCATTGGCGGCAAGTGCGTTATTGCTTCGGTCAATAAAAAAAATCTGGCTACCCTTCATTCCATTCACAGCCAGCTGCAACAAAATGCCAGACTACCCAACGCACTGGCTTTGGAAAAACTGACTGCCTTTGAAGGTCAGCTCGGCCTGGTGACGGATAACCGATGCACCCCTGCAGACCGTCGCCGGGTCATTCAACTGCACCTTATGCATCAGGCCGCTGAGTTTTTTCAAACACATATTCAGAATCAACAAAAGCACGAAGAACCGAAAAAATGGTTACAGAAACTTCTGCAGGAAATCGAACAAATTCCAAAGCTGAGAAAACTGGCTCGTGATGCCAGAGCAGGTGCCTTAAAAGTTTGCAACGCTCAAATGGCAATAGATCTTGGTATTGATCAATGGGATGATAAACTGCCACTCGAAGAACAAGCCAGCATCATTAGACAAAAAACTCTTGAAATCAGGCAATTGGCTGCCGTAACAGGACAGTCTGATAAAAAAGCTGTACAAGCAAAAGCGTCAGCCATTGGAAGCAAGAGGAGTTTTGTCTGGGACAATAAAGAGGATCTGGCTGCCCTTCGGTTCATTCGCCCGTCAAAGCAACAGCGGCTGCAAGAAAACGAAGAACTAACTGATGGGGAAATCCGGGAAAGACTGGCTTTCTATGAAGGTAAGCTCGATCTGGTTCCAGAAAACGAAGATGACCTTGAAGCCCGTAACCTGGGGCTTCAGCAGCGCATCAAGCAGCTGTCACTGGAGATCCATCAACAAAATGTTGAGAATCAGAAAAAGCTGGCAAAACGGAGCATCTGGCTACACTTTCTTCAGGAAGAAGTCGACCGAATTCCAGTACTGAGAAAAAAAACTCGTGAAGCAACAGCTGCAGCCATACAGGATTACAACACTCAAATTGCAGCAAAGCTTGGTATTGATAACTGGGATGATACCCAATCCCCCGAAGAACAAGCCAGACTCATCAGCCAGAAAATTAATGAAATCAAGCAACCTGTTGCAGCGACATCAGCTACCGCAACACTGATTGCCCCAACATCGGCTACCGCAACACCGATTGCTCCAACACCGATTGCTCCAACACCGATTGCTCCAACATCGATTGCCCCAACACCGGTTACCGCAACACCGGTTACCGCAACACCAGCTACCGCAACAGAGCAGCCTTGGGAAGAAGCTGAAAGTGAACTGGAGACTGCTCATCAAAAACTGGATGCTATGGTAGTACAGGGCGGGGATGATGCCTGTGGCGACAAGATCCAGCAACCAATTCAGGAACAGGTCCGTCTGAAAGCTGAGATTGAAGTCAGGAAGGCAGACCTTGAGAGAATGAAGGATGCCGGGAAAGCCGTCGAAAATGATGGTGATCCCTTCCAGTACACGTCGGGACAGGTAGAAGTCTTGACCGATGAGCACAACTTCATCCACCAGAACGCTCTCAAGAAACAGGCTCTGGAAGCCGCAATGAGTCTGTCCGCATCTGCAGCGAAAAAGATAATAGCTCTGCTGCGTGAAGGTCTGATCAGCAGGGTTGAACTTGAAAACTACATAAAGGCCGTCATAGGTGTTGATGGTTATCAGACAGTGGCTGAGTTTGAACACTTCCTTGGTTATAAGCAGGGTATCAAGGTGCCCGAGCTCAGGAAGTTTATCCAGATGCTGTCCGATGAGGTTGCTGAGCAATTCATTGGGATTGCCATTACTCCTGTGACCCTGACCGCAACTGTCCCGGCGGGCATGAAAGAGTCTGTTGCCGGCATGAAAGAGTATGCCGCTGCTGTCATCGCCAACTACGTTCTGGATGATATTGCCTTTGAAAATGGCCGCAGAACGGCAGTATTTCTGGCCAATGTTCAGGAGACCCTGACACCTTATGCCCATGCTGCCGGCCTGTCTGAATCAGAACTGATCCAGGCTATGCATGACACATTGTTACAGGCTCATGCCGCAGCGGTTGAGCAGGAGCTAAATAACTACTGGATCAAACCTTCAGCTTTTCTGGTACAGGCTGTCACCTGGTACTTCTCCAGCTACAAACCGCTACTGGTGAGCCATGACGCCCGGCGGGCTACCGAGTTGAGCCTCTCAAACATGGCGTTACTCTATCTGCTGGACCTGACCAGCAGGGGTGATTACCTGCACCGAATGCTCACTCCTTTCCAGCACTGGCTGGAACGTTATGGTGTTGATCTTGACCGGACCGGCCAATATGCCTACCACAGTGGGATTGAACAAATCTCTGAAGTGGGTGGGCTGACCATGCCATTGGGCAAGGCCGCTTCTTCAGTCATTCTGCTAAGAACCGTTTCCACGTTATTTGCCAGACAATACAACGCCAATCCCCATAGGTATCGCAGCATTTCCCGTCTGGTACCTGAAATAGTGAAATCCATGGGTTCCGGACAAGGGGTTCAAGTGCCTCTTCTGCACCGGGTGACACCTCAAAAAGTGAAAACGCTGGCCTCTGCCACAGCCGGTCTGGTGCTGGGTCCGGTAGCCACTGTCGGAGCATACGCCCATGGCCTTATATCCGGATTCACTTATGTTCAAACCTTCGGAGTCGCTCTGGCGTCGAGTCTCACTTTCGACTTCTTTATGAACGATAACAAAATGCTCACTCAATGGCTGGGTGGCCCCCTGGGCCGAAGTCTTGACAAATTTAACCGCTGGCGAGGCGTGGGTGATTCAGACGATGAATATGTGCAACGCACGGCTATTGCCGCGCCTCAATACTTCAGTGAAACCGATGAAGAGTACGCCTACCGTGTTAAAGCCAACAACACAATGTATGGCTGGACGCGACATGAAAATTATCTGCAATTTCGTGAGCGCCGGGATCGCACCATGAGACTATTTGGGAATGGCTGGGAGCAATACTTCAGGGAAAATGTGCCTAAATGGTCGTTCTCCCACGCAAAAAGTTTTCCTTATTTCTACACTCTGGGTGCCTTCTACGAATGGGGGGACAAAAAGGCTACCCGCGACGAACTCTGATATCAGAGACCGTTAGACGACCCATTCACAGACATCAAGAATCCGGCATAAATCAGCCATGAGTGACTGAAACTATTTTTCGTCCCCCCGGGGATGAAATATTTTTTACGGTAATCAAATTACTCTGCTCTGAGGTAATAGAATGACGAATGCTCGCCCCCATGCATTAAGCTTTGCTGTGACCTTTGCAATCAGCTCTTCCATCATCAGTACACAGGCGCTGGCTGATTCAAGGTTGCAGATAAAATCTGTCGATATTTCGGGCAATGGACAGGTGGAATTTACCCAGAGTGAGGTCATAGTTCAGCCGACTTTAGGTGATAATCAGCAGCCAATTCCCAAATCCTATACAACCACCTACCCTGATCAGGCTCAAGCCAGGGCGGGCTACGACGTTCCTTCCGAAGGCTTCACAGACGTTCTTTCTGGCATCGAAGGCGGCGTTTCCAGTGTTGATCAGTTTGAAACAGACGAGAATGACGTTGCTCTGAAATACACCAAAGTCCTCAGGGTGGGTGATGAGGGTGTCTTCAAGTTCACCCATGACCTTGCAGAAGAGAAACTGGTCATTGAAGTCAGAAAAGGAATGACCGACCAGAATTCAATTGAGGCTGTTCGTGCTCAATCAGATGACATCGAATCATTAGAACCATTAACGAAACTCGCCAGTCCCACACAGTTGGCCGGAGTGCTCAAAGGTGCGCATGGAAGAGCGGGAAACCTTGGCGCAAGCGATCACTATGTTCCCCTTGCCGACATTCCAGTAAATAAAGTTGCAGTGACCGGGCGCACCTTTATGCGTCATGTTGTTGCGGGCGATCAGCCTCCTGAACTGCAACGCCTTGGACAGTCGCTCTTTGTTAATGATGAGGCTCTTTTAGCAGTAGCCACCTCTGCCTACGTCCAAGTCCATTTTCTGGGGAAAAATGTACAACGGAATGCTCTCAAAAGACTGTTGTCGTACCAAAAACCCGTCGGCTATGTTGTACTCGTCGAGGATGGCAAACAGGCATATCCTGCGCCTGCTGGCTATCCGTGGATGGAAGTGAGTCAGGCTTCGGAGGAGACTATTGTTTTCCATGGCCAGAAACCGAATCCAACCGATATCGCTTTTGTGGATAGTCACATTTTCCGCTGGGAACAATATCGATTTATACAACATAAGGCAAAGGTTAAAAAAGATAAAATCAGAAGCTACCAGTTCGTCATCAGGAGCAGGCAAATGGCGCTGCTGGAAGAGCTTGCTGCTGAGCTGGCGGTACAGCAAGATGCCAAACTTAATGAAGATACATTGTCAGAGATTACCTACTATGAATCTTTTCAGCAGGCATTAACCAGTGACACCTCGGATCGAACCGATGAATTTGAGTTAACAACAGGACAGATAAGAGTTGCTACATCGATCATCACGCCAATCTGGATGCAGTTTCAACTCCTAAAAAACTTCAGCTTCAAACCTGCACTTCAAAATCTTCTGATTAATCATAACTTTGTTCAGAGTATTCAGAAATTTATATCCCTTGCCAACACAGTGATGAATTTCTTTGTTGAAGACCATGGCAGTACCTTTACCCCTTTAGCCCGGGACTATATTAAAGGACAGATGCGTGAGCTGGTAAGCACGATTGAAAAACTGCGGGCAAGGGAGGCAGAACTCGCCGGGGCAGTCAAGACATTAGATCGCAGCATAACGGCAATGGCCATTGCCAGTGATGAGGCAGAATTGACAAAAGTACAACTCAAACAGAAATTTCAGGATGAGCTTAAAGAGCTTCGTCAAGTGCTCGTGGTGATGAAAAACACGGCTGATGAATTTCAGCAGGATAACAAACGAATCCCGGAGCTGGAAAAACAGATCAGTGATGACAGGGCAGACGCCACAAAAACTCGTAGAGTTCAACTGGCAGCAGGGCTCAATATCGATGATCGGGATGGTACCCCGCCACCAGAGAAACGCGCCAGACTTACCAGCCAGAAAATTGATGAAACCAGGCCATCGGTTACCCCAACATCGTTTACTGCAACATCCATTACCCCAACACCGGCCAGCGCAATGCCGGTTGCCACAACATCGGTTGCCGCAACATCGGTTGCCGAAACATCGGTTGCCGACGACTCTCAGCCTGTTGTGAATCTGGACAGGACAATGCTACCCAATGGCGAACTCTCGCAGGAACTGGCTGCCATTGAAAGCCGCCATGGTTTGGTCCCGGTCAACGAAGCAGACCTGGAAGCCCGTCAACAGACCATTGAGCGACTCTTTGAGCAGCTGAATGCTCGGGTCCGCACAGAGGCTGACAAAGCTGCTGCAATGAAGGCCGGCTATACAACCATTGCCGCACATTGTGACATTGATGATTTTGATAGCAATGCAGATATTGACGTTCAACAAGCACGTCTGGTTGAAAAACTGGAGGCAATGAAGGCTGAAGCGCAATCTCTGCGTCAACAACTTTATACTACGAGCAAGCAACTCAATGAGGAGCTTCTTTACACCGCTGGCAGAACAGATGCTCTGGCTGCGGTTCTCGGTATTGATCAGAATGACAACACCATGCTATTAGACCGCACCGCCGCGGAGGCAACAGTCTATATCAAACTTCTCAAGCTTAAATTTTTGGACACACAGCTGGATTACATCAGAACAGGCCACTCCGAAGTGATGCCTGAAGTCCTTGAGACATTGAGTAACCTGGAAAAAGCCCTTCAGATAAGAGCCCCTGATGACAACAATGACGTGTATCTTCGTCGCCAGGCCATTTCTGAAAACATGCAGAGGATTGTCAGAAAAGCCATACAAGAGTCGGAGGAAAATGCTCTGGAGATACTGAAAACCTCAGAAGAAATACTCAACATCAAAGTCAATGAAAAGCATGACAAAACAACAAGATTTAACAGGATTCGGAGAATGCTTTACGGCGATGATCTTACAGATCAGACGCTGGATAAGATAGATAACGCCCTCTGGGCAGATGAAAACACAGCTCTGGACGGGAGGGCTCTTAAACTCGAGAAGCTTCTCGCGCATCTTCACTATAAAGTCGGAGTCCATGACCCTGATCAGCGAGCCAGAGAACAGCGGACAGATCCGCTAACACATGTAGAAGAAGTACTTAAGGTCGACCTCATTGAACGGAATGACAGAGCAGAAAGACTTGCCAGGGTTATTAATATACTTGACAGCGATTCTGTCAGAGAACACCTACTGGATCGGATAGACCAAACTTTCTGGAAAGCAGACTGCAAAGCGATCGACGAGAGGGGCCTCAGACTCAAAAAGCTTGATGCGAGTTTTACTTATAAAGTCGCAGATCCGTACCATATTAAGCTGTTCAGAGAACTGGAGAAACGTTGGCTTGCAGCCATTGAGCACCAGCTGAAAATACCCCCTCTTGATTTCGTTACTGCTGTAAGAAAAGTCAAGGTTTTCACAACCAAACTGGCCAGTGACCTGGTGATGAACCTTGACAGGGATGCCAGTCTGTCTGACCAGAAGGATGCCCTGATAGCCAGAATTCAGGCATTTCGGGATGCAGTCAACCAAGTCTATGAAGATGAAGTGGTCAGCAGAGTCCGGAACAATGAAATGGCCCGCCAACTCAATATTGAAGACTATAACGATGATGCCAGCATAAACGACCAAAAAAGTTTAATTGAAGCAAAACTCCTACAGCTGGACGAAGAAGTTATCGACAGGGTTCAGCCAGACGTTAATGCGCGCATCCAGATCATTGAAAACGAGCTTGACAGGCATTTGGCTCTCCTGAGATCTAAGCCCCGATACGTTCTTGATCGTGAGGTAGCCACAGCCAGAACAGTTTTGAAAAAAGCTGAAAGTGAGCTGGAGACTGCTCATCAAAAACTGGATGCTGTGGTACTAGCGGGCGGGGATGATGCCAGTGGCGACAAGATCCGGCAACCGATTCAGGAACAGGCCCGTCTGGAAGCTGAGATTGACGTCAGGAAAGCAGACCTTGAGAGAATGAAGAATGCCCTGAAGGCTGCCGAGAAAGCCGTCGAAAATGATGGCGGTCCCTTCCAGTACACGCCAGGACAAGTTGAAGTTCTGAACAATATGCACGACTTCATCCATCAGCACGCGCTCAAGAAACAGGCTCTGGAAGCCGCAATGGGTCTGGCAGCATCGGCAGCGAAAAGCGCTAAGGTGATCCCCCAGCTTTCGACTTTCGATTTTGACGATGAATTTGCCCCCATTCGCTTACAGGCAATGGTTGGAAAAGATCTGACGTTTCATCAGGCCAGCCGGATTGTAAGAGTCTTCAGGAACCTGAAAAGAAACTTCTCACCCTCCTCTTTCGAGCTGGAAGATGATCAGTCTCAGGACGTCCTGGAAGAAGTCGGGGTTTTGGTGCAGAGGATCAGAAATGAGTTGGGCAAAGGGCCTCAACAATACGACGAAGTCATTAATGGTATGGGCAAAATGGCCATTCACTTCGTCAAGTATGAAGAAGAGGACCTGAAAAGCTTTCTGGAATACTTCGCTACCCGTTCTGCCAGTGGTAACAAGATAATAACTCTGCTGCGAGAAGGTCTGATCAGCAAGGTTGAACTTGAAAACTACATAAAGGCCGTCAGAGGTGTTGATGGTTATCAGACAGTGGCTGAGTTTGAACACTTCCTTGGTGATAAACAGGGTGTCAGGGTGCCCGAGTTCAGGAAGGTCATCCAGATGCTGTCCGATGAAGGCGCTGAGCAATTCATGGGGATTGCCATTACTCCTGTGACCGTGACCGCAACTGGCCCGGCGGGCATGAAAGAGTCTGTTGACGGCATGAAAGAGTATGCCGCTGCTGTCATCGCCAACTACGTTCTGGATGATATTGCCTTTGAAAATGGCCGCAAAACGGCAGCATTTCTGGCCAATGTTCAGGAGACCCTGACTCCTTATGCCAATGTTGTCGGCCTGTCTCAATCAGAACTGATCCAGGCTATCCATGACACATTGATGCAGGCTCATGCCGCAGCGGTTGAGCAGCAGCTCAATGATTACTGGGTCAAACCTTCAGCCTTTCTGGTACAGGCTGTCACCTGGTATTACACCAGCTACAAACCGCTACTGGTAACCCATACCGCCAGGCAGGCTGCCGAACTATCGCTCTCAAACATGTCATTCCTCTATCTTCTGGATCTGACCAACCGGGGTGATTACCTGCACAGGATGCTTACACCTTTCCAGCACTGGTTGGAACGCTACGGTGTTGATCCTGACCGAACCGGCCAATACGCCTACCACAATGGAATTGAACAAGTCTCTGAAGTGGGCGGTCTGGCCATGCCATTGGGCAAGGCCGCGTCCTCAGTCATTCTGCTAAGCACCGGTTCCATGTTGTTTGCCAGACAGTACAACGCCAACCCGCACAGGTATCGCAGCATTTCCCGTCTGGTGCCGGAAATAGTGAAATCCATGGGTTCCCGACAAGGGGTTCAGGTGCCGCTTCTGCACAGGGTGACACCACAAAAAGTGAAAACGCTGGCCTCTGCCACAGCCGCTCTGGTGCTGGGTCCGGTAGCCACTGTCGGAACATACGCCCATGGACTTATATCCGGATTCACCTATGCCCAAACCTTCGGAGTCGCCCTGGCGTCGAGTCTCACTTTCGACTTCTTTATGAACGACAACAAGATGCTCACTCAGTGGCTGGGTGGACCTCTGGGCCGAAGTCTTGACAAAATGAATCGCTGGATAGGTTTGGGTGAAACGCAAGATGAATATGTGAAACGTACGGCTATTGCCTCGCCTCAACGCTTCAATGAAACCGATGAAGCCTATACAAACCGTGTTAAAGCCAACGACAGGATGTATGGCTGGACTCGACACGAAAATTACCTGCAGTTCCGCGAACGCCGTGATCGCACCATGAAACTGTTTGAGAATGGCTGGGAGAAATACTTCAGGGAAAATATACCTAAATGGTCGTTCTCCCACGCAGAAAGTATTCCATACTTCTACACTCTTGGAGCCTTCTACAAATAGCAAAAGTTCGATGATCAGAAAGTTGGCGGTCATGGTAAGAGAAATGCCCCTTAATCAAGCTTTCTAATCAGCTCTGAGGTAGTAAAATGACGAGTGCCCGCCTCAACGCTTTAAGCCTTGCAGTGGCCATTGCAATCAGCTCTTCCATCATCAATACACAGGCAATGGCTGGTCGCAGGCTGCAAATAAAGTCTGTCTACTTTCAGGAACATGTGGAGCTTACCCGGATTGGGGTCATGGTTAAGCCAACTTTAGGGGAAGACCGGCAGCCGATACCCAAATCCTTTACGACCACCTACACCTACCCTGATCAGCCTGGTGACAGGCCCTATCTCTTTGATTCTATAGGCTTTACAGCAAGTTTTGCCATTGGCAGTGGCACTTCCATTGTTGATGTGTTTGAAACAGGCGAGAACGGCGTTGCCCGGAAATACACCAAAATCCTGAAAATGGGTGATGAGGGAGTCTTCAGGTTCACACATGACCTTGCAGAAAAGGAACTGGTCATTGAAGTCAGAGGCGGAATCACTGATAAGGGTTCAGTTGAAGTTATTCGCAGTCAATCAGATAGAGCACTGGAACCGCTAACGAAAATCGCCAGTCCCTCAAGACTGGCCGAGTTGCTGAACCTTGTCGACCTTATGGCAGGACACCTCGGTAGAAGTGATCATTATGTTCCCCTTGCCACCATTGAAGTAGAAAAAGTTACAGTGAATGGGCGCACCTTTATGCGTCTTCTCGCTGCCGGCGATCAGCCCCCTGAACTGCAACGTCTGGGACAGTCACTCTTTGTCAATGATGATGTTCTACTGGCAGCAGCGGCCTCTGCCTATATCCAGGTTTATATCTTGGGAGAGGATTTACAACAGCAGGCTCTTAATGAACTCCTGGCACATAGCAAACCCGTCGGATATGTTGTACACGTCGAGGATGACACACAGGTTTATCCTGTGCCTGCAGGTTATCCGAAGCTGGAGGTCTCAGAAACTCCGGGAGAGGTCATTGTTTTCCATGGTCAGATGCAGAGTCCCGATGATATTGCTTTTGTAGAAAGCCTGTATAACCTCTGGGAAAAAGCTGAGGGTAATAACCCCGCCCGGGCAGTTGCAGCATGGGTTAAAAAATATGATGTCAAAGCCTACCAGTCCGTCATTCGAAGCAGGCAGATGACATTGCTGGAGGGGCTTGCTGCGCGACACCATGCTGGTGTTAACGAAGATCAACCTGCGCCTATAAACGAAGATATACAGGCGATGCGTGCGCTTGCAAACTATGAATATCTCCACCAGGTACTGACCAGTGCTATTCCAGATGGAATATATGGAGCAGCTAAATTTGAACTCACACCGGAACACATCAGAGTCGCTTCGTCAGCCATCACGCCAACCTGGATACAGATTCGACTGGCAAAAGAGTTCAGTTTCAAACCCATATTCAGAGATCTTCTGACTAACCAGTATTTTCTTCAGAATATTCTGAACCTTAAACCCGTTGCCGTCGATTCAGAAACCAATGTCTTTCACGACGACGAACAGTTTGCTGCCAAAGTCACGGCCGACATGACAAGGCAGCTTATTGAGAGGGAAAGCGAGCTGGAAAAACAGCTGGCAACAACAAAAAGTAAACTCATCCGGGTTACAAACCAGTTAGAGCTGACATTCAAGAAAGCCACTCCCGCTGAAAAGGAAAAACTCAGAGCACTTCAACTCAGGCAACAGGCTCTCGATGCCGCACTGGCTCTGGCAGAATCAGCAATCAACAGCGGTAAAACAATACCCTGCCTCACAACTTTCGATTTTAACGATGAATTTGCACCGATTCACCTGCAGGCGCTGGTCGGGGATGATCTGACGTTTAATCAGGCCAGTCGTATTGTGGAAATCTTCAAGAGCCTGAAGACGAACTTTCCGCCCTCCCCTTTCGAGCCTGTAGAAGATCAACCCCGGAATGTCATTGAAGAAGTCCAGAATCTGGCGCACAGGGCCAGGAATGAGGTTAAAACCGGGGCTGAACAATACGACAAGGAAATTCATGGGATGGCTAAAAGCGCCATTCACTTCGTCGAGCATGAACCAGAGGACCTGAAAGACTTCTCAAAATACTTCGCTATCCACTCTGTCAGTGGTCACAAAATCATTGCTTTGCTGCGTGAAGGTCTGATCAGCAAGATTGAACTTGAGAACTACATGAAGGCTGTCAGAGGTGTTGATGGTTATCAGACAGTGGATGAATTTGAACACTTTCTTGACAACAAACACGGCGTTAACCTGCCTCGCTTCAAAGCCGTTGTCCAGATGCTGTCCGATGAGGGGGTCGATGAATTCATGCAGAGTGCCTTTACTCCTGTGACCCTAACTGCCACTGACCCGGCAGGTATGAAAGAATCTGTTGACGGCATGAAGGAGTACGCAGCTGCGGTCATCGCCAACTATGTTCTTGACGATATTGCCTTTGAAAACGGCCGCAGGACGGCAGCATTCCTGACCAATGTTCAGGTGACCCTGACGCCTTATGCCAATGCTGCCGGCCTGTCTGAATCAGACCTGATCAAGGCTATCCATAATACCTTGATGCAGGCTTATGCCGCAGCGGTTGAGCAGCAGCTGAATAAGTACTGGGTCAAACCTTCAGCCTCTCTGGTACAGGCTGTCACCTGGTACTTCTCCAGCTACAAACCCCTGCTGGCGACCCGCACCAGCTGGCAGGCTGCCGAGCTATCCATCTTGAACATGTCATTCCTCTATCTTCTGGACCTGACTAACAGGGGTGATTACCTGCAACGGGTGCTCATACCTTTCCAGCACTGGTTGGAAGGCTTCGGTGTTGATCTTGACCGAACCGGCCAATATGCCTATCACAATGGAATTGAACAAATCTCTGAAGCAGGCGGTCTGGCCATGCCATTGGGCAAGGCCGCTTCCTCAGTCATTCTGCTAAGAACCGGCTCCATGTTATTTGCCAGACAGCACAACGCCAACCCCCAAATGTTTCGCAACATTTTCCGTCTGCTGCCTGAAATGACGAAACCCATGAGCTCCGGACAAGGGGTTCAAGTACCGCTGCTGCACAGGGTGACACCACAAAAAGTAAAAACCCTGGCCTCGGCCACAGCCGGTCTGGTGCTGGGTCCGGTCGCCACTGTCGGATCATACGCCCATGGTCTTATATTAGGGTTCACCTATGCTCAAACATTCGGATTCGCTCTGGCATCGAGTCTCGCTTTCGACTTCTTTATGAACGACAACAAGTTGCTCACTCAATGGCTGGGTGGTCCTCTGGGCCGCACTCTTGACAGGATTAATCGCTGGACAGGCCTGGCAGAAACGAACGATGAGTATGTGAAACGTATGTCTATAGCCACGCCTCAACGCTTCAGTGAAACCGATGAAGCCTATACAAACCGTGTTAAAGCCAACGGCAGGATGTATGGCTGGACTCGACACGAAAATTACCTGCAGTTCCGTGAACGTCGTGATCGCACCATGAAGATGTTTGAGAATGGCTGGGAGAAATACTTCCGGGAAAATGTGCCTAAATGGTCATTTTCCCACGCAGAAAGCATTCCTTACTCCTACACTCTGAAAGCCTTCTTCGGATCGCAACAGGGCGATGATCAGAAAGTTCACCGTCATGATAAGAGAAATGCTCCTCAATCAGGCTTTCTACCTTCCGCCTCTGCAGACTACCTTAATTAAAAGCTTTTTCCTCACCGAGTGTGGCAATCACTTTTCACGGTAATGAAAATACTCAGTTCTGAGGTAGTAGAATGACAAATGCTCGCCCCAATGCATTAAGCCTTGCAGTGGCCATTACAATCAGCTCTTTCGTCATTAATACACAGGTGCTGGCCGATCGCAGGCTGCAGACAAAATCTATCGATATTCCGAACAGTGGAAATGTCGAGTTTACCCATAGTGAGGTCATAGTTAAGCCAACTTTAGGGCATGACCAGCAGCCAATATCTAAATCTTTTACCACCACCTACCCTGACCTGACTTCAGCCAGAGAGGGCTATGACGTTCCTTCAGAAGGCTTTACAGACGTCCTTGCCGGTATCAGCGGCGGCGCTTCCAGCATTGATCAATTTGAAACTGACGAAAATGACTTTGCTCAGAAATACACCAAAGTCCTGAAGGTGGGTGATGAGGGAGTCTTCAGGTTTACCCATAACCTTGCAGACAAGAAACTGATCATTGAAGTCAGAAAAGGAATGACCGATCAGGACTCCATTGAGGCTGTTGTTGCTCAGTCAGGTATACTGCAACCACAACCATTAGAACCGTTAACGAAAGCCGCCAGTCCCGAACAACTGGCCGGAATACTGAATGGTGCGAATAAAAGAGCAGGAAACCTCGGTGAAGCTGATAACTTCGTTGCCCTTGCTACCGTTGAAGTAGATGAGGTTGAAGTGAACGGGCGCACCTTCATGCGTCTAATCGCAGCAGGCGACCAGCCTCCTGAACTGCAAATTCTGGGTCAGTCGCTCTTTGTCAATGATGAGGCTCTGTTTGCAGCAGCCACCTCTGCCTACACTCAGGTTCATGTCCAGGGAGACAGTTTACCACAGGAGGCACTGAATAAACTCTTATCACATCAGAAACCCGTCGGATATGTCGTATACATGGAGGATGACACACAGGCCTATCCTGTACCTGCGGGTTATCCGACAATGGAAGTGAGACAGGCTCCGGGTGAAACTATTGTTTTCCATGGTCAGAAACAGAATCCGGCCGATGTCGCTTTTGTGAAATGCCTTCATAGCCTCTTGCAAGAAAATGACGCCAATATCCCCTCTCCTGCATTCAAAACACTGTTAAAAAAAGATAAGGTCAAGAGCTACCAGTATGTCATTCGAAGCAGGCAGATGGCATTGCTGGAGGAGTTAGCTGTGCAGCACCATGCTGTACTTGGCAAAGATAAACTGATTTCGCTTGCAAACTATGAATTTCTGCAGCAGGCACTGACCAGTGCTACACTGCCTCAGGCAGGTGAGTTTGAATTCACATCAGGACACATCAAAGTGACCTCGTCGATCGTCACGCCAACCTGGATGCATTATCAACTCACTAAACACTTCAGTTTCAGACCCATACTCAGAGACCTGCTGACTAACCAGTATTTTGTTCAAAATTTTCTGAACCTTATGCCTATTGCCGACGAATTACGGACCGATGTTTCTTACAGCGATAAACCGTTTGCTTCCAAAGTCATCAGCGACATGGCAAGACAACTGGTTGAGAGGGAAAACACGCTGGAAGAACTGCTGGCGAAAGAATACGAACTCATCCGGGTTAGAAACCAGTTAAAGCTCAAATCAGAGAAAGCCGCTATCAGTGAAAGGGAAAAGCACATAGCACTTCAATTTAAGCAACTGGCTGATAATGAGCTTGATCAGCTTCTTTACGCAATGGAAGAACAGCAAAACCAGTTACGAAAAGTTCGGGAGGAAGTCGCTCGAATCCCGGAGCTGGAACAGGAAGTTAGTAATGTCCGAGCAGAAGCCACAAAGGCTCGCAACACTCAACTGGCAGCCGAGCTTGGTATTGATGACTGGGACGACACCCGGCCATTAGAAGAACAGACCAGGCTCATCAGTAAGAAAATTAATGAAATCAACCAGTCGATTACCGCAGGACAGCCTGAGGGAGATTCTGTAGAAACAACACTGGCGGCTGTAGAACGCCAGGTCGGTCAACAACATCTTTCGCAACAGAGCACCAGAACAATACATCGCGGGCTCCACACTCATCCAGGTTTGAAAAAAGAATGGGAAAACATCAAAACACCAGGCTACCCCAAAACCAGGCCAGAAGTACTTAAGACATTGAGTGCCGTAGAAAAAGCCCTTGAGATGCGTGGCCCTGATCAAGACGCCGATGTATATCTTCGTCGCCAGTGCATTTCTGAAGGCATGCAGGAATATATCAGAGACGCCAGATGGCGGGCAGAAGTAAAGGCCCGGAACATACTGGAAATCATAGAACAAACACTCAACTTCAAACTCAATGAAGAGGATGTTAGAACAACAAGAATCAGTGACGCCAGACAGCAAGCCCAGGAAGATCCTCTGAGCGTACGGAAAGCCCTGGAAGAAATGCACAACATAAAAGTTAATAAAGAGGATGGCATAACAACAAGGCTCAACAGGGTTTTTATACTACTTAACAACGTTGATCTCTCCAATGAGACGCTGGATGAGATGCTGGATGAGGTAGATAGCATCCTCTGGGCATATGAAAGCAAAACTCTGGACGAGAAGGATGTCAAACATATCAGGCTTCTTGCGCACCTTGAATATAAACTCGAAAATCCTGACCCGGATAAGCCAGCCAGAGAGCAACAAAGCAATCTACTGGAAGCCGTAGAAAATATACTCAACATCAAATTCAATGAAGAGAATGACAAAGCAGCGAGATTTGCCCGGATTCGTGCAGTATTTGAAAGCGAAGAGGTCTCAGAAGAAACACAGAATAAGATAGATCAAACCCTATGGAAAGATGAGAGCAAAGCTCTGAACGAGAGGGACCTCAAAGTCAGAAAGCTTGGTGCGATTCTAAACTGTAAAGTCGAAGAATCAAACCTGGTTAAGCAGGCCAGAGAAAAACAGGCCAGTTTGCTTGCCGCCATAGAGGACAAGCTGAACATTGACATTGGCAAAATCCCTGCGGCTAAAGAAAGAAGCAAGGCTTTCGCTGTCAAACTGGCCAAAGATCTGAATGTGGTACTTGAGCAGGATGACGACCTGGCTTCTCTTAAGTTGCCCCTGAAAATCAAAATTCAGGAATTAATCGAGAAATTAGACACAGTCTACGACGATGAAGCGGCGAGAAAAGTCTGGAACAATGAATTGGCTCATCAACTCAACATTGAGGGTTATAAAGAAGATGCCACTATCGACCATCAGAACAGTCTGATTGAAGAAAAACTCCGACAGCTGGATAAAGCAGTTCTCAATGCGGGTACACCCGACATTAATGAGCGTATCACTGCCATTGAAAATGAGCTTGACAGGCAAATGGTTGATCTGGGACCCAAGCCCCGATTCATTCTTGATCGTGAGGTAACCATTACCAGGCGAGCCATACAAAAAGCTGAAAGTGAGCTTACAAGCGCCAAACGCCAACTGAAAGACCTTCGTCGTAAACCTCTGGTATTTGAGAGCGGCCTTACTGACCTCCACTCTATTTCGGACGAAGATAACAGAGCGCCTGGTCAGGCGATAAAACCAGTTCAGACCGGGTTGGGTCTGACTGCAGCTGACGAGCAAACCCCTGAAGAGCGAGTGGAGGACACCAAAAAACCTGACTCTGCTGGCAGCTGTGAAGACCGGGTTAACGCCCTGAGAAACAGACAGGCACAACTGGGCGTTAATGATGGTACTGGTGGCAAGATCCAGCAACTGAATCAGCAGCAGGCCCGTCTGGAAGGTGAGATTAAAGCCAGGGAAGCAGACATTGAGAGAATGAAGGAAGATCTGAAGGCTGCAGAACAGGCCGTGGAAAACGACGGCAGTCCCTTTCAGTTCACGCCGAAACAGGTAAAAGTTCTGACCGATATGCATGACTTCATGATGCAGCACACTCTCAAGAAACAAGCTCTGGAAGCCGCAATAGGTCTGACAGAATTAGCAATAGAAAATAATAACGGAACGCCCTTCTTGATCACTTTCTTTCACGCTTTCGACTTTGACAATGAACTTGCACCGTTTCAGCTGCGGGGATTGGTTGGTGAACCTCTGACGTTTGATCAGGCCTGTCGGATTGTGAAAGTCTTCAGGAGACTGACAACGACCTTCCCGACTCCGACTCTCACTTCCGAGCCTGTAGAACATAAGCCTGTAGAAGTCCTGGCACAAGTTGAGATGCTGGTGTACAAGGCCAGGTATGAGCTGCAAAACGGGGCTCAAGAATACGACAAGGTCATTAACAGCATGGGCAAAACAGCCATTCACTTCGTCGAGCATGAACCAGAGGACCTGCAAGGCTTCTCGGAATATTCCGCTTCTCTCGATGCCACTGGCAACTGGATCATAGCTCTGCTGCGTCAAGGTCTGATCAGCAGGATTGAGCTTGAAAACTACATGAAGGCTGTCAGAGGTGATGATGGTTATCAGACAGTGGATGAATTTGAACACTTCCTTGGTTCCAAACTCGGCGTCAATCTGCCTTACTTCAAAGCCGTTGTCCAGATGTTGTCCGACAAGGATTTTGAGGAATTCATTGAAAATGCCATTGCTCCCTTGACCTCTGCTGCATCTGGCCCGGCAGGTATGAAAGAATCTGTTGACGGCATGAAGGAATACGCAGCTGCGGTCATCGCCAACTACGTTCTTGACGATATTGCCTTTGGAAACGGTCGCAGGGTGACGGCATTCCTGACCAATGTTCAGGATACCCTGACACCTTATGCCAATGCTGTCGGCCTGTCTGAATCAGACCTGATCAAGGCTATCCATAACACCTTGATGCAGGCTCACACCGCAGCGGTTGAGCACCAGTTAACCGATTACTGGGTCAAACCTTCAGCCTACCTGGTACAGCCCGTCATCTGGTACTTCATCAGCTACAAACCTCTACTGGTGACCCTTACCGCCCTTGAGGCTGCCGAGCTGCACCAGATAAACATTTCCTTCTTCTATCTTCTGGACCTGACCAACAGGGGGGATTACCTGCACAGACTGCTCATACCTATCCAGCACTGGTTGGAACACTACGGTGTTGATCTTGACCGAACCGGACAATATGCCTACCACAGAAAAATTGAACAAATCTCTGAAATGGGCGGGCTGGCTATGCCACTGGGCAAAGCCGCTTCTTCAGTCATTCTGTTGAGAACCGGCTCCATGTTGTTTACCAGACAGTACAATGCCAATCCCCGTAGTTATCGCAGCATTTCCCGTCTGGTGCCAGAAATAGTCAAATCCATGGGTTCCGGGCAAGGGGTTCAGGTACCACTGCTGAACAGGGTGACGCCACAAAAAGTAAAAACGCTGGCCTCTGCCACAGCCGGTCTGGTGCTGGGTCCGATAGCTACTGCCGGAGCATACGCCCACGGTCTGATATACGGTTTTACCTATGCTCAAACCCTCGGGTTTGCCCTGGCGTCGAGTCTCACTTTCGACTTCTTTATGAACGACAACAAGCTGCTCACTCAATGGCTGGGTGGACCTCTGGGTCGAAGCCTTGACAGGGTGAATCGCTGGATACACAGGGGGGAAACGCAAGATGAATATGTGAAACGTACGACTATTGCCACACCTCAACGCTTCAATGAAACCGATGAAGAGTATGCAAGACGTGTTAAAGCAGGCAACAGGATGTATGGCTGGACTCGACACGAAAATTATCTGCAGTTCCGAGAACGCCGTGATCGCACCATGACACTGTTTGAGAATAGTTGGGAGAAATACTTCAGGGAAAATGTACCTAAATGGTCATTCTCCCATGCAGCAAGTTTTCCTTACTCCTACACTCTGGGAGCCTTCTTCGAATGGCGACATGGCGATAATAAGAAAGCTTCTATGCCCGTCGTCAAAGTACGGCGTTTTACGCTCATTCGATAAGCAAATGAGCGATCAAAAGTTGCTTCCTCGCCTGGTGTGGTCATCACTTTTCACGGTAATAAAAAGTACTCAGCTCTGAGGTAGTAGAATGACAAATGCTCGCCCCAAAGTATTGAGCCTTGCTGTGGCCCTTGTAATCAGCTCTTCCATCATTGCCACAGAGGCACTGGCCAGTCGCAGGCTGCAGATAAAACCTGTCGACATTCAAGACAATGAACATGCGGAGCTTATCCAGAGTGAGGTGGAGGTTAGGCCAACTTTAGGTCTTGACCAGCAGCCAATACCTAAATCCTTTACAACCACCTACACTCCTCGGGTTGAGTTCAGGGAGGGCCATACTTGTCCTTCAAAAAGCTCATTTGGCGGCCTTTCTTTTTATTTTGATAGAGGCGTTTCCATTGTCGATCAGTTTGAGACAGGCGAGAATGACGTTGCTCAGAAATACACCAAAGTCCTGAAGGTGGGTGATGAGGGAGTCTTCAGGTTTACCCATAGCCTTAACGCAGAGGAACTGTTCATTGAAGTCAGGACAGGAATGACCGATAAGGATTCAGTTAACTCTGTTCGTGCTGGATTATCCAGCGGCCAACCATTGGAACCGTCAACGAAACTAGCCAGCACCGAAGAACTGTATTCAGTGCTGTGGTGTGCCGATGACAGGGCAGGAAGCCTGGGTTCAGGCGATCACTACGTCGCCCTTGCCACCATTAAAGTAAAACAAATTGCAGTGAATGGGCGTACATTCATGCGCCTTATTTCAGGGGGTGCTCAGCCTCCCGGGCTCAGGCGCCTGGGCCAATCGCTCTTTGTCAATGATGGGGCTCTGCTGACGGCTGCCACTTCAGCCTATATTCAGGTTCACGTTCTGGGAGGAGATATACAACAGAGGGCTCTCAATGAACTGTTGGAACACAACAAACCCGTTGGCTATGTTGTACACGCCGATGATGACACGCTGGTTTATCCTGTGCCTTCGGGTTATCCAAAACTTGAAGTGACTCAGAGTGCTGGGGATATCATTATTTTCCGTGGCCATAATCCGAATCCAGCCGATGTCGCTTTTGTAGAAAACCTTCTTAACCTCAAAGAAGCAGAGGCTCATAGCCCCGCTAATCCAGTATCAGTTCTTGTTATAAAATCCAATGTCAAAAAGTACCTGCAGTTCATTCGAAGCAGGCAGCTGACGCTGCTGGAGGAGTTTGTTGCACGGCACAATGCTGGAGTGAACGAAGATCAAACGACGCTTGCGCACGAAGATAAAGAGACGGCGCTTGCACTGGCAAAGTATGAATCTCTGCAGCAGGCGCTGAGCAGTGCTGCCCCGGATGAAGCATTTCAGTTTGCGTTCACAGCAGACCACATTAGAGCTGCTTCGTCACTCATCACGCCAACCTGGATGAAGGCCCAACTCTTAAAACGCTTCAGCTTCAACCCTGTACTTAGAGACCTTCTGACTAGCCAGCATGCTGTTGAGAATATTCTTAATCATATACCCACTGTCATCAAATTAGAGACTGACGACTTACACGACGATGAACAGTTTGCTGTCAAATTCAAGGACAACCTGGCCAGACAGCTGACTGAACGGGACAGCGACCTGCAAGAGCTTCTTCAGAAAGAGGCAGTCGAACTCTTGCAGCTTGAATACAGGTTGCAGCGCGCACCGGAAATAGCCAATACCGGTGATGAGATAAAACTGGAAGTGCAACGACTCCTTCAGATCATTAAGGGTAAAGTTGCAAAGCTTCTAGTGCAGCTGGAAGATCAGCAAAGCCTGCAAAACACAATTATTCAGAAAATCGGGCGAATTCCTGAGCTGGAAAAGGAAGTTCTTTTTGCCAGAAGTCTTTACAACGCTGAACTGGCAGTAGCACTTGGTAAAGATGACTGGAGTGATACCCGATCACTGGATGAGCATGCCAGACGCCTCCTGGAGAAAATTAATGGCATACACAAAGCGGTTGCTGCAACAGGACAGCCTCAGGAAGAACCTGAACAGGCGACACTGAATACTCGAGTTACTAAAGAAGCAACTTTCGTCAAACTCAGACGAGATGCCCAGACTGCGGTTCCTGATTTTAAACTGGATGAAGATAGCAAATTAAAAGACCGTCGGGCACTGAATATACTGGAAACCCTCGAAAAAGTACTCGAGATCAAAGTCAATGAAGGTGATGACAAGACAGCAAGACTCGAGAGGGTTCGAACCGGACTTGACAGGCAATTGGCTCGCCTGGGACCTAAACCGGAATACGTTCCTGATTCTGAGGCTGCCAGAGCCAGAGGAGACATAGAAGAAGCTGAAAGTGCGCTGAAGGAACTTCATCACAAACTGGATGCTGTTCACGGTAAACAACTGTTATTGGCACACTCTACTGAGGTTCACCCTGACAAGGTCAGAGATACCACGACTCACAATCAGGCAATGAAAAAAATTCAGACCGGGTTGGGTCTGACTCAGGGTGATAATCAAACCCCTGAAGACCTGATAGACGGCATTAAACGTTTTCTGAAAAGAAACAGGGACGATACCGATAGACGAGTTGAAACCTTTAAGAAACTGAGTGCTGCCATCAAAGATCTGAGACCCCCTTTTGAGAGTGACCCTGAAAACATGTCAGAAGAGGATTACATGAATGCTGTCAGAAACTATATTGCCTCTTATGGTCGGGATGAAGTCGATTTTGCAATAGGCGAACTGCCTGAAACCAGAAGAAAGTACACTCAGGTTAGGAAATACCTGCATGAGCACGAATTCAGAGAAATGGAATTGGCTCATGCACAGTTTCGAGAAAAACAAGCACAAGAGGCTCTGAATAGAAAAAATCAGGACATTAACCATTCCAAAGACATCGATCCGAAAATTAAAACCTCACTTGAGGACGAGAGAGCTGAGCTGGACTTAGTCCTGGAGCAGAAAAAAACGCTGAAATCAGAAGCACAAAAGGCTCTGGAGGATCATGAAGCGAGTCTTAAAGCCATTGAAGAAGCTGTGGGTCTTAAACCAGATTCTACTGCCAACTATGATGACCGGGTTGATGCCCTGAGAAACAAACAACTGGAGCTGGGTGGGAATGATGGCAATGGCGGCAGGATTCAGCAACTGATTCAGGAACAGGACCGCCTGGAAAGTGAGATTGAAACCAAAGAAGCTGAGATTGAGAGAATGAAAGAAGTGCTCAGAGCGGCAGGGAGAGCCGTCAAAAATGACGGCGGCCCCTTCCAGTACACCCCGGGACAGGTAAAAGTTCTGACCGACATGCACGACTTCATAAAGCAGCACTCTCTCAAGAAACAAGCTTTGGAAGCCGCAACAGGTCTGGCAGCATCTGCGGTAAAAAGTGGAAAGGTCATACCCTGTCTTGGCACTTTCGATTTTGACGATGAGTTCGCCCCTATTCGCTTGCAGGCGCTGGTTGGAAAAGACCTGACGTTTAATCAGGCCAGTCGGATTGTGGGAGTTTTCAAGAGCCTGAAGAGGAGTTTCCCGCTCTCCCCCTCTGAGCCAAATATCATGGAAGAAGTCCAGAGTCTGGCGCACAGGGTCAGGAGTGAGGTAGGAAGTGGGGCTCAACAATACGACGAGGTCATTAACGGCATGGGCGAAACAGCCATTCACTTCGTCGAACATGAATCAGGAGACCTGAAAGACTTCTCGGAATACTTCGCTAGCCATTCTGCCAGTGGTAACAAAATTATAGCTCTGCTGCGTGAAGGGCTGATCAGCAAGATTGAGCTTGAGAACTACATAAAGGCCGCCAAAGATGTCGGTGGTTATCAGACAGTGGGTGAATTCGAACACTTCCTGGGCTACAAACATGGCATCAATGTGCCTCGCTTCAAAGCCGTTGTCCGGATGCTGTCCGATGAAGGCGTTGATGAGTTCATGCAGAGTGCCTTTACTCCTGTGACCGTGACTGCCACTGCCCCGGCAGGAATGAAAGAGTCGGTTGCCAGCATGAAAGAGTACGCTGCCGCGATCATTGCCAACTATATTCTTGACGATATTGCCTTTGAAAATGGCCGCAGGACGGCAGCCTTTCTGACCAATGTTCAGGATACCCTGACTCCTTATGCCAATGCTATCGGCCTATCTGAATCAGACCTGATCAAGGCTATTAATAGCACCTTGATGCAGGCTCATGCCGCAGCGGTTGAGCACCAGCTGAATGAGTTCTGGGTCAAACCTTCAGCCTCTCTGCTACAGGCTTTTACCTGGTACTTCTCCTACTACAAACCCCTGCTGGCGACTCACACCACCTGGCAGGCTGCCGAGCAATCCCTCTCGAACATATCATTCCTCTATCTTCTGGATCTGACCAACAGGGGTGATTACCTGCACCGGATGCTCACACCTTTCCAGCACTGGTTGGAACGCTTCGGTGTTGATCTTGACCGAACCGAACAATATGCCCATCACAGCAGAATTGAACAAGTCTCTGAAGTGGGCGGACTGGCGATGCCATTGGGTAAAGCTGCTTCCTCAGTCATTCTACTGAGAACCGGCTCCATGTTGTTTGCCAGGCAGTACAACGCCAACCCGTACATGTACCGGAGTATTTTTCGTCTGGTGCCGGAAATAGTGAAGTCCATGGGTTCCGGACAAGGGCTTCAGGTGCCGCTGCTGCACCGGGCGACACCACAAAAAGTAAAAACTCTGGCCTCGGCTACAGCCGGTCTGGTGCTGGGTCCGGTAGCCACTGTCGGAGCATACGCCCATGGACTTATATCTGGATTCACTTATGCTCAAACCTTCGGATTTACTCTGGCGTCGAGTCTCACTTTCGACTTTTTTATGAACGACAACAAGATGCTCACTCAATGGCTGGGTGGACCTCTGGGTCGTAGCCTTGACAGGATTAATCGCTGGCTGGGCGCTGGGGAAACCCAGGATAAATATGTGAAACGTACGGCTATTGCTTCGCCTCAGCACTTTAATGAAACCGATGAAGCCTATGCAAAGCGTGTTAAAGCTGGCAAAAGGATGTATGGCTGGACGCGACACGAAAATTATCT
This sequence comes from Endozoicomonas sp. 8E, assembly GCF_032883915.1. Lineage (NCBI taxonomy): Bacteria > Pseudomonadati > Pseudomonadota > Gammaproteobacteria > Oceanospirillales > Endozoicomonadaceae > Endozoicomonas > Endozoicomonas sp. 8E. The sequence goes on along the minus strand of NZ_CP120717.1, from coordinate 2,136,214 downwards.
GCAATTCCGTGACCGCCGTGATCGCACCATGAAGATGTTTGATAATAGCTGGGAGAAATACTTCAGGGAAAATGTGCCTAAATGGTCGTTCTCCCATGCAGAAAGTATTCCTTACTCCTACACTCTGGGAACCTTCTTCGAATCACAACAGGGCGATGGTAAGAATGTTCACGGTCATGATGAAAAAAATGTCCCTGCAAACAAGCTTTTTACTCCGCGCTGAGGTAGCGGAATGACAAATGCCCGCCCTAACGCCTTAAGCTATGCAGTGGCCTTTGCGATCAGCTCTTTCATCACTGGAACACAGGCGATGGTCGATCGCAGGCTGCAGACAAAATCGATCGATATTCCGGGCAGTGGACAAGTGGAGTTTACTCAGGGTGAGGTCGTGGTGCAGCCAACTTTAGGTCGTGACCAGCAACCAATACCCAAATCCTGTACAACCACCTACCCTGATCAGGCTCAAGCCAGGGCGGGCTATAACGTTCCTTCTGATGGTTTCACAGATGTTCTTTCTGGCATTGATGGCGGTGTTTCCACGGTTGACCAGTTTGAAACAGACGATGACGGCGTTGCTCAAAAATACACCAAAATCCTGAAGGTAGGTAACGAGGGCATCTTCAAGTTCACCCATAGCCTTGCAGAAAAGGCACTGGTTATTGAAGTCAGAGACGGCATGACCCACCAGGATGCCATTGGGGCTGTTCGTGCTCAATCAGGTGACACCCAGCCATTAGAATCGTTAACGAAAGTCGCCAACCCCGAACAATTGGCCGGATTGCTGAAAGGTGCGAATGAAAGGGCAGGAAACCTTGGCGAAGCTGATAACTTTGTTAACCTCGTCACCATTGAAGTAGACGAAGTTATGGTGAACGGGCGCACCTTCATGCGTCTTATCGCTTCCGAAGATCAGCTCCCTGAAATGAAACGTCTGGGGCAATCACTCTTTGTCAATGATGAGATACTTTTAGCAGCCGCCGCCTCGGCCTATACCCAGGTTCATGTTCTGGGGGAAAAATTACAACAGGAAGCGCTCAATAATCTGTTGTCATACCAGAAACCCGTCGGCTATGTTGTACACGTCGAAGATAACGCACAGACTTATCCTGTCCCTTCTGACTACCCAAAACTGGAAGTGACTGAAGCCAGCGAGGACAGGATTGTTTTCCGTGGTCAGAAGCAGAATCCGGCCGATCACGCTTTTGTGCAAAGCCTCTATCATCCTTGGGAAGATGTTCTCGGCAATGCCCCCGAAGCAACAGCAAAGGTTAAAATAGACAAGGTCAGAAGCTACCAGTATGTCATTCGAAGCAGACAGATGGCAGTGTTGGAGGAGTTAGCTGCATTGCACAACACTGAACTTAACGAAGAGGCTCTGCCGATACTTGCATACGTAGATAAACTGGAGACGCTCGCTAACTATGAATCTCTTCAGCAGGCATTAACCAGTGCCGCTCCGGATGGAGCAGATGAATTTGAACTCACAGCACCACACGTCAAAGCCGCTGCCTCAGTCATCTTGGTAGCCCGGATACACAACCAACTCGTAAAACACTTCAGCTTCAACCCCGCACTCAGAGTGCTTCTGAGTGACGAGTATTTTATTCATATAGTTCACGTTTTTATACCCGTTATCAAAAATATGGCTGGCAATTTCTTTGGCGCTTCTCGTGAGCCCGGACACTTTGCCTCCAAAGTCAAGGACGACATTTCCAGGCAGATTATGGAGAGCAAGCTGGAAAAGATGAAGGTAAGAGAAGACGAACTGGCCCAGATTAAACGTCAGTTAAAGCGCGCAACCGATACTCCCAATGTCAGTGATAAGCAGAAACCTTTAGTACAACGACTCTATCAGAAAGTTGAGGATCTGCTTGCAGATCATCGTGCCCATATAGAAGGTTATAAAATCCGGCAACAGAAACATCAGCAAAGATTTGTTAGTAACATAGAAGACAGAGAAGCTTACAACACCAGACTGGCGGAGAAGTCTGGTATTGATAACCAGGATGACACCCTGATACCAGAAGACCAGCTCAGACTCATCAAAATAAATTCTGATGGAATCTCCAAGTTGATGATCGCGCGAATCCACCCAAAAAGAAAACCTGAAGGAGATCCTCTGGAAGAATCACTGGCGGCCATAGAACACCAGCTCGGTATTTTTCAAATCAATGAAAAGGATCCGGGTATCCGCTTTCAATTCATTCAAAACCATCTGCGACACTACGAAGACCAGACCCATGAGGTATTTCGGGAGAAAATGGCTATTGTTGAAGGTCAGTTGGGCCTGGTTCCAAAAAACGAAGATGATATGGAAGCCCGTCATCAGACCATTCATCAGGCCATTCAGCAGCACCTCAGGCAGCAGGCAGTTCAGGTCGATCAACAACACTCTCAGCAACAGGCCAGCAGAACAGATACTGAAAAAGAAGCTGAAACCAAAGCCCGCTATGCAACCATTGCCGCACATTTAAACATTGAAGACTTTGATGGTGATGCAGATATTGACGCTCAACATGAACGCCTGCTGCAAAAAATTGAGGCAATGAATGATCAAAAACAACTCATGCTTCAGGAAATTAAGACAATGGGCGCTCAACAAGATGCCCTGCTTGATGCCCTGCTTCACAAAATCGAGACAATGCAAGACCAAGAGGATTCTGAGGATTCTGTCCCCGAGGCCAGGCAAAATAATCTGGCAGAGATTTTTGAAATTAAACTGAATGAAGACAGCGTAGAAGAGGACCACAACGCCCTGGACAAAACAATACACAGCGTGGCCTGCCATCTTGCAGACTTGAAAAAAGAGCTGGAAGAGATCAGAACATCAGGCCACCCCAAAGCCAGGTCTGAAGCACTTCGGAAACTGACTGCTGTGGAAATAGCTCTGAAGCTGGACGACCTCGATAACAGGGATGATCTGCATTATCTTCGTCGCGCCCTTTCTGAGGCCATTCAGAAAAACATTAAAGAACTCAGACAGAAGGCAGAGGAAGAGGCCCTGGAGATACTGGAATCCGTAGGAGAATCACTCAACATCAAAGTCAGTGAAGGAGATGACAAAGCAGAGAGACTTGCCAGAATTCGCAGCACACTTAACAGCGATGATCTCACCGAAACAACGCTGGAAGGTCTGGGTAATTGCCTCTGGAGAGAAGCTGCGTACGAAATAAAGGGAGAAATAGTCAGGGAGCTTCAAGGCTGTCTCACCTTTCATGTCGAAGAGGCGAATGAGCGAGCCATAGGCGAACAGAGTGCGATTCTGGATGCTATAGAGAAACAGCTGAACATCGACAGTAGCGAAAACTCGGCTGCTCAGGAAAGAGGCAAGGATTTCATTGCCAAACTGGCCGAAGATCTGAAACTGGAATTAAAAAAAGATACCAGTCTGGATGAACAGAAGGAAGCTCTGAGAGGCAAAATTCAGGCATTAAGGGAAGAAGCAAAAGAGTTTCATGACAATGATGTTTTCAGAGATAGAGACAATAAAATTGCTCGTCAACTCAACATTAAGGATTGTGAAGAAGATGACACTGCCCTCTACCAGAACATTCTGATTCAACTAAAACTTCGCGAGCTGGAAGGAGAGGTTTTAGTTGCGGGTCAACCTGATGTTGATGAGCGTATCGCAGCCATTGAGAATGAGCTTGACAGACAAATCGCCCGTCTGGAACCTGACCCCCAATATGTTCTTGATCTTAAGGTAGCCAGAGCCAGGCAGGTAATACAGGAAGCTGAAAATGAGCTGGCGACTGCCAATCAAAAGATTCAGGAACAGGTAAAAGTTCTGGACGCGATCCACTCATTCATGCAGCAGCACTCTCTCAAGAAACAAGCTCTGGAAGCTGCAATGGGTCTGGCACAATCAGCAGTAGAAAGTGGTAAAGCAATACCCTGCCTTTTGAGTTTCGATTTTGACGATGAATTTGCACCCATTCGCTTGCAGTCAATGGCCGGAGACGACCTGACGTTTGCTCAGGCCAGCCGAATTGTGGACGTCTTCAGGCGTCTGAAAACGAGCTTCCCGGGGCCTCCTCTCGGGTCTCTAGAAGATCAGTCTCAGAATGCCCTGGAAAAAGTCCAGACCCTGGTGCAAAAGGCCAGGAATGAGATAAAGAAAGGGCCTCGACAATACGACGAAGCAATTCACGGCATGGGCAAAACTGCCATCCACTATATCGAGCATAAACCAGAGGACCTGAAAAGCTTCTCAGAATACTTCGCTTCCTGTTCTGCCAGCGGTAACAAGATCATGACTCTGCTGCATGAAGGTCTGATCAGCAAGGTTGAACTTGAGAACTACATCAAAGCCGTCAGAGGAATTGATGGTTATCAGACAATGGATGAATTTAAACACTTCCTTGGCTACAAACACGGTGTCGAGTTGACTGACTTCGAAGCTGCTGTCCGGATGTTGTCCGACAGGGGTGTTGAGAAATTCATAAAAAGTGCTCTTACTCCAGTGGCTGCAACTGACCCGGCGGGTATGAAAGAGTCTGTTGTCGGCATGAAAGAGTACGCAGCTGCTGTCATTGCCAACTACGTTCTTGACGATATTGCCTTTGAAAATGGCCGCAGGACGGCAGCATTCCTGACCAATATTCAGGAAACTCTGACACCTTATGCCAATACCGCTGGACTGTCTGAATCAGACCTGATCAAGACTATCCATGGTACATTGATGCAGGCCGATGCCGCAGCAGTTGAGCAGCAGCTAAATAATTACTGGGTTAAACCTTCAGCCTTTCTTGTACAGGCTGTTACCTGGTACTACTCCAGCTACAAACCCCTGTTGACAACCCTTACCGCCCGGCAGGCTGGCGTACTATCCCTCTCGAACATGTCGTTTCTCTATCTTCTGGATCTGACCAACAGGGGTGATTACCTGCACCGGATGCTCATACCTTTCCAGCACTGGTTGGAAGGCTACGGTGTTGATCTTGACCGAACCGGGCAATATGCCTACCACGGCGGAATTGAACAAGTCTCTGAGGTGGGCGGGATGGTCATGCCGTTGGGTAAGGCCGCGTCATCAGTCATTCTGCTGCAAACCGGCTCTATGCTATTTGCCAGACAGCACAACGCCAACCCACACAGGTATCGCAGCATTTCACGCCTGATGCCCGAAATAGTGAAATCCATGGGTTCCGGGCAAGGGGTTCAGGTACCCTTGCTGCACAGAGCGACACCGCAAAAAGTGAAAACTCTGGCCTCGAGCACAGCCGGTCTGGTGCTGGGTCCGGTAACCACTTTCGGAGCATACGCCCATGGCCTTATATCTGGATTCACTTATGCTCAAACCTTTGGATTTGCTCTGGCGTCGGGTCTTACTTTCGACTTCTTTATGAACAACAACAAGATGCTCACTCAATGGCTGGGTGGACCTCTGGGCCGTAGCCTTGACAGGATTAATCGCTGGCTAGGCGCAGGTGAAACGGACGATGAATATGTGATGCGTACCGATACTGCTTCGCCTCAACGCTTCAGTGAAGCCGATGGAGCCTATACAGATCGTGTTGAAACAAATGACATGATACATGGCTGGACTCGACACGAAAATTACCTGCAGTTCCGTGAACGCCGTGATCGCACCATGAAACTATTTGAGAATGGTTGGGAGAAATACTTCCGGAAAAATGTGCCTAAATGGTCGTTTTCCCATGCAGAAAGTATTCCTTACTCCTACACTCTGGGAACCCCCTACGATTGGCAAAAGAGTGATGACAAGAGACATAACCCTCAAACCAAATCAACCACCATCCCCACAGCCGTGAAAGCAGCAATGGCTGGTCTTGAGGTTAAGAAGTTCGATCTGGAAGATAAGAATACCCATGACGAACTTTGATATCAGAAACCAGTGAATAGCCCCTTCATAGTCATACAAATGAAACCAGAATAAAGGAATACGTAATGGTTTCTTTCAGATCAGGCTATTGATTGAAGCCTGTTAGAAAGTATGAATGCATTCCATCCCTGAAAAAACACTCAATTTTACTGGCATTGGACTTTGCCAGTGTGAACTAAATTCATTCAACAGCTTACCGGAACAGCCATGAGCGATTGACAGCCATGAGCGATTGACAGCCATAAGCCTTTGAAAATTGCTTCCTCGCCGGGAGCGAAAATCACTTTTCCTCGCAATAAATAAAAGTACTCAGCTTTGAGGTAGTAAAATGACAAATGCCCGCTCCAATGCACTAAGCCTTGCAGTGGCCATTGCAATCAGCTCTTCCATCATTGGCACAGACGCACTGCCCGATCGCAGGCTTCAGACAAAATTTGTCTATATTCCGGGCAATGAACCTGTGGAGTTTACTCAGCGTGAAGCCATAGTTAAACCAACGTTAGACGATGACTCGCTGCCAATACTCAAGTCCTTTACAACCACCTATCCTGCTCAGGCTGAAGCCAGAGCGGGCTATGAGGCTCCTTCTGAAGACTTCACAGGCGTTCTTTCTGGTATCGAAGGTGGGGTTTCCAGTGTTGACCTGTTTGAAACCGACGAAAATGACGCTGCTCAGAAGTATACCAAAGTCCTCAAGGTCGGTAACGAGGGGGTATTCAAGTTCACCCATAACCTTGAAGACAACAAACTGGTCATTGAAGTCAGAGAAGCAATGACCCATCAGGCGTCAATTGAAGCTGTTCGTGCTCAGTTAGATGGCATCCAATCATTACAACCGTTGACGAAAGTGGCCAGTCCCAAACAACTGGTCCGAGTGCTGAACGCTGCCCACACAAGAGCAGGAAATCTTGGCGCAAATAATCACTATGCAGCCCTTGCCACCATTGAAGCAGATGAAGTGGAGGTGAACGGGCGCACCTTTATGCGTCTCATCGCAGCAGGCGATCCGCCTCCTGGATTGCAAAGTCTGGGTCAAACGCTCTTTGTCAATGATGAAGCTCTTTTCACAGCAGCCACCCTGGCTTATACCCAGGTCCATGTTCTGGAAGAAAACTTGCAACAGAAAGCCCTGACTGATCTGCTGTCATACCTTAAACCCGTTGGCTATGTTGTACACGTCGATGGTGAGACACAGGCTTATCCTGTACCTGCTGGTTATCCAATACTGGAAGTGACTGAGACTGCGGAGGAGATTATTTTTTTCCGTGGCCAGAAACAGCATCCGTCCGATGTCGTCTTTGTGCAAGATGTTCTCTACCCTCTTCTGGAAGAATTTAACGGCTATCCCCCCGTTCCCGAAGGCACTGCAAAAGTCAAAGCAGACAAGGTCAAAACCTACCAGTACGTCATTCGAAGCAGACAGATGGTACTGCTGGAGGAGTTAGCTGCACAGCACAACACCGGACTTAACGAAGATGGACTGGCGACACGATCATATGAAGAGAAACTGGTGGCGCTTGCATACTATGAAGCTTTTCAGCAGGCATTGAGCAGTGCTGCTCCAGATGGAGCAGATGAATTTGAATTCACTACAGGACACGTCAGAGTCGTTTCTTCGGTCATCACGCCAACCTGGATGCATACTCAACTCGTAAAACACTTCGGCTTCAAACCCGCGCTTAAAGACCTTCTCGCTAACCGATATTTTGTTCAGGATATTCATAAACTGATACCCATCATCAACAAAGTGTCTGGCGATTCTTCTGCCGGAGACGAAAGCTTTGCTTCCAAAGTTATTGGCGACCTTGCCGGGCAGATGCTTGGGATGGAAAGCGAACTGGAAGGGCTGCTGGTAAGAGAGGCTGAACTCGTTGAGCTAGTCGAGCTGGTCGAAACATTGCATCGCAAAACGACAATAGCCACTGCCAGTAGTGAGATAAAGCCGAGGGTAGAGCAACTCATACAGCAGGCTGAGGATGAGCTTAAAGAGCTTCGTCAGGTGTTGAAAGAGACGAAAAACTCGATAAATCAGCTTAAGCAGGATAACAAGCGAGTCCCGGAGCTGGAAAAACGAGTTCGTGATGCCAGAGCTAAAGCCACAAACACTCGCAACACTGAACTGGCAGCAGAGCTTGGTATTGATAACTGGGATGATACCCAGCCACCGGAAGAGCAATCGAGACTCATCAGAAAAAAAATTCATGAAATCAACCAGGCGGTGGCCGCAACATTTGACGCAACAGGACAGCCTGATAAAGAAGCTGCAATCAAAGCTCGCTATATAGCTATTGCCGCACATTTGAACATTCAGGATTTTGATGGCAATGATGATGTTGACGCACAAAAAGAACGCCTGCTTCAGAAACTTAAGACAGTGAACGCTCAACAAGAAAGCCTGATTCACAAACTTCAGACAGCGAATGCCCAGCTCGATGAGGAGGACGCTTACACCGGGACCAGAAAAGGTGCACCGGCAGCGGCACTTGCTATTGAGCGCATTACAGCCATCGAGAATGATCTTGACAGGCAAATATCTCGTCCGGGCCCGAAACCAGGATACGTTCTTGATCGTGAGCTAGCCACTGCTATAAGAGCATTGGAAAAAGTCGTGGGTCTCAAACCCGCACCTGCTGACACCAATGAACGACGGGTTAACGCCCAGAGAAACAAACAGGTACAACCAGACAGTGAGGATGGTGCTGCCGGCGAGATCGGGCAACTGATCCGGGAACTGGCTCTCAAGAAACAAGCCCCGGAAGCTGCAATAGACCTGGCAGAATTAGCAGCCTTTCGCTTCTTCGAATGTGACCCCGGGAATCTGAAAACCTTCTCAAAATACTTTGCTACCCATTCTGCTATTGGCAGCAAGATCATAACTTTGCTGCATGAAGGACGTTACAAACACGGCATCGATGTATCTCGCTTCAAGGCCGTTGTCCGGATGCTGTCCGACAGCGGTGCTGAGGAATTCATACAGAGCACCTTTTCTCCTGTAACTGTTACAACAACCGGTCCGGAAGGTATGAAAGAGTCTGTTGACGGCATGAAGGAGTATGCGGCTGCTGTCATCGCCAACTATGCTCTTGACGATATTGCCTTTGAAAATGGTCGTAAGACACTGGCATTCCTGACCAGTGTTCATAATACCCTGACACCCTATGCCAATGCTGCTGGCCTGTCTGAATCAGACCTGCCCAAGATTATCCATGACACATTGATGCAGGCTCGTGCCGTAGCGGTTGAGCAACAGCTATCGGACTACTGGATTAAACCTTCAGCCTTTCTGGTACAGGCTGTCACCTGGTACTACACCAGCTACAAACCGCTACTGGTAACCCATACTGCCCGGCAGGCTGCCGGGCTGTCCCTCTCGAACATGTCGTTCCTCTATCTTCTGGATCTGACCAACAGGGGCGATTACCTGCACCGGATGCTCACACCTTTCCAGCACTGGTTGGAACGCTTCGGTGTTGATCTTGACCGGACCGACCAATACGCCTTCCACAGCGGAATTGAACAGGTCTCTGAAGTGGGCGGTCTGGCCATGCCATTGGGTAAGGCCGCTGCTTCAGTCATTCTGCTAAGAACTGGTTCAATATTGTTTGCCAGACAGTACAACGCCAATCCCCACAGGTATCTCAGCATTTCCCGCCTGGTGCCCGAAATACTGAGATCCATGGGTTCCGGACAAGGGGTTCAGGTACCGCTGCTGCAGCGGGTGACACCGCAAAAAGTGAAAACGCTGGCCTCAGCCACAGGCGGTCTCGTGCTGGGTCCGATAGCCACTGTCGGATCATACGTCCATGGACTTATATTCGGATTAACCTATGCTCAAACCTTCGGATTCGCTCTGGCGTCGAGTCTCACTTTCGACTTCTTTATAAACGACAACAAGATACTCACTCAATGGCTGGGTGGCCCCCTGGGCCGAGGCCTTGACAAGATGCATCGCTGGACAGGCTTGGGTGAAACGCAAGATGAATATGTGAAACGTACCGCTATTGACTCGCCTCAACGCTTCAATGAAACCGATGAAGCGTATGCAAACCGTGTTAAAGCCAGCAACAGAATGTATGGCTGGACTCGACACGAAAATTATCTGCAGTTCCGCGAACGCCGTGATCGCACCATAAAACTGTTTGAGAATAGCTGGGAGAAATATTTCAGGGAAAATGTGCCTAAATGGTCATTTTCCCATGCAGAAAGTATTCCTTACTCCTACACTCTGGGTGCTCTCTATGAGTTGCAAAAGGATGGTGATCAGAAAGTTCACAGTCATGATAAGAGTAATGCCCCTCAATCAAGCTTTCCATCGGCAACCTCAGCAAACCACCGTGATACTGGTGAACATTTTAGTTTACCGGAACAGCCATGAGCGAATAACAGCCATGAGCGATTTTAAAAGTTGCTTCCTCAGGTGCAGCAATCACTTTTCACGGTAATAAAAGTTCTCAGCTCTGAGGTCGTAAAATGACAACTGCTCACCCCAATACCTTAAGCCTTGCAGTAGCCATTGTAATCAGCTCTTCCATCATTAGTACACAGGCACTGGCCGATCGCAGGCTGCAGACAAAATCTTTTGATATTCTGGACAATGAATCTGTGGAGTTTACCCAGAGTGAGGTCATAGTTCAGCCAACATTAGGTCATGACCAGCAACCCATACCCAAATCCTTTACAACCACCTACCCCGATCAGACTGAAGCCAGAGCGGGCTACGAGGCTCCTTCTGAAGGCTTCACAGACGTTCTTCCCGGCATCGAAGGTGGCGTTTCCAGTGTTGATCTGTTTGTAACGGACGATAATGACGTTGCTCAGAAATACACCAAAGTCCTCAAGGTCGGTGATCAGGGGATCTTCAAGTTCATCCATGATCTTGCAGAAAAGAAACTGGTCATTGAAATCAGAAAAGGAATGACCGATCAGAATTCAATTGCGGCTGTTCGTGCTCAATCAGGTGATATCCAACCATTAGAACCGTTTACGAAAGTTGCCAACCCTGAACATCTGGTCAGCGTGCTGAAAGGTGCCAATGAAAGAGCAGGAAGCCTTGGCGAAATGGAGAACTATGTTGCCCTTGCCACTATTGAAGTAGACCAGGTTGAAGTGAACGGGCGCACCTTCATGCGACTTATCGCTGCAGGCGATCAGCCTCCTGAACTGAAACGCCTGGGTCAATCGCTCTTTGTCAATGATGAGGTGCTTTTAGCAGCAGCCACCTCTGCCTATGCCCAGGTTCACGTTCTGGGTGAAGATTTACAACAGGAAACTCTGAATAAACTTTTGTCCTGCCAGAAACCCGTCGGCTATGTTATCAACGCTGAGGATAAAACGCTGGCTCAGCCTGTGCCTGCGGGCTTTCCAAAACTTGAAGTGACTGAAACCCCGGGGGAGATTATTGTTTTCCGTGGTCAGAAGCAGAATCCGACTGATATCGCTTTTATGGAAGGTATCTATGACGTCTGGATGGAAGAGTTCTACAACAGTCCCCGCCCTCGAGAAACGATACAGGTCAAAAAAGACAAGGTCAAAAGCTACCAGAACATCATTAGAAACAGACAGATAACACTGCTGGAGGAGTTAGCTGCAGAGCACGATAATGGAATTGTCAATGGTGCAGCAGATACATCGTTTTCATACCATGGCAAAGTCGTGACACTTGCGTATTATGAATATCTCCAGCAAACATTGACCTGTGCCAGTTCAGATCGAGCTGATGAATTTAAATTCATGATGCCACACGTCAGATTCATTTCGTCGTTCATCACGCCGACCTGGATGCATATCCAACTCGTAAGACGCTTCAGATTCAAACCCATACTTGAAAATCTTCTGACTAACCGGGATTTCATTCAGAATATTCATCAAATAATTACCTCAGATATCGCCGTATTTTCTGATGATTATTTTGACGATCCTCTTAGCGAACAGGAAGGCTTTGCTTCCAAAGTCAGGCGCAAATTTGCCTTGCAGCTGATTGAAATGGAAAACGAGCTGGAAAAGCTGAGGGCAAAAGAGGCCGAACTCACCGATCAAAACGAATTAACAGGACTAAAGCAATATTTTGAGGATGAGCTTGCACAGCTTCGTGCCAGAGTAGAAGAGCAGGAAAACCAGATAAAGACACTTCGGTGGGTAGCCGATCAAATTCCACTGCTAAAAAAACAGGTGCACAATGCCAGAACTGATGCCACAAAAGCTCGCAACGCGCAACTGGCAGCAGAGCTTGGCATTGATGACTTGGATGTCACTCAACCCCCCGAAGAACAGTCCAGACTTATCAGCAGAAAAATTCATGAAATCCACCAATCAGTTGCCACAAGGTTTGCTGCAACAGGACAGCCTGTGGAAGATGCTTTAGATCTTCAGCAACAGAGCACCAGAACAGAGGCTGAAACGCCAGACCACCGCCCTGAAGTACTTCGGAAACTCACTGCTGTGGAAAAAACCCTGAAGATGGTCGACATCGATAGCGACAGCGATGTGTATGATCGTCGGAACGCCATTTCTGAGAAAATTCAGACATACTTTAACGAGGCTGAGCAGCGGGCAGAGGAAGAGGCGCTGGATACGCTGAAAACCGCAGAAGAAATACTCGGGATTCAGGTCAGTGAAGGTGATAACAAACTGGAACGACTTGACAGGGTTCGTAAAAAACTTGATGACAATAATGTCATCAAAAAAATAACGGAGCAGCAGTATCATGCCCTCTGGAGAGAAGATACCAAACCTGCTGATTACAAAAAAAGGAAAGGTAAACATGAGAAGCTCCTGCTTTATTCCCATCTTGCCTTTCATGTCGAAGATGCAGATCTGCTAGTCAAAGGACGACAGAGTGTGATGCTTCGAGATTTAGAGAACGATCTGGGCATCGACACAAATGAAAACGCTGCTGCCAGGAAAAGGGACAAGGCTTTAATTGCTAAACTGGCCGATGATCTGAAAGTAGAATTAAAAAAAGATGTCGGCAGACAAAAACATGTGCAAGCCCTAAAGTCCAGAATTTCGGAATTAAGGTTAAAAATATTCCACCGCTATGAAGATGAAGGTTTATCAAGAGATATAAACAATGAAATTGCTCATCAACTCAACATTGAAGACTATAAAAATAATGCCTGTGTGAATGATCAGATCGATCTCATTGAAGAAACACTCTCAAAAATGACCAAAGAGATGTACAAAGTGTTTCGGCCTACCTTCGCTGAGCGCATCGCAGTCATTGAGAATGAGCTTGACAGGCAAATGGCCCGGCTGGGACCAAAACCCCGATACTTACTTGATCGTGAGGTAGCCAGAGCCAGGCAAGCAGTAAGAGAAGCTGAAAATGAGCTGGAAATGGCTGACCGCAAAATGGGTATTTTTCTCCAACATGCCCGGGGTAATATCGCTCTCAATCAGGAAATGAAAAAATTTCAGACCGAGCTGGGCCTGTCTGCAGGTGACGAACAAACCAATAAAGAGCGAGCAGAGGAGATCATAAATTTCCTGCTGGGGTACAGTGCAGACGTACGATATAAAATCATTGAGAAACTGAACGCCAAAACAAATCTGGAAGTCTCAATACATGGCGACCCCGCTTCGCTGCAAGAAGCTAATTACGTTCTTGCTGTTGATCGCTATACATACACTCCGCTTCATGCCGCAGCCGATGAAATCGATGGAATACGGGGTGAACTGCCTTTAACCAGAAAAAAGTACGCTCAGGTCACGGAATTCCTGCGTGAGCACGACAGAAAAAGTATGGATTTAGCCAATGCAATGGCTGAAGAAGTTGCTGCACGAGAAAATCTGGTTCGCAAAGAGCAGCAGATGTTCGACTACGAAAACATCAATGGGAACCCATCAAGCTCAGATAAAATCGATCGGGATCGGCTGAATTCAGCCCTGCATCATAAATATCAAGCTGCATTAAGTGCAAAACAGGACCTGGCGGATCATGACGCGTTTCTTGAAGCCACTGAAGCAGCTGTGGGTCTTGAACCTGACGCTTCTGACACCAATGAACAACGGATTAATGCCCTGAGAAACAAACAGCTAGAACTGGGCGGTGATGATGGTACTGGCGGCAAGATCCGGCAACTGATTGAGGAACCGTCCCTTCAGATGCGTCTGGAAGCTGAACTTGAAGCCAGGAAAGCAGACGTTGTGAGAATGGAAAAAGTCCTGAAGGCTGCCGAAGAAGCCGTCAAGAATGACCGCAGTCTCATCCAGTACTCAGAGAAACAGGCAAAACTTCTGGCCGATATGAACGACTTCATGCAGCAGCACCCTATCAAAAAACAAGCTCTGGAAGCCGCAGTTGACCTGATAGGAGCAGCAATGGAGAACGATAAGGCCATGCCATTTCTTTCGATTTTCAATTTTGACGATGAATTTGCATCCATTCGCGTGCAGGCAATGGCCGGAGACAAACTGACGTTTAAACAGGCCAGTCAGATTGTGGAAGTTTTTAAGAGCCTGAAGACCACCTTTCCGAAATCCCCTACCGCCTCCCCGGAAGGTCAGCCCGAAGATACGTTGGAAGAAATCGAGATTATGGTGCTCAACGCCATGTATGAGATGCAAATGGGGTTTCAACCATTCAAAGACGAAATTCGCGGGATTGGCAAAACCGCCATAGACTTCGCCGGGCATGAACCGGAAGAGCTGAATAGCTTCTCGGAATACTTCGCTGCCCATTCTGCCAGTGCTAACAAGATCATTACTCTGCTGCGGGAAGGCTCAATCAGCAAGGTTGAACTTGAGAACTACATAAAGGCCGTCAGAGGTATTGATGGTTATCAGACAGTGGACGAATTTGAACACTTGCTTGGCTACAAACACGGCGTCGACGTGTCTCGCTTCAAAGTCGTTGTCGGGATACTGTCTGATGAGGGGGTTGATGAATTCATTCAGGCTGCCTTTAATCCTGTGACCGTGATGGCCACTCACCCGGCAGGTATGAAAGAGTCTGTTGTCGGCATGAAAGAATATGCAGCTGCGGTCATCGCCAACTACGTTCTTGACGATATTGCCTTTGAAAATGGCCGCAGGACGACAGCCTTCCTGAGCAATCTTCAGGATACCCTGACGCCTTATGCCAATGTTGCTGGCCTGTCTGAATCAGACCTGATCAAGGCAATCCATAACACATTGATGCTGGCTCACGTTGCAGCGGTTGAGTGGCAGCTCAATGATTATTGGGTCAAACCTTCAGCCTTCCTGGTACAGGCTGTCACCTGGTACTACACCAGTTACAACCCCCTGCTGGCGACCCATACCGTCTGGCAGGCTGCCGATCTGTCCCTATCCAACATGGCGTTCCTCTACCTTCTGGATCTGACCAACAGGGGGGATTACCTGCACCGGATGCTCATACCTTTTCAGCACTGGCTGGAACACTATGGTGTTGATCCCGATCGCACCGCGCAATATGCCCACCACAACGGCATTGAGAAAGTTTCTGAAGTGGGCGGGCTGGCCATGCCATTGGGCAAAGCCGCTTCTTCAGTGATTCTGTTGAGAACCGGTTCTATGCTCTTTGCCAGACAGTACAACGCCAACCCTCAAATGTATCGCAGCATTTTCCGTCTGGTGCCCGAAATAGTGAAATCCATGGGTTCTGGACAAGGGATTCAGGTACCCCTGCTACACAGGGTAACACCACAAACAGTGAAAACGCTGGCCTCCGCCACAGCGGGTCTGGTGCTGGGCCCCATTTCCACTGTTGGAGCATACGCTCATGGTCTTATATCCGGATTTACCAGTGCTCAAACCTTCGGATTTGCTCTGGCATCGGGTCTCACTTTCGACTTCTTTATGAACGACAACAAGATGCTCACTCAATGGCTGGGTGGCCCCCTGGGCCGCACTCTTGACAGGATTAATCGCTGGCGAGGCGCAGGTGAAACGGACGCTGAATATGAGATACGTAACGATATTGCTTCGCCACAACGCTTCGGTGAAACCGATGCAGCCTATACAGACCGTGTTGAAGCAAATGACATGATACATGGCTGGACTCGACACGAAAATTACCTTCAGTTCCGTGAACGCCGCGATCACACCATGCAACTATTTGAGAATGGCTGGGAGAAATACTTCAGGGAAAATGTGCCCAAATGGTCGTTTTCCCACGCAGAAAGTATTCCTTACTCCTACACTCTGGGTGCCTTCTTCGAGGTAGTCAAATGACCCATGTCCGCCCCGGTGTATTAAGCCTTGCAGTGGCCGTTGCCGTCAGTGCTTCCATGATAGCTACACCGGCACTGGCCGGTCGCAGGCTGCAGACAAAATCTGTCAATTTTCTGAGCTATAGACATGCGGAGTTTACCCAGAGTGAAGTCACTGTTCTGCCAGTTGTAGGGGATGACCAGCAGTCAATACCCAAATCCATTACCACCCTCTACATTGATCAGGATCATGACAGAACGAGCTATGGTATTCACTCTGTAGGCTTTACAGACATTCTTTATGATATTGATGGTGGCGTTTCCATTGTTGATCAATTTGAAACAGGCGAGAATGACGTTGCACAGAAATACACCAAAATTCTGAAGGTGGGTAATAAAGGAATCTTCAGGTTCACTCATAACCTTGAAGAAGAGACACTGGTCATTGAAGTCAGAGGCACAATGACCGACCAGGATTTAGTCTGGGCTGTTCATCGTCTATTAGTTGGCTGTCGATTATTAGAACCATTAACGAAAATCGCCCACCCCCAACTGCTGCATGCTGTGCTGGGAGCAGCTGATGACAAGGCAGGAGACCTTGGCGCAAGTGATCACTATGTCGAACTTGCCACCATTGAAGTAGAAAAAGTTGCAGTGAATGGGCGTACCTTCATGCGTCTTATCGCTGCGGGCGATCAGCCTCCTGAGCTGCAACGTCTGGGTCAATCACTCTTTGTCAATGATGATGTTCTTCTGGCAGCCGCCGCTTCTGCCTATATCCAGGTTCACGTTCTGAAAAGGGATTTACAACAGAAAGCTCTTAATGAACTGTTAGCACACAACAAACCCGTCGGATATGTTGTCCACGTCAAGGGCAACAAACAGCTATATCCTGTGCCCCCGGGTTACCCAAAGCTGGAAGTGGCAGAAGCTCCGGGTGAGGTTATCGTCTTCCATGGTCAGAAGCCAAATCCCCATGATCTCACTTTTGTAGAAAACCTCTATAACCTCTGGAAAGAAGCGGAGGCTGACAACCCCATCCCGTCAGTGGCAACAAAGGTTAGAAAAGGTAAGGTCCAAACCTACCAGTACGTGATTCAAAGCAGGCAGATGGCAGTGCTGGAGGAGATTGTTGCGCGGCACGGTACTGAACAGCCAACGGCGCTTACAAACGAAGATAAACAGGCAATCAATACACTTGCATGCTACGAATTTCTCCGGCAGGCATTGGTCAGTGCTACTCCAACTCAAGCATCTCCAGCCGCTCAATTTGAGCTCACACCAGAACACATCAGAGTCACTTCGTTAGCCGTCACGCCAACCTGGCTGCAGATGCAATTCGCAAAACACTTCAGCTTCAAACCCGTGCTTGGAGATCTTCTGACGAACCAGAATTTTGTTCAGGGTATTCTGAACCCCGTTGCCGCCGAATTACAGACCGATGTTGCTTACCAGGACGATTCGTTTGCTGCCAAAGTCAGGGCCGACATGGCCAGACAGCTGGTTGTGAGGGAAGAAGCCCTGGCACTTCAACTCAGGCAAAAAATCGAAGTTAAAGCTGAGCATAAGCTTGCACGGACTCTTTCATTGCTGGAAGGAGTGCAAAACCAGTTGCAGAAACTTCAGCAGGAAGTCGCGCAAATTCCGGCACTGAAACAAGAAGTTCGTGATGCCAGAGAAAAAGCCATAAAAATTCGCAACCTTGAGCTGGCAGAAGCGCTTGGTATTGATCACTGGGATGATACCCAGTCACCCGAAGAACAAGCCATACGCATCAGAGAGAGACTTAATGACAAAGACACTGTAAAAACAAATCTGGCCGCTATTGAAGGCCAACTCGGTATTACTCCAGATAATGAAAACGACCTGGGTCCCCGCTTTCAGTCCATTCAACAGCACCTGTCGGCACTGATACAGCCAATACACGACAGATCTCATATTCTTGCAGATTTGAAAGAAGAAGCGGAAGACATCAGATCACCAGGCCATACCAAAGCCATGCCTGAAGTAGTAGAGAAACTGACGGCTGTGGAAAAAGCCCTGAAGATGGATGACCTCGATAGAAAAAACGATGTCTATGACTGTCGTCACGCCATTTCTAAGGAAATTCAGACATACATCAATGATGTCAGACAGGATGCAGAGGAAAAGGCGCTGCATATACTCAAAACCATAGAAGAAATCATCGGGATCAAAGTCAATGAAGAGGATGACAACGCAGAGAGACTTAACAGGGTTCGTAGCAAACTTGAGAGCGATGATGTCACCGAAAAAATGCTGGCAGATATAGATATTAGCCTCTGGAACAAAAACATCTCACCGACTTACGAAACAAGGAAATTAAAACTTGCGAGGCTGCAAGGGCGTCTTAACTTTTTTGTCGAAGATGTCGATGAGCGAATCACAAAACAACAGATAGTGCTGCTAAAAGCTGTAGAGGAAAAGCTGAACATCGACATTAGCGAAAACTCTGTGGCTAAAGAAAGAAGCCAGCTTTTCATTGCTACACTGGCTGATGTCCTGAAAGTAAAATTTAGAAAAGATGCCAGCCTGGATGAAAAAAAGGATGCTCTAAGTACCAAAATTTGGTTATTAACGGATGAAGCAGGCGAACTCTATAACCATGAAAGTGTCAAAAGAGATAGAAACAATGAAATAGCTCGTCAACTCAACATTGAGAATTATAAAGAAGATGCTCCTCTCAAAAACCAGAACCGTCTGATTGCAGCGACACTCGAGCGGCTGGATAAAGAGGTTTTCAATGCGGGTCAGCCCGATGTTAATGAGCGCATTGCAGCCATTGAGAATGAGCTTGACAGGCAAATGGCTCGTCTGGGACCTAAGCCCCGATACGTTCTTGATCAAGAGCTGGCCAGAGCGCAAGGAAGCATAGAAGAAGCTGAAACTGAGCTGGAGGAACTTCATCGCAAACTGGCTGCTGTTGATCGTAAACAGGAGGTATTGGCAGATTCTACTGACGTCCCCACTGACAGAGATAGTTACATTACGGCTCTCAATAAGTCACTGAAAGACATTCATGTCAGGTTTGGCCTGACACAGAATGATAATCAAACCCCTGAAGACCTATTAAACGACATCGAACGTTTTCTTCAGGAAAGCGAATACTATGCAGAAAAACGGGTTGACCTCATTCATCAACTGAACACTATCATTAACGCCGTGAAAATCCCTTTTGAGTTTGACTATGATAATCATTTAGAAGGAGCTAATTACATTAATGCCATTAGAGACTATCAAGCGTCTCATGGTAAGGATAAAGTCAATCACGCAGAGGGTGAATTGCCAGAAACCAGGAGAAAGTACATTCAGGTTACACAATTCCTGCATGAGATTGACAACTCCAAAGACATAGATCCGAAACCTAAAACCAATCTTGAACACAATAAAGAAATACCGGACTTAGTCCCGGAACAGAAAAAAGTAAAAATATCAAAAGCACTGGAAACTCTGGAGGATCATGAAGCAAGTCTTAAAGCCATTGAAAATAATCTGGGTCTTAAGCCAGACTCCACTGCTTCCCATGACGCCCGGATTGATGCCCTGAGAAACAGACAGCTGGAACTGGGTGGGGATGATGGTTTTGGCGGCAAGATTCTGCAACTGACACGGAAACAGCAGAGTCTGAAAAGAGAAGCGGAGGGCAAAAAAGCGGAATTAGAGATATTAAGGGAAGTCCTGAGAGCTGCAGAGGAAGCCGTCGAAAATGACGGTGGTCCCTTCCGGTACTCATCGAAACAGGCAAAACTTCTGACCGATATCAAGGACTTCATGCAGCAGCACCCTCTCAAAAAACAAGCTATGGAAGCCGCAATTGGCCTGCACCTGGCAACAATGGAGAGCGATAAGGGAATGCCATTTCTTCCGGTTTTCAATTTTGACGATGAATTTGCATCCATTCGCGTACAGGCAAACGCCGACGACAAAGTGACATTTAAACAGGCCAGTCGGATTGTGGAAGTTTTTAAGAGCCTGAAGACCACCTTTCCGAAATACCCTGTCCAGCCCCTGTATGATCAGCCCGAGGATGCGCTGGATGAAGTTGATATTCTGGTGCTCAATGCCATGTATGAGATGGAAATAGGGTCTCAACCATTCAAGGACGAAATTCGCGCCATGGGCAAAACAGACATTCACTTCGTCGAGCATGAACCTGAGGATCTGGAAAGCTTTTCGGAATACTTCGCTACCCATTCTGCCAGTGCTAACAAGATCATTACTCTGCTGCGGGAAGGCTCGATCAGCAAGGTTGAACTTGAGAACTATATAAAGGCCGTCAGAGGTGTTGATGGTTATCAGACAGTGGACGAATTTGAACACTTGCTTGGCTACAAGCACGGTGTCGACGTGCCTCGCTTCAAAGTCGTTGTCGGAATACTGTCTGATGAGGGGGTTGATGAATTCATGCAGACTGCCTTTAATCCTGTGACCGTGGCGGCCACTCACCAGACAGGTATAAGAGAGTCTGTTGACGGCATGAAAGAGTACGCAGCTGCGGTCATCGCCAACTACGTTCTTGACGATATTGCCTTTGAAAATGGCCGCAGGACGGCAGCATTTCTGAGCAATATTCAGGATACCCTGACAGCTTATGCCAATGTTGCCGGCCTGTCTGAATCAGACCTCATCAAGGCAATCCATAGCACATTGATGCAGGCTCAGGTCGCAGCGGTTGAGTGGCAGCTCAATGATTACTGGGTCAAACCTTCAGCCTTCCTGGTACAGGCTGTCACCTGGTACTTCTCCAGCTACAAACCGCTACTGGTGACTTATACCGGCTGGCAGGCTGCCGAGCTATCCCTGTCAAACATGGCGTTCCTCTACCTTCTGGATCTGACCAGCAGGGGTGATTACCTGCACCGGATGCTCATACCTTTCCAGCACTGGCTGGAACACTATGGTGTTGATCCCGATCGAACCGCGCAATATGCCCACCACAACGGCATTGAGAAAGTTTCTGAAGTGGGCGGACTGGCCATGCCATTGGGCAAGGCCGCTTCTTCAGTGATTCTGTTGAGAACCGGTTCTATGCTCTTTGCCAGACAGTACAACGCCAACCCTCAAATGTATCGCAGCATTTTGCGTCTGGTGCCCGAGATAGTGAAATCAATGGGCTCCGGACAAGGGATTCAGGTACCCCTGTTGCACAGGGTAACACCACAAACAATGAAAATACTGGCCTCCGCCACAGCCGGTCTCATGCTGGGCCCAATTTCCACCGTCGGAGCTTACGCCCATGGCCTTATATCCGGATTCACCTATGCTCAAACCTTCGGATTCGCTCTGGCGTCGAGTCTCACTTTCGACTTCTTAATGAACGACAACAAGATGCTCACTCAATGGCTGGGTGGACCTCTGGGCCGCAGTCTTGACAAGATGAATCGCTGGACAGGCCTGGGTGAAACGCAAGATGAATTTGTGAAACGTACCGCTATTGCCTCGCCTCAACGCTTCAATGAAACCGATGAAGCCTATACACACCGTGTTAAAGCGAGCAAAACGATGTATGGCTGGACTCGACATGAAAATTATCTGCAGTTCCGTGAGCGCCGTGATCGCACCATGAAGATGTTCGAGAATAGCTGGGAAAAATACTTCAGGGAGAATGTGCCTAAATGGTCATTTTCTCATGCAGAAAGTATTCCTTATTCCTACACTCTGGGTGCTTTATTCGAGTCAGGGACTGAAGTGCCTGAGGAAGCCTCCATAGCCATGAATGCATTCCTTCCCTGAAAAATCACTCAATTATACGGGCATTGGGCTTTACCACTGCGAACTGAGTTCGCTTCTGGCGGATTCTTCACTTTGAACTAGATTCACTCAACAGCTTACCGGAACAACCATGAGCGATTGACGGCCATGAACCGTTGTAATGTGCTTCCTCTCCAGGTATGGCAATCACTTTTCAAGGTAACAAAAGCACTCAGCTCTGAGGTAGCAGAATGACAAATCCCCACCACAATGCATTAAGCCTTGCAGTGGCCGTTGCGATCAGTTCTTCCATCATTAATACAGAGGCACTGGCTGCTCGCAAACTGCAGACGAATGCCTATGTTTTGGGCAGCGGAAATGTTGTGAAACTTCGTAGTGAGGTCATGGTTCAGCCAACTTTAGGTGATGACCAGCAGCCAATACCCAAATCTTTTACCACCACGTACCCTTATGAGCCTTCAGAGGGTCACGGCTTTGTCTCTACTACTATGAGTTTTACAGAAATTCTTTATGGTATTGGTGATGGTGTTTCCAGTGTTGATCAGTTTGAAACAGGCGAAAATGACGTTGCTCAGAAATATATCAAAGTTCTCAAAGTAGGCGATGAGGGAGTCTTCAGGTTCACCCACAACCTTGAAGAAAAGGAACTGGTCATTGAAGTCAGAGGCGGAATGACCGATCAGGATTCCGTGGAGATTGCTCGTGATCAATTAGTTTGGAGTTCATCATTACAACCGTTAACGAAAATCGCCAACCACCTGCAACTGGCTAAAGTTTTGAAAGCCGCTGCAGAAAGAGCAGGAAACCTTGGCTCAAATGATCACTATGTTGGCCTTGCCACCATTGAAGTTGAAAAAGTTGAAGTGAATGGGCGTACCTTCATGCGCCTTATCGCTGGGGGCGATCAGCCCCCTGAACTGCACCGTCTGGGTCAATCACTCTTTGTCAATGATGAGGCTCTCCTGGCAGCTGCCGCCTCTGCCTATATCCAGGTTCATGTACTGGAAGAGGATTTACAACAGAAGGCTCTAAACGAACTACTGGCATACAACAAACCTGTCGGCTACATAGTAGACGCTGAGGATGCCACAGGGGTTTATCATGTGCCTGCGGGTTATCCAAAGTTGGAAATAGCAGAATCTCCGGGGGAGGATATTGTTTTTCATGGTCTGATGCAGAATCCGGATGATGTCGCTTTCGTAGAAAAGCTCTATAAATTCTGGATAGAAGCTGAGGGTAATAATCCCGTCCCTGAAGTAAAAGCAGAGCTTAACAAACGCAAGCTCAAAAACTACCGGTACGTGATTCGAAGCAAGCAGATGGCGGTGCTGGAGGAGTTAGTTGCACGGCACGATGCAGACGTTGACAAAGATCAACTGACGGTGCTTTCAGACGAGGATAAACTGGCGGCGCGTTCGCTTGTATATTACGAATCCCTCCAGCAGGCATTGGCGCTGGCTTCTCCAGGTGAGGCGTATGGATCAGGTGAATTTGAGTTCACACCAGAACACATCAGAATCGCTTCATTAGTCATCACGCCAACCCGGATGTACAGGCAACTCTTAGAACACTTCGGCTTCAAACCCGTACTTAAAAATCTTCTGATGAACCCGCACTTTTTTCAGCATATTCGCAAAGTGTTACCCGTTGTCGGCGATATCAAAGAAGCACAGATCGATCTCTGGAAAGACGAAGAGTTTACTTTCAGAGTCATGACCGACATGGCGAGACAGCTTTTTGAGTTACACAACGACCTGGAGGAGCTGCGGATAGAACATGCCAAACTGGGCAAGCTAAACGAAAAAATATTTCGTGAAACGGCAGCAGAACTTGGTATTTATAATTGGGATAATACCCAGACACCAGAAGAACAAGCCATACTCCTCAGAAAAAAAATTCATGAAATCACCCGGGAGTTGGCCACAACCTTTGCTGCAACAGAACAGCCTGACTATGAAATTATAATTACAATACTGGCAGCCGTTGAAGATCAGTTCGGTATGACCCCGGACAATAAAAACGATCTTCTTGCCCGCTTTCAGTCTGTTCAGCAGCATATACAACATAAGACAGGCCTGGCCGACGATGAGGCTCCGCAGAGACTGGCAAACCTTGAAAGTAATCTCGGCCTGATTTCTGACGACAAAGATACCCCGGAAACCCGTCAGCAGGCCATTCTGCAGTTCCTTGAACAGCAGGAAGCTCTGGTCCAGCGACATATTCTTCCGAGAACCATTATAGAAGCTGGAAAAGCAGCTGCAATCAAAGCCCGCTATGCAACCATTGCCGCACATTTAAACATTCAGAATTTTGATAGCAGTGCAGATGTAGACACTCAGCAAGAACACCTGCTTCAAAAAATCGAGGAAATGAATGCTCACAAACAACTCATGCTTCAGAAAATCAAGACAATGGATATTCAACAAGATGTCCTGCTACATAGAATTGAGACACTGCATGGCCAAGATAATTCTTACACCGAAGCCAAACAAAATGCTCTGGCAGAAATTCTTGGTATTAAACTGAGTAAAAACAGCGTAGAAAAGAATCAGGACGTTCTGGAAAAAGCCGCATTCAGGGTGGTCCACAGTCTTGCACGCCTAGAAAAAGAACTGAAAGAGATCAGAACGCCAGACCACCCCAAAGCCAGCCCTGAAGTGCTTCGGAAACTCACTGCTGTGGAAAAAACCCTGAAGATGGTCGACATCGATAGCGAGGGCGATGTGTATGATCGTCGGAACGCCATTTCTGAGAAAATTCAGACATACTTGGCCGGGCAGCGGGCAGAGGAAGAAGCGCTGGAGGTGCTGAAAAACACAGAAGAAATACTCGGGATTCAGGTCAGTGAAGGTGATAACAAACTGGAACGACTTGACAGGGTTCGTAAAAAACTTGATGACAATAATGTCATCAAAAAATTAACCGAGCAGCAGTATTATGCCCTCTGGAGAGAAGATACCAGACTTGCTGATTACAAAAAAAGGAAAGGTAAACATCAGAAGCTCCTGCTTTATGCCCTTATTGCCGATGCAGATCAGCTAGCCAAAGGACGACAGTATAAGATGCTTCAAGCTTTAGAGAGCAATCTGGACATCGACGCGTTTGATAACGCTGCTCTCAGGAAAAGGGACAAGGCTTTAATTGCTAAACTGGCCGATAATCTGAAAGTAGAATTAAAAGATGTCGGCCTACAAAGACAGGTGCAAGCCCTAAGGTCCAGAATTCCGGAATTAAGGTTAAAAGTATTCCACCGCTATGAAGATGAAGGTTTATCAAGAAATGTTAACAATGAAATTGCTCATCAACTCAACATTGAAGGCTATAACAATAATGCCTGTGTGAATGATCAGATCAATCTCATTGAAGAAACACTCTGTAAACTGAGCAAAGAAATGTCCAAACTGGGTTGGCCTACCATTACTGAGCGCGTCGCAGCCATTGAGAATGAGCTTGACAGGCAAATGGCCCGGCTGGGGCCAAAACCCCGATACTTACTTGATCGTGAGGTAGCCAGAGCCAGGCGAGCAGTAAGAGAAGCTGAAAATGAGCTGGAAATGGCTGACCGCAAAATGGGTATTTTTCTCCAACATGCCCGGGGTAATATCGCTCTCAATCAGGAAATGAAAAAATTTCAGACCGAGCTGGGCCTGTCTGCAGGTGACGAACAAACCAATAAAGAGCGAGCAGAGGAGATCATAAATTTCCTGCTGGGGTACAGTGCAGACGTACGATATAAAATCATTGAGAAACTGAACGCCAAAACAAATCTGGAAGTCTCAATACATGGCGACCCCGCTTCGCTGCAAGAAGCTAATTACGTTCTTGCTGTTGATCGCTATACATACACTCCGCTTCATGCCGCAGCCGATGAAATCGATGGAATACGAGGTGAACTGCCTTTAACCAGAAAAATGTACGCTCAGGTCACGGAGTTTCTGCATGAGCACGACAGGAAAAGTATGGATTTAGCCAATGCAATGGCTGAAGAAGTTGCTGCACGAGAAAATCTGGTTCGCAAAGAACAGCAGATGTTCGACTATGAAAACATCAATGGGAACCCATCAAGCTCAGATAAAATCGATCGGGATCGGCTGAATTCAGCCCTGAATCATAAATATCAAGCTGCATTAAGTGCAAAACAGGACCTGGCGGATCATGACGCGCTTCTTGAAGCCACTGAAGCAGCTGTGGGTCTTAAACCTGACGCTTCTGACACCAATGAACGACGGATTAATGCCCTGAGAAACAAACAGCTAGAACTGGGCGGTGATGATGGTACTGGCGGCAAGATCCGGCAACTGATTGAGGAACCGTCCCTTCAGATGCGTCTGGAAGCTGAACTTGAAGCCAGGAAAGCAGACGTTGTGAGAATGGAAAAAGTCCTGAAGGCTGCCGAAGAAGCCGTCAAGAATGACCGCAGTCTCGTACAGTACTCAGAGAAACAGGCAAAACTGCTGACCGATATGAACGACTTCATGCAGCAGCACCCTCTCAAAAAACGAGCTCTGGAAGCCGCAATTGGCCTGAACGAAGCAGCAATGGAGAGCGATAAGACCATACCCTTTCTTTCGGTTTTCAATTTTGACGATGAATTTGCACCCATTCGCCTGCAGGCAATGGCCGGAGACAAACTGACGTTTAAACAGGCCAGTCGGATTGTGGAAGGTTTTAAACGCCTGAAGACCAGCTTTCCGAAATCCCCTGTCATCCCCCCGGAAGGTCAGCCCGAAGATGTGCTGGAAGAAATCGAGATTATGGTGCTCAACGCCATGTACGAGATGGAAATAGGGTCTCAACCATTCAAAGACGAAATTCGCAGGATTGGTAAAACAGCCATAGACTTCGCCGGGCATGAACCGGAAGAGCTGAATAGCTTCTCGGAATACTTCGCTGCTCATTCTGCCAGTGCTAACAAGATCATTACTCTGCTGCGGGAAGGCTTGATCAGTAAAGTTGAACTTGAGAACTATATAAAGGCCGTCAGAGGTGTTGATGGTTATCAGGCAGTGGCCGAATTTGAACACTTGCTTGGCTACACACACGGTGTCGATGTGCCTCGCTTTAAAGTCGTTGTTGGGATACTGTCTGATGAGGGAGCTGAGGAATTCATGCAGACTGCCTTTAATCCTGTGACCGTGATGGCCACTCACCCGGCAGGTATGAAAGAGTCTGTTGTCGGCATGAAAGAATATGCAGCTGCGGTCATCGCCAACTACGTTCTTGACGATATTGCCTTTGAAAATGGCCGCAGGACGACAGCCTTCCTGAGCAATCTTCAGGATACCCTGACGCCTTATGCCAATGTTGCTGGCCTGTCTGAATCAGACCTGATCAAGGCAATCCATAACACATTGATGCTGGCTCATGTTGCAGCGGTTGAGTGGCAGCTCAATGATTACTGGGTCAAACCTTCAGCCTTCCTGGTACAGGCTGTCACCTGGTACTACACCAGTTACAAACCCCTGCTGGCGACCCATACCGTCTGGCAGGCTGCCGATCTGTCCCTATCCAACATGGCGTTCCTCTACCTTCTGGATCTGACCAACAGAGGGGATTACCTGCACCGGATGCTCATACCTTTCCAGCACTGGCTGGAACACTATGGTGTTGATCCCGATCGCACCGCGCAATATGCCCACCACAACGGCATTGAGAAAGTTTCTGAAGTGGGCGGGCTGGCCATGCCATTGGGCAAAGCCGCTTCTTCAGTGATTCTGTTGAGAACCGGTTCTATGCTCTTTGCCAGACAGTACAACGCCAACCCTCAAATGTATCGCAGCATTTTGCGTCTGCTGCCCGAGATAGTGAAATCAATGGGCTCCGGACAAGGGATTCAGGTACCCCTGTTGCACAGGGTAACACCACAAACAATGAAAATGCTGACCTCTGCCACAGCGGGTCTGGTGCTGGGCCCCATTTCCACCGCTGGAGCATACACCCATGGCCTTATATCCGGATTTACCAGTGCTCAAACGTTCGGATTTGCTCTGGCGTCGGGTCTCACTTTCGACTTCTTTATGAACGACAACAAGATGCTCACTCAATGGCTGGGTGGACCTCTGGGCCGCACTCTTGACAGGATTAATCGCTGGCGAGGCGCAGGTGAAACGGACGCTGAATATGAGATACGTACCGAGATTGCTTCGCCTCAACGCTTCGGTGAAACCGATGCAGCCTATACACACCGTGTTGAGGCAAATGGCATGATACATGGCTGGACTCGACACGAAAATTACCTGCAGTTCCGCGAGCGCCGCGATCGTACCATAAAACTATTTGAGAATGGCTGGGAGAAATACTTCCAGGAGAATGTGCCTAAATGGTCGTTTTCCCATGCAGAAAGTATTCCTTACTCCTACACTCTGGGCACCTTCTACAACTGGCAACGGGGCGATGATAGTCACTGAACCCAGCCCTGAATAGGGTGCCGCAAAACTCTCTCCAGCGTGGGAACGAGTTGACTCCCGTCATTCCCGGCTTCACTCCCGTCATTCCCGGCTTCACTCCCGTCATTCCCGACTTCATTCTCGTCATTCCCGACTTCATTCTCGTCATTCCCGCGAAGGCGGGAATCCACACTGACTCACCACCAGAACCATACTGCCCGGTGCCCCCCTGGCCTTGTCATCCTCGAGAAGGCGGAGTCCCACTGTTGGGGCTGGATTCCCGCTTTCGCGGGAATGACGACTTCCTTAACAACTCGTTCCCACGCTGGAGCATGGGAACCAGAGTTTTGCGACACCCTCTTAAGGACGGGGTATCCAGTTGAGGTAAAACCATGAACAAACAACTCGATGAGGGGAAAGCCGGGAGGTCAGGTTCCCAAACAAGCAGATTGGATTCGGGCTGTTGTTGCGCTATCAGGAAAATACAGGTAAAACGAATCACAGAGCAATAATTAAAATAAAGCGTTTCTCATGCCAATCCGTTTCAGGGATCGACTGTCATTCAAACAGGCACGTAACACCGTTGTCATTGCCTTTATACTGGGGCTGTTCCTGAGTCTGTATCTGGTGATCATCGACTACCGGTCTCAGGTCCGGCAAATTGACGCCACCATAGAAACCTATATTGATATCACCAGGACTCCAGCTGCCCGCATTGCCTACAACATTGATAAAGAGCTGGCCAACGAGCTGGTGTTGGGACTCATCAAATCGCCCACCATCGTCAGGGCAGAAATTGTTGAAGCATCGGGTTCAATTCTTGCCGCTGTGAGTAAAGAGCCGCAACAGGATAAAGCCCGCCCCTTTACCGATATGCTGTTTGGTGCCAGTCGAACCTATATTCGGGAGCTCAAGGTTCCCTTTGATGAAGATGAACCGCTCGGCTGGCTTAAAATCGTTGCCGACACCCGCCCTATCAGCACTCAGTTTTTTGATCGGGCCATCTTTACCCTGGTGACCGGCCTGGTCAAAACCTTCCTGCTGTCACTGGTTCTGTCGATCATGTTTTATCACATGTTGACCAAGCCTTTGCTGAACATGACAGAAAAAATGGTTGAGCACCCGGAAAACAGTAACAAGATTCAGCTTCCGGAGCCCAAGGGGCATGAGAATGATGAGATAGGCCTGCTGACCCGCACTATCAACCATTATTTGAACAACATTCATCACCATCTGCACCACCGGCGACTGGCTGAAGAACAGTTACGTGAACATCTGGCTGAACTGGAAACCATTATTGCCCGGCGGACCAGAGATATTCGCAAAAACAACCAGACGCTTGAGAAGACCAACCGTCAGCTTGAAAAAGCACGCAGCCAGGCACTGGAAACTGCCAGTCAGCGAGCCGTACAGCTGTCGAGCCTGAGTCACGAAATCAGAACACCACTCAATGCAGTTCTGGGCATGCTGAGTATTGCCCTCAACGACGAACTGACTGAACTACAACATCAGCGTTTAACCATTGCCAGAGATTCTGGTAGTCATCTGATCCGTCTGCTCAACGATATCCTGGATCTTTCCCGACTTGAGTCGGGCAAGATGATTCTTGAAGAAATCCCTTTTGATCTCAGAAACTCAATGGAAGATGTTGTGGTGCTTGCAGGACAATCCACATTTACCAAAGGGGTTCCGATCTATTGTGATATTGATCCCACCCTGCCAGACGAAATCCTGGGTGACCCAACCCGTTTTCATCAGGTCGTGACCAACCTGATAGGAAATGCCGCAAAATTTACCGATGAAGGTGACATTCGTATCTGGCTCGATTGCCAGAAAACCACCGGGAATCATCTTGATATTATGCTGAACATCAGTGACACCGGTATCGGTATCCCTGAATCGGCGCTGGACGAAATATTCAAACCCTTTGCCCAGGCCAGCAGTGATACCAGTCGCCGTTTCGGGGGCTCAGGTATGGGTCTGCCTTTGACCCAGTCCATAGTCACTAACATGGGTGGACAACTGTCTGTCATGTCAGAGCCCGGAGAAGGCAGCACATTTTCTGTCCGCTTGCCATTCCGTTACAAATCAAGGGAAGAAAAAGTATCGGTTTCTGCTGATATCAGGGGTAACCAGATAGTGCTCGATGGCTCAGAAGCTTTGCAAAGCTGTTGTTCTCATCTTTTGGCGCATTGGAATATCAGCCACCGACAAACCTCTAATAACAAGATCGGTGACCTGCCCGACTGGGCAGATATTCTGATTACAGAAAATGAAGATCTGGCCAGAAATGCCGGTCAGGATAATCCGTCACTGAAAGTGATTTATGCCGCTCATGCGCCTCTGGATAACGGCACGGACACCCTGGTCTGGCTACCACTCCCTCTGACCCGGAAATTGTTTATCCAGGCACTGGAGAAAACCCGGACTATCCGTCCTCAGGTCTCCCAACCGTTACCTGACACCCTGAAAATCCAACACCCAAAAAACAGAGATTATTCGGTTCTGGTCGTCGAAGATAATCCCATCAACAGAATGGTGGCGGAGGGAATGCTTGAGCAGCTGGGCTATAAGGTAGAGCTGGCTCATAATGGCGAGAGTTGTCTGGCAGCCTGTCAGCAAAAAAACTATGACCTGATTCTGATGGACTGCAATATGCCAGTTATGGATGGGTTAACCACCACTCACAGACTACGAGATCAGATAGCAACCAGGGAGACGCCCATCATAGCCTTAACCGCCAACGCTATGAATCAGCACAGAAAGCAATGCCTGGATGCAGGAATGAACGACCATTTGGCTAAACCTTTCAACAAGGAGCAGCTTGAAAACACTCTGACCCGCTGGTTAATAGCCTGAGGCCATAGCTGATGGATAGTGTATGCACTGTTTTTTTTGCGCAATTCACTTGTCTGCTTTGAACTGAAGAGCGACCGAATTCATGCAGTACCTCAACCCTGTAGGCTCCGGCCCATCAGGAAATACATGCCCCAGATGCGCGTTGCAGACTGAACACACCACTTCTGTCCGGTCCATACCCAGGCTTTTGTCTTCAATGTAATTTACCGCCTCCTTATCCACGACTTCCCAGAAGCTGGGCCAACCACAGCCGGCATCAAATTTGGTCGTGGATTCGAACAAGATTTGATCACAGCAGACACAGCTATAACGACCCAGGCCATCAAAATGAACGTACTCACCAGAAAAAGGCCGTTCGGTACCCTTTTGCCGACAGACATAATACTGCTCTTCAGTCAGCTCTGTCTGCCATTGGGCATCGGTTTTTTCAACTTTCATACCACCTCCAGCTTCTTTAATGGAAATATCCGGGTTTGGGTCGTGCACTGTAGCCTTAAAGCGATCATAATGACCACCTGATTCCCTGCCAGGGAGAACATTTTTTACCCGCTCTTGTCTATTTATAGTCAGGTTTATAGTCAGATTGATAATGTTCCAGAGAATCCCATGACCTGCTGATCCATAACGATCGGGAAACTGACACCACTCGTTGACGGAGCAATACTCAGACAGCTCTGGGTAACAGACAACATATAAAAAGACAATGAGCCTTATATCGGCCACAGGAAAAGAACCCATGAAGGATATTGAGAAGTCCCTGAAACTGGAAAACGTCTGCTACGAAATACGTGGTCCGGTATTGCGCGAAGCCAGAAGACTGGAGGAAGAAGGCCAGCGTGTTCTGAAACTGAACACAGGCAACCCTGCGCCTTTTGGCTTTGATGCACCTGAAGAGATTATTCAGGACGTCATTCTCAACCTCCCCAACTCCCAGGGCTACACCGACTCCAAGGGCTTGTTTTCGGCACGCAAGGCCGTGATGCACTATTGTCAGCAGAAAGATTTTCCCGGTGTCGAGCTGGAAGACATTTTTATCGGTAATGGCGTCAGCGAACTGGTCGTCATGGCCATGCAGGGATTACTGAACAACGGTGATGAATTGCTGATCCCGGCGCCGGACTACCCTCTCTGGACTGCGGCAGCCAACCTTTCAGGAGGCAGAGCGGTTCACTACCTCTGTGACGAGCAATCTGACTGGTACCCTGACCTGGATGATATTCGCAGCAAAATCACCGCCAAAACCCGGGGCATTGTTGTCATCAACCCTAACAATCCAACGGGTGCCGTTTACCCACCTGAACTGCTGCAGGAAATCATTGAGATTGCCCGCCAGCACAGCCTGATTATTTTTGCTGACGAGATCTACGACAAGATTCTCTTCGACGGAACAGAGCACACGGCCATGGCATCTCTGGCGGATGATGTGTTCATGATCTCATTCAACGGGCTCTCCAAATCTTATCGTGCAGCCGGTTTTCGTTCTGGCTGGATGGTTGCCAGTGGCCCCAAGCATAAAGCCAGGGACTATCTGGAAGGTCTGGAAATGCTGGCTTCCATGCGTCTGTGTTCCAACGTTCCTGCCCAGCACGCTATTCAGACGGCGCTGGGGGGTTACCAGAGCATCAATGACCTCGTTCTTCCCGGCGGCAGACTCCTCGCACAGAGAGATGTGATTTACGAGCGCCTGAATCAGATCCCCGGTGTCAGCTGTGTCAAACCCAAGGGAGCCCTGTACGTGTTCCCGAAACTGGACCCGAAAAAGTATCCGATTCACGACGACGAACAGCTGGTACTCGACTTGCTGATTCAGGAAAAAATTCTGCTTGTGCAGGGTCGTGCCTTCAACTGGCCAGACCCGGACCATCTCAGGATTATTACCCTGCCCCGGGTTGAAGATCTGGAGATGGTGGGCGATAAACTTGAACGATTCCTGAGCCGATACAAACAATAATAAGAACCGTGGCCGTGACTCAACGGCCCATTTGATACCGATTACTGAATTCTGAACATGGCTGACATCCACATCGACGACTTTTTTCATGATTGTGCCAAGACACTGGTACATCTCTACAATGTCTTTCCACGGCTGACCTCTCTGTACGTCGACGACATCATTACCCCCGTGCCTGTGGATGAATTCGGATTACCCGGCAAGCGACATCAGGCCTGCTTTGACAGTTTTCTCTGGCTGGCCAGAGAAGGCTATATACACTACTCCGAAAGAGTTCGGCTGGAAGGACTGGATCAGGTGGTTCTGACTGAAAAAAGTTTCCTCAGGCTCGGTATGCCAGGCCTGAAAACTGAACAGGAAGACCTGCCAGAACCGATGCTTCAGAAACAGAGGACTCTGGGCTGGCAGTTTCGTGAAACATTAAAATCCGGGACCACCCACCAGCTGAACCAGCTCTGCCAGCACTTTTTCACCTGCAAAGCCTGAAGGAGTGTAAACATTGTTAAATGTGACGGACTGAGGATTGAAATCCGGACTCAACGCCTCCATAGTCCAATTATCCAACTAACAAAGGCAACCATTCGGTAATGAAAAGAATTCTGCTATTTCTTGCAACTAACCTTGCTGTCATCGCAGTCGCCAGCATCACGCTCAACATCCTTGGCGTGGGTAGCTATGTCACAGCCCAGGGACTCGATATGAAGTCACTGCTGGCTTTCTGTGCCGTTTTCGGTTTTGCCGGTTCATTGGTTTCCCTGCTCCTTTCCAAAACCATGGCCAAGATGGGCACAGGCACCCAGATTATCGATCAGCCCAGAACAGCCCAAGAGCGCTGGTTGATGGACACGGTTAAAGAGCTGTCTGAAAAAGCGGGCATTGGCATGCCCGAAGTAGGTATTTTCCCATCCCCGGAAACCAATGCTTTTGCCACCGGCTGGAACAAAAACGCCTCACTGGTTGCCGTGAGTCAGGGATTATTGGATCGTTTCAGCCCAAGAGAAGCAAGAGCCGTTATTGGTCACGAAATAGGTCACGTTGCTAACGGTGACATGGTGACGCTGGCGCTGATCCAGGGTGTTGTGAACACCTTTGTGATGTTCTTTGCACGTATCATCGGCTATGCCGTAGACAGTTTCCTCCGCCGTGATGAAGAAAGCAGTGGCCCAGGTATTGGCTTTTATGTTGTCAGCTTTATTGCCGAGATTGTTCTGGGTATTGCCGCCAGCGCCATCGTGATGTGGTTCTCCCGCAAGCGAGAATTCCGTGCCGATGAAGCCGGTGCCGAGCTGGCAGGTCGTGGTGATATGATTGCCGCTCTGGAAAGGCTGAGAGCTGAATACGACGCACCCAGTGCGATGCCTGCCACCATGACGGCCTTCGGTATTCGCAAAAATGGCCAGGGTGGGTTGGCCGCGCTGTTCTCCAGCCACCCTCCTCTTGAAGATCGAATTCAGTCGCTGCAATCCCATCGCTGATGGAATTTCTTTCATCACACCCACTCCATAGGCTCGCTGATGCGGGCCTTTTTATTGCGAAAGCCATTTTGCTTCAGGCTTATCAGCCATTTTCATCCGGGTCAGGTGCGAGATCATTTATTTTTAGAGGTAGGCCATTGTCTACGGTGGTGGGGGGCAGCGAGAATCGTTGTCAAAACTTGTTCCACGTAAACCGATTTCAGGGGCTACCGCCTAAGCCTCTTTTCTAAATCAGAGATCAAAGAATATTGTTTTGGCTTCAGAGACAAGCTCCTTATAATAGGCTTTTATTTCTAATCCAGCAGCTTATATGCCTATTGAACATCCTGACCCCATCTGGGTCCTCGACAGCGAAAGCCTTAACCATTACTGCCAGCAGTGGCTTGAGCTGGATGCCATTGCATTGGATACAGAGTTTATTCGTACTGATACCTTTTATCCTATTCCCGGACTGATTCAGGTGGGTACCGGTGATAGGGTTTTCCTGATTGACCCACTCAGTGTTCAGGACTGGGCTTCCTTTGGCCGGGTTCTGCAATCCGAATCGGTCGTCAAAGTCCTTCACGCCTGCGGAGAAGATCTCGAAGTTTTCAATATTCTCACTGGCTGCCGCCCTGTTGCATTGCTGGATACACAGCTTGCTGCGGCCTATGCAGGACTGGGACATTCACTAAGCTACCAAAACTTGCTAAAGGCGCTTCTGGAAGTGGATCTGCCCAAGGATGCCACTCGCTCAGACTGGCTTCAGCGTCCACTGACTGAAGCCCAGATCAGCTATGCTACGCTCGATGTCGTTCACCTGCTGGAAGCTTATGAGCTATTACTCGAAGAACTGAAAGGCAAGCCTCAGTTGCAATGGCTTAAAGAGGATTGTTACACCTTACTCAGCTCGCCATTGTTTCCGGTCCCCAGCGAAATCTGGAAAGATGTTAAGCGCGCCTGGCAACTGCAACCTCAACAACTGGCGGTTTTACAGAAGATTTGTGAATACCGTGAACTGGAAGCACGCAAGTGTAATACACCGCGCAACCGGATCATCGCCAAGGGAAGTCTCTGGCCGATTGCCCGTTATATGCCAGACAATATACGTTCACTCTCTTCTATTCAGGACATGAGGCCCAAAACCCTGCGAAAATATGGCGAGATTATTCTGAATCTTGTCAAACAGGCTAAAGAGAGTCCGGAAGCAGACTATCCGCAACCGCTCCCTGCTCCTCTGCCGAAAGCCACCCGCGACTATGGCAAACTGATCAAGGCCTGGGTGACTCACAAATCCGATGAGCTGAATGTACCTGCAGAGCTGTTATTCCCGGGAAAAATGTCTAACGCACTCTTACGCCAGTGGCAAAACAGTGGCCGTTTTTCGATGCCTGAGAGCATTAAAGGTTGGCGACAGTGGGAAATTGCCGAACCCCTGATTCTGGCTATGAAAGAGTACAAAGAGGACCAGAGGTAACATAGCCTGTTACTCCCCTGACTCCAAGCGCATTCAAGATAGTATTAATATTATGTCTAAAATTCTTGCTTCCATTTTCAAAAGCAGCAAACGCAACGAGATGTACCTCTACGTTGACAAGCGTGATCAACTGAAGAAAGTCCCTGAAGCCCTTCATCAGGCTTTCGGCAAAGCTACCCATGTGATGGATATGCTGCTGACACCTGAGCGCAAACTGGCCATGGCAGACATTGAAAAAGTGATGTCCGAGATTCAGGAAAAGGGGTTTTACCTGCAGATGCCTCCAGCCGAAGAAGACTATATACAACACCTTCCTGAAGAACTGCTGAGCTTTAACGACCCGGTATGAAAACAATGATATAGAGCCTGGTTTGTCCTTAGCCCTGACATTTCATTTGGGCAAGCCACTGGGCACCACCACAAACTGCAAAAACAACGTTGCAGACAGAGAGTTGACTCAGAAATATTCGTCAACTCCGTTAATGGCGTGATAGCCGGTGCAGTGCTATACAGTCTCGTGCAAACGGCAACCAGTTCGCCTGGGTCTATGAGACGCTCACAAAAAAACAAAATTGTCTGCTCGGTAAGCCAATCACTGCTTCTGCTGGTGACGATGGTGTTTTGGGAAGCGCTACCTGCATTGGGGTCCACCGGCTCAAGCCCGCTGCCAGCACATTCCTTATATCCCAATAAGCTGGCTAAACCTGAACAGCCCGACCCTCTTCCGGTTGGGTCTATGCTGTTCGCTTTCAGTTTGCTTCAAATGCCAGCAACAAAAAAGACAACTGCTTCGAGCGTTACGAATAAAACGACTATGGGCTACTATGACGGGGCAAACAACGCTGGCCCGAATTTTGTCCGACCGGGTCATGGTCATTGAAGCCGACCTTCTTGATCTGGAAAGGTCAGGCCCTGCCAGGTTTCAAACGGGACTGGTTCAGTCATGGCTGGCAGAGAATGGTCAGGAACTCAGTGTTTACTGTGAAATCATTTCTGGCAAATATTCTGGCCGACAGGCGGCTACCGGCGACAAGAATCAATCCTCCCGAACGACCAAAAAACCAACAACCGCGACCACAGCTCAGAGCAGCCAGAGGAGCCGAGTCACTGCCCGTAACCAGAGAACCGGTTCAATAGACGGCAGCGATCGTGGAGGCGATGAGCCACCTGGCCCCTCAGCTCAGCAGGATACCGGAAACCCGCTGTCACTTGTTCGAAGTGTGACAAGGCGCTGAATCGACAGGAATTAAAACGTGTAGCCAATGAGACAGCAGCTTCGGCATTTTTATGCAACCAGTGCCTGTCGGACACTCACAGTAAAAAAAGGGCAAGACCAGCCCACCATGAAACAGAACAGGATTCATCAGAACCCGCTCAGAAAAAAAAGAAGAGCACGGGTAGAAAGAGAAATATTTCAATAGCAGCCGCTGCACCACCGGCCAAAAAAAGTAAACCGGCAGACACTCAGCCCCCCGATGACCCATTGGAACAAGTAGAAGAAAACATCAAATACAAATTAAGCAAGAAAGATCTGGAAAAAGCGCAAACTTTGATTGAGGTATTCAAGAAAAAAAACATCACCGTAAAGCACACTTTTTATAAGCTGCTTGGTTTCGTAGAGAGAGAGTCTTTTAATGGTTTCTTCGATAATGCCACTGCGTTTTTTGGGCACCTTCCTGAAAACGTCAAAAATACCGGCATGCTGACCGGCATGCTACATAATGTAAGAAAATATATCCGTAGCTTTGCAGAACGTAGCCAGGGTGAGCTCGAATATTTGGCGAGTTTGGATGTATTGACTTCCCTCTCTTCCATGAACAATAGCAAAGGCATACCCAGACAGGAGGAAGTGGAAGAAGTGCTGGGCTGGCCGGAATGGAAAGACCAGAATGGCGAGTTCGATAGGGAGCGGTTCCAGTCTTTCTCATCCATGTACAACACAAAAGGCTTGCCCGAACATAAGGATGTGAAAGAGGTGCTTGGCTGGTCGGAGTGGAAAGACAAGGATGGCCAGTTCAATATAAAGTTATTCCGCTGCTTCTCATCCATGAATCATGGCAAAGGAAAGCTCAAATATGGGAAAGTGAAAGAAATATTGGGCTGGCCGGAATGGAAAGACAGGGATGGCGAGTTCAATATGGAGCTGTTCCGCGCTTTCTCGTCCATGAATGGCGGCAAAGGCGTGCCCAAACATGAGGAACATAAGAAATTAAAAGCGATGCTGGACTGGCCGGAATGGAGAGACAAGAATGGCGAGTTCAATATGGAGTTATTCCGCTCTTTCTCGTCTATGTTCGCCAAAAGAGGCATGCCCAAACACAAGGAAGTGAAAGTGGTGCTGGGCTGGCAGGTATGGAAAGACAAGGATGGCGAGTTCAGTATGGAGCTGCTCCGCACCATCTCGTCCATGAATCATGCCAGAGGCTTGCCTGAACGTGAGGAGGAAGTGAAAGAGGTTCTGGGCTGGCAGGTGTGGAAAGATAAGTATGGCGAGTTCAGTATGGAGCGATTCCGCATCTTCTCGTCCATGATTCATGCCACAGGCTTGCCTGAACATGAGGAGGAAGTGAAAGAGGTTCTGAACTGGCCGGAATGGAAAGATAAGTATGGAGAGTTCAGTATGGAGCGGCTCCGCGCATTTTGTTCCATGAATTTTAGCCGGGGCATGCCCAGATATGAGCAAGTGAAAAAAGTGCTTGGCTGGCCGGAGTGGAAAGACCAGGATGGCGAGTTCAGTAAGGAGCGGTTCCATGCCTTCTCGTCCATAAATTATGGCCAGGGCGTGCCCAAACATGGGCCAGTGAAAAAACTGATGAACTGGATAAGCTGCGGGGGAGTACCCAACCATCTGTTATTGCAGATTATGGCCAGGCTCTGGGCATCAGAAGGACTACCTGCTATTGAAGAGCTGAAACACCAGGAAACACAACTGAAACAGTGGCTGTTGACAGCATCTTCTGAAGAAAATAGCGGCTTGGATAACGACTTGGATAATGAAGAGAATGACCAATTCAATCGCCAGCTAAAAACAGTTTCCCTTTATCTTTCCACCCCTAAGCCAGACTGGTTAATCAACTGGGCGGTTTTAAAACAATTTCACCACCTTGAAAAGACTAAACCCGCTCTGATGCTGGAGTCATTGATAACGCTTCTGTCTTCTTATGGAGGGAAAGGCGTCAAGAACTATCTTAAAGCTAATCAACGGAACCGGGATTTTTTGTGGCGTCATTCGGGTAAAACCGCGCCTTTGCATCTGTTAAAGGGGGATGAAATGGCGCTTATGCATACGGTGACCGTCCTTAAAAAAGCCAAAATCGATATCGCTGATCACATACTGGAAGGATGGAGGCAACAGGCATGCAGTAAAATAGAGCAGTTAAAAAAGCGGAACCCTTTATTATCAGATGTTGCTCCTGATGTTTATCAGATCTGTCAGGAGCTGGAGTTGCTTGATGAGCATTAGTCCGTTAGTTTCCCAGTCACACGACACTGTAGATAGCCGGTATTGCGATATGACAACACCTTTCTGGCAGACCAAACCCCTCGAACAGATGACCCCTGAAGAATGGGAGAGTCTTTGCGATGGCTGCGGTCGCTGCTGCCTGCAAAAGCTTGAAGATGAGGAGACTGGAGAGGTTCACAACACCTCACTGGCCTGCCAGCTGCTGGATATTCATAGCTGCCGGTGTTCAGACTATGAACACCGAAAGGAAAAGGTTCCTCAATGCCTGAAGCTAACTGCCGGTGATATTCCTCATTTCCACTGGTTGCCAGACACCTGTGCCTACCGACTCCTGGCCGAAGGTAAACCGCTCTTCGACTGGCACCCTCTGATATCGGGAAACCCGGACAGCGTTCACCTGGCAGGCATTTCCGTCAGGGCCTTTGCGCAATCAGAAACCTCGGTACCTGAAGAGGATTGGGAAGATTACATTATCCCCATGCGGCCTGTTGAGAGTTGAGTCACAACCAAACAAAGTGGTCTATCCAGCCAAGCTTTTATTGGCTCTCTTTGCCGGGGAGTCGTTATTTGCCTGACAGAGTTGCAGGTCAACTGTGTCAGATCGACTGAGCTATGGGGAGAAGTAATCCAGCACCTCTGTATAGTGGACGCAGCCTCGAATCACAATACCAATATGACTGGGGAAGAAGTTTGTTGGAGCTGGGAAACCCTGCACCAGATAAGGAAGAAACTGTTGTCTGTCAGACAACCAAAGAATACCCCAGCTGTTTGATAAGAGTATTAAATTAGCCACTGAATGATAGTCATAAGGACTGCGGATAACATAGCCTGCGGCGAAACTTTTACAGGAAAGGCAAAGAGCAGTAAGAGCTATATATTTTTTCATATCCTTAGAGAGCCTCTATATACCAAATAATATATATGGACCAACTTACTGATCTTGCAACTCAAAACCTGACTTTACTGCCTGATTAGACGCCCATCATCCTGCCCGGCCTGATCAGTGCTGCGCCATGGGTTAATATCCAGTCCCCCCCGTCGTACATAGCGGGCATAGACGGTCAGAGACTGCATTTTGAAACGGGCCTGTATTTCTGTGAACACTCTTTCCACACACTGCTCATGAAATTCCTGATGCCCACGGAATGAACAGATAAACTTCAGAAACGACTCATGACTAATGGCTTCTCCTTTATATTGGACAACCACAGTTCCCCAGTCTGGCTGCCCGGTCACAGGACAGTTGGACTTCAGCAGATGAGAATGGATAGTTTCTTCCCGAATGCCTTCAGCCTTTTGCAAAAGATCAGGTGTATAGTCATAGCAATCAATGACCACATCCAGCTCATCCACTCCGGTGCCGGGAGCCGGTTTGAATCCGAAAGCTTCCATTTCAGCAATCGTCATCAGCTTTACCCTGACCGGCGCACCTGCAGCCCGGCTGAGATCCTTTTCCATAACCGCCTGAACCTGCGCTACAGAATCAAACTGAGTCTGATTGAATGAGTTCAGATAAAGCTTGAAGGACTTGGATTCAATCAGGCAGGGAGACTGGCAGGGCAGCTCAAAGCGACCGATCATGGCCAACGGCTTACCCTTTGCGTCAAGCCAGGACAGCTCATAACCAAACCAGACATCACTGCCTACAAAAGGGAGGTTATCGGGGTCCAGCCCTAACTCCAACTGTTTCTCCCTGCGGGGAATAGGGAACAAAACTTCCGGATTATACTCCGCCTGATACTCACTGTTTTTCCCCAGCGGGGAAGCATTCACTAATTCACTCATAATTTCACTCTGATCCAATCCTGTCTGCCCGGCAACCCTTCCAGATCAGTATCCTCTGGAAAACCGGACTTTAAGGATTGCAAACTGCAGAATCGTACGCAGGTAAGGCACAGGCCGCTATAGCCTCAGGCACTTCATGGAAAAAAACGAGGCCTGGAAAGCCTCGCTTCAAATTCAGTTTCGAAGACCTTTGCCGACTCGCAGAAGGTGGAGAGCCCATGCCGCCAGTATTACTATAGCCAGTACCATCACAATAAAAGCCCAGCCTAAACTGATACCACTGTCCTGTCCCAGGATTCCATAACGAAAGGCATTCACCTGATACAGGATAGGATTCAGCAGCGAGATGGATCGAAATGGCTCTGGAAGTACGTCTATCGAGTAGAAAACACCCCCCAGATAAGTCAGAGGCGTCAGTACGAAGGTCGGAATGATGGCCACATCGTCAAACTTTCTGGCAAACACTGCATTGATGAAACCACCCAGTGCAAACAGAGTTGCAGTCAGGAAAACAGCCAGCAGGGTAATAAGAATATGATGTACCTGTAGCTCTACGAAGAAAGCGCCGAGCAGCATAACCAGAACACCTACGTAGAGCCCCCTGACAACCCCCCCCATGGTGTAACCGGCCAGAATCACCCAGTTCGGTACGGGCGACACCAGCAACTCTTCAACACACTTCTGAAACTTGTTACTGAAAAAGCTGGAAGCCACATTAGTGAAGCTGTTGGTAATCACCGCCATCATGAC
This sequence comes from Endozoicomonas sp. 8E, assembly GCF_032883915.1. Lineage (NCBI taxonomy): Bacteria > Pseudomonadati > Pseudomonadota > Gammaproteobacteria > Oceanospirillales > Endozoicomonadaceae > Endozoicomonas > Endozoicomonas sp. 8E. The sequence continues at coordinate 2,094,363 of NZ_CP120717.1, read as the reverse complement.
CAGACCCGGTACGACAAAGGTCATATAATCAAAGCCACCCATTTCGCCCACTCTGGAGCCAATCACAGCACCAAAAATAACGAAATACAAAGACATGGTGATCGCCGGTGGCAATAGCGTCTGTGGCCAGATCCGCATGAAACGACGAATTTCTTTAGTGAAGATCGTATTAAATGCAACCAGGTTATACTTCCACTCACTCACTGTTCACTTCCTCCCTTCACAGCCGCGCTGCCCTTTGTTTGTCCTGAAGCCGCTAAAGCATCCGAAGTCAGACTGACAAACAACTCCTCAAGACGGTTGGACTTGTTTCTCATACTGGCCACTTCAATTTGATATTCACTCAGCTGCCGGAACAGGTCATTCACCCCCTGGTGCTTGCCGACCTCAACTTCAATACTTTGGTTATCCAACTTCTTGACAATATAACCCGCAAAGGCCGGCAGGTCTCCAATCGGTTGTTTCAGATCCAGCACAAAACTTTCTTGTTGCAGTTTGCCCAGCAGAGCCTTGGTGCTGGTGTTCTCGACGATCCTGCCACTGTCAATGATGCCGATATTGCGGCAGAGCTGCTCGGCTTCCTCAAGGTAATGAGTAGTCAGGATAATCGTGGTGCCCTGCTCGTTGATCTCCCTGAGAAAATCCCAGAGAGAGCGGCGAAGTTCAATATCAACTCCGGCGGTCGGTTCATCAAGAATCAGTAGTTTCGGCTGATGAATCAGGGCTCTGACAATCATCAAACGTCGCTTCATACCGCCGGACAACATTCTTGAGATATTGTGTCGTTTATCCCACAGGCCCAGCTGCTTGAGGTACTCCTCTGCACGTTTGCGGGCTTCTTTTGCGGATATGCCGTAATAGCCGGCCTGGGTCACAATGATATCTTCAACTTTTTCAAACTGATTGAAGTTGAATTCCTGGGGAACGACGCCCAGCATCCGCTTAGCCTTGACAAGATCAGTATCAACATCGTGCCCGAATATTGAAACCTCGCCCGAAGTCTTGCGAACCAGTGATGAAATAATACCGATAGTGGTTGATTTGCCAGCACCATTGGGTCCCAGCAGGGCGTAAAAATCGCCTTCTTCAACTGAGAGATCAATCCCTTTCAGGGCTTGAAATCCATTGTCGTATTGTTTTCTCAGATTTTGTATTTTCAGTGCCTGGGGCATGCTTCTATAGTCCGTATTATGCAGAATTTCTTCTCCATCAGAGCCTCTGCATAGTTTCTCTCTTGCTTTTACCCTGCTTCCTTTTCATCCATTGCATGAAGTCAAACAGAGGCGATCAGTCCTGGCAGTTACTTTGAACGTTTTTTCATCATCAGGAAATAGAAAAATATCCTGTTACTTATGGCTGTCAGTACTTAAAAGAGGGTCATTTTATTATAAAACGACGAACTAAACGGCACTTTTAGATCATTTTTTCACGCTATGCTCTGATCAACTGCGTCAGTGCCGGTTTCAATTGTGGATAGGTGAACTGATAGCCTTCAGCCATTAGACGCCCCGGATAAACATTCTGGCCTTTCAATACCATTTCAGAAGATTCACCCAACATCCACTTCAGAACCCTGGCTGGCATTTTCAAGAAGGCGGGACGATTGAGAGTACCAGCCAGAGCCACGGCAAAGTCTTTATTGCTGACCGCTTCAGGGGCAGTGGCATTAAAGGCGCCCTCAGCTGATTCATTCTCCAACAAAAACAGCAGCGCATTCACCATATCTTCCATGTGAATCCACGACATCATCTGTTGGCCAGAACCCAGCGGACCTCCAATCCCCAAACGAAAAGGAGTCATCATTTCATGCAGCGCACCTCCTTCAGGGTGCAACACAATGCCGGTTCTGACCAGGCAAACCCGCACCCCCAGACCTTTGGCACGTTCGGCAGCCTGCTCCCAGCGTACACAGAGCCGTGAAGCAAAGTCGTCTCCTGCCCCGGAAGACTCGTCCAGACGGGCCGCATCACCCCTGCCACCATAAAACCCGATGGCTGAGCCACTGATCAGGCAACCAGGTCGGTTTTCCATTCGTTCAATCAGGTCAACCAGTTCTGAAGTCAGAGCGACCCGGCTATCGAGCAACTGTGTTTTTCTCGGAGGTGTCCAACGTTTATCCATTACCCCCTCACCGGCCAGATTAATAACGGCATCGAAAGCCACGGAAGGATTCACCGCCGTCAAAGACTTCACAAGCCTCACTTCAGGGGTCAGCAGACGGTGAACATCCACGGCATCCTGCCTGCTTAAAATGGTCAGCCGATGCCCTTTTGACAAAAGTCTGGCCACCAGCCGTCGGCCAATAAATCCTGTTCCCCCGGTAATTAGTATCTGCATGACATAAGTCCTGAAAAAAACCTTGAGATGGTATTAAAACGTCATCGGTCTCACGGGATAAAATCCCATGGTTCCATATTAAACAGCCATGGGGGTCAGAAACAATTTTTCACTAACGATTTTTATGACAGAAAGAATGAACTCAGGGCAGTTTTTTTACCCATAAAAAAATACCCGAGGTCCCCTCAAACCCGGGTATTTGATCGGCTGGCTTGTCACTGGCTCCCGCTTCTTTTTTTTATGTCCTTTATTCTCTGGCGCTTTTTATTATTTTTCTTGCTTGCCTGAGTGATTTCATAATACGTACTACCCACTATCAAAACCTTGACCTACATCAATAAAGTTTCGGTTTACACCTATACAACTACTCAGCCTTGACACCCCCCGAGCAGATTGCTTGTTTTTTACAAGTGGGCATGGGTTTGAGTCCCTCTTTTAGCGTCAAACATGCACAGCATGGACACAAAGAAACGGCCTGTACGATCTTTAGTGATCGTGATACCGGAAAGGTGCTGAAAGTATCTCTCGACTCGGGCGGATATTCGGAGAGTCTCTGCTTTTGGCAATGAACAGTTGACCATCTTTAGCCGGTTTCTAATCCACGATCAGCACAATACTTACGAAGAATTCGCCGTTACGCCTGATGAATTCCCTGTTACCCTAAAAGGATCAACAGTCAGCAGGTTGACCACTGACTGCGTTCTTCTGCTGATAATGGCAGGCCCTGCAGACAAGACCTGCAGATCTGGCATCATAGGATTTAAACCTGCAACAATGACTTCATGAGCTGAATACTTAACTCGGATTTTTGAAGCAGTTCCTTCTCAATCAGATAATCAAGAACCACTTGAACACACTCCTTAAGGCACATTTCTGCCGTATTAATGACTATTTCCGGGTTCTCAGGAACGTCATAACCAGAATCAATAGCCGTAAAGTTTTTGATTTCACCCGCTCTAGCCCTTTGATAAAGCCCTTTTGGGTCACGCTGCTCACAGACTTCCAATGGAGTGTTGACATAGACTTCGATAAACTCACCTTCAGGAAACATATCTCTGACCATTCTTCTGTCAGATGTAAAAGGAGAGATAAAAGCGCTCAGTACAATAAGGCCGGCATCAACGAACAGATTGGAGACCTCGCCAATACGACGAATGTTTTCAAACCGGTGATTATCACTAAACCCCAGATCCTTGTTCAAACGATGACGAACATTATCGCCATCCAATACGTAGGTGTGATAACCCTGTTCATGCAGAAGATTCTCTACTGCATTAGCAACGGTAGACTTACCTGAACCACTCAGACCGGTAAACCAGATCAGGCAGGGCTTTTGGGATTTCAGATTGGAACGTGCTTCTTTAGACACCCTGTGAGGTTGACTGACAATATTTTCCATAAAACAGTACTCCGGCTCTGGAAGCTGGAAGCTGGAAGCTGGAAGTAAGCGAGATTACTTGCTTCTGTTTCATGCTTCATAGAAGAAAAACAAAGGTTGCACCCTGTTTTTACGTGTCTCTTGTTGAAAAAACGGTGGACTTTGCCCGGCTTTCCCGGAAGTTCTTGAAGGCAGTCTGTTGATGGCGCCGGGATTGCTGAACGGGCAACGAAAAGACAACCTGCAACCATGGGTAACCAGGGTTCTTTTTCAACACTGTAAGCGGTTTCGAGGCTGAGCTGTATACGAACCGGGCACAACCAAAAGTTTGGGCAAGCAGCTGTTCCTGCTCAGGCACAGGCTAAACTCTGTATCTAGTCCTGCTCACAAGAATATTTTTGTTTTCGCACATGTCAAACTTTGTTATTGGCAGTCTTAAGACTGCTCGCAGACACCCCCTGCCTAATGAGGGTGTCGAAAAGCTCCGGTTCCCATGCTTTTTAAGTCTTGTGGCTCCGAGCGTGGGAAAGCGTGTTGGATTTTTGCGACACCCTATGAAAGAGCCACGGGGGGCATCAGCAGATTAAGGCCTGAGGTTATCATTCTGATCCATATCAACAGACTTGCGTTTTCGATGTCTTCTTTTGTGTGACGAGACAGGGCTTGAGCACTCTTGCATATCATCCCGCATGGCGACCGCTATCCATCCTCCCTGTCACTTTTGCATTACAGGTTTGTGGCCCGGTATAGACTCCTCTTTTGTGATCCAATAGAGCTTTAGCACTCTTGCAGATCGTTCCGCATGGCCGTGACTGACCATCCTCCCCCCCCTGATTGCATCACAAGTTTTTCCCCGGTGTGGATGCTGCTTTTGTGATTTGAAAGCACTTTGGCATTCTTGTAGACCTTCCCGCATTGCCGCAGTTGACCATCCTCTCCAACCAGGATCACGTTGCAGGTTGCTTGCCAGTCAGGGTCAATGGTATTGGCTGTTCCTGCGGCTATTGAATCTAAGGCGACCCTGTCTGAGGCGACCCCGTCTATCAAGTTGCAACGATAACAGTGTGTATTAGCCAAATGGTTGCACAAGCTGTGTTCGGGTGTTGCTCCTGTGCTGTCTGTCGAACTTTCTTCAAAATTCTGCACTCCGCTAACGAATGAATCGGAAAATTGTCGAAATCGACAGACGCCGTGACAAGGCTGGACAAAACAATTTAAACCCAACGAATGCTGGCGTCGTTCAGAGCCTCCTTTCCCGTCACCGTAGTCAGTATCCCGGGGGCGGATGTTTGTGTCGGCAATCTCTAACGGGTTGCCAGACAATGTTCGCAGTTCACGCTTTATAGAAAAGCTCTGGTTTGAAAAATCTACACTCTGTTCAGGCTCGAAAATAAAATGCTCTGTTAACGATTTAGTCTGACAGACGACAGCGACAGCAGCAATGTAAAGAGTGAGTGTTTAATAATCCTATCCCTGCCCAGTGGCATACAGAGAGAAAGGATAGATCAAGAAAATAAGTGTGTTTTTGTGTTTCCCTAATACCAGACACCTGTTTGTTGTTGACCTGATTCTCACCGACGGAGTCCATAATTTGGTTTTTTGACTTACATCAACCATAATGAGGCCGACCAATGAAACCGGTTACATCTACAAACATCCAGTGTAGACCAGTGTCCTGACTATCTTTGCCTTAAAACATTTTCTGAGTGCTTCAGGCGATTAACCAAGAGTCCACAAAGCCCTACGGATAACTGCATACCCGAAAGGAGTACGACCATGGATCTAGAGTCCGCCGTAATGGAGATCATCCTTAGCTCTGGCCGGGCCCGCAGCTGTTCTTACGAAGCTTTGTCCAAAGCAAAAGCCGGGAACTACGAAGGCGCCGAAGAGATCATGGCTCATGCCCGGGAAGCTGCAAAAGTGGCTCACAGAATCCAGACTCAATTGATCGAGGAAGATCAGAGCAAAGGAAAAAACCCGATGACTCTGGTAACAGTTCATGCCCAGGACCATTTAATGACATCCATGCTGGCTCAGGAAATGGTTCAGGAGTTGATTACACTTCACAAAAAAGTCGATCAGAAGCAATAATGGCAACCATTAAAGACGTCGCTGAGCGAGCAAAAGTATCCCGCGCTACGGTATCCAGGGTACTGAACAACACCGGACAGGTAACAGAGACAACTCGCCTGAGAGTAGAGTCCGCCATGGACGAACTGAATTATCGTCCAAACCCTGTTGCCCAGTCACTGGCGAGCAATACCTCCAATACCATCGGCTTGATGGTCTCATCTTTCCGGGGTGGTTTATTTGGTGACCTTATGGCAGAGGTCCAGCAGGTCGCAGACTCTGCCGGTAAAGTGATGATCGTCACCCAGGGCAAACACAGTGCTGAAAGCGAGCGCGCCGCTATCGATCACCTGATTAACATGCGGGTTGACGGATTGTTGCTGCACGTCCGTTACCTGAGTGATGATGAGCTGATTACCATTGCAGAAACCGCTCCGCCCTTTGTACTTCTGGATCGTTACGTCGATGTCCTGGCCGACCGCTGCATCACCTTTGATCACATCAAAGCCAGCGACAACACCGTAGAACTGCTTCTGAAAAATGGCCACACCTGTGTTGCCTGTCTGGCCGGGAAACTCGCCAAGTCAAAAGCAAAAGAACGTTTCCAGGGTTACGCCAATGCCCTTAACCGGCATCATATTGCCCTGGATATGGACCTGATCACTGAAGGCAACTACACGAGAAAAGCCGGATACGAAGGCACCAGACAACTACTCTCAACCGACAAACCTTTTACTGCCGTATTTGCTTGCAGCGAAGAGATGGCAGCAGGTTGTATGGACGCCTTTCGAGAAAACAACATCCGTGTGCCCGAAGACGTTTCTCTCATCAGCTATGATAGTGTGGACCTTTGTACTTTCCTGACTCCACATGTCACTGCATTGCACTTTCCAATGACAGAGATGGCCAGAGTTGCTGGAGAACTCTTGATGAACCGACTCCGGGAGGAGGGTTTTAGCAGGCCGGAAAGCACCCATTTTGAAGGGGAGCTGCGCCTGAGAGATTCAATAAGGAAGCTCTATTAGTTTTCCTTCAGATTTAAAGAAAAACATTCTGCAACCATAAACCGACTTAAACCCGACATCTTCAAAAGTGCTGGGCTTTTGGCAGTTGATGGCAGCAGCAATTAGCCTTCCAGGGCCAGAAGTGTATTCTGGAAGCCGTGTCTCATCCAGCTTTCATGGATCTGGCCCTGCCAGGTGAGTTCATACTGTATTCAGCGTGTCAAAGAAATAGAAATCCTAAACTCTGAATCACTAAAACAGGCTCCGGTCAGGCGTCGCGTTGAACAGACCGATTATGATTTCGTTACTCAACTGTCGCTCAGCCAGGTGCGACTAAAACACGTCAAAGGACTTTTATTATAGACTGTCACCGCCCTCAGCGGCGCATATGCTCAGACTTGCAATACACTCAGGAAAGAAAATGTTTTTTCTACGCTCGTGGCTGTTTGGTCTATCCTTCCATAAATCCACGAGTCTTCGGTTTGCTCTCAGATTAGAATCTTCTCCCCGGAGTTTCTCCAATGGTCAAATCTGCATTCGGCACACTTCAGCAGATAGGTCGGGCGCTGATGCTGCCTGTCGCCGTTCTGCCTGTTGCAGGGATACTGCTGGGCGTAGGCAGTGCGGGCTTCAATTTTATTCCAGATCTCGTCTCCAGCGTCATGGCCCAGGCCGGTGGCATGGTTTTCGGAAACCTGCCCATTATCTTTGCCATTGGTACTGCCATTGGCCTTACTGATAATGACGGTGTTTCTTCAGTGGCAGCAACTGTCGGCTACGTGGTCATGCTGGGAACCATGGGTGTTATGGCCTCAGAGCTGGGAGTAGAGCCCAGTTCTGTTATGGGAATAGATACCATTGATACCGGTGTTTTCGGCGGGATTATTATTGGTATCATGGCCTCATGGATGTTCAAACGCTATTACAAAATCAAACTTCCGGATTATCTGGGCTTCTTTGCAGGAAAGCGATTTGTCCCGATCATCACTGCCATAGGAGCTGTCTTTCTTGGCATTCTCCTCAGCTTTATCTGGCCCCCCATACAACAGGCTATCGACGCCTTCTCTCAATGGTCGGTGACTGAGAACCCTGTTTTGGCTGGCTTTATCTATGGTGTGGTTGAACGTGCCCTGATTCCATTTGGCCTGCACCATATCTGGAATGTACCCTTCCAGATGGAGATGGGTGAGTTCATTGATCCATCAAATGGTAACGTCTTTAGAGGCGACATTGCGCGGTTCTTTGCCGGTGATCCTACTGCCGGATTTCTGGCAGGCGGCTACCTTTTTAAAATGTTTGGCCTGCCTGCTGCGGCCATTGCCATCTGGCATTGCGCCAAACCTGAGAATCAACAAAAAGTCGGTGGCCTTATGCTGTCAGCGGCACTTACTTCATTGCTCACAGGTATAACGGAGCCCATAGAGTTCTCATTCCTTTTTGTCGCTCCGATACTTTACGGGATTCATGCGCTGCTGGCGGGACTGGCTTACGCCATTACCAATTACCTTGACATCAAGATGGCCATGTCATTTTCCAACGGCATGATCGATTATCTCCTTTACTACAGCATAGCCACCAGACCCGCCTGGATTATTGGCCTGGGACTGATCTACGCGGTCCTCTATTATGTGATCTTCAGAGTTATGATCACCCTGCTGGACCTCAAGACACCCGGGCGTGAAATTGAATCAGAACTATCAGCGAAAGTAGTTCCGTCCAGTGACCTGGCCAGGGACCTTATTCTGGCTTTTGGCGGCAAGGGAAATATCAAGAATCTGGATGCCTGCATCACTCGTTTGAGAGTCACGGTTAACAACCCTGACGACGTTGATCAGGAGGCCATTAAACAGCTGGGTGCCACTGCTGTTGTGGTGATAGGTCAAAATATGCAGGCTATCTTTGGTACTCAGTCCGATAATATCCGGACCGAGATGGAAGAAGCCATTAAGGCCATGTAAATCGACTAAAAAGATTCTACTGCTGCACAGAGGGAACGGACTCTCTCCACCGATACCTCCCCTTCATCAAGAACACTGCTGTAGGCGTGAATGCTGGCAGAATGATTTGCTACTGGCAGTTGTTGTAATATCTTTCCGATATTCTCCGGATCAACCCCACCACCGACGACCACCTCCAACCTGTTTTCAGCTTTCAACATAAGTTGCTCAAGCATCCTCACACCTTCAAAGGCACCGTCAGCAGAACCCCAGGTTGTACCACTGCTCAGAATACGATCCACACCGTATTGAATCAATACATCCAGGCTCTCAAACATATTGGGCGTAGCATCCAGTGCACGATGAAAAGTCACAGTCAGATTACGGGTCTTGGCGGTATCGACCAGTCGACCCAACACATCACGATTAATGGTATTAGCGGGAAGCGCAAGAGCGCCAATGACGACACCATCAGCACCCACCTTTGCAGCATCACAGATCTGCTGTTCCATAAGCAGAACCTCTTCAGTGCCGAATGAAAAGTCACCACCCCGGGGACGAATCATGCACAGCAAACCACAGCGATCCTGAAAGGCTTTCCGGGCGGCTTCCAAAGCTTCTATTGTGGGAGTGGTGCCTCCCACGGACATATCATCACACAACTCTATACGTGTTGCGCCCCCCTCGCAGGCGGCTGCAACAGAGCGGTAAACATAGTCTGGATTCAGACTATTGATGCAGATCTCAACAGGGATTGACAATGTATGACTCCCGGGTGCTTAAGATATCAGTTATAGAAGATAGAAGTCTGGCCTACTACTTAAGGTGACTAGAGACACAGACAGGTCAACTCTGACAATAATAACCAGATTGTCACAGACTGCTCAGGAAATCATAGTCTTTACAAAAAAATCTCACGAAATTGAGACTGGTGATCTTCATGGGCTAACAGGAGAATTTAAGAGAAAGCTGGCAACCCTTAACCAGAGCCACCCCTAACCACACGACACAAGCCTGTTATTTAGCCATCCATCAGGGCAACTCACCCGTCATTCTGAGCACATCATCAATCAGCATCTTGTCCAGCTTCTGTTTCTGCTTAAGCATTTCCATCTTGCCCGGGCTGACCCAGACCTTGTAACTTTCGGGCTCACCATCGGTAATCGCAGCAGGCATTGTAACGGTATATTCCTCATAGGTTGGGTCCATAACAAAATAGGGCACAGGATGAAGAAAATCACCAAAACACGCCCCTGACTGATACCTCAGAAGGTCATCATAATAAGACGACATATAAGAGGAATAGGCTGATCTTGCTCCCATACATCCGTTGCCTGAGCCTTTTTTGACTATGTCATCCAGACCCCATATTTCTGCTGTCTTGGCAGCTTCTTCTTCCGGAGGAAGAACCATTCTGGCAAGACGGGTAGCCTGACTGATCTGCAGAGTTTCAAGACGCTTGAGCTCTGCAACCAATTCCTGATGGGACATCTTGTTCAAGCGAGCCTCACGAGCCTTGTCATAAGACAGATAGCTGTCCCCATTTAAGAGCGGGTCTCCTTCCAGGTATTTGGACACTGTCTCTCTTCTGACAGAGTCCAACTCATCAATAACAACCTGCAAACTTTCTGCCTCCCCACGTTCTTCCGTGGGAACAGATACTTTTTGGAATGAAAAAATCAACAGCAGGAAACCGGCAAGCACCATCACTAAAAGTGACACAATTCCTTTCATATACACCTCCTTCAGCCTGATCGCATAGGGTTTTTATTATGGGGATAAGTCATGACAGGCGGTTATGACGCACTGCTTTTCAGAGCGTAAACTGCATTTCTAAATTCATACCTGTCTTATTAGTGAGACAACGAGTTACCCAGAGGGTTCAATCGCGAATAGAATAGAGGAAGGAAGGTAAGTCTTCACTAACGGGGTGGTCAGGGATACTAACTGCCAGGAAAATTTTTCAGGCTTTAAGGCTGGATATTTTAAAAGCCGACAGAGAGCCGGCTTCAGGGTATGACAGATTTTTTGTTCAAAAAATAACAGTCTTTGTAAAGTTTTACTTCATTTTGACAACCAGCAGCTTGTCGTTGCCATGAACAACAGAGCCCGAAGATTTTTCCAGAGAGGCTACATCATCCATGTTGGAGATCACAACGGGCGTAATGATACTTTTGGCATTTTCTTTCAGGAAGTCCAGATCCACTTCGATGACGGGATCTCCAACCATGACTTGCTGGCCTTCGCTGGCAATACGCTTGAAACCCTCGCCCTTCAGCTCAACGGTGTCGATACCAAAATGAACAAACAGTTCAACTCCGGTTGGCGTCTCCATGCTGAAGGCGTGATTGGTTTCAAAGATTTTGCCAATCTCACCATCGCAAGGGGCTACCATGACTTTGCCTGTAGGATTAATGGCGATACCATCACCTACCACTTTGTCAGCAAAAACAGGATCAGGTACTTCTTCAATCGGTACAATGTCGCCGGTCAACGGTGCTCTGATCACCGTTCCCTGACTGGCGCCCAGCCCCATGCTTTTCTTGAGAGAATCAAAAAGGCCCATCGTTTTCACCTTCTACTTCGAACGCATTGATTTTAGGAGCCCTTGAGTAATCAGGCCAGTTAACCTGACTGAAACTCCCGATTCCTTTCCAGATTAACAGCTGAAACGGCAAAGCACAGCCGTTATATGCCATTTATACTGTAACGATGTCTGCTACTTTCAGCAGATGGCTGTCAATCGCATTGTGTTTGCTGATGGCTTCTTTCAACGGTGTATGGACAATCTTCTGATCACGTACACCCACCATCACACCGCTGATGCCGTCCCGCAGAGCTTCCACAGAAGCCACACCGAGACGACTGGCCAGGACACGGTCATAACAGCTGGGCTTGCCGCCACGCTGAATGTGGCCCAGCACAGTCACTTTGACTTCGTAGGCTGGGAAGTTTTCTTCCACAGCCCGGGACAGTTCAAAAACACCACCGGATTTATCACCTTCTGAAACCACTACGATACTGGATGTTTTCCCGGCTCTGCCACTGCTTTCAATGGAGCCCATCAACTGATCTATGGGCTTCTGGTCTTCCGGAATCAAAATATCTTCTGCACCCGCAGCAATACCGGCATTCAATGCAATAAAGCCTGCATCACGACCCATGACTTCGATCAGAAACAGACGATTATGAGAAGTGGCGGTATCACGAATCTTGTCGATCGCCTCTACGACGGTATTCAGAGCGGTGTCATAACCAATGGTGAAATCGGTTCCGAAGATATCGTTATCAATAGTACCGGGAACACCAATACAGCGAAGACCATGCTCTTTTTCCAGCAGCATAGCACCCGTGAAGGAACCGTCACCACCAATAACAACCAGTCCATCCAGTCCGGCGGCCCGGGCATTTTTATAAGCAGCAGCCCGTCCCTCCGGAGCACGGAATTCCTGACAGCGGGCAGACTTCAGGAATGTCCCACCCTGGTTGATAATATTGGCCACTGAACGCGCATTCACTACTTCAAGGTCGTTTTCAATCAGACCTTTGTATCCTTCATGAATGGCCACCGGCTCAACCCCGTAAAAGATACAGCTACGCACCACGGAACGAATGGCAGCATTCATGCCAGGCGCATCGCCACCTGAAGTAAGCACACCAATTTTTTTTAGTTCTGCCATGATCTGCTCGTCTCCTGAATCCCGGAAGGGAAGTGTGAGGCATGCTGCCCAGTCAACATGCCTGTATTGACTGAAATTATTTCACAGTAACAATCTGCATGGTGTTGGTGCCACCCTCAATTTCACAGGACTCACCCTTGGTAAGGATAATACGGTCACCGGACTCCAGCAGGCCACGATCTTTTAGTTCGGCAATAGCACGCTGATTCACTTCAGGGCCGTACTGGCTACCGCTGTCAAAAGCGACTGACTCCACCCCACGGTAAAGTGCGACACGGCGCTCGGTGGTTTTGTAGCGTGTCAGGGCAAAAATGGGCAGGCTGGTATTAACACGTGACATCCACAGAGGAGTCGCACCGGTTTTGGTCAGACAAACGATCGCTTTTACACCTTCCAGACGGTTAGCCGCATGCATGGCAGCCAGCGCAATGGCTGCATCGGTTTCACCGGCATAGGCCTTATCCAGGTTGCTTCCGGAGATCATTTCAGGATGTTTTTCAGCGCCCTGACAGATACGGGCCATGGCCTTGACGACTTCATGTGGACGCTTGCCTGTAGCCGTTTCACCGGAGAGCATGACAGCGTCGGTGCCATCGAGAACCGCATTGGCCACGTCAAACACTTCAGCACGGGTTGGCTGCGTGTTGTGAATCATGGATTCCATCATTTGAGTGGCGGTAATGACAGGACGGTTCAGTCGACGGGCAACGTTGATCATTTGCTTCTGGACACCAATCAGTTCAGCATCGCCGATTTCCACCCCAAGGTCTCCACGGGCTACCATGACCGCATCTGAGGCCCGGATCACTTCTTCGAGCAATTGAAAGCTTTGAACCACTTCAGCACGCTCAATCTTGGACAGAATGGCAGCATTACCTCCGGCCTCACCCAGCAGCTTGCGAGCCTGCTCAACATCACTGGCACTGCGTACGAAAGACACAGCCAGGAAATCCACTTCCAGAGAGGCGGCCAGCTTGATGTCTTCCTTGTCTTTTTCGGTCAGGGCATCGGCAGACAGACCTCCACCGGCCAGATTGATACCCTTATTATTAGAAAGCTCACCACCATCCAGGGTAGTGGTTACAATGCGCGAGCCTTCAATCGATTTAACCTGCAGGCTCAGACGACCGTCGTCCAGCAACAGCACATCCCCCACCTTGCAATCGTTTGGCAGATTCTTGTAAGCCAGACCGACCTGGGTTTCATCACCGGCATCAATTGGCAGCTCAGCATCCAGAACGAATTCAGCGCCATCGGGCAGAAAGATCTTGCTATTCTGGAAACGACCGATACGAATTTTGGGCCCCTGCAGGTCACCCAGAATCGCAACACTGCGACCCAGACGGGCAGCGATACTGCGAATGCGCTCTGCACGGACACGGTGATCATCAGCATCACCGTGGGAGAAGTTCAGTCGAACAACGTTGACACCGGCTTCAATCAGCTTGGTGAGCTGTTCTTCGGACTCTGTAGCAGGTCCCAGTGTGGCAACGATTTTTGTGCGTCTGAGCATGATATCCTCTCGCGAATTCGCCACGGACCGACCCAGCACGATGAAACTACTTGAAGGGAGGGTCGACCGGGGCATAAATGCCATACGGCAGTTTGACAACAGTTTTTAAGAGGAACGTTTGCAGTGTGACGTTCCTGCATCTGTTCATCTTGACAAAGCAGCAAAAAGGAGAGTGTGTGAAAGCCATTATGCCAACCTGAACCCATTATAGATGGCAGGCTAATCTCCCAGCATCCAGAAGGCGGGTTAAGAGGTTAATTCCCAGCCAGCTTAATATACACCTTCTTCTTTTTGCCACTCAGTCTCAGGAATCCAATGCCCTGCTATCAGAGCATCGGCATCAACCTGAAAAGCCTCACATCAGCGAGGCTCCTCAATGACCTGGATTCAAGCGCCCAGCAGGGCTTTAGCGGTATCCAGCATACGGTTGGAGAAGCCCCACTCGTTGTCGTACCAGGACATAACCTTCACCAGGTTACCCTGAACGCGAGTCTGTGTGGCATCAAAGCTGGAAGAGAATGGGCTGTGGTTGAAGTCCATGGAAACCAGAGGCTCACGGTTTACGTGCAAAACCTTGCCCATCGCTTCGGAAGACTTGGCAGCAGAAGCAATGATTTCATTGACTTCTTCAGCAGAAGTTTCACGACTGGCCACAAAACTCAGGTCTACCAGAGATACGTTGATGGTAGGTACACGAACAGCCATACCGTCAAACTTGCCTTTCAGCTCGGGAACCACCAAGCCAACCGCTGCAGCAGCACCGGTAGCGGTCGGGATCATGTTCTGTGCAGCCGCACGGGCACGATACAGGTCACTGTGGTATACATCGCTGAGACGCTGATCATTAGTGTAGGCGTGAATAGTGGTCATCAGGCCTTTTTCAATACCCAGAGCATCGTTCAAAGGCTTGGCAATGGGAGCCAGGCAGTTGGTGGTGCATGAAGCGTTAGAAATAACGGTCATGTCAGAAGTCAGAGTGTTGTGGTTAACACCATAAACGATGGTGGCGTCTACTTCCTTGCCCGGAGCAGAGATGATGACTTTCCTGGCACCAGCATTCAAGTGAGGTTTGCAGGCTTCCTTGGAACGGAATACACCGGTGCATTCAAATATAACGTCTACACCCAGAGCAGCCCAGGGCAGGCTGGAAGGATCACGCTCAGAGAATGTCTTGATTTCGTCACCGTTTACAAACAGTGCACCTTCACCTTCCTCAACCTGAGCGTCGAAACGACCATGTACAGTGTCATACTTGGTCAAGTGAGCATTGATTTTCGCATCACCCAGGTCATTGATAGCAACAATCTGGAATTCTTCACGACGACCTGCTTCGTAGAGTGCACGCAGAACGTTGCGACCGATACGACCATAGCCATTGATTGCGATTTTGATCATGACGTCTCCAATACCCTTAGTCACAGCGGGATAACCCGCCACTTCATTAGTAAATAGGATTTCCGGTGTAAATTCAGCTTCGTGAAAATACCTAACCCCCTTGCCACACAAGGGCTAACAGGCTTTTTCAACAATCAACAGAATTCATAACTCTGCCCAACATACTGTCACACCAAAGGACACTTTTATTCACGGAACACAACAAAAGTTATCCGCATTAAACCACCAGGACTTGACACAGGATTGGAACGACGTTACAAATACGCTCAACAAGACACACATAATCGCACACTTGAAAACATCGTTCCCCAGCAAATCTTACCTGGAGAATCGTTGTGCACCTGTCAAAGTGTACACAAACAGCCGGGGCTCTCTTCACAGACGGCAATCTTGAGGGAAATCCGGCACATTTTAACAGGTAACAACACCTGACAATTTAATTCATCAGAGTGCATTACCCGCCTGCTATCCAATAGACATACTTGAGAACACGTCTCAGTATTGCCTTATGAATGACATCGCCCCGATGTATTCGTTCAGATACACCCGGTACGTGATACTTCCCAGAGAATACCCGCAACCGCCTTAGTATTACAGGCATTTTTGCAGCAGAAAATTAATCTGTCAGAGGACGACTCAATTATTTCCTAGTTCAACACTGCTTTGTTCCGAGAGACAACCCAGCCGGAGAGGCCGGGTCAGCAAAGAGCTTACTTCAAAGTAATAATAAACTCTGCCAGATGCTCTACAGCCTTCTCGGCGCCGTCACCTTCGCCGATGATGGTCACTGTTGAGCCTTGAGTCAGACCCAGAGTCTGCAGTTTAAACAAACTCTTGGCACTGGCCTGCTTGCCACCTGCTTCCAGTTTGATGTCACACTCAAAGCTCTTGGCTTCTTTAACAAACTGAGCAGCTGGACGAGTATGAAGGCCATTCTCAGCAGTGATCACTACATCTTTCTTAAACATATTCGGTCTCTCTCTAACTTGAACACCTGTCAGGTAGCAAGAGGCTGGACAGGCCTGACTCTGAAACGGATGCATCAGAGTAAAGATACACTATCTGTCTGCTTTAATTCAGACGCTGAGCCTGAATTTCAGAACCTAAGCCGACAGGAAATATTGACTCACCCAGTCATTCGGCAAGTGGAACATACTCCAGGTATACTCCGCACCATAACCCAAGAATCAGACAACCCTGACTCAAAAGGTATCCGGATTTCCCCCTAAACTGCTTTGCAGGGAAAGACCAGCAAAACCTTCTTTGAGTCAGGACAAAATAGCTATTGTCACGCCATCATGGCGTTTATTTCACCCGCAACAATCTCGGCCTGGGGCCCAAGAATCACCTGCAGGCTATTTTCACCCAGTTTCACCACACCTTTGGCACCCATGGCTTTCAGGCCAGCTTCATCGATCAGGTCACGATTGGCCAGAGTCAGGCGCAGACGGGTGATACAGGCTTCAACAGAGGTCAGGTTGCCCTCACCGCCCAACAGTTCGATGTAACGCAGAGCACGCTCCGAACCACCGACTGCCTCAGAAAATCCTGCTGTTTCCGGCTCCTCATCTTCACGACCCGGTGTCTTCAGGTTGAAAGCCCTGATAGCGAAATAGAAAACACAGAAGTAAATAACAGAAAAAGCCAGACCAATGAACACGAGGGTCACAGGCTTGGTAGCCAGCCCCCAGTTAAGAGCCATATCCAGCGCACCCGCTGAGAAACCAAAGCCATGCAGAACACCAAACATATTAGTGACTACCAGAGATACACCTGTCAGAACGGCGTGAACAGCATAGAGGCCCGGCGCCAGGAATACGAACATGAACTCCAGAGGCTCAGTTACACCGGTCAGGAAAGCAGTAGCACCGACAGACAGCAGAACACCACCTACACGAGCACGGTTTTCTTTAGGAGCCGCCAGGTACATAGCCAATGCTGCAGCAGGCAGACCGAACATCATAACCGGATAGAAGCCCGCCATAAAAGTACCGGCAGTGGGGTCACCGGCAAAGAAACGAGGCAGATCGCCCGTGACTACCTCACCGGCAGCATTGGTGAATTCACCGAAGCCAAACCAGAAAACAGAATTCACAACATGGTGCAGACCTACCGGAATCAGGCCACGGTTCAGCACTCCATAGGCAAACTGTCCAATGGGGCCAGACTCAGAGATACCATTAGCAAATGCATCAATGACAGACTGAATGACTGGCCATACATAACCTGCTGCTACAGAAACAGCCAGAGCAATCAGACCGGTCATGATCGGAACCAGACGTTTGCCACCGAAGAATGCCAGGTAAGGTGGCAGTGCCACCGCATGGAAACGGTTGTAACTATGACCGGCAATAATACCGGCAATAATGCCGCCAAAGAATGACATATCAATATCGGCATTGATGGTCTTGGCCCCAGCAGTCAGGACAAAATAGCCCACTGCACCCGCCAGCACCGCTGCACCGGCATCGTCTTTTGACAGTCCGGCAGCAATACCCATCGCAAACAGCAAAGGCAGGTTACTGAAAATAGCGTTACCCGCTTCTGCGACAAAGGCAATATCCAGCAGGTCAGGCTGCCCCAGGCGCAGCAGGATTGCCGCAATAGGCAGTGTGGCAATCGGCAGCATCAATGCCTTACCCAGTCTCTGCATATAGCCAAGAATGTTCAAAATAGTTACCCCTTAGATATT
The DNA here is from genome assembly GCF_032883915.1 of Endozoicomonas sp. 8E. Lineage (NCBI taxonomy): Bacteria > Pseudomonadati > Pseudomonadota > Gammaproteobacteria > Oceanospirillales > Endozoicomonadaceae > Endozoicomonas > Endozoicomonas sp. 8E. Next base: position 2,076,357 of record NZ_CP120717.1, on the reverse strand, counting down.
AACGTCACCGCACAAACCTCAATCAAAACCCCGTGGAACTCAAACAGGCAGACAGTCGATAGGCAGCGAATGGTTTGGGACGAAATGTAACCGGTCACAACGTACCAGTTCAACTGTGTTGTGAAGGTTTCGTAAGGAGATTAACCTGTTATTGACCCAGAGCAAAAAAGCAAACGGAACATTTGGCGTCAGTCGTCATATATGACACGCCACTACACAGAGAACCTCAATGAGGCGCTCAAGCGATGGGAGCCAGATGTCTGTTCATTGGCTGGAATGAAACAGACGTAAAGCTCAGTACTCGGACTTTGTCACTATTGGGCTCTTGTTGTAGAACCTCAGGTAGGCCACGATGTTACTTAGCAGGAACAGCACTTCCATGACGACGGCCATCGGGGACAGGACAAGAACGTTGTGGCTCAACCAAACTACCGTCCCCACCATCATGATCAGTCTCATCTCACGATCGTCTTTACTGAATGCGCCTATCGTTTGCAGGCAGGAGCCGACGAAAGCCACGAGACTGATGAAAGACTCGTAAGTAACAAAGAGTGTCACACCATTGATAATCAAAAACAGGTTTCTTACCCCGGGCCGAGACGAAAAGTAACTGGTCAGATAGCGTATTGACGCAATCGTCATAACCACGGCCGCTGTGAAAGCATTGAGTAAGTAAAAGTGCGTCGCAATCAACACTCCCGCAATAAACAGGCACAACACCACGTGTTTGCGTGTTTTGAACTGGAAAGACAACAGGTCAAACACAATAGCAATGGATACCAGGATCTGTGAAAGCGTGTAATTATCCATGTTTACAACCCTTGTTCACTCTGGCTCACCCAAGCGCAACAGTTTGATCGATTTCTAGCTCAACGAACACGCTCTTGATTGCCTCAGCGAGGTGACGAATATGCGTCTCGGTGTGATTGGGTGTTGCATTGATCCGGAAGCGCCTGGCGCCTACCTCGACGGTTGCTGAGTTGATCGACTGAATGTAAATCCCATGCTTGCTCAGCAGCAGATCAGCCGCTTGTTTGCATTTCCGGGCGTCGCCGATCTTGACTGGCAAAATGTGCGTTTCTGAGCATCCCATGATGGGAATGCCCAACTCCGCAAAAATCGCGCGCAACAGCGCTGTATTGAACTTGAGCTTCTGGCGCTCAGAGTCCGAGGCTTTCAAGTGGTTGATGCTGGTTAAACAGGCTTTGGCGATGCTTGGAGGCAATGAAGTGGTAAAGATAAAGCCGGACGAAAACGAGCGAATAAAGTCGATAATGGTTCGGTTGCCAGCAACGTAGCCACCAATCACACCGATGGCTTTCGCCATGGTACCTTGTATGATGTCGATATCCGATTCGTGTCCCAAGGCCTCCGCAACCCCCGCCCCGCGTGCGCCGTACATACCTATGGCATGTACTTCATCCAAATAGGTCAAGCATCTGTATTTCTTCGCTAGTGTAACAATCCCAAAGATGTCGGCAATGTCACCATCCATAGAGTAAACGGATTCAAAGATGATCAGTTTCGGGCAATCGATGTCGACGGTTTTCAGAAGTGACTCGAGGTGGTCGGCGTCATTGTGTCTGAAGATGTGCTTTTGGTTTTTAGATGAGCGAATGCCATTAATGATGGAGGCATGATTCTTTTCATCAGAAAAGATTATTAGCTTTGGGAACATCCTCAGTAAACATTGCAAGGTGGCATCGTTTGAAGAGTAACCGGTCGGGTAAACCAGTGCAGCTTCTTTTTGATGCCAGTCTGCAATCGAGACTTCCAATTCAGTGAGATATTGGTGCGTGCCACCAATATTACGAGAGCCGCCGGAGCCAACGCCGTGCTGTTGGATGGCATCCACGGCGGAGGCCATGACCAGATCATTATGAGACATACACAGATAGTCGTAACTGCACCAGACCGTGACGGGCTTGCCGTTGGATAACGCACGAGGGTAATTGCATCCAATGCGATTGATGTCCGTAAATATTCTGTATTCGCCGGATTGTTTTATGCGAGCCAATTGGCTTTCCATTATTTCATACATCAGCAATTTGCTTTTTTTGTTATGTCTCATGATTATTTTATTGTGAGATGTAACAAACTGAAATAATTCAAAACATCAAATTATCCAATATAATCATTCACTTATTGCATTCAAGACAGGACATAGCCTCGCAACCATACTCCTGCCAGTGGGCTCACCCAAAAGAACCACCTCGTCAGGTGCTCACAGAAGTACACTTGAATCACTCAGCCTTAATGACCTCCTCATCCAACCGCTAATACCAAGCCAATACGCCAGCACGCCATAAACATCGGAGCCTCTCTGGCTAATGCTTGCCGGATAACGTTAGGCTCTTCGCTTTCGCCCCTTTGATTTCTTGTATTTGCCAACAGTCCATTGAACCAGTGTGACTCCAGATAGTTCAGAGCCGCCTTCAATGCTGATGTGTGGAACGCCCCACAGTAAAAACAAGATCACTCACCGTAATAAGCTTTCTTCAACAAATCTTCCAACTCGGAGACCAGCGGCATTCTTGGGTTTGCCGTAGTGCACTGATCTTCAAAAGCATGATCAGCCAGCATTTTGACTTTTTCCATAAACCCTTTCTCAGAAACCCCCAGCTCTTTCAGAGATAAAGGCATCCCCAGCCGCTTCATCAATTTACGAACAGCATTGGCCAGGGATTTGACCCCTTCTTCAGCGGTTTTGCAGGGCAGGCCCAGCACCTTGGCCACTTCGGCATACTTCTCATGAGCGATGTAATGATCGTATTTCGGGAAAGAAGCTACCTTGGATGGATTGGGACAACCGTTGTACTCAATCACATGTGGCAACAACAGTGCGTTGGCCAGACCATGAGCAATATGGAACTCATGCCCCAGATTATGAGCCATAGAGTGATTGATACCCAGGAAAGCGTTGGCAAAGGCCATACCGGCAATACAGGAAGCATTATGCATCTTTTCCCTGGCTACCTTGTCAGCTTCTTCGCAGGATTTCGGCAGATACTCAAAAACCAACTGAATCGCCTTCATAGCCAGCGCATCCGTATAATCTGACGCCATCACAGAGACATAAGCTTCCAGTGCGTGAGTCAGGACATCCAGACCTGTGTCAGCGGCCACCTTTTTGGGCACCGACAGCACCAGATTCGGGTCCAGAATGGCTACATCAGGCGTTAACTCGTAGTCCGCCAGAGGATACTTGATGCCTTTCTCTTTATCGGTAATAACGGCAAAGGAAGTCACCTCAGAGCCGGTTCCGGAAGTTGTGGGAATAGCCACCAGCCTGGCTTTCTTGCCCAGTTTCGGGAACTTGTATACCCGCTTGCGGATATCAAAAAACTTCTGGGCCATACCTGCAAAATCAGCCTCTGGCTGCTCGTAGAACAACCACATGCCCTTGGCTGCATCAATAGGAGAGCCACCTCCCAGAGCAATCACGACGTCCGGATTGAAAAGCGCCATATCTTCGGCACCCTCACGAATAGTCGCCAGACTGGGATCAGCCTCAACCTGATTAAACACCCTCACCTGCACTGGCACCGGACGTTTTCTCAGGTGGTACCGAACCTTCTCAACATAACCCAGACTCTGAATCACCTCGTCTGTCACGATGAACACACGAGAGATGTCGGGCATTTTTTCAAGGTATTGTAGAGAGTTGGCTTCAAAATAGATTTTTCCGGGCACTTTGAACCATTGCATATTAACCCTGCGCTTGGCCACACGCTTGACGTTGATGAGGTTAACAGCAGAAACGTTGGACGTCGTACTGTTGCCACCATAGGTGCCACAACCCAGAGTCAGGGAGGGCATGTTGGTGTTATAAATATCACCAATGGCGCCATGGGTGCTTGGCGAGTTAATGATGATGCGACCGGCCTTCATCGCCAGCGAGAATTCATCAATCACATCATCGTTCTGGGAGTGCAGAACAGCGGAATGCCCGAGACCACCAAAGTTCAGCATCTGGTCGGCGAGCTCAATCCCATGCTGGGTATCCCTGGCCTTGAGAAAGCCCAACACCGGAGAGAGCTTCTCGCGGGACAGGGGAAACTCGGGCCCAACCCCTTCAATCTCAGCCGCGATGACCCTTGTCTCTTGCGGTATTTTAATACCTGCCAGCGCCGCAATATCGGATGGTTTCATACCCACAATCTTACTGTTGACATGGCCATCAATAATGACCACCTCAGCCAGACGATCGGTCTCTTTAGGGGAGGTGAAATAGACATTCAGCCTCTTCATCTCTTCCTTGAAAGAAGCATAAACTTCGTCGTGTACTATGGCAGCCTGTTCGGACGCACAAATCATGCCGTTATCAAAACTCTTTGACAGAACCAGATCATTGGCGGCCTGCTTGATATTGGCAGTGCGATCAATAACACAGGGCACATTGCCCGGACCCACCCCAAGGGCCGGCTTGCCAGAGGAATAGGCGGCCCGAACCATACCTGAACCACCGGTGGCGAGAATGACTGATATCTCGGGATGGGTCATCAACTTCTGAGTGGCCTCCAGCGATGGATGCTCTACCCAGAGTATGCAATCTTCTGGCGCTCCTGCCTCTGCGGCTGCATCGCGAACAATTCTTGCCGCTTCTGTTGAACATTGTTGTGCCGAAGGGTGAAAAGCAAAAACAATAGGGTTACGTGTCTTGGCAGAAATAATAGACTTGAACATGGTGGTAGAGGTCGGGTTTGTAACTGGTGTGATACCACAGACAACACCCACTGGTTCAGCCACCAGCATGAAATCCTCCTCCTCATTATCCTCAATCACACCAACAGTTTTATCGTATTTGATAGAATGGTAGATGGACTCAGTCGCAAAAATATTTTTGGTGACCTTATCTTCGAGGATTCCCCTTCCAGTTTCCTCAACGGCCATTCTCGCCAGCTCCATGTGGGCAGACTGCCCTGCCAGAGCCATAGCCCGTGTCACCCGGTCCACGTCTTCCTGGTTGAGCTTCAGGTACTTTTCTCTTGCTATCCCGGCTCGCTTGAGCAGACCATCCAGCTGCTCATCCACACTGGACGCACTGTCGTGTTTTTTCTCCCGAGCCTTGGCTGCTGGTTTATTGCTGACCATGAGAACCACCTCACACTGTCGTTTATTAAGGCAAAATCACTTGCTAAAACATAGCTGGTTCGAAATATTCTTACTCTCTGGAACTGTGTCCGGTTTATCGGGCTCTATTCGAGAACTGTTTGTCTACTTACTTTCTCGGGCAATTCTAAAAAAAGGGAGCCTATGGCCCCGTCGATCACTGAATAAATGCATCAAGGGCTGCTTGCACATCCTTGATGGTAGGTTGATTCACCACATCATTGGCCAGTTTCTGCAACGCTTCGAAACGCTGCTCTCTAAGCACTTTTTTAACCCTGGGAATCGACGTGGCGCTCATGCTGAACTCATCCAGCCCTAAACCTGCAAGTATCAGGGCGGCACGCTCATCACCCGCCATTTCTCCACACATACCGGTCCACTTGCCGGCTTTGTGAGAGCAATCAATCACCCGTTTGATGGCACGCAGCACAGCGGGTGACATAGGTTCATAGAGATCAGCAATCATTTCATTGCCACGATCCACAGCCAGAACGTATTGGGTCAGGTCATTGGTACCGATACTGAAGAAGTCTACTTCTTCAATCAGCAGGTCGGCGATCATAACCGCAGCAGGGGTTTCCACCATAATTCCTGCCTCGACATGGTCATCAAAACCCACACCCTCATTGCTGAGCTCAGACTTGACCGCTACCATCATGGCTTTCAGCCGACGGGCTTCTTCTACGGAAATGACCATGGGGAACATAATCTTCAGTTTACCAAAAGCACTGGCTCTGAAAATGGCACGTAACTGGGTGTTAAGAATCTCAGGCTTGTCAAAGCACATTCGAATGGCTCGCCAGCCGAGAAATGGATTCAGTTCCTCAGGCAGATCAAGATAAGAAAGCTCCTTGTCACCTCCGATATCCAGAGTACGGATAATGACCGGCCGACCACCCATGGCTTCAGCAACAGCCTTATAAGCTTCGAACTGCTCTTCTTCCGAAGGCATTTGAGTGCGGTCCATAAACAGGAACTCTGTTCTGTAGAGACCCACACCTTCAGCACCATGACGATCAGCTCCTTCGATATCCTTGACCGTACCAATGTTGGCACAGACTTCGAAGGCTTTACCGTCCAGCGTTTCGCAGGGGACATCCTTAAGCTTGGTCAGCTCAATACGTTCTTCATCCAGCTGTTTCTGAAGCGTCCGGTAGTAGTCCAGAGCAGAGGCATCAGGATTCACCAGCACTTTATTGTTGACGGCATCCAGTATCACCTGGTCACCACTCTGGATTCTGTCAGTCGCCACCCTGGCTCCGACAATGGCCGGTAACTCAAGAGAACGAGCCATAATAGCAGAATGAGAAGTACGACCGCCGACGTTGGTCACAAAGCCCCAGACCCTTTCGAGATCGATCTGGGAAGTATCAGAGGGAGTCAGATCATCGGCAATAATAATGGAACCTTCTTCCACCTCTTCCAGAGAAGTCACTGGAATACCCAGCAAATTCTTCAGCATCCTGCGTCCCACATCCTTGATATCCGCTACACGCTCACGCAGATACGGGTCGTCCAGCTCTTCCAGCATACTGACATTGGCCATGATGGCATCATTCAGTGCCGCATCTGCCGGCTTCAGCGAGCGGATTGCTGAAATAACTTCTTCTTCCAGCTCTTCGTCTGTCGCCACCAGAATGTGACCTTCAAAGACTTCTGCCTCTTCTTCACCCAGCTTGCCTGCAGTTTTACTACGAATGGCCTCAAGCTGCTCAACTGTGCGATCTCTGGCCTGCCTGAAGCGAGTGATATCCGCCTCGACCTCAGAGTTGTCCAGAACGCCATCGCTGATCTGTATTTCGACCTCTTTCAGCACAAAGGCGTTACCAATGGCCACGCCGGAAGACGCAATGATGCCTGAAAACATGATCTTACCCACTCAAAAAATTACCTGCCGGGAAAAACAGCCTGCCCGCTTTCTTCTCATAATGAAAAGTGATGCAAACTATTCTTCCTGGCTCATAGCTGCCCAGCTACCGGAGTATCCGGCTCATAAGTGACAGGATACAGTCAGCAATCAATCACACAAACCCTGACATAGCTCGACAAATTATTTCAAAACGTGCACCTGAATACGGAGTTCAATACAAGCCTCACCGATTGTAGAGAGACCCACTCCAAGATAGTGCATCATCTAATTAATCGCCTGCCGTATGATGAACCAGTCACAGTAAAATAAACACCATCAACAAACGGTTTAGAATGCTTTCAAACCATACAAAGCCCATTGTTATACAATGTTTTTTCATTTATAAACGTGATCAATCCACTAACATCCAGGGTTGCTTCAGGGAGGCGACGTTATTTAGCACTTCAATCCCAAAAAAAGACATGACACACTCCTTCAGGAAACACCAAAAAAGCACCCACACTGTCACAAAAAATTGCTTCACACCTTAATAGGATTGACCTCCAGCCAATATACGCATTACTACCTAAGACCCTGTCAACAGGGCGACGGAATCATTTTTTACGGCATACCTCAACAGAACGCCCAGTATTTTCATATACTCTACCCAATGTCTTTTTTCATTAAACGACAACCTTATTTTAATAAAGAGAGAATATAATTCTTGCCGACATGAGCTTCTTGAAAAGATCACGACATCAATATGTTGAAACAATTCTTAAACTCTCTTTCTATATAACTGGAGAAAGATAAAGTTTTTTTGTTAGACTTCAGGCAAGCCAAGTTTCTAGCCTCTGGATTAATTTGCATCACGGCATAAACAATTCAGTTTGTACGGCTCGGTATGAAAGTGTTATCAAACTTCATTGTTGAGTGATACTCAAACTGATTCAGACTCAGCTCTCCCGACCACTGACCGAGGAAACCTTTATGGCACTGGTATCCATGACCGAAATGCTGAAAAAAGCCCTGGAAGGCAAGTACGCAATTGGCCAGTTCAATATCAATAATCTGGAGTGGACTCAGGCTATCCTGACTGCTGCCCAGAAAACCCGGTCTCCCGTTATTCTTGGCGTATCTGAAGGCGCGGCTCGTTATATGGGTGGCTTCAAGGTGATTACCGCAATGGTCAATGCCCTGATCGAGAGCATGGAAATTACTGTACCTGTTGCTATCCACCTGGATCACGGCTCCAGCATCGAAAAATGCAAAGAAGCCATTGAAGCCGGTTTCTCTTCCGTGATGATCGACGGTTCTCACGGCCCATTCGAAGAGAATGTTGCCATGACCAAAACCGTGGTTGAGTACGCTCACGCTCTTGGCGTATCCGTTGAAGCGGAGCTGGGTGTTGTTGGTGGTCAGGAAGACGACGTTGTTGCAGATAGCTGCATCTACGCTGATCCACAGGAATGTAAAGAGCTGGTTGAACGCACCGGCGTAGATTGTCTGGCGCCAGCTCTCGGCTCTGTTCACGGCCCATACAAAGGCCTGCCAAACCTGGGCTTCGAAGAAATGTTGCAGGTTAAAGAGCTTACGGGGGTGCCACTGGTTCTGCATGGCGGCACAGGCATACCGACTGCCGATATCCAGAATGCCATCAGCCGTGGCACCGCCAAGATCAACGTAAACACAGAAAACCAGATCGCCTGGACTAACATGGTTCGCAAGGTCCTTGCCAACGACGCCGAAGTTTACGACCCACGTAAAGTCATTGGCCCGGGTAAGGAAGCCATCATTGAAACCGTCATGGGTAAAATCCGTGAGTTCGGATCCGAAGGCAAAGCCTGATTTATCAGCCCGGTAGTTCAGACGACCGGGCTTATTATTTACCCACCTCTTTCTTATCTGAACTAGTATTCAAATACCCGAAGCCGTTCATGTTTTGCACCACTCCCAAGAAACAGGGATAATAGCCACCGAATTCAATCACCCCTTGATTAGCAGGAGCAGGCAATGGCCCTGATCAGCTTGCGTGAAATGCTCGACCACGCCGCAGAAAACAACTACGGTGTACCCGCATTTAATGTCAACAACCTGGAACAGATGCGCGCCATTATGGAAGCTGCCGACGAGACTGACTCCCCGGTCATCGTTCAGGCTTCTGCCGGCGCCCGTAAATACGCAGGTGCCCCCTTCCTGAGACACCTGATTCTGGCCGCCACTGAAGAGTTCCCCCATATTCCAGTCGTTATGCATCAGGATCACGGTACCAGCCCCGCTGTATGCCAACGCTCCATCCAGCTTGGCTTCACCTCCGTGATGATGGATGGCTCGCTGAAAGATGATGGCAAAACACCGTCTTCCTACGAATACAACGTTGACGTAACCCGTCGTACGGTAGAAATGGCACACGCCTGTGGTGTTTCCGTGGAAGGTGAACTGGGTTGCCTGGGCTCTCTGGAAACCGGACAGGCCGGTGAAGAAGACGGCGTCGGCGCAGAAGGCACTCTGTCACACGATCAGCTGCTGACAGACCCGGATGAGGCAGCAGAATTTGTAAAAGCCACTCATGTGGATGCCTTGGCCATTGCCTGCGGTACCAGCCACGGCGCCTACAAATTCACTCGTCCACCGACAGGCGATATTCTGGCGATCGACCGTATTCGTGAAATCCACCAGCGCATCCCGAACACCCACCTGGTGATGCACGGCTCCTCTTCTGTTCCCCAGGAATGGCTGAAAGTCATCAACGAGAACGGTGGGCAAATCCCTGAAACTTACGGTGTACCGGTCGAACAGATTCAGGAAGGTATTCGTCACGGCGTTCGCAAGGTCAACATTGATACCGACCTGCGTCTGGCATCTACCGGCGCTATTCGCCGCTTCATGGCTGAAAACCCTTCCGAATTTGACCCACGCAAATATTTTGCAGTGGCCACCAAAGCCATGAAAGATATCTGCATCCAGCGTTATGAAGCGTTCGGCGCTGCAGGTCAGGGTTCAAAGATTAACAACACCAGTCTTGAAAGCATGTTTATTCGTTACGGTAAGGGTGAGCTGGACCCAAAAATCCAGTAAAACAACCTCGCTTGATCAAAAAGCCAGCCTCCTGCGGGGATGGCTTTTTTTATGCTTAAACTGCTTTAAATCATTCAACTCAACTGATAATCAATGGTATAAAACACCACACAATTTTTAACTCAATATGTTTATCAGAAACAAACCCATATCTGAAAAGACACAGTCTATGAAGCCAACCGGTGACCTCTCAAGCAATAGCCTGTGCAGGTTTGTTTTCTATCGCAGCCATCAAACAGATTCAGGAGAGAGCCATGCTTTATGGGTTGGATATCGGTGGTACTAAAATGGAGCTGGCCGTTCTTGATCTTGAGCATAACAAAATCGTGAGCAAACGCTTACCCACACCCACGGACTCCTATGATGCCTTTAAAAAAAACATCCGGGAGCTGGTATTCGAAACCGATCGTGAATTAAACACACGAGGCAGTGTAGGTATTGGTATTCCCGGATTTGTTAACCCTGATACCGGCAAGGCTCTGTGCGCCAATGTGCCCTGTGCGAACGGCCAGAACCTGCAAGTTGATCTTGAATTACTTCTGGATCGCCCCATAAAAATTGAAAATGATGCCAACTGCTTTGCACTGTCGGAGGCCATTGGCGGAGCAGGCGATAAAATCTCTACCGTTTTTGGTGTGATTCTCGGAACCGGTTGCGGTGGCGGACTCTATATCAACGGTAAAATTCATGATGGTAGAAACAACCTGGCAGGCGAATGGGGACACACACCATTGCCCTACCATGTTTTCAAACTGGCTGGCGAAGACTTCCCCATCGTCAAGTGTGGCTGCGGCATGCACGGCTGTCTGGATAACTACTTGTCAGGCAGAGGTCTGGAGCTGACATATAAGCATGTTGCCGGCGAGTCCCGGTCAGGCAAAGACATAGTGCAACTTTACCGCCATCATGATGCCCGGGCAGAACGAGCTGTTGAGATTTATTGTGAGCTGCTCGCTTCGGGACTCGGTGCCATGATCAATATTCTGGACCCTGGTGTCATTGTCCTGGGTGGCGGCCTGTCAAACTTCGACGAACTCTACGAACTGATTCCTCCTCTGCTGCCAAAATACACCCTGAACATCGGACAACTACCGGAGATTCGCAAGGCAGAATTCGGTGATGCCGGGGGTGTACGAGGTGCTGCTATGCTGAATGCCTGATTCGTGACACTCCCGGCCTTGTCGAGGGTGTCGCAAAACTCTCTCCAGCGTGGGAACGAGTTTGACTCCTGTCAATCCCGGCTTCATTCTCGTCAATCCCGGCTTCATTCTCGTCATTCCCGGCTTCATTCTCGTCATTCCCGGCTTCATTCTCGTCATTCCCGCGAAGGCGGGAATCCACACTGACTCACCACCAGAACCATACTGCCCGGTGCCCCCCCTGGCCTTATCATCCCCGAGAAGGCAGAGATCCACCGTTGGCCCTGGATTCCCGCCTTCGCGGGTGTAGCAAAACTCCATTGTGCAGGAACCACCCTATTTTACAATTTATCAAAAGGGTCTACGCTTCACTGCAGATCTGATCCATAAGAGAGGAAGAGACACCGATGAATTCTTCCCATAATCCTGCAAGATGCCCGGGCTGCAATAAATTACCTTCAAAAGTCAGCTCACTGAAAATTAAAATGCTCAGCACTGTTAAGCTCATTGCGTTACTCGGCTTTTATTTTCATATGGCGACACAAGCGGACGACGGTGTTCAGATGAGTAAAACCCATGAAAGCTGTCATAAAGCCATGAGGGATCGCCATCAGCTTGACCCCTTTTATTTTCCCAGGCACCTGGTATGCCATACCACCCTTTCAAATAAGGAGCGTTGGATCTTCGAGAAAACTGTTTTCGTGCCTCCCAACACACTGGAATACGCATGTTACTCATTTCCCTCATTGACCTTTAATAGCTCTGGGAAAGACCTGCTCCCTGACTGTCAGACACTGTTAAAAATAGCTACCTACAGCAACCACGTCTATGAAATACCCGACTACCCTATCGTGCCCATCAAAGATGATATCTATCAACATCCAGAACAGTCTTTGTCAGAACTCGCTACTTATGCCCTGTACAATGGGGGTGGCAACCTGGTTGAAATTTTCTTCCATGGCATGATCTACCAGAAAATATGGAACACGTATCAGCTATCAAACAGTGCCTATGCCTTTCCGATGATGATGCTCGGCATGGTCTGGAACTCCCTTGAAGCCTATAAACACAGCCTGTACATCAACATCCATCGTAGCGAATTCAGCTTTTGGGAATTTGTGCTTGAAGTGTTCAGTAATTGCATTGAGATAAGCCTTGGCACGCCAGATATCTTTGATGCTTTAAGCTTCTGGCCTAAGACTTTCCGGGGCAAGATTGATGCAATGAAAGAAATAGCATTCTTTGGCTTGATCTGGATGAACTGTATGATCGCTTCACCCTCCCGAACGCCTAATCCCGGTTATGATGAGAATTGCCCTGACCTGGCTTCTACCCCCTTAAACATCCGCTGCAGCAAACAGATAGAAGAAATGCACGTTCTTCTGGATCAATAAGCTTGATAAAATCGGCGCAATCATTTAGTCACGAAATATCATCAATCCCCTGCAGGGCTGCCTGTAAGTCGACTAACTGCCCCTTTACTTTTTGATAAGTTTCATAGATTTTGATGGTTTCTTGCAGTCTGACATCATCCTCAAGTGACCTTCTGTCTGGATCATAAATAGCTGCAGCATCTTCTGCCAACTCCAATGTCTTCATTAATTCCGCGCAAATACTGACGTTACTGAGTGATTTGGGTGTAGGGCCAGACTCAGGCTGGCGATTGACAGCCTGACTGCCATGATCCCCTGCAGACTGCGCACTAACAGTATCCACCTGCTTGTTCAGTTGCGCCCTGTGGTATGCGACTGTTGACTTTTTTACGGTACCGCGACGCATAGCCATGGCGTAGTTAATTACGTCCCGGGCGGCTTCCGAATCGATATCCACCCGGGGGACGTAAGTTTCCCATTTACGGCTGATTTTCAAACACTCAAGTCGTAATTCGATAATCGCGTCGGTCAGCTGTGTTTTTTTTTCCTGACGTGCAGCAAGCTCAACCGACAGATTGCATTCTGTTGAACTCTCAGGGGCCTTTGCCTCTGGGGCCCTCGCTGCTGCCTTTGCATCTTTCTCCCGAACACCAACCAGAAAAGGGGAATCCTCAGGCACCTCAGGAAAGGTAATGGTGCACTCGTCCAGTTTTTTGGGTGCAGCATTTTGCTGTCTGTCGGAAGGAATATAGGGAATAACATGTTTCGGCACGACAGGTAGTGTGTCAGTTATAGAATCATCGTCGTCTGGATCACGATTCAGGACTTCATGTGCAGCCGCCATCAGGTCTTGCATGAAAGCCTCATGACCAGGAATGGCCAAAACGGGAAAATCGGGTACCATATAATCACCACATAACCACCATGAAAAACATTTACTCCCAGAAAAAATGCCGAGAATAACTGACAGAACCACCAGAAATTTCCTGAAATTCACACTATACCCTCCAAAGGATATGCAGCCTTCAGAGTAGACCAACCTGTAAACTCTGGTTCCCAAGCTTTCAGACCCTGAGGGTTCCTGCGTGGGGAATACAAAACCCTATTATGAAATTAAACAACCACAAAAGGTGATAACAAAAAATCAATTACCCATCCTTATTTCAGTGATTTTCACCGTCTGATCATCACTGGCGGTTACCACATAGCGACCATCGTTACTGAAGGCAGCTGAGTTGACTGCATCCTGATGCGAAATGGACGCTTTCTCTACCCATGTTCCATCGATCTCCTGACCAATGATTTTTGCCGTTTTATCATTACTCGCGGTCACAACATGGCGACCATCATTGCTGAAGATGGCTGAATTGACCTTGTCGTCATGAGCAATGGAAGCTTTTTCTTTCCAGACTCCATCGGCATTCAGACCATAGATTTTCACCGTTTTATCATAGCTGGCGGTCACCACATGGCGACTATCGGCACTGAAAGTAGCCGATATCACCGTCTTCTGATGCATAATGTAAGCTTTTTGTTTCCATGATCCGTCGGCCTTCTGACCATAGATTTCTGCCACACCATCTTTACTGGCAGTTACCACGTGAATGCCATCGGGGCTGAAGATAGCTGAGTTGACCCGAAGACGATGGCGAATGTCAGCCTTTTCTTGCCAGCATTCATCGTCCATCTGGCCGAAGATTTTCACCGTGTCATAGCAGGCGGAGGTGGCGGATATGAATAAATCCATAGCGTCCAGAAGTATTTGACCGACGGTCACCAGATGAGTGTCATCGGGGCTGAAGAAGGCTGTGTGGAGATGACTGTGGTGGGGAATAGTGTCTTTGAGCAGCCATGATCCATCGTCCTCCCGGCAATAGATCCTCAACTTATTATCAGTAGCAGCGGTTATCACATAGCGTCCATCAGCGCTGAAGGTGGCTGAGCTTACCGAATTTCCATGGTCAATGCTGGCTTTTGGTACCCAGGATCCGTCGGCCTTCAGGCCATAGATTTTCGCCGTGCAATCTTCACTGGCGGTCACCAAAAAAGCGCCATCGGGACTGAAGCTGGCTGAATTGACCCTGAGCCCATGAATAATGGTATGTTTTGCTTCCCAGGAACCATCAGCCTGCTGACCATAGATTTTCACTGAGCCATCATCACTGGCGGTGACCAGATGATTACCATCGCTGCTGAAGGCGGCTGAATTGATAAAAGCAGTATGAGGAATGTTAGCTTTTACATCCCATGATCCAATGATGTCCTGACCAGAAATTTTCGCTATGTTATGACCGTTAGACGCTGTCTTGGTCACCAGATGGTGGTCATCAGCGCTGAAGGTGGCTGATTTAACCCGGTCGCCATGAGAAATCTCGCCTTTTTCAACTAATTCAAATGTTTTACATTTAGACATCAGTTCACTCATGGTGAAATAGAAAATAGCAACAAATTCATTACTCTCCCGACGCGCAATAAGTGACTTGATTAGCGCCTTATCATTCGTAAACCGTCCCAACCAATCCTGAAGCTGGTTGTCGTCTTTTGCACTGACGATTGTTTCCAGTCGCGCCTGATGTGCCGAAGGAAACCGCTCATACCAGGCTTTTGCCAGAACATCACCGTCTTTGATAGCATTTTTGAGGTTGGAGCATGTCCGCTTTAAAAGGGTTGCAGCTGGAAGATCCAAAGAGTCAATGATTTTATACTTCAATTCTAAGGGCATTTGCTCCAAAAAAGATTCACACTGGCCAGATGCATTAACGTCTCTGCCCATACCGATACCGGTTGGCGGCTCTGATTGAGATCGCCCTGAAGGTGTCTGTATTGAATCGACAATTTTGGAATTGTCATTTATTTGCCTAATTTCTGGTGTCATTTCCAGCTCCTCTAAAATTTGTATTGGTCCTTATTTTGAAACGACGTTAAAAGTGGATACGGCAGGTTGGACACGGATTTGGAATAAAAGTTCATACTGTGTTGGTAATGGCAACCAACAGTGCTTCTGTCTTTCATCACACACTGGGCGGCGCCGCTTAGCGCCAGCTCACTCCGCTACAGATTCCGGGCTTCGTTAATCAATAACAGTCTGCACAGGTCCAAATCAGCGAAGTCGATGATCCGCTGGAAAAGATAAATTAACTCCAGAATCACCATTCGTTATAAATGCTTGCAGCTCCACAGATGCCAGAGTTACAAAACGATGGTGCAATAATCAAGGTGGGGGAGAGAGGGGAGTCCGCCAGCAGCTTTGTTCACTTCCGAAATATCCATATCAGTCTGGCTCTGGCGTACAACTTTTAACTTGGAAACCTGCCTGGAACAATGGTTCAGACCATTTCAGCCATTTAATGAAACGGTCCTTCAGCCGGGTGCTCAGCGATGGCCGGTGGCAAATGAACTACCACCAGGAAACCAACAGAGCCTTTTGAATTGGAAGCCGCCTGAAAAGTCGGGCAGGTTCTTATTTAGCGCAGTGCCAGGCTACGATCGGCCACAGCACTTCTTGTATTTCTTACCGCTACCACAAATACAAGGATCGTTGCGACCCGGTGTTTTTTCTACCACCCTGGTGGTTGGCAGGTTCTTCAATAACTCCAGATCAGAGACGTCTTCCTGCTTCTCTTCATCAATCTCAATGGTGTAAAACCAACCATTCTCTTCAAAAATGGCCGACAACTCCTGCTCACGCTCTTCATTCTGAACAACCACGCTGGCAGGATTTTTCTCAGTACCCAGCCTGGCTGTTTTCTTACGCTCGAAACCCCGGTTGTGTTTATCCGCAAGGTTCATCAGACGGTTGCCTTCGGCATAAAGCATAGGTAGCCCACCACATTTGATCGTAAATTCTGTATCCGCACCCGATAACTTCTGAGCAGGGATAGCCAGTAAAACCGACGTAATCTACTGGATTTGAAAGGATTTAGCCAGAAGTCTGATGATTTTTTAGTCAAATTGCCCATTACCCGGCTTCCGGGAGCATCGGGCTCACACCTGCGAGCCCCGATCAACAGCTCAAGAATGCCACCAGTGAAAACCGGGTCTATCCTTTCATCCATAACCGCTATCTCTATAGAAACCTGCTATCAAGAATTTTTTAGCCATGCAAACCCAACTTAAGTCCTGCAGGTAGAATGACTGAAATTAATGTTCGGTGCTTGACACCTCTTCTTTTATATTTGATTATCCGCATATTCAGATATAAAAGCTTATTCTTCAATTTATAAGCCAACCTTGAAGCAGTGAGGTCATCATGGCAGTAAAAGTAGGTATTAATGGTTTTGGCCGAATCGGCCGTCTGGTGCTGCGTGCAGCTTTTGACTGGCCAGAACTGGAGTTTGTCAGAATCAACGATGTAGCAGGCAGTGCCCCAACCCTGGCTCACCTGCTGGAGTTTGATTCTGTCCAGGGTCGCTGGTCGCGCAATATTTCGGCGACTGACAACCGCATTAACATTGATGGCAGGACAATCACCTGCAGTCAGATAAAAGAGATAGACGACCTGGACTGGTCAGACTGCGATGTGGTTATTGACGGCACCGGCGTTCACAAGAAAACCTCAATCCTGCAAAAATACCTCAACCAGGGCGTCAAGCGTGTGGTTGTAACCGCTCCTGTCAAAGAAGAAGGGGTTCTGAACGCCGTTATGGGTGTTAACGATCACCTGTTCGATCCCGAAACACACCGGATTGTAACGGCTGCATCCTGCACCACTAACTGTCTGGCACCTGTCGTAAAAATTATTCACGAGAACCTGGGCATTGTTCGTGGCAGCATGACGACTATTCACGACATCACCAACACCCAGACCATTCTGGATGCTCCGCACAAGGATCTTCGTCGAGCCAGAGCCTGCGGTATGTCACTGATTCCAACCACCACTGGCTCTGCAACAGCCATCACCCAGATCTTTCCGGAATTGAAGGGCAAGCTGAACGGCCATGCTGTTCGTGTGCCTCTGGCCAACGCTTCTCTGACCGATGTGGTGTTTGAAGTGGAAAAAGACACCCATATCGAAGAAGTGAACAGTCTGCTTAAGTCAGCGGCAGAAAATGAACTGGAAGGCATTCTCGGTTACGAGGACAGGCCCCTGGTGTCTATTGATTATCTGGGCGATACCCGCTCCAGCATTGTGGATGCGCTCTCAACCATGGTGGTCAATGATCGAATGGTGAAAATCTACGCTTGGTACGACAATGAGATGGGTTATTCAGTCAGAACGGCTGAACTGGCCAGAAAAGTCGGGTTAGCCTGATTGGCCGGGTGAATTTCAAACCCGGCCCTGAGCCGACCAAACCCAGTGTTATACGACGGACATTTATTACCGATGACGCCACTGCTTTCTATCTTGTTTCTCTGTACCGGAAACTCGGCCCGTTCCCAGCTGGCAGAAGCTATCTTTCGCAATATGGCCGATGATGACTTCAGAGTTTTCAGTGCCGGAACCCAGCCTCAGATTATTGATGAAAGGGTCTTTCAGACGCTCAAAAAACGGGGCATTTCTGCTGACGGCCTGACAAGCAAAAATCTGGAGGATCTCGATGAACAGCATTTTGATTATGTCATCACCCTGTGTGATAACGCCAAGAACGAATGTGCTCACTACCCTCAATCGGACGCGCTGTTACACTGGGATCTGGCAGACCCCAGACAACAGGAAGGTCTAAGCCCGTTTGAAACCACTGCTGACATTCTGGAGGGACAAATCAAACTGTTTCTCCAGCTGAATACCCCTGATGTTATCAAAAATGATTCCAATCCAGCCGATTTTTTCAAGCTGCTTTCTGATAATACACGACTGCGTATTCTTATGTTAATTGAGGATGAACATGAGCTTTGCGTCAATGATCTGGTAGAAGCCCTTCAGGAAAGTCAGTCCAAGATTTCCCGCCATCTGGCACAGATGCGTACTTTAAAAGTGCTCAGCTCCCATCGCCGTGCCCAGAACATTTTCTATCGCCTCAATCCCAATCTTCCGCCCTGGATGAAGCTGATTCTGGCGGTAACAAGAACCGGCCAGCCGGACTTTATTAATCTGGAAAAAATCCGCCTGAAAGCACAGGCTTCAGACAGCAGCAGAACAGCAGAAGTCGGGAAAGAGTAATGTTAAAGAATCTGTCGTATGACCTCAGACAGTATTTGCTGGTGACGTTCAATTACTGGAATTTCACTCTGACCGATGGCGCCCTCCGAATGCTGGTGGTACTGCATTTTTACAGTCTCGGCTATCAGTCTCTGGAAATAGCCATGCTGTTTCTGTTCTATGAGTTCTTCGGTGTCGTAACCAACCTGGTCGGTGGCTGGCTGGCGTCCAGACTGGGATTGAACCGCACGATGAACTTCGGCCTTGGCCTGCAGATTTTTGCTTTGTTGTTGCTTACCGTACCTTCCCAGTGGTTGTCAGTGCCGCTGGTCATGTTTGCCCAGGCCCTTTCAGGTATTGCCAAAGACCTCAATAAAATGAGTGCCAAAACATCCATCAAAAAACTGGTCAATAGCGAACAACAGGGTAAGTTGTACCAATGGGTCGCTATCCTGACAGGATCAAAAAATGCTCTGAAAGGAGCTGGCTTCTTTCTGGGTGGTGCGCTCTTATCATTGATTGGCTTCAGAAATACACTGTTTGCTATGGCAACGGTTCTGGCTCTGGTTCTTATTATGAGTCTGATCTGGCTGAACCGGGACATCGGCAAGTCCAGAGCGAAAGCGAAATTTATTCATATATTTTCTGACAACCGCGCCATCAACATCCTCTCAGCAGCCAGAATGTTTCTGTTTGGCTCCCGGGATGTCTGGTTTGTCATTGCCCTGCCGGTCTATCTCTCTGGTGTCTTTGGATGGAGTCACTCTGAAACCGGTGGCTTTATGGCCCTTTGGGTGATGGGTTATGGTTTTGTGCAAGGGCTGGCGCCACGAATTACCGGCAATGAAAGTGACTCCCCTCCCGGACGCAGATCTGCCACTGTCTGGGCAGCAACACTGTTATTATCCGCAATAGCTGTTGCCCTGGGCATCCAGTTGGAATGGCATCCTGAGCTGACTATCATTGCCGGACTGCTGGTGTTTGGAGCCATCTTCGCTATTAACTCCTCACTGCATTCATATCTGATTGTCAGCTATGCCCGGGAGGATGGGGCTTCCATGGATGTGGGATTCTATTATATGGCCAATGCCATAGGTCGACTGACGGGTACCGTATTGTCAGGATGGCTGTTCCAGTTGGGTGGACTGACTATCTGCCTCTGGGTATCCAGCCTGTTTGTTGCCTTGACCACATTGATCTCCCTTGGCCTGCCGAGGCTCCATCCTCATGCTGCCTCTCCCGCTAACAAGCTTTAAGAAACAGG
The DNA here is from genome assembly GCF_032883915.1 of Endozoicomonas sp. 8E. Lineage (NCBI taxonomy): Bacteria > Pseudomonadati > Pseudomonadota > Gammaproteobacteria > Oceanospirillales > Endozoicomonadaceae > Endozoicomonas > Endozoicomonas sp. 8E. The sequence goes on along the minus strand of NZ_CP120717.1, from coordinate 2,056,463 downwards.
CTGAATCCATAAAAATATGTACAATTGTACCAATAAAGCCGGTAATTTCGTCAACACCCAGTTTGAAAAGGTCAAGAGAGTGTCAGAACCCACAAAAAAAGCTCTGAAAAGTTCAATTACTATAATCCCTGTGCCATTATTCAATATTTAATCATCAGGATAGGGTTCTCCCTGTCTTTTCCGGGTCTAAGCCCTTGACTGGCAGGACTTTGACCAACCCATTGGAGAAAAATAGTGAAAAAGGTTCTCAAAGTAACCGCGTTGGCCGCAGTAGTTGCTCTTGCCGCAGGTTGTAAGGACGGCGCTCAACCCGTTACTGAAGAAGTCAAGCTGGAATCCCCTGAGCAGAAAGCCGCCTACGCTATGGGGGCTTCGCTGGGCAACTACGCAGATCAAACCCTCAAGCAGCAGGAAGAAATGGGTATCATCATTGACCGTGAACTGCTCAAGAAAGGATTTATGGAAGCACTGAATGGCGAGAGTAAGCTGAACGATGAAGAGATTCGCACCGCTCTGCAGGGTCACGAAGAGCGTATCCGCCCCATCATTGAGAAAAAGGTTCAGGAGCGTCTGGACGAAGACCGCAAGAAGGGTGAAGACTTCCTGAAAGAAAACGCCAAGAGAGAAGGCGTGAAAACCACTGATTCAGGTTTGCAGTACGAAGTGATTGAAGCCGGTGAAGAAGGTGCAGCAAGACCGGGCCCTGAAGACCAGGTCACCGTTCACTATACGGGCACCCTGATAGATGGCACCGTTTTCGACAGCAGTGTTGAGCGTGGCCAGCCAGCCACCTTCCCTCTGAACGGCGTGATCAAAGGCTGGCAGGAAGGTCTGCAATTGATGCCGAAAGGCTCCAAATACAAGCTGTATATTCCAGCTGAACTGGGGTACGGTGATCAGGCTGCGGGGTCTATCCCACCAGCCTCTACACTGATTTTCGAAGTTGAACTGCTGGATATCGCTGACGACAATGATAAAACCAAAAATGACAAAAACAACACTGACAAGAAGTAATTTCTGACTATCGTTTTCAATCAGTCAAAAGGGCCGGAGATCTTCCGGCCTTTTTTATGGTCAACCCAAAGCCTTGCGAGAAAAATCCGGGTTAAAAAATGAGTACAGGTCGACACCAAAGAGAGTCTGAAACGTTTCTGGCTCCCGTTAATCTATACTGGGCTACTGCTGAGAAAATTGTCAAAGAAACTCTATTGAGGAACTACAATGCAGCGTTCAGGTGTGGCTCTTGTATTCACTCTTCTTCTGGTGGCGGCCGTTAGTTATGGCTATGTCTTATCCGACCCTGTTCTTATTGAGATTGATCATCGTACCGGGCAAAAGCCTTATATCACCAGGGACTATTATCCTGACTGGCTGAGTTCTTCAGAAAGCCTTTCCGGACTTCGGCTGTCCTATACCCGACATTGGCTAGTGGGTCATAGGAGTACCAATGAACAGATTGAGTTCATCAAAAGTCAGTTGTTCATCAGCGGCATAAACCCTGAAGATCCTGAGCTTTTCACTGAGGCAGAATTATCAGCACTCAATGCAGGTATTTCGGGCAGGCCTGAACGGCAACCTTTTGAAGAGGCTCCTGCTGAAGAGGCTTCTTCTGGAGAGGCTCCTTCTTCAGACAGTGGCTCTCGCGACAGTCCAACTGTCAGGATATCCGAACTTTTTGATCGTGCCGGTTGCATTGATAACATTCAACAATTGTTTGCAGAACAAAAACTAACCCCATCCAGGTTGGTTGAAGATATTTTTCTCTGGTACGAAAAAAAGCTGCCAGAAAGCATGAAGGATGTGCTGATTGAGCAAGACAAAGATCTGGCAATGCAAGAAGCTGAATTCTCAGATCGGCGATGGCTAAAGTGTATCTCAGAATACCGGGGGGTTATTGAAGAGTGTAAAAAACAGCGGATTATCGGTGAGCTGGAAGGCATTCCAATTGCCGTAAAATCAGAAGTTAATGTTGCAAGGTATTACCCAACCGCAGGCGTTTATCGCAGAGAAATGGTCTATCATTCGCCATTTAACAAGGTGTATCAAGATAGTGAATCTGAAGTGGTCAGATTGTTAAGGAGTGAGGGTATTATTATTCTGGGGTTAACCCATCAACATATTTTTGGGCTTGGGACAACGGGAGAAAATCCTCAATACCCCAAGATCTCTAATCGATTCAGTCCTTCTCATATCCCGGGTGGATCATCAAGTGGCAGTGCCCTGATGGTTGCCCTTGGCCTGTCACCGCTAACAGTAGGTACTGATAGTGGAGGGTCTGTAGCCATTCCTGCCTCATTAAATGGTTTACCTGGTCTTAAACCCACCACAGACAAACTGTCCACCAAAAATTATGACATCGCAGCGCCGGGTCTGACGGCTATTGGACTTATTGGTGAACGTTTTAAAGATATTGCCCTCGGTTATCAGGTTTCAAGCGGACGTCATCCCACCCTTCAGGTGGCTGAGGTTTTGAAGACCCTCAAAATAGGTCTTGATCCTGAGTGGCTTGAACATGCAGATAAAGAAGTTTCAGAGAAGACATTTGAATGTCTTGACCGACTGGCAACCAGACTTAAAAAACGCCAAAGTCGCAAAGACAGCCTCTTCGTCAGAATGCAATTTATGCCTGAAAACTTCAGAAAACGGCTCTGGGCGACACATATGATCCTGTTTGGGCACGGGGTAGCGGAGAGAAAATTCAAATTTATGGACTCAGGCTTAATACCGTATGAAACTCAAGTTGCTCTGTTGATGGGCAAGGCTCTGTCTTATGAACACGTCCAGCGAGCTAAACAAAACCAGAGAGACTTGGCCGTTCATTTTGAAAAAAATATATTTTCAAAGGTTGATGTTATCGCAATGCCTACGACCTTAACGCCTGCTAAAGCCAAATTGAAACACTGGCTAACAAATACAGACGGCGAGTTGAATTTTGCCACTGCGTATCTTCTGGCATTCAATACTTCGCTGGCCAACCTGACAGGCAGCCCAAGGGTAACGATTCCCTGCGGCTTTAATCATGAAAATCTGCCTTTTGGTCTCCAGCTAATGGGTGCTATTGATAGTGAATACCTGTTGCTTGCACTTGGCCATTTGCTTGAGCAGGAGATGGATGGAGAACTCAGAAAACAGGCGGATAGCAACACGTTTTTGAAAGGCTTTAAACCCTATCAAAAACCATCCCCTGATGATGGTGGCAGTGTGCCTTATAAAGTCAGGAAAGGAGATTTGTAGCTATTGTGAACAGGCTGAAAGTGGCTGCCGCACCATGATGGTCAAAATTCCTTTCGCAGCACGACTGCTTCCGCTGGCGTCAAGCCAAGAGTTTTGCGACACCCTCGTTTGGGCGAGGGCATACGGCGAAAATGCTAAATTGGCTCAGACTCCAGGTGTTCTATACTGGGCTCCTGTTGAAAAAATTGTCAATGATAGTCTATTGAGGAACTGTAATGCGGCGTTCAGGTGTAGCTCTTGTAATCACTCTTTTTATGATGGCAACCGGTAGTTATGGCTATGACTTATCTGACCCTACTCTTGTTGATATTTATAACCCTTACCGGCAAAAGCCTTATATTTCCAGAGACTATTACCCAGACTGGCTAAGTTCTTCACAAAACCTTTCCGGATTCCAGCTATCCTTTATCCGAAGTTGGGTAGTGGGTCATGGGAGCATTGATCAACAGATTGAGTTCGTCAAAAGTCAGTTGGCCATGAGTGGCATAAACCCTGAAGATCCTGTGCTTTTCTCTGAGGCAGAATTGACAGCTCTCAATGCAGGTATTCCGGACAAGCCAGAACGGACATCTTTTGAAGAGACGCCTTCTGAAGAGGCGCCTGTTGAAGAGGCTCCTTCTTCAGATAGAGGCTCCCGTGGCAACCCAACTGCCAGGATATCCGAACTTTTTGATCATGCCGGTGGCATTGATGACATTCAGCAATTGTTTGCAGAACAAAAACTAACCCCTTCCAGGCTGGTTGAAAATATTTATGACTGGTACGAAAAAAAACTGCCAGAAAGCATGGAGGATGTGTTGATTGAGCGAAACAAAGATCTGGCCATGCGTTCGGCCAGGGCCTCCGATCAGCGATGGCTAAAGTGTATTTCAGCGTACAGCGGGGTTATTGAAGCGTGTAAAAAGCAACGGATTATCAGCGAGTTGGAAGGTATTCCTATTGCCGTAAAATCAGAAGTCAATGTTGCAGGCTATTTCGCGACCGCTGGCGTTAATCGTAAAAAAATAGCTGACCAATCGCTTTTTCCCATTATCACTGAAGAGACTGAATCTGAAGTGGTACGATTGTTAAAGCGTGAGGGTGTTATTATCCTGGGGCTAACCAATCAACACCTTTTCGGGCTTGGAGCAACGGGAGAAAACCCTCACTTTCCCGGGATCTCTAATCGATTCAGTTCTTCCCATGTCGCGGGTGGATCATCCAGTGGCAGTGCCCTGATGGTTGCCCTTGGCCTGTCACCTTTAACTGTAGGGACTGATGGTGGTGGATCTGTCTCTATTCCAGCCTCATTGAATGGTTTACCCGGTCTCAAACCTACGTCTGACAAGCTGTCCACCAAAAATTATATCAACTCTGAGTTAGACATGGTGGCTATTGGACTCATTGGTAACCGTTTTAAAGATATTGCTCTTGGCTATCAGGTTTCAAGCGGACGTCATCCCACCCTTCAAGTAGCTGAGGCTTTGAAGACTCTAAAAATAGGCCTTGATCCTGATTGGCTTGAACATGCAGACAAAGAAGTTTCAGAGAAAACATTTGAATGTCTTGACCGATTAGGAACCCGACTTAAAAAACTGCAAAATCGCAAAGACAATATATTCGTCAAAATGCAATTTACTTCTGAGAATTTCAGAAAACGGCTCTGGGCAACCCATATAATCCTGTTTGGGAGCTGGGCAGCGGAGGGGAATCTCAAGTTTTTGGGCAAAGGCATACCTTATGAAACTGAAATGGCCCTGTTAATGGGCAAAGCTCTGTCTAATGAGCAAGCCGAGCGAGCCAGACAGAACCAGAAAATGCTGGCAGATCACTTTGAAAAAAATATATTCTCAAAGGTTGATGTTATTGCAATGCCAACGACCTTAACACCTGCTACGGCCAAATTGACCCACTGGCTACCAAATACCGCTGGCGAGTTGAATTTAGCCATTGCTTACCTTCTGGCATTTAATACTTCACTGGCCAACATGACAGGAAGTCCCAGGGTGACCATTCCCTGCGGCTTTAATCATGAAAACCTGCCTTTTGGCCTTCAGTTAATGGGAGCAATTGATAGCGAATATCTGCTGCTTGCCATTGGCAGTTTGCTTGAGCAGGAGATGGCTGAAGAACTCAGGAAAAAGGCGGAGAGCAACAGGTTTTTGAAAGGTTTTAAACCCTATGAAAAGCCATCCCCTGACGCTGGTGTACCTCATGAAGATTTATAGCTTTTGTAAACAGACTGATAGCGGCTGCTGCACTAAATAATGAACCTTCCGAATCCTCGACTGTCAAAAGTTATATACACAATGCAGTAGAGGAGTGCAGGGATGCTGAAGTGCTTTTTCTTGTCAAAACACTGGGCTATGTGGGCCTGGGGAGGGCTTGCCGCCCTGCTGACCTCTATATTTATTGAAGTCAGCATGATGGTCAGAATGAATGAATGGTATGGCGAGATGTGGAATATGATGCAGCTGGCCAAACCTGAAACCATTGACCGTTTCTGGGAACTGATTCTTTTATTCTGCGCCATAGTTTTTCCCTATATTTTACTGAGAACCCTTTCAAGCTTCCTTTCACAGCACTTTTGCTTCCGCTGGCGGCAGGCCATGACCCTGGCTTACCTACCCTTCTGGCAAAAAGTAGATAGCGATGTTGAAGGCGCCTCCCAACGCTTACAGGAAGATCCTCAGCGTTTTGCCAGAGTCACCGAACTGCTGGCCCTTGGACTGTTTCGCTCCATTCTGACATTGATCGCTTTTATCCCCATTCTCTGGACGCTCAGTGAGGAAATTTGTGGCAAGCTGGCGGACTGGCTCAACAGCCCGGCTTTTACGGAGAGCTATGATAAAATTCCGCTATCCCTGAAAGGCATGGAAATCATGAGTCAGATACCTGGTTCCCTGCTCTGGTTTTCCTGCCTGTTGTCTTTCAGCGCCGTCATCATCTCCTACGCTGTGGGCATTCGCCTGCCTGACCTTGAATACAACAACCAGAAAGTCGAAGCCCGCTTCAGAAAACAGCTGGTTTATGCTGAAGACGATAAAACCTACGCCAACACTCCAACGCTGCTGGAGCTGTTTACAGGACTGCGTTTGAACTATTTTCGACTGTTTCTCAACCACTCCTACTTTTCACTCTGGCAGAACTTCTTTTTTCAGTTTGTGTCCATTGCCGACCTGATGGTCATTGGTCCGGGTGTTATTTACGGCATCATCCTGATGGGGACTTTAAACAGAGTGTCCCACGCATTTAGCAGTGTTTCAGACAGCCTTTCCTACTTTACTGAAAACTGGGCAAACGTCACTGAGTTGTTATCCATTATTAAACGCCTGAGAGAGTTTGAAGTGAATATCGGTTATCGTTCTGAATCGGGGTCATCCGGACTGTTTAAAACTCAATACAAATCTTAACTCTGCACTCGCGTTGCTCTGGCTCCTACATCCATGCGCAGCAAATTGGTCGGCCTTCTGGATATTTCCGGGTCGTTTAATATCCTTCATGACTAAAGCATCGGCCACACTTCAGAAAGCAAATCTATCACGGGCTTAATAATATGAAAATTAATATAATCAGACATTTTTTAATTCTTCTAATTATTTTTTTTATCCCAAATGAGGTATCTGCTCAATCAATTTGCCCTATTTGTCTTGAAATATTGCACGATGAGGATAAAAGTATGTCTTTATGCTGTCAGCATGAATTTCATGATTATTGTATTTTACGTTGGAATAAAAGAGAAAAAAAAGAGACATGCCCAGTATGCAGAAAGGAACTAATCTATCACCATGATTTACATATTTTAAAAAGTCATGACTTATGCAGAAAAGTTCCTTACATTAAAATTGAAATCACACCCCACCTTTGCTCTTTTTCTGAACTTTACTCTGTTAGATCAAGAGTAGATGAGGTTTTATCTGTAATCTTAAAACAAGAAATTGATATGAGATTGGAAGAAGAAATTGAACGCTTAAGATTGAAGATCATTAATTTACATCTTGTTGACGATGATGACGATGATGACGATTTGTGAAAGCATTACAGTCGTTTATACAAGTCAATTTCACACAAAGTACAAGCTGTCTCAATCCGGTCTCCATAAAACACCAAAAGTGGCCTCTTTGCAACTTACCCTTGCTTTATCGACCTGCTTTTCTGGGCGTTAGACTGCTGCCAAACTGTCCGACTACAAAAAGAAATCGCTGGAAGGAAAAAAGCCACCAATGATAACAAATCAACAACTCTTCACTGCTGTGCAACAATACCCTTCTCTATTCGCTGACTCAGATCAGCCAGTAAATAGCTGAAGCTTTCAACCCATTGCTCAGGAGTGCTTCCTTTTGGGAGATTTCTGGTTAACCTGACGGTGCGAAATTCAACGCTTGCCTGTTTTTTAAGGAGGGTAAAACTGGCATCCAGCTCCATATTATTGCCAGACCAGGCCAGATTATTAATGTTAACTGACACTGCAATATCAGGTGCCTGACTCCTCAACCAAGGTCCAGCCTGAATATCAGAATGAGGAAACAATGCCATCAGATTCAAGGTCAGGGTACGTGTTATGGCATCCTGTAGAGGTTCACCCCAACGCTTATTATCGAAGCGGATAAGTTTGTATCCCCCGTCGTTTATAATCAGACCAGATCGATCCATCCAGCCCGGGATCCTGGCCGGAGCCACTCCGATTGACGACACGGTACTGTGGCCGGACTCCCTTTCGACTACCGGCTTCAGAGTGTAGTACTGAAAAGGTCTGACGTGACTCGCGCAGGCTGACATAAGAAACACGGCAATCAGAGGCAGTAACCATTTAACATTACTTTTCATGATATTACTCCCCTGTATCTCTGCCCAACAACACTGAGCCTGGCTGTTCTTCCAACAACTCTGCGAGCTCCCTGACAGCATCTGCCGAGCGACTGATATCTTTACTGCTGCGGTCCAATTGATACATCAGTGGCGAGTCAGGTGCCACGGTATCACTCAGTTCCATTGTCGTTTGCTCCAGTGCTTTCAGGGTAGCTTCTACAGAGGATAAGACCTCACTTACCTGGCCAAGCGTTTTTGGCAGTTCTCTTTCAATAGCCTGAGACATCTGGTTCATGCTATCAGCCATAGGAACAAATTCATCCCTGATGTCTGACATGCTTTTAGCCATATCCTCTGACATGGCTCCAAACTGCGCAAAAGCCTTATTGAGTTTTGTCGGCATCTGCTGAAATGCCTGACTGCTACTGATGGTATTCAGGTTGTGGGCAATACTTTTCAGGTCAGCTATGAGCGCAGGCAGGTTCATTTCGTCCAGATCTTGAGTAATGGTTTCAAAATCAGTGGGCACCGTCGGGAGCTGAGGGTATTGTGTGGAGACAGGAATTGTTCGCGCACTGGTCTTATAGAAGTCCACTTCGACGTACAACAACCCTGTGAGAAGACTCTGGGTTTTCAGCTTGGCTGCCAGTCCCCGGAACACCAGTTGCTTCATGATATCTTCAGGAACTTTTCCTCCCTTGCCGACAACCATGTCCGGATAGATATCGATCATCACCGTATTTAATAACTCTTCCTTGTCCACATAAAGCTGGGTGCGGATATCCGTGACTTCACCAATTTTGACCCCTCGCAGCGTAACAGGAGCTCCAATATTCAGACCCATAACACTACTGTCGTAGATCAGCTCATAACGCTCTTTACTGTGACTGGAGTAACTGCCCTGACCTACAAACATGGCAAGACCCACTGTCAGTCCGATCATGGTGATCACGAACAGGCCGGCAAAAATGGAGTACCTTTTTTTATTCATCATCCTCTTTCCCCGGAAGTCTGTTGAAGACTCTTATCAGGAGCCCGCTGAAGGCTCTTATCAGGAGCCCGCTGAAGGCTCTTTTAAGGAGCCCCGCTGAAGGCTCTGCCCTCGGGACAGGAAGTCTCTGACCAGGGGCTGAGAGCTGTGATTCAGCATATAGGACGGAGCCCCCGTATCCAGCTGTGTTTTAGTCTGCGCATCGAGAAATACGCCATTGGAGCCTATGGCAAAAATACTTTCCAGTTCATGGGTTACAATCACAATCGTTACTCCCAGTGACTGACTGAGTTGAAGAATCAGATCATCCAGTCGCCTGGCACTGAGAGGATCAAGACCGGCTGACGGCTCATCGAAAAACAGCACGTCAGGGTCCAGAGCCATAGCCCTGGCCAGACCGGCACGCTTGGCCATACCACCACTGATTTGTGACGGATAATAGTTTTCGTAGCCCGCCAACCCGACCAGAGCCATCTTGTAACGCACCAGATCGAATATTTCTGCCGGTTTCATCCGGGTATATTGGGTAAGAGGAAAACCGACATTCTCTGCCAAAGTCATGGCACTGAACAGGGCACCACTCTGATAAGTGACTCCCCATCGCTTTCGCATTTCCAGCTGCTGGTTGTCTGTGGCAGAAAAATAGTCCCGCCCCTCATAGGCAATGGTTCCGGCGGCTGGCTGATACAGTCCGATCATGTGCTTGAGCAAAGTGCTTTTGCCACAACCACTACCTCCCATGATCACAAATACATCGCCTTTGTAAACCTTGAAGTTCAGGTCCTGCTGTATAAGGTTGCTGCCGTATTTCATAGTCAGCTGGCTGACTTCTATTGCTGCGCTTGTTTTATCTGTAGTTTGGGGACCTGGCTGCTCCATTATCAAATACCCAACTGGAAATAGAGAATATTCAGACCTGCATCCGCAACCACAAGATAGACAATGGCAGTAACCACCGCCGTAGTGGTTGCCTTACCGACTGCCGCAGAAGAGCGGCCACAGGCCAGTCCGGCCTGACACCCGGCAAAACTGATCAAAATAGCGAACACCAGACTTTTAAATAAGCCTGTCATCACATCGGCCATGGCAAAGGAACCGGAAAGCTGATGAAAATACTGGGTGAAAGTGATATCCATACTGAGAGCCACAGCCGAGCCTCCCAGCATTCCCAGCACATCGCTATAAAGCGTCAACAATGGCATGGCCACAATAAGGGCCAGCATTCTCGGAAGCACCAGATAATCAACAGTCTTGATGCCCAGCGTGGTAAGAGCATCAACCTCTTCATTGACCTGCATCGTTCCCAGCTGTGCGGCGTAGGCAGCCCCTGTTCGCCCGGCCATGATGATAGCGGTCATCAAAGCTCCCATTTCCCGCACCATACCGATACCCACCAGATCAGCCACGTAAACTTCAGCACCAAACTGTCGTAACTGGACTGTCCCCAGGTAGGCCAGAATCATGCCTACCAGAAAGCTCAGTAAGGTCACGATGGGTAATGCCGCTGGCCCGGTCTGATGCAAAAACTGAAAAAAATCACCAGGTCTGACATCGCTGCGCAACCTGAACATTCTGATTATTCCGAGCGTGATATCGCCCAGAAAAAGAACAAAATTTTCCAGCCACTGACCCCCCCCTTTCGTCAGGGATTGCAGTGACTGCAATGAAAAAAAGGTCTTTTTAGTCGAGAAGTTTCGCACAGGAACTGCGATGGCCAACCGATGAAGGTTCTGGGCATCTTCCGGCAACCCGGAGAGCATCAGCTTTATATTATTACTATCACAGTGTCGTTGAAGCTTGAGCAACCAGGCACAAAACAGCGAATCCCATTGAAAGGAAGCGTCGGTCAGGAGATCAAGCGTCTGAAGGTCTCCTGAAGCCAGTTCAGGAAATAACTGCACAGCATCAGGTAACGGCTGATACCGGTCCCAACTACCGGACAGGATCGCACTCATGTATTCTGGATTAACGTTATGCGCTATCTTGAAATCGGGTGATGCCATCGACTCTGGAAGCACTGAAAAAATGAGCCACAAGCATATAGACAAAAACGAACCGGGTAAATATGCCTGTGGCAGGCTTTACCCGGCTCATCAGCTCATTCAGCGCCAGTTCGGGCCGCTCAAACATTATTATTTCATTGACGTATAAAATACCCTCTCGCTCTCACGCTCTGAGGCAGTCGCAAAACTCCAACAGCTCGTTCCCACGCTCTGAGGTCGTCATTCCCGCGAAGGCGGGAATCCAGCGCCAACGGTGGATCTCTGCCTTCTCGGGGATGACAAGGCCAAGGGGGGGCACCGGGCAGTATGGTTCTGGTGGTGAGTCAGTGTGGATTCCCGCCTTCGCGGGAATGACGAGAATGAAGCTGGGAATGACGGGAGTCAACTCGTTCCCACGCTGGGACCCAGAGGGCCTGAAAGCATGGGAACCAGAGTTTTGCGACACCCTCGCTCTGCGAGGATGTCAATCCATCCAATGATAATCAGGTTTTTACATAAACAGCTTGACGATACTCTCCTGCAGCGTGTCAATTTCAGCGGAGGAAACTGGAGCTACAAAAATAGTGTCGTCGCCCGCTACACACCCCAGGATACCATCGGAGCGGCCGACGGAATCCAATAGCCGTGCAATCATCTGGGCAGCCCCCGGGCTGGTTTTGATCACAATCAACATGCCATTGTTGGCTACGTCTTCCACCAGATCTCTGACTGCAATATTGGAATCCATTTTCCCCAGTTCCGGGGGCAGACAATAGACTTGTTCATTGCGGGCATTGCGAACACGAACAGCACCGTGGCGACAAAGTAACCGGGAAACTTTTGATTGACTGATATTATCAAAACCCTGACTCTGAAGTTGCTCAACGATCTGGCTTTGGGACCCGCAGCGCTCTTCTTTAAGCAGCTGTCTGAAAGCTTTAATGAGTTCTTCCTGTTTTTGACTGGCCATAACCTTTGTTCATTGCTCCTGAATTCCCAGGCAGTAGTGACCAGAATCCCTAGCAGCCTGTCGGACTTAAGTCTGCCCTACTGCGGTTGCGATAAATTGGTCTAAAAATTCCTGCCTCTTCGTCAAATAGCCCCGCTATTCTCCTCAGAAGCAGAAATTTTTATCCTCAATTTCTCGCAATCCTCGCTACGGGCGCTTAAGTCCGACAGGCTGCTAGTCTCTTCTGGATAAAAAAGCACCAATTGTGAATAAGTATTCTAAAAATACTTGATTTTATCCATGATCATATAAGAGAATCTATTTTTATGTGAACCAGTCGTCTGTTCGGCCTATGCTTTTTTGGTAAGAAAGGGTCAAGCTCAACGGACTCCGTCAGCCCTGAAGCCTGCCCATACCATAAAATCGGGACAGGCTTTTTTGTGCAAGCGCCACAAACACCTTGCATGGGGCAGGACTCTCACACACAGTCATGAGCACAAAAAATCCCCGCTGCATCTCTTACCCGGCAGAGCGGGAATTCTCACAAAATGGCAGATGAAAGGCAATGGGCATAGTCGTAGAGGGCCTCAGCAAAGCATTTGGCTCCACACAGGTTCTTAAAGATATCAGTTTTAATATTCCCAGAGGTGAAACCACCGTTCTTCTGGGGGCCAGCGGTGCAGGTAAAAGCACCCTGCTGCGCATGCTCAACCTGCTGGAAACACCCGACCAGGGCACCATGAAAATCGCTGATATGGCGTTTAATTTCAGCAATAGCCATAACAGCAGGCATCTAAACAAACAGGCTTGCACCCTGAGACGCCGGGTAGGCATGGTATTTCAGCAATACAACCTCTGGCCGCATATGACGGTGCTTGGCAATCTGATTGAGGCCCCGGTTGTACAGGGTATGCCCAAAGAACAAGCCACCACCAAAGCCAGAGAACTGCTCAAGCGTGTTGGCCTGTCTGAAAAAGCCGACGCCTGGCCTTCTTCGCTGTCGGGTGGCCAGCAGCAACGGGTAGCTATTGCCCGCTCCCTGATGCTGTCCCCAGACGTTCTTTTATTCGATGAGCCCACTGCGGCTCTTGATCCGGCTATCACCAATCAGGTGGTAGAAGTGATCAGGGAGCTGAGCCAGTCCGGTATCACACAGGTAGTTGTCACTCACGAAGTCGAATTTGCGCGAAAAATTGCCAGCAAGGTGATTTATCTTGAAGATGGCCATATTGTTGAAGATGGATCATCCGATCACTTTGCTAACCCCCGGACAGAGGCTTTTCGCAGCTATCTGGAACATTGACCCACTGAAGACAGTATCTCTGGCCGTTGCAGCCAGGTACAGACGTACTTAAACACTCCGTTCGTCCTGAGCTTTTCGAAGGATGCTGTTACCACACTTCAACAAGCCTGGTGTTTATGGGATGGAGTCTGATGCCTGACTGCACTGGCTTGTTTATAGACTTTCATGATTTCTGGAGTATCAAAAAATGAAAAAAATGTTAGCTTCCCTGCTGGCGACCAGTGCTTTGACTGTTGCCACACTCATTAGTGCTCAATCCATTCAGGCTCAGGCTGCCGAAACTATTCGCTTTGCCACAGAAGCCACTTATCCTCCTTTTGAGTTTGTGGGTGAAGACAATCAGCTTGAAGGGTTTGATATTGATCTGGCCAAAGCCATCTGTAACGAACTGAAAGCAGAGTGTACGTTCAGCAACCAGTCCTTTGACAGTCTGATTCCCAGTCTGAAATTCCGCCGTTTTGACGCGGTGATTTCAGGGATGGACATTACTCCAGACCGTCTCAAGCAAGTCGACTTCAGTGGACCTTACTATGAGAACTCGGCCATCTTTGTCACCGAAAAAAACAAGGGACTAACGTCTATTGAAGCGCTCAAGGGTCACTCTGTGGGTGTTCAGAACGGTTCAACCCATCAGCAGTATCTGATCGAAAAACTGGAGAGTCAGGGTGTTAAAGTCCGTCCTTATGACACATTCCAGAATGCTTTTCTGGATATGACCAGCGGCCGGGTTGATACAGTCTTCGCCGATACTGCAGTTGCCAGAGAATGGATGAAAGAAAGAGGCAAAGGTCAGTATGTCCAGGCAGGCCCGGAGGTGAAAGATGCAGATTATTTTGGCATCGGCTACGGGATTGCGGTCAGAAAACAGGACAAACTGAAGGAAGAAATTGATTCAGCCCTGAAAAAACTAAAAGAAAACGGCACCTACCAAAAGATCTACGACAAGTACTTTAACAAAGCCTGAACTTCATCTTGGCTGCAGCCTGCCCAGTTGCAGCCTTTTTTTCAACTGACAGACCGTTTTACCCATGCTTGATCTCTTCTTCAATGCAACTCTGATGACTCTGGGACTGGCGCTTTCTTCCCTGCTTCTGGGCCTGATACTGGCTGCCCTGCTGGCTTTGGGTGAACTGAGCCGTTTCCGGTTGCTTAGATACCTGACAGTTTCATGGGTCACTCTTATCAGAGGACTGCCCGAGATTCTGGTGGTCTTCTTTATCTATTTCGGTGCGACACACCTGCTCTTTCTGCTCACCGATGAGTTTATCGAGATCAGTCCTTTCACAGCCGGTACTGTTGCCCTGTCGCTGATCTTTTCAGCCTATGCCAGCCAGACTCTGCGGGGCGCCTTCATGGCCGTTCCCAAAGGTCAGTCAGAAGCGGCCAAGGCTCTGGGTATCAGCTCTGCCCGCTGTTTTTACCGGGTGATCCTGCCTCAGGCATGGCATCATGCATTACCCGGGCTGGTTAATCAGTGGCTGGTGCTTTTGAAAGATACGGCACTGGTCTCCTTAATTGGCGTGACTGACCTTCTGCGTCAGGCCCAACTGGTCTCATCCCAGACTTATGAACCTTTTACCTGGTATACAACAGCCGGTGCTATCTATCTGGTGATCACCCTGATCAGTCAACAGTGTCTGGACAGGATGAAGAAGAAAACCAGTCAACACATCAGGACGGTGAACGTATAATGCTGGAATCCCTGATTGAATACCTGCCTGAACTGTTAAAAGGTCTTCAGACAACTCTGGAGCTGACCCTGGCCAGCTTGCTGGTTGGTCTGGTCATGGCTTTGCTGTTCACTCTGATCCTTTCCTTGCGTTTTAAACCTCTTGTCTGGCTGGTCCGATTACAAATTCTGGTGTTTACCGGCACCCCCCTGCTGGTGCAGATTTTTCTGATTTATTATGGTCCAGCCCAGTTTCCGATCCTGCAGGAGACTGTATTTTGGTCACTGCTCAGCGAACCCTGGTTCTGTGCCATGCTGGCTCTGGCCCTGAATAGCGCGGCTTATTCCACGCAGCTGTTCAAGGGCGCAATTGATGCGGTCTCTGCCAGTGAGTGGGAAGCGGCCATGGCGCTGGGCATGACCCGCCAGCAGACCCTGATCCGGATCGTACTGCCTCATGCCATTCGCAGGGCACTGCCAGCCTATGGCAATGAACTGATCCTGGTTATGAAAGGGACCTCACTGGCCAGTACCATTACCTTGATGGATCTTATGGGCTATGCCGCTCGCCTGAACGCTCAAACATACGACACTCTTACTGTTTTCTCCCTGACAGGTCTCATCTACCTGACACTGACTGGCATCCTGACACTGATAATAAGATGGATAGAGCGTAAGGCCCTGGCATTTTCCCGGTGAATCCTGATTGCCGCCCTTCAGGGGCGGCAGCCAACCTCATCAGGAAACTACATTGCAACGTCTACTCCGACCTCTCAAAACCCTGTCAGCCACTCTGGCATTAATACTATTATTTTCAGGCGTTCAGGCTGAAAGTACTGCCCAACCCTGCCGACAGTTCTCCCTGAACGGATATGGACCCGATCAGAGCAAAACCATGCAAAACTGCCTGAATGACATAAAAGCAAAAGCCAGCGTTTTCTATCAGCAGCAGGACCCTTACCACAACCTGAGGCATGGAGAACGAGTGATAAAATACGCCCTGAAGATCAATCAATCCGAATCGGGTAATACCTTTCTTGTTGAAGCGGGTGCCTGGCTTCATCAATATCATGACCATCTGGAGCAACTCGATAAACTTTTAAAAGAGACCGGATTGAATCCCGCCATTCAATCTCAGCTGTTCGAGATTGTCAGGCTGTGCCGCCCTCATCTGATTTCCGGGCGTTCCCCCATAGAGGCGAAAATTGTCTTTGATGCCGATGCCATGGATCTAATGGGAGCCCAAGGCATTGCCCGAGAGCTGGCCTGTAACCTTGAAGTCAGAAAACTCCCCTACGATCAGGCGCTGATGCAAACCCGAAAAGTACAGAACCTTTTTGAGGAAAAAATGATGACCGAAACAGGTCGATCCATGGCTCAAAATGATATCAGAATGGCTCGCCTTTTCTGGCGTAACTTTGATGAGTCCTAGCAGCCTGTCGGACTTGAGCGTCCGTAGCGAGGATTGCGAGAAATTGAGGATAAAAATTTCTGATTCCGAGGAGAATAGCGAGCTATTTGACGAGGGAGCAGGAATTTTTAGACCAATTTATCGCAACCGCACGACTGCATGGATGCAGGAGCTAGAGCAACGCAGGAGCAGTTGCCGTGTAGGACAGTCTTAAGTCCGACAGGCTGCTAGGAGCCTGACCGAGAATAGACTGCCCTACTGCGGCGGCAGCAAATTGGTCTGAAAATCCGCTTTTGTTCGTCAAATAGCTCGCTATTCTCCTTACAAAACCGAATTTTCATCCTCAATTTTCTGCCGTCCTCGCTACGGGCGCTATTCTCGGTCAGGCTCCTAGCGGCTCTTATGAATCAGTGCAGCTAAAAACAGCTATGATGACCCCAAATTCTGTACCAATAACCTTGCCGCTACATCGCACATGCTATTGATGGAGGCCTTGTCCAGATAAACCCCGTCAATTAATAAACGACTTAAACCGTGCAAACTGCCCCAGGTGACCTGGGCTACCCGCAGGGCATCCTGATCCTGACTGAAGCCATCACCCGGTAAGTATTTTTTGACAAAGTCAGCGTAACGCTGGAAAGCTTCAAATGAGATTTTACTGAGTTCATCAGTGGCTTGCCCATTCTTCCAGATAGGCCGACCAAACATCAGGTCATACTGTTCGGCATGATTCTGGGCAAAATCGATGTAAGCGTGGGAAAACTCACGAAACCAGACCTCAAGATCGTCAGGGGCTTCTGTCAGCCTGCTTCCCAGTTCCTGATACCAATGGTTGAACCCTTGCTCTGCGATGGCGCATAAAAGCTCATTCTTATCTTTGAAATGATGATAGGCCGCGGTTCTCGAGACACCAACAGCTTCAGCCAACCCACGCATAGAAAGCTTCTCAACGCCGGACCCGGCGATCATCCGGGTTGCCTCATTAATCAGGCTTTGTCGTAAGTCTCCATGATGGTAATTCTTCTTGGATGACATATTTTTACTCAAAGACAGTGCACTGTTTCAGAAAATGAATATTCAATCTTGACAGTGTCAACATACAGTCTTATCTTGACGCTGTCCAGATAAGATAATTACAAATGTCCCTTAAAAACATGATGAGGATCTGTCAATGACCACCTCCCCACACAGCCCTGAGCCCCATAAGCTCTACCCGCACCTGCTGGAACCACTGGATCTGGGCTTCACACAGTTGAAAAACCGGGTATTGATGGGTTCCATGCACACCAACCTGGAGGAACATCCCGGTGGCTACGAGCGGCTGGCCGCTTACTTTGGTGAGCGCGCAAAAGGTGGCGTCGGTCTGATGGTGACCGGCGGCATTGCGCCCAACTGGGAATCCGGCGGCCTGCCCAATGCGGCCCAGATTACAACAGAAGAAGAGATTGTCGGTCACAGCCTGGTCACCCGGGCCGTGCACGAGCAAGGCGGCAAGATCTGTATGCAGATCCTGCACACCGGCCGCTACGCCTACCACCCTAAAGCCATTGCCCCCAGCGCCCTGCAAGCACCGATTGCACCTTTTCCTCCCAAAGAGCTGACACCCGATGAAATTGACAGTCAGATTGAAGACTTTGTGCAATGTAGCCTGAATGCCCAGAAAGCGGGCTATGACGGTGTTGAAATCATGGGTTCGGAAGGTTATTTCATCAACCAGTTTATCGTCGCCAAAACCAACCATCGTGATGATGACTGGGGTGGCCGTTACGAAAACCGCATTCGACTGCCCATTGAAGTTATTCGTCGTGTAAGAGAAAAGACCGGCAAAGACTTTATTATTATTTATCGTCTCTCTATGCTCGACCTGGTTGAAGGCGGCAGCAGCTGGGATGAGATTGTCGAGCTGGGCAAAGAGATCGAAAAAGCGGGTGCGACCATTATCAACACCGGTATTGGCTGGCACGAAGCTCGTATTCCCACCATTGCAACCATGGTCCCCCGTGCTGCTTTCACCTGGGTCACCGCAAAAATCAGAAAAGAGTTAAGCGTTCCTGTTATTACCTCTAACCGTATTAACATGCCAGAAGTGGCTGAAACGGTTCTGGCCAGAGGCGATGCCGACATGGTTTCCATGGCCCGCCCTTTGTTGGCTGACCCAGAGTGGGTTAAAAAAGCTGAAGAGGGGCGTGCTGACGAAATCAACACCTGTATCGCCTGCAATCAGGCCTGTCTGGACCATGCTTTTGAACTGAAACTGGTCAGCTGTCTTGTTAACCCCAGAGCCTGTCATGAGACCGAATTAAACTATCTGCCGACTGACAAACCAAAAAAACTTGCGGTGGTCGGTGCAGGTCCCGCCGGCCTCTCTTTTGCGACAACTGCCGCATACAGAGGCCATGATGTCACCCTGTTCGAAGCCGCTGACAAAATCGGTGGTCAGTTCAATATTGCCAAACAGGTACCGGGTAAGGAAGAGTTCTATGAAACACTTCGCTACTTCCAACGCCAGTTAGAGCTCACCGGCGTAGACCTGAAGCTGAACACCCGGGTTTCTGCCAGTGAGCTGGAAAACAGCGATTTTGATGAAGTCATTGTGGCGACAGGCGTCAAACCACGTACACCCGATATTGAAGGGCTGGATCACCCCAAAGTTCTGACCTATCTGGATGTCTTCAAGGGTGCAAAAGTCGGTAAAACCGTAGCAGTGATCGGTGCTGGCGGAATTGGTTTCGATTTGAGTGAATTTATTACCCAGAAAGGGCCTTCTCACAGTCTGGATGTTGAAGCCTTCATGAAAGATTGGGGGGTTGATATGAGTCTCAGCAACCGGGGTGGTCTGGCTGTTTCTGGCTCCCGGGAAGAAGAAAGTTCACGGGAGGTTTACCTGCTTCAGCGCAAAAAGACGAAGCCGGGAGCCACCCTGGGTAAAACCACCGGATGGATTCACCGAACCGAAATGGTCAAGCGTGGCGTGAAAATGGTGCCCTCCTGCGAATACCACAAGGTAGACGATAGTGGTCTTCATGTCTCCATTGATGGCGAGCCAAAGGTTCTGGATGTGGATAACGTAGTCATCTGTGCAGGTCAATTACCTCTCAGAGAACTGGCTGACACTATCACCAGCAAGCCTGTTCACCTTATCGGTGGAGCAGACGTTGCCGCCGAACTGGATGCCAAGCGAGCTATCAATCAGGGGGCTCGCCTCGCCGCTGAAATCTGATCCGCCTATGTGTGGGTAGATGCACACTCTGTCGCCCTGAGGTTGCCCTGAGCCTGTCAAAAGCTTCGACTAGCCCAGGGCGATCGGTAGGGAGTGTTCTTAGGGTAGACATTAAGCTCAAAAAAGATCCATTTCCAGCGGCAGAACTCACCTTGAACAGCCAAAATAAAGCTTCGCGAAAAGTATCAAGGCTGAACAAGATGAGTACTGCAAATAGTAGACTAGTTGAAAAAAACTGCTGACATGTTTCGACCGGTCTGAACTCCTCAGCATGGCGGAACAGCTTGGTTTTACTATACGACAGCGAGATATCCGCCCCTTGGACTTTATCCTTTCACTGATTGATGCCCTTGCTGGTGATGGAAACTGCGATACTCAAGCCGATCTCCACCGAAAATTTAATGAGTTGACGGGACTGAATGTCTCCTATCGTTCCTGGGCAAATCAAGCTAAAAAAGACGCGATGCCTGCTCTTGTCCTCTGGCTATGGGTGCAGTGTCTGGAAGTCTTTACCCGCAAAGTCATGGCGTTTGATGAGGACAGTCCATTTTCAGAGTTTGAGCACATTCTGATTCATGACGGCTCATCGCAGGCTGTCTACGATGCCCTAAAGGAAACATTTCCCGGCAGGTTCTCAACGGTCAGTCCTGCTGCTGTCGAACTTCATACGACAATGGATCTTCTTACCAACAATCTGGTGCGCGTGCAGCTCACTGAAGATACCCGTTCAGAAAGAGACTGTCTGCCACCACTGCCAACCTCCATGGCTAATATTCTGATGCTGATCGATGCCGGTTATTTTGAGTTGGAACGCTTTGCTGCCATTGATGATCGGGAGGGGTCTTTTATCTGCAAGGCACCTCAGAGTATCAACCCGACGATACTCAGCGCAGTACGAGAGGATGGCAAAAATCTCAATCGCTACAAAGGGAAAAAACTTAAGGAGGTGTTGTCTGGCTTCCCTAAAGATCAATGCCTCGACCTGGATGTAGAATGGCCAGGATTCAAAGCCTGGCCATATCGTTTGGTTGTCCGCTGGAATGACAGGAGACTGAAATGGGTATTCGTTGTAAGCAACCTTAACCAGGTTGAGTTCACCCTGAATGAAGTACTTCAGGCCTATCGTCTACGATGGCAGATAGAGCTTATCTTCAAAGAGATCAAGTCCTATTCAGGGTGGCATCGTTTTAACACTAAATCAGCGACACTGGTTTTTAGCCTGATTCTGATGTCCTTCGTGGTTGTGACGTTGAAAAGGTATCTTGCCCATGCTGCGCAGGCGAACCTCTACGAAAGTGGAGCCATTGAAGAAATCTCGACGCATAAGGCGATGAAAAGTGGAACCCGGCTGTTTGGTAATGTCATTTTATCTCTGATGAATGCAGGAAAGTCTCTGCTCTCACATACGAGGAAGCTGCTCAACTTCTGGGCAGATAATGCGAAACGTGAACACCCTGCACGAGATGGTGGTCAGGGCGTACAAGATTAGGTCTTTGTGCTGTGGGTGGGGCTTAATGTCTAACCTAAGAGTTGATGATAAATGCATGGTTATAATCCAATAATTCCAACTTATTTGATTTTTAGTCCGTATTTTTCCGAAAAAGTTCAAAATTTTGATACTTCGCTCTGAGCTTGTCGAAGCCTTTGACAAGCTCAGGCACTTGGCAGCAATGGTTAAAGTGATTCTATTAGCTCCTGAAGACTCTCCTGAACGGCTTCGGGCCACTGATCCACATAAAACTTACCCGCTTTTTCTTAATGGCAGGAATGGCTGCCTCTTCCTTTTATTAACCACCGGGTCTCTCGTAACTGGAGCATTTGAACTTTCTAATACACATACCGACACCATCTCCAAGAGTGAACCAATGGAACCATCCGGTGCAGCTGCCAACCTGTGCTATTACAAAATAGGATGTAACCAAAGCAAGCACAGCAGCCGCCCCGACCCCAGCCCATAGTCCGGCTTCAGAGACGGTGTTTTTCCAGTTCTGGCAGCTGCCTGTCAGTTCATCAAGATAAGATTCGGTTCTGTCACAGGCAGGCTGTGTAAGCACCGAAATATGATACTTGGGGTAGATATACTGCCATTCCGAGCCAGTGACTGTGCAGGGTAATGTCTCTGAGCCGGTATCTTGCATGTTTTCCTGACCCTTAAGCAAGGCAGTGCGGATGGCTTCACGGCCAAGACACTTTTTCATTGCCTGAATATCAAGCCTTGAAGCCTTGTCGGCTTTGGTTGTAAAAATAGTGCGTTGCCACTGAAACACAGTTTCCCCTGTTGATGCATTGAGCGCACAGCCGCCGAGGCAGTCAAGCGGATGATTTTCACAAACCTCTTCTCCGTTCGGACAGGAAGCATCAAATATAATGCCATTACTGTTTCCTTCCGCAATAGGGTTTGCTGCTACCAAAGCAGAAGAAAGGCTCGCAAAAAGTAGCAAAATGTTTTTGTTCAGGGGATTGAGCATGATTATTTTTTACTCCAATTAAAAAAAATAGAAATTCACCTGCATCGCTCATACAGGCTGCTTAAAAATGGCATAAAATCAGGCCTATTCAAGGCTTACGGTACGATGGGGTATAGTTAATCTGCACGACCTGAAGTGATTCAATTTGCTTCTTAAGACTCTCCTGAACATCTTCCGGCCATTGACTTATATAGGCCCTGGTAAAGCCATCCTTTGATATCTGACTTCCGTTCATCTCTAAAAACAGTTGATTCAGATCGTAAAATACTCCCGATGGTTCCAGGACAGAAACGGAAAGCCCTATGGTATCAATCAGCGAGAAACCCGACTTTTCATCATAAAAAACATTATTGAAGTTCGGGTCTCGATGAACCGCCCTGGAAAGGGTATAAATCCCATCGAATGTCGAAACCCTGTGGCGCAGGTGAAACTTCGCCAGAATTTGCCCAAGCTCGGAAAACAGGGCATCAATGTCAAACCTGCTTGAGGGTCTGCGGGACTCAGCAACCCAATCTCGAAGAGAGCGCCCTTTAACGGCTTTGAACAGTGAGTGCATCCTCCCCCCGATCAATCCACTCCACTCATCAAAACCAAAAGCCACCGGCTCTTCTTCAGGCACAAAGTAGCATTCAGCCACTTTCAACATAGGGGTAATCATAAAGCCAGTGTCAGCATAGCCTTTCAAAATAAACTGCTGATCGTTGATCCGTATCCTGTTCAACGAAAACACCGATGGAGAACGAGCCAGAAAAGCTATGAACTCAGCTTCATCCATGGTGTCAGTCACCCACTGCAAGCCCTTGTAACGCACAGGAATTTGTTGCCATTGGCTGGCGCTGTTCCCCGGCCAACGCCAGTTGAAATAATCTTCCAGGTCAGCTTGCCAATCATCGCAGGACATTGTTACAGGTTCCATGGCTTGTGTTTTTCTTAATAGTTTCAAAGCTTCTGTGCAGTTTTTAGTGGCAATCAGAGACTGACAAAATTCACTGTCCAGTTTCGGCTTCCAGAGTTCAAAAGGCTGGATACTGCAAGATTCATCATCCCCGGTTACTGGCGAGTGCGGTGTCTCGGGCCATGCAAAATAAGCAGCTACAGACGCAAACAGGACGGCCAAAGGAAACCGATAATCTCCACGACTGCATGACTCTGTCTGACAACTTTCCAAAGAAAAAGAATATGTGGACAGCATTAACAGCAGGAGGGTCAGCAGAATAAAAAATAACTGCCCAAAGGCTAAGCGGTTTCGCGGCATAACATGTTCCTGAATCAGATATTGGTTATTCTATGACCGTCATTACTCCAGAGAGTTCAACGCCCATCGAACATCGTTCGATGATTCAGATTCATGCTGCCAGCCTGATGACGGTTATATATTCAGTCAAGACCGGTAAAAAAGACGCTCTTTAACCCCTTTTTGGCCTGGGTAGCAAGCTCAGGGCAAACGTCTCGTTGCAAGATTAAAGTGACTCTATATCCTGCTTGAGATTCTCCTGAGCTTCTTCTGACCACTGAGCTACATAGGCTCTGATAAAGCTATCCTTTGATATTCTGTGTTTGTCCATATTGTTGAACAGCACAATAAGGTCACTATGCACTGTAGACGGTTCCAAAACTGAAACAGAAAGCCCGATCGTATCAATCAGAGAGAAGCCCGACTCTTCATCATAAAAAACATTCTGGAAATTCAGGTCCTGATGAACGGCTCTGGAAAGGGTATAAATTCCATCCAAGTTCGAATCTCTGTGACGCAGGTGAAATTTCGCCAGAATTTGCCCAAACTCGGAGAACAAGGCATCAAGGTCAACCTTGCTTGAAGGTTTGCGGGACTCAGCCAGCCAGTCATGGAGTGAGCGCCCTTTCACGGCTTTGAACAGGGAGTGCATACGTCCCGCGACCCATCCACTCCACTCATCAAAGCCAAAAGCCACGGGCTCTTCTTCAGGCACAAAATAGCATTCGGCCACTTTCAACATGGGCGTAATCATAAAGCCAGTGTCCGCATAGCCTTTCAAAATAAACTGCTGACCGTTGATCTCTATCCTGTCCAACGAAAACACCGAAGGAGAACGAGCCAGAACAGCTATGAACTCAGTTTCATCCATAGTGTCAGTCACCCACTGTAACCCTCTGTGATGCACAGGGTTTTGTCGCCATTGGCTGGCGTTGTTCCCCGGCCAGCGCCAGTTGAAATAATCTTCCAGATCAGCTTGCCAGTCATTGCAGGACATTGTTGCAGGCTGCATGGCTTGCGTTTTTCTTAATAGTTTCAAAGCTTCTGTGCAGTTTTTACTGGCAATCAGAGACTGACAAAATTCACTGTCCAGTTTTGGCTTCCAGAGCTCAAAAGGCTGGATAGTACAGGATTCATCCTCCCCGGATTCTGGTGAGTGCGGTGTCTCGGGCCATGAAAAATAGTTAGCTGCAGACGCAAACAGGACGGCCAAAGAGAACCGATGACCTCCAGAGCGACGGCATGGCTCTGTCTGACAACTTTCTGAAGAAAATGAGGGTGTCGTCTGCATTAAGAACAGTGAGGTCAGCAAAATAGGAATTAACTGCCCACAGGCAAATCGGTTTGGCGGCATAAAGTACTCCTGAATCAGATCCTGGTCATTCTATGACCGTGATGACTCCAAAGAGTTCAACGGCCATCGAACATCATTCAACGATTCAGATTTATAAGTACTCAACCATACGAAATCATATTTTCTGACTCATTGTTCAGGCACTCGCGGCAACTGCTCCTGCGTTGCTCTAGCTCCTGCATCCATGCAGTCGTGCGGTTGCAATAAATTGGTCTGAAAATCCGCTTTTGTTCGTCAAATAGCTCGCTATTCTCCTTACAAAACCGAATTTTCATCCTCAATTTTCTGCCGTCCTCGCTACGGGCGCTATTCTCGGTCAGGCTCCTAGCTCCTGCATCCATGCAGTCGTGCTGCGTTGCAACTCTGGTCACATAGCTTGCTATGTTCCCGTCGTTGCGCCTTGCAGAGCACCTGCCCAATAAGCCAGAAATATTCGATTCCTTATGGCTGAGTACTTACTGCCAGCCTGAGTAAGATTATTTGGTGAGTCCTGATCGGCAAAGCAGAGGTTCGCTGATCCACGTTGACGCTATGATTTTTTAATAACATTGCTGTTATCAGGTCTAACTGTTAAGGAACTATTTTTTTTAATACGCGTCAAAAGTATTATTCATTTATAAAAAATCATGTGGGGGTATACGAATGATTGGTGCTTGCAAAGAAAAAACTTTGAGCTTTTCTAATTCTACTGATCACTTGTCAGAAAATACTGGTGCAAAAAAAACTGTTTATTTAGGTAAAGAGCTCAATGAAGGAGGAAAACTTTTAGCCGGAAATAATAAAATACCACTTCTGAAAAGAAAATGTTCGGTGGTAAAAAAAATAGTTGGTAATTGCATATCTATTTTTGACAGATCCGTTTCCAAAGTCTGCGGGCATATTGAACTGGCATTCAGTGAATGTAAAGATATGATTCATTTTAAATATATTATTAGACCTGTATATAAACGCTTGTCTTCAAGGGTAGGACGCCCGATTGCCACAATCGCAACATTTTTTTTAGCCGACTGCCTATTTCATAAGTCCCCCGCATATTTAGTGGAATATATGGAAAGAGGACAAATAAAACCTGATTATACAAGCCTTTATTCAAACATGTGCTGGACAGCTCTTGGTTGCATGGTGGCATACTCTAAATATAAAAATCACCGACCCAATTTAGATAGAAATTAGTCATTTTTACTTTTGAAAGCTTTTGAGAGCATGAAAGATCGAAGTGTCTACCAGGTAATTCAGCGTGTATTCAAAAGTCCCCGGCACCTGTTCGGCAAGATTAACGGGTAATAACAGATTCTGGCTGGTGTCGTACGGTTTAAAGCCAGGCACAGTGCGAGTTTTAATTCTTCTCAGGGGCTTGAGCGCTGTTTTATCAGACAACAATGGTCAAGACAGGGCTTTTGAGAGTTTTCGACAGCCTCAACGGCCATCGAACAGCATTCAACGGTTCAGACTCATGCTGTCAGCCTGAATACGGTTGTGTATTCAGCCAGAATCGACCAACAGGATGCTCTTTCAACCCCGACTGCCGATTTGGCTTCGATAACAAGCTCAGGGCCAAGGTTTCGCGCTATATCTCGACTTCAGCGCCAATTGAAGTACTGCCAAGTCCTCCTTGATAACTGCCTGAGTCTCTTCTGGCCACTGACTTGCGTAGGCCCTGATAAAGCCTCTCTTTGATATCCTGCTTCTGTTCATATCTTCAAAGAGCTGATTCAGATCATGGATCATTTCGGAGGGTTCCAGAACTGAAACAGAAAGTCCGATGATATCAATCAGCGAGAAACCTGACTTTTCATCATAAAAAACATTATTGAAATTCAGGTCATGATGAATCGCTCTGGAAAGGGTATAAATCCCATTGAAATTCGAAGTTCTGTGACGCAGGTGAAACTTCGCCAGAATTTGCCCAAACTCCGAGAACAAGGCATCAAGGTCAACCTCGCTTGAGGGTTTCCGGGACTTTGCAACCCAATCCCTAAGAGAGCTCCCCTTAACGGCTTTAAAAAGAGAATGAATACGCCCCCCGATCAACCCGCTCCACTCATCGAAACCAAAAGCCACCGGCTCTTCTTCGGGCACAAAATAGCATTCAGCCACTTTCAACATAGGGACAATAATCAAGCCACTGTTGATATAGCCTTTCAAAATAAACTGCTGACTATTGATCTGAATCGTGTTCAGCGAATACACCGAAGGACTGTAAGCCAGAATACCTATAAAATCAGCTTCTTCGATGATGTCAAAGATCTCCTTAAAGCCGCCCCTTACAGGTATTTGCTGCCATTGGCTGGCGTTGTTTCCTGGCCAACGCCAGTTGAAATAGTCTGCCAGATTGGCTTGCCAGTTATTGCAGGCTACTGTCGGAGGCTGCATGGCTCTCGTTTGCCTCAATAGTTCCAAAGCTTCTACGCGGTCTTTCAGAGAAATCAGGGACTGACAGAATTCTCTGTCCAGCCTGGACTTCCATAGTTCGAAGGGATCAATACTGCAGGATTCATCCTCCCCGGATACCGGAGAGAAGCATGTCTCAGGCCATGCATAATAGGTAACTGCAGACACAAACAGGACGGCTAAAGGGAACCAATAGCCTGTAAAACAACTGCATGGCTCTGTCTGAGAACTTTCTATAGAAAATGAATGTGTCGTCTGCATCAAGAACAGAAGGGCCAGAAGAATAGAAAGAGCCTGCTCATGGGCAAAGCGGGTTGGCAGCATGAAGTCTTCTCTCCTGAATCAAATACTGGTCATTCTATAACCCTGATTGCTCCAGAAAATTCAACGAGTGCCGGGAAATGATTCAGATTCATGCTGCCAGCCTTAATATGGTGAACTTCAAGCCCGGATCGGTAGATATTTAACCGGACTCTGGTGCTCTGGTTTCGGTATCTTCTGGCAGACTGTCACCGGTTTTTGGCTGGTCGAGGGTGCAATTCCAACCCCAGCTTTCCTGTTTTTTCACAAATTCTGAGGCTTGACCTTCGCAATAGCCCTCAGCGTAACTGGCGTTCCAGAGTGTCTCTTCACGACCGCCTTTGGTGTAGCGAACTTCACAGGGCAGGCTGGACTCACGCTGAAGATAGATGACGCTTATCTTTCGTTCCTGTTTGCCGCGGTCACAGGTGTATGAGTAATTATCCGATGCGGATGCCAGTCCGGTCATACCCAACCCAACCATAATGGCCAGAAAAGCTTTATACATGGGGATCATCCTGTTCGAATTCAAAGTCAACCACGCCAGAAACGTTGGCTGAGTCAGCTTAACGAATCTGCCCTTGTAGAATCAGAAAAACCACCGGAACACTCTAACACAGCCTTTGCCAGAAACTAAAAGTTCTTGGAGGAACACCTTACCCGGAAGAAATGAAACGGTAAATTCGTTCACATTAAGAGATCTTTTTCTGTCAGCTAGCTCGACGAGGAGTTTTCCTGCGACGGGTTTTCTTCTTGAAGCGGTTTGGCGATACCGGAGGCAACCCCTGTACATTAATGGTTCCAGACTGCCCGGCCTCCCGCAATAACTGAACCAGATGCTGTTCCAGCTGACTCATGAAAGCCTGATAAGAGCCTTTTTTCTCTACGATCTGATTCAGTGAAGCTTCCCAGCGAGCGGTCATGTCAGGACGACTGACAGGCTCGGGCAGAGCTTTTATCAATGCTTTCCCGGTATCGGTAGCATGAATATTTTTGCCCTGACGGGTAAGATATTTCCGATTGAACAATAATTCTATAATGCCTGCCCGGGTGGCTTCTGTACCCAGACCGTCGGTCTCCTTGAGCACCTTCCTGATCCCGGTATCTTTAACATAGCGGGCAATACCGGTCATGGCAGACAGCAGGGTGGCGTCGGTGAAAGGTCTGGGTGGCTGAGTTTGCTTTTCTGCCAAATCGGCCTCCTTGCAGAGCAGTGCCTGCCCCCTGTGCAATTCTGGCAACCTCTGGCCTTCCTCTTTGTCCCCAGAGATGGACGGCTTGCGAGGAAAAATGGCTTTCCAGCCTTCTTCCTGCACCTCCCTGCTGCTGGCCGTGAACAACCCGCCTTCTATAGTGACACTGACTTTTCGGGCTAAAAACCGGTGATCCGGATAAAACTGTGCCACATACTGTCTGGCGATGAGTCGGTATAAGCTGCTCTCCCGGTCACCCATTTTGTAGAGATCAGTCCTTCGGCTGGTCGGGATAATACCGTGGTGTGCGCTTACCTTGCTGTCATTCCAGGCTTTGCTTTTGCGCTCGGGTAATGCACCGTCCACCGCACTGGCCAGTTTTTCATCATTGCTTCGTATCGCGCCCAGCACTTCCGGTGCCTCCCTGAAATGCTCCACGGGCAGATAACGACAATCCGATCGCGGATAAGTCACCAGTTTCTGCTCATAAAGCTTTTGACAGACATCCAGCACTTCCTTGGCACTCATCCTTAACTGTTTGGCAGCATCAATCTGAAGAGCGGAAAGTGAATAGGGTAACGGTGGCGATTCCTTGCCCGGTTTATTCTCCAGCTTACTGACTGTCCCCTCCTTGCCCTGAATCCTGCTGACAACATTTTCTGCCAGCCGACGATCGAGTACACGGCCCTCGTCATCCATCCAGGGCTGGCAGGCTTCACTGGGTTGCCATTTGGCCTTGAAACACTCACCCTGGTCAGTCACCAGCAGGGCAAAGACTTCGAAATAAGGTTTGGGTTGGAAATGGGCAATCTCGTCGTCTCTTCGCACCACCAGACCCAAAACCGGAGTCTGTACCCGACCGACAGAAAGCAAACCGCTATAACCCGCTTTTTTGCCAAGAACGGTATAGGCACGGGTTAAATTGATACCATAGAGCCAGTCGGCACGGGAGCGTGTCAGAGCAGAAACGGAGAGAGGTACAAAATCCGAATTGCTCTGCATTCGATCGAAGGCTTTCTTAACTGCCGGACCGTTCAAGTCATTCACCAGAAGACGACGGACACTTTTTCTGCGGGTTTGTGAAAGCTTGAGATAATCCAACACTTCATCGACCAGCAACTGCCCTTCCCTGTCCGGGTCTCCGGCGTGAACAATGACATCAGCCGTCTTCAACAGCTTGCGAATCACCGATAACTGGGAGCGAGTGTTTTTTCGTGGTTGCAGTTGCCACTGCTGGGGAACAATAGGCAAATGTTCAAAACGCCATTGCTTGAAGGCAGGATCATACTGTTCAGGCTCAACCTGCTCCAGCAGGTGGCCTATACACCAGGTGACAACATCACCGGACGCCGTCTCTATATAGCCATCCTGTCGTTTATGGGGGCGGGGTAAAACATCGGCTATGGCTCTGCCCAGACTGGGTTTTTCAGCAATGATTAAACGCATCAGGTCAACAAAGGTTTCATCGGATCAATGGTACATCTCTCTATGATAAGTTTCTTTCTGGTCCTGTGATAGCACCGAATAACCAGACAGGCTGCTAGCAGCCTGTCGGACTTAAGACTGTCCTACACGGCAACTGCTCCTGCGTTGCTCTAGCTCCTGCATCCATGCAGTCGTGCGGTTGCAATAAATTGGTCTAAAAATCCCTGCTTCTTCGTCAAATAGCTCGCTATTCTCCTCAGAAACAGAGATTTTTATCCTCAATTTCTTGCAATCCTCGCTACGGACGCTTAAGTCCGACAGGCTGCTAGGAGCCTGACCGAGAATAGACTGCCCTACTGCGGCGGCAGCAAATTGGTCTGAAAATCCGCTTTTGTTCGTCAAATAGCTCGCTATTCACCAGGTAGAAGGAGCTACCAATTGTAGCTCCAACCCCCTCAGATCCCGGCGTGCGGATTTCCCGCACCGGGCTCTTCGATATTTGACTCACAGCACAGCCATGGATTTCATTGCCATAAAAGGCAGCATTATCCTCGGTTTCTGTAGCGGCAGAAGCTGCTTGAGGTTATGGTACTTTTCCCATGGAATCTTGCCTTTCCGGCATCGGCTACACAGCATCTTGTACCAGTAGCGGTCAACAAACCGGTAAAGCTTCTCCATACTTCGGAAGTTTCCTCCCAGACCGTAATACGCATAATGCCCTCTCAACCGTCGATTGATCGCTGTCACTTGTTCGTGCAGCGGATCATGGCGTATTCGTCTCAGCAGTTCCTTCAGTTTGGCTATGCTGCGTCTTAGGCGGGATTTTTCCGTTCTCCTTCCCACCATGAAGTTTCCTTTCAGATTCCTTGTGCAGTAGTGCGTAAAGCCAAGGAAGTAAACCGTTTCCGATCGTCTTCCCCACGACTGGCAAAACGTCCGAACCTGACTAACCGGGTTTTATCCGGCTCCAGTTTCAACGCAAATTTCTCCAGTCGCTGTGGCAGCACATTCATGAACCGCTCCGCATCACTGCGATACTGAAAACACACCACAAAGTCATCAATGTACCTGATCAGCCATGCCTCGCCTTTTAGCCGGGGCTTGACCTTGCACTCGAACCAGAGGTCAAGCACATAATGCAGGTACAGGTTGCTCAGAACTACGCTGATCGGCCCACCCTGAGGCGTACCTTCTTCACACTCTTGCAACTCCCCGGCCTCCATCACCCCGGCTTTCAACCAGCGCCGTATAAGGTTCAGGATTCTGGGATCACCGACCCGGTGTTCCACAAAACGAAGCAGCCATCCATGGTCAAGACTCCCAAAGAAGTTCTTCAAGTCCGCTTCCAGCACCCAGCTGACCTTTCGGCCTGAAACCACCTCGTTAAAAGTGGACAGGGCATGGTGCGCTCCCAGTCGTGGCCTGCCACCCATGGAACAGGGCAAAAAGTCCTGCTCATAAATAGCATTCAGCACATCAGCAACACTTCGCTGCAAAGCCCGGTCATTGATGCAGGGAACACCCAGAGGGCGCTTTTCCTTTTTCCCCGGCTTGGGTATCCATGCCCTTTTGACCGGCGGTGCCTTGTAGCCTTGCCGATGGATAGACGTCAGTGTCTGTTGCAACCACCGCTTAAAGTCTTTCTTTGTCTCTTCGACAGTCAGCCCATCGACTCCGGGCGATGTGTTGTGTGGAATCTTGTTCAGATTCATACACAGGCTCGCCGGGGTAATATGATGTGCCAGACTTGTGAAGCGAAGTTTCGGATAACTCCGGGCTTTCGCTGCTACCCTCTCCAGTCCCGTTGCCATGGCTGGTTTACCTTCTCACTGCGTAAAAGACCGTAACTCCCTCAGATGTGGAGCCCATGTTTCCCTGGAAAGGCTCAAATACCGCCAGCCGCTTCCCCATGTGACGGGCTCTCCCCGCCTCGGAGTACTATCAGCTGGTCTGACTTCCTGAACGTCATCAAGTCGTTCTTGCTTTACAGGCTCGTCGGACCCTACAGGCTCCGCCTGAACGTTCAGGATCTCCCTTGTTCACGTAAAATCATTCGATAACATGCCGTGGGTACGAACCCCGGAAGCAGTCGGGATGCCTTGTCATTAGCGGAGCTCCCGACTTCCGCTTTCCCCATTGAGAAAGAAGGTCAGCCACTTCAACCACGTTCAATTTCGGGGCTAATTATCCCTTAGCAGACGTTACGGCCTGTTATCACCCTGTCTACGCTTCGCAGTAGTCGTTACCTTCTACCACGCAAGACTCGGTACACGGCTGCCGACCACAGCTTTACCGCGATGACCATTTCAGGTCACAAGATTTTACGCGCTTGCAAGGCGCAATCCTCACAAAACCGAATTTTCATCCTCAATTTTCTGCCGTCCTCGCTACGGGCGCTATTCTCGGTCAGGCTCCTAGTGCTAATGTTTGTTTAGCAACGGCAACAGGTACTCTCTGAGCCTTGGATCCTGAATTAACATAAATAATTCATCAAGCTGGTATTGATTATAACCTGTACTCTGATCACGACTGTGCTGAATCAGCACTTTGGCAGCCAAAATATCCCTTATATCCTTACTTTCGGTCTGTTTGATCTCATCGAATAATTCACTGTTCTCCCCCTTCTCCAATCTTTCTTTGACCTGTGTATCAAGATTCCAGAGTGCATGACTGGGACGATGGACCAACCATATAACATCAAGCAGACCGGGCATGGCGTTGTGCGCACTAATAATTTGCCTGTTTATCTTACGACGAAGCGGTGAATCAAGCTTGAATTGGTTCAGTGCTGCTGCTTTTATTTCCGGCTGATAGTCATTCACAAAAAATAACTCAAGGCCTGAGCCTTTCCAGAGTGATTGAAGATGCTTATTCACATCAGTTTGAAAGTAGCGCCATTCGCAAAAAGGAATCTTATTCATTGCGATGGCCTTGATCAGGCTAATATCTCCTGTAACCAGAGTTAGTGGTTGAGAGAAGTAAGCAAGAGCATTGTGAGCACTCTCGTTATCGATAAAACCAGGATTGATAAAAGTTATTTTTCTATATTCAGAGGCAGTGGGCTGAAAATAGATGCCAGATGCACCTCTTGATTTGTAATGTATATTGCTAAAGCCCATTTCTTTCAACATTTCCCTAAAGGCTGGCGTTCTTAATGTTGTCGATTTAATGGGAGTAACAATTTTTATTTCACCCGGCTCTGTTCGTCTGATAACGTCCAAATACTCTTTCAAGAAGGTTTCATCCCGAAAATAAGCAGTATAATACGATACATTCTGGATGGTTTCTGCCTGAGTATTCAAATCACGATGCCCCGTAAGAGCATATCCCAGCCATGGCTTATCTTGCAGTAATTGCTTTAAATCTTTATGCAGCGAAGTTGATTCTTTATCGACAGACATTTCGTAATCATCAATTTTTTCGATCAGTTCAGAGTTAAAAGGCAAACCAAGGTGCAGTTCACCCAAGCCAAATTTTGGCAATGCAATACAGGATTTATCCTGAGCTGAATCAAGGGAGTATTTCAAGTGAGAGTGATTAACATTGTGATCATAATATCCTGAGTCTGAGAGGAGACTCTTATTTCCAGGACTAAATGTCAAATTAGCAGGATTATTAACACCAGAACTCTGATAATAATTTTCTATTAATAATAAATCGTCAATAAGACTAACATCCAAACCTTTATCCATAGCATCAACATTAGAATAGCGGCCAATTCCCAACCAGTTGGATGTTTTGGGGACTCTCATTCCTGACCAGTTAGACAGAAACAGGGAAAAGCTTGCGTACTCCATCTGCATCGACCCTGTCAAGTATTCCTGTCGTTCATCTTTATAAATCCAATTAATTTTCAAATCAGAAGCTTCAGAAAAAGCACGATAGATCTCCTTTTTTTGAGATTCAGTGCTCTGCACTATCAGTTCAACAGGAATGTTGTTAAAAGCTTTATCCTTACTAAGCTCTCTGGTTACTTCCAGTACATAGGCAAAGTCATCTGTACCTTCTTCGGCTATTGTTGCCAAAATCAGCCTTGGGTCATAGGGAATAAAGGTAAATGGCCTTGTGTTCCGTGCAAGAAACCATTTGATTAAAGAAGATTCAGGGTTGATCTCCCTGTCACCCATTTCAAACTCTGTAGCGCACACCAATGATGGCATAAAATTGAGGAAATGAGCCAGTAACAAAATCATCATTGCTGTAAAAGTTTTGCAGACGTTTTTCAGCTGCATAATGTATAGACCTCCTATGAAGCAAACCCACCTCATACCGACAATTTTTTATGGGCTAAAATTGTTTGCACCAGACAATCGAGAAATGAACACCTGCATTGAGGCAGGCTGATAGACATCGAAACCATAGATCCTCTCTGCTTAAAGCAACAACCTGATACTTTCCTGATCCTGACCGATTCAGTGTAACAATCAGAGTCTATGATAGTTTCATTAAACGGCTTCGTGGATTTTTTACCTTTTTATTTCGTTTCTAACTTGAATATTTCAATTCCAACACCTTCGTAAAGTCGATCAAATTTCACCCACTTATCTCCATTAAAATACCCTCTTCCTTCACATATATTGTACCAGGCATTTTTGTCTGCAGGTGTAGTCAGATATGACTTTCTCGCCAAGTTTTCACCCCACTCTAAAGCAATTGAAACTAGAGACCTGTCAGCACTAATGAATTCTGTATGCGCTATATCGCTATGGGTGTATCTGACAATTAAACCACAGTCACCTTTGATTGAAATGATGTTTTCTTCAGTACTTTTTTCAGAATCAAATAAAACTCTTGACACTTTGAAGTGATTCCTTAGCTGTTTTCTCATTCGTGCTTCACTGCGTAAGTTATTAGTAGATATTGCATGCATTTCCTCATCAGAAATGGGCAATTTATTTTCCAGATATGAACAAACAACAGCAGCATTAGAACACGTTTGAAAAGAGGGTGAGTGTTCCTTTAAATAAGTATTAATTTGGGAATAGTTTCTAATAGAAACATCTTTAGTTGTATTTTCAAATATTTTAAGTGCCTTATTTTGCTTGACTTGTTTATCGCCATCATGGGCTTTGACGGTTCTGGAAAATGCCAGTCGTTCAGCTTCTCCATGTTGGACAGACGGGTTTAGATCAAAATTATCAGGGTTAATTGCCTGTAACTTACTATTGT
Source organism: Endozoicomonas sp. 8E (assembly GCF_032883915.1). Taxonomy (NCBI): domain Bacteria; kingdom Pseudomonadati; phylum Pseudomonadota; class Gammaproteobacteria; order Oceanospirillales; family Endozoicomonadaceae; genus Endozoicomonas; species Endozoicomonas sp. 8E. The sequence goes on along the minus strand of NZ_CP120717.1, from coordinate 2,021,382 downwards.
CTGCAGTTCGAATCTTATTAACCGGCATATCTACAAGCCTTTACTTGATTTTTATTTAGTACATATGTACCTATTAGTTATCTTTCTTAATATGCTCTATCACCTTGCTCTCAGGTGAGTTCATTGAGTATCGCTTCCAGCTCTTCCTGAAGCAGTTCTCTCACTTTTCCTGGATCATCCTCTGCCCCAAGCACATCCGCCATTGGATCTGGAATAGCCAGCAGTCCACCCCTTATAATCCGTCCCGCCACAAAAGCGTACTGCTTTACCTTTGCTGCATCAGTCAGGGTGCTACCTTTTTCCTCATACTCCAGCTTGGCCATCTTGGCCTTGAACGCCTCCCGCATTGTGCGGACAGTAACAAAGCCAACGGCTCCTGCCTGGTTGTGTCGGTGCAAGATCGGTGGATTGATCGGAACGGATAAGTGTCAGTGGATCAGCATTGGCTTTCATGGCCTGCTCTGCCTGCACTGAATCCACCCTTCCATGCTTCAGTTTCACAATGCCCTTTTTGATCAGCTTGGTGACATAGCCTTTGGTAAAGCCCTGCTGTCTGGCAAATTCCGCTTGTGAAATCAGTGCCATGGGAAGTCATAGCTACAGTCATCTCATTTAATATAGGCATAGAACAGAAATAGTAGTTCATTTTTTATGAAGTGCATCAATATCACAGGAAGCGTTTTTAAATAACATTAACCCGATTGGAAGCCATATCATGTATTTCCCTAAAAATCCCTGAAACTGTATGGGCTACGTAAAAAACAATCCAAACTATAAGTACTCGACCATACGAAATCATATTTTCTGACTCATTGTTCAGGCACTCTGACTGCGTTGCAACTCTGGTCACATAGCTTGCTATGTACCCGTCGTTGCGCCTTGCAGAGCACCTGCCCAATAAGCCAGAAATATTCGATTCCGTATGGCTGAGTACTTACGAGAAAATTATTACTCTTCATAAGACCCAATGCAAAGGAAATCAGCTTAGATGGAACAGTTACCTCAGATATAAAAGATGATCAAATAAAAAGAAACTTTAGTTCCATCATAGGAAAGCATTTTTTTTAAAACAAGCTACTCTTCACTCGCAAAAGATTTTAGTGAAGAGTACCCAGTCAGTGACGTTCAATAGACAAAATTTCAAGGAATTATAAGGATTGCTAAGTATGGTTTTTACCGCATTAACCAAATTAAATAACAAAAGTATAAATACTATCCTGCTATCAATAAACCTGATAACAGGGAATGCTCTGGCAATAACCGAAGATCAAAAAAGCATACTAAAACAACTCACCCTTCAAGAGTATGAAGAGCTTGATCGAGAAATTAAAGAAAAAAAATTGTATGTGCAGGCTAAATTTTACATTGATAAAGTGATGACAGGTGTTAATAGAAGAAAAAGAAATGTTTTTTTTACAAGAAAAAATAGGGAAATAGCTAAGAAAATGGGAGTGAAGGCTAGTAATAATACTACCAAGTTTGGTATGCCTTATACCCTACTAAGGACGTTTAATCTTGTTCAGGCAATGATTCAATATGGTAAATCAGAATCTATTAATCAAATACCAATAGCAGATACAGATCAAGTAACGCTTCATAAAAGTAATACAGCAGCCGGTGTTGTAGAAGACTATGTAGACAGGTTATTAGAAAGAGCTAAGCAAACGCCCACAACCGATATGGGATTGGTAAATCTGCTCTATGAGGACCGAAGTCAGCAAAAAGAAGGAACACGTATTATTAAGACAGAAAAAAATAAAGACTTTAATTTTCAATCAATATACCCAGACAACAATCCATGCCATCTAATTCGCTTAGCAAGTAATTCAGACTACCATCCAGATCATCAACTGCACCTGCTACGTAATGGTGAATTTGTTTTGACCCATGTCAATATAATTCGGCAGGGAAATTTAGAAGATGGAGATAAAATAATCTACCTGGATAAATCCAGACTATTTAGACCTGAACCAACATCACCCACGAGAAACTCCGCATCCAGAGCCAGAGAAATTTATATTGCTGTTGATAGACTTCAAGCCTTGCTTGATAAGAGGTATCCAAACAAATTCATATTCAGTATCAATGAACAAAATTTTTTTCAGGTTTTATTGGATTTTGTAGCACCCTATGGTTGGTGGAAAGATGCATTTTTTAGAATAGAATTTAATTTTGATAATATTGGCAACGAGGGACCAGAAGTTTATGTTAAATATGCACCAAGGGTAGCCAATCTTTATGGTGAACGCTTTTGCCTGATGCAGATGTATAAAAATTCTGAAAGATTCAATCCCGGCTATAGCAAATGGTGGTGGTTAAATTGTCGCAGGCGTGTGCGCTATGGATCGGACATTTTTACTGTAGAAGAGCTTATTTTAAACGTTATAAATCATATGATTGCTGACTTCAATATAAGAACAGAAGGTATTCTTTCTAGCAATAACTATAGAGAGCCCACCAAGGATTTAATTACAGAAGAAATAATCAAAGTCAATAATCAGGCAAAAAAAGCCAGCAAGTCTGTTTATGTAGAAACAGATCATAATAAGATAAAAGAAAGTGTAAATACAAGATTAAAATATGGAGAAGACCCGGTTTTTGATTACTTGTTTTTTGATGACGAGTTCGATGCAGAATTCGATAACACAGAGAATACAGAATCAATAAGGACCGATATTTTTATTCCAGTTGAAATGCATGCTGAAGCTGAAATTGTAGAATTTGATTACACCTCAATTAGAGATTTTGATGACCTGATATATAAAGCCAGAAGGAAGTCGGGATTTAAAATACCAAAAAACATTAAACCCGTTGTTTATTATAACAATCAAAAGCTGGATGAGAACAATTACAAAAGGGTTTTGGATGGCATGAGGAATCAGAATAAAAAATATATAAAAAAAGAAAAAATGATAAAAAAACGCAAAAAAAAGCATAACGCCCTGACGATGATTGTTAAAGTCCCTGATTATGAAAGTCGAGCTTTTGAAAATGCTAAAGCTAGTTCACTCACGCATTATATTCCAGAAAACCCGTGTCAGCAGCCGCTCGATTGTCACAAGCCAGCTTACATATTTGAGGTAGGCGAACCCATAAAATGGGAAATACACCTGGTTGAAAATAAGAAATTGGCAAAAGCTAATAGTATGCTTTATCAATACAAACTTATTTTACCTTTAGAAACACAAAAGACAACAGAACGCTATAGAGGAGGAGCTCAGTATGGAAGTTTCGCCAATGTCTGGATACCCACTATTAGAGATGATATGTCAGACGTTGAAAAAAAATTCGCTTTGATGTCAATGTATGATTTATCAAGAAATAAATTTAAAATTCCAAATAATCTCAAAAAAAACTCCGTTTCAAACCTTGGTAACAATATTATTACCAAATCATTATTGACGCCACAGAACGTTTTCTGGTTGCCAACACAGGCCAATTTGGAATTTCTGCTGCAAAGAGTTCAAATGTCTCTCCTTCTCAGTAATGAGGACTACTCAATTGCTGAGGAAAATAATGTTTTTTTTGAAAGTCTCATCAGCGGAAATATTGATGAGAGTGTTATCAAGGACTTGGGCTTTTTTGTTGGATATCTGATTCCAAGCCTGAGATATGTATCAAGAATAAACAATCCTGATAAGGTAGAAATTATTTATCGTATTGTTTTAAACTATCTCATTGAATATTGTGTCAGGACTCTGACTTCTAACGAATTTGACGCAGGTTCTGAAATAGTCAAAAAACTTATAGAAAAACCGGAGCAATTTAGCCTGGAGGACATCCACAAATCCAACAAAAAAGGTATTTATGTAGCTTTAAATGTATTACAAATTGCTGATTTCCTTTTTACAAAAATTGCCTTTAATCCTTTTCATAAAGAGGCTTTCGATCTTACTTTTTATGATCATGAGGTGGAAGGGCTTCAGCTTAATATCAAGAGTATGCGTAAGATTGTTAATAGCCAGAAAAATCTTATTCCACTATTTTTCAGTCACTTGTTGCCAGTCGCAAGGTATTACTCAGGTGGTCTTGATTTCGAAAGTAGCGATTTTTCAAATAAATTCACCTTAAGTATTTTGGAAAAATTTGCAAGTCGAACAACAAATAAAAATATAAAAGCCTCACTGCAAGTTTTTCTGAAAAAAACAGGACAAAAGTCGGATATTTTTAGCAAAGAAAAAACGGAGGAATTAATCTCTTTATTCAGGAAAAACACTCCAAAATTTTTGGTTAATGCGCCGAATGAACAAGGTAGTTTTGAACAAACCTGTTGCCATTGTGGTGAACGTTATCAAACTGAAAAACCTATAAGAGGGAAAGGGAGTCGTAAAAACAAAAACACGGGTAAATCAAAAGAAACACTCGTTAGACCTTTTCACAGAGCCTGCATGGAAGAACACAGACGCATCAGGCAGCAAGCAGGGCAATTATTTAAAGAGATGGAAAAGAGCTATCCCAAAAAACAGCTATATGGTCCTGATTATCACTATAACCCTGTCCCCGACGGCTTTAAGTTGATAAGAAGTAATGGCGATGGTCACTCTATGTACTCGTCCATTGCAGAGATATTCAACAGGCATGTAGGGTCAGGACAAGCGGCTTCATGGAACCAGCAAACAATAAGAGAGATCATGGATTATAATCTTCGTCAGATTTTTTCCACGATACGGGCTCATCCCGACAAACACAAACTGATGCAGGAGCTTGGGCTACTCTTGGGGGTCGATGCTGGCATTATTCCAGCGATCATCGATAACTATGCTATTACTGATTCAGCCTCTTTCGCTCAGTCGGAGTCAGGCAGATTGCAACAATTTAGCGATGCCCAGCTGATTGCCTTGCTAGTGCCGACACAGGGGGTCTGGTTCCCGGTGATTACACAAGGTCACAATGGGCCTTATCACAAGATTTATGACCTGAGGCACTGGGTCAATTTTGCTCCCAACCTTTTGGCTATGCTGTTAGAAAACGAAAATTATGCTTTTCCTGATCTCTCTGAAAGTCAAAGGGCAACACTTTTAAACTTGTTACTAAACGAAAATTTTGAACATGCCAAGCTCTTCGTCCCCCACATTCTGATCGACTCCTATCAGTCTTCAGCTTATCTTATCCACTACCCCGGTTCAGTGAATCTCATGGAACACTTTGATACAGCAATAAGTATCGATGGTCCCCCAAATATAGAAGTTGGTGAGACTTTTGAAGCGCTTTCCACCGATGAAAATAATACAAGAATGAGGTCTGATACTGTTTCTTCGGTTTCAGCCAATGAGACTGACAGTGAGACACCAGAAAATCACGACCCCTTATTGCTAATGATTCAAAACAGTTTTGAACTGATTAGAGTTAATGGTGATGGTAACTGTATGTACTCGTCCATCGCAGAGATATTCAACCGGAATGGGCGGTCAGGACAAGCAGGCCTATGGGACCAGCAAACTATAAGGCAGATTATGGATTATAACCTTCGTCAGATTTTTTCCACGATTCAGGACCATCCTGATAAGGAAAAACTGATGCAAGAGCTTGAGCTACTGTTGGGGATCGACGCTGACGTTATTCCAGCCGTTCTGGATAACAATGTCATTACTGAATCAGCCTCTTTCGCTCAATCGGACTTAGCCAGATTGCAACAATTTGGCGATGCCCAGCTTATTGCATTGCTAGTGCCGACACAGGGTGTCTGGTTCCCGGTGATTACACCAGGTCACCATGGCTGTCATCACGAGATTTATGACCTGAAGCGCTGGGTAAGTTTTACTCCTAATCTTTTGGCTATTCTGTTACAAGACAAAAAATATGCATTTCCTGATCTCTCTGACAGGCAAAGGGCAATACTTTTACAGTTGTTGTTAAGCCAAAATTTTGATCAAGCCAGGCTCTTCGTCTCCAAAATTCTCACAGACTCCCATCAGTCCTCAGCTTATCTTATCCACTCCCCGAGTTCAGAAGCTCTCCTGGAACACTTTGATGCGGCAGTAAGGATTGAAACATACCGGAATATGGAGGTTAATTCGTCACCAACCAGTCAGAATGCTGATGCTTTTGAAGATACTTCTAAAAATGGTAATAATAAAAGAATGAGGCCTGATCCCGCTTCTTCTGTATCAGCCAATGAGACTGCCAGTGAGACTTTAGAGGAGCGTAACCCCTTATCGTTAATGATTCAAGCCAGGGTTGGAGCACTCCATACCACACCAACCAATACCCTATAAGTTGACAACCTTCCCCGCACGCTCAAGAGGCTGTCACCAAAAGCCGGCAATCGGGATTACGAATAACTTACCGGCTTTCCTATGTTTAGCTGCATACCGTATCACACACCCTTACCAGATGAGCCTAAACTACACGACAAATTCGACTGTTTGTTTCATAGAATTGACAAAGATACCTGTGTTGAGGTGGCAGGTAATCATCTTGTAATCCATATGCGCTTACTCACTTAAACATCAGTTCCAGTAATAGCAAAGCAGATGTTTTTAAAACAAGCTACTATTCACTCGCTACAGGTTTTAGTAAGGAATACTAAGCCAGTGACGTTCAGTAGATAAAATTTCAAGATATTGCAAGGCTTGCTAAGTATGGTATTTACAGTGTTAACCAAATTGAATAAAAAAAGCATTTATCTTATTGTTTTATCGATAAACCTGTTGTCTGGGAGTGTTTTTGCAATAACCGAAGATCAAAAAAGCATACTAAAACAACTCACCCTTAAAGAGTATGAAGAACTTGATCGGGAACTTAGAGAAAAACAATTATATGTGCAAGCTGAATATTACATAGATCAAGTTATGACTGCTGTTGACAGAAGAAAAAGAAACAATTTTTTTAAAAGAAAAAATAGGAAAATCGCTAGGGCAATGGGGGTAAAGGCTAGTGATAATACCACCAAGTTTGGTATACCTTATACCCTGCTAAGAACGTTTAATCTTGTTCAGGCAATGATTCACTATGGAAAAGTAGACTCTGCCAATCGAAAACCAATAACAAATATAGATAAAGCAAAACTTAATAAACGTAATAAGGCAGTCAGTACTGTTGAAGAGTATGTAGACAGATTATTATCAAAAAGAGCTGAGCAAGCGCCCATAACGGATATGGATTCGGTACATCTGCTATTTGAAGACCGAAATCTTAATGATAAAATAACGCGTTATATTAAAGGAGCAAAAAACAAAGACTTTGATTATGATTCAGTATGTCCAAAAGGCCATCCAGATTATAAAAAACACATTCTACACTTGCGAGATGAATTTACAGACAAGGGACTACACGTACTTCGCAACGGAGAATTTATTTTGACCCATGTTAACATAATTCGGCAGGGAAATTTACAAGATGGAGATAAGATAATCTACCCATACCGCTTTAAAAGATTCAAACCTGGCGCAATATCACCCAAAAGAAATTCGGCATCCAGAGCCAGAGAAATTTATATTGCTGTTGATAGACTTCAAAACTTTCTTGATAAGAGGTATCCAAAGAAGTTTAGATTCAGTATCAGTGAAAAAAATATGTTTAAGGTATCTCTGGATTTTGTAGCACCCTATGGTTGGTGGAAAGATGCATTTTTTAGAATAGAGTTTTATTTTGACAATATTGGCAACGAAGGACCAGCTATTTATGTTCAATATGCACCAAGGGTAACCTATCTTTATGGTGATGTTCTTTGTCTGATGCAGACTTATAAAAATTCTAAAAGATCCAGTGACGGCCCTCCCAAAATGTATGACGGCTTAGACCAATGGTGGTGGCATCATTGTTCCGGACGTGTTCGCTATGGATCGGTAAATTTTTCTGTAGAAGAGCAGATTTTAAATGTAATCAATTTTCTGACAGCTGACTTCGATATAAAATCAGAAGGTATTCTTTCACATAATACTTATGGAGAAAGCACCCAGGATGTGATTGCAAAGGAAATAATCGAAGTCAATACTCAGGCACAAGATATTAAAACGTCTGTTTATGTAGAAACGGATCATAATAAGATAGTAAAAAGCGTACGCAAAAGAATAAAGTCCGGGAAAGATCCAAGCTTCGATTATTTAATTATGGATGATGAGTTCGATAATACAGAGAAAACAGAATCAATACGGACTGATATTTTTATTCCTGTCGAAATGCATGGTGAAGCTGAGCTTGTAGGACTTGACTCTACTTCGATTAGAAATTTTAATGATCTGATATCTAAGACCAGAAAGTGCTCGGGATTTAAAATACCAAAAAATGTTGAACCCACTGTTTATTATAAGAATGAAGAACTGAATGAGCATAATTTTCAAAAAGTTTTATATGACATAAGGAGCAGGAATACAAAAAAGAAGAAAAAAGAAAGGAAGATAAAAAATAACATCCTGACACTGATTGTTAAAGTCCCTGGTTATGAAAGGCTAGCGTTTGAAAATGCTATAGCCAGCTCTGTTAACTATTATGTTCCAGATAGTCCTCGTCATCTGACGTACAACGACAGACATAACGAAAGCGAGGAAGTCAAAGACATAGCCAAAAAAGGCAAACCCATAAAATGGGAAATACATTTAGCTGAAAAAAAGAAATTGGCAAAAGCTAATAACATGCTTTACCACTACAAACTTATTTTACCTTTAGAAAAGCAAAAGACAACAGAACGCTACAGGGGGGGAGCCCAGTATGGAAGTTTAGCCAATGTCTGGATACCTGCTATTAGAGATGATATGTCAGACGTTGAAAGAAAATTTGCTTTGCTGTCTATGTATGACTTATCGAGACATAAATTTAAAATTCCAAATAATCTTAAAAAAGACTTCGTTTTAAATTTAGGCAACAACATTATTACCAAAGCACTACTAACACCACAGAACGATGAGTGGTTGCCAAATCAGCCTCATTTAGAATTATTACTGCAAAGAGTTCAAATGGCTCTCCTTATAAGTCAGGAAAATTATTCAATTGCTAAGGAAAAAAATGTTTTTTTTGAAAATCTCATCAGTGGAAATATTGATGAGAACGTTATCGAGGATTTGGACTTTTTTATTGGACAACTGGCACCAAGCCTGAGATACCTGCCCAGAATCAGCTATCCAGACAAGATAGAAGTTGTTGTTCGTATTATTTTAAACTATCTCATTGAAGTATGTGTCAGGTCTCTGACCTCCAACGAATTTAACGTAAGTTCTGAAATAGTTAGAAAACTTATAGAAAAACCGGAGCAATTTAGCCTGGAGGACATCTACGCTTCCAACAAAAAAGGTATTTCTGTAGCTTTTAATGTATTACAAATCGTTGATTTTCTTTTTGCAAAAACTATTTTTGACCCTTTTTATAAAGAGGCTTCCGATTTTACTTTTCATCAGAATGAATTAGAAAGTCTTCAGTTTAGCATCAAGGGTATGCGTAATATTATTGATGTTGAGAAAAACCCCATGCCACTCTTTTTAAGTCAGTTGTTACCAACAGCAAAGTATTACTCTGGTAGTCTTGATTTCGAAAGCAATGATTTTTTAAATAAGTTCACCTTAAGTATTTTGGAAAAGTTATTAAGTCGAATAACCAACGACGCTATAAAAGCCTCACTGCAAGCTTTTCTAAGCAAAACAGAAAAAAAGTCAGATATTTTCAGTAAAGAAAAAACGGATGAACTCATCTCTTTATTCAGGAAAAATACTCCGGAGCTTCTGATTAATGTTCCGAGCGGGCAAGGTTGTTTCAGACAAACCTGTTACCATTGCGGTGAAGTTTATGAAACGGAAAATCCCATAAGAGGTAAAGGGCGTCGTACAAACCGAAACACCAAAAAACCAAAAGAACCGCTGCTAAGGCCTTTTCACAAAGCATGCATGATTGAAGACAAACGCATCAGAGAACAAGCAGGGCAATTATATAAAAAGATGGAAAAGGGATATCCCAAAACACAGATTTATGAACCCTACTATTCTCATCATAACCCCGTGCCCGAAGGTTCTAAGCTGATAAGGATTAATGATGATGGTAACTCTATGTACTCGTCCATTGCAGAGATATTCAACAGGCAGGGACCGTCAGAACAGGCAGGCAAATGGACTCAGCAAACGGTAAGGCAGATTATGGATTATAATCTTCGTCAGATTTTTTCCATTATTCAGGGTCATCCCGACAAGAACAAACTGATGCAGGAGCTTGAGCTACTATTGGGGATCGATGCTGATGTTATTCCAGCGGTACTCGATAACAATGTTATTATTGATTCAGCCTCTTTTGGTCATTCGGAATCAGACATATTGCAACAATTTGGCAATGCCCAGCTTATCCCCTTGCTAGTGCCGACACAGAGTGTCTGGTTCCCAGTGATTACACAAGGTCACGATGGGCCTTATCACGAGATTTATGACTTAAAGCGCTGGATCAATTTTGCTCCTAACCTTTTGGCTATGCTGTTACAAAATGAAAATTTTACCTTTCCTGATCTCTCTGAAAGTCAAAGGGCAGCACTTTTACAGTTGTTGTTAAACCAGAATTTCGATCAAGCCAAGTTCTTCGTCTCCCAAATTTTGATAGCCTTCCATCAGTCCTCAGCTTATCTTATTCATTACCCAGGTTCCGTGGCTCTCATAGAACACTTTGATGTAGCAGTAAGTATTGACACTCTCCAGAAGATGGAAGTAGATGAGGCTTTTGCAGCTCTTTCCATTGATGAACAGAATAGAAGTATGAGGTCGGATTCCGCTTCTTCGGATTCATCCAATGAGACTGACAGTGAGACTTTAGAAAAGCATGACTCCATATTGTCAATGATTGAAACCAGTTTTGAGCTGATAAAAATTAATGGTGATGGTAACTGTATGTACTCGTCCATTGCAGAGATATTCAACCGGAATGGGCGGTCAGGGCATGCAGGTGCATGGGACCAGCAAACAATAAGGCAGATTATGGATTACAACCTTCGTCAGATATTTTCCACGATTCAGGATCATCCTGACAAGGAAAAACTGATGCAAGAGCTTGAGTTATTATTGGGGATTGATGCTGAGGCAATTCCAGCCGTTCTTGATAACAATATCATTACTGAATCAGCCTCTTTCGCGCAATCGGCCTTAGCCAGATTGCAACAATTTGGCGATGCTCAGCTTATTGCATTGCTAGTACCGACAGAGGGTGTCTGGTTCCCGGTGATTACACAGGGTCAGCATGGGTCTCATCACGATATATACGACCTGAAGCGCTGGGTAAGCTTTACTCCTAATCTTTTGGCTATTCTGTTACAAGACAAAAAATATGCATTTCCTGATCTCTCTGAAAGTCAAAGGGCAATACTTTTACAATTGTTATTAAGCCAAAATTTTGATCAAGCCAGGCTCTTTGTTTCCCAAATTCTGACAGACTCCCATCAGTCTTCAGCTTATCTTATCCACTCCCCCAGTTCAGAAGCTCTTCTGGAACACTTTGATGCAGCAGTAAGGGTTGAAACGCCCCGGAATACGGTGGTTAATTCGTCAAAAACCAGTCTGAATGCTGAGACTTTTGAAGATCTTTCTAAAGACGGAATTAACAAAAGAGTGAGGCTTCAAGCTTTTTTCAGGTTCATCCAATGAAACAGACTGCGAGACACTACAAGACCACAACCCCTTATCGTTAGACTCAAAACAGGGCTGGAGCACGCCTTACCTCGCCAGACACACTATGATATGAGCCTGGCCTACACGACAAATTCCACTGTTTGCTTCAGCGAATTGACAAGGATACTGCATTGAGGCGGTTGGTTATCGTCTTATAATCCACGTGGTCTTATTCACCTAAACATCAGTTCCATTAATAAGAAAGCAGATGATTTTAAAACAAGCTACTATTCACTCGATACAGTTTTTAGTGAGGAGTACTCAACCAGTGACGCTTAACAGACAAAATTTCAGGGCATTATAAGGATTGCCAAGCATGGTTTTTACTGCGTTAGCCAAATTGAGTAAAAAGAGTATTCATCTTATCTTTTTATCAATAAACCTGATGTCAGGGAGTGCTCAGGCAATAAACGAAGATCATAAAAGCATATTAAAGCAACTTTCCCTTCACGAGTACGAAGAAATTGATCGGGAACTGAAAGAAAAAAATTTGTATGTGCAAGCTAAATTTTACATTGATAAAGTGATGTCAGGCGTTAATAGAAGAAAAAGAAATAATTTTTTTAGAAGCAAAAATAGGGAAATGGCTAAGAAAATGGGTGTTAAGGCTAATCATAATACGACCAAGTTTGGTATACCTTACACCTTGTTAAGGACGTTTAATCTTGTTCAGGCGATGATCCATTATGGTAAAGTAGAACCTATCAAGCAAACACCAATAATAAACCCGGATCGAGTAACAATCGATAAAAGTAATAGGGCAGTCAGTGTTGTTGAAGACTATGTAGACAAATTATTATCAGAAAGTGCTGAGCAAACGCCCACAACGGATATGGGGCTGATAAGTCTGTTCTTTGAAGACCGAAATTGTGCCAAAAAAATAACGCGCATCATTACGACGAAAAAAAATAAAGACTTTAATCTTCAATCGATATATTCAGTCAACCATCCTGAATATGAAATATACATGCAACGCGGTCCAAATTGCCGGTCACTGCATCTGCTACGCAATGGAGAATTTATCTTAACCCATGTCAATATTATTCGGAAAGGAAACTTACAGGATGGAGATAAAATAATTCACACAGTTCCCTTAAAAAAATTCAAACCTAACCCAATATCACCCAAAAGAAACTCCGCATCCAGAGCCAGAGAGATTTATATCGCTATTGATAGACTTCAAAACTTTCTTAATAAGAGGTACCCAAAGAAATTTAGATTCAGTATCAATGAAGAAAATATGTTTATGGTAACACTGGATTTTGTAGCACCTTATGGTTGGTGGAAAGATGCATTTTTCAGGATAGAGTATTATTTCGACAACATTGGCAACGAAGGACCAGTCATTTATGTTAAATATGCACCAAGGGTATCCTATCTTTATGGTCATAGCCTTTGCCTGATGCAGACTTATAAAAATTCTCAAAGAGTCAGTGAAGGGCCTCCCAAAATGTATGACAGCTTTGATCAATGGTGGTGGTTTCATTGTTCCGGACGTGTTCGCTATGGATCGGAAAATTTTTCTGTAGAGGAGCAGATTTTAAATACCATCAATTTTCTGACAGCCGATTTCGATATACGATCAGAAGGTATTCTTTCACGTGTCAGGTATCTATTAAGTCCCCAGTTTATTATCACACATGAAATTTTAGACGTTAATCGTCTGGCAAAAAAAAACAACAACTCTGTTTATGTAGAAACGGATTACAACAAGATAGAAAAAAGTGTGAATGAAAGAATAAAAGATGGAGAAGATCCAGCTTTTGATTATTTGATCATTGATGAAGAGTTAGACATTCCAGAGAAACCAGAATCATTTAGGACTGATATTTTTATTCCTGTTGAAATGCACAATGAAGCCGAGATTATAGAATCCACTTATACTTCGATAAGAAATTTTGACAATTTGGTAAATGAGGCCAGGAAGAAGTCGGGATTTAAAATACCAAAAAATGTTGAACCCATTGTTTTTTATAAGAATAAAAAACTGGATGAGTGTAATTTTCAAAAGGTTTTATATGATTTAAGGAAAAGAAATACAAAAAAGAAGAAAAAAGAAGAAAAGAAAGGAAAAATAAAAAATAACATCATCACGATGATTGTTAGAGTCCCTGATTATGAAAGGCCAGCGTTTGAAAATGCCATAGCCAGTTCTGTTACCTATTATGCCCCGGAAAACCCTTGTCAACTGACGTATAACGAGATACATAACGAAAGCTACGAAGTCAAAACCACTACCAATAAAGGCAAACACCTAAATAACGATATAGGTAAACCCATAAAAAGCAAGGTAGTTAGACCCATAAAATGGGAAATACATTTAGCTGAAAAAAAGAAATTGGCAAAAGCTAATATTATGTTTTATCAATACAAGCTTATTTTTCCTTTAGAAACACAAAAGACAACAGAACGCTATAGAGGAGGAGCTCAGTATGGAATTTTCGCCAATATCTGGATACCCACTATTAGAGATGATATGTCAGACGTTGAAAAAAAATTCGTTTTGTTGTCAATGTATGACTTATCAAGACATAAATTTAAAATCCCAAATCATCTCAAAAAAGCCTCTGTTTCAAATCTGGGCAATAACATTATTACCAAGGCATTATTAACGCCACAGAACGATGGTTGGTCGCCATCTCAGGTCCATTTGGAATTATTGCTGCAAAGAGTTCAGTTGTCTCTCCTTATAAGTCATGAAGATTATTCAATTGCTAAGGAAAACAACATTTTTTTTGAGTGTGTTATCAGTGGAAATATTGATGAGACAGTCATCAAGGATTTGGGATTTTTTATTGGACCACTGGTTCCAAGTCTGAGATACGTATCCAAAATGAATGGTCCAGATAAAGTAGAGGTTATTTATCGTATTGTTATAAACTACCTTATTGAAGTATGTGTCAGGACAGTGACCTGTATCGAATTTGACGCAAGTTCTGTAATAGCCAGGAAACTTATAGACAAACCAGAGCAATTCAACCTGGAGGACATTCACACTTCCAACAAACAAGGTATTGCTTTAGCTTTTAATGTATTACAAATTGCTGATTTCCTTTTTACAAAAACCATCTTTACTCCTTTTTATAAAGATGCTTTCGATTTCATTTTTTATGAGAACGAGTTAGAAAACCTTCAGATTATTTTCAAGAGTGTGCGTAAAATTATTGATGGTGGGAAAAATCTCATCCCACTATTTTTAAGCCACTTGTTTCCTTCCGCAAGGCATTACTTGGCTGGTTTTGACTTCGAAAGCAGCGAATTTTTAAATAAGTTTATCTTAAGTGTTTTGAAAAAATCCGCAAGTCGAACAACAAATAAAGATATAAAAGTTTCACTGCAATCTTTTATTACAAAAACAGAACGAAAATCAGATATTTTCAGCAAAGCAAAAACGGAGGAATTAATCTCTTTGTTCAGGAAAAATACTCCCGAGATTCTGATTAATGTTCCAAATGGACAAGGTGGTTTCAGACAAACCTGTTGCCATTGCGGTGAAGTTTATGAAACTGAAAATCCTATAAGAGGGAAAGGACGTCATACAAACCGAAGCACTAAAAAAACAAAAGAACCACTGATAAGGCCTTTTCACAAAGCATGTATGATTGAAGACAAACGTATCAGGGAACAAGCAGGGCAATTATATAAAAAGATGGCAAAGAGATACCCCAAAACACAGACTTATGAGCCCTACTATTCTCATCATAACCCCCTCCCCGAGGGCTTTGAACTGATAAGAATTAACGGCGATGGTAACTGTATGTATTCGTCAATTGCAGAGATTTTCAACAGACATGCAGCGTCAGGACAAGCAGGCGTATGGAGCCAGAAAACAATAAGGCAGGTTATGGACTATAACCTTCATCAGATTTTTTCCATGATTCAAATCCATCCCGACAAGGACATACTGATGGAGGAGCTTGAGCTGCTATTGGGGATCGATGCTGACATTATTCAAGAAGTTCTCGATAACAATGTCATTACTGATTCAACCTCTTTCGCACACTCAGAGTCAGGCACATTGCAACCATTTGGCTCTGCCCAGCTGATTGCCTTGCTAGTACCTACACAGGGTGTCTGGTTCCCTGTGATTACACAAGCTCACGATGGACCTTATCAAGAGATTTATGACCTGACATACTGGGTTAATACTGCACCCAACCTTTTGGCTATGCTATTACAAGACGAAAACTATACCTTTCCTGATCTCTCTGAAAGTCAAAGGACAACACTTTTTCAGTTGTTGTTAAACCAAAATCTCGCTCAAGCCAAGCGCTTCGTCTCTCAAAATCTGATAGCCTCCTATCAGTCTTCAGCTTATCTTGTACACTACCCCGGTTCAGTGACTAACATGGAACACTTTGATGCAGCAGTAAGCATTGATATTCCCCAGAATATGGAGGTTGATGGGGCTTTTGAAGTTCTTCCCAACGATGAAAATAATAGAAGAATGAGGTCTGATCCTGTCTCTTCTGCTTCAGCCAATGAGACTGACTATGAGAGTTTAGAAAATAACGACTCTTTATTGTTAATGATTCAAACCAGTTTTGAACTCATAAGAATTAATGGTGATGGTAACTGTATGTACTCGTCCATCGCAGAGATATTCAAGCGGAATGGGCGATCAGGACAAGCAGGCGATTGGAACCAGCAAACAATAAGGCATATTATCGATTATAACCTTCGTCTGATTTTTTCCACGATTCAGGATCATGCTGACAAGGAAAAACTAATGCAAGAGCTTGAGCTATTATTGGGGATCGATACTGACGTTATTCCAGCCGTTCTCGATAACAATGTCATTACTGATTCAGCCTCTTTCGCTCAATCAGATTTAGCCAGATTGCAACAATTTGGCGACTCACAACTTATTACACTGCTAGTGCCGACACATGGTGTCTGGTTCCCGGTCATTACACAAGGTCACCATGGGTCTCATCACGAGATTTATGACCTGAAGCGCTGGGTAGTTTTTGCTCCTAACCTTTTGGTGATGCTATTGAAGAACAGCTATTACACATTTCCCGATCTCTCTGAAAGTCAAAGAGCAATACTTTTAAACTTGTTGTTAAAGCAAAATTTCGATCAAGCCAGTCTCTTCGTTTCCCAAACTCTGGCAGACTCCCATCAGTCTTCAGCTTATCTTATCCACACCCCCAATTCAGAGGCTCTTCTGGAACACTTTGATGCGGCAGTAAGGATTGCCCCAGGCCGGAATATAGAACTTGATCCGCCACAAATCGCTCAACTTGATGAGACTTTTGAAGATATTTCTCTTGATGAAAATGATAAAAGAATGAAGCTTGATTCTGCTTCTTCTGTTTCAACCAATGAGACTGCCCGTAAGACTTCACAGGACAGCAACCCCTTATCGTTCATGATTCAAACCAGGGCTGAAGCACTCCTTACCAAGCCAGCCAATAACATGTGAGTTGACAACCTACAGGCACCCCGGAGAAGGTCTCGGAAACTTACCAAAAAGCTGGTAACCGGGATTATAAAGTAGCGTTATCGGCTTTTGCATGGCAACAGAGCCAAAATAAATATTAATACAGCCACACGGGGAAAGTAATCTTCTATAATCCTCAGCTTTTTAGTCACTGCTCTATTAGGGTTTCAGTATGATTCGTGGTTGGCTGGGTCTGCTATTACTGCTGTTGTCGTTACCCGGTTTGGCGTATGAAAAACTTTTTTATCCCAAATTCACTGAACGTTTTTGCTCACGGGTGGAACAGCCTGTCAGTAATGTCTTTGTGGTGGGTGACAGTAGCGTTGATTCGGGTAATTTCTATAACTACAGTCGATTCCTTGAGGGCAGCGGTACACTGAATGAACGTCAAATGTCACTTTATCCCTGGAGCGGTCGTATGTTACCGGGCTTTATTTTTGGCAGTTTCTGTGGCGCTATGCCCGGTATCAATTATCATGGAGGGCGATTTTGTGATGATGTGATGGCACCAGAGCTGATAGCCAGAGCCCTTTATCTGAATACCTCTAATAAAACCGAGTTTGTCGATCAGTCACATGGCGGCAGTATGGTGGTCAGTTTTTCAGAGGTGTTAACGGATTTTTTCTGGTCGTTTCTGTTTGGTGAAAGTCGGTTGGCCAATATCAGTTTTCTCACCAATAGCATCAGAGGTGGAAAGCCTATTCTGAGTTCGGTAGAGGAACAGATAAATCACCTTGTGCAGCATCATGCACCCTTTTCTGAGGGTCAGATTTTTATGTTAGCCGGTGGCGCTAACGATTATCTCAACCGTTACTGGAATTATCGTCTGGTGGTCGCCAAGCTGTCAGCGGCTATTGAAAACCTCTATGCCCATGGAGCCAGAACCATTTTCTGGGGAACGGTGCCCGATGTCACTAAAACCCCCTGTTTGCGCAATTCAGAAGATCGCCAGGAAGTACATGAGGTGATCATCAATCATAACCGGATGGCGATAAAAGCGTTTTTCCGGCTGAAAAGAAAGTATCCCGACCTGTTACTCCTTTTTTTCGATTACAACAGAATGTTTGACATTTTGTTAGAACATGCCCGCCAGCAAGATGTTGACACTGAAACCCCCTGTCTCGATGTCACCTTCAGAGGCTGCTCTGATAATGCCCGGGTAGATATCTGCGAGAGTTACAAGGCGAGCCCCTGCAAAAACCGCAGTGATCATTTTTATGTTGATTCCATTCATCCATCGAGTACAGTACAGAATTGGATTTTCAACTTTAACTGCAAAATCCTGTCTATGCTCAATTATGAAGTTAAATGCCCGGAGACAGATCGCAGGCTTGCTGACGATCTGCTGTTGCATTATTTTACCGGCAAGCCGGGCTATCTGGAGCGGGAATATGTTCAGTTGATATTTGAAGGGCAATGTCCGGCAGAATTCTAGGAGCCTGACCGAGAATAGCGCCCGTAGCGAGGACGGCAGAAAATTGAGGATGAAAATTCGGTTTTGTGAGGAGAATAGCGAGCTATTTGACGAACAAAAGCGGATTTTCAGACCGATTTGCTGCCGCCGCAGTAGGGCAGTCTATTCTCGGTCAGGCTCCTAGGAGCCTGACCGAGAATAGCGCCCGTAGCGAGGACGGCAGAAAATTGAGGATGAAAATTCGGTTTTGTAAGGAGAATAGCGAGCTATTTGACGAACAAAAGCGGATTTTCAGACCAATTTGCTGCCGCCGCACGACTGCATGGATGCAGGAGCTAGAGCAACGCAGGAGCAGTTGCCGCGTAGGGCAGTCTATTCTCGGTCAGGCTCCTAGAAACCATTCCAATCCTGAACGGCTATTGGTTGAAAAGCACCTATAATATTGCCTTTCATTCCTTTAGCTAAAACCCTATGTCCCTAACCTGCTGGCTTTCAGCCTTCAGAGAGCCACTTAAAACCTCACCTTCAAACAGATCCTGCCGACTATGATCAGCATGAACTATCTGACTAAACTCACCTGCGCCCGCCCAAGAATCAGTTCTGCCGAACCGGATCGGGACCTGTTAACTGAAACAGAAAGCAATCGGGGACGAATTATTCAGTCAGCGGCCATACGTCGGCTGCAACAAAAGACTCAGGTTTACCCTCTGGAAACCAATGCCGCTGTTCGCAGTCGCCTGACGCACTCTCTGGAAGTACAGCAAACCGGTCGTTTTCTGGCACAGACGATTCTGCAGCGCCTGTCAGAAACCGCTCAATTAACATCGCTGGGATTAGACAATCAGGAAACGGCTTTTATCAATCTGGTGGAAATGGCCTGCCTGATGCACGACATTGGCAACCCTCCATTCGGTCATTTTGGAGAGGCGGCTATCAGCCGCTGGATGCAGGATAAAGCCGGGCTATGTTATGAAAAAGCGTGCAAAGGTCAGAAAGCCCGGTCAGCCTTACTGGAATCAACCCTGCTGCCAGACCTGTCTATCTACGAAGGCAATGCCCAGGCGTTAAGAATTATTCATCATCTCCAGGATCTGAACCTGACCTATTCCCAGATGGGCGCGCTTATGAAATACACCCGCACGCCCTTCGAACCAAGACCTGATAAAGGCTCACCCGATGCCTATCGCAAGAAAAAGCCGGGTTATTTCTTTTCCGAAGCCGATCTGGTCCGTGACATCTGGCAGCATCTGGCTATCAATGAAGGTTGTCGCTTCCCTCTGGTTTATATCATGGAAGCCGCTGACGATATTTCCTACTGCATTGCCGATCTCGAAGATGCGGTTGATAAGGGGATTCTCTCTTTCCGCGATCTTCGCTTCAGTCTCTATGAGGTCTGGGAGGAATTTACTGAATATAACGAGTATTTGCCCAATATCATGGAGTCTGCGATCAAGAGAGCCGGCAATAACAAGCAAGAGTTTATTATCCGGCTGCGCACCCGGCTGGTCAGAGATCTGGTGGATTATGCCGCGAATCGTTATCTGCAAAACCATCAGGCGGTCTTTGACGGGACGCTTGACGAGCCTCTGATTGACGGCCAGTCCGACCAGCATCTGGCACTGGAGACATTGAAAACCGTTGCTATCCGCTATGTCTTTACCAGCATGGAGAAGGAAACTCCGGAACTCAGGGGCTACTCTGCCCTCATGGGACTGATGGATATTTTCCAGCCTTTGCTGGAACTGAGCCGTGAAGAATTCGCCAGTCTTATTGACAAAGATTCCAGCCGACATTTTATCGAGCAACGTCTTTACCACCGCCTCTCTGGCAAACATAAAATGGCGTATCACCGGGCAGTGAAATTATTGCCTGGCAGCAGTTACTCCGCTCAAGAACAGGATGAGCTGGAATGGTATTACCGGGCAAGATTATTGATTGATTACGTCAGCGGGATGACCGATCACTTTGTGTTGACTGAGTTTCAAACTCTTTCTGCCATCTGACTCAAAAAGCATAAGTGTCCATTGTTCAAGCCTCTCAACGGAACTCTTTATTAGAACGAATGTCTAACGACTAAGCGTTCATTAAAAATTCAAATCAAATCCTGACTTTCTGGTGAACTGATCTTTGACTATTTGAAAGAAGGGGTAAATTCTATGAAAAAATTCATTCTGGCAGCCCTGTTGGCTGCAGCGTCTACCATGGTTGGTGCTGAACTGCTAAAAATATCAGAGCAAGTGCAAACGGATATATCGGGCGCAAGAATCATGACAACTTACTTTGACACAATTTCTGAACAGTACTGTCTGCTGGTTATTGATGGCGGTAAAGAAATAAATTCGCTTATGCACTGCAAAGGCGTCCATGAACTCTCAGAGCAGGCACAAAGAAACATTCTCGGCGACGCCTATGTACCAAAATCTGGCGCTGGCGCATGTGATGCTTCTTCGGATAGTTGTCCTAAAAACTGATTTTTGGTGATTAAGCTGGATACCGATCGAGTACCCAGCTTTATCAATTGCTTTACTACTCGCCCTTCAGTCAATCAACCCAGACCCGGGCATTCCTGAACATTCTCATCCAGGGTGAATATTCACCCCAGGTGTCAGGATACCAGCTGTTCTGAACCGCTCTGAATACCCTTTCCGGGTGAGGCATCATAATCGTCACCCTGCCATCAGCCGAAGTCAGGCCCGTGATCCCCTGAGCAGAACCGTTAGGGTTGTAAGGGTAACGCTCAGTAGCCCGCCCCTGATTATCCACGAATCTGAGGGCCAACTGACCACTGGCAGACAGTTTCCGGATTTGATCAGTCTTTTTGAACTCGGCGTAGCCTTCACCGTGAGCCACCGCAATAGGCATTCTGGAACCTTCCATACCTCTGAGGAGAATAGACTTGTTCTGCTGGACTTCGACCATCACGGTTCTGGCTTCAAACTGCTCAGACTGATTACGGACAAAGTGTGGCCAGTGCTCTGCACCCGGAATCAATTCATGGAGGTTGGACAGCATCTGACAGCCATTGCAGACACCCAGGGCAAAACTGTCCGGACGATCAAAAAAAGCCGCAAACTGGTCACGGGCCATGCTGTTAAACAGCACTGATTTCGCCCAGCCTTCTCCCGCACCCAGAACGTCACCGTAAGAGAAACCGCCACAGGCTACCAATCCTTTGAATTCTGTCAGGTTACGGCGACCGGAAAGAATATCACTCATGTGAACATCCACTGCCTGGAAGCCGGCCTTATCAAAAGCCGCTGCCATTTCCACATGACCGTTAACACCCTGCTCCCTCAGAATGGCTACCTGAGGTTTGCTGGCGCCAGTGGCAATAAATGGAGCAGCAACATCCCTATTGATGTCGAATGGCAAAGAGGCATGCAAACCTGTGTCGCCATCATCCAGCAGGTTATCAAATTCCTGACGGGCACATTCAGGGTTATCTCTCAGCGCCTGCATGCGATAGCTGGTTTCAGCCCACCAGCGCTGGTATTTAACCCGGCTTTCGCTACTGATCATCTCGCCATTGAAGACAAAGTTGATGCGCTGATCCGGTCTCAGAGAAGCAATGGTATGTACGCAGGAGGCCAGACCCAGGCTCGCCAGGATATCTTTAACTTTACCTTTGTCTGCACGACGAACCTGCAGAACGGCACCCAGCTCTTCGTTAAACAGGGCTGGGATAATGGCTGCTTCAGAGCCTGCCAGTTTATTCAGATTCACCTCAATTCCGGTGTGACCGGCAAAGGCCATCTCAACCAGTGTGGTAAAGAGACCACCGTCTGAACGGTCGTGGTAAGCCAGCAGCAGTTCTTCTTCCAGACATTGCTGGATGGCAGTAAAGAACCCTTTGAGGTCTTGCGCAGAAGAAACGTCAGGCGCCACATCACCAATCTGGCCATAAACCTGTGCCAGAGCAGAACCACCCAGACGGTTTTGGTCACGACCCAGATCCACCAGTAACAGATCAGTCTCACCTTTATCGGTACGCAGCTCTGGGGTAACGGTCTTGCGGATGTCTGTGACGGGAGCAAAAGCCGAAATCACCAGAGACAGGGGCGAGGTAACACTCTTTTCTACATCACCGTCTTTCCAGCTGGTGCGCATGGACATAGAGTCCTTGCCTACAGGAATAGCAATACCCAGTTCCGGGCAGAGTTCCATACCTACCGCTTTACAGGTTTCATAGAGTCTGGTGTCTTCACCCGGATGACCAGCAGCGGCCATCCAGTTTGCCGACAACTTGATATCACCCAGCTTGCCAATACGGGTGCTGGCGATGTTAGTAATCGCTTCACCGATCGCCATACGACCTGAGGCAGGCGCATCGATCAGAGCCAGAGGGGTTCTCTCCCCCATGGACATAGCTTCACCCGAGAAGGTATCAAAAGCAGCAGCGGTGACCGCGCAGTCAGCCACAGGAACCTGCCATGGGCCGACCATCTGCTCACGGGCTACCAGACCGGTAATAGAGCGGTCGCCAATGGTAATCAGGAAGTTTTTGCTGGCGACGGTTGGCAGCTTGAGAACTCGCTCAGACGCTTCTTCCAGAGTCACACCGGAAAGGTCCAGTGCATCCTGTTGAATAGTTTCTGCCTGCACATCACGATGCATGCGGGGAGGTTTGCCCAACAGAACATCCAGAGGCATATCCACCGGCTCGTTATCAAAGTGGCTGTCTTCAACAAGCAGATGAGGCTCTTCAATGGCTTCACCTACTACGGCATAGAGACAACGCTCGCGTTGACAGATGGCTTCAAACAGCTCCATATTTTCTGGAGCTACCGCCATCACATAACGTTCCTGGGATTCATTACACCAGAGTGCCAGGGGGGACATGCCCGGCTCGTCATTCAGAATATCCCTGAGCTGGAAGCGACCACCACGGCCACCATCACTGACCAGTTCTGGCAGCGCATTGGACAGACCACCCGCACCCACGTCGTGGATAAAGGCAATTGGGTTCTCATCACCCAGCTGCCAGCATTGATCAATCACTTCCTGACAACGACGCTCCATCTCGGGGTTATCACGCTGAACGCTGGCAAAATCCAGATCTTCCTGACCTTCACCGGAAGTCATGGAAGAGGCTGCACCACCACCCAGACCGATCTGCATGGCCGGACCACCCAGAACAATCAGCTTGGCGCCAACGGGAATATCACCTTTCTCAACATGATCGGCGCGGATATTACCCAGACCACCTGCCAGCATGATGGGCTTATGGTAACCCCTCACTTCTTCGCCAGCAGAGCCTTTAGCTGTGGCTTCAAACGTACGGAAGTAGCCGCATAGGTTTGGACGACCAAACTCGTTATTAAAGCCTGCACCACCCAGAGGACCTTCCAGCATAATATCCAGGGCAGTCACGATCCGATCCGGCTTGCCGTAGTCTTTTTCCCAGGGCTGTTTGTAGCCGGGAATATTCAGATTGGATACGGAGAAACCGGTCAGCCCCGCCTTTGGCTTGGAACCTCGACCGGTAGCCCCTTCATCACGGATCTCACCACCGGCACCGGTAGAAGCACCGGGCCATGGTGAGATGGCCGTTGGATGGTTGTGTGTTTCCACTTTCATCAGAATATGAATGTCTTCCTGATGATACTGGTAATCTTTCTTTTCAGGAGACGGGAAAAAACGCCCGCCTCTGGAGCCTTCAATAACAGAGGCGTTGTCTTTATAGGCCGAGAGCACACCTTCACTGTTCATAGTGTGGGTGTTACGGATCATCTGGAACAAAGAATGATCCTGCTGCTCACCGTCAATGGTCCAGGTCGCGTTAAAAATCTTATGGCGGCAGTGCTCGGAGTTAGCCTGGGCAAACATCATCAGCTCAACATCAGTGGGGTTCCTGTCCAACCCCTCATAGCTGGAGACCAGATAATCGATTTCATCTTCTGCCAGAGCGAGTCCAAGGGACTGGTTGGCGGCAACCAGAGCCTCACGCCCGCCTTCAAGAATATCCACGCGGGTCAGGGGCGCTGGCTCGGTTTCTGCAAAGAGAAGCTCTGTTTCTCTGGCATCGGCCAACACGGCCTCGGTCATGCGGTCATGAATCAGGCTGGATACCACTTCTTTCTGATGTTCACTGAGGCCTTCTTCGGCAGACACATAGTAAGCCAGACCGCGCTCAATACGGTGAACCTTGCTGAGACCACAATTTTCAGCAATATTGGTGGCTTTACTGGACCATGGGGAAATAGTGCCTGGACGGGGTACGACAAGAAACAAAGTGCCTGAGCACTCACCTTCCTGCATCCGGGGACCGTAGGTCAGTAGCTGTTTCAGAACTTTCAACTCTTGGTCGGACAATGCCTCGTCGACCCGGGCAAAGTGCTGGTATTCAGCAAAAACACCGGTGATTTCAGGGATCCTGTGTTGCAGGGTTTCAAGCAGCTTTTGGCTACGAAACGGCGAGAGAGCCGGAGCACCACGCAAAATCAGCATGATAAAAACTGTCCTCAACTGGACTCAGGGAGATAATCAGGGGCGGTATGATAATCGAAAGCACGGTATGGAGACCAGTGATTGATCTATGGATCTTGGCAGGTTTTCCCTTCAATGGTTCTCATCTATCTCTAAAAGTGCAGTCTGAGTGTACTTTCAGAGATAAATGTAAACCTAGAATTTCTTCCGTCCGGGTTAACACGCTGAAATTCAGTTTTTGTGACAATGGTCTTTAGAAACTCGGCTTTCGCCAGCGCAGGATTTTGGTACGTAATTGTTGCCGAGAATGTTTCTTTGCGCCCGCTCTGAAAACTTATGGATAGGTTTGCAATCCAAAATCGAATGTTTAGGATCAACAACCAGCAGACAGTACTGTTCAGACACTGTGTCAAAATAACTTGACATGGTACTTAAGTCCCAATCATTCAATATCTTTTGTTCAATTTCTCGTATTTCTGCAGCAGCCATGGTAGGTGCTACAAACAGTAGGATCGCCAGATTAAGTTCTTTCATCAAAATGTACTCCTATTCTCAAAGATCAGTTCACCCAAAAGTCAGGATTTGGGTTGCTCCTTCAATGAAAGGCTAATTCTAGGACAGTCCCTCTTAATAAAAAGTTTCATCTCAGCATAACTTCAAACGCCTCTTCTCTGCTTTTTTGGCCTCACGCCTGGCTCTGAAAAAGGAGGAAATGATTTCGCTGCACTCCTCTTCAAGGACTCCGGAAGTCATTTCCACCCGGTAATTCATATAGGGCAGCTCCAAAGTCCGGTTCTGACTGACCAGACCCCCTGCCTTGGGCTCCAGTGCACCAAAGATCACTCGTTTTATCCGACTGTGGATAATTGCTCCGGCACACATGGTGCAAGGCTCAAGAGTCACGTAGAGTTCACAATCCACCAGCCGGTAGTTGTTGAGAGTGGCAGCCGCTTCCTGCAGGGCGAGCACCTCGGCATGGGCCACCGGATTGCTGGGCTGGTTAAAACCCTGTCCTATGATTTCACCACCCTGACCACAACGACTTCCAAGGGACTTGCAAATAGATCTGAGCCACTGAAAAAATTTTACATTTAAGGCAACCTAACGGCTGATTTTCAGCGTGGTGCTTAACATGAGTCAGTAATCTTTCATGGTTTTGTCACGAAGTATCTTGATCACTAACTGAAATGGATACGGCAATCGACTGAGCCTCAATAGCTGACTGCAGAGAAATTAACAGAAATTATTGTTGACCATTATGTCAACCAAGCATTAAAGATAACTCTATACGCCGAGCTTCGACTTATAATCGAAGCTGCTGATCCGTCAGCATACCAACAAAAAAACCACAGGCTCTATAGGTGCATCCACTTATTGCCTACTCATTAAAGCAACTGCAAAATAAACGTCCATGTAATTATATAAATAACATTATATAATTGGAAATTGGAAATTGGAAATTGGAAATTGGAAATTGGAAATTGGAAATTGGAAATTGGAAATTGGAAAAATCAAAAAAGCAATCAATAGTGCTGACCTATCAGATAAGCAAGTAGAATCTTTTCAGAGAAAAGGATTTTTATTGCTTAAAAACGTTTTTTCAGAAGAGTTTATCCAATATATAAAAAGAAAGATTGATGATGATATCGCAAAACCCTCTGATAAATACCAATCAGGCTTTAACCGCATCCCACTGTGTCAGGATTGTTGTCCCGGTTAATAATTAACCAACTAATAAAACAGTGGGCGGTAGACAGGTTATCGTGCCTCGTTATTCTGAAGAACGTAAAGCTGCTGTATTGAAAAAGCTTTTGCCACCCGTTAATCGCTCTGTTCCTGACGTCGCCAAAGAAGAGGGCATTAGTGAGCAGACCCTGTACAATTGGCGCAGACAGTTAAGAGATAAAGGGTTGCCCGTGCCAGGGAATGAACATAATTCAGAGCAGTGGTCTGCTGAAGCCCGCTTTGCCGTAGTCGTTGAAACTGCTGCACTTTCTGAAGCAGAGCTGAGTGAGTATTGCCGTAAAAAAGGGCTTTACCCAGAACAGGTGCACGAGTGGAAGCAAGCCTGTATTTCTGGTGCAGAACAGTCTGGACAACAGGCCAGACAAGAGAAAAAACAAGCTCAACAGGATCGAAAGCGTATTCTGAAACTTGAGAGCGAGCTTCGCCGTAAAGATAAGGCGTTAGCCGAAACTGCTGCTCTTTTGGTACTGTCAAAAAAGCTCGATGCCTTCTACGGGATAGACAACGAGGACAACTGACTCCCCTTGATGAACGCCTGAAATTGCTGACATGGTTTGATGAGGCCACAGCAAACGGGGCGCCCCGCTGGAAGGCTGCAGAACAACTACTGGTGTCTTTAAAAACATTGAATCGATGGCGTGACAACACGGGCCAGGTAATTCCTGACAAACGGCCTGGAGCCTTACGATTATCACCGTCTAATAAGCTGACAGAAGAGGAGGAGCAGCGTATTCTAACAGTGTGCAATAAGCCAGAAAATGCCAGCTTGCCACCCTCGCAAATTGTGCCGATGCTGGCAGATAAGGGTGAATATATTGCTTCAGAATCGAGCTTCTACCGGGTACTAAAAAAACATGACCAGCATCATCATAGAGGACGATCAAAGAGGCGATCAAAAAGCAGTAAGCCGACCACGTATGTAGCTTCTGGCCCTAACCAAGTGTGGTGTTGGGACATTAGCTACTTTCCGTCGAAGGTGCGCGGTCAGTTTTGGTATCTATACCTCATCCTGGATATATACAGCCGTAAAATTGTTGCGTGGGAAGTACACGACAAAGAGTCAGGGGAACTGGCTAGTAGCTTGATTAACAGGGCTGTAGTCGCTGAGCGATGTGTTAACAAGCCGATGGTTCTGCACTCTGACAACGGAGCACCAATGACGTCGCATACATTCCAATCAAAACTGGCATACCTTGGCATCATACCGTCGCATAGCCGACCAAGAGTGAGTAATGATAACGCTTTTGCAGAGTCCGTGTTTAAGACATTGAAGTACTGTCCGCAATGGCCGTCCCAAGGTTTTCTGACACTGGAAGAAAGCAGAAATTGGATGCTGTCGTTTGTCAGGTTTTACAACCAAGAGCACCGCCATAGCTCTATTCGCTTTGTGACACCAGAACAGCGTCATGATGGACGTGACAAAGCGATACTGGAGCAGCGAAAACGGGTGTACAAGAAAGCACGTGAGAAAAATCCGTTGCGTTGGTCTGGCAAGTGCAGAAACTGGGAACCAGTTGGTTCTGTTGCGTTAAACCCGGAACGGGAATCAGGGGCTGCTGACTGTATCAAAATAGCAGCATAAAACTTGGTTATCGGGACAACTATCTTGAAAAACACCGGCATCGCTTTTGATCTGTTCAATGAAGACCCTGTCCTTAGCCAGCTAATGCTCTCGAAAGATTTCAAAGATATGATGAAAAAGCTGACAAACAGGACACTTTTATACACCCAGAGTCTTGGTTTCGAGCTTGCAAAAAATGAAAGCAAGGGCTTTCCATGGCATATAGGAACACAAAGCTTTGGCTACCAACGCGCAGAGGACTTTGGCTGTACAATATGGACACCTCTAGTCAAAATTGATAACACCCGGCAACAAGGCGGCATGGCTTATGTGCCCAAAGATAAAGTCTCTGGTGAGTTTCTTTATAAAGATATTGACCCAACAGTATTTGACTTAGTAACAGATAAAATCAACAAGAGCGAACAAATTTCTATTGAAGAATTCGTTCATCTGAGAGACGGTCCTTTAAATAATCCAGCAATGAAAAACATCCTTGACAAATCTGCTGAACAAGATGACTTTGAACTTGGTGACGCACTTATTTTCGACAAAAATGTTATTCATCGCAGTGTATTTCTTTCAGATGGTCCAATTGATTCCCGTGCGGCATTTGTTATGCGCTTTGTATGTTCTAACTCCAGATATGACAAAGAGAGAGCTGATAATCTGGAGATACCCAGAAAGCACTTTAACTATAAAGGCCCCACTCGATTCCATCTCGAAGTTTGCCATGAAGATAATATGCCAATCATTGAAAGCAAACTGCTTTCTAAAGATCTCTCCATGAGAACATTAAGATAACAATTCAACTACTCATTTTTCGCAGGTAAATGCCAACATACCGTAGACATCGTCCTATCATAAATAATCTGTGGTTAATCGGTTTAAATTTTCCCTGCGAATTTTGAGCAGTCATATTTTGAGTTCATTTTTTATAATGATTAATAAAAGAGTTTTCATTCCAATTGCAGCGGTATCCTTTATTCAGGGTGCTACTTCATTATTATCTGTTTACCTGTCAGAGTCTGGTATAAGTTATACAATAATAGCTACCTTAGTTTCTCTTATAGGGATTGGTGGACTGGTTGGGGGAATCTTTGGAGGAATTTTAAGTGACCATTACAACCCTAAATATCTTTCCTTGATTATCTCACCTGTATGGATACTAGCTCCTGTTCTTTTAAGTCAGGAGAACGTTATTCTAAAAGGGCTGGCTCTTTTTTTCATCGGTGTTGGACTCTCTGGTATTCGCTCTATATTTTTAGCATTCATTGTTACACGATCTCTCGAACAGAACCTTGAAAAATATCTATCAATGCGAAGACTTATCATAAATCTTTGTGTATCACTGGGGAGTGCCATAGTAGGCGTATTATTATCGAAAGATGAGAACAACTTCATCATCTACATTATTGGATTTGGAGTTTTGTTCACATTATCTATAATCAGCATTCAGTTCAAAGAGGCTACTCATTCAAGAAAAAAAGATAATACTGAAACTATCAATCTAAACAGTAATATACCCTTTGCCTTTAGTTTAATAGCCATTTTCATTGCTCTGATTTGCTTTAGCTATATCCCTGTTTTTTATACACTCTACCTGAAAGATATCAAGCAATTCAGCATTGAAATAACTGGCTATATTTTTTCTTTCAGTGGCTTTTTAATCGTCACATTACAAATGCCTGTCACAAAGTTCATAGAAAAAATAAACCTTCATTTCAGAGTAATTATCGGAACTTTATTAATAAGTAGCGGTATTTATATAGTCCAATATATAAATAGCCATGCTGGGCTCTTTGCATCTGTTTTTATTTGGACTTTAGGAGAGATAGTTCTATTTGTTCCCGCTCTAAAACTGGTCATGCAATATTCTACTGTTTCAAATGGTAAAACTATATCAATGTACCAGTCTCTCTTTTCTTTGTCTGATTTTGCAGGCCCGGCTATTGGTGGGTTATTTATACTGCTTGGTTATGCCTATCTTTGGGATTTCACTTTACTTATGGGCATTGCCTCGTCTTTCATTCTTTTAATTTTATATAAAACAAAAGGATTCACTGGTGAGTACAATCATAGTTAGTATCAACTCGGCAATCAGACACAATGCGATTTCACCCAAATTTTATATGCACAATAAAATTATAGTTTGTGTCAAAAGCGGGGAAAATGAGACCCTGAGCCAGCATGTTATTAATAACTGCTTTAAAGTAATTAAATTTGAAACTTTTAATGATATCGAAAAGCAGATCAAAGAAAACAATATTGACACTGTAAATCTAAAAGTTTTTTCTACATCTGAAGATTATATGTATACGGCTGCAAAGCTGAGAGCGTTATTAAGTATTGAAGGAATGAGCTTTTCTGAAGTTGCAGTATTTAGAGATAAAACTTTAATGAAGAAAAAAGCCGCTCAAAGTAAAATACGAGTCCCGCACTTTAACAACTTTGAAGGTCAATCATATCAAGAAATTGCTGAACAGGTAGGCCTGCCTTTCGTAATGAAGCCAAGGGACGCCGCAGGATCTTTTGGAGTACATATAATCAAATGCGAGACAGATTTTTCTGAAGCCGTAAAGGACATAACATTAGCTGATAATTATGCTTTCGAAGAGTACATAAATGGCAACCTTTACCATGTCGATCTTCTGGTTCAGAATGGGGATATAGTCTTTAGTGTTGCTTGCGAATACACCTTTCCGAACCTTGACTTCCTGTCAGGAAAACCCTGCCTGTCATTGGTCCTGCAAAGTGATAGCGAAGTATCAAAAAACCTGAAAGCATTCGCCAGTCAGATTGTCAGATCCCTGGAGCTGGAAAACGGCCCTTCTCACATTGAAATATTTATTTCTGATCAGGGAGAGATGGTTTTTCTCGAAGCCGCCTGTCGGACTCCAGGCGCAATTGTTGTGCCTCTGTATGAAAAGCAGTTCGGAGTCAATATGATTGAAGAGGCTATTAATATTGAACAGGGAAAACCGGTAGAAAAAATTTGTCCTGCTTCTGAATACCATCATTTTGCAGGGATATTCCCGACTATTGAAGGTGAAATCAAACAAATACATGAAGTGGCTATCCGCTCAGAGTTTGACCTTGAAATGCATTGTTCTGTGGGGGATAGTTTTACCGGCTTAAATAGTCTGAAAAATATTGCGGGCAGCATTGTAGTCAAGAATAAAAACTACGATGATTTGAGGAAAGACTTTGAATATTTCAGAAAATTCAAACTGGTGAGCTAACTTCAAAGCCTGCTAATAAGTATACGCTTCGATATGCACCAACCCGGTAGCATGTGCACCATGCTACCGTTTCAAAAAATCCGAAATCATCATCTCAGCACAACTTCAAACGCCTCTTCTCTGCTTTCTTGGCCTCACGTCGGGCTCTGAAAAAAGAGGAAATGATTTCGCTGCATTCCTCCTCAAGGACTCCGGGAGTCATTTCCACCCGATAGTTCATATAGGGCTGCTCTAAAGTCCGGTTCTGACTGACCAGAGCCCCTGCCTTGGGCTCCAGAGCACCAAAGATTACTCTTTTTACCCGACTGTGGATAATTGCTCCGGCACACATGGTGCAAGGCTCAAGAGTCACGTAGAGTTCACAATCCACCAACCGGTAGTTGTTGAGAGTGGCAGCCGCTTCCTGCAGGGCGAGCACCTCGGCATGGGCCACCGGATTGCAGCCACTGATGGGCTGGTTATACCCCCGACCTATGATTTCGCCCCCCCTGACCACAACGGCCCCGACCGGAACTTCGTCTTTTTCCCGGGCTTTTTCTGCTTCCTTCAGGGCCTCGCGCATCCAGAGGCTATCGGTACTGTTTTGATCTGCCAAAAAAAGAATCTCACTACTCAGGGAATTGGACCGCCGTAAGCTGAATGTTCAACTCACAATAAAAAAAGTTGAAACAAGTATACAGACGTTCGTCACTTTGACCGATAAAGACTCTAATCAGGTTTTGGAGTTCCCCGGAGCGGGTAATCAGGAATTCTCCAACGCAAGACAAAAGAGCGATATATACTGAAAGTTACTTATCGTTATTTCAGTTTCTGACTAAAAACCATTGGAGGGTCTGTTCGAATGAGTTACAAGCAAAATGTAGAAGAGAATATACAGCATTTTGCAGAGAGCATCGGTCTGGGTGAGCTCAGCTTGAATGAACACGATGCCTGTGGTCTCTGTTTTGATGACACCCTGATCGTAAACATGGAATATCTGGAAGAAGACGAGGCTCTGGTATTCGTTTCCTCAGTAAAACCCATGGACGCTCACGACGACGCCAAAACCAGCCTGTATGAAAAGCTTCTGTCACTGAACCTTCAGCATCACAGTATGCAGGGTGCCTTCCACGCCCTGAATCATGACAAGTCTGAAATTCTGCTGATTCGCTCTATGCAGGCTTCATCAGACTACGGTAACTTTGAATCCACTCTGGAGAAGTTCGTCAACACACTCGAGTGGGTGATCTCCGAAGTGAATAATACGGAAAGCGATGGGACTGCCCCACCTAAAGATAGTGGACCAAAGCCTCCTCCCACCGCTCCTGGCGGACCCGGAGACATGGGCATGATGGTCTGACTCTTGATCAACACATCAAAAAAGAGGGCTTATTCAGCCCTCTTTTGCTTTCTAGCAGCCTGTCGGACTTGAGCGTCCGTAGCGAGGATTGCGAGAAATTGAGGATAAAAATTTCTGATTCCGAGGAGAATAGCGAGCTATTTGACGAGGGAGCAGGAATTTTTAGACCAATTTATCGCAACCGCACGACTGCATGGATGCAGGAGCTAGAGCAACGCAGGAGCAGTTGCCGTGTAGGACAGTCTTAAGTCCGACAGGCTGCTAGCTGATCAAACCCTATAGAGCGACAAAAGCAACGACTGGCAGAGGAGACAGGGATCGTGGCCGAAGCACTTAACTACCTCACTTCAGCGCTTCAAAATGCGGTTGAAAGCAGTCGGCTATTAGATATTCGTGGCCGTGTTACCGAAGTACAGGGCATGATCATCAAAGCGGCGGTTCCCGGTGTCAAGATTGGCGAGTTGTGTGAGCTGGTGACGCCAAACGATGACAAAACCAGCTATGCCGAGGTGGTAGGCTTTCAGGGTCACGAAACGGTACTCTCCCCCATGGGTGAAATCATGGGAATCTCTTCCACGACAGAAGTAATTCCCACAGGTAAGGTTCACCATGTGGGCGTTGGCTCTCATCTTCTGGGCCACGTGCTTGATGGTATGGGAAACCCTCTGAATCCGGCAGCCTTCGAAGGGGTGGAACCTGAAACCTGGTATCCGGTTTATGCCGACAGCCCTGACCCGATGACCCGCCAGATCATTGATAAACCCTTACCTCTGGGCTTGAGAGTTCTGGATGGCGTCCTGACCTGCGGAGAAGGACAGCGTATGGGTATCTTCGCAGCCGCTGGTGGCGGTAAGAGTACGCTGCTTTCTATGCTGGTGAAAGGCGCTGAGGTTGATGTCACCGTACTTGCGCTGATCGGTGAAAGGGGACGGGAACTCAGGGAATTTATCGAGCATGATCTCGGCCCGGAAGGCGTCAAGAAGTCCGTTATCATCGTTGCCACTTCCGATAAATCTTCCATGGAAAGAGCCAAGGCTGCCTACACCGCCACGGCTGTTGCAGAGTATTTCAGAGACAAAGGCAAAAAAGTCCTGCTGCTGATGGATTCCGTCACCCGTTTTGCCCGTGCCCAGCGTGAAATTGGGCTGGCAGCCGGTGAGCCACCTACCCGTCGAGGTTTTCCACCTTCGGTCTTTGCCACGCTTCCCAAGTTAATGGAACGTGCCGGTATGTCAGATACTGGCTCAATCACGGCGCTCTATACAGTACTGGTAGAAGGTGATGACATGACTGAACCGGTAGCGGATGAAACCCGATCCATTCTGGACGGTCATATTATCCTTTCCAGAAAGTTGGCTGCCGCTAACCACTACCCTGCTATTGATGTTCTATCCAGCGCCAGCCGTGTCATGAATGCCATTACCCCGGAAGAGCACAAAGCCGCTGCGGGCAAACTCAGGGAACTTCTGGCCAAGTTTGACGAGATTGAACTGCTGGTTAAGGTCGGTGAGTACAAACCAGGTTCAGATGCAGTGGCTGATGAAGCCTTGCGGAAAATAGACGCCATACGAACCTTTCTGAAACAGCGCACCGACGAATTCAATGACTATGACACTACCATCCAGCAGCTGCGTCACGTCGTTGGAGTCTGATCCGAATGCTGCACGAACTTCTCAAGGTCAAGCAGATTCGTGAAAAGTCTGCTCAGGACGAAGTGCGTAAATGTGAATACCGTCTGGAGCAGGCTCAGCTGGAAGTCAAAAACAAAGAGCAGGAGCTGGAAGAGTACATTGACTGGCGCTGTAAAGAAGAACAGAGGCTCTACGATAACATTATCAATACCGAGGTGAAGCAGAACGAACTGGACCAGCTGAAAGCCAATGTAGCCCAGATGCGCGAAAAGGATGTACTGCTGGAACAAGCCATCAACGAAGCCAGACAGAATGTCGAGAAGGCCAAAGAGCAGCTAGAGCAGGCCCGTGAAGTTCAAATGAAAGCCATGCAGGCTGTGGAAAAGTTTGAAGAGTTTACCAAAGCTCAGGACGAGGAAGCCGCAAAAGAAGCCGCCCGCCTCGAAGACCTGGAAATGGAAGAATTTACTGTTCGCCCGAAATTCTAGGGTCTACAGCTTGCAAGGAGGCCAATCATGCAGCCCACCAACGCTAATCAGAATGTTCAGCAGAACAACAATCAGCCTACCCAGAATCAGAGCCAGAAGGTTTCAGAGGATCAGGCTTCTGACTTTTCCAAAAAGATGAAAAAGAAGGAAGACCCGAAAAGCGCCAAGGGGGAATCCAAAGACGGTCAAAGCCTTGAAAGCCTGATGGCAGAGCGCAGAAAAAGTGCCAAGGAAGCTCTGGAAGGCAAGTTTAAAGATCAGGGCAATGGTCGTGAAGGTCAGAAAGGCCAGGAAGAAGGTGCCATGAAGTCTATGCTTGACGGCAGTGACCATGTAGTCGGTCAGGTCCGGGAAACTCAGCAGGCCTCAGAAACTCAATTGAAAAGCATTCAGGCCGTCAGTGGCCCCAAAGAGATCAATGAAGTCATCAACAAGCTGGTTGATAAAATCATGGTGTCTTCAAAAGACGCTATCCAGGGTGCCGAAGTTCGAATTACTCTGAAAGACAACATTCTGCCGGGCACCGAAATCCGCATTCAGAGAGTGTCTGGTGAACTGCAGGTCACCATGAATACCTCCTCAGCAGATTCCCACAACTTTCTGGTAGCCAACGAAGCGAGCTTGATGAAGAACCTGGAAAAGCTGGGCGAAAAAGTTCAGGTCAACATCAACCTGTCTGGCGATGGCAACGAACAGAATGACGGTCGCTCCCAGCAGGAGTATGTGGGTGAAGAAGAGCAGGAAGACAATGATTCCTAGTGACTCTTAAGAGAACGGATAAAGACGGATGGAAGCAATACCACTGAAGTTTGAATCAATATCAGCGACCGAGCTTCAGTTGGGGCAGCTCCTGTGTCATCGTAAAAACCGCTACCAGATTGAACTGAACGGTGTCGCATTCACTGTCTCCCTTGCCGGTCTTGATCACCAGACATCGAGTTGGCAGGCCGATATAGAACTGGCGGGCTACCCCGGCAAACTCTACCTTGGCCGGCAGGTTCTGGATTTTCTTCTACCCAAAAAACTCGACCATCAAGTCATTAAAAAACTGCCCGAAAGCCTTCGTGACGCCGCTATTGCCAGCAGCCTGACCCCCCTGTTTAATTTTCTGGGCCAGATGCTAGGTCAGTCTGTCACGCTCAGTCATCTCAAACCTGCAGAGCCGACAGACGCTCCTTTGATTGCAGTGGATCTTGAAGCCGAAAACATCCGCTCAAGTATACAGATTGAGTATTCCGAGGTAATAGAGAACCTGTTGAAGTCAATTCCGCCTCATCAATCCACCCCGCTGCCCGATATACCTTTATGGGTAACCTTGCAAAAAGGCAGCACCTTACTGAATCGCAGTGAACTCAATGACCTAGAAGAAGGCGACATTGTTTTTCTGGAAAAACACGTCAGTGACTCAGAGGTGATTGTAGGAATCAAACAGAATGTTGCTTTTTTGGGCACTCTCGAGGATACCCGGGTCACTATTTCACAGAGGCTTCAGGCTATGGAAGAACATTATGACCAAGGGTACACAGAGTATGAAGAGCCAATGCCGGAAGGTGAAGCTCCTCAGGCACCTGCAGGCCCTGTTGATCTTCATGACCTGCCCGTGACGCTCATGTTCGAAGTGGGCGAACAGCAACTGACATTCGCAGAACTGCAAAGCCTGACGCCAGGGTATGTTTTCCAGCTCAGTAACCCTATAGAAACACCGGTCAGGATCAGAGCCAATGGCCAACTCATTGGTAGATGTCAGCTGGTAGAAATTGAAGGCCGACTCGGAGCCCGGATCACAGAGCTGACGGGTAAGACTGAATCCTAAGCAGTACACCGATTAGAGCAGGTTCCCGCCATGGAAAGCGGCATTCTGAATTTAACCAGCCCATTTTATTTGATGGTGCCACTGGCACTGATGGCGCTGATTCCATTCATGGCAGTCATGGGCACTTCTTTTTTGAAATTGGTGGTGGTTTTTTCCATTCTCAGAAACGCTACCGGTCTTCAGCAGATTCCACCTAACATTGCCATGAACGCCCTGGCCATTATCCTGACACTCTATATCATGGCACCTATTGGCTATGAATCTTATGAGTTGCTGGAGCCTGAAAAAATTAATTTTGAGGATCTGTCCTGGATCGAGTCTGTCAGGCTCGCCAGCGCCCCTTACAAGCAATTTCTCAAAGACAACACCAACGAAAATGAGCGCAACTTCTTTCTGAAATCTGCACGCCTTCTGTGGCCACAAAAATACCAGCAGGAACTCTCAGGCGATGACTTGATTGTGCTGTTGCCCTCTTTTTGTATCACGGAATTGACCAAGGCATTCCAGATTGGCTTTTTGCTCTATTTGCCCTTCATCGTCATTGATCTGATCGTCTCAAACATCTTGCTGGCCATGGGTATGATGATGGTTTCGCCCATGACCATCAGCTTGCCTTTCAAATTGCTTCTGTTTGTCTTGCTGGACGGCTGGACCCGTTTAATTCAGGGACTGGTATTAAGTTATGGCTAGGAAAAGAACATGGTAGATTCGGACATCATCCAGCTCACAGCCCAGGCGCTGATGCTGACTCTGATTTTATCCATGCCGCCTATCATTGCTGCGGCTGGCGTAGGTCTGCTGATCAGTTTGATTCAGGCCCTGACTCAGATCCAGGAACAAACCCTGCCCTTCGCCTTCAAGCTGA
This sequence comes from Endozoicomonas sp. 8E, assembly GCF_032883915.1. Taxonomy (NCBI): domain Bacteria; kingdom Pseudomonadati; phylum Pseudomonadota; class Gammaproteobacteria; order Oceanospirillales; family Endozoicomonadaceae; genus Endozoicomonas; species Endozoicomonas sp. 8E. Next base: position 1,983,844 of record NZ_CP120717.1, on the reverse strand, counting down.
TTGCCGTCATCATCAGTATCTTTGCTACTGCCCGATGGCTGGGCATTGAGATTTATCATTACTCTCTGGCCATCATGAACAAAATCCCGGACCTCTAACCGGATAATCCGCCATGGTCATCCCAATAGATGAACTAAAAGAGTGGTTTTATGTATTTACCATGGGCACGCCCAGAATTGTTGCCCTTTTCACTCTGATCCCTTTCCTGCACAAGCGCATGCTGGGGGGTGCCATGATGAGAAATGGCGTATGCGCCTGCATGGTCCTGTTTCTCCATCCTATGCTGGCAGAACACAAACCCGATGAAACCATCACCATTTATGCCACTGCCGGATTTGTCCTGAAAGAAGCGTTTATCGGGGCCATTATCGGGTTTTGCATCACCATCCCGTTCTGGGCACTGGAATCAGCGGGTTTCTTCATTGATAACCAGCGGGGTGCTTCCATGGCCAGCGCCCTGAACCCTCTGTCCGGTGCAGAAACTTCACCCATGGGTGTTTTGTTCTCCCAGGCCTTTACCGCCATTTTCATGACCAGCGGCTTATTCCTGCTGTTGCTGCAAAGTCTGTTTATCAGCTATGAGGTATGGCCTGTATTCAGTTACTATCCCAAGTTGAACCCTGAAGCCTCCACCTTTTTCCTGAATCAGTTCAACCTGATTATTGGCTTGGCCATGTGGCTTTCCGCCCCTGTCGTTATCTCGATGTTTATCACAGAATTTGGTATCGCCCTGATCAGCCGCTCAGCCCCTCAGCTCAACGTATTTATTCTGGCCATGCCGATCAAATCCGGTGTCGCGGCAGCCATCCTGGTGATTTACGTCAGCACGATTCTGAAACTGGCCAAAAAACATGACGAAGGCATTCCCATGGTCTTTAAAACCCTGGGAGAGCTCTGGAAATGAGTGCTGAAAAGACAGAGAAACCCACTCCGAAAAAGCTGCGTGACGCTCGCAAAAAAGGTCAGGTAGCCAAGAGCAAGGAAGTCTCCAGCACCTTTGGCATTATCGCTGTGTTCTGCACCCTCTGGTTTATGAGCGATACTTACCTCACGACCATTCAGGAAATGGTGATCCTCCCGGCAACGGTTTATAACGAAAACTTTCAGGACGCTTTCAAGATTGTCACACAGGGCATTCTTGAAAAATCCATTGAGCTTCTGCTACCTCTGGTCATGGTATCCATGCTGTCTGCCATCATAGGCAACATCATGCAGTTTGGCTTTCTGCTGGCTGGTGAATCGGTAAAACCTGACCTCAAAAAGATCAGCCCCATTGCCGGATTCAAGCGCATTTTTGCCATCAAAAACCTGGTGGAATTCTTCAAGTCTGTCATCAAGATTGTGTTTCTTTCCATTGTTGTTTATTTCGTTATCAGAAACAGCCTCGCTGATATGTTCAACCTCCCCTACTGTGGTAGTGACTGTATTCTTCCTGTTGTCGGGGTCTTGATGAAAAAGCTGATGATCTACGCCATTGCGGCTTTCGTAGTGATCTCTGTACTGGACTATCTTTTTGAGAAGCAGCAGTTCACCAAAGAAAATAAAATGTCCAAGGATGAAGTCAAGCGCGAACATAAAGAGATGGAAGGTAGCCCTGAAATCAAAGGTAAACGAAAAGAAATCCACCAGGAGATTCTCAACGAAGCAGAGAACACCAAGAAGTCAGACGTGGTGATCAAAAATCCGACTCACCTGGCGATCGGCCTGCACTACAAACAGGATGTGACGCCACTGCCCGTGGTAACCGTTAAAGGTCGGGGTGGCCGTGCACGCTTTATTGTGAAAATTGCTGATAAGGAGGGCATCCCCGTTATGGAGAATGTCCCCCTGGCTCACGCCCTGTTTGATACAGACATTGCCAGTTACATCCCCAGCGATTTGATTGAACCGGTGGCAGAAGTCTTCCGATGGGTAGAAGATCTCAAGGAAAAACAGAGCATCTCGGGCGATTCTTGAGATTGAGCCTTTCAAAACGTCCACTCAACTCTCCAAAGTATTTCTGGGTCCCGCTGGCCGCCAGGCCGGTGAGATAACATTGGGCATTTCCGAGCGATTCAGCAAGAGGGCCTTACACAGAGCGAACTCTCCATAACGATGGTTGACCTCATCAATGGTAGCCAGCAGTTTTTCTTTTTTAGCATCTTCTTCCGTAAACAGCTCTCCCTGCCCGTGTTTGGTTTGAGGGTCCAGGGCTCCAACATGTACCTGATGCACGCCATGGCTTCGCTCTCCCTGATCCCAATAGACATCCAGAAAAAAGTCCGCCAGTGCCATAATCTGATCGCCATCGGATGTCGGGGTTGTCGTCCTCAGCTTTTTGCTGACCCAGCCTCCGGGCGTGTTCATGCCAATGGCAAACAGCCGGGCTTCAAAATCATAACGTCTGAGACGGGCAGCCACTTTTTCACACATATGCAACAGATAGGTTCTCAGGATGGTTTTATCCCGGGTATTCGGCGGAATCACCTTGCCATGCCCGATGCTCTGGGGCACTCCCACCTCTTTATGCAGTGGCTCCGGGTCCATGCCCTGGGCCATCAGCCAGATACGCTTACCCAGATTACCAAAACGATTGCCCAGCACGCTGATGGGCACTTTTTGCATATCACCACAGCGATGCACCCCGTATTGAGCCAGGTAACGTCCAATGCCTGACCCTACCCCGCACAGGTCAGTAACCAGCACATTCGACAGGGTTTCACGAGCCTGATAGGGGTGGACAATGGTCAGCCCGTCCGGCTTCTGCTGCTTGGCTGCCCACTTGGCGGTGCTCTTGTCGCCACTGATACCCACTGAACACAGCAGGCCGGAAGCCTCGAAAACGCACGCCTTGATCCTTCGACCTATCTCGGCCACCGGGCAATCATAGAGCGACTGACAGCCGGTCAGATCGAGAAAAGCCTCGTCCACCGAGAAGACTTCTATTTCCGGCGTGATGCTTTCCAGGGCTGCCATAATGCTGGAAGAAATCTGGGCATAACGATAAGGCCGGGAAGGTGCCTGGATCAGGTCAGGTGCCAACCCTCTGGCCTCGCGCAACCTCATCCCGGTTTTGATGCCCCGGGCCCGGGCCTCATAGGAGGCGGTAATGATGCAAGTCCCTGTTCGGCCATTGGTGACACACACCGGCTTTTGCTGCCATTGAGGCCGATCCAGCTGCTCAATGGAGGCAAAAAAGGCATTCATATCCACCAGCGCAATCATTCTGGGCCAGGGCTTGTCTTTTACAGAAATACTGTTCATGCATACAGTATCATTCACCTGAAGCTTCCAGACAAGCCCCCCTTTGATTGATTTTTTTTATCGCCCCGGAAACAGAGGCATAAACCCATGAATTGAGGCGAATGAGTGCAGTTTTATAAGGTCTTCCGGTTTCGTCAGCACTGCTGACAGAGATGTTATGCAACCTTTTATCTGAATCCCGTACGATCAGCTCTACATTGGTTCACACGGGGAAGTAGCCATGTTCAAACGCACAAGGATCATCTTTCAAATCGTACTGACACTGTTCAGCTTTTTCGGCTTCAACGAAGCCGTTCTGGCGGCCAGATACCGCACCACGGTCTACGTGAGCAATTTCGACGTCCGGATGGCTGTTGCTCTCACCGGCATCGAAACACCTGCCTTTGCAGGTTATGCGTCTTCAGGCAAAGACGCTCATCTGGCCGAAGATCCCGGCAATATCGCATTCAATGAATCTCCACTAAAACTACTGGAAAGCGCATTAAAAGACATGCTGGAACACTCGAAGCCAGGACCCAACAGCAGCACGGATCTCGTTATTGGTATCGCTGGCTACGATTTCTATCGCCAAAAGCCAGCGCCTGAACCAGGCCAGCTCTCAAAATATCGATCTCTGATGACTCAAAACTGTCCGGCCAGCCAAAACCGGGAAGCCTACTTCACCTGTATGGCAAAAGCTCTGTTCAAGGAACACGGGATGATGGTGGAAAACGTAAAGTTGGTGGGCGACCATACCCTGATGGCCGCCAGTGCCAAAAGCTGGTTACACAGAAACCACAAAGCCAGCAGACATTTCGACCTGATTCAGGCCACCACCATAGCGGTGCCTTATCAGGTCAAAAACGGCCGGATCACCCCCTGGTCTGCCAGATTGCCGAAATGGCTGAGTATGGCGGGGGGTTACTGGAATATTGGCCAAGCCAGCCAGAATGCCTGGTTCAGCCCTGTACCCTGCAAAAACAAAAGTTATCCTCCCTATACGGCGTCACAGCCAGTCCATCAGGCCCTGTTCGCCAGCGACTATGTGCAGGAATATGGTAAATACAAAGGTGACCCCTGTGCCATGATGAAGCGGTGGGGCCGCACAGGTATCAATACTCTGGGTTATCAGGTCAGCCAGATCTACAACGACGGCAACCGTCAGGATTATCTCAGCGGCCAGCATGCAGTGAGCCGCAGTAACTATGACAAGGCCCGAACTCAACTGAAAGACCTTTTCCATGAGGTTATTGAGCAACTGGCCACCATTATCAACATCAAGCAGAGCGAATATTATCCGGGGCAGAGTCCGGAACACCCTATTGTCATCCTGGGAGAGTTCTCTGCCGATGTTCTGGAGAAGGCAGAAAACAGAGACCTGCTACTGAAGAGCCTGCCGAAAGAAGCCCGCTGTCGGGTAGATATTGTCCCCGGAGACACCTTCTTCCATAACCTGTCAGGCGGTGGGCTGCACATTCTGGAGAAAGATCGTTAGTTCTGCTGACCAGACGGTCATTAAGCAGCTTTTGAAAAAAGGGTAAGCTGAATATCAATAACAGCATTCAAGGATAGAAAGGAGTTGCCTATGTACTTACTCAATACTTCGGATAATGTCCAAGACCGGTATGGTCATGAGAGAAAACAGCGAAAATAGAGAGACAAGACTTCTCCGGAGTCGGAGATGAAGTTGTCCAAAAACATCATTGCAATATCATCCCCTGAAGAACCGTTGTTAATAATGTGACTAGCGAAAGGGCTGCGAATGTCGAAGAGTTATGTACTTCTGTGCTGTTTTCTATGCTGACTTTTATCCAGCTTTCCGTAACAGCTTCCGTTGTCGGTGCTCTTACACCATCGACCCGATACATCATGATCTTTCCATCAACCCCCCCGGTGACCAGCCATTTGCCATCGCGGCTGTACACAACCGTCGGTAACTCGTCGGAGGGCAGGGTGTACAGGTGGGAGAACGGACTGATTCCCTCAAAAACACTGACCTTGCCATTGGCCTGCCCAACTGACAGCCGGGTACCACTTGGGTTATAGGCAAGGCTCGATACCCGTTCCCGGCCCAGTGCGGACAGAGTGTGCAGGGTGTTGTTCGGGTTCATCCCGTTATAAAACCTGACCTGTCCTACCATATTCCCGGATGTCAGCAGGGTGCCGTTGGGATTGAAGGCAACAACCAACATCTGGCAGCACGAATCCAACAGGGTTTCCAGAAGATTGTACGGACTGGTCCCGCGATAAGTCCTTACCTTTCGGTAACGTTCAGCTGCTGCCAGCTGACCGTTGATGGGGTTGAAGTCAAGATCTTCTACACGACTTGTTGCGTGGGGCAGGGTTTTCACGTAGGTGAACAGATTGGTTTCGTTCTTAAGATAAAGCCTGATATTTTTATCATATCCCCCGGCTGCCAGCAGTGTGCCGTTCGGGTTAATGGCAACGGTTCGTACCCTGTCTGGCGCTTCGGACAGGGTTTGCTGGTGACTGAACGGGCTCATCCCTCCAAAAATATTGACCGTGTCATCATCCCCCCCAGTTATCAGCTGAGTGCCGTCGGGGCTGAAAGTAACGCTTCCTATCCATTTTGTTGCGTGATGGGTATGCAGGAGTCTCAGGTATCCTGAGGCACTCACATTAAAGATTTGCAGGGCTCCTGAAAACGGACACTTTCTCGCAAAGTCAAAGTTATAGATATCGCCAGAACCTATTCCCACAGCTATGAGCGTACTGTTTTTATTCCATGAAATACTCAAAGCCCTGTGAGGGGGACAATGTGTTGGCGCAGGAGCAGTGGGCGTTGAAGTGGGTATTTCCGGTAGCTGGTTCGGATCTATTTCAATTTCATAGAATAATTGAGGTGGTATTTCTGTTGGCTGAATCGAGCTTGGCGTTTGAGCCTGTAGACAGCTTACTGCCAGTGAGATAATCAGGCTTGCAATAGCCAGGCTCTTCACAATGTTCATCAGCCTTACACCTTGTATTTGAGCATTAGTATCTTAGCTCGTTGTTCGCCCGGTATTGGAAAAAGAGTATCCGAACTTGAGCTTCTTGATCGTAAAAAGATTGAGCGTTGTATTAATGCAGACATTCGTACTCAATCAGAACGTCCATACCTGCTTTGGCTGCACATTCTGGAGAAAGATCGTTAGGTCTGCTAACCAGACGGTCATTAAGCAGCTTTTGAAAAAAGGGTAAGCTGAATATCAATAACAGCATTCAAGGATAGAAAGGAGTTGCCTATGTACTCATGTATGACCACCAAATCACCGGACACTGCAACAGGCAGTACATTGCAATTTGCTCTCAATGCATTTTCAGGGGGCAAAGAGCAAGCCAAAGACTGGCTGTATAATGGTGGTTCGAGGGTAGTATCGATACTTTATTCCGGAGTCAGTGCAGTCGGCTCCATGGCAAAAGACTCTATGGCCAATATGCGTGACCTCTATGAGAACGGCATGTTCTTTGAGTGGGATTGGGATGAAACGGATCTTGGCGACAGGCAGGCAGCCGTTGCTGACACCACTTCCTATATCAAAGAGCCGTCCAGCAAAGAACAGCCCTTGAAAGAGCGATCCACGAAAGCGCCATCACGTATTCCTCGTCCAGTGGGCCAGTTAAAGAAAAATCCAGACCATGCCTTCATGACGGCTCTTGCCAAGCCTCACCCCATCCCTCTCAATACTCCGGGAGCAGAAGTCGCTGAACGTTATCAAAAAAATATCCGCACGGTGGTTTTCGGTGACAAAAATGAGCGCAAGCCCAAGGCACAACAGAAAGCCCTCTCTGCAGATTTTCTGGCCAGACAAAACGCACTGGTCGAAGCCAGAAAAAAATATGAGAATAACCTGAAAGCGCCTGTAGCCAAGGGCAAAAGCGGCAAGGTTAACCCTGAAACAACCAGACGGCTGGCACAACCCAAATACACGCGGACAAAGGGTGAGAAAAAAGCCATTCGTGACTTTACTCAAGAAGAGTTTACCAACCACGCTTTTCCAAAACTGTATCTGAGACAGGACTTTGAAAAGAACCGCCCGCTGGAAGCTCAGAGCAGGCAGAAATGATTGAGAACACTCCTTTTTGCCAGGACTCGCTCCTGGCTTTTTTTGCCTGACCGGCACACAGGCATCACTTTAACGACTTCATGACCCTTGGGCATTTTTCCGGTTCCGGATAAACTCGCTGACTTTAATCTTGAGAACAGAGCCCATGGACAAGAATTTCTGCAGTGACAACTGTTCAGGCGTCAGCCCTGAAATCATGGACGCACTGGCTGAAGCCAACCAGGGTCATACACCTTCCTATGGGGGCGATTCGTTAACTCAGGAAGCTGATGCCCTGATCAAGGCATCTCTGGGTCGTGAATGCGATATTTATTATGTCTATAACGGCACTGCCGCCAACACTCTGGCCTGCAAGTCAGTGCTGCGTAGTATCGATAGTATTATCTGTCCTGACAGCGCACATATCTTTACTCATGAAGTCGGTGCCCCGGCTAATGCGACAGGCAGCAAGGTCATTACGCTTCCTGCGGTGCATGGCAAAATCACTCCGGAACAAATCCGGGCCGCCTACGATCAGGAAACCTACTGGGGGCCTCATGCCACCCGTCCAAAGCTGGTCTCAATCACCCAGTCTACTGAATGGGGTACCTTTTATTCTCTGGCAGAGTTGGCAGCCATCAAGGCTGTTTGCGAAGAGACCGGCATGCTGCTGCATGTAGACGGTTGTCGTGTGTACAATGCCCTTGTGGCCATGGACTGCTCTCTGGCAGAACTCTGTCGGCACATTGATATTCTGTCACTGGGGGGAACCAAAAACGGCCTGATGTTTGGTGAGGCCCTGGTGTTCTTCGAGCAAGAAGCAGCCGATGGTTTCTTGCACTTGCGCAAGCAGGGGTTGCAACTGCACTCAAAAATGCGCTTTATTTCGGCCCAGATGAAAGCCCTTTTTACTGATAACCTCTGGCAGAAAAATGCCCAACAGGCTAATCGAATGGCAGAAAGGCTGGCAGAAGGCCTGTTGAAACACCCGGAGATCAACCTCTACTGCCCGTTACAAACCAACCAGCTTTTCGTCACCATGCCGAAGGCATTGGCCACAAGACTGATGTCAGTGAGAGCCTTCTTTCCCAATGGGCCCGAATGCTATCGAATGGTGACGTCGTTTGACACGACAGAAGAAGAAGTGAACAGTTTTTTAACAACAGCTTTAGAAAATCTGTAGTTCATTTTGCCGGTTTCCTGTTGATCTGCTCCAAAGCAGTGCTATACATAAAGCGCCAAACATTTTTCATGATCCAGCTCCAGCCTGTCAACAACGACAGGCTACGTGGAAGACCATGCGCCTGAAACACTGTCACAACACAAGAGACTTTCGGGAGCTCGCCCGACGGCGGCTGCCCTCCCCCATTTTTCATTACATTGACGGCGCTGCGGATGATGAGACCACACGGCGAAGAAATACCGAGGCTTATTCCAACTGTGATCTGGTGCCCAATGTTTTGAGAGGTGCAGAGCATGTTGATCTCTCTACCCGGGTTATGGGGCTGGATCTGGACATCCCACTCTTCTTATCGCCGACCGCACTGCAGTGTCTCTTTCATCATGAAGGTGAGATGGCTGTAGGAAAAGCAGCAGAACAGTTCGGCACGCTTTTTGGCCTTTCTTCTCTGGGCACCACCAGCATAGAAGAGATTGCCTCAACCATTAAAACCCCGAAGCTGTTCCAGCTTTACGTGCATAAGGATAAGGGGCTGACCCGCAATATGATTGATCGATGCAAGGCAGCCAACTTCGATGCCATGGCATTAACGGTAGATACAGCCGTGGGAGGCAACAGGGAAAGGGATCTTGTCACCGGTTTTACCATCCCCCCCAAACTGACATTGAAGAGTCTGCTGAGTTTTACCTGCCATCCGGCCTGGGGTCTGAATTACTTGTCCCATGGTGGCTTTGAGCTGCCTCAGCTTCAGGACCATGTTGGCGAAGGCACCAGCATTACCCTTTCGATCGGTAGCTACATCAATACCATGCTGGATCAAAGTATGGACTGGCAGGCAGCTGAAGAGATTGTCCGCTACTGGGGAAAGCCATTGGTATTGAAAGGCATTATGTCGGTTGAAGATGCACGCAGAGCCGTAGATATTGGTGCTGCTGCCATTATGATTTCCAACCATGGTGGCCGACAGCTGGATGGCTCACGCTCTCCCTTTGACCAGCTGGCAGAAATCGTAGATGCCGTTGGAGATCGGATTGATGTGATATGCGACGGTGGAATACAGAGGGGAACACACGTTCTTAAAGCTCTGTCAATGGGCGCCAGAGCCTGTTCAGGTGGCCGCCTGTATCTTTATGCTTTGGCGGCAGCCGGAAGAGCTGGCGTTGAAAAGGCTCTGGGTAATCTGTGCAGCGAAATGGAGCGGGATATGAAACTGATGGGTTGTAAAAGCATTTCAGAGTTGAACCGGAGTAATCTCCGGTTCCGACCAGAATTCGCCTGTCATTCCCAGTGACTTAAGTGAGTCTCTTAACAGCCTTTAATAGCGTTAGAATATCAATATTGCTTTTCTTTATTAAGCTCTTTGGCTAACCCTGTGCGCATCGATATTTTTTTTCCCGGAATGGTTCTAAGCATAATGGATAAGCGTTCGGCATCAAATTTGTGGGTGTAGCTTCTTCCCGTAGACACAATATGAACATTCTCTTTACTGGTGCCCGTCATTACAAATACAGCCCTGAAACCCATAGTGGGAAATGCTTCATTTTTATTAATGACTCTGGACAGACTTACAAAATCAGAAGCTCTTTTCTCTAACATTTTTCTTTGGGAAAAGTCTATCCCAAGAAGAGCTAACGCGTTATCTGATTCCTGATAGCCTGCCAGCCCCACTTTGGAATGTTCAAGAATCCATTCGAATGAAAGCATTTTTTTGAAATCATCGAATATTGAGCCTTCATCATTGCTTTGAGTTGTGCGTTCAGCATTAACCATTAAGTGTTGAGCATTAGGAGGTTGGCAAATCTCGTTCGATGTAAGGCATTCCAGAGTAGCTGCTTTGTGGCTGAAAGAATAAACATAGACAGACTCAATATCAGCAGCTTTTATCAGTTCCTGACGAACAGTATACTTATTGCTGAACAATTCAAACATATGGTCTTTTATTGCGCCAAAGATTTGATTGACCTTCTCCAGTTCATCATCAGAAAGAGCATCCGTGTTTATACTCCCCCTGCTTAAAGTGAACAATCTGGATTCATAGTCTTCGGGCAGAGTTTTCCCATCTAACTCCACCAGCTCGTTGATTATCCTTTTTTCCAGGCCGGAAGTTCGAAACTGTGTTTCTATGCCTGTCCCTCTATTGACTGGTTGAGGCACTTCCAAACCTGTTTCAACAGATTGATGCGCTTCCAACCCTGTTTCAACAGATTGTTGCACTTCCAAGCCTGTTTCAGTCTGGGTATCTGGAACATCTTCTGAAAAAAAACCAAGAAGATATGCCGCTCCTACTAATGCAACAGCTTTTAATAACATCTACCTAACCTTCTTTTTTGAATGCCTACTTAAAGCGAGCGTTTCATTAAGTGATAGCTCTGGGAGCCTCACCGATTTGAGCCTGGTGACTAACTTTAATTCGGGAAGACCTTCTTCACACCGGTTTGAGATAAACACTTTCACCGATATTTTTGATCCCAAAACCGAAATTAAGCTCACTGAGCTCTCTGGTTATTATTGCTTTTTGGGTGGATGGCTTTGATTCCACACAGGAATATATGAAGTGTGGTGATACTGACAAAAGATAAACCCCGATAATATTGAAGCGTCACACGCTATTGGCGATTAACGCTTTGGAGTGTAGCCGAGTCTTTGTAAAAGGCAATATTATGGCCAATCGCTCAGCATCACACCTATGCTGTTTCTGTTCAGACTGAAATTGTAATCAATCAGGCTTTCATCATAGCCATTCGACTATTGAAGATAAACGTGTGAACATAAACGTGGAAACGGTCATTAAAGGGAAAGGACCAGTCCAGTGATAACTGGGCCTATGTTATCAGAAAAATGAAGCTCGCCATGTCCTATAAACTTTTCAATATCAAGGTTGATTTTTTTTATGAAGCCTTTTTCCGATTCCTGTAAGCTTTGTTATTTGTTTTCCCGGAATGGTTTTAAGTAAATTTGATAACTGTTCGGCATTGTAATCGCCAGTGTACCTTCTTCCAGTACTTAGAATATAAAGGTTCTTTTTATCAGGATCAGTCATTACAAATAAAGCCCTGTATCCCAAAGCGGGCAATCCTGTATCTTCATCGGTGATACTGGCGAGCGATACAAGATCAGAAATTCTCTCTTGTATTAACCATTTTTTGGTGAAGTCTACTCCATCAAGGAGGTTCATGACAGACGAACTATAGTAGTTGTATAAAAAACCTTCGTCTATGGTTTTTTTCATAATCAAATCGAATGCAAACATGTTTTTATAATTATCCAGAACTGAGTATTTATTACTCAATTGAGTTATATCTTTTAATCTATGCTCTATGTATTTGGTACTATCGGGCTGGCAAATATCGTTCCATGTGAGACATTCCAAAGTGGTAGCACTGTGGCTAATAGAGTAAATATAGACAGCCTCAATATCAGCAGATTTTATTAGTTCCAGATCAACTTCATCGCTGTGTCGGTATAGCCCAATGACATGGTTTTTGATTGTGCTAAAAACTTCATTTAATTCACCTAACTCAGCATCAGAGAGACTAGCAGTATCCTGATCGCCCTTACTTAAAGTGAACAACCTGGTCTCATAGTCTTCAGGCAGAGTTACCCCGCCTAAATTTTTCAGTCCTTTGATGATTGTTTTTTCCAAGTTGGAATTTCGAAATATTGACTGTATGCCTGTACCATTATTTACAGGTTGATAAACTTGCTCTTCTGTTTCAGTCTGAATATCTGGAATATCCTCTGAGTAATAATTTAGAGTAAAGAAGACAGCTAATGCCGTGAGAAATTGTGTTGTCATGTCATCTACTCTCCTTTTATACATCTATTCTGAGCGTTCGCATTTCAGCGAGTCATGGCATCAGATATTTAACTACCCAATGAGAAATCTCAACTCTGCTATTAGCTCCGTTCAAAAACAACCTTCTTCCTTCGGTTTGAAATAATATAATGTTTCCAATAATACTTTAGACATCAGAATCTCCATTAAATTCCCCTGAGAGCCCTGATTATTTTTTCTTTTCGTTTGTTTGGCCTGCTTTCACGCAGTGTGTGCCCGGAATAGCAATAGTCTAAGGAATGAAATAGAGTATTGACACAACCCTGAAAACGGTCATTGAGCGGGAAGGAACAGCCCGGTTGTACCGCGCACCTTTATTATCAGAGGTACGCAGGTTGTTTCCAAGCATCATGAAAATCTGCTTTTCATACAGTTGATAGCTAAATGAAGCTCACCCTGCCTCATAAACTTTTCAATATCAGAGTTGTTTTTTTGTATGAAGCTTCTTGGCCAGCCCTGTGAGCATGGATATTTGTTTTCCTGGAATGGTTTTAAGCATATTTGATAACTTTTCAGCACCAAATTTGTGAGTGTAGCTTCTTCCAGCAGTTTGAATATAAAGATCTTTTTTAGCCGAATCAGTCATTATAAACACAGCCCTGAAACCCGCAGTGGGGAATGCCTTATTTTTTTCAATGACTCTGGATGCCTTTATAAGACCAAGACATGCTTCATGTAATGATTTTTTTTGGCTAAAATCCGCCCCAAAAAAATAATGCCCGGGATCTGTTTCCCGATAGCCTTTCAGGCTCGCTTTGGATTGTTCAAGGATCCATTCGGATAAAAACATGTTCTTATAATTATCAAAAATCGAACCTTCGTTATTGCTTTGAGCTGTGTCCTTGTCATTAAACGTTATGGGTTGGGTATTAGCAGGCTGGCAAAGATCGTTTGATGTAAGGCATTCCAGAGTAGCGGCTTTGTGACTAAAAGAGTGAATATAGACAGCCTCAATGCTATCAGCTCGTGCTTCTTCCAGATTAAAAGTATCCTTGCCTTTGAAGAGTTCAATCATGTGACCTTTTATTGCCTCAAAGATTTGATTTACCTTATCCAGCTCATCTTCAGAAAGAGCATTAGTGTCTATACTCCCTCTGCTTAAAGTGAATAATCTGGATTCATAGTCTTCAGGAAAAGTCATTCCATCTAAATCCATCAACTCTTTGATGATCTTTTTTTCTATTCCGGAGGCTCGATAGAGTGTTTCTATGCCTGTCCCACTATTTACAGGCTGATGTACTTCCAACCCTGTTTCTGTTGTTTTAGTCTGTTTATCTGGTGTATTTCCTGAATTACAATAAAGATACGCTACTGCTGCTGCTATGATGATATTTAACGCCATGTCTTTCAGTCTCCTCTATTGTCTGCCCGCTTGAAGGTTAGGTTTCGTTAAGTCATAGCTCCAGGAGCCTTAACGATCATAGTGACGTTACTAACGTTAATCAGGAATGCCCTCCTTTCAATGGTTTGAGATGAACCGTTTTCAGTGATACTTTTTTCAGTGATACTTTTGCCCCTGAAACCAGAACCCGGTTCACTGAACTCTCTGGTTATTATTTCTTTATAAATCAATGGTTCTGCTCCCGAACGGGAACCTGGAAAGAATGGCAATACTATCAAGAGATGAACCCCCACTTACTGAAGCGTCCTATGCTATTAGTGATTGACGCACCAGTATAGTCGAGTCCTCGTAAAACGCACTTTATAGCCAGTCGGTCAACATCACACCCATTCTGATCCGGTTTACAATGGCATTGTAATCAATCTGGCTCTCTTCATAGTCATAAAAGTAATGGCAAAAATCCCGGAAATGGTCAATAAGAGGGAAGGAGCAGACCAGTTGCACCGCTCCTTAGTTATCAGAAAAACAAAAGTATTTCTGAGCATCATGGAAGTCTGGTATTCATCCAGCTTATAGCCAAAATAAAGTTCACCCTGTCCCATGAACTTTTCAATATCAGGGTTGTTTTTTCAATTAAGCCTTTTTCCCAACCCTGTGAGCATTGATATTTGTTTTCCTGGAATGGTTTTAAGCATATTTGATAACTGTTCGGCATCAATTTTGTGAGTGTAGCTTCTTCCAGTCGTTTGAATAAAAAGGTCTTTTTTATCAGGATCTGTCATTACAAATAGTGCTCTGAAACCCGTAGTGGGGAATACTTCATTTTTTTCAATGATTCTGGATGCCGTTAGAAAGGAAGAATTATTGTCATATAATATTTTTTTTTGGGCAAAGTCGACATCAAGAAGGAAGTCTCCGGGACTTGATTCCCGATATTTTTCCGCCCCTTTGGAATTCTCAAGAATCCATTCTGCTGAAAACATTTTTTTATAATCATCCAATATTGAGTCTTGATTATTGCTTTGAGTTATCAGCTGGGTTTTAGCGGGTTGACAAATATCGTTCAATGTAAGACATTCCGGAGTCGCCGCTTTGTGACTAAAAGAATAAATATAAACAGCCTCAATATCTGCAACTTGTACCCGTTCCAGATCAAAAGTACCACTGCTTTTGAACAACTCAATCATATGGCCTTTTATGGCGTCAAAGATTTTATTTACCTTATCCGGTTCACCATCAGTAAGTGCATTAGTTTTTATATTCCCCCTACTTAAACTGAACAATCTGGATTCATAGTCTTCAGGCAAAGTTTCACCCTCTAAATCCATCAGCTCTTTTATGATCGTTTTTTCCAAGTCAGAATTTCGGTACAGTGTTTCTACACCTGCCTCATTATTTACAGGCTGAAGCACTTCCAAAACTGTTTCATTTGTTTTCGTCTGATTGTCTGAATCATATCCTGAAAGACAATGATAAAGATATGTCACTGCTACAGCTATGATAATATTTGACATATTGCCCAGTCTCCTTTTTTTGTCTGCCTGCTCAGAGCTGACGTTTCATCAGTTCATAGCTCAAAAGCCTGACCGATAACTGCGCCGTTAGTCACTCTGATCAGGAACAGCCTTCTTTCATTGGTTTTTGATACAGCGTTTTCAGTAATGCTTTAGACCCAAAAACCGAAATTAAGTTCACTGAAGTCTCTGGTTATTATTTCTTTGCCGACGGATGGTTTTGTTCCATAAAAGAAATGGCGATACTATCAAGAGATGAACCCCACTGATACTGAAGCGTCCCATGCTATTGATGATTGACGCTCCAGTATAGTCGAGTTGCTGTAAGAAGCACTGTTACAACCAGTCGGTCAACATCACACCCACACTGATCCGGTTCACACTGGCATTGTAATCAATCAGGCTCTCACCATAGCCATTAAAGTATTGGAAATAACCCCGGAAACGGTCATTAAGAGGGAAGGACCAACCCAGTTGCACCGCGCCTTTGTTATCAGAAAAACGAAGGTTGTTTCTGAGCATCATGGAAATCTGGTGTTCGTCCAGTTTATAGCCAAAATGAAGCTCACCATGTCCCATGAACTTTTCAATACCGGGGTTATCATCCCCCTCGGTGTCATTGGGGTTATTGGGATCTTTTTCAGGTTCCGGAATTCGATACCAGGGCTTGAAGCTCATGTAAAAATCACCCTTTTCCAGCAGGAAATTCAGGTAGGCCCGATTCCAGCTTCGGGATAGATTGCCCGACCGGCCATTAGACTGGTGAGACAGACCGACCACTACAGCCCTCAGATCCATACCCAATACCGAATAATCGACCGGGAATATTGCAAAGACTTCCGGTTCATGATTCGTTTCCCGAAATGGTGCAGAGTTACTGTTATAGGCCTGCCACCAGGAAGTGTTGGTATAGGCGACATAAACATTACCGTAACCGTTCCACAGACCTTCCCAGACAGGCGCTTTCAGACTCAGCTGAAACTTGATTTCAGTTGACGAAAGTTCCTCACCAACTTCACTGTAAGGCTGCTTGTTAACGTTACTGTTCCAGGAAACCGGAAGCACATAATTGGGTCGATGGGGAGTAATCACGAAACGATTATCAAATGCCTGACGCTCACCTTTGACTCGTTGATCAAAAGCGCTTTCCTCTACCTCCCGGGCCATATCGGAATCATCTGCCACGGCAGGCAGAGCATTTTCTTCAGAAGGTTTGCTGCAAACGGATCTTATTTCTGCCATTGTTGTCTGGCCACCAGCTTCCATAGCCTGTTTCAACAGGCATTGCTCATAGAGGCTTGATGAAAAAGCCAAAGCGGGGGACAGACTCAGGAATGTAGCTGCAACCCACAAAGGTCCTTGTTTGAATGAGACAGGCGTCACATTGTTATCCATGGTTGAAACTCTTTTTCTTCCTAATGAGAGCAATGAGCCGAGATGTCGGTGTGCGTCTGGGCTCATCACAGAGCAATCTGAAGCTTTACTGCATGTCCGAACATAAATCCCTGACTCTGCAATCTCAACCCTTTTCCGCTGGTTTCGTGCCAGGACATTCATTTTTTTCCATATCGTAGTCAGGCCAGGGAATCAGAACCGCTATCAGACTGATGATGCCGATGACAGCAAGATAATAGGCAGGTCCCAGCGTAAAGCCGGTCTTTTGTACGATCAGGGTCGAACTGAAAGGAGCAAGCCCCCCAAAAATGGCAAAACCGAAATTGTATGAGGTCGCGATGCCTGTGTAGCGAACTTCTGTTGGAAAAAAGCGGACAATAACAGGAGGTAGCAGGCCTGAGGCTAGCGCAGTAAATAATCCACAGGTCATCATGATGCGTCGGATCGGAGGAGACTCTGTAACAAAATACTGGAAGGTCGGAAAGGACAAAACGATCACAGCCAGAGCCATACAGGTAGCCAGAAGTCTCTTGTTGACAATATCCGTCAAAATGCCTGCCACCAGCGACAGCGGGGAAAGAACAAGAAAAGCAACCGCCGTTCGCCAAACCACATTAGCCCTTGGTAAATCCAGTATGGAAGAAAGATAGCTTGGCATATAAACCCCGTAAACCGTTACCGTGGCACCGCAAAGCGCCATCAACAACAAACCACAGAACAGTCCCTTGCGGTGCTCTCTCAATAAAAGGATCAGGGGAATAGTTGACCGCTGACGGACCTGATCCAGGGCAACAAAGAGTCCGGAATCATCGAAGCGTCTGCGGATATGATAGCTAAACAGCCCCAGCAGACCGCCAATCCAGAAAGGCATTCTCCACCCCCACTGAGCCATGGCTTCCTCACCCAGCAGCAGGTTTAACAAACCAAGAAGAAAAGTGCCCAGAGAGATGCCAGTCATCAGGGCCAGAAAAAGGATACCGATCATTAGCCCCTGTCGTTGCGGAACACTTTCACTGAGATAAGTGATAGCACCCGGTAGCTCTCCTCCCAGAGAAAACCCCTGGGTCAGTCTGAGCAGAACTAACAGCAGTGGAGCAACAACCCCTACCTCTTTATAAGTGGGTAAACAACCCATCAGAGCGGTAGTCAAAGCCATCAGAAAAATGGTCAGGGTGAATGTTTTCTTGCGACCAAACCGATCTCCCAGGTGCCCGAAAAACAGCCCTCCCAGCGGTCTGGTTAAATACCCAGCAGCAAAGGCAGCAAAGGTTCCCAGCAGGGACGTCAGCTGATCGGAGGCAGGAAAAAAATGCCCGGCGATGTAACTGGCCATCAGGGCATAGATCAGGAAGTCATAAAGCTCTAGCATACCACCCATAGACACAGCCAGAGCCAGTTTGTACTGTTCACTGGGTGCAGTAATGCAACGCGGCATAAGTCACTCTAATGTTGGTCAGGGAAAAACCCACTGTCCCAAACAGAAAGGTTAAAAAGAGGAGTGACTCAAGATTAGACCATTGCGCCCCCCGGGGCTGATATACGAAAAACCGCCTGCTAAAGGAGAATCATCAGCTGGCGGGAAAATCGGCTGAGGCCTGGCCGATGGGAGAAGAGTGGATATGTGCTATTTTCCATGCTCCATGATACTGTCTCAGAACGTGTGTCGCCCGCAGAAACTGTAGCTCTACCACCGCCCACTCGACATCCCTGAGCCGGGTTTCCAACTGCCAGGTACTGCTGCAGGAAATCTGGTCTGGTCCCTCCCAGGCAGACTCAATGCGGTATTTAACAGACAGGATTTCGAACTGGTTGAAGAGGGTTTCATACCAGAACTTCAAGGCATCATGACCGTTAATCTGGGCACCCTCTGTGCTCCAGAACAGCAGCTCTTCTTCCGGTGCATAATGATCCAGCATGCCAACACTGTCCTGCTGAATGTAGTTTTCAGCCTGCAGATCAAACAATGATCGGATGGTCTTTCTGGAGTCCGCCATGTTGAACCCCTCCTGAATAGTACCCTGTTCCTGAAATATTCATATAAAACTACAGGTAGAGTCAACGCAGGTTTCTTGACGGAATTTTCATAAGCGGATTTAAAAATCCTGCGGCAAACTGCAAGCCAGTTGCTATGCTTAGGCATCTCACCCATTACCCTTTCAGTTATGAAAACACTGTTAAAGCCTCTTTTTATTTTAATGCTGATTCTGCCTGGTTGGCAGGCTCAGGCCAGTGAAGCCGTAAACCTGATCAGAGAATACATTAGTATCACCTATGGCAAGGATCTGGATATCACCAGCAGCCAGATAGAGCAGCTAAGCTGGGTCATGGACAACCCCAATGTCACCCCAGAAATGTCGGCGGACCAGCTACCTTCCAACATACACTCGGAAGTCCCCCGAGCCCTGTCGCGCCTTTATTCACTCCAGCTGCTGAAATCCGGTAAAGAAAAGGACTACGATGCCTTCATCCTGCCTCAGAGAGATCTGGATAAGCCGGTCTTGAGCCTGCAACACTTCAACCAGCTATCGGCGCTCATTCGTGGACTGGACGAAGAATCCTACGAAACACTGGCTGCGGCAGCGATAATCAGCGCCGTCACCCTGTCACCAACTGCCAGGGCGCGAGCCTCTGCAGTCCTTGACACCAAACTCCCGGAAGACAGTACCCGTTTCCTTTCGCTCACGGCGAAAAAAGCCACCAGTATCTACCCGCTGGCCAAAGAAGTTGCCAGTAAATACCACTCCGATGGTCATAAGTTCACCATTGTGTTCCTGCCAGACAGTCATCTGCGCCATATGATGTACGACGAAGGTTCACTGAATATGTACAGCACTCTGAAAGAGGGCTTTCGCAGTGGCACACTAAAGCCCGGGGATCTGAACCTCTGGTATGCCTACTGGGTCGATAATATTGCCGGCTTCAGGGGTCACATCAGTGCCAAAGGCTCCCTTTACCTGACAGAGAACACCTACCGTGCAATGAACCAGGTCAAAGAAGAACTGGACAAGCTGCAGAAAGATCCCGATTTTAATCCCATTCCTTCCTACCTGAGAGCACGAGCCCGGTGGTTGAACCTCTCAAACAATAGCGGGCTGTCGACTCAGGAAATCGAGGCTCTCGGTGCTCTGGCTGCAATGATGAGACTCTTTACTCCGGAAGAAGGCAAGCAGTTGCTGAAAGCTTTCAGCATGCTGCCCAAAGAACAAAAGAAACTCTGGGTCGATCATGTCCAGTCGCAGCTTGAAACCACCGAATACGCTACACCGACCTATGGGCCTGCGCTAATGGCTAACGCTATGATTCTCAGCAATCTGGCCGAAACAGTGGAGAAGGTGTTGTCTTTTTACCTGAACGCCCTGAATACCGCTGCCGAGGCAAGAAAAAACAGCGAACTGCCCAAGAGTACACCACTGTCATTCAGGGTTTTGGCCAATGACAAACAGGTAAAGGTTATACTCAGGTTAGCACCAATCGGGATACAGATTGATCCAAAATCGGGTCTGGCAACTCTCAAAGGAACTTAACACGACCCGTGTCTAGCAGCCTGTCGGACTTAAGCGCCCGTAGCGAGGATTGCGAGAAATTGAGGATAAAAATTTCTGCTTCTGAGGAGAATAGCGGGGCTATTTGACGAAGAGGCAGGAATTTTTAGACCAATTTATCGCAACCGCACAACTGCATGGATGCAGGAGCTAGAGCAACGCAGGAGCAGTTGCCGCGTAGGGCAGTCTATTCTCGGTCAGGCTCCTGGTTCTAACTCCAGAAGCAATGGACTGCAAAGGAGCTATCATGTTTCTTCAAACCTTTGGACCCAACTTATCAGGAAGAGATTTCGCAATCGGCGACCTTCACGGCATGTATGACTTGCTGTTCGAAACTCTGGAGCGTGTAGATTTTGATTTTAAGGCAGATCGTTGTTTCAGTGTTGGAGACCTGATTGACCGGGGTCCTGATTCGCCAGGTTGCCTCTCCCTGATCCATGAACCCTGGTTCCACCCTGTCTGCGGCAATCACGAAGATACCCTGAGGACCATTGCCCGAAACCCTGAGTCATCAGCTATTCTGGCAGACTGGGTCCTCAATGGTGGTCGCTGGCATCTTAACGTTTCTGCAAAAAAAATGCGGGAGTATGCCGACTGGGTTGATACTCTGCCCTACCTGATACTCGTTGAGCATTCTAATGGAAACAAACTGGCGATCTGTCACGCAGAATACCCATTGAAGCAATGGAATCCGCACAACATAAAGACCGATCCGGAACTAACCCGGCAATTGATGTGGTCGAGAACAAAAGTACAAACCGGGAATACCGACTGGGTTGAAGGCATAGACCATATCATCTGTGGCCACACCATTGTCGAAGATCCCACGACTCTGGGTAATACCCACTTTATTGATACCGGGGCTTTCAAGTCCAACACTCTGACACTGCTGCCACTGTCACAACTTAAATAGAGAGAAAAAATTAACCCTCCATCTTTTTCAGCACTGCTTTATACTTGAGGACTTGAGGTATCGACAAAGCAAAAGCCTGACATGCAGCCCATAATCGCCAGAACACTGTCCGACATCGACTGGGAAAGCTGGAAAGCACAAGATCCTGCAACCCTGACGTTTATCGTTAAAAACGACCATATTCTTTTAATTCGTAAAAAGCGCGGACTGGGAGCCGGTAAAATCAACGGGCCCGGCGGCAGGCTTGAAGAAGGTGAAACCACACTGGAGTGCGCAGTGCGCGAAGTTCAGGAAGAACTGAAAATCACCCCGCTGAATATGACCTTTCATGGCGAATGCCTGTTCCAGTTTGTCGATGGCTACTCCATTCATGTCTACGCCTTTTCCGCTTCTGACTACGATGGTATTCCCGAAGAAACCGACGAGGCGATTCCCCTGTGGTTCCATATCAAAGATATTCCTTACGATGAAATGTGGGAGGATGACCGCTACTGGTTACCCCTGTTGCTGAAGAAAAAGAACTTTATCGGTCGCTACCTCTTCAACAAGGATAAAATGCTGGATTATGACATCGAACTCCTCACCTGACATCCCCCCATGTTTTCACAACACTTGTCGTCAATACCAGAGTTCCCCTTCTTTATAACGGCTATCCCTGCGGTCGTCATTACAGGGCTGGGCAAAGGAGGCATGGGTAACGCTCTTGGGATGCTTGCTGTACCTCTTATGTCGTTATCGATGCGTCCCATTCAGGCTGCCGCCATTCTGCTTCCACTCCTGTTAGTCATGGACGGATTCGCCGTTTGGGGATGGCGGAAGCACATAGACTGGACTGTGTTCAGGATCATTATTTTTCCGGGCCTGTTCGGCCTGTTTCTGGGCCTGATGGTGTTTGCATCGCTTAGTGAACAGGCTATCAGAGGCATGATCGGTATCATTGCCATTTTATTTTGCCTGAAGCAATGGTTTGGTCACTACTTTCACTCACCCCGCAAGCCAGGAACACTGGCGGGTATCTTCTGGTCGACCGTCAGTGGTTTCACCAGTTTCGGTATTCACTCCGGGGGACCGCCCCTGAGTGTTTACATGCTGCCGTTGAAGCTTAAAAAGGAATTTCTGGCAGGCACCATGGCGATCTTTTTTGGTTCTCTCAACCTGGTCAAATGTCCTGCCTATGCAGCCCTTGGCCAGTTCACCCCAGATAACCTGCTACTGTCTTCTTTGTTGCTACCTGTTTGCCCTCTGGGTGTCTGGCTTGGAATGAAGATGGTTAAAACCATCTCTACTGATTTTTTTTACAAGGTTTTATACATCTGCCTTTTTCTAACAGGGCTGAAGCTTCTAACCGACTCATTCTAATAAAAAATTGCAGAAACCAAGAGTTTCTCCTCGTTCCCACGCTCTGAGGGTGTTGCAAAACTCCAACAGCTCGTTCCCATGCTCTGAGGTCGTCATTCCCGCGAAGGCGGGAATCCAGGGCCAACAGTTGGTCTCTGCCTTCTCGGGGATGACAAGGCCAGGGGGGCACCGGGCAGTATGGTTTTGGCGGTGAGTCAGTGTGGATTCCCGCCTTCGCGGGAATGACGAGAATGAAGTCGGGAATGACGGGAGTCAACTCGTTCCCACGCTGGAGAGAGTTTTGCGACACCCACGCTCTGCGAGGGAATGCATACGGGGAGCTGGTCACACTCCGATGCAGCAGCATGGGAGCGAGTTGAAATCGAACGGAGATTAACGCCTAGCTGCACCAATCGTTAACGAAAGTCTCACTCATTTAATCCAACTGAGTTTTCAGCCGACACAGCATCATAAGGTGAATACAAAGATGATAAAACAATGGATCAAAAGCCAATGGGCCGTATGGAGGGGTGCAGGCATACTTACAGAATGACTCTGGACCAAGGCGAGAGTCGTATTGCTGCGGTCAGTAGGGCTGCTAAAGCACTGGTATTTGGATATCGGGTCAGTTCGGTGGATAATTCCCAGCGCTATACTACCTCGCCTGAAGCCTCCGATTCTACCTTGGAGGGGAAAAGTATTTTGGCAAGGGATGTGGTAGCCACGCCCCCTTCACCTGTTTTAAGTAAGCGTGCCCCGGTTCACTTTTCCCGGGCTATTTTGTCTGCTTTTTCTTCTGAGACGGATAAGCATCAGGCAGCGTATCTCACAGAATGTGTTAGTTATAATTCCGAATCGGGTGAGATTGTTCCGAAAACGTCATGGATTGGCCGACTGTTCAGGCCAAAGCATAAAGAGCCAACGCGTGTTGAGGTCAATGATAGTTTCAAAGCTGCACTTCAGAATGCTTTTCCTGACGCTGACGTCAATAAGGTATTTGATGCTTTTTTTTCTCAGGGATATGACCCCGCAACGCACAAAATAACCGACAAAGAGGCTCTGTTGCTATTAGATGCGTTGGAGCTGCCTCCACAGAAAGATTCTGCACAAAAGCCTGATAATGCTGCTGTTGATTTGACGAGTGATGCATTGGTGTTTCAATACGATAAAGAATCGAAGTCGATTATGTTGGTAGATGATCTGCGTTCCTATCTAATAAGAAGAAATGGGTTGGACGATTCTAACACTGCTTATCAGACTGAATTTGATCTTCAGTTCGGCCAGGATCATACTGCTTTGCGTCAGAAGATATCCCATAGCTTCTTTAAAAAAGCCGTAGAAGGCTGGATTGAAGATATGGGAGGGGATTCTTTCAATGCCGGTCTTATTTTCAGAGCAGCCCGGGAGCTTGCGTTGGGGATTGAAAAAAAACCCGAGTCATTCACGGGTGAAGACGGGATTAAAATGCTAAAGCTAATGGGGGCTTCACCTGTACTCAACCTGTCTCAGGCAGGAATGCAGCAATTTTTTCCAGATGGTAAAAACTTTTCTAAATTACTTGAGCTGGTGGCAAAAGAGATTCAGTACAGCAATGTATCTTTACCTGCTCTTACTCCCGAGCAAGAACGCCAGTTTGTGGCAAACTGTCGGGGTGCCGTGAGGGAGAAAGTAAATAAATCCCTCTGGGACTCAAGAGAAAAACTGGAGAAGTTCAAAAAAGAAGGAAATAAGATTTCAACTTCTTTGATCTCGGATGCCGCTATTGGTTCTTTGTTGTTCACGAATGAACTCAGAAAAATGGCCGTCAATGAATATATCAAGCTGGTGTCAAATGCCTATTCTGAAACTCTGTATAATGAACTGAAAAACCGTAACAATGATGGCTAAACACGATCTCCTCGTTCCCACGCTCTGAGGTCGTCATTCCCGCGAAGGAGGCTGTCACAAAACTCTGGTTCCCATGCTCCAGCGTGGGACCCCATACCTATCTCGAGCTGCAGAGTCCGCTTTTCAGGGGAGGTATGCAGTCCCACGCAGAGCGAGGGTGTCGCAAAACTCCAACAACTTGTACCCACACTCTGCGCGGGAATGCCCCCCCGCCCTGAAAACCGGACTCTTCAGCGTGAGCTAGGATCGGGATAGGGCGTAGCCTCACAGCTACGCTCACCGGGTAGAAGGAGCTACCAATTGTAGCTCCAACCCCCTCAGATCCCGGCGTGCGGATTTCCCGCACCGGGCTCTTCGATATTTGACTCACAGCACAGCCATGGATTTCATTGCCATAAAAGGCAGCATTATCCTCGGTTTCTGTAGCGGCAGAAGCTGCTTGAGGTTATGGTACTTTTCCCATGGAATCTTGCCTTTCCGGCATCGGCTACACAGCATCTTGTACCAGTAGCGGTCAACAAACCGGTAAAGCTTCTCCATACTTCGGAAGTTTCCTCCCAGACCGTAATACGCATAATGCCCTCTCAACCGTCGATTGATCGCTGTCACTTGTTCGTGCAGCGGATCATGGCGTATTCGTCTCAGCAGTTCCTTCAGTTCGGCTATGCTGCGTCTTAGGCGGGATTTTTCCGTTCTCCTTCCCACCATGAAGTTTCCTTTCAGATTCCTTGTGCAGTAGTGCGTAAAGCCAAGGAAATAAACCGTTTCCGGTCGTCTTCCCCCACGACTGGCAAAACGTCCGAACCTGACTAACCGGGTTTTATCCGGCTCCAGTTTCAGCGCAAATTTCTCCAGTCGCTGTGGCAGCACATTCATGAACCGCTCTGCATCACTGCGATACTGAAAACACACCACAAAATCATCAATGTACCTGATCAGCCATGCCTCGCCTTTTAGCCGAGGCTTGACCATGCACTCGAACCAGAGGTCAAGTACATAATGCAGGTACAGGTTGCTCAGAACTACGCTGATCGGCCCACCCTGAGGCGTACCTTCTTCACACTCTTGCAACTCCCCGGCCTCCATCACCCCGGCTTTCAACCAGCGCCGTATAAGGTTCAGGATTCTGGGATCACCGACCCGGTGTTCCACAAAACGAAGCAGCCATCCATGGTCAAGACTCCCAAAGAAGTTCTTCAAGTCCGCTTCCAGCACCCAGCTGACCTTTCGGCCTGAAACCACCTCGTTAAAAGTGGACAGGGCATGGTGCGCTCCCAGTCGTGGCCTGCCACCCATGGAACAGGGCAAAAAGTCCTGCTCATAAATAGCATTCAGCACATCAGCAACACTTCGCTGCAAAGCCCGGTCATTGATGCAGGGAACACCCAGAGTGGCGCTTTTCCTTTTTCCCCGGCTTGGGTATCCATGCCCTTTTGACCGGCGGTGCCTTGTAGCCTTGCCGATGGATAGACGTCAGTGTCTGTTGCAACCACCGCTTAAAGTCTTTCTTTGTCTCTTCGACAGTCAGCCCATCGACTCCGGGCGATGTGTTGTGTGGAATCTTGTTCAGATTCATACACAGGCTCGCCGGGGTAATATGATGTGCCAGACTTGTGAAGCGAAGTTTCGGATAACTCCGGGCTTTCGCTGCTAACCTCTCCAGTCCCGTTGCCATGGCTGGTTTACCTTCTCACTGCGTAAAAGACCGTAACTCCCTCAGATGTGGAGCCCATGTTTCCCTGGAAAGGCTCAAATACCGCCAGCCGCTTCCCCATGTGACGGGCTCTCCCCGCCTCGGAGTACTATCAGCTGGTCTGACTTCCTGAACGTCATCAAGTCGTTCTTGCTTTACAGGCTCGTCGGACCCTACAGGCTCCGCCTGAACGTTCAGGATCTCCCTTGTTCACGTAAAATCATTCGATAACATGCCGTGGGTACGAACCCCGGAAGCAGTCGGGATGCCTTGTCATTAGCGGAGCTCCCGACTTCCGCTTTCCCCATTGAGAGAGAAGGTCAGCCACTTCAACCACGTTCAATTTCGGGGCTAATTATCCCTTAGCAGACGTTACGGCCTGTTATCACCCTGTCTACGCTTCGCAGTAGTCGTTACCTTCTACCACGCAAGACTCGGTACACGGCTGCCGACCACAGCTTTACCGCGATGACCATTTCAGGTCACAAGATTCTACGCGCTTGCAAGGCGCAACTCCCACAACACCCAGCATACGGGTCCGTACTGGGCGTTTCGGTCAGTTAAGCAGCCAATAATCTAATCAAACCTAATTCATCGAACCAACTATTCGGCAATGCTAAGTGTAGCGCAGGACTCCGGCTTATCCGCCAGTACCCTTTGCTCGATCCTACTGTCTGCCTCGTCAGCTCTTCACTGACTCCTCGCCTTCTTAGCTCCGCATATCGCTTCGGACTTTTCTTCCATTGATACCAGAGCAAACTTCTCAATCGTCGCCTGATCCAGCAGTCAAAGTTTTCAAACTCCGAACGGGTTTCAACTTCTCGAAAGTAGTTCTTCCAGCCCCGTAAATAGCGATTCAGAGACTCCAATCTCTGCTCCAGTGACCGCCCGCCTTTGCGGGTTAGTTGTTTGACCTTGTCCCTGAACCGCTTGCAGGTTTTATCTGCCAGCTTCTTCCTGCCATCTCTGGTAAAGCTGTATCCCAGGAACGCCCGCCTCCATGCCTTGTCAACTGCACTTTTCGCAACGTTGACCTTTAGCTTCAGCTTACTTTCGATGTAACGAGTCAAACTTGCCATCACTCTCTCGCCTGCTTTCTTGCTTCGCACAAACACCCGACAGTCGTCAGCATAACGTACAAATCGTAAATCACGCTTTTCTAACTCTTTATCGAGTTCATCCAGTACGATGTTAGATAACACAGGTGAGAGCGGTCCTCCCTGAGGCACTCCTTCAGTCTGCGGTTTTACCAGCCCGTTCTCCATCACTCCGGACTGTAGGAATCGTCGAATTAAACGTAATACATCCTTGTCATCTGTGTGAACGGCCAGTTTTGCCATCAGTCGATCATGGTTAACCCGGTCGAAGAATTTCGACAGGTCAATGTCCACAACCCAGTTATATCCTTCTCGGATATACGACTGAGCCTGATTAATCGCCTGATGAGCTGACCGGTTCGGCCTGAACCCGTAACTGAAAGATGAGAACCTTAGTTCCCACTCGGCCTGCAATACTTGCTGTATCGCTTGCTGCACCATTCGGTCTAAGGCGATTGGTATACCCAACTGCCTTTCTCCTCCGTCCGGTTTGGGAATCAGTACTCGCCTTACGGGAGCAGGACGCCATTCTCCCTGCAAAAGACATTGTCGCAGTTCATGACCATGTTCTTGTAGATGGGTGTACAACCCTTCCACTGTCATACGGTCGATGCCTGCTGCGCCTTTATTGCGTTTAACTCGCTGAAAGGCTCTTGTTAAATTATTGGGGTTGGCGATACGCTCCATCAGTCTCGTACCACCCGCCGGGCTTTCGTAATCCTGTGATACCGACACGACCTCAGCTCTCATAGCCTTGCAGCCTCCGGTTCCGCCGTGACCACTTGGCATGAGTTCCAGTGTTTGCTGGATTTGTCTGCGTCCAGTGTATCGAATAACAGAAACTACTCACCACTCTGTACCGTTCAGGCCTTCACTGACATACGCCAGCTACTATGCCATCTGCTGACTTCTGTGTGGCGGTCAAGTCACCTTACGATGACCTCAGTCCGAAATATCAGACACCACACAGACCTCCCGAGGTAAGTCACACCGCCTTCGCCGCACAACCGCCAGATCTACTGCCTGAATGTCCGGATGAGTATGGACTTCATCATCATACGCTGACTCGTCCTCACGCAAACAGCCTCATATCTGATTTCTGTTCGTCGGCTCGCGGTTTTGCTCCACACTGCCTTCAGCCTGCACCTCGCGATACAAACCTTGTGCTTCACTAGTCCTTCGCCCTCATCTGGCTGGACAGGGGACTTTCACCCCCAAGCTGTGTGACATGCTCGGCACACGTATGGTTTCCCAGGCTGAAGCATGGGAACCAGAGACTTGCGAGACCCTCGATCGCTGCAGGAGCAAAGAGAATAGCGCACAAAAATACAAAGCATTTTGCTTTATATTTGTGAAAATAAAGTTTTGAAACAATCAGGAAACACGGCTTTCGCATAAATTCAGACTCCATCTCATCCGTAATAAATAGCCGACAGAAAATGGGATCTAGTATAGGATACTCATACTGCACTGGATGAAGCTTCGCTCTGTCATCGGCCAAAAGCCGGAAGCGCTGTCCTCAAGGATCTTTTGCAAGAGCCCGGATAACTGCTCGACAGAATTCAACCGTTACAATAACCAAAACGATGGAACCAGTCATATGAACCAGGCCTACAACCATCTGGTAGAACGTTTCAACAAGCTTTACCGTTTTCAACATCTGTCTGCCATGGCCAGCTGGGATCAGGCAGCCATGATGCCTTCCGGGGGCAATCAGGCCCGCTCTGAAGCCCTGGCAGAACTCTCCAGCCTGATGCACGAACTGCTAACTGAAGAGCAGGTAGGCCACTGGCTTCAGGAAGCCCGGGAAAAAGCTGACGACCCGGTCAGACAATGTTCTATCCGGGAAATGGAACGCAGCTGGAGAAAAGCTTCGGTCATGCCAGCAGATCTGGTCAAAGCCCAGTCTCTGGCCAGCTCAAAGTGCGAACATGCCTGGCGAACCCAGCGCCCGGAAAACGACTGGAAAGGCTTCTCCGAAAACCTGAAAGAAGTCGTCAAACTGGCCCGTGAAGAGGCCAATATCCGCTCCGCTGCTTCCGGTGCCAAAGGCTACGATGCCATGCTCGAGCTTTATGAACCCGGTATGACCTCCAGAGAGCTGGATGTCCTTTTTGGCAACCTCAAGAGCTGGCTGCCAGAAACCCTGCAAACCGTTGTCGAACAGCAAAAAAATGATTCTCTGATCGCCAGTCAGGGCCATTACCCTACTGAAAGCCAGAAAGCCCTGGGGCTGGATGTAATGAAACTGCTGAGCTTTGACTTCGACCACGGCCGACTGGACGTCAGTGTTCACCCATTCTGTGGAGGGGTTCCGGAGGATGTTCGCCTCACAACCCGTTATAACGAACAAGATTTCGTTGAATCCCTGATGGGAACCATCCACGAGACAGGTCATGCCCGCTATAACCAGAATCTTCCGGCGGATCTGAGAGCACTGCCACTGGGCTCTTATCGTTCCATGGGGGTCCATGAAGGCCAGAGTCTGTTTTTTGAGATGCAACTGGGCCGCAGCCCCCAGTTCCTGAATCTGATAAGGCCTCTGATTGTGAAACATCTGGCAGGAGGTCAGGAAGATGAGCGTTTCAGCCAGGCCAATCTTGAGAAGATCTACAACCGGGTAAAGCCCGGCTTTATTCGTGTTGATGCCGATGAAATAAGCTATCCCATGCATGTGATCCTGCGTTATGAAATCGAGAAGGCGTTGATCGAAGGAGACCTGCAGGTGGATGACCTGCCCCAGATCTGGGATGAGAAAATGCAGGCTTACCTGGGCCTTTCCACCGGCAACAGGCATAGTTCCGGCTGCATGCAGGATATTCATTGGCCAATGGGCGCTTTCGGTTACTTCCCGAGTTATACTCTGGGTGCCATGTATGCAGCCCAGCAGTTTGCTGCTGTTAAACGACAATTACCCGATGTAGAAAGTCGCATCGCCAATGGTGATCTGGAGCCGGTATTTAACTGGCTGACAGAAAACATCTGGCAGCAGGGCAGCAAGCTGGAAACCCGGGAGCTTTATACTAAGGCTACCGGCGAGCCGCTGAATGCAGATCACTTCAAACAACACATTTTGAGTCGTTACCTGAACACCTGATGACTCGCTCACCTTAAACTCCTGCCAGGGCCAGAAGGGTCGGGTCTTGAATCTTGAACACATCCAAAAGGAGCAGGATCAAGACCTGACGCTCACCCAGTGGGAGTGAATGTCAATTATAATGTTGATGGGCCAGAATAGATGGATAAAGATTTAATTTTTCCATTTTCATCAAGTACAAAAACATCAACATATGAGCTATTAATGCCCTCAATATTCAGAGTTAAACTTAACACGCAGTCAGTCAAAAGCTGTTGATTAACAACATCATACTTCACACCTTTATCTTTATGACAAAATAAGTATTTAGCTGTAATTTTTCCATATCTGGGAGAATACACCAGGTCATATTTATTGCTGAATAATGGCAGTATGCCATTGCATTCGTTACCATTGCGAAGGCTTTCTACATACGTCTTTGTGACTATTGTGCAATTGTCAGAGAACACAACGTTAGATGAAAATGCGATTATTGATATTAAAAATACGCATGAGATATTTTTAATCATGTTTAGCCTCACACATTTGGCTTCAGGATTTAAGTGCATGATCGACTTTTTAATTTGCACGATAATACCAAGGCCAGCCCAATCGCCCTGGCACCCTGCGCAACAAGATCAGGCGCAACTTTATTTTTGATGGTTTCCTCAAAATGCTGTATACAGTCGTTGCGATGTTCCCTTTTTCAGGATTAAGCTTGATTTAACGTCATGCGGCTTCATCTGCGATGCATCCAAGCAAGCCTGTTTAGAAAGCATCTTAGTACAATGATGGCAACTTTCTCGCTAAGTTAGCCAAGGTGGGTCGACGTAGCATTCGCCTTGGACTCTCCACGGCTCGCAACGATGGTGACAATCAATGGAGTCAGATCTTGAATCTTGAACATATGCAAAAGGAGCGAGAATCAAGTATGCAATCAACCGAAATACAGAACATTAGCCGCTATTTAGTGACAGCTGCTTCACTGGTGATCATTCTGGCCGGTATCCGTCTAGGCAGTGAAATACTCTCTCTCCTGCTGTTTTCCTACTTCCTGACAATCCTTCTGAACCCTGCTATTAATGCCTTGAGCCGACTGCATATTCCCAGGGTACTGGGTATTTTGTTAGTGGTCTCGGTGCTTATCATTACTATGATGATGATTGTGGCTTCCATTGGCAGCGCCCTGCAGGAGTTTGCCAAAGCACTGCCAGGGTATAAGCAGCAAACGATCGAGATGATCCACCAGATCAGTGAAAAACTGGCGCAACGCAACATTAATCTGGATCTGAAATCCATCGCTGAACCACTGGATACCTCGTCCCTGTTTGGCTTTTTAACGTCCATGCTAAGCCATATGGGCAGTGCCACCAGTTATGCTTTTCTGATCTTTCTGACGGTTATATTCATGCTGGCCGAGGCACCGCTGCTAAAAAACAAGCTGATCCGTTCCATGCCCAATCCGGACCAGCAACTGAAAGACCTCGAAAGATTTGTTGCCTCGGTCAATCATTACGTTGCCCTGAAAACGGCCATCAGTCTGCTCACCGGATTGCTGGTCGCTCTACTGTTATGGTCACGAGGGGTTAACTTTTACCTGCTCGGTGGCATTCTGGCTTTTGCCCTGAACTTTATTCCAAACATTGGTTCCATACTGGCGGCGATACCCGGTATTCTAATCACTTTGCTGCAACTGGGTTTTTCTGAAGCGATATTTATTTCAACTGGCTATTTCGCGATCAACATGCTGATTGGTAACATGCTTGAGCCCAGAGTTTTGGGTAAAGGGCTCGGCCTTTCATCCATGGTCGTTTTTTTATCGTTGCTGATCTGGGGCTGGTTACTGGGCCCCATTGGCATGCTGCTCTCAGTTCCATTGACCATCAGCATAAAAGTACTACTGGAGTCCTCACCCGGTAGCCGAAGGTTTGCTGTGCTTCTGGGATCTGGTCGGACAAAAGAGGAAGTGGAAGCTGAACTGTCAAAGTAATACTCAGCATCAGCCGACTGTACTAGAGTGAACAGATTCATCAATGGACAGGCAAATATCATGCAGAAAAATCCATGGATAGACTGGGCTGAAAAGATTCGCGCTATAGCCCAAAACGGAATAACTTATGCTGATGGCGACTTTGACCTGGAGCGCTACCATCAACTCCGGGGCATTGCTCACGAAATGACGGCACTTCTTGCAGGTGCTCCCATTGAAAAAGTTGATCACTTTTTTCTTCCTGAAAATGGCTACACCACACCTAAGCTCGATATCCGGGCCGGGGTGTTTCAGGAAGATCGTATCCTGCTGGTGAGAGAGCGCTCCGATGGTCGCTGGGCCCTGCCGGGTGGCTGGGCCGACGTCTGTGAGTCTCCGGCTCTGGGGGCAGAACGGGAAACTCTGGAAGAGTCAGGGTATGTTGTCAAAGCTGGGAAACTGGTGGCTGTTCGCGATGTTCATAAACACCCCTACTATCCAACAAACCCCCATCATCTGATCAAAATGCTGTTTCTGTGTGAACTGAAGGGCGGCAGCCCTACTGCCAATACCGAAATATCAGAGGTCGGCTTTTTCGAACTGGACCAACTCCCAACTCTTTCACAGGGGAGAACCATTGCTTCTGATATTGCTTTGTTGAAGCAGCACCATGACAACCCTGAGTTACCAACAGAATTTGACAGATAGGCAGTTTTGTCTGCCACTTTCCCTGTGGGTCAGGCCGTTCCGCCTACCGTGATTTCATCAATCTTCAGCGTAGGCTGGCCCACACCAACAGGCACAGATTGACCGTCTTTACCGCAGACGCCAACGCCCGGATCCAGCTCAAGATCATTACCAACCATAGAGACCTGATTCATCACATCGGGACCGTTGCCAATGAGGGTAGCGCCTTTAACCGGGGTAGTGACCTTGCCATTCTCAATCAGGTAAGCCTCACTGGTAGAGAATACAAATTTGCCGGAAGTAATATCGACCTGACCACCGCCCATATTGGCAACATAGATACCTTTATCAACACTGGTAATAATCTCACCCGGATCGCTCTTGCCGGCCAGCATGTAAGTGTTGGTCATTCGTGGCATGGGCAGATGAGAATAAGACTCCCGACGTCCATTACCCGTCGGAGCGACGCCCATCAGACGAGCATTGAGCTTATCCTGCATGTAACCTTTGAGGATACCGTTCTCAACCAGAACCGTTGATTCGGTCGGCACACCTTCGTCGTCAAGATTCAGGGAACCTCTGCGGCCTGTCAGAGTACCATCATCAACAATGGTGCACAGTGGTGAAGCCACTCTTTCACCGATGCGACCCGAATAGGAAGAGCTTCCCTTACGGTTAAAGTCGCCTTCCAGACCATGACCTACGGCTTCATGCAACAGAACACCCGACCAGCCCGGAGCCAATACCACTGGCATGGTCCCAGCCGGAGCAGCAACGGCTTCAAGATTCACCAGAGCCTGTCGCACCGCTTCACGGGCGTAGCTCAAACCTTTGTCATTCCGGATAAACTGCAGATAGTCACCACGACCACCACCACCGGCAGAACCTCGCTCAATACGGCCATCTTTCTCGGCAATGACACTGACGCTCATACGAACCAGAGGGCGAATGTCCGCTGCCAGTGTACCATCAGAAGCAGCCACCAAAATCACCTCATGGGACCCCGCCAGACTGACGTTCACCTGCTTAACCGCTGGATCCGCTTTTCTGGCTTCCTGATCAACAGCCTTGAGCAGTGCCACTTTCTCTTCACGGCTCATGGAATCCAAAGGATTATCCATGCCATATAAAGCCAGTGGCTGACTGCGGCTCCAGGCCTGAATCTGATGTTCCTGACCCTGACGGGCAATACTGCGAGCCGCACCCGCAGCCTGCTCCAGAGCCGGTAAAATAATTTCATTGGAATAGGCAAAGCCGGTTTTCTCGCCACTGATGGCACGTACACCTACACCCCGGTCAACATTGAAGCTGCCTTCCTTGATAATACTGTCTTCCAGCGCCCAGGCTTCATGGCGTGTGGATTGAAAGTAGAGGTCCGCAGCATCAACCGAATGGCCGAGAATACTGTCGAGCACTCTGCCCAACTCGTTGTCACCGATATTTGCCGGCGCCAGCAAATGATTTCGCGCCTGTGTAAGAATGTCGGTCATAGTATATTCAGGCCTTTGCTATTATCCATAGCCTACCCCTGTGGATCCGGAGCGGGCAGACGTCGTTATAGTGAGATTGTCACACCTATGGATAGAAAAAGCATTCTCATTTTGCTTAATCCTGTTTCTGACTCAGGGTTTTTTCCGCTTGGGAATCTCTGTCTGGTCTGGTTTTCGGGCTTTGCCGGAGAATAACTGATCCAGAGTCACTTCAGGGTTGTCAAAAGAGCCTTTGATCCGGTAGCGAATACTGGCCAGCTGGTCCACCTGTTTACCCACCAGCACATCCGCCAGATAAATCAGACCAGCCACCTGAGGCGCAGTCCCCAGCAAAACACTGAGTATTGGCAAATTAGACGATAGAGGAAGTGTAATAACCAGGCTCATATCCATCCTCTGGGAAAGAGTGTCTATGTGACCATCCAGCTTGAAGTTCGATGAAGGCCCCTGAATTTCAAGAGGCTTATCGAAAGTGACAACGCCTTCGTCGAACCGCACGACCCCATCCATACGGTCAAAACTGATGCCTTTCTTGTAGAGGTCAGAAAAATCGAGCCGCAGACGCCGGGTCAGTGCCTCCATATTCAGGATGCCGAACATTTTCAAGGCTCCGGCTCCTCCTTCCAACTTCTGCAGGGTGCCACTTTCCAGCGTCAGTCTAACGGCACCTGTCAGTGACGCCATATTGATACCCATCGGAGGTCCATCCCAGGCCAGTTTTCCCTCAATGGTCGTCTTCTTTGCTGAAACAAAAGGTGAAATACCCAGAGCTTCCTGAAGAGCCTGAACTCCCGAACCCGTTAGATGCTCATTAAAAAAAGTTCTGTGCTGACCATTGATATAGGTCCAGTCCAGATCTCCGGATAACTCCATCTTCTGCAGATTGATTTTCAGACCCTGAATACGCTTGCCATTAGGAAAGGGTCTCAAACCAAAAGAAACTGAACCCAGATTCCTGCTGCCTAACTTAAGAGAGTCAATGGAGATATCAGCATTGGGCAAATCTAAAGGTCGGATATCAGCCAATACATCTCTATGCTCAGCAGTAGCTTCATTCTTTGCGGGATCTTGGGAAAAATGCAGCTTTTTCAAATTCAGTTGGTAGGGTTGCTTCTGATCCTCAGGTATTATCAAACTACCCTCTATCGTGTCACTGCTTAGATCAAGACGTGTGCCACGGGTTTCATGAGACAGGTTAAACACCAGATTATTCAGGGTTTCTTTATTGCAGAGGAGTCGATCAATCTTCAATTGATGGACTTCTATCTGACTCACCAGAGTCTTTTCTGTTGTGTCTCCCGGCTGCCCTTCAAACTGCTTTTTCCAAGGCATCAGATCAAGTTTGGATAGTTGTCCGGACAGTACAATTTTATTGGGCTTCATGGCTGGCAGTTTACCTTTATTGCCAAGCAGAACGACAGCAGACTTATACTTGAAGCCATCCCCAAACTGAATTCTGGCCTGCCCTGTCTTGCCAAGAACTATATCCAGGAGAGCATTATCCAGTTCACCTCGATGGGTGAATTGATTAAGACGCAGCTCAAAAGGCACTGTCTGACCAGACGCTACTTTTAGAGGCGCCGGAAGCTCGATTTCCATGCCTTTCATGTCACTGGTCACTTTCAACTGAAGGTCAGCAGGCTTGCCACCCAGTATTAACTCGCCTTTGTAGCGACTGGCACCTTCGAGAAAACTGAGAGCATCCAGCTGAAGCCACTGCTGAAGTCCTTCAGCAGAAACAGAACCGTTCCAGTGGACATGGACTTCAGGCTCAGCTTTATTCTTTATATCGGTGTAAACCCGGGCCTCAACAGCATCACCCAGAAAGCGGCCTCTCACTTTTTCAGCAGACAATCCGGTTTCAGTACTGAAATTCATGGCACCTTCAATGTCTTCGATCTGGATGTCAGCCGCATCTATGCCGAAATACGCTCCCGATGTTTCCATACTAACGTCAACTGACGTATCCATGGCATGCTCAAGTGGAATCGCTAACTGAATGTTGGCATTCAGGTCTCCATGAATCGTCCACTTCTTTGCTTCTCCCTTCAGCCGCTGATCTATGGGGGTCTCAGTCAATAGCTTTTCAAGATCCTTGCCTGTAGCGGCCACCTGACCGGAGATATTCAAATCCAGATTTTTATCCAGCGCCAGATCAGCCTGGACATGACTGAGTTTTGCATCCAATAACTTTGCTGAGGCAATATC
This sequence comes from Endozoicomonas sp. 8E, assembly GCF_032883915.1. Lineage (NCBI taxonomy): Bacteria > Pseudomonadati > Pseudomonadota > Gammaproteobacteria > Oceanospirillales > Endozoicomonadaceae > Endozoicomonas > Endozoicomonas sp. 8E. The sequence goes on along the minus strand of NZ_CP120717.1, from coordinate 1,947,410 downwards.
AATCTTGATATTGTCGTTATCCACCCACACTTGTCCCCGGGCGTCATAGACTTCTGGCCAGTCAGGATCATAATCCAGTCGCGCTTTATTGACATCGAAATAGAGTCCCCACTTCACATCATCAGGGTCGTCAGTGTCTTCTAGCGGGCCATCGTAGGTAAAGCGCCCTTGGTAAACTTCGGCCCCTTTGATACTGGTATCAAGCCACTTTACCAGCTCTTTTGAAAGCGTTGGCAAACGGCTGGGTAGGTACTTTGGAGCATAGCTGGCATCACCATTTTTCATGCCCACATTCAGATCCATGACAATGGGCTCCTTTCCATCCAGAGGAATATCGAGCCTCAGCTGACCACTGAGATCACCCTCGGGTGCTTTTATGGTGATATCATCGCTAATCAGCTGAAAGAAATTCTTCTTATCCAGTACATCCCAACTCAACCTTGCCTGGGCAGTATCAAAGTGCCAGACATCGCGAAACAGTTTGGTCAGCCCCAATGTGAAATTTTCTGTATCCAGGTCAAAATAGCCGCTGATCATGCCCATTTTTAAATGGCCATTGACGTTTGAGGCAGACGGAGCTTCCTCCCAGGCAGCCACTGAAACGCCTTTCAGTTTCGCAGAAAGATCCAGCTGCTCCCTGAGTGGCTTATCGGGGTAGTATCGGGCAAAAATGTTATCGAGTTCACCTGCCGGGTTGAGAATAGTGAACAGCTCATCAGCCAGCTCTGGCATTAGCTGAGTATTGACCAGAAAAGTTTTGAGCGCTGCCAGATCAACAGAGTTAACCGAAGTCGTGTAAATCGGCTCTCTTTCGCTCTTGCTATGAATCTTGATGTTAAGACCAACATGATGCTCGCCGGATGTCAGACTCATATTTTGCAGCCCAAGCTGCCAGTCTGTACTTCCAATCAGATAATTGCTCGCCAGTGAAAACTCAGTCGACAGCGAAGCATTCGGCAGCAGTTGCTGATCTTTTTGGTAGACAATCGATGGCAGATTCAAATCTCCCTGCAATTGCCATTGACCATCAAGATATTGCCACTCAGCATCCAGATTCAATTGTGCGGTTTTCAACTCCGTGCTTTTCAACTGAGCGGCTTTCAAATGACGAAGGTCTTGCGAAAAGAGCGCAGACCAGGGAGCCAGGTCCAGTGCACTGGCCTTGATAAGCCCGGTCCATGTCATGTCATTTCTGTCAATCCCCTTGCCCAACGCTTTGAACTCCAGATCCCCTTGTTGTGTCACAATTCTGGTCTGAAGATGCTTTAGATCTGACACTTCTTCAACCATGAAAAAATAGCGAGTATCGAGAATCAGCAGCTCACTGCCATAAGGCTGCATTGTCAAGGAAAAGTTGGTGACATCAATGTGTTCCTGAAGCTGCAATAACTCCAGAGTTTTGTGCAGATTAAAGCCCTTGCCGTTGTCACGGATGTATTGGACTCCTCTGAGTGACCACACGCCATCACTGTCACTCTCTATGGCCAGGGTGACACCCTCTGCTTCCAGATAGGAAAAGACCGGAGCCCGGTTCATCAGACTGGCTTTAAAATCCAGCTCGAGATCAAGGCGTTCAATAGCAAAACCGGGGGCTTCAGAAGTATTCCCCTGAAGCGTCAACCCTTTGATGTTGAGAGTAGGAGTACCTCCAGCCCAGCTGGCGTCCAGCTGATCGACAGCGAAAGAGGTATCGAGCGTGTTGTTAAGATATTCAACCAGATAGTCTTGAAACAAGGGCAGGGATCCGATAAAAATCCGGACCCCGGCCACCAGCAATACAATTAAAAGAAGGGCCGCCATGACCAGGCGGAAGCTCCATAGAGCGGCAGACTTGAGGTAAGCTACCAGCCTTGAACCTGACCTCATGAAATACCAGGCCATCTGTTTTTCATTGACGCGTTCCTATTCCCGGTTATACCAGCACCACATCAAACTGTTCCTGGCTGTATATGGGTTCAACCTGGAAACGAATCGGTTTTTTAATAAATTCTTCGAGATCTGCCACATTACTGGACTCTTCATCCAACAGGCGGTCCACCACCTGTTCAGATGCCAGAACAGTGTAACTCTGGCTATCATAAGCGCGAACAGCTCGAAGAATTTCTCTGAAAATTTCATAGCACACTGTTTCAGCTGTTTTCAATGTGCCACGACCATCACATGTTGGACAGGGTTCACAGAGCACATTTTCCAGTGACTCCCGAGTTCTCTTACGGGTCATTTCCACCAGCCCCAGCTCACTCACTCCGGTGATGTTGGTTTTGGCGTGATCTTTCTCTAGAGACCTCTCGTAGGTTCTCAGCACCTGCCTCTGATGTTCAGGGTCTTCCATATCGATAAAATCAATAATAATAATGCCGCCCAGGTTTCGCAGTCGTAACTGCCGGGCAATGGCTACAGAAGCTTCCAGATTGGTCTTAAGGATAGTTTCTTCGAGGTTACGATGACCCACGAAAGCCCCTGTGTTGACATCAATCGTGGTCATGGCCTCCGTCTGATCGATAATCAGATAGCCCCCTGACTTCAACTGCACCTTGCGACTGAGCGCCTTGTTGATTTCGTCTTCGACCCCAAACAGATCAAAAATAGGACGCTCGCCCGGATAATATTCCACCCTGCCATCCACCAGGGGCACCAGTTTTTTGACAAACTTGGAGACCTTATTGAAGGTCTCCCTGGAATCAATTCGGATTTTCTCGATATCCGGTTCCACCAGGTCACGCATAGTTCTCAGGTGCAGAGGCAAGTCTTCATAAATCGTGGCCGGAGCCGTGTTTTCCTTAACCCCTTCTTCAATGGTCTGCCATAACCTTCTCAGGAAAAGAATATCGGCCTTCACTTCTGCCTCGGTAATACCTTCTGCTGCTGTTCTGAGAATAAAGCCGCCTTTCTGATCTTCCCCGTCGTCATTCATGCCTTCTTCAACCAGCTTTCTGAGACGCTCGCGCTCTTCTGCATCTTCAATGCGCAGAGAAATGCCTACATGATTATTATGAGGCATCAGCACCAGATAGCGGGCCGGGATAGAGATATGCGTGGTGAGGCGGGCACCTTTTGTTCCCAGGGGATCTTTGGTGACCTGAACAACCAGCGACTGACCTTCATGAACGAGCGCAACAATCGGCCGCTCCGATTGATCATCATTGTCTCTCTCATTGCGGGGAGTAATTTCACTGGCATGAATAAAAGCGGCCCTTTCAAGACCGATATCCACGAAAGCGGCCTGCATTCCAGGGAGAACCCGGACCACTTTGCCCTTGTAAATATTACCGACAATGCCTCGACTACAGGCTCTCTCAATGTAGATTTCCTGAAGTACCCCATTTTCAACCAGCGCCACACGCGATTCCATTGGCGTGATATTCATCAGAATCTCTTCACTCATTCCCTTCCCCTTGAGCTGGTCAGGATCAGGATACTGAATCCCAAGAGCCCGAGGGCTTAAAGCCATCTTGGCTGTAAGTCCGAAGGGTTTAAAATTCAATGACAATCCTGACCTGCCAGAAAAACTAAATAAACAAAACAAATGCCTGAAAACGTTTTGCCAGACCTTAGGAGCCTTGTCTGGCAGGAAAGCTGTTGAACAGTCTCCCGAGATTCTTTCTGATCAGTTTTTTACTGACTGAGAGTGCCATGGGCTAATGCCCAGATTCTGAAGCAGATCTGCGGTTTCCCTGACGGGTAAACCCACCACGCCTGTGTAGCTTCCCGCTATGCTGTCTACCAGAACGGCTCCTTTTCCCTGGATACCGTAAGCACCGGCTTTATCCATTGGTTCACCGGTGGCGACGTAAGCTTCTGCCACTTTCCGGTCAAAAGCAGTCATTCTGACCACTGTTCTGGATACTCTCACGGATAGATTATTACCATCAGTGACCGCAACTGCTGTGAATACCTCATGGCTATTCCCACTTAAAGACAACAGCATATCACAGGCTTTTAGCTCATTTTCGGGTTTACCGAGTATTTTCATTCCCAGAATCACTGAAGTATCTGCTGCCAGCACGGGTCTGGCTGGCAGGTGCTCCAGAGTAAGCTGCCGCCATCCAGCCAGCGCTTTTTCTTCAGCCATTCGGGTAACATAGGCTTCGGGAGCCTCCCTCAAAAGCGGCGTTTCATCAATCCCGCAATGAATTTGCTGAAAGGCAATACCGATCTGTTGGAGAAGTTCCTTTCTGCGCGGCGACTGGGAAGCAAGATAGATCATGATAATCAGGTAACTCTGAAGTTTCGCCTCAGTGACCCTAAAATAGCAGACACCCATGGCCAAAATGCGGCGCTGGTGAGGGCCGGCGCCAGATACCAGAGTGTCGGCGGCGTTCTGCCCAGGGCACTGCGAATCCACAAATTCAGCAACTGATAAAAACCGACAATCACAAACACCATAAAGGCCTGCTGCCACCATGGGAACATTCTCAAACGGCGGTGCAGACCCAGCACAATCACAGCCACCAGCAACAATCCCATAGAATTCTGACCAAAGGTTGTTCCCTGCACAACATCCATCAACAAGCCGGTAAAGAAAGCAAAAAATAATCCGAAACGCTCCGGAAGAGCCAGAACCCAATAAAGCACCACCATAGCCACCCAGGATGGCCTGGCAATGGAGATCCAGGCTGGCAGAGGTAAAATACTCAACAGGAAAGCAGCCAGCACGGAAAACCAGACAATCCAATGAGCATTGGCTTTCTGAATACTCATGGGCTCTCCTTCTGCTTAGCTCCAGGTGCCGATTCCGGTTTCATGTCTTCGTTTGAACGGAAGACCAGCAGAACAAAACGTGTTCTGTTGACTTCAGCCATCAGCTGAACCTCGATCCTGGCGAACGCCTCTCCTGGTGTACGCACTATTTTCCTGACTTTCCCCAGGGGGTAGCCCACCGGATAAATCTGTCCCAGACCCGAACTGGTCAAAAGGTCACCTTCTTTAATATCCACTGTATCGGATATATGCATCAGCTCCACAGAATCCTTACTGCCGGTGCCCACAGCGATAGCGCGATAGCCACTGCGATTAACCTGGACAGGAACCCTGCTGGCAGTATCTGTGACCAGCATGACCCGGCTACTGACCGGATTAACGGCAATCACCTGCCCCATAACCCCGTGAGCATCAACAATGGCCTGACCTCTATACACCCTATCGGTAGAACCTTTATTGATCGTCACAATGTGTTCATAGGGGTCCGGATCAATACCAATGATTTCAGCCACCAGAACCTGCTCATCCACAAGCTCGGACGAATTCAGCAATTCCTTCAGGCGAAGGTTCTGGGCAGTCAGAGATGCCAGCTTCTGAACTTTTTGTTCAAGAATCAGGTTACGGGCTTTCAGCCGGGTATTTTCTTCAAGTAAGTCACTTCGGGAAGTCACCAGTTCATCGGCTGTGCTAATAGCCCGGGAAGGTAAGTCAGAGATCCACTGCAGGGGGGCAACCGCCATTGTTAACCAGGAGCGGGCAGTAGAGAGATAATCAAAACGGTGATCAACAAACAGCAGGGCAATACAAATACTCAGCAAAAAAACAAAACGTGTCGCCAAAGACTGTTGCTGGCTAAATATCGATTTAATGGCTGGCTCCTGTGATTTGCACGGAGAACTCAATCTTTTAATTTCAAAAATTACAGGCTTCAATCATAACAACAGGCCAGGCGGAAACCGCTTGGCCTGTTGTTTGGCTGGAAAGCACCTCTACTAACGTTCAGTCTGTGGACAGTAAATCCATACAATGTTTGTCCATCATTTCCAGAGCACGACCTCCGCCACGAGCAACGCAGGTCAGCGGGTCTTCCGCCACCAGCACGGGCAGGCCGGTCTCTTCACTGATAAGTTTGTCCAGGTCACGCAACAGGGCACCGCCACCAGTCAACACCAGACCTCGCTCGGCAATGTCAGAAGCCAGTTCCGGAGGAGACTGTTCCAGCGCACTTTTAACCGCCTGAACAATCGCACTCAGGGACTCCTGCAGGGCATCCAGAATTTCACTGCTGTTCAGGGTAAAGCTGCGGGGAATACCTTCAGCAAGATTACGACCACGGACGTCGATTTCCATCAGCTCATCGCTGGCATAGGCAATCGCAATCTCCTGCTTGATGCGCTCAGCGGTTGAATCACCAATAAGACTACCATAGTTGCGACGAACATAGGTTACGATCGCATCATCAAAACGGTCTCCACCCACTCTTACAGACTCGGAATAGACAACACCGCTCAGAGAGATAATAGCAATCTCAGTGGTACCACCACCAATATCGACCACCATGGAACCACTGGCTTCCTCTACCGGCAAACCTGCACCAATAGCAGCTGCCATGGGCTCTTCAATCAGATAAACTTCACGGGCACCAGCACCCAGAACGGATTCACGAATGGCTCTGCGTTCCACTTTGGTGGACTTGCAGGGAACACAGACCAGTACTCGAGGACTGGGCTGGATAAAACTGTTCTCATGCACTTTATTAATAAAATGCTGAAGCATGCGCTCGCAGACATCAAAGTCTGCAATCACACCATCTTTCATGGGGCGGATGGCAGTAATATTGCCTGGGGTTCTTCCCAACATGCGCTTGGCATCAGCGCCTACCGCGACTACGCTTTTCTGTGGTCCCAAGTTTCGAATGGCCACAACCGATGGCTCATTCAGGACTATTCCCTTTTCGCGGACATAGACCAGTGTGTTAGCCGTTCCCAAGTCGATCGACAAATCGCTGGAAAACAGACCCCGTAACCTTTTCAGCATTTTCTGTATTACCTTGATTCAAGGCTTTCTTTAAATGCCGCAAACTCTATCAATGCACAGTACTCAGAGCAAGCGACAATTCCGCAATCTACATGGTCCAATAAGAGCTACTCAGGGTCAAAAAGGAGGATTGCCACTTAAGCTATTCAAGACAGACCATAGATTAACCTAATGCAGATAGCTTGCGTTCTCAATGGCCACCATTCATAATTTTGAAATAAAATGAAAAATTCTGGACCTGCGCTTGGCCTTTTCCGAACTATTTGAGTTAAACTGCTGGCCGATTAAAAACACGTACTTCGTACACAAAAACTCGAATTTATTACGTTCGTACTGACTTTTTTTAAAACTTTTGATAATCCTTACCCGATCCTAACGAACCTTTACCCTGCCTATTCATGCTGAGCAGATAAACACACGTATAGTATCCCCGTTATGAAAAGAATCTGAACGGGAGGCCGTTATGGATTTTAAAGGTTTATTTAATCAAGTTGTTAACTCAGGTTCTTCCCTGATCAATGAAGGTAAACACAAACTGGATGAACTGAAAACCCCTTCATCAGGCAGCGAAGGCGGCTCAATTTTTTCCGGCTTCGGAAAAGGCGCTTTGACTGGCGGTGCTTTGTCTCTCCTTCTTGACGCCAAAAAAGGCTGCACGATGGCAGGTAAGGCAGCCGAAGCGGGTGGTGCAGCAGCCTTGGGAGCATTGGCACTGAAAACCTACAAGGGCTGGGCCAATCAGCCTGAAGATAACCCACAAGACTCCAGCGATATGGAATTGCAGCAGGAAAATGAAGAAAGGCAGAACCAGGTTATTCTGATGGCGATGATTGCCGCCGCCAAAGCCGACGGCCACGTGGATGACGCCGAAAGAGAAAGAATCCATAAAGCCTTCGAGTCAATGGGAACCAGTCAAGAACTGAATCAATTTGTACAGCAGGAATTGAAAAAACCTCTTGATCCGGCAGAAGTAGCTAATGAAGTGTTCGGTCCTGAAGAAGCCTCCGAGGTCTATCTTGCCTCCCTTCTCGTTGTGGATGAACAAAATGCTATGGAAAAAAACTATCTTGAGGAGCTGGGTAGACAGCTGAAGCTCGAGCCTGAGCTGGTTGAAAAACTCGAAGCCCAAGCCCACGTGCAAGCGGCGTAATACTCTGAAGGAACCACAAAGCCCGTATGTCTTTGTGGTTCCGACTCAAACCTGCTTCTGACGATCTGGTACTGACTTCTCAACACTTCTTCCCGGACTGACTCGACACCCGTGAGTTCTGTCTACAAGAATTAATCTCGACTGCATCTTGAGATTCACCTTCATAGCCCATACATTTAGCCTTTATTCTTCACGACCAGCTCTCTCTTTGCCTCAAAAAGCAGGCGAAAGCTGGGTATGACCGCTTTTTAAAGCCCGAATTCGGAGATAGCCATGGCCATTGATGCCTCTGAAATTCAGAAGCTTGCCCATTTGGCGCGCTTGTCCATAGATGACAATCAGGTAGAGACCACTGCCAATACCATCAGCCGCATTCTCGAACTGGTTGATCAGATGCAGAAAGTTAATACCAATCATGTTGAACCCATGGCTCACCCATTGGATGCCATACAGCGCCTGCGTGAAGACGTTGTGTCTGAAGAGAATAATCGCGAGCAGCTGCAGAGCTGTGCACCGGCCATTGAAGACGGACTCTTCCTGGTTCCCAAGGTGATTGAGTGAGCTGGCTCGATACCAGAAACCTCAACCCTTTACCCTGTTTTAAAGCGATTACCCAAAATCATGTACGATAAATCACTCTCAGAACAAAGTCGCGCCCTGGCCGACGGCGAATTGTCCAGTGTTGAGCTGACCCGGCTCTATCTTGAGCGAATCAAACAGCTCGATGGCAATTACAACAGCTATATAACAGTGACCGAAGAACTGGCACTGGAACAGGCCCGGGCTGCCGACGAACGTCGTGCAACAGGCAATGCCTCTGCATTGACAGGAATTCCTCTGGCCCATAAGGATCTATTTTGCACAGAAGGTGTAAAAACCACCTGCGGTTCCAAAATTCTGGACAACTTTGTAGCACCTTATGAATCAACGGTTACCCGAAAATTCAAGGAAGCCGGTTCCGTCATGCTGGGTAAAACCAACATGGACGAGTTCGCCATGGGTTCCTCTAACGAAAACAGTCACTACGGCGCTGTGAAAAACCCTTGGGATACCCGGGCCATTCCCGGCGGTTCCTCCGGTGGTTCCGCAGCCTGCGTTGCAGCACGACTGGCAGCCGGTGCCACCGGCACTGATACTGGCGGTTCTATTCGTCAGCCAGCTTCTCATTGCGGTATCACAGGCCTTAAACCCACCTACGGTCGTGTATCCCGTTACGGCATGATTGCTTATGCATCCAGTCTGGATCAGGCAGGCCCAATGACACAAACCGCCGAAGATGCTGCCCTGATGCTGAACGTAATGGCTGGCTATGATCACCGTGACTCTACCTGTCTGGATCGTGAAGTGCCCGATTACACAGCCAGTCTGAATGATTCTCTGGAAGGTCTGACAATTGGCTTGCCAAAAGAATATTTTTCAACGGGCCTCGACTCTGAAGTTGAACAATGTGTACGTGATGCTGTTGCCGAATACGAAAAGCTGGGGGCCAGGGTCAGAGAAGTCAGCCTGCCTAATCTGGAGCTGTCCATTCCTTCTTATTACGTAATTGCACCGGCTGAAGCTTCTTCCAACCTGTCACGCTTTGACGGTGCCCGCTTTGGTCACCGCTGTGATAATCCTGTTGACCTGATGGATATGTACAAGCGCAGCCGTAGCGAAGGTTTTGGTGAAGAAGTCAAACGTCGTATTTTGGTGGGCACTTACGCACTGTCTGCAGGATACTACGATGCCTACTACAAAAAAGCCCAGAAGATTCGTCGTCTGATCCGTGATGACTTTATGAATGCTTTTGAACAGTGTGACATTATCATGGGACCTAACGCTCCGACCTCTGCCTTCGACATTGGCGAGAAGAGCGACGACCCTGTTGCCATGTATCTGTCCGATATTTATACCCTGTCTGTTAATCTGGCGGGCCTGCCCGGCATGTCGATTCCAGCCGGAATGGCCAATGGCCGTCCTGCAGGTTTACAGATGATTGGCCGTCACTTTGATGAGTCCCGACTGCTGAACGTTGCTCACCGCTTCCAGCAGGCCACCGAGTTTCATAAACAGTTCCCGGTTAATAGTTAACAGCGGACTGTAGATTGTGCTTCAGGCTTACCTCCTGAGACACAATTTGCAACGGATTACATTTCGAGGATTTGAAAAGTGTCTCAAACAACTCCAAGTCAACTGGCCAGTGATCACCGGCCACTGTCGGCGGGTCAATGGGAAACCGTTATCGGGCTGGAAATTCACGTTCAGCTGGCCACCAAAACCAAGATTTTCTCCGGAGCTTCTACTGCTTTCGGCGCCGAGCCCAACACTCAGGCCTGTGCTGTCGATCTGGGCCTGCCGGGTGTCCTGCCGGTGGTGAACGAAGAAGCCATCAACATGGCCATCAAGTTTGGTCTGGGCATTGATGCCGAGATCAACCAGGTTAACGTTTTCGAACGTAAGAACTACTTCTATCCTGATCTGCCAAAGGGCTATCAGACTACTCAGCTGGAGAAACCCATTGTCGGTGCAGGTCACATTGAGATTACTCTGAAAGACGGCTCGACCAAAACCGTTCGCATTCATCACGCTCATCTGGAAGAAGATGCGGGCAAGAGTCTGCACGAAGATTACCACGGCATGTCCGGTATCGACCTGAACCGTGCTGGCACACCTCTGATTGAGATAGTGACGGAGCCCGACATGCGTAATGCAGAAGAAGCCGTGGCCTTCGCCAGAAAACTGCACTCTATAGTGACCACGCTGGGCATCTGCGATGGTGACATGTCCCAGGGCTCCATGCGCTTTGACGTAAACGTCTCTGTGCGTGCAAAGGGTCAGAAAGAACTTGGTACCCGCACCGAAACCAAGAACCTGAACTCCTTCAAGTTCATGGAAGCAGCGATCCTGAAAGAAGTGGAACGTCAGATCGATCTGATAGAAGACGGTGGCGAAGTCATTCAGGAAACCCGTCTTTATAACGGCGACACCGGCGAAGCCCGCTCCATGCGCAGCAAGGAAGAGGCCAACGATTACCGTTATTTCCCCTGCCCCGACCTGCTGCCGGTTGTGATCGAAGACAGCCGTCTGGAAAAACTCCGTGCTGAAATGCCAGAAATGCCAGATACCAAAAAAGCCCGCTTTGTCAGTGACCTGGGGTTGAGCGAAGTAGATGCTGAAATTCTGTCGGGCGATCAGGCGACGGCCGCTTTCTTTGAAACCGCTGCGAAAATCAGTGGCGACGCCAAGCTCGCTTCCAACTGGGTTCTGGGTGAAGTATCCAAGTCCCTGAATGCCAAAAGCATTGAAATTTCAGATAGCCCTGTTTCTGCTGAAGCACTGGCAGGCCTGATTACCCGCATCAAGGACAACACCATTTCTGGCAAGATCGCCAAACAGGTTTTTGAAGCCTTGTGGAATAGTGAAGGCAAAGATGCGGATGAAATCATCGAAAAGAAAGGTCTCAAGCAGGTGACCGATACAGGTGCCATTGAATCTATGATTGATGAAGTACTCGCAGCCAACGCCCAACAAGTCGAAAATTATCGCGCTGCGCCTCCTGAAAAGCGTGGCAAGATGATCGGCTTCTTTGTGGGTCAGGCCATGAAGGCTTCAAAAGGAAAGGCTAATCCGGGTATGGTTAACCAGATTCTCAAGAAAAAGCTGGACGCCTGATAGCTAATACCAATCGTGCTTTCTAACTCCCGTGATGAGCATGGAGATTTGAGCCTTAAGACAAGGCGGCGTTAGGAGTCATGGCCTTAGCTATGGCGACGATCGCCAACGGAGGATTAAGGCTCAAACCTTCAGCGCAATAGGGAGCTAGAAAGTTCGATTATAATTGCCAATTCAAAGACAATCAGCCTCCAAGGGAAGAGGAGGAGGAATACGTACCTTAAAGATTTATTCCTTAGTGAAATACAGGATACCCTCAACGGGATAATGATCAGAAAGCACACCTAGTCGGGTATTTGTTTGATTGGCCTGTAAAATTCTCAGGTAACCACTCACTGGACAGACATTTCTCCTGTCACAAAGAATATTATCCAGAGTACCCTGATGAGGACCTTTTCCTTTGGCCATTCCATTGCTATGGATGTCAAAGGAATAGGGCAAAGAGGTATTAGTAAAATCAGCTGCCTGGCGGCTGAACAGGGTTTCCAGCATGATTTGAAAATATTCACCCCCTTTAGATTCTCCGTCTTTTCTACCCGCATCAGAATTAAAGTCCCCCATGTAAATGACCGCTTCATGGCTGGGTATATTCAATTTATTCTTGATCTCCCCAAGGTAATCGTAGTGCCTGATTAGACCTTTGTATTCATCTTCGCTATCAGTTTGCACCGTTTGCAAATGGAGACCAAACACATGCAAATTTCCACTATGGGTTGGCACCTTGATATACCAGGCACCAACAGCACACCACCCCTGGTTGCCTGCCGGCATTGGAAAGACAAATTCACGCATCTCTAGAATCGGCGCCTTGCTGTAAATCACTACTCCGCCATTGAATAGCCTGCCATACAACAGCCATTCCCACCCTTCACCCAAAACAGGCGTCATGTAATAACCTGCCTGCCTCATTCCCTCATTGACGACGTCTCTGAGATACTGATCACCCAATTCCTGAAGCGCGACAATGTGATAATCCCTCTTGCTCATATAATGGGCAATTTCCCGCGCCCTCATTTCCGGATCGTTCATGTCCTGGCTACCAAACCACCACATCAAGAACTCGAAAAAGTCATAGGAAGTCATCAGATTCACATTCCAGGTCAATAGTTTGAGAGGCAAACACTGATCAGAGACACTCAAGGGACAGGTCGTTGGAGCGCTGGTGTACACGGGAATGGATTCCATGCTTTGTCGTTTTCCAGAAGCATCTGGCAAAGGCGAACCTGCAACTGCAAAGATACTCACCCCAAAAAGTAAAGCCAGAAGGGCACTAAACTCTTTCATCAAGCTTGCTCACTGACCGGAAAATAAAATTAACAGGATAGAAGCTCTCGGAAAAGCATAGAAGAAAATCAGGGGCTACTAACTGGAGCACATGCTTTCAGGTAGTAGTAAAAAATGAAACCATAACAGAGAGATTAATGGCTGTTTTTGGTACTCTTCATATTATTAGCCTCCCTGAAGAATTCGGTGAAGCCGTCCCGAATATTTTTCAGCTCTTTATTAATAAACGACTGATGCCATCCATCATAACCTTCCGTTTTGATCAGCTCTTCCACATAATCAAAACGTGTCTGAAGATCAACACTGTCACTGATCAGTTTTTTAGCTTGAGCATCACTTGCTTCATAGCTTTCCCAGAACGCATCGCAAGATAAATTGGCTGATTGAAGTCTGCTATGAAGCCACTTCAACTCAATCACATCCACTTTTGTCGCTGCAACTGCCTGTTGCTCAGGCCAGACCCAGCCACACATCCAGCTGCCAACACCTCTGGCAGCTTCGGCCAGTTTGGGAACTGTGTATTTACCAACCACGGCCGCCAACATCAGTGTTCCGCTAATCGAAGCGGTATTTTTGACCACAGGATGACAACTAACTGCATAGAGTGCTGCACGGCCCACACTCCGCCTCAGAAGTGAAGGCGTGAAATATTCAATAAAATGCCCGGGATAGTCCGTTTTTGAAAAAGCCTCTTGGGCAAAATCAACACAGTTAAATCCGAGCGCCCTATAGAAGCAGCTTGCATTTCCTTGATTGCAGGCATCGGCATACTTTGAAATATACATCTCCACCTCCAATGCTTCTTGCTGAGAAATAAAGAAAGTGACTTTGGGAATATCATCTATATCTATACTTTTGTGGGCATAGGTGAAGGTTTCATCTGGCAGCTGCCCCAGCGTTCTCGAAGAAAACGCACCATAAAAATACTTGCCAACTCCAATAGCCGATACCGCTCCCCCCTCAGGTACACTGCCCGCTAACATAAGCGGTTGAGCCACTGTGGAGCTCATGGCAGCGTTGAAATCCAATTCATTATCATGACGCTGATTATGATCGACTCGAGGCCTGAGCACTTCGTCCATAAGGTCTGGTTTTGAGGGTTTTGGCAAGAAGGTGTTGCCGGGTAAAGTCTTGGAGCTGAATGTGGGGTACTTGCCAACCTTATCATGAAGGCTAGTTTCCGGCACAACAAATGAAGTTGGGTAGAGACCACGAGCAAGGTCTACCCCTCTTTTTTTGTTTTCGAGTCTGACAAAGCTGTGGCCATAATCGATGTAAACCGTCAGTTTACAAGGAAGGTTATCTTCCCTTGTCACATTTCTAGTGTTAAACGTTGCCCGATTACCTGCTGTCGCACTAGCCTGAGGAGTATTACCTCCCCCCATCATTCTTTGAGGCTCAGCCTGCGTCTGAGTTTTGCTTTGTCCTGCGTCCATGCCAACTCTCCCTCCTTCACTGAGCGTTCTTTATTTCATTAGCCTTCCTGAAGAATTCAGTAAAACCGCCTCGAATACTTTGAAGCTCTTTATTAATAAACGACTGATGCTCTCCATCATAACCTTCCGTTTTGATCAGCTTTTCCACATAATCAAAACGCGCCTGGAGATCAACACTGTCGCTGATCAGCTTTTTAGCTTGAGCATCACTTGCTTCATAGCTTTCCCAGAACGCCTCACAAGATAAATTGGCTGATTGAAGTCTGCTATGAAGCTGCTTCAACTCACTCACATCCACCTTTGTCGCTGCAACTGCCTGTTGCTCAGGCCAGACCCAGCCGCACATCCAGCTACCAACACTTCTTACCGCTTCCGTCAATTTAGGGACGTATTTACCCACTATTGCCACCAACATCAAGGTTCCACCTATCGATGTGGTCGTTTTGACCACAGGATGGTAGCTGCCCGCGTAAAGTCCCGCTAAACCCACATGCTGGTCCAGAAGGGAAGACGTAAAGTATTGAATAAAATGCCCGGGATAGCCGGTTTTTGAAAAAGCTTCCTGGGCAAAATCAACACAATTAAACCCAAGCCCTTGAAAGATACAACTTTCCTCTCCTTTATCACAGGCATCGGCGTACTCTGAGATATACTTCTCAACTCTTATGGCTTCCTGTTGAGAGATAAAGAAAGTGACTTTAGGGATATCATTAATATCGTTATGGTAATAAGTTTTAAATTCGATAGCTTCATCCAACACAGCCCCCTGTTGTGTTTTGGAAAGAATTTCATATGAATATCTGCCAACTCCAACAGAACACGACACCTTTCCCTGAGATCTTCTGCCCGCCAACTTGGCCCCCCCAGACACTGCTGAGGCCAGTAAGAGTCTGCGAACCCGCCCAAGATCCCCAACAACTTCCCGCACAGGACACTGATTATGAGCAACGAAAGGCTCGGGCACTTCGTCAACAGGGTCTGGGTTCTCGTCTCTCGGTAATGGAGGATCGGCGGGGGGAACCTCAGAATGAGACAGGGAGTCCAGTTCATGATCATCAAGACTACCTTCTGCATCTTGTGGTATCACTTCCCACCGAGTAGCCGAAACAGGATAGAGACCGCGAGCAATGTCTACGCCTCTGGCTTTGTTTTCAAGCCTGACAAAACTGTGGCCATAGTCGAGGTAAACGGTCAGTTTACAAGAAGGGTTATCTGCCCTTGTCACATTGCGAGCATTGAAAGTTGCCGAATCGCGTAACAGGACGCTGGATTGAGAAATACCACCGGTATCCATCGGCCCGGGAGGCAGAGCCCCTGTCTGAAGTTTATTATGCCCGGCGTCCATGCCAACTCTCCTTGCTGTTATGAGCGTTCTTCATGTCAGCAGCCTCCCTGAAGAATTCGGTGAAACCGTCCTGAATATTTTTCAACTCTTTATAAATAAACGATTGATGTCTTCCATTATAGTCTTCTGTTTTGATCAGCTCTTCCAGATCATCGAAACGTGCCTGAAGATCAACACTATCGCTGATCAGCTTTCTGGCTTCAGCATCTCTTTCACTATAATTTTCCCAAAATACCTCGCAGTATAAATTGGCTAATTGAAGGCTGCCATGAAGCCGCTTCAACTCACTCACATCCACCTGTGTCGCTGCGATCGACTGCTGTGCAGGCCACACCCAACCACAGATCCAACTGCCAACACTCCTGACAGCTTCCTTCAGCCTGGGAACTGCGTATTTGCCAACCACGACCGCCAACATCAGTGTTCCAGCTGTCGAAGCAGGATTTTTGACCACAAGATGACAGCCAACTGCGTAGAGTCCTGCCATGCCCACTCTCTGCGACAGAAGTGAAGGGGTGAAATATTCAATAAAATGACCGGAATAGTCCGTTTTTGAGAAAGCCTCCTGAGCAAAATCGACACAGTTGAACCCAATCCCTTGAAAGATACAACTTTCCTCTCCTTTATCACAGGCATCGTCATACTCTGAGATATACTTCTCCACCGCCAATGCTTCCTGCTGAGAAATGAAGAAAGTAACTCTAGGGATACTATCAAAACCCTCATAGGCATAGCTTAAGGTTTCATCTGAAAGCCGCCCCTGCATTTTCGAAAAAAGCGTTCTATGAACACCAATTAACGCCAATGCTCGCCCCAGGTGTGTTCTGCCCGCCAATTTTGCCCCTAAAGACGCTGCGTAGGTCAGATAAAGTTTGGATTTCAATTTATCATTATTACTATCAACCACTGGACACTGATTACGATCAACGCGAGGCTTTTGCACTTCCTCCACAGGAGCTGATCTGGATAGTTTTGATAACAAGGGACTAACGGGAAAAGTCTCAGAATTGAACAGGGTTTCCAGCCTGAGCTTATTACGAAGATTAGTTTTCGATGCAACAAACCGGGCTGGATAGAGACCACGGGTAATGTCTACTCCTCTGTCTTTGTTTTCAAGCCTGACAAAGCTGTGGCCATTGTCGAGGTAAACAGTCAGTTTACAAGAAGGGTTATCCGCCCTTGTCACATTGCGAGTATTGAATGTGGTAGAACGGCCTGATGTCCTCCTTGAATGAAGTTCATTACCTGTGTCCAACGACCTCAGAGGTTGACTGACTGTCAAAGATTGACTGGAACTAGCGTCCATACATAGACTCCTTATCTATAAAAAACTACATCCTAAGTACAATTAAAGGCGAACAGGTTCTGATCATTCATCGTAAAAGTGCCTCAACTCACGATCAGCCATGCTATGGAAGAATTAGTTGTCAAATCCCAGCCTAATCAAGCCCTATTAACTGCTTATCACGGGCTCAGGGTTTTCAAATTAATTGACCAACGACTTTTAAAATGAGATTTAAATCAAATAAAAACTATATTCTTATAACTAAATTTGTAAAAAAATCCTGTTTCAGAGTATTATGCCGACCAGATTTTCTGGAAATATAGTCCAGCTTATCTTTTTGTCAGGGACAATTGCCTGACTCATCCGTCGCACTTATTCGCTAAACGGCCACAATCACAAGCATTTAACGAATGAGTGTTACTCATGGCCAAGCTGTCAAAACTACAAGCATAGACGCTGGCTAAAAACCTACTAAAACTGTTTGGAGCGGAAGTATGTCGTACCAGTCCGAAACTCTCCCAACAGGTGATGCAAATAATAGCAAAAATAATCGCACCGCCTTTGATCGTTTCCTCGCTACTGTAGAGTGGCTTGGCAACCTGTTACCCCATCCAATTACCCTGTTTGCCCTGTTTGCAGTGGGTATTGTTATTATCAGCGGTATCGCCTCATGGGCAGGACTGAGTGTCGTTGACCCCCGCCCGGAAGGGGCAGCGGGCCGTGCAGCAGATGGCACAATCCATGTCGTCAACCTGCTGACAGGTGATGGCCTGCGAATGATTGTGACCAAGCTGGTCACCAATTTCACCGGCTTTGCTCCTCTGGGCACCGTACTGGTTGCTCTCATGGGTGTTGCTATTGCAGAACACTCCGGATTGCTGAGTGCACTGGTTCGCTCTCTGGTTATGAAGGCATCCCGCAACACCGTAACCATGATTGTTGTGTTTGCCGGTATTCTGTCCAATACTGCTTCTGAACTGGGCTACGTGGTTGTTATTCCTCTGGCTGCCATGATCTTCCACTCACTGGGAAGACACCCTCTGGCAGGTCTGGCTGCCGCTTTTGCCGGTGTTTCCGGTGGTTATAGCGCTAACCTGCTGCTGGGTACTGTTGATCCACTGCTGTCCGGCATCACAGAAACGGCCGCCAGAATGATTGATCCGGCTTATGTCGTGGGTCCTGAAGCCAACTGGTACTTCATGTCGGTCAGTGTGTTCCTGATCACCTTCGTAGGTACCTGGGTAACCAACAAGATCATTGAGCCTCGTCTGGGCAAGTACAATGAATCAGAAGCTTCGGTTGATCTTTCTGAAGACAAAATGGAAGAAGTCACCGACCTTGAGAAGCGCGGCCTGAAACGGGCTGGAATGGCATTACTGGTCTTGATGGGTGTTATGGCTCTCACCATTGTTCCTGAGTGGGGCGTTCTCAGGCACCCTGAAACGGGTGCTGTTGCAGGCTCTCCATTCCTTAAGGGCATTGTCGCCATGATCCTGATATTCTTTGCGATTCCCGGCTTTGTCTACGGTAAAACGGTAGGCACCGTCAAGAATGACAGAGACGTGATCGATTGCATGTCCAAGAGCATGAGTACCATGGGCATGTACATTGTCCTGGTGTTCTTTGCTGCCCAGTTCGTCGCTTTCTTTGGCATGACCAATCTAGGCACCATCTTTGCGGTACTGGGTGCTGAATTCCTTCAGAACATAGGCCTGACCGGTCCACTGCTGTTCGCCGTTTTCATCCTGATGTGTGGTTTTGTAAACCTGATGATTGGCTCCGCTTCCGCGCAGTGGGCCGTTACCGCACCAATCTTTGTGCCAATGCTGATGCTGGTAGGCTACGCGCCTGAAGTCATTCAGGCCGCATACCGTATCGGTGACTCAGTCACCAATATCATCACGCCAATGATGAGCTACTTTGGCCTGATCGTTGCCTTTGCTTCACGTTATAAGAAAGACCTCGGTATTGGCACTCTGATCTCCATGATGCTGCCTTACTCGATGTTCTTCGTGATTGGCTGGAGCGTGCTGTTCTTCGTCTGGGTCTTCGTAATGGGTCTGCCGGTTGGACCGGGCTCGGCGACTTTCTACAGTGCTGGCTA
Organism: Endozoicomonas sp. 8E; assembly: GCF_032883915.1. Lineage (NCBI taxonomy): Bacteria > Pseudomonadati > Pseudomonadota > Gammaproteobacteria > Oceanospirillales > Endozoicomonadaceae > Endozoicomonas > Endozoicomonas sp. 8E. The sequence goes on along the minus strand of NZ_CP120717.1, from coordinate 1,928,414 downwards.
ACTGCCTGACAGGACATTTAAGATTGGGGTGATGGTTCACCCCTTTTTTATTGCTCACAAATCAGTCAGAGAGACCAGTGAATCTCAAACCTGCTGCCACATCGGAACAGCTAACCTCACAAAAAAACCTGCCAGTAAAACCTGTTCATCTGAAATTGTCAGCAATGCTGTCAACCTTGTTATACCAATTGCTTCCAACAGATCCTAGGATATCTCGCAACAAAGCAGCCATTTTTAAAGGAGTAAGACTATGGCCTTATCCATCAATCTGGAAGATCATTACAACTACACCCTGCTGGAAGTTCGGGGCAAAGTAGACGCTGCCACCTCACAAATGCTGGATCGAGCCATCGAAGCTGCCACCTTTGAGGGCAATCAGCACCTGATTCTGGACTGTTCACAGTTATTCAGCATCAGCAGCGAAGGCCTGAGAGTCTTACTCAACACTCGAAATTCATTGACCCTCATTCACAGCATCACGCTTTGCAATGTCTCAAGATCCATCCATTCACTGCTGGAACTGACGGGTATCTCCAGATTCATCAACATCGCCAAAGATCTGGATGAAGCTGAATCGATGCTGTTCGAATCTAATACCGATCTGGACAGGATCAGTTTTAATTAGGCTTATCCGAAAGGATCATGTGCAATCAGACACCTGTAGACTGAAACTTATCTTCCCTGTCGGCATGAGGCAAGATCGCATTTAGCAAAACGGCAGTAACGGCGCATAGGCTAACGCCTTTCAGAGTGAACTCACCCATCGACAAAGCCAGATTACCAATACCAAACACTAGAACAACTGACACAATCACCAGATTGCGAGGCTTGCTCAGATCCACCTGAGCCTTGATCATGGTACTGAGACCTACAACAGCAATAGAGCCGAATAACAGCATCATGATCCCACCCATCACCGGTGTTGGAATCGTCGCCAGAAAGCCACCGACTTTGCTGATAAACGCCACTGCAATGGCCATGATTGCAGCCCAAGTCATGATTTTGGGATTGAAGGCTTTTGTCAGCATCACCGCACCGGTGACTTCTGAATAGGTGGTATTGGGAGGGCCACCCAACATGGCCGCAGCAGAAGTGGCAAAGCCATCACCCATCAGGGTATTTTTCAGACCGGGCTTTTCGAGGTACTTCTTACCAGTAACCGAACTGATCGCCAGCATATCGCCAATATGTTCAATAGCTGGCGCAATAGCGACTGGTACCATAAACAGGATGGCATTCCAGTTAAACTCCGGGGCTGTGAACGCAGGAACAGCAAACCATGGACGATCAATAACCGGTTGAAAATCCACAACCCCCGTAAATAACGCAGCAATATAACCAGCACCGATTCCACAGATAACCGGAATCAGTTTGAAGATACCGCCGGCCATGGTGGAAACGGCCAGTGTTGTCACCAGAGCGACGCCCGCCAGCAACAATGAGGTATTGGGATCAATCGATGAATTGGCATCACCACTGGCCATGTCAACGGCAACAGACGCCAGCCCGAGACCAATGACCATAATCACCGGACCCACCACCACCGGAGGAAATAATCGATAAAGGATACCGCTTCCCCGCAAGCGAATGATAAAGCTGAGCACTACATAAAACAGTCCTGCTGCCATCATACCGCCTAATGTTGCAGGCAGGCCCCAACTTTGAACACTAAACGTAATAGGCGCAATAAAGGCAAAAGAAGAGGCCAGAAAGATAGGCACCTGTCGTCTGGTACACAACTGGAATATCAGGGTACCAATACCAGCGGTAAAGAAAGCAACATTTGGGTCCAACCCGGTCAACAAGGGCACCAGTACCAGAGCACCGAAGGCGACAAACAGCATCTGCCCCCCCATCAACATCTGTCGCCATACTGGCATTCCATCATCGGCCAGGTTTATATCAGTCATAATCAGCCTTTCCCTTTACTATTTAGTTCCGAAGATTTTATCTCCTGCATCGCCCAGACCCGGCATGATATAACCGTGGTCATTCAAACAATCATCCACCGATGCAGTAAAGATTTTGACATCCGGATGAGTTTCAAGCACTTTCTCTATACCCTCCGGAGCTGCCACCAGCACAAGACAGCGGATTTCCTTGCAGCCGGCCTTCTTGAGCATATCAATAGCGGCAGTCATGGAACCACCGGTAGCCAGCATAGGGTCTAATACCAGAGCCATTCGCTCATCAATATCCTTAACCAGCTTTTCGAAGTAAGGAACCGGCTCGAGGGTTTCTTCATCACGATACAGGCCTACGACACTGACCCGGGCGCCCGGCACCAGATCAAGCACTCCATCCATCATACCCAGACCTGCTCTGAGAATGGGAACAATAGTAATCTTCTTACCTTTAATCTGCTTGACGGTGACGTCTCCGGCCCAGCCATGAATAACATGATCTTCCAGCTCAAAGTCTTTTGTCGCTTCGTAAGTTAGCAGCGAACCCACTTCATTAGCCAGTGTCCGAAACCCTTTCGTACTGATACCCTTGGTGCGTAAAATGCCCAGCTTGTGCTGTACCAGAGGGTGCTTGATTTCTTGTACACTCATGTCAGCTCCCGATGCCTTCCACTTAATACTGACTCTACCCATTTGACGGGCATAAATCTTTTTATTTTTACACAGCCCTTGTAACCCACCCATAAATTTTTCTCACACCAAACCGAAGTAAGCTATGACTTGCTGTTCACATCTAATGTAGGTATCGTTGCCCTCTTTTTTCCACGGTTCAACTTTTGTCTACGCTGCCTCGAACCCGATTCACTGCTTGTCGATCAGGCAGTTTCTGGAGAAAGCCAGTTGTTAGCCAATGACGAGTTATTACAACGAGGTTCCCAACCCATGTCTGTTGATCTCGACCATATCCAGCAAGTCCTCGACGAGGCTGAATGCCTGTACAATGAACAACAGATAGAAGACGCCATTAAGAATATGGGCAGCGCTATTACTGAACAACTGTCTGGTAGTAATCCATTGGTTTACTGTGTAATGAACGGTGGCATGGTCATTACCGGCAAGCTGCTGACTCACCTGCAGTTCCCCCTGGAAGCCTCATACGTGCACGCCACTCGCTACCGAGATCAATTAACAGGTGGGCGTCTGGACTGGAAGGTACGCCCTTCACAGGACATGAAAGGCAGGACTATTCTGATCGTTGATGACATTCTTGACGAGGGCCACACTCTGGACGCCATTGTCGACTTCTGCAAGGAACAGGGTGCGAGGAAGGTTCTGACCGCCGTTCTGGTTGACAAGCTGCACGACCGTAAGGCTCGCCCCGGCCTCAAGGCAGATTTCTCAGGTCTTGAAATTGAGGATCGTTATATCTTTGGGTATGGGCTGGATTACCAGGGCTACTGGCGGAACGCTAACGGCATTTTTGCTTTGAAGGGTCACTGAAAATTGAGTTAGCTGAACCAGTTTACCCGACGGTAGACTGGTTCAGCCCCTTTTAGCTTATTCTTCCCTGCAAACTTTTTCTGATTGCAGCTCGATCCCGTTCAATTTTCCCGGGAAAGGCCTTGCGCAATTCAAGTATTTCGCTCATTTCTTTCTGCTGTCCCCTGAGAATTTCATTTATGCTTTCTTTGAAATCACTCCTCTTAGCGGCCTGTTCCCTGGCCTCAATGGCTTGATCATATTCTTCCTGTAGCGCTTGCTTTTCGCTTTGATAAGAACTTACCATGCTTTCAAGGCTCTTTAACTCTTCCTGAAGCTCCACCCTCTTCTGATTGAATGATGCCTCTATTCGTGCTTTGCTCTGCTGTTTCTGCTGTGGATTCAATTGAGTATTACTATCAACATTATCCAGCCACCGTTGTCTGGAGTTTTCAATTCCCCCAAGCTTGCGTTTCACTCCCGAGATTTTGAATTTCCTTAACTCATTATCCATTCTATGGGAGTCCAGTTCTTTTCTTTTACTCTCTACTGCTTCTTTCAGTGTTTTTAAATCTTTTCGATACTCTTTGGTCTTTTGCTCAATTGCCTTTGACGTCTTCATTTGAATGATCTCTACCTGAGCATCGAGACTTCCAAGGCGGAGCTCAGTTTCCTGACCAGCCTCTGCGTCAACCCTTGGTTTCAGGGATTTATTCAGCTCCCTGATCTCCTTTTTCAGCTCAGCTCTTTTGCCTGGTTCATCTCTATTGCCTTCTATACTTCTCAACTCTTCGAGATCAGAGTTGTAACTTTGAAAATCAGGATCTTTATCAAAGGCAGCTTTGAACTCATTCAACATCTTTGCTCTGTCACCAAAAAATTGCCCCTTGGAAAAGTCGTAGGTTTTTCCATCCGGGGCCGGAAACTTACCTTTTTTGGGAGGATTTTCCGGTGCCGCATAAAGCGCAAGTGACTTGGCGTACTTTTTATCAAAATTTGCCAGCTTATTCTCCAGAATATTGGCTCTTTCTTTCAGCTGGCCCAGTTCCACTATCTTTTCATTTCTGGTGGAAAGCTCTTGTCTCAAACCATTGTTGCGAACCCCATTGATCAGATCCTGGGGAACAGGCTTCCAGTTTTCATTCTTTAAGGAACGTTTCAACTCGCCAAAGATGTGAGCCACCTTTTGCTTTAAGGTTGGTTTGTTGATTTCTTTAACTGGGCTGGCAGAGCCTGATGACTCTCTTTTTACGTGATTGGATTCAATGTGCTTTCGACCCTCTACTACTTCGCTCTCTCGCTCGTACAGCGAAATGTCTGATGGGAGTGATTGAAGTGAGCCGCTATGTGCCGGGGGAGATGGAGGCAGAAAATTGGGATGATTACGCGCTTCGATGCTGCGATTCATACCCTGGGCTTTTATTTTGGCCCCTTCTTCAACACCCTGAGAAACTTGTTGCCCCGTATTTACCGGACTTTGCCCCCCAACTGAACCTACTACTGTTGACATCCTTGTTACCTCTGATTCATTCAGTCTATTCCGTTGTAAATTTAAGTATCATCTAAAGTTGAGGCGCTTATTTAAAAAATCTATACCATTTCGGAATAATTCAGAGGACTTGAATAGAGCTTGAGCCACTATAAATGCCATAATCGCCACTTTTCCGACAATCCCGTTGAAAGTATCAAGATTAAGATTCCTGAAAGTTTAAAATCCATCGTGTACAATGCCGACGAACTGCCAAAAGCTATCAGGAATAACAATGAAGAAAGACAAACAGAAAGTCATTGGTGAAGTGCTGAATGATGAGCGAATCAAAGAGCTGCTTACGCTTCAGGCACCAGCCGGAGAAGACCGCGCCCTACATATTCTGACCCGTGCTTATCGTGCATTGCGAGCAGAGGACTTTGAACGATTCCTGCGCTTTTACGCGGAAACAGGTCTGGAGATCAATCCAGTGACGCCAGAAGGTGGCACGTTTCTATCGCTACTGGAAACACACCATCATGCCGCACCCTATGCTCAAGCTTTAAAGAACTTCGGAGCCAACTAGCGACAGGCCATCTATACTCTGAGCTTTAGTAGTAAACCGGAGAACCCCCATGTTCGCTTCATGGTTGAGAGACCCCCGCATACTGGCTTGCGCCGTGATCCTGTTCTGCACCGCTGTGACAGCTTCAGAAAACACAACCACGGAAGACAGGCTCGCGGCCTACAACAGGCACTACCCGGCCATCTCTTATCCTGACTTGCGCAAGGCAGTCGATGCTGGCGAAGTCTTTCTTCTTGATACTAACAGGGGTGAGACCTATACCATGGGTCATCTGCCAGATGCCTATTCTCTGACAGACAGAGCCACTCTGGAGAGCCAACTACCCATCCTGAAAAACTACCCCATAGTTGTTTATTGTGGTGGTCCGCAATGTACATCCTGGTTTGCCGGAGCCGATTTTGCTGCGGCTCGGGGTTATACCAATATCATGCACTTCAGAGGAGGTCTGAAAGACTGGAAAGATCAAGGGGGCAGTCTAGCAACTAGAAAAACAGAATAACTTCATGTCGGTAAAAAATATCTGAAAGTGTTCGGATATTTTATGACATGCCATTCAGTGACAGTGCCTCTAAATCAAAAAGTTTTACACAACCAGCCTTCTTATTTCTTGCAAGAATCATTATGATGCTCGAGCGAAATGTTTATACGGAAAGTTAATATGAAATCGCTTGCCAAAGCCTTCTTTACGCCACTGGCACTGTCCGCTTCATTGATGGCTTCCATGCCTGCTTCAGCTCATAGCCATGGCCACGAAGGTCATTCTGATGAACTGAACACTGAAATGAAAAAAATGGGCTTCAATTTCAAACGCTCCGGCTCTGCCAAAACCATTGAAGACATGCAGAGCTACGTGACTGAATTCCGTGCGCACGCCAAAAACGCCAGGGAGACCGGCTACACTGATGCGCCTGAGGCATTCCGGAAAGGTATTGATCAACTGCTGACCGGACTGGCCGGGGTTCAGGCTGCCCTCGATAAGCAAGATCTGGATCTGGCCAAACGAAGAATGAAAAAACTCAATGACATCAGAAAGAAATACCATAGAGAGTTCGATGTCTAAAAAGTTTCAGTGGCCACGTACCGTTCAGTTGATTCACTGGACGGTTGCAGTGCTCTTTTTCAGTAACCATTTTCTGGTTGATGGGTATAGCGAGTATCATGAGTATTCTGGCTGGGTCATCCTTGCCCTGGTAGGACTCAGACTGCTTTATGGCATGACTTTTGCCCCGTCGCCTGCTCGCCTTTGGGACATCAAACCCTCATTCTCGGGCATCAAACAGCACCTTCATGAGCTGAAAACCCGACAGCAGGGTGAAAATGGTCACAACCCAATGGGAGCGATTGCTGTCTGGCTGATGTGGATTACTCTGGCTCTGGCTGCGTTTACCGGGTGGCTGCAGGATACCGACTTTGGCTTTGAACACAATGTTTATGAATGGCATTCCTTACTGGTGAATGGTCTTTACTACTTTGTTGGCCTGCACTTACTGGCAGTATTCATCACCTCCTGGCTGACCCGTCGTAACCTGGTTAAGACAATGCTCTGACGACAAAAATTAGTTTAACCGGAAAAGTTCATTTTAAAAGTAAAAAAGCAAGCAGTTCGGTTAAACGCAAATGACTGCGTCTTATGGTATTGCTTTTTGTTAGGGCTTTGGAGAATAATTCGGACCATTACTACACATGTGTCGATAACACGACTGAATGCTAACCATAAGCCTGATAAACACTGCCCACAGAAACAGACCAAATCCTTTCCGATTTTGTCTGATTTTTGTCGTTTATTTGCTGGTTATTCAGTATTCCGTCAGTCACACACACAACCCGCCTAAAGACTTTAGTCCTAACTATCACAATCTGCTCCAACAACTGTCTCTGAATGATCATGCCGATCACTGGCATGGGGATCAGCATCATTCAGCGGGCTGTCAGCTGACTTCACAGGCACCTCCGTCCCCGGGACTGTTTACTGCAGAAAGTTCGTTCTTCGCTCCCTTCAACAGTACAGAAAAAACCCGCTCCTTTTCTTTGGAAACCCCCACCAAAAGGCTGACCCGGGCTCCACCGGCCTTTATCTGATGTCATCAATAAACCAGAAAAACTTTTTATCAGATAAATGCCCCTACGAGTGACATTATGCAAACTTTTACTAAACTGGCTGCCGGTATTGCCTGCGGAGTTCTGTCCCTGACTGTTTCTTCCGCTAATGGAGAGCAGCGTCACGTTGACGCCCATGTTCACGGGCAAGGTGAACTGAACTTTGCCGTCGAAGGTTCAGAAGTTCACCTGGAACTGAAAATGCCTGCCAATGATGTGCTGGGCTTCGAGACCATTTCTACTGACAAACAACGCCACCAGCTCCATGAAGCTCTGGAAAAGCTGGAAGCGGCCAGTCTCTGGAGCATGACCCCTGCCGCGTCCTGCAAACTGGTTAGCGCCAAAGCTACCTCGAGTTCTGTTGAGAGCGATCATGGTCATGAAAAAGCCCATAACGATGATCACGGACATCACGAAAAAGATCATAACGAGCATGATCATCACGATGAGCACGCATCTCATGGCCATGATGATGAGCACGATCATCACGGTGAGCACGCCTCTCATGAACATCATGATAATCATCACAGTGAACACAACCATGAAGAGCATGAGGGCGAAAGCGGGCATATGGATATCTCAGCCACGTACGTCTTTGAATGTGGCAATGCCAATCAGCTGAAAACTATCAGCACCTCAATCTTTGAAACATTCGAGCGGAGCGCATCCTTAAGCGTTCAGGGCTTCACCCAAAAAGGTCAGATGGCTGCCGAAATGACCAAGAGCAAGCCAGAGGTTCGCTTCTAAGATGACTGACTCCCGCTCTCAAGTTATTGAGCTCACAGCTGTTGAGTTCAGCTGGAAAGCAGGAATACCTGTTCTGGATATTCCTGAACTGACTGTATCCAGAGGCGAAAAGGTTTTTGTCCGCGGCCCGTCGGGTTCCGGTAAAACCACTCTATTGGGACTGCTCGGCGGCGTCATTACACCGGAGCGGGGACAGGTCAAAGTGCTGGGGAACGACATTAGTCGTTTTTCCCCGGTGCAGCGCGATCGCTTCCGTGCTGATCATATTGGCTTTATCTTCCAGATGTTTAATCTGATTCCCTATCTCTCTGTAATAGAGAACGTCACTCTGCCTCTGGGCTTTGCCATAGAGCGCAAAAGCAATCTCGCCAGTATTGCTGGCAGTGAGCAGGATGAAGCAAGACGTCTTCTTAAACATCTGGAACTGGACGACTCAGTACTCCATCGTCCGGTCACAGAACTGAGTATCGGACAGCAACAGCGAGTAGCCGCCGCCAGAGCTTTAATTGGCAAGCCTGATCTGATCATTGCCGACGAGCCTACTTCAGCACTGGACACAGATACCCGGGAAGCCTTCATCAATCTGCTGTTCGCAGAATGTGAAATAGTTGGCAACACCCTGCTATTTGTCAGCCACGACCGTGGCCTTGAATCGTTATTTGATCGCAGCATTGCGCTCAATGAAATCAACCGGGCCAGCAAAGCAACAGAGGTGGACTGATGTCGATTTTAAGTCTGGCTTTGAAGAGCCTTAAAAACCGAAAAACAACCGCCTTGCTGACTATATTCTCTATTGCTGTCAGCGTAGCCCTGCTATTGGGGGTTGAACGTATCAGGGTCGAAGCCAAAAACAGCTTTACCAACACCGTGTCAGGTACGGATTTGATTGTGGGGGCCAGAAGCAGCTCTATGAATCTTCTGTTGTATTCTGTTTTCCACATTGGCAATGCCACCAACAATATCTCCTGGGAGACTTATCAGGACCTGACGTCTGCCCCGGATGTTGCCTGGTCTGTTCCCATTTCCCTGGGTGACTCCCACCATGGCTATCGGGTCATGGGCACCTCCCATGACATCTTCAATCATTTTCGATACGGCGACAACGAATCACTGCAACTGTCCAAGGGCAAACCTTTCAACGCTTTGTACGACGCTGTACTTGGATCTGAAGTCGCTGCCAGCCTTGGCTATAAAGTCGGTGACAGCATTGTTCTGAACCATGGCGTAGAAAGTAAGAGTCTGCTGTCTCACGATGATAAGCCTTTTAAGGTTTCAGGCATTCTCAAGCCAACGGGTACGCCTTCGGACAGAGTGATTCTGATCTCTCTTGAGGGGATCGAAGCCCTGCACATCGATTGGGTAAGCGGTGCACCACCCATTGCCGCATTCTCAGTGTCCGCTGCAGAGGCTCAGGCCATGAATCTTCAGCCCACCAGTGTTACCGCCTATTTTGTTGGTCTGAAATCCCGTACTGCCGCCTTCCGTTACCAGAGGAAAGTCAATGAATACCGGCAGGAAGCCATGACCGCCATTCTGCCCGGTGTTGCTCTTCAGGAGCTCTGGCAACTGGTAGGCACCGCAGAAAAGGCATTACTTGCAGTTTCCGTCATGGTGGTCCTGGCAGGTCTGATGGGCATGCTGACTACGATTCTCACCTCTCTTAATGAAAGGCGCCGTGAGATGGCCATTCTCCGCTCTGCCGGTGCAAGGCCCATCCATATCTTCACGCTGATGATCACTGAATCTGTCGTTTATGCGGTGTCCGGAACCCTTCTGGGCTTCCTTATACTGTATGGACTGCTTTTCGCTATTCAGCCCGTTGTGCAACAAATCCTGGGACTGCACCTGGCCATCAGTGCTCCGGGCACCTTTGAATGGTCACTGGCCGGAATGATCATTGTCTGCGCCATTGTTTTGGGCATAATCCCGGCCTGGCGCGCCTACAAAAACTCTCTTGCCGATGGCCTGACTATAAGAGTCTAAGATGAAAATCATTATGAAAACAGGAAAATCCCTGATACTGACAACGCTACTGGCTCTGCTGCCAGTAGTCGCCGTTCAAGCCAAGCCGCTGGAAAAGCCAGCAACCCAAGCAGAAGCCATAGAGATCACTTGGGACGAACTGATGCCTGCACCGGATCAAAAAGTCGTTGACAGTTATCAGGCCGGAGAGATGAGCAAAGCTGATGTCATCTACTATCTGGATAAGCTCGGCCAGACACCCGTTACAAGACTGGACAAACGCACGGTAAAAATACCCGGATACCTCGTGCCACTCAACCTCGATAAAAACCAGAGAGCGACGGAGCTGTTGCTGGTACCAACGATGGGTGCCTGCATCCACGTACCAGCACCGCCGCCTAACCAAACTATTTATGTGAAATTCAAGAATAACGAAAAAGGCATCAAAGTCGAGGAAGCGGGCTACACCCCTTATTGGCTGGTTGGAACCCTGCATGTTGAGACCACTCAGTCAACGTACACTGAAACCCTTTACTCCCTGACTGTTGACTCGCTGAAAGTCTATAAATAAGGCGAACTGTTTCAGTTAAAATCTTTATTGATGAAAACATGGATGTTCTTAACCGACGCAGTAAGTACCAGGCCTGCTGGTTAGGTACTTACATCACAACAAAGGACTCAACAGCTGAAAAAGACTCTCCAGAAATCGTCTGGTCACAGACCTTCGGCTCCATAGAGACAAACGAACACGCACGGAGCTCTGCATATACTGATCCAGAAGTGTCGCCATAGTCTGGCTGAAGGCTCTGTCATAGATGATCATGGTCACTTCATAATTAAGCCAGACGCTGCGCATATCCAGATTTACGGTACCAAAAAGAATGGTCGATCGGTCCACCAGGACACACTTGGTATGCAGCAACCCTCCCTTGAACTGTAATATTTTCACCCCTGCGTTTAACAGGTCTTCATAATAGGAGCGACTGGCATAGTGAACCATTCTGGAGTCATTTGTGAGAGGAACCAGTAACTGAACGTCCACCCCTCGCATGGCTGCTGACTTCAGGGCTGTCAGCAATGATTCGTCCGGAACAAAATAAGGCGTGGATATCAGCAGCTCCTCCTTACTTTCGTAAATTGCGGTAAGCAAAACCTGATGAAGCCTTTCCCGGTTGATTCCCGGCCCTGATGGCAGTACGTGAACATCAGCACCGGTGTAACTGTCAAGACAGGAAGGTGGAAACTCGTAAGTAGCATTAAACGACGAATGCTTTTCACCCGTTTCAAGTGCTTTATCCCAATGAGCAATCACCGCCATAACGTGTGCAGGTATACCCTCTACCCTGACCATGGCGTCGATCCATTGTCCGACATTAGCCGTCTGACGAAAATGAACAGGATCGACCAGGTTAAAACTGCCACTCCAGGCAATTTCATCATCAATCACGAGAATTTTGCGATGGTTGCGAATATCAAGGCGTTCAAACAGCATCCTTAAAAGACCAACCGGCATTGACCCGGTAACACTGATGCCCTCCAGACGGAAACGTCTTGCCCACTCACTTCGAAGAAACTGACGACTACCCACTGCATCAAGTATCACCATACAGTCAACACCCCTCCGTGAAGCTCTGATCAGAGCCTCAGCCAGAACCTTGATTCGCCCCTTGGGCTCACAGATGTAAAACTCCAGTACAATACTGCGCCTGGCTTTCTCTATGTCCTGTAACAGGCCATGAAGAATTGTATCGGTTTCATGAAACAGCTGAAGCTTGCTACAAGGCAGCACTGGGATACCCAGGGTTTGCTCCGCCAGCTTGTAGATCCCTGTGTGAGGGGCATTAGAGGGACACTCAAGTTGCCGCTGGGTGATCACTCTCGAAAGGTGGCTGGACCACTGTTCGTAGTCAGGATACAAACTTTCCAGACGTCGGAGCCTTCTTCTCCCAAGGCGCCTTGAGCCAAACAGCAGGTAAAAGAAGAAACCGGCTACCGGCAGAATGAACAGCAACAGTATCCAGGCCAGAGTCACACCTACCGGCCTGCGCTGCATAATAACGTGAATTCCGAAGGCGATGATCAGGGCAAGATAGATTCCCCCAAACAATGCACTGAGCCAGCTGTTGTCCATTCAAATATCTGAGTAACGTTATTCTTGCAATAAACAGTAATAAGACTCCAGGGCGAGGAGCCTGCAGGACTACCTATAATAAACCTAAACTGTCACTTGCGCAGAAAAAACGTCAAAACAGCAAATGTCCGTATTCGTCCCACATGAGTTTGCCGGTCATGACCAGTGAAATAACGACGATCATGGGACGAATAATCTGCTGACCACGCTTCACAACCATTCTCGATCCCAGTCTGGCGCCGATGAACTGACCTATCAGCATGATTCCCCCTACAGCCCAGACAACCTGACCACCCAATATAAAGAACAGCAGGGAGGCCACATTACTGGTACAGTTCAGAACTTTGGTATGAGCCGTCGCCATTGTCAGGGAATAACCAAGCAGGCTGACAAAGGCTATGGCAAAGAAAGAGCCCGTGCCCGGGCCGAAGAAGCCATCATAAAAGCCGACTCCCAACCCTGCTGAACAGGCAAAAGCGGTCAGGCTCATTCTGGCAGTAGAAGCTTCAGTATTTCGGACACTGGGGGAGAGAACAAAGTAAGCGGCTATACCCAATAACAGGAAGGGAATAATCTGCTTCAAAACCGAAGCATCAATCAACTGAACCAGAATCGTGCCTGCGGCACTGCCAACAAAGGTCATGAAAATGGCAAAACGCATTTCCCTGAGATTCACCAGCCCTCTTCGAATAAAATAAACACTGGCAGAGAAAGAGCCGCCTGTTGACTGTAATTTATTGGTTGCCAGAGCCTGTGCCGGAGAAAGCCCCACCGCCAGAAGCGCGGGGACTGTAATCAATCCGCCGCCGCCTGCAATGGAGTCAACAAAACCAGCCAGAATCGCAACAAAAAACAGCAAAAACCCCCAATCAAGAGTAAGTACAAAATCCAAAACAGGCCTCAACTTTATGATACTTCAGGTATTTGTCGTCCAGAAAATAACCCAAACGCTTTTTCTTTAATGATGAAATGTCTTTTTTTATTGGATCGAATCCAAACACGAATGAGATTATCTTGATGTTTTAAGTGCTTGGCTATCCGCAATGACAACAGATAAACATACATACAAATAACTTCATGCTCAGAACGGCATCTGCCCCCCGAAGATCACCTTCCTGAGCAAAACAAGTTGGGCATTACATGTACATTGAGATTTTAAAAGTCACTGACAACGAAAAAGCCCAACCTGTTTCAGTCGGGCTTCAGAAAGATGGCTGGGGTGGAGGGATTCGAACCCCCGCATGGCAGGATCAAAACCTGCTGCCTTACCGCTTGGCGACACCCCAGTAAAATGGTAGCTAGGGGCAGACTCGAACTGCCGACCCCAGCATTATGAGTGCTGTGCTCTAACCAACTGAGCTACCTAGCCATTTTATGTGGCTGGGGTGGAGGGATTCGAACCCCCGCATGGCAGGATCAAAACCTGCTGCCTTACCGCTTGGCGACACCCCAGCAAATACGAAATGCTATACAGGACATGGACATTCCGTGTGCACTTTCGACCCTACGTTCGCAGTCGCCTGCCTGCAAGCTCCTGAATAGTGGTAGCTAGGGGCAGATTCGAACTGCCGACCCCAGCATTATGAGTGCTGTGCTCTAACCAACTGAGCTACCTAGCCGCCGAAAGATGGTGCGCATTTTCAGGATTTAACGCTGTCCTGTCAACTGTTTAAGCGGCTTTTTTAGGAACTTTCAGAAAACCCCTACCCCTGTTTCGTATTTCTGCGAGCACTGGAATGCACCTTATTCAAAGCCTTATTATTTTTTCAAAACGGACCGTTAATGCTTCCATTGATACCGCTACTAAAAATCTAACATAATCTGTAATTATGTAGACTTATCTACGCCGTCGACATGGATGCACGACGAATCGTGTCTGACTCCACTCTTGCGTAGGGTTTAGGGTCGAGCTGTAACGTGTCTCGACCATAATTATCAAGGTTAAAACTCGCACTGTAATCCCTATCATGCAGAGTTTTACATTTTGGACACCGCCACTCACGATCAGACAGAGTAAGATTGTCATTTACGTAGTCGCAAGTATGAACCGCACACTTCTTCGAGCTGGGAAAGAACCGATCTGCAATCACAACCTGGCATCCTCTCAGCTCTGCCTTGTATTCAACAAGTTCTCTCAGCTTACCGAAACCTGCGTCACTGATTGCTCTTGCCAGTTTGCGGTTTTTTACCATGCCTTTGACATTCAGATTTTCGAGGGTGATTATTTTGAATCTTGAAGTCAGATAATCACTTACCTCATGTATTGCGGCTGATCGCTGGTTACTTATCCGGTAATGCAGTTTGGCAACCGCTCGCTTGGCTTTCGCGTAGCGGTTGCTTCCCTTTGTTTTGCGGCTTAACGCTCTCTGTTTACTGCTAAGGCGTTTCAGAGAGCCCTTCAGTTTCTGATTAGCAGCAAAGGTTTTGCCATTCGAACAAATAGCTAAATCTTTGACGCCAAAATCAACGCCTACAGACTCATTGCTTTGTGCTTTTGGTTCGTAATCCTCAGTGTCTACCAAAATAGAAGCGAAATACTTTCCGGCTCGCTTACTGATCGTCACCTGACAGGGTGTTCCTGTAAATCTCAGCTCCTGGCGCATCTTGATGCGGGTTTTCAGTTTCTCAATGCGAAGTGTTCTGCCATCAACATCGAACTTGGTTTTTTCTCTGAGAGAAAAACTGTCGTGTAGTCCTCGCTTCTTGAATCTTGGATAACCTGCTTTTTCTCCTTTCTTCACCCGACGAAAGAAGTGAGTAAAGGCGTCATGAAGATCGTCGATTGTGTTCCTGGTGACACGTTGGCTGACTTCGGCATACCAGGGAAACTCAAGCCTGAGTTCTTGGTATTTTTCATTCGCAGCCTTCTTTGACCATTTAACGCCTTCTTGATTGAAATGGGCTAACAGTTGATTGAACGCATGACGACGGGAACCACAAGCCCTATCAAGATAATCGGCTTGTTGTTTTGTCGGTCTGAGTTCAATCTTGTGAGCTAACAACATCTCGCAAAGTCTCAAGCATTTTTTCGTATAACCTGAGTTCGCCAACCTTCTATAGAACAGTAGGCTTCCAGTAACTCTTGCTGCCTGTCTAAGTCTGGCTTTTGGTCGTGACTGGATACTCTGCAATAGCAAAGCATAGGCACAGCTTCGTTACTGTAGCCCATCAATTCAGACACGTCGTAGTAACAAGTTCCAACTTTGGTCTTTCTGGCAGGAAGCAGCTCACCTGTACTTTCCGATTTTCGTAGTGTTACTGGGTCTGTACCATGCAAACGAGCTGCCTCACCTATCTTCAGTAATCACTTATCCATGCTTGAGATTTTATAAGATAGTTTTAGATTATAATAGATTTCTGCGAACTGTTTTTAACCCTCCTGGACAAGAGCAATGTCGGTGGCAACATTCAATGGCTCTCCAGAAGTTAATGACCCGGAGTTTAAAAGGATAGGGCTATCTGATCAGACAGCCCCAACTGAATCAGACGTTGAAACGGAAATGCATAACATCGCCATCTTTGACGATGTAGTCCTTGCCTTCCACTCTCAAACGACCTGCTTCCTTGGCACCCTGTTCACCGTTGTACTGAACAAACTCATCATAAGCCGTCACTTCCGCACGAATGAAACCACGCTCAAAGTCAGTGTGAATCACACCTGCAGCCTGAGGAGCCGTCGCGCCGATCTTCACAGTCCAGGCACGCACTTCTTTAACTCCGGCAGTGAAATACGTCTGCAGTCCAAGCAGTTCATAACCACCCCTGATCACACGATCCAGACCCGGCTCTTCCATACCCAGATCGGCCAGAAATTCATCTCGCTCTTCATCTTCGAGCTCAGCAATCTCAGCTTCCAGCTTGTTGCAGACTGTTACCACAACAGAGCCCTCGCTCTGGGCAATGCCACGGACAACATCCAGATAGGGGTTATCTTCAAAACCATCTTCATCAACATTAGCAATGTACATGGTGGGTTTTGTCGTCAGAAGGTGGAATGTTTTGGTCAGTTTCTGCTCTTCATCGGTCATTGCCATGGAGCGAACAGGGAGGCCTTCTTCCAGATGGGGAACAATTCTTTCCAGCAGGGCTTTCTGGGCTTTGGCATCCTTGTCGCCGCTCTTGGCGACACGAGTGACTCGCTGTAGCTGTTTTTCACAGCTTTCCAGATCCGCCATGGCCAGCTCGATATTGATAATGTCAATATCCGCCGCCGGATCAATTTTATTGGCCACATGAATCACATTATCATTCTCGAAGCAACGTACTACGTGGGCAATAGCATCTGTCTCACGAATATTAGCCAGAAATTTGTTGCCCAGACCTTCACCCCTGGAGGCACCTTCTACCAGACCGGCAATATCGACAAACTCCATGGTAGTAGGCAACACACGTTCAGGCTTAACGATCTCAGCCAGCTTATTCAGACGCGGATCGGGCATAGCCACAACACCCGCATTTGGCTCGATAGTACAGAAAGGGAAGTTCTCTGCATCAATCCCTGCCTTGGTCAAAGCATTGAACAGTGTTGATTTGCCGACGTTGGGCAGACCAACGATGCCACATTTAAAGCCCATAAAAAGTTACCAGGGGAAATTCAATAAAAAATTTGGGAGAGGATTATAAAGCCCGACCTGAATTGACACCAGTATTATGCTTGATTGCTCTTTCCGGATTTATACTGACTCAAATCACAGAGCTTTCCCTGTCAGCAGAACAACACCCGGCAGGTTAACCAGCAGACAACCGCAAAGAGAGCTTTTAAAAAATAATCACAGCCTTGAATCCAAATAACTGTTTCCGCAGTATAGTTATGCAGTAGCAGGCTGGAGTCTGGCTCTTACGAACACTTAGCGAAATTAAAATCAAAGAATAATGATAAGCAACGAACCGAGTCTGATAAAAAAGGCAACATTGATACTTGTGTGCAAAAAGCCCGCCTTACACCAGGGAAAACAACGCCTTGCTGCTGACATGGGAACAGAACAGGCGCTCACTGTTGCTCAACACCTGCTAGCCTGTGCACTGGAAGATTTATCAGAGTGGCCTGGCCAAAAAGTTATTGCTCCCTCTCATGAAAGCGACTGTGACTGGGCCAGTCAGCTTCTGGAGGGCAAGGACAACCTGGTCGTACCCCAGGGCTCTGGCAACCTGGGTGAGAGACTGAACCACATCGACAATGAGCTGAGACTTCAGGGAAAAGAAAACCTCATCTATATTGGCAGTGACTGTCCGACACTCAGCCTCAAAGACCTCTCGGACACGGCACAAAGGCTCAAGACCTACGACACAGTATTCAGCAAGGCCAGTGATGGCGGCGTCACCATCATGGCCAACCGAACTCATTGGCCTGACCTTTCAGAGCTGCCCTGGAGCACAGGCTCTCTGGGAGTGTCACTGACCAGTCTTTGTCGTCAATCCCGCTTATCTGTCGGCTACGCGCCTTCTGGCCAGGATGTTGATCATTTAAAAGATTTGCTCGGAGTGCTCCCCGAACTGAATGGCGACAATCGACCTGCCCGAAGGGCACTGGCAAAACATATTCAATCTATTTTCAAGCAAGGAAAAACCTCTCATGCATGAATCAGTACAGAATTACTATGGCAAGACTCTGCAGGGCAGCGATGACCTGCAGACCAATGCCTGCTGCACCGATACAGCCATGCCACGCCACCTGAAAAGTGCCCTTGCCAATATTCATGACGAGGTTCTGAGCCATTACTATGGCTGCGGACTGGTCTGCCCTGAGCAGTTGCAAGGCGCCAGAATACTCGACCTTGGCTCTGGATCAGGTCGTGACTGTTATGCCCTGGCACAAATGGTCGGAGAAGAAGGTTATGTCGTCGGTGTCGACATGACAGACGAACAGCTTGCCATAGCCAACCGACATGTCGAATACCATCGGGAAAAATTCGGCTACGCAAAAGCCAACACTGAATTCCATAAAGGCTATATTGAAAAACTGGATCAACTGAACCTTAAAGAAAACAGCTTCGACATGATCATTTCAAACTGCGTGATCAACCTTTCTCCGGACAAGGAAGCAGTATTGAGAGAAGCTTGGCGCCTGCTGAAACCAGGCGGCGAACTTTACTTCTCTGACGTCTATTCTGATCGCCGCATTCCTGCTGAACTGGTCGATGATCCGGTACTTTATGGAGAGTGTCTCAGCGGTGCCCTTTATTGGAATGACTTTTTGAATCTGGCTAAAAAGGCCGGTTTCACTGACCCCAGACTGGTGGAAGACAAACCTGTCACCATCAATAACCGTAAGATTGAAACCCAGGTCGGTGATATCCGGTTTTTCTCGGCGACTTATCGATTGTTCAAACTGCCAGAGCTGGAAAGTCATTGCGAGGACTATGGTCAGGCTGTGATCTATAAAGGCACAATTGATCACCATCCCAACACCTTCAACCTGGATGGGCACCATCCTATTACCAAAGGCAAGGTTTTCCCGGTTTGCGGTAACACCTGGAGAATGCTGCACGATACAAGATTCCGTGAACACTTCGAGTTCATTGGTAACTTCAGCACCCATTATGGCATTTTTGAGGGCTGCGGAACTTCGCTGCCCTTCTCATCTTCCACCCATGAAAACAAAGGAAGTGATGGATCATGTTGCTGACAGGAACGCCTCCAGACACTAAAAGCCAGGATTGGCACTTTACACCTGATGGCAGCCCCAGAGGTTATATCAAACCTCATCAACTGAAAGAGCTCTGGTTTCATACCGGAACCCGCTGCAATCTTTCCTGCGGCTTTTGTCTGGAAGGTTCAAGTCCGGCCAGCAAGAGGCTGGATGCCCCCACTTTGACAGAGGTAAAACCCTACATTGATGAATCACTTGAACTGGGGGTTGAACAGTTCTCTTTTACGGGAGGAGAGCCTTTTGTCATTAAAGACATTATTCGAATCCTGGACTATGCCTCACAGCATCGCCCCTGCCTGGTTCTGACTAATGGCACGACCCCCATGATCAAAAGGCTCGATGAGCTGGCCCGGTTGAGCAGTAACCCCTACCCCATATCCCTGAGAGTCAGTCTGGATCATCCAAACGCTGAACAACATGATGCAGGACGAGGTGAAGACAGCTTTGCCATCGCTCTTTCCGGACTGAAACTACTGCATGAAAAAGGCTTTAACATCTCCGTCGCCAGACATATGGAAAAAGATGAAAACACGGCAGTGGTTGAACAGGCCTTCAAAGATCTTTTTGAACTGAACGGTTTGCCCGTCAACTTGAAACAGGTGGCCTTTCCGGACTTCCTGCCACCCGGTTCTTTACCGGATGTTCCCCACGTCAGCACAGACTGTATGACCCGCTATCAGACAGAAGAGAGTCGTCGTCAATTTATGTGCGCGTTTTCCAAAATGATGGTCAAACAAAACGGGCAGATGCAGGTTTACGCCTGCACACTGGTGGATGACGATACCGAGTACAACCTTGGCAAGAGTTTACGAACCAGCCTGAGTGAAACCATCAGTATGAAACACCACCGTTGCTATAGCTGTTTTGCTTTTGGCTCTTCCTGCAGCGAACTCTGATCGTCTGCACAACAACAGGAAATTTTGATGGCTAAAATCCGGATACTGTTCCTCTGCACTGGCAACTCCTGTCGCAGCCAGATGGCGGAAGGCTGGGCCAGAAACCTGCTCCCTTCAGGTTATGAAGCATTTTCTGCCGGCATTGAAGCCCACGGGCTCAACCCATCTGCAGTCAGGGTCATGCAGGAAGCTGGCGTTGATATCAGCCGACAGCAGTCACAAACCCTCAATGATCTGGGTCAGGAAGATTTTGACTTTATTATCACCGTTTGTGATCACGCCCATAAAACCTGTCCAACACCCAGGCAGGGTCAGATTATACTCAAGTGTTTTGATGACCCTCCCCGACTGACTGAATCGGTGGATACAGAAGAAGAATCATTAGCAATCTATCGTCGTGTAAGAGACGAGATCAGGGTGTGGGTCAATCAGCTTCCCAGCCTGATCCAACAGATATCTGATTAAACACAATGAAAAGGAAACCCAATGCTGGCAGTGATTGGCGGAACAGGCATCTACAGCCTGGATGGACTTGAAGTATTGAATGAGCAGAGCATTGAAACACCGTATGGCCCTCACTCAGGCCCAATAACAACAGGTCTTTTTAATCAACAAAAGCTGTTGTTCCTGCCCAGACATGGAAGTGGCCACGAACTCCTGCCTCATGAAATCAATTATCGGGCCAATATCTGGGCATTAAAAAGTCTGGGTGCGACCCGGGTGATAGGCCTTTCTGCGGTTGGCAGTCTGCAGGAGGAGATTGCGCCGGGCGAATTATCGCTGGTCAGTCAGTACTTCGACTTTGTCAAAGGACACCGGGAAAAAAGCTTTTTTGGTCACGGTCTTGTCGCTCATGTCTCCACCGCAATACCGAGCTGTCATCACCAATCAGAACAACTGCTCAATGCCGCTAACCTGGCGAAAATAGGACTGCATAAAGAGAAAACCTATGCTTGTGTTGACGGCCCAAGACTGGGCAGCCGTGCAGAAAGCCTGTTCCTGAAAAACGCTGCTCAGTGCGATGTTGTCGGCATGACTAATGTGCCTGAAGCGTTTCTGGCACGGGAAGCTCAGCTTTGTTATACAACAATCGCCATTGCCACCGATTACGATTGCTGGAAGGAGGACCCTTCAGCCCACGCCAGCGTTGAGCAGATTATTGCCAGATACGGCAAAAGCCTGACACTGGCTAAAGCATTGTTAGGACAATATCTGAAACAGCAGGAAGAAACACCTCATGACAGCAATTATTGCCAGTGCAGGAGCGCACTGAAATCAGCAGTACTCTCTCCTGAGAACACGCTTGGCCAGAAGCAGAAAGCATTGCTGGAAGTATTGCAAAGATAATGATGCCCAGCCTATCTGTAATCGTGCCACTGGGCCCTTGTGAGCCGCAGTGGCCAACGCTTCTTGAACAACTGAGTCTTCTTCCCGAGGGTAACGAGGTCATCCTTGTTGGCTATGACGACAATCAGCGGCCTGCCAAACTGGATCAGCTTCCGGACCCTTTGCTTC
This sequence comes from Endozoicomonas sp. 8E, assembly GCF_032883915.1. Taxonomy (NCBI): domain Bacteria; kingdom Pseudomonadati; phylum Pseudomonadota; class Gammaproteobacteria; order Oceanospirillales; family Endozoicomonadaceae; genus Endozoicomonas; species Endozoicomonas sp. 8E. The sequence goes on along the minus strand of NZ_CP120717.1, from coordinate 1,906,980 downwards.
ACCTCAAGTGGATTTGGTGTACTGCAGAACAGGGACGTGCCTGTCAGCTCAATACAGGCGCAGAGAAAGCTACAGGGAATTACCTCTGGTTTCTGCATGCAGACACAATACTGGACAAAGAGAATGTACAAAGCTTACTGAATGCCATTGCTCAATATCCCAGACGCTTGCTCTACTTTGATCTCTGGTTTTACGACAAAGACACTTGCTGGTTATCCATCAACGAATGGGGAGCCAGATTCCGCTCCGATATTCTGGGATGCCCCTATGGAGATCAAGGGTTTTGCCTCAGCCGGACACAATTTTTCGACCTCAAGGGTTATCCCACCGACACTTTCTACGGTGAAGATCATGTATTTGTCTGGAAAGCCCGACAAAACAGGATCCTCCTCCACACCTGTGGCACCAGGCTGGGTACCAGTGCGAGAAAGTATCATGATAAAGGCTGGCTAAAGCTGACCCTGAAATACCAGCATCTCTGGCTAAAGCAGGCGACACCGGAATTTTTTAAATGGCTCAGGGTAAAACTGGACAGAGGAAGGGTCTGAATGGATTCATTAACCTGACTGGTCAGATTTGGCTTATGTACTAGGCTTGTCTGATCATAGCCCAAACAAAAGCCATCAGACGAATGCCTGACAAAAGCAAAACGGTTGCCGTCATCTGCGGCGGCCTGTCTCCCGAAGCAGATGTATCCAGACTCTCCGCAAGCCGAATCTCCCCCTGTCTGGAAGAACATTATGGCAGAGCCATCCACCTTGAGCTCGACGAAACGCTTCCGGAACAACTCATAGCCCAACAGGTTGACGTTGCTTTCCCGGTCGCCCACGGTCCCTATGGTGAAGATGGCCGCCTGCAGGGTCTTCTGGATATTATGGGCGTTCCTTACGTAGGTTCCGGAGCCCTGGCAAGCGCCTGTTCTCTGGATAAGGTGGTTACCAAACGTTTGCTTCAGCCTGTCGGCATCACTATGGCCAGAGACAGAGTCGTCTATCGCAGCGAAAACTATGAAGATGCTACTCTCGACTGTATCGAATCTCTCGGGCATAAGGTCATCATCAAGCCGCCCGGTCAGGGTTCCGGTATTGGCGTCCAGTTTGCCATGGGTTATGAAGACCTTTTGAGCAAGCTGAAAGTCGGCCTGCAAATGGATGAAAAACTATTGGTTGAAGAGTTTGTTACCGGACGCGAAATCACTGCCGGTATCCTCCACCTGGATGACTACCAGATCCTGCCTGTTACCGAAATTACCACACCAGACGGTGCCTGGTACGACTACATACACCGCTATACACCCGGTCTTAGTGATCATGTGATTCCCGCCAGAATCTCGGATGAGCAGTATCGAAAAGTTCAGCAGATTACACTGAAGGCACATCAGATTCTGGGCTGCCAGGACCTGAGTCGCTCTGACTTTATCGTTCCTGAATCAGGAGAGCCAGTCTTTGCAGAACTCAACAACCTGCCGGGAATGACCCCAACCAGCCTGTTTCCGGACGGTGCCAGACATGCAGGAATACCCTTTGATACCCTGATCTGCAAACTGGTGGATCAGGCTTTGAAACGGGGAGAAAGCACTCGCGAAAGAAGAGAGTACTGGCCCATTCCGAAACTGAATATCAGGCCATCGTGAAGTCAGGCTTTGAAGGTATGTAACTCTTGAACGGCCTTGGCACGAGCACCATTAAAGGCCTCAGGGGAGATGCGGATGGCTTCGTCAATCACTGAATCGATCTTCTGTCGATCCGACACGGAGGGCTTGTTCAGCACATAATCAACCACTTGCTTGCTCTGACCAGGATGACCGATCCCCAGACGCAAACGCAGAAAGTCCCTGTTATTTCCCAGCGCTGAAATAATGTCCCGAAGGCCGTTGTGTCCGCCGTGGCCACCGCCCTGTTTCAGGCGACCAATACCCGCTGGCAAGTCCAACTCATCGTGAACAACAAGAATAGATTGAGGGGGGATCTTGAAGAAGGTGCTGATAGCAGCCACCGCCTGACCACTGCGATTCATGAAGGTGGTCGGGTTTAGCAGACGGACATCCTCTCCAGCGATGGTAATGCGGGCAGTCAGACCAAAGAATTTCTTCTCGGGTTGCAGGCTGGTGCCGTAGCTCCGGGCTAACTGCTCCACATACCAGAAGCCGGCATTATGGCGAGTATCATCGTATTGAACACCAGGGTTGCCGAGTCCGACAACCAGCCTGATCGAGTGATCCTTCGCCATAATATCCTCCATAGCCCTGACCTGCGTTAACAGCCCGGGGCCATAAAAAGAGCTGATTACTCTTCGCCGCTTTCTTCTTCAGAGGCTGCTTCTTCAGCTTCTTCTTCTTTGCCACCACGGGTAGTCTGAACAGATGCAACATCCAGATCATGACCTTCACCCTGCAGCAAAGCAACCAGTTCAACACCCTCAGGCATGGTCAGGTCAGTCAGGTGAATGTGACCACCCAGCTCGACATTAGCCATATCAACTTCGATGAACTCAGGCAGATCAGCAGGCAGACATTTAACTTCTACTTCAACACGAGCGTGAGTGATAGCGCCACCGGCTTTCACACCGACACAGCTATCTTCGTTCAGGAAGTGCAGCGGGATGTGCGTAGTAACCGCGTGAGCAGCGTCGACGCGCAGGAAGTCCAGGTGCATAGCATAGTCTTTTGCAGGGTGACGCTGAAGATCCTTCAGGATAACCTGCTGGGAAGCGCCTTCTACATCCAGGGTAACGATCTGGGAGTAGAAAGATTCAGATTCCAGTGCCTTACGGATAGCACGGGCTTCCAGAGTAATTTGAGCAGGTTCCTGCTCACCGCCGTAAATAACGGCAGGTACCAGTTCTGCACGACGCAGGCGGCGGCTCGCACCTTTCCCTACGTCCTTGCGTGCAACAGCGCTCAGAGCGATAGCTTCAGACATTTTCTTTCTCCAAAGGAATACCCCGATATCTTGCGACCAGACACCGGGGCTTTAATAAAGGCGCCATATCATACCGGCAATCGGGGCAATTGCAAAATAAAAGCTTGGGTTTATGGTAAGTCGCCCATAACTTCATCAAAAATGCGAATAATCCCTATAAAACACCCATGAGACGATTTGTGTCGCATGCAAACCTGAAATCAAGGATTGAAATTCCCCTAAATGTCAGTCGGAGTGGTAAAAGACAGCTACTATGTTAACCGCGAAAGAAAACCATAAGCGGACATGGGGAAGCCAATGCAGCTCAGCGTTAACATCCGTAACCTTTCAACTCGCTCCCATACTACTGCATCGGAGTGCGGCCAGCCCGCGATAACCGAGAGCTTGCCCCGGGGTAGTTCATTCGCCAGATTTTTCGGTGTAGCCCGTGTTCTTTTAACGTTTATATGTATTCAGGCTTATGCGGAGGATTTGTCGCTGACACTCCCGGACAGTGCCTACAAAGGAGACAATATCTCATACAGTCTTTACTGCGGTTTGGATGAGTCGATCCTGCTCGAGCTGAAAATCGGTGATCACTGCGTATTTTCTTTTGATTGCTCTGACAGTCGGGATGGCCGATGCAATGTGAGCCTGATGCAAAGAGAAGGTTATAATTGTGCAGCATTATCAATCGATCATCGCTATTACCCTGTTTATAAAACGAAAAAGATTAGCGAACAGATAAATCCTTACTATTCACAAGTCAGCTGTATCTCTGGAACGGGTTGTTCAAATAATAAGTGTCTGAGATGCACCTATCCGCGGACTTTTTGTACTATGCCTAATGAAGTGGGTTGCGCCAGAAAGAAATGCCCTGACGGACACTGTGTTATCAGAACGGTTGATTATATTGCTTATAGTCACATCAGCTTTGATTTCAGGATGCCAGAAGGCTCTGTGACGCTGAGTAACTTCCATTGCAAAAAAAATACGGGTTCGAGCAGGACAAAAATCGAAAACTTTGTCATAGAGGACAGTTCTTCCAGCACAATAACCGGGATCAATATCCGTTGTGGAGAAAAAGGCAACCCTGTATTGACATGGCAAAAGATTGATCCTGTTAATATTGGATTTATTTCAGTGGATCTTCCAGGGCAAATCGATTCATTGATAAGACCTGCCAGTGAAACTGAGTTGCAAATTCTTGATTTCATGGAAAGCCGATCTCTGTCAAGTGGTTTGATCAAGCTAAAAACCATCTTCTTTACACGAGAAGGCAAAAAATATGGTAAAGAAGCAAGCGTATTCTTTAATGCAAATTCCTGTAATTAAACTGGGTCACTTCGAGTGGCTACGTTAAAGGCGAATGCATAATGAACAGTTTATTATATCCAACGGCGAAGAAAAAATTACATAACAAATCAATTATTTGCTCATTATTATTTAATACGGGTTGGATTTATACCTGCATGCTGTTGATAATAATGCCTGCCCGTTCTCAAACCCTTACGACATTGAGTTCCAACCGGCTTTGTCCCGGAGTTGACCATATACTTCTGAAATTACAGTGTGGCACAGACCAACATCCGAAATTCTCTGTTACCACCCGAACAGCCGGGGGTGTTTGCACGACACATTTTGACTGCTCTCGCACCCTTTATAGACATAAGGATGGAATTCACAGGTGCCTGGAGAAAACAGATAATGGCGGTGTTTCATGCCCGATATTAAATTACAGTTATATAGATGAGCGACAAAACATACCTGATTTCCAGCAGCTGGCAGCAGAAACCTATGAATATTCTGAATATAACTGCGGTCATTCGATCAATAGTCTATGTCATTGCTACGATCGCCATGTAGCAAATGCATTTTGCAATAAAAAATATTCTTGCTCTCGTTGCTCCCCCCCTCAAAAAGGTTCTGTTAATGCCGGTTACAGTGATTTAATCGTTAATACACTGATGCCTGAAGGTTTGGTCGAATTTCATAACATTAAATGTTGTAGAGACAGGCACGATTCAGGTTCTTTTCAAAGTTCCACCGAGTCTGAGTGCAATGCATTTAAAAATATTAAATTTAATCATTCAGTGCCTGGGCATGTCTATCACCAGGAAATGAAATACTTCGAAAAAAAGCCTGTTTTATCATGGATGGCAAGCTCTGATGCCAAGCTATTCATGATTAATTTTGATGGTAACAGCTACTATACAGAAAAAACAAACATCGTTATTCCAAATGCATTACGAAATTATGAAGGGAATATTACGATAACCCCGATGACAATTAATGAAAAAACACAAACGTCATGTGTCGGAAAGGGTACCGAACTATTTTTTAATTCAACAGCACTTGTTACTGAATTAATAGAGGTTGTTAACTCCGACTCCGGAGAAACAGAAATAACAGCAAGCAGGACATCTCCGGAAAAAACAAGCCACTCGTTATCCAGCTCGATACTGCCATCAGAAATTGAATCAGCCAGATCATCTTCAACAGGGTATTCCCCGATAATGTTCAAATTAATGACAGCGCTTATCATAAGGGCGTTATGTATTTAACAGGGAAAATAAAATCTACCTTTAGTCGGCTCGACCACCTACCCGGCAAGTAAGTTGAATCAGGTTTGGCGGTATGGCGTTAAAATTAAAAATCAGGCAGATCATACTCATATCACTCAAACCCTTGAGAATATCTGTCATTGGGTTAAGGAGCAGTATTAATGAACCTCTATAGCTGACTGGATGCAGAACGACTACTGGCATCCAAAACTCAGAACTTTACACACTTTCCTGAGGGTATAGCTGACATCCGCGCATACAGTGAAGAGATCGAAATAGACCTTGAAGGTGATGATCAAATCCTTGCCTTCGATTTTGTAAAAGCAGTATTTGGAAATAACTGGCATCATGATGAACGGAAAATAGAGCTGGCTTATGGCTCACAAAGCTCGATAGATGTTGAAATCATCACTCAATGTGAAGAACAGAACCCACGCCATCCAAGGCCGATTTGGAAAGACCTTGGTTATAATGGAGCAACGTCAATACTGCCAAAAAGCCCTGAACCTTTCGAAGGGAAGTGCAGGCTTGCAGCCTTTCACTCCTTTAAAGGAGGTGTTGGCCACACCACTTCATTATTGACATTTTTCAAGGCGCTTCAGGTGAATTTCCACCATCGTGAAAGCAATCATGAGAAATTAAAAGTGTTGCTTGTCGATGCTGATATCAAAGCGCCGGGTCTGACCTATTTGTTTAAAGACAGCGATAAACCGGATGTATCATGGATTCAGTTTCTGGAAGCCAGTCACTACCCTGCGGTTGATGAGTCAACCACGATTGCTACTTTGAACAAACAGTCAACAGACTGGCTAGCATTTTGGGAACAAAATATTATTGGTCTCCATAGTTTGGATGGTTCGATTGCAGATTTTGAAGCCTTAAACGAGGAAATGAAAAAACAGGATCTACAGGCCATTGTCGTTATTGATGCTATTGAAGATCTGTTCCCTAATGTCGGCGACGTTCCGGAAGAAGCTCAGGCCATAAAAAACTGCTTGAATTGCCTAACCGATTACGTGAGATACGCAACTGCGCTACAGGTATTGTGATTTTCATAAGGGAAGATTATGTGGAAGCAGTTACTCCACAAAATCTTGGCCAGTTTGTTGAACGTTACGAACCTTACCAGTTGCAATGGGATGCGGATGCATTTCTTCGGTTGGTTTACTGGGCTTGTGGGCAGGCTGGGTTAACTTTTGCAAAAGATCCTGTAGGTATTCTGATTCTTTAATGACAGTTTTCGCTCATTTTTTGTTTTTGCAAATATACAGTGCTATTTTACTTGAACTGAGAAAACCGTGAGATTAGTTCACTATGAGACTCATGAATACGATTTTACTGTTAATAATATATTCAATTTCATGTAATTTGAATGCGACGGTACTTTCAGCTGCTTCTCGCTTCATCAAACTCTACGACAATGGATTTACAAATTCATTTCATATAGGCGCAGAAAGTCATCAAACATTTTTGAAAGCTTTTGACAGACCTGAGTTTTCAGGAATGGAGCCAGCAATTCGAATAATGATAGCAGTACTTTCAAGTGAAACCGAACATGGCTCAAAAGATCCAAAAGATCTATATTTTGAGCAATTAAAGGCATCAGCAAAGGCTTCTTTACATCCTAATCCTAATTGTCTTGGTTTTATGATGTCTCTTGATCCTATATCTGGATCAGGTGGTGTGCTTGATGTTACCTTTCAGAACATGAAAAAAAACAAATATTTAGAGGAGAAGTTGAAGCTTATCTTGATAAGCAGATTGAAAATATTTAATGAAAGTAGTGAATTCATGAACTTATTTAGTGATTTAGGCATAATGGAAGAGTTTCAAGAACTAAAGAGCGAAATTGAGGGGTTAAGTCAATCCGAATAAAAACATGACCTATATGGACCATCGTTCTTTCTACCCTTCCCCCGTCAATCCTGGCGGATGCCACTCAATATCTACCGCTTCGGAGCTGTGCATTACTACTCCGTCCATTAATATCAAACAGCAGGCTATATGCTTTCTTAAACATGGGGCCATGATTTGATGCTCCGGAATATCAGGGTGCTACTATCAGTCATTGCAGTCGGCATATAGCTGAAGCGAGATAATATTATCGACTACTACTTCTGATAAGACAGAAAGAACAGCCACTGCGACCCAGACTAGCAGTAATCTGTACCTGCACAGAGCTGTTCAGGAAGCTCGACTACTCACCCGGCAAAAGAAGTCGAAACCAGCGGCACACTCCGGGCGGCAGTCGGCGAAATTGATGGCGAAACCGACGTTTGAAACTTATTTTCAAACTGGTTAATGCTCTGAATAAGAATATTCAGGTCATCATTTTGAATGCTGCCACCTTCATAACGAATACCGGTCAGACGCGGCTGGTCAAAACTGTCTTTTCCTGATTTAGATTTCCCGGTGATATAAAACAGGTCCTCCACTTCTTCACCTTCATGTTTCACTTCAACTTCAATAACACCAAGACTTTCCGTTAAAGTGATGTCATTAATAGCGACATCGCCAAAATCCAACTCCAGATTGCCCTCTCCCAATACCTGTATAAGGTCTCTGCCTCCCCATTTTTCGTATTTATAAACCATTTCACCCGGGGATCGATGCCTTATATGGTCATCCCCAGCCCCCGATTGAACCTGCCCATTCAAGGCGGATGAGCCCAGCTCAAGGGTATTGGCAAGGTCATTTCCTTTTAACAAAACATCAGTCTTACTATCCCATTTAAAATCCCTGATCTCTTTAAGAAGCACGTCCAGTGTCTGACCCGATGTTACCCGTTGCTGACCAAGATCGACCTTAACTGGCTGGCTGTACCCGTTTGCCATTGAAGCAGCCGGGCCCTGGCACGGCGTGTAACAGTCGATGGCCTCTCCATAAGAAAATGGTGTTAACTCGGTTATATTGTAATTTTTGCCCTCTTCGGTATCCCACTCTGAACCTGTTACATTACAGGGCAAAAAGCATTCATGCTGATTGGGTAAAGAAGAAGGACTAGTTGGAACAGGAGTGACAACAGTAGGCACCAGAGGCGTGCAAAGTGCAGAGCAATTCAATCCCGATACCGACCATTGATGACCCTGAGGAACCAGCAGTTGAGGTGCCTGCTGATTATCAAGCAACTGGACAGAACTTTCATTGCACTGAAGTCTGTTGTACGAAAACTGACTTTTATTACTGTTCTCCCCGCCTGCAGGCAAACCAATGGAAAAACATGGGAGGGATTCGAGCCCCTTGAACGCAGGCTCATCGGAGTTTGCCCTGTCAATCAGATCTCCTAAACCCGGTATCTTTAGTAATTCAGGCGCCTCCTGTTTAAGAACAGTCAATGGAAAATCAGGAAACTCAAAAGACTCAACACTTGGCTTTAATTGGGTAGGAATCGGTGTTGCCTGAGTAAACTGAGTGCTTTTTGAGGGAGTAAGCCGATTTACGACAGTAGCAGCAGGCTCTGCAGTTGCAAGTACCGAAGCGATGGTGGTCTCTGAACCCGCAGCACCGGGGCTAACCTTTGGCTCCGTTAATTCAGTATCCTTCCGAAAGTTTTCCAAAGATTTCATGCTTTGGCTCTCAACAAAGGCGGTATGCACTTGATCCAGGGTTAAGCGCTGCTGACCCACTGTAACAGTCTTTGGACTGCCCCCTTTGACCACCACTCCCAGCTCAGGGGAATCGATTCGTTTTAACCGGGTCAACTTTCCGGTGGGTGTTTCTGCCAACAAACCTGCGGTTCTGGCGTTAACGCTGCCAGCCACCAAAACCACCGCGTCCAGCCAACTCTTGGCATTGTCCCCAATCTGCGTTCTGCTGCGTAAAGCCAGAGGCAGAGGGGCAAGCACTTCAGACTGGATAAGCTGGCCATTTTGATAAATCAGCAAATGGCTCTGATCCTGAGACACCAGCAGGTGCGTTTTTTTGCCCGCTGGAAAAAAGTCGTTGGCGACAATCCTTCGTTCCTTCCCTTCAGACGACAATACTCTGATAACCAGATCCTTCCCTTGACTGACCAACAGGGTCATTGTCCCCTTGTCGCTGTCCGGCAAGTCCGAAAAACCAAACAACTCAACCTCGGCAGATCCAGAGGCATCAGGACTCACAAAACAGGACAGCGTCATCTGTCCTCCCGTCAGGGTATTCTCAAAGGTTGTTGCTGGCTCAAACCTTTGCACCATCAGATCAGATAACCTGATGCCCGGATGGTTAAAATGAACGTTATCAAGCCCGGTCCCATCGTCCTTGCAGAAGATGGTCACCGAGTTCCAACCGGTATCCAGAAGTCGCACAGTCCCGGTGCCACCAACGACAATGCTTCCCAGGCTGGCCCCGGTTTTAACCTGCACCTGCCCGAGGGTAACCTTTAACCGGGTCACTTCCGGTGGCGGGATAAATTGGCCAGATCCGGATACCTGCCAGTGGATAAACTCAAATCCGGACACTGAGCCTTTTACCTGCCCATCCACAACAATCTGCTGTTGGTTGCCATCAACAATAAACGATGTACCGACGGAGACTTTGGGGGCAAGCACCAGCGAATCATTTCCCTCACCGCCTCCGAGATAATTCCAGCGCAAATCTGTTACCGTGAACTGATCGTCACCGCCCAGCCCAAAAAAGGCACCTGTCTCCCCTGATGAGTTCCAGTTATCAGCACCCGAAGTACCCAAGCGTACTGTACAGTTTGATGAGGACTCAGCAATGTCATTCAACGGGCAGAAACCAGCCGTTTTCTCAAACACATTACGGGCACTAAGCTGCAGCAACTGTTCATCACTGATGTCCGACCCGGAAAACAACGCCTGACCGTAAACCCGGGCCAATCCACGCCAATCCATAGCCGACATGGAACACACTGCTTTCGCCCCTCTGCCGGGCTGAACGCTTGGGCAGCTTAATGTTACCAGTGGATCACTCTCATAATTATCCCAGACAACGGGCCACAACTGACCCAACGTCATTCCCAGGGGAAAATGGTTCCCGCCAAAGAACAGCAGCAACTGTCCCTGACGTTCCAGCACCCTTACCTCCTCAAGTCTTGCCCTGTTGAGGATTTGTAATGGTTGTGGAAAATCGCGGGTGAGCGACCAAATATCTTCCAACCGCAAAACTCTATGATCCAGCTCAATGCGCTCAACCCGATCCGAATGCTTGCTATTAAAATAATTCTGATACCGTCTCCGATCGGAAATGCTGGTCAAAGAAGTCGTTTCCAGGTTTTCGCCATCCTTGAAAAGATAAATCATCAGATCATCATGCTCTTTGCGAAACACCGCCTGACTATCCCGATTAACGTCCACCACCAACAAATCGGCACGCCCCGGAGCCTCGACAATCTCACTGTAACCATCGCCCTGCTGAAACAACCCCTTTTTGCTGTTTTTATCCGCAACAAAGACATGTCGGCCATCCGGTTCAGGAACAATACCCGGCAAACGTTCAACGGACTTGAGCCAGTCACGAACCGTATCCTGACCATCAAGGTAGTACCTGGCACCCAACTCCAGGTAGTCCGGATAATGGGTCAGAGCCACCTCAACCGAATCACACTCAGACGACAGCTTCACCAGATTTCCGCTGGGGGATTTGGCCAACTGGCTAATGGCCTCATCAGTCATCGAATGATCGACCACCATCAGCCCGGCAACGCTCAATGTTGCGTTACTGGGATTTTGAGTGCCCACCGCTTCCCGACCCAGAAAATTCACAGATCTGACCATTCGTTTTGGCACATCAACCCTGACGCCTTCCAAAACGTTTTTTCCATCTTTATAAATGCCCACAGTGCCCGCACGATTCACCCGCAGCGCCAAGTGCAGCCACTGGCCATCCTGAAAAAAATCAGACACCCGCCCATGAAAGATGGTTTCAGAAGCAGCGTCGGAAAGAGTCAGTTCCAAATCATCACGGCCCGTTTTATCGACCCTGATGCCATGACGACCAACGTCATCAGCAAAATAAATAATGGGAAGAAAGGCCTGATCCAGGCCAGAAACCCGCAACTGCAATGACAGTGTCATGGCTCCACCCGTCACTAAGCCCGGTATTTCCAGCCATTGACTTCTTTCAGTTAACTGCCGGGCATTTTTGAAGCCTGCACTGTTTTCACCAGGGAGGGGCCCGCCATGGCTGACCAGTTGTTCTGGCTCAACGGACTGCCAGGAAATGGACCTGAGCTGTTCTGGCGGAGATGGCAAAGAGAGCCCGAAGGTTTGTGATTGACCCGGATCAAAACTGACAAAAACCCTGGCCCGTTCACCAGCAGCAAGCCGGTTATGGCCCGGTCCCGGATAGACATCCGCTGTCGCATTGCGAACCAGAAAAGTATCGTGCCCCTCTTCACCGTAGAGCTTGTAGTGACAGCCAGAGAATCCTTCCGTCTGCTTGGGTTTCCGGCAGCCCAGTGCCATCAGGTCATCATTGCCAATGCCAGCATGAACCACCTGACTGTCAGCCTCTGCAATCAGGATATTGTCCAGACGGATATCCTTTATCAACCGGTCCTGATAAAAAAGCTTTAAATCTTGCTTGGTCAGGGGAGCCGAAGACGTTTTGTTGCCTTTTTCAGTATCCTCAATGCGCAGATAAGGAAAATGCTGATGGAGTGCTTCGACAAAATGCCCAGTGTCCAGGCTGCCATCAGGACGAACTCTTCTTGGCACAGCGTCCATGGTGATGTTTACCCAGAACTGTCCCTGGTCTTGAAAGGCCAGCTGACTGAAATTTCGATTCAGTACCAGCCCAATAGTGTCAAAGGTGACCCCTTTGCCCCTGAGCATCAGCATATTGCCATTATCCGGGTCAGCAATCTCTGAGCCCCTGGCTTGCCAGTCGATGAGATAAAAATCCTTGCCTTTATCGCCCATCAACCGGTCAGGATCCTGATCCGCAATCATTTTGTCATCGCCAGGGCCGCCATAATGAACATCGTAACCTGGCCCACCTATCGTGGTGCTGCCCAGGCTATCGTTACGAGGGCTGGCATGGAGTATGTCTTTCCCTTTGCCACCGTTCAGGGTTGCTCCCTCAGACAGATCCACCAGGCGGTCATTGCCATCAGCCCCATTGGCTAGATGTTCGGCCAACGTCAGGAAAAGGACATCGTCACCTTTGCTGCCAAACAGGTTTTCAATGTCGTATAACTGATCTTTGATGCCTCGCGCTCTGGGTAAAGTCGACTTTTCCTCATAACGAAAGACGACAAAGCCTGAACGACAGGTGGCCGAAACATTGGTTGGCCTGCCAACGGTGCCGTCATTTGGACAAGGCAACCCGGCCTGTTCGACATAGTCTGACCAATCCGGACCAAACCAGCGGGTGCCATTGAACCTGCCCTGACTGTCTGACAGTGCCTGATAATCCTGTAGAACCATAACACCCGTGGTACCGGGGGGTAATACCAGGGCCTGATAATCGAGGGTATCCGTGCCATTGTCGCCAGAAACCCGATGGGTTCCCTCAGACAGCAGAAAGCGATCGTTGCCTCCTCTGCCATGGACTTCCTGGTTGTCGCCTGCCCGGGGAGTGAAAACATTATCAAGCTCATCGCCGTAAAGGGTATCGCCAGCAGCACTGCCAGTGATCCGCTCAAACCCCCTGACATGAAATAGCTCCCCGGTTCCAACCCTGGCCTTGCCCGCTTCCAGATCCACCCAGACGCCCTGACGTGTTTCAAACACCAGGGTATCGTTGCCGCTACCACCATTGAGGCTGGGTTTTACCGCCTCCTGCCCGGAGTCCAGAACAACAACCAGGTCATCGCCTCCGCCCATATCCACAATATCGTCACCACCGCCCGTGGTGTAATGCTCGTTATCGTCCGATCCGGAATAGTGATCGCTATTGCCAGTACCCACAATATGTTCAATTCCGGTAAACCGATCTGAAAATGATTTGTCAGGAGATTTTCTGTCATCAGCTTTCCATACATGACGAACCGTTCCGCTGGCCATATCCACCGAAATAGACTGCAATGTGTAGGTAATAAAGGGCTGATTTTTTAGCCAGGTTCGGGTCATCACCTGATACAAAAGCGTGTCGTATCCAGGGCCGGCGGTGATCGTGTTATCTCCCATCCCTGTGGAGAACTGGTTATCCCCCCCCATGTCAATTAAACGATTATTACCGCTGCCCCCGATAATTTTATTATTTTCACCGGGATTTCCCGTAATCCTGTCATCACCATCCTGAGCGACCAGGGTATTGACATTCTGCACCTGCAAGCGCCCAGCTTTTTTGTAGGTTAAATCGATGGTCACTGGTGACGACTCAATCGTTGAAAATTCAGCCGACCATTTAGACTGGCATCTTCCCCTGTACGTCGTTGTTACCTGCTCTGTTCTTTTACCATTTTCGGTAATTACTTTTGTTTTGTATTCAGGTGCCCACTTCAGGTCAACAGCAACGGCGGCAGTAGCAATAAACGACTCCAAACTTGAGTCCATTGATACACCCTGAACAACACCACTCCAGTTTATCGTTGCCTCTCCTTTGATGAACTCACCCAGTGTCACTTTTTTTACTCTCTGTTTCCCCGCTAAATCAAATGACAACTGAAACACGCTGTCCCTGGAAAACTTGTCTTCAGGCTTTATTCTTGTCTCGCCTTTGGCGGCGTCGTAGACACCCAGAACCTTTAGTTTTAATGCATTATTCGCGAGATCCATCACCAGGCGCACAGGTGCAAAATCTGAGCACTGGAATTTCGCCTGGGGTAACGAGGTCGGTTTTTCATAAAGTTTACGTAAAAAAGATTCTAGCAATAACAACTCTGAAGGCTTTGTGGTTGCTTGTGTGCTCGGAACAACCGTAGAAACCGGCAATTGCCTGAACTTCAACTGAACACGCGGCCGCAGAGTACTGATTAACTGATCCCTGCCTCCGCCTCCCTGAATCCAATGCTGGGTGTGAGTGGTATCTGAAAAATAAATTTCATCATTGCCCTTGCCACCATAAACAATATGATCCCCAGCCTTCAGGAAAACCTTATTACTTCCTGTTTCCAACCAGATTTCTGTGCGCCCACCATCAGCCAGCACAGTATCATTCCCCCCGCGGGTCCACACCAGGTTGTGGCCAGCCAGAGGGATAAACGTAGTGCTTTCATCATTTCCCTTGATGACATCGTTATGGGGTGTTCCCTCGAAGACTTCGACATTGACATACACATCCCCCCCGTTTTTATCCGACAATTGACTTTTATCCCTGGTCAGGTCAATCGTCAGGCCCTGTTTACTTCGGGCGTATGAGACCTTGTCAACATCAGGGCCGCCGTCGACGTATTTCCGGCTTTTCTCTGAGGCTTCAATTAATACCGTATCCCGCCCGGCTCCGCCATAGACAATACCAAACTCAGTGCCGGTCACAATCTGGTCATTGCCAGATGATCCCTTGAAGAAATTACGGCCACTCCGGCCTACCATCAGATTGTTCTGGCTATCTCCGATTATTTTGGTGCTGTAAGCACTGCCGATCACGTTTTCAACATTTCTGACGACCCCGTGGGTTCCAATAAAATCCATAAGACCCGCGTAAAATCGAACCACCGGGTTATTAAGGTGAGTGTGACGTACCCCATTACTTTTATCGAAGTAGGTTTTAATGTTGGCATATCTACGCAGCTGTTCATAATCAAACTTAATCAGGTAATCATTCTTATCACTCAAAAAGTACATACTGATTGAACGACTCTTCTTCTCCTCGAACCCCTTGGTATGTATATACAGAACGCCGTTGTGCACATCTTTGTTTTCAATATAATCAATGCCCTTCACTTCATAAAAAACACAGCAATTTTCAAGAGTTTTAGCTGCTGAACTTTTTGCACAACGGGTCTTTTGTTTCAGCAACTGACACCCGCCACCGGGCATTTTTTTTTCATTTACAACCCCATAAATTCGTCCTTTCGCATCAGCCTTCAGGCTGTTGTAAGAATGATGACGATGCTTATCCGCATTCAGGGCAAAGATGTTATCTTTAGACTCGGACTCATAAAGCTTTTTGTACTCTTTAGCTTCCCAGTGCTTAACTTTCTTTCTGGAAAGGAGGGCGATAACAACATCACCCACTTTATAAACTTCTGATGCAGGGAGTTGTTTGAAAGCTTGAATATCATTAGCAGTGTCCAGTATTTCGCTGAACGGCACTACATCCTCATCATCAGGGCAACCTAATCCACTTCGGGATGTGTAAGTATGGCCAGCGCAGATTTCCAAAAAAAGATAGGGATAAACCAGAAATGCCGTCGGGCCACCTGCATAATTGATAAAGTTAATACCTGAATCCTGAACCCGCAGGCTACCTTTCTTCTGCAAGCCATACAGGTCCTTCAAGATACTGAAGTCATCGCCCTGCTGCTTCAACAGTTCAACCAAGCGGTTGGTGAACGTTTGTTTTGAGAGATCTACCTCAAACAGGTAGGGGAAACCATCCAGCCCCGTTTTCAGCTTTTCCTGATTAAACCTGGCAACCACACCAGGAGAACTAAAGGTTGCTGTTTCATAGCAGTAGACACATTTATATTGCAGCTTTGAGATAAGATCAATATACCGCACCCCTAAATCAGTTCTCAGGCATTGTACCTGATACATGCCCTCGAAATGGGTCTCAAGCACAGGACTGGGCAATGCCAGAGTGTCAACACCGGTCTCACCGTCAATATCAGCAAACCCGCTACCGGGGCGCATTTCATCGTTACCTTTCCCTCCCCGCTGAATTACTTTACCGAGAGCATGCACGAGTCGGTCATTGCCGGCATCCCCACTCTGAAACACTCCCCCCACCAGCAGGTCATTACCAGCACCACCGAAGGCTTTCCCCCGGTGCATCTCGAGAAAAATCTTGTCGTCGCCCCCCAGTCCATAAACATTTTTGTCGCCTTTTGCTACCACATAGTCGTCTTTATCCGTGGTGCGCGCCACCAGCTGGTCGGACAGTTCATCCATATCCCAGATTTTGATGCCTTTTTCACCGTTGCTCTCTAAATCCCTGACGACCTGATGTCGTAAAGTTCGCAAATCCGCTTCATAGGTTTTAAAACGATCTTTAAGGTGCTGCGCTCCCGTTTCCCTCCAGGCAAATCGGCTATAGCCTTCGTCTGCCGCGTCCCCGGCCAGCTTATCGATAAACTCTGTAAACGCCTTACTTTGCATCAGGGCATCAAAGTCCTGACGGGCATTGGTGGGCGGGATAAAAAGACCGATGATGGTCTGAAGCAACCCAAACAGGGTGGAAATGATATCCAGTACAAACCCGACCGGTGCCAGAATCACCGAGGCTTCCATAACAGTACTGACCGCATCCAAAACAAGACCAAGGCAGTCCAGTGCAGCATTCACCGCATAAAATGCCACCTGGGCACTATTGCCCGCCTTACTGGCATCCTTCACAGCCATGACGCTGGAAGCCAGGGCGGTGGCGCCTGCCGCCACGGCAACAAAGCCTCCCACCATGGGAACAAATCTGGCCAACCGGGATGTGGTTTTCGCCGATAATGTGATGGCGCTTTTCCCTACCAGTCTTGGCGCATTTTCAATGGCCGCACCGGCAAGACCCAGCCCTTCATCGGCAAAGCCGGCGGCTTTGGACAGCGCCGAATGCGCTGTTCTGGACAAAGCGTAAATGCTGCCAGTGTATCCCAGTGCCACCCCGGCAATCCCCGTGGCATAGGTTTCTGGTGACAGATAGTCCCGATATTTATTCAAGTTGTACAGCGACACCGAGCTTTGGGCCAGGCCGGTTATCCCCATACCCACACCGAACGCCATCTGACCACTGCCAAACCAGGTCTTGGCGGACAGTTTTGCCTGAACGTTCTGAAATTTTTTCAGGGTCGGGGATTGGTCAACGTTGTGTTTCCTGAGCCAGCGGTCAATCATGTTTTCCCGCAGAGCCCCGGCCTGTTTCAAGGCATCACTGCTTTCATGGCTGCCTTTTTGATCCACCATGGACTCAACAATGGCCTTGAATTCGTTACTACCCCTGATAGCCTCCTTCAAGTCGTTAATGTCTTCCTCAAACCCGGCCTTGCTGTATATCTCCAGGACGCTATCCATGGCCGCTTCCACGGAACTGGCTTTACCCGACGACAACAACGCCACCAGCTTCGTCATCACCTTCTGCTGGAGTTTACTGTCATCCGCGGGGCTCACTGCCGAAACGGCGGCAAATCTCTGGTTGGCAAAGAAATTAATAGTTTTCAGCAGCTCTGCCGCCTTACCCTCAGTACCCGATGCCATGAGTCGCTGTTTTAGCGACGCCAACTCTCTGCTGGTCAGTGCTTTATCCAGCTCGTCATCCACCCGATCAAGGGTTTCGATGACAGAGCGACCACAGCTCTCACCCGCAGCTCTGCGACAAACAGTCCTGGGTAAATCCGGCCCGGGCAGGTTCAGCGTTCTACTAAAAGCATTAAGCCGTTTGCGAAAAGGCTCCCGGGCAATATTCCAGTCACTATCATCGCCGGACATGGTTTTCAGCAGTTCAACACTATTTGAAATTTTCTGTCGCAGTAACCGTGCACTGTCTTTACTGTCACCACTGCCAACCGCGTCCAATTCTCTTACCAGCCCGGCGGCTGTTGCCAGACGATCCAGTTTGGCCGCCACGTCCAGGCGGGCGGGCATAACCCTGACCCTGCCCGGGTCGTTAATCGCGAGACTTTCAGCATTATTTCGAATCCCAAGAGCCACCAGGTCACTGCCGGTGTGATCTCCCCCAATCGCCCTGTCCAGCACCTTAAGAAGCGCTAAGGCTCCTGGTGCCACCAGCCCCTGCGTCTTTGTGGTGCCAATAACCATCCGGTTTTGCCGGGTATCAACCCAGGATGCATCCAGAGTCAGAGTCGGATTTAACTCCACTGCAACCCGGGTTCCCCGGACATCCAGCGACAAAGTCACTACATCAGTCAGCCTGCTGAAAGCATCCACCCGTCGGCACTGAACGTCTTCAAGACGTTCATCCGCTGTCACCTGTCCGGCAATATCACTGAGCTCAAGTTTCAGCAGCTCACCCGCAAGTTCAGAACGCGCCTGCCATTGGCTACGATCAGCAATAATGTCTGTTTTTTGCTCACCACTGACCCGATCAATCAATGCCTGCCCAAGTCGATTCCGATCACTGGGAGCAAGCTCACCGACGCGTCTGGCAATATCTTCGGACAGGGACTGCGGGGGAGTGGAAAAATCGCTGAAAACCGCTTCCAGATTCTTAATAAAGGTCAGGATTTCTGAATCTGAGCGACCAATGCCCGACTGTCGGGTTAATTGCAATAATCCATCCACTTCCTCTGACTCAAGGTTTTGCCAGGAGGCCACTCGCTCGATATCGACACTCACCATGCCAAACACCCGGTCGCCACTCTTTATCAGTGGCTGGCGTTGCTGTTCGTTAATGGCTACCGGGTCAATGAGAGTGCGGCTGGTTCGCGGGCTCAGCGACATTGGCTCAACAGGTAACTGGAACGCCTCTCCTTTTGACACCCTGAGCGACAGAGTATCCGCAAAAACGCTGTACACGGTTTTATCAAACAGACGCCCCTTTAGGGCATTTTTATCAATATTGGCAAAATCAGTGATGCGACGCGCAGCCGCTTTCATAGCGGCGGTGAAAGAGTCAAACTGGTTTTTATTCACAGCCTTGCTCAGTTCTTTCGCCGCATTTTGCGGTAACTCACCGGCTACCGCGTCACTGACACCCGTCAAGGGCAGGAACCCTGCTGAAACGTCAGGAGTCACCTGTCTGGCAATTTTGGTAATGCTTTGAAACAGGAAGTTGGTAAACAGGGACTTAATATGAGATCGGTATTGGCTATCAACAGGCGTATATCTCAGCGCCAGTTGCTCTGCTTCTGAACGACATCTGGCAAGAAACCGTTGCTCACTTTCACTGGACATCAGGCGATCCAGACCAGACAGCGGGCTTCCCCAGGACTGTAAGTTGACGAACTCCCGATGCCTGACCGGTGACGTCGGTTCAGCATTGAGAAAATCAGCGGCAGAAGTCTTAATTTTTTCAATCAGCTCATTGTTCATCACTTTAAAATGCGGCACTTCGCCTGAAGCCTGTTTCGCCAGTAGCTGGTTAACACGCTCAAGGTTTTCAATCAGATAGCGACCGTTCGCCTGATCATCACGCAGCGCTTCGCTTAACACCCGGCTGACTGTTTCCACGTCCAGACCGTAAACGCCCTTAAACGACTCAGGATCACTGATTTCCAACCGCAGGGAGTCTACAGCGTCCATCACCAGCCGCGCGTAAGGCTTGCCACCCTTTTCTGGAGGCATTTCAGCAACAACAACCTGTCGTTTAAATGGGTCATAAGCCCCCTGTTCATTAATGGTCAGCCGCAGCCCCTGGGCTACTTCAATGGATCGAACGACAAGTTGCTCATCTCCCCTGGCGATGGCGTCCGAGGTTTTTGGCTCAAGGGCGGGTAGTCCCAGACTGTCCCTGATGCGGTTTTCATACTCAAGCTCCCCGCCGGCAGGCAACACCTCCGGAAAAACACTGGCCAGTCTGGGAAACAGCTGGGTGCTATCACTGACTTCAGCTCCCGGCCTGATGGTTGACGGATCTATCTTTATTGTCACAAACCCGTTTTGCCCCTGGTAACGCTCAAAGCGTTGACTCTGGTCGCTGGCGCTGTCCAGTGTCACCAGAACCCTGGCCTGAGGGGGCATGACGCGGGAAACTTTTCCTCCGGCTGCCTGGGAAATCTGCGGCAAGTCACTCAAAGAAACAGGCCGGGCCAGCTCAGTGGTCAATGGGGCCAGGCGTTTTTTTAATGCCTTTCCTTCATCGGTACTTTTAAAAAAAAGCTCCAGCGAATGACGCGCTTTTTTTAACACCCGAAGGCCATCCGCTTCCTGGTCAGCCGATCCTGCGGGAAGGTGAAAGAGAATGAACCTCAGTTCCGGATCAGAAGCAGTGAATAACCAGCCTGTCCCGGGCTTCCCTGTTGAGGGATTCAGTTTGCTGTCTATTGCTACAGCGTCCTGAATGTGACTGGCGGTTGTTGTCTCACCGAAAGGGACGATCCGCACATGCTTTGGCACACTGCCTTCATCCGGTTGTTCTCCATCACTTTTAGCATTTTGCAGAAGAATCCCGTACAGATCACTGTCTTTCATCCTGACCAGCCAGAAACGCTGGTCCTGTTCCGAACTAACGACTTCTGTTGTCTTAATGTTTTGGGGGCTTTGCAAAAAGGGGCTGACCTGAGGCTTTATTGAGGCGGCTTTATCAAGATTCAAAACCAGACGGTCAATGCCTGAATCAGCATCCGTCCTGACAAGCCTGAACTCAGCATTAGCATTATCAATCAGCAGCTTAAACCCTAGCCGCTCATAAGCGGCGGGTTCACTCCTGAAAACAGGCTGCATCTGCTGACCGTCATAATGACTGATGGCGAATTCAAGAGGTTGCCTGCCACTGTATTCAAACTCGGAAGGATCGAGAACCAGCACTGCCTGACCAGACGATGGAAATTCAACCCGCGCCAGACCATCATTGC
Source organism: Endozoicomonas sp. 8E (assembly GCF_032883915.1). NCBI lineage: Bacteria > Pseudomonadati > Pseudomonadota > Gammaproteobacteria > Oceanospirillales > Endozoicomonadaceae > Endozoicomonas > Endozoicomonas sp. 8E. Next base: position 1,886,005 of record NZ_CP120717.1, on the reverse strand, counting down.
CTCTGACCTGCCTTAGCACCGACCGCAATGCGCCTGCCATGGCTATAAGCGTTTTTTCCTGGCCTGAAACCCCGTAGTCTTTCATTTGGGTCAGATGCTCAGGACCTATGGCTTTTAACAAGGCGTCTGCTTTTTTCCGGTCGCCATTAACCGGGTGATTCAGGGCTTCATAAGTACTGGTAACAGCAAAAATAAAGCGGGCACGCTCCTGTTCCGGCATCTCACCAAGGTATTGAAAGGCCCGGGCAAACACCTGCCTGAGCTCTGCTGATGGTAAATGGTTAAAGACAGCCCTGAAATCAGCAACCGTACCGGGGCGAATTCGCCAGTCGTGTTCCTGACCCACCAGCATCCTGTGATAAAGGCTGTCCACCGTTGACCTCAATACCGGGAGCGGGTCATAAAGAGCAGTTAAGCCAACGGTATCGCCAAGCTTACCCAGAAATCGGTTATTTTGATTCCAGACAGTATTAACCAGCGTTCTTCTGGGGTCAGTGGCGGCTTGTTCCGACGGATGCCCGTCAGTGTAACTGCCGGCCAGGGCTAACGGGTAAAGGGTTTTAACGAGGCCGGGAAGGTTCTCCCCCTGGGCTCGGAGGGTTCCCAACTGCACTCGCACTGGCCGGGCCGGGTCATCCCGGTCATACATAAGTACCCTGCTCTCAACCGGCGACCACTCTGGCATCAATTCAATGCGGATACCCCTGCCAGCATTTAAATCAAGTTGCTTCCGGGCTTTTTTGACCAATGCCTCCAGTTTTTTCGCTATCCCCGTTTCTGAAAACTGGCGGACAATCTCGTCAATATCCAACTGCAACTGATGCTTGATCAGGCTTCCAGATAACAGTGCCTGCCTGTAATGGTTTTTATCAATCACCAGAATCGTTTTGGGCAGGAGATCTTTCCCTTTTGTTTTTATTTTGATCTCATTCAGGTCAGTGCCATCATAGGTTACCTGGTAGTTGCTCTTGTCCCTGTCATAGGCAAGGTCGTCCCTTACACCCACCACCAGGGTTTTCAGACCATTCTGATCTTTCTGCGCATAATCCCTCATGGACCTCTGGGCATCAAATTCCAGCCTGATGGTTTTCCCGCCGACAGTATCAAACCCGGCTGGAGGCGTTTTAGAAAGAGCGTGGAGTTGCGCCAGCCTGATAACCTGTTTACCGGTATCTTGCTGACCATAAAGCAGATCGGAGTGTAACTCACGAGCCCGGTGCCTGATCAGCTCAGCCAGCAAATATTGCCTGCTGGCATCACCGATAAAGCCAGGGTCTTCTTTCCGGCTCAGATCAATCAAAATGTCTTCCACTTGCCGGATGCGCTCATCCGTCAGGCCAACAACCTTGTCCCGCAGAATTTCATGAAAAAAATCGGCCTGATTAATCTCCTTGTAATTCGCCGCTGTCGGCGCCAGGCCTGAAATAAAGTCCCGGGTTGCCTCGGGATTAGTACCCAGGGCATCGGGATTCATCATCAGTGCCAGCCAGCCGGCCATGCCGGAACTTTCCGGTGATTGCCGGATCAGTGAGAGTATCTGCGATTGAGTATGCCTGATTTCTATTTTAACGTGATGTTGACCATCAGCCGTCTTCACAATCGGTAGCCTGGAGCCTGGGTTAAGCGTTCCGAGACTGATCAGCTCACTTTTGCCTTCCCCGATAGGCGTGACACGGTGGCCTGAAAAAGCCGAAGTTAAAACCGGAACCTGAAAAGCGCCATATTTCTTTCTTACCGCAATAGCTTCCAAAACGCTTTTGAGCCGCTCCTCTAGCATGGATTGTTTCAGCTCCGCAAAGGCTATTTCCTCGGAAAATCTCGACAAAATATCGCCATGCATCTCATCCGTCAGGCTTTCAATAGGCTCCCGGGAAAAATAACGATCCAGTGTGTCGACTTCCCCGTCACTTAGAATGGAGGTAATTGCCTCGACTTCCCCAAACCTGAACAGCAAATTCATTCTCGTTTTTGTTTTTTCCTTAGGATCAGGCGCTCCATGGATTATAAGTCGTTCGAAGAACAAATGGACAAGGAAGGACTTTATATTCTCAGTGACCGGACCCGTATCGATGCGCTTTGCGTATTCATGAGCCAGGACCTGGGCATTCAGGAAATCGGGAAGCACTGATTTTTGGGAGTCTGAATAAATAAGATCGGCAAGCATGGTAAACGGGTCACCAATGGCTCGATAATTGGCATTTATTGTTCCCTGGTTTCTGACAGTCCACTTTTCCCGTTGTTCGTTACGAGTGAACCTTATGTTTTTAAGTGGGGTATCACCAGAATAATAAGGATTAGGGTGAAGCTTGTAAGCTGCGGCCTCATCACCTAATGACTCCAGGCTTTTGTTAAACCGGTCAACAAATCCCTGCACCGACTCCGCTCCGTCCTGAGGAATCGCCTTGAAGCTTTTTTTCAGCTTTGCCATAACCCGGTAGTAGGTTTTCTTATTATACTCATCAAGGGTCAGAGGCCCGGTGATGACCTCAATGATCGTGCCATCACGATGGGTATCTGTTGAAATATTGAGAAGAGGGTAGCCCCGATGACCGAATTTCGAAATGGCGAGGCCCCTTCGTTGATCTCCGCCCGGGAGGGCATCATCTTGTTCATTAAGAACGTATATATTGAGATACTCTTGCTCAAAGCCAATCCGGTTGGGTTGGTTATCCCAGTCAACAGGGTCAACCTTGGCATTGGCTTTTAGTTCTCCATACGCTTGCGTTAAAGATTCAGGAATACCGTCAATATCAAAATAAGAATTCCGGAGTATTTCGTTTCTGATATCAATGTCGCTCAGGTTCTCACGGGTATTGAGCACCTCTTTGGCAACTTCTACCAGGCCTCTGCTACCTATACCATTACCGGCGATAGGGGCGGTCGCGGCCATTATCTCCATAGCGACTCTGGAGAAGTTGTATTGATAGTTCCGTTTACCCAACGCATTATCCAGTGTTGGGTCGACCAGTAGCCTGGTAATTGAACCGGACACGCCCGACCTGTTGCCTTGTCCAGCCACAGGGTCGAAGGCTTGTACTCGCCTTTTCTTTTTCCCGGACTGCAACTTGGAAAGGCTTTCCGGAGTCTCAAGAACCAGTATTAACTTGAGCTCTTTTGGAAAACGCATCTCAGGCAGACCGGAATCCAGGTCACTTAACTTTTTAGGATGAGCCAGCCTCCCTGTCAGGTTTTGGAGGTATTGATTGAACCGTTTGCCGATATCATTATTGCTTAAATAATCAATCAGACTGTCTCTGAACCGGTCAACAAAATCATCATACTTATCACTGTCTGTAAATTCAGGTGAATTGGCCAGTAAGCCAATCGTGTCGCCACTTTCCTCAATGACAGCCAGGTAAGATATTTTTTCTGAATCACTGCTTGAAACAACATTACTGGCGGCTTCAGCTGCTTTTAAAAGAGCATCGGGGGTTTGCCCGGAATTAAACAGGACAACATCCTTATCCTTGGCGTCTCCAGTATTAATCCTGACACCGAATGAATGGAGCCCGTCGGGCTGTTTTAAGTAAACCCATCGGTCACCCTGTTTTAGCGCAACGGATGCCCTGTCATTGCCATCAATAGTAAAAATCTTATTACCGGTTAGCTCGATTTGATCAGGAAGCTCATCAAATCGTCCATAATTTGCCAGGATAAACTTCTGGGCAGCTGATATTTTTTGCGGATCGTCCGGATCATCTACCCTGATCATTTTTTCCGTTCCGCCATCAGCCCAAGGGCTGACCCTGAAACCACCAGCCTCTTTTACGACAATGGTATTCAGCTCTGAGCGCAGCAGATAGAAGGGTATTTTTTTTCGCAATACCCGGTCAACCAGATCGGCCTTCACCGGCACATCGACAAAGTCATTCTTTTTGTAATCCCCTGCGGGCAGTTTGCTTTTTAACTCAGCATTCAGGCTACCATAGGGAGCCTTCATGGTAATACCGTCGATCAAACCCTTTCCCAGGGGCTGGTCAAGCGGTGGCTGCTTTACCGGAGAGCCAGTCACTACCCGAATATCGGTAACCTTTCTCTCCTTTTGCAAGGCCCTTAAAATCGGCAGTTCGACATTCCAGAAATAATTGTCGTACCTCAGCCCACCTTCCGCGAAAACATAAACTCTGCCTTGAGCACCCGCAGCAAAATAAGAGCTCGTAATGACAGGATTCCTTCTAAATAACTTATAAAGCACCTCTTTAGTTTTTTCCGGGTACTCCCGCCTGCTTAGTTTCCGAAGTTCGTCACCCATTGACAGCAGCTTGGTCAAACCATTCAAATCCATATCAGTAACGACTTCCTGTTTTGTGTAGCTTTTGACCATTTTTTTATAACCAAGCAAAGTATCAGGGCGTTTTCCATACCAAAATGCCATATTACTTTGGTCGTCTGCATCGAAACTGAATCCCAAACGTTCCATACGGGAAATCAATATCCCTATCTTTGACAAACTGCCTTCCAGCATGGAGTCCACAAACAGTGTTGCCAACCTGTTAGCCTCAGTCTTGTTGACGAAAACGAAAGGACGCGGACCCTCATTAACCGGAATTATTTTAGAAATCGAGCCGATCATCGTTTCCCTTACATCGGCTGGTATCGACTCTTTAATCGCCTGTTGATCAAGCCCCGGCATAGCAGGAAGAGACTCGCCATTATCTGCCTGAATACGTCGCTGAACGCCTTCAATGAATTTCAGTTTTTTCAAAACCCAGGGCGAAATATCCGGGGATTGCGGAAGATCAGGAAGGGGGCGGTCAGGCCTTTCACTGCGAACCAGGTCAACACTCTGGCCGGAAACGGTCTCCAGTTTCAGTATCGGGTCAGCATCCGCCAGCTGGATGGCTTTTTTGTAATCCTTTTCCCATTGAAATATCAGGCCTGTCTCTTTTTCTACCAGAATATCCTTAATCTCAACGGAGCCCACCGGTATTGGAATGGGACGCCCTAAACCGCCATCGCGCTTTTTCTGTTCTATCTGGCGATGAGTAGCAACCAGCGAGTTCGCACCGACTGCCTGGCGTCCCTTGATGAGTGAGTCACTCTCACTGATGATCTGGTAAATTTCACCCTTAAAAGCCCCATAGCGGTAAAGCTGGAAGCGGGCAGACTCATCCTTACCAACCATGTCCGGCGATACACCAATAACACGCCGTTCTATCGGTTGGTCAGAGAGCAGAACCCGCATTGAACAGGAAGCACCCACATTTCTTTTGCAGGTTTTGGAAATAACGATGCCAACAGAATCTTTACCGTCGTCTGCACGGATGATTTTCGTGCCGGAAGGCTGGTAGTCCTTACCGTTGACTAGATAAAAATCCTCTCCCGAATCACTCCGAACAATCGCCCGTGATCGTTTTCTGACCACAGGCTCAAAGTCTGTTTCTGAGGGGTCAAGGATGGTATGGGGATTTCCTGACTTGTCAGCGACAAGGTCTCCCAGACCGTCCGCGGCTACCAGGTCTCCTCGCCACTTGTCCTTTGCTGCCAACTCAGCCATTTCAGCCATACGTTGCCGGGCAGGCTGGTCCAGCTGCGTCTGTCTGGACAGTTCCTGCCAGAGTTCCTCACTGATAGCGGCGATGAAACGCTGTTTATTCCGGGCTTCCATCCCGTCGTAGCGATCAAGCAAAACCCTGGCCCACTCGGTAATATCGCTGTCTCCCGGATATTGCCTGATGTATTCAAGAACCTGACCCACCACTTTACTGGCCCTGGTAGAAGGGTATTGTCCAACCAGCCAGTTCAGGGCAGCCTCAAAACCGGTCTTGCCTCCATTGAACATTTTCAGGTCATGGGGTGCTTCAGTCACCAGGGTTCGGTATAAGCGGTTATCCTGTTCATCGGGCAATGCCGTTGGTTGCAGATCACTGAATAAGCCAATTCGTGAACCCAGCTCATCAAAATGGCGCGGGTCCTCACCCCAGACGTCCTGAACCAGGCTCTGTGCTCCCTCGTAGGAATCCTTCCGTTCAGGCGGGGTTCCGGGTGTGGGGTTTTCAGTCGTGGAGCGAATGAATAAACCAATTTGGTCCTTGTAACGAGCCATCAATCGGTTGGTGTCTTCATGCTCCACATTGGTGGCCTCGCCAGCCACTCGAAAACCATCCTGTTGCAATTGTTTCCTGAGTTTTTCAGCCTGCTTACCCAGGTTTTCGTTATCCGAAAACAACATCAATGGCAGATGGGTGGACACCTTGCGCAGGTTTTCTCTGATATTAAATCGTTTTGCCAGTCTATTGATCATACGGCCGGTACCGGGAACAACACTCAGACCATGAGCCACGACACTGGCCCCGAGACTGGCCATGGGACGATCAAGAATAAACGCCGCAGGCAACTGTTGCCGGACCGCAGCTATCTTCGCCAGATGCGCTCCGACAGCGGCTCCCATGGAATAGCCGTGAATCACAATACGACTGGGATCTATATTTCGATCATTAATCAGGTACGACAGCATGGTCCGGGCATCATCCGTTAGCCCTTTCATACCGGGAGAGCCATCACTACCCCCAAACCCCCGTCCGTTGACCGCCAGTAGATCCATACCCTGGTTACGGTAATGCATCCAGGCGGTTTTGACCTGTTCTTCACAAGATAAATGGGTTCCATGGAGAAACAGCACGACCTTTTTATCCGCTGCCGGGCCACCATTGCCATGATGAAAATACCCCTTAAGCCTGCCACCTGTCCCCTCTAGTGTGATCTGTTCCGAGTTGCCTCTTTTCACTGCGTCGTCAAGGAGTGCATTCGTAGACTGATCAACGTAACGCCGGTCATCCGTTGAACCATAAATCTGATCGTTCAGGGCTCTGCCAATCAAGCTGGCCGGTAGTTGATCTAACGGAGGAATTTGATCATTGGCCAACACCACCGACTGATAATCAGACGACAGTTTAGATTTTTCCCCCACAGAATTAATGGTCTTCATGGGCTCGCCCTGACTCTGGAAAGACGGCGTCCCGAGTTTTGAACTATGAGCTGCGGCCAACCCGAACAAGCGGCTAACGGTGCTGCCAAATACCTTTTCAGTAAACTGCTTTCTGTCTGCCATCCCCAGCCGCACGATCACCGGAGGCTCGCCGGGGCCGTCAGAAGCCGGGGCAATCATCTGGCTTTGCTCCAGCTTCAGGTCCGGACGCAGTACAAACTCAATGTTCCGACCATTGGTTAAGTCAACCCTGTGCTCATGGGCCAGGAGCTGGGCCAGGCGACGTTTTCCACCCAGCTCCCCGGAACCATTCAATTTAATCAGGGCAGTGACATCTTCCTGTAATGAACCGGACCACCCTCGGGAAATAGCCTTTTCTTTATAAATACCCGAATCCCAGGTAATCCGCGTTTTCGGGAATACCATGGCATCGTCACCACTGCCCGTAAGAAGGACGCTGGAGAGGCTGCTCTGTGATGGTTCGATAATGTAGCCATCCCCAGACTTGATACCAAACTGGTCAAACGCTCCGATTCCCAGAGTGTCAGGCTGGCCTGGTGCACCCTGCGACAGGTCAATGGTTCCCATAGGAAGATCTGTCCGCAGAACAATCCTGTTGATGGTTAAGTTATCCTGTAACTTAATCGTCAGGCTCCGTAGAGCACTCAGCTCCATCAGTCGGGCCAGCGATTCCAGCGATTCTCTGGTCACCCTTTTGCCAGCCCCGGCAACCAACTCCGCAAGGGGTTTTACCATTCTGTGAGCCAGTTTTTTTATCCCTGGACGATTATCCATACTGTCCTGGTCTTGGCTAAACACTCTGACCAGTTCTCTGCCCAGACTTTCCAGGTTCTCCTGACCAAGCCCTGAAATCACCGTGCTCAGCTCAGCACTAAAATGCTCTCTTGATTCCGCAAGATGCCTATAGGATCGGTCAACCTGTTCAAAAAACAGCCGGTTCTGAGCGGGTCCACTCCCCGGCTTGATACCCTCTTTCAGGGCAGAAAGTTGTGCCAGTAAATCGGCAGGCAGAATCCCACTGCCAGAGCGTTGATTTAACGGACTGCCCTCACCCCAAAACTGCATCAGTACATTGGGGGACTTAGCGGTAGCCAGAACGACTGGCTGCCGCAATGTCTGGGGCATCATTCTGTGAAGCACCAGTTCCGGGCTTCCAGATATCACCGGCTGCCAGGGGCTACCGGTATTGGTAACGGCCAGTTGAAAGGCAGGGAGCACCTTCCCACCCCGGTATCTGAGACTGAGGGCATGGTCAAACACCTCAGCAACCGCCCTATCAAAATCCTGCCTTACTGAATGCCCGGCAGGCAGTTGATCAAAGCGACCCAGAGAGAGTTGATCCAACGCCTGTGACAGTTGCCTGGTAAGATCAGTCAGTTTTCCCTTGCCTAGATAGCTTTTAATCGTCTCAACATCGCTCTCTGGCAAAACTGACACCAGGGCATCGGTTGGCGACACCATAAGTCCAAAGCCGTCCATTGCGGGGTTTACTTTTTCCAGAGTGAAATAGTACTCAGTCAGTAAAAAGTGCATTAAAAAGGCGGTGAGGGAACGGCCAGGTGTCTTGCCACTGATGTCACGAGCCAATCCCGTGGCAATGATTTTTGCTCTTGACAGCAGATCCTGTTGTATTGGTGAAGTGTTCAACCGGCCAAGGACAGAAAATGAATCAGCCAGGCTGTCATAACGGGTTTCTACATAGCTGGTCGGAACATAAGCGACCGTTTGCCGTTCATAAGGTTGTATAGCGATGTCGGTGTCAATGATATTTTCCAGCCGATAGGCTGACTGATCATTCCCCGTTGCTTCTTTCAGCTTCTGGTTATAATCGGAAATGACCCAGCTCAGGGATTTCTGCTGCTCCAGTTTTGCACTGGTAAAACTGCCAAGCAGCAGCTGTCTGGCCTGCTGGTAGTCTTTATCACCCACTTGTCTGGCCGGAACGACCAGAATAACTTTCCCTCCGTTATCACCCGGTTCAGCTTTTAATCCGAAGCGGATGTCCGTTGTTTCATCGGTATCGACAGCCGCCGTGAGCAGCCGCTGGTAACCCACCCCCGGTTCGCTGGTCAGCGAAACTCCCTGAATGACATCCTCAAACCACAGGGCACCCCGGGCACTGGTTTTGGGAACAGGCAGAAGATCTGATGGCAAAGGTTCGCGGTTCAATTGTTGGAACCCCAGCGTTTTTCTGATCAACGTCTGCTGTTCTGTCCGCCGCTTCTCTGGAAAAGCCGATGACTTGCCTGCGACCTGAAAAGCTGAGGCCGTCAATTCAGAGAACAGCCGGGTATGTTGTGACAACCAGTTGGAGGTCATGCCTCTGTCACTGGCATAACCCGGGTCAACATGAATAATACTGAGTGACCCCTGCCGATCATCAGAAGCTTGCCGGTCAAAGGGCACCGCCTGATTGAGTGGTTGTCCACCACTCTGCCGTGGGTGCTTCAGGACAATCAGCTGCCTTGCTTCCTGAGGTAGTGTTATCTGCGCTTCACGGAGCGAGTTGCCTGCCATCAATCCCGACCGGACCAGCTCAGCCAGAGTGACTGGCCTGCTGGGACTGGTAGCGGCAGACAGCAGCCTGGAATATTGCCGAAAAGGCTCCGTACAATCCGTAAAGTGGCTGGCCAGGGTATTCAGCTTCGCCAGTTCGTCCCTGACATTGCCGCCGGAATCAACGACAGCTTTCTGGTACTCCGGTGAAACCCAGACGACAACCTGACCACCCAGGCTCAACCTTCTGAAAGGATAAAGGCCGGTATAGTCGTTCCCATCCGGCTGAGGTTCAGAGGCGGGTATTCGAGCAATTCTGGCAACCTCATGGAGATTCCTGAAATCCCGAGCCAGCAACCCAGTCTGGCCAGAACGATGATCCAGAGACTGAAAAATTTCGTTCAGGTTCTTACTGATTACCTCAGACTGGACATCCGTGATACCAATGGATAAGGTGCGCGAAGCGGTTATGTCCCGTACCGCTTCCCGGCGGACAGCTTTCAAAAAACCTTCCGGCAACTGTCGTATTAAAAAAGAGTGCCCGGACTCAGGGTTTCTGATAGACAATGCCAGCGGTGGTTGACTGCCTTTGCCCGTCAAGTCAACCGACTCCTGGCCAGACGGTTGCTGAGGGGTCTTGTCCGTGGAACCAACCGCATAAAGTTGATTTCCAGCCTTGAATACTCTTAACCCGTCCTGAATATTTAACTTTTCCGGGATCTGGTCATTCCATTGAGTCAACAGGGTGTGTCGTGCATGTTGCGACAGGCCATCAGCAATGACATTCAAAAATGCCTTGTTAGCCTCCAGCTGTTCTTTTTCATTACTGGCTTTATTACGGCTAAACCAGGTTATCTTCGCCTCATGGTAAACGGGTTTTTCTTTGCCCTCATTACCTGAAAGATCTATTTCAAGGGTTAATGGCGGCATCGAAAAGCCCAGAGTTTCTTTGAAGATATTTCCGTATTTAAGCACCAGGGTGTTGAACAGTTTTTTTAGATCAGCCCTATTTTTCTGAAGACCTATTTTCATCAGGTCGGGTACAATCTTATCGTCACTTAATATTTGTTCAGATAAAAGCCGGGCCATTCTTTCCCGAGCTATTTGAATGGCATCCTCTTTCTCAAGCGTTTGATAGATCTTTTTCAGGGCCTCCTCTGCCCTGCTCGATTTTTTGTGAAGGACTCTGCCTAAATCAACATCTCTCTTTGCCTGCTGTAAAATGATATCCCTGTATTCTTCCAGTGAAGGCACCGGAAGATCAGAAAGAAGGGCCGGGTCAATGACGAGAGAGGAACGCACGCTATTCTGCAACTTCCCGGCAACGTCTTCCAGTTTGCTAACCGCCCGATTTTTGATGAGTGCAATATCCTGCTGAACATCAACGTCAAGGCGTTTGAACTTATCTCTGGTTTTATCCAGAGATTCCAGCCATCTGACACGATAGACACCCAGAGCCAGCCTGAATTTCTTTTGGGCATCCGGTGATTTGATGGTGTCATAGTAATCAGAAATCGCACCGGCAAACTCAGACAACTCAAGCGGTGAATACCGGGTCTGGTTTTTATGAATGTGTTCAATCCTTTCCTGCAGCCTTCCAGACTGATAAATAGCTCTTACCGCCCGAAACATATCGGAATGAGGTTCAGACCGGATTCTGATATTGTGCGACTCTTTGGCGACTAAATCGTCATAAAGCGATGTCTCGTCAGGATGATGCAGGGGAATCAGCCTGAAGCTCTCATCCATCCCATAGTACTCGCCCAGGCTCAATAACATGCTGTATTTCCAGATTTTCCCTGCCGACCCAAAGTCGTCTTTGCCTGCTGACCGGATAGACCTTAGCAGTGCCGAACCAAACAAACCGGAAACGGCTTCCCGAAGCGTTGAATCGGGTATGCTCTCAATACCTTTTGTACCTATTTCAACAACCGGTTTGCCATCATTGGGGATAAGGACATGACTCTCAAACAGAGATTTACCCGGATTAACCCGAACACGAACCTGTTGCTCACTCGCATAACGGATGCTTTTTGCGGTTTTGCCCAATGCCCTAAGCTCGTCGTTTAATCGCCCGGTCAAAAACAGGTCAGCTATTTTGCTGATATCATACTGAAGCCGTGAAGTGGGAAAATCGTTATCACGAACCCCCTTGTCATAGCGGGCAATATCAAACTCTATGGAGATAAATCGGGCAGGAAAGTCAAATCTGCCTTCGGGGTACAGAACGATCCCCAGTCGTCCCGGACTTTTTTCTGTCATATAACCCGGACCAAACGACTGATACGAAAGTCCTTCCTCTCCTATGATTAACACCGGTGCCCTGTCTGGAATGGAAGGGCGGACAGGTTCTTTGAGCTGTCCTGACTCAAGGATTTGCAATAGCGGAGCCAAATTAAACCGTTCACGAAAGCCAATCCGGCTGTCTCCTCCCAGCCTGCTACTGATCTCCGATGGCACTTCATCAAGGGGCTTGTATGAACGATTTCGATAGGTCAGGAACCCACCCACAACATCGTAGTACTTCAGGATACTGGACACCTTTTCAAAGGTATCCGTTTGATAAACCCGTCCTTCAGGATCGATGAATAAAATTTTATTATCCCGCTCGGGGTATTTGGTATTGTCCTGTTCTGTGCCATGGTGACAGACTTTGGGCAACCCCCTTTCCGCCGCCGCTTCATTGATCTGGTCAATGATATCTTCCTGAAAATGAGTCAAGGTTCCCTTATGGGGATCAAACTTGCGTCTCTCTCGCGTACCCAAGGCTTCAGTTACACGTCGATAAGCAGACAGCCAACGAGCTCTGGCAAGCTCGCTGGAAAACTGACCCGCGCCCTTGTTCGCTGATGATAACCGCCCAATTCGATCCGCCTCTTCCCTGACGCCATTGTTCAGATCGCTTGAAGAACTGTCCAGGCGCTTGAACAGGGCAAACAGATCTATGTCTGCCGTAAACAATCGATGGGAGCCGTCGTCATTAACTTCAGCCATGACCTTCAGGGGGCGGAAAGTCTTATATTCCGGATGCTCAATGCCATAGTCTTCACTTTTATACTCGACTCTCCAGAGGTCATTGGACTGCCGGGTCAAACGATACTGAAACAGCACCGAGCGCGCACCGGCCCCGCCATCGCTGGATTCAATGGAGCGAGTCACCGTTGCCAGATAACTGCCATCCTCCAGTGGCGTCAGCGAGCCCAGCTTTCCCTGTTCCAGCCGGCGCTCAATGGCGCTCCAGTCCAGTTGCAGCTGAACGGCGGCCATGCCCGGCAAGTGGGTTGAATGGACATTCTGGTAGTCCCCCTTTTCGATCTGTGACCGGTGTTCCAGACCGTCTTTGCCAAACACCTTGGACAAAGCGGAATCGAAGGGAATCAATCCCGCCTGTATTCCCCAGTCCGCACTCTTGCCCTTGACACTTAAACCTTTTGTGGCAATTTTTATACCGTCACCCAGACCATGATTGAGCAGGTCGGACGCGTCTGGATTAATGGGCCTGATGGCAATCAGTGCCTGGTTTTTCCGGGCTATCTCCCTGAATCCTTCCCAAAGGGCCTGCGGTACACCAGAAGCCGCAAAAGCCTGGTCACCCTGAACCAGTTTTCCCGACCACTGCTCCAGAGAGACCGGATGTGCTTCCAACAATCCCGGCTCTTGGGGCGCGCGACGTTGTCTGTCACTTTGCTGGAGGCTCTCGGCTATCGGGTCATGGCGTGAAAATTCCAGGATGGCACCTGTCGGGTAATCCTGGAGCAGCGTAAAATATCGGGTACGGGTCAACTGAAACCATTGGCCTGAACCATTCACCAGAACTTCGCGCTCGCCGCTGTGATCCCAACCTTCAGCCTTCGCCAGACTGATTTGTAAATCGGCGATTTCCTGTTGCTGTTTGATGGCAGTTGCAATCACTTGAAAGCGACGGCTCCAGCCTTGATATAAAGCCAGACGACGATCATCCGGTAAGTCATTGCCGGGGAGTTGTCTGTAAAGCAGCGTATTCAGAGCTGAGGCTGAAGCCGGAGGCAAAATCTGGTTTTGTATAAGAGCCGTCAGTGACTCCGCAACAAAATGGAGTCTGGATTGGCGTGCCAGAGGCGACACAGCCTGAGTGTCATCCTTAATATTACCGGGAACAGGAGTCAACTTCCCAAGCGGCTGGCAACCTGTTGCGTCCCCGTGAAAGGTGCTGAAATCGTTCCAGAACATCTCCGGTTGCAGCCGCTCATAGATGACCATGGACAAATAGTGAAGGAGAATCGAACTCCCCCGGTCGCTGGCTGGAGCCAGCTCAGCCAGAGCGGTGGACTGAAACGGGGCAAGATCAGAGTCCAGAAAGCTGCCATCCAGAACCAGCTTGACCCCCTCGCTGGTAAAATAGAGTCCATTTTTTACCCAGGGACTCAGAGACACCAGCACCGTAAAACGGTCCGTCATGTCATCAGGTAAACCTGAATAACCAAGCAACCGGGTAAACGCCAGATTGACGTCCCTTTCGATCTGGCGAATGTCCCGGGATGAGAAAAAGTACTCAGGCTGGTTGCTGTGGTTTGCCGTCACTGTATCCAGCATCAACTGAATATTCAGTTCGCCGTTATTTATATTTATAGACTTACTGAATAGGTAACCGCTTTGATTAACATAGCCAAGCTCCCGCAAAACCATACGATAATGCTTCCTGGCGAGGTCAATGGCTCTGGAGATATCATTGCGTGGAAGAACTTCCTGTTCTCCCAGGGCAAAATCTGAGGACTGGATTTTCCATTGCCCACCGGGGGTTCTGTAACCAGCCCAGTGGTGTCCATTCCCGTGCTGCCATAGCAACTTTCCCCGGGCATCAACAGAAGCCACCCAGGGCTGACCAAGATCATCAACCTGGGTCAACTCCCGGGCAACTTCCAGTGTGTTCAGTGTCGCCTGCCCTTCTGGCAGAGCAGCCAGCACCTCCTGGAAAAATCCGACAATGCGCTCATTGCCCAACGCGGGATCAGCAAGGCAGTATATCTTTATTTGGTGCCTGGACTCATGCAACCATTGACTGGAAAGACCAGCCGCCAGGGCTGACCCGGAAAAGCCTGATAAACGACCATCTTCTGTCAATTTGCCAACCAGCACCAAGAGCCCTGATGATGGCGGCTCAGCAAAAAAGTCCAGGGCATGGCCAGCATCCGGGGAAAGCGCTGACAGCCACTGTGTCGCCTGAGGGTAACTTTGATGGAGGAATCCGGCGATGGCCTGAATGTCACCTTCATGACCCAGGGGAAGAACATATTGCTTCAGCTTGCTGTTGTTCTTTTCAAGATGAAATGAAAGGCTGTTTTGCTGAGGATCTACCGCCAGAGCCAGGTGTTCTTCGGTCGACAAAGTCCCCCAGCTGGCCAGCTGCTTCCCAATCAGATGCTGCTCCGGGGGCACGGGCTGCTCGCCCAGCGATTGAATGTAGTCGGCCATCGCCTCCCTGAGTAACTCATCGCCATTGAGAAACAGGTTAAGGCTTTCATCCCCGCGCAGCATTCCCAACCGATAAGCGCCAATCCGGGCCAGATGCAGGGGAAAACCATGATCCTTCGCCGCGTCCAGCTGGCTGAAATAAAACCGTCGAGTTTCCTGCCAGTTGTAGGGTTCGGCTCCTCCCAGGGCACTGTCTAAAAATCGGTACCTTTTTACCATCAAAGCCAGCACCCGTTGTGCGACAGGTGATCCCTGCCGGGCGGCCATCATACTGGCGGACAGACGCCCACGGGATTGTCCGGCCTGAACAGTTCCGGGAATCAAGCCCGTCTGGTTAATTGACCGAAAGGGTTGCCGGGTCTCTCTGGCTGCCGCCAGCAATTGCTGACGAACGCCCGGCCTGAGATCATCCAGCAGCTTGAGGCTGTCAATGTAGCCACTGCGAAGCGGTTGCCGGAGTTTGTCCTGCCGGTGGGGAAAGCGGTCCGGATGGCTCTCCAGAACCGCCTGGACAATACCGGCTTCCAGCATTTCCTTTGGCAGGCCATCCAGTTCAATCCCCGTTAACCAATCCCGATTGATGCCGGGCAGGCTATCTGGCCTGACAATAAAGCCACCGGCACTGAACAGGATCTGAAACCGGGCCAGATTTTCCGCTCCGTTAATATTTCCTCGCAGCAGCTCATTGAAGTAATCACTGGTCAGAATGTTCCCTTCTGGCCATAGTGATGCAATATCCCGAACGTTAACCCGGTTCCCATGGTCACTTAACCGGCTCAATTCTTCCCTGGCATAGAGAATCTGCTGATTAAAGCGCGCCTTCTCAACGGCCAGTTCTTTGGTAGAAGCATGAGTATATGAAACCAGAAAATCCTGCACTGCCCGGTCAATGGAAGCACCCTTATCGTAACTATTGAGAACATGACTGACGGCACGGCGCTGGGTATCGATTATCCGACGGATCAGTTGTCCGGCAAACGGCTCAATATCCCGGGCATTGGCAACATCGGCGAGTGCCCACTCTATGATGTATTTTCGCATCAGAGAAGCCAGAGAAACCCTGTGGTCCTGCCAGAGATGGATTTGATAATCCGGGTTGGCCATGATCCAGGCTTGCAGATAATCCAGGCCAATCCTGTCCAGTGGCTGGAGCAATAACATGTGAATGGTTTTGGGTGGTTCTTCAAGGATGCGGCTGAGAAAAGCCTGAACGGGGGATAACACCGCGGTTACCCAGTCTTTCTTAAAGGGTTCCTGCTGCAGGTAATCCTTCGCCCTGGCTTCTATCTGGCTGGCCACCAGCCAGCCTTTAGCGGAATTTTTCTCCTGGATGGCGTCGAAAACGCTATAGCTCTCCATTAACCTGCGGTAATGAACCGTATTGCGATCTTCCAGGGAAAGCCCTTTGTCGGCCATTTCCAGAAACTGGCTGAAATCAGGCTCTGATACTTGAGGACGTTTAGCATTCTTACCAGACATTTTTTGAAAACCTTTTGCGATAGCCTTTTTACGTTTTCGTGATCGGGATTGCCACACCGAAAAAGACAAAATATATACGACAATAGGCTTATTTTTATGAGGTACTCAGGTTGATATGAATCTCTGCTATCATTCCCGAGGGCCAAGGACCTTTGCATGACGCTGTGTAATTCAGGTATTACGACAACCTTATTGGTGATTGATTACAGTACAACAGGGTTTAATTTGCCAGCCGGTGTGTTTTATTTTCAGGCTGGTGACAGGATTCAGGGGGGGCGTTGCCTATGAACCACCGAACTCGTCTTATCTATCGAAAAGACCGCGATACAAATCAGGTCTGTACCAGCTGTCCAGATGTTTTTGATTCCCCCCTCGTTCCCACGCACCAGAGGGTGTCGCAAAACTCTCACCAGCGTGGGAACGGGTTGACTCCAGTCATTCCCGGCTTCATTCCCGTCATTCCCGACTTCATTCCCGTCATTCCCGGCTTCACTCCCGTCATTCCCGCGAAGGCGGGAATCCACACTGACTCACCACCAGAACTCTACTGCCCGGTGCCCCCCTGGCCTTGTGATCCCCCAGAATTAGGGAATGACGACCTCAGAGCATGGGAACGAGCTGTTGGAGTTTTGCGACACCCTCGGAGCATGGGAACGAGGGGGCTGGATGGATATCAAGGTTTGGCTGCACTGGTGTTTTTGATTATGAGATCTGAAAATATAAGAGCAAAAACGTCTTTCCCCATCTTTGCCCTTATGTTCATTGTTATTACATGTATTGCAAGCTCAAGTGTTGCGGAAGAAACCCGGGAACATCGCCTGCTCTTAATGAATTCCAGCGAGCTGGCTGTCAGGGAGGAACCCTTGAATATCTATAAGGGTTCTGTTTCGTTCTATAACAATTCCCATATTCTGCTGACTGTTGATAATGCTACTGATTCCAGATCCAGCTTTTTGGTTGATTTCAACAATCTTAACGTTGTTCAAAAATGGTCAGATGTCCTTGCCCCCTCCCCTCCTGTGCAAGACTCTCTGTTCGCGGAGCCATTAGCCCGATACCAGGGCCAGAAAGTAGGCCCTGTGGTCACTGTTCCACGGTCAAACCTGACCTATATTGCGGCGCTGAATGAAATACAGGAAAGCGATAATGGTATAACCATTACCAGCTCGCTGATTAAAGTTGATAAACAATGGCAGGAGAATCAATGGCAGAATGTCACTCTCGCCTCATCTTCAGACATTCCGGCTCTGAAAGACATTGTTGGTATGACACTATCAGCGGATGGACACCTCCTTGCGATAGTCGCAGCCGAGACCCAAACCCTGCTGATTTTTCGATACGACCAGGGACAATTGCATCTGCTGCAATCGGTCTCCAACCCGGAAGATCTTGAGAAAGTTGACAGCTGGTTCGGAGTGCACGACGTGACCATTGCCGAACTACCCAATGACTTCATCAGCGCCTTTATTGCCTCTACCGACCGGTTCGTCCATCTGGTGGTTTTAAACAAGGAAGATCAGTGGGAAACTCAGGAGGCTCAACTCATTGGCTTTCAAAATATGCCTCAGGCACTCAGCAGCATAGCCTCCAGCCCGGATGGCAGAAAAGTAGCCGTGATTGGCAGACGGGGCACAATCCATACCCTGAGGCTCGTTTCGCCCCCTTTATTCGCAGATTGGCAAGATCCTCCTGAGTACGACTACGATGAATCCGATATGGAAAATAACCAGTTCGTAGTAGGGCCTATGAATGTGAAAGACCCCAATCAGTCAGACAACAGGGATTATTCTCAATTAATCGTCAGGGTTGACTGTGAAGGCCATGAAGGCAATTGCCCATTCATTTGGCAAAACAAAAGTTTAGTGGTCAACCCCGAGAGTGATACCCCTTTGAGTAAAAAGAGCGGTGGTTGGGCACTATCAGAAAGATGGCCCCTGACGGTAACAGCAACTAACCCACACAACCAGTTCAGTCAAATACGAACAGTGGTCAGCGTAAAACCAGCCGATTACACCTCCCGATTACTGAAACGGGTGTTTGCTGGTCTGTTGCCATCGTTGGGCGTAGCAGGTCTGGGTGGTTACGGCCTGATTAAATGTTACAGATCAAGGATGAGAACCCATGAACTCAATCAAGAAGACCCATCCGACGATAACACAGAAAATACCTCTGATCGCCCTGAAAGCAATGATCAACCAGCACCGCCAGCCGGTTTAATGGTTCACTTTGATCCTGAATCAAATGGAGTAACCCAAATGCTGGTGCATCCGGCACCAGGTAATACAGGCTCCAGTTTAAGCTTAGCCCTGTCTTGGCCTGCCCCTGAAGTTATAGATATGACCACTGCAGATGCCCATGAAGTTATAGATACGGCCACTGCAGATGCCCCTGAAGTTATAAATACGACTACTGAAGATGCCCCTGAAGTTATAAATACGACTACTGAAGATGCCCCTGAAGTTATAAATACGACTACTGAAGATGCTCCTGAAGTTATAAATACGACTACTGAAGATGCTCCTGAAGTTATAAATACAACCACTGCAGATGCCTCTGAAGCTACAAATACCAGCACTGCAGATGGCCCTGAAGCTACAAATACGACCACTGCAGATGACCCCGAAGCCACAAATACGACCACTGCAGATGCCTCTGAAAATCACGCATGTGGGTATGGGGAGCCAACTATTCCACATCATGCTCTCAGAATACCGAAGGGTCCCGGAAACGCGTATCTTAACCAACGAGGATTGCAAATTTATTTTAAATACTTTGGTGTTGATATCAAAAATAACAAAACAGAAGAGCACTAATTCATGTGGTGCCCGACTTCAGGCTTTCTGAAAAACAACAATCTGAACAAACAGGTGAGGGTCTCAGTGCTCTCAAACACCAGAAACTGCTGGCTATGGGTGCTACCGACAAATTCGGTACACCCGCTTAAAAAACCAACGATATTTCAAGATGCCCTGTACTGGCCGAGATGCTGACAGAACATCCGGAGCTGTTGACTACAACCCACACCACCCGTTCAGCCAGTGGCCGGGGCAAAGGTAACAAACTACGGGGTTAGGAATGGTCGTCATTTTGCCTCCTGGCTGCGAAGCCTCAATTATCTGAGAAATGTCTGTGCTCACCACAGCCGACTCTGGAACCGGAATATTATTGACCAGGCAAAACTGACACCCACTGGAGAGGTTGCGGTACTTGATCAGTTCAGAGGTAAAAGGCAAGCCCTGGCTCGCCCTTTCTTTCCTACTCCCCCTTCACCCATATTCACCGGTGCCCACGAACAGGGGAGTAACTCTCTGAAACCCGGGGTGGAGTTCCATGTCCCGCATAGGGGGGTATTCCCACCCCCTACAAAAACGGACAACGGGCCATCATCTTTTTGCAACAGAAAGTGAGTCACCAGCACCGCAAAATAGCAACAGCGTTAAACAACGTGGTCAGAAGCGGCATCATCGAAGCGACCAGCAATGGTGAAGAAGATTCAAGGGGCTGACCCGCTTGATGAATCCTCAGGAGATGGACGGAATGATCAAAGCGATTGCCGAACACTATCAGGCCACCACTGAAGTCAAACGTAATTCGGTTTCCTGGCCAACCGTCACTTCCACGGCGACTGGTCAGAGTTGTTTGATAACAGAGGCTACCATTGTCAAACTGAACAACATGCAAGCCTCGCTCGCCAGCGATCAAAAAAGTATTATTGTCGTATTGTCGGATTTCATCCAGTTTTCCCAGGTCTGGCCAGCTTGACTCGATGGTATTCTCAACGCCTTCCCCATTCGATGAAAAAATAGCATTCTCACAGGCACTGAATGAGCAAAGCTGTTGGCTCATGACATGCTGGCATTGATGGGAATGCAATCGACAACCAAGAGTCTGATAGGAATAGTGAGCAGGACCGATGCCGGTGAATTGATTAGCAACCTCAGGAGGGCATAAAACTAACTCTCCACCTCTGTGGATAATCAACAAGTATGCATCTGCGAAGATAGCCCCAACAGGTTGGTCAATAACAACCTCACCAATAGCCGGTGTCACTATGGTGACAGGCCGCCAGTCTCCAGCCGATTGCTCAAAGCAGGCGATCTGGTTGTCAAACGCCGAACTGACACACAATTGCGTGCTGTCTTTACTGAAACGGGCAGAAGAGCAGCCCTGGCGAAAAAGATGGTGATTTTGTCCACCAAAGCGTTGGAATGATCCTGTTTGACAGTTTTTTTCCTGCTGATAAATCCGCAGTTCACCCATCAGTAAAGAGCAAGCCGCGAGCCATTGACCATCAAGGCTCACTCCCAGCGATGAAACACCAGCAAACGTCACCAGAGGGCCCGTGGTCAGCTGCCCATGCTCCCAACTGAAGCTGCCAATATTTCCTCCCTCTTCACCCGAATCACTGGCTACGTAGAAGCAGTTTTCATTTTTAACCAAGCTTCGATGTTGTCTTGAGTTGGGTGATATCTGGGTCGTCGTTTGCACAGCACACGGGTCAGAATCCTCTGAACACTGGAACGTAAGAAAAAGCCCTCTGTTGTTTAAAACAACTACTGTCGTATTGTTTTTTTGGGCAAATAATGCCACGCCTGCAGGAGCTCCAAACCAATGGGTCTCATTGGCAAACGGGTAGGTTTCACGCAACAACACGTTGTCAACCAGTGTCAGCCCAAACCCGAGCGAAGGTGTGCCAAGAACCAGAAAAATAACGATACAGCAAGCGCAGTCCCCGAGAACCGCAAAGCAGGCAGAAACTTTACGTACAATACCAGTATTCAAGTTGTCACCCTCTCAAATTACGGAATTTACGCCCATCCGATAAAGTAGCACGCTTAATTGAGAATCTGCCTGCAAAAGAACGTTTAGTACGCCATTTCAATGAGGCTGCTGCCTGCTGCATCGGATTACTTGTGGGTTTTCGGGCAGGCACTAAATACAAAGTGCGGTAATAAGTCAGCCCATGAGTCAGCAGTTTTATTGAATCTGTCAGTTAAACAGAGTCGAGAGATAATCCAGGGGCGCATAGAACTTTTTCCACTGAGTCCAGCCGGTCTCTGAAAGGCTTTGTTCGAGTGGATAGCCATAAACAGCGTAGTTTGAAAGACTATTGATAACAGCGAAAGTCAACGCAGGCACTAAAGTAACACCGGCTGTGATAAAGGGGTTGTCTGAGGTTATCTTCGAACGGTCCAGCATAAGCAAAACTCCGAATCCGCTCAGGGTTATGACAGAGGCTGCGACCATCACTCCTTTTTCGGGTTCGACTTTGGCTTCAGCTGCAGCTCCCATTCCGGCTACGGATCCGACTAAAGCTCCGCCTAAAGCGAAGACCCCGGATAGAGATGGATCTATGGATTGAGCTAAGGTTCCAGTTTCGATTATTTCGATTATCTTTACGGCCAAGCCTCCGGCTAAGACCACGGCTGAGGTTGCGGCTGCGTACATGCGTCCGGGTACGCCTCGGGCCCGGACTGCGGCTATGTGTGTGGCGTCGGCTGCTCCAATCCCAGTCTTTGTCTGTCCGTCCACATCCATTATTGACCCTGGAATAATTCCCGAGAGGGCACCTGCAATCGCTGCGCTGACAACAGAAGCAAGAATAATCCCTTTTGTTGAACTGAAGCCATTATGAATCATAGCTTTGTAGGCGACACCGCCTGCAATAACCACACTAAGCGCAGAAAATATTGCGTCTTCCCAAGCCCCATACCATTCAGTTCTAATATCCCTTACGCTCATTTTTCTTAGCATTAACACCCACGTGGTGCTGGCTAAAGTTCTTGATACCGCTTCTGACGCAAAGTAGGTAAAGACCGCGACAGGTACGAACTCCCTTGTTTGGGAAACGACGGCAGCTGCCATTCCTGCACCGGCAAAATACAGAGGTTTCCACCAGAACTCCATGGGCCAGGGAGACACATGCCCGGCCAGCGCCACTTCAGCGGTAGTCGCCACGGGAGCCAGTTGCAAACAGAAATCCGTTTTCAGCGCCTCCAGCTCCTTTGTATCCGATGCCGCCGGGTCATATTTGCCTGAAAGCCCGGAGACTATTCCCGGCGTTTTACACACACCCCACCAGATACCCAGATTGAGCAGGGTAGACAAAGAGAGCCCGGCAATACTTTCCGTTAACTCAAGCCCGTTTTCCACCAATGCGCTGTCATTAAAAGGCTTAAGAAAATCAAAATCATTTTGTGAGGGGGGGCTGGCCTGTGCCGTCGAATAAAACAAACACAAAAGTAACGGAAACAGGTTGAATGTTTTTTTCATGATGATTTCCCAGATACAGTGACTGAACAGGGAATATAGATCCTAAATGGAGTTATGGATGGAAATATCTCTAGGAGCCAAGCTCTGATATCCCTACACTCCTCGTTACCACGCACCAAATTATCAATGCCGCCCAAACTCCGTTCACCCTGAGCGGAGTCGAAGGGTGGTTGGCACGGTCTTTGTTGGAGTCCACATCCTTCGACTCCGCTCAGGATGAACGAGGGAGGCTGTATGGATATCAAGGCTTAGCTGCACTAGTTTTTGTGATACGCAAAAAATTTGTAACGGAACCAACGGAGATGTCTACACTGTGAGACTCAACTGAACAGCTGCAACGTACTACGAGATTTCATCTTCAGGTTAAAGCGTCGTTTAGCAACACAAATCAGGACAAAGGATATTGCCAATGGGCACTACAGATGCTGATACCGAGCCATCTGCCGGGAGTGGCTTGTTTTGCTTTTTATTGATGATGCAATACCTGAAGAAAACCATTGACATCAATGTCATCAAACATGAGTTCTGCCCCGAGGGAGAAGACCTGACCCCACTGACGATGCTCAGGGCCGCAAAACAACTGAAACTAAGAGCCAGACAAGTCAGAATCAGGCGACAGCGATTAACTAAAATACACTGTCCGTTTATTGCCATAGATAAAAACGAGCAGTTTTTTATTATTGCCGCCATCAGCGATGGCAAAGCATTGATTCAGCGGGAGGGAATGAGACCAGAGTCCATTGCTTTAGATAAACTCTGGAGTCGTTGGCGTGGCCAGGCCATTTTAGTGACGGATCGAAGTGTTCTGCCAGGCAAAAATCAGCACTTCGATATCAGCTGGTTTATACCGGCTATTGTCAAGTTTCGAAAACTGTTCAGGGACATATTGGTTGCCTCTTTTTTCATGCAGCTATTCGCCCTGCTGACGCCGCTGGTTTTTCAGGTGGTGATGGACAAAGTGCTGGTTCACCGGGCAGAAATGACGCTGAATGTTCTGGTTATCGCACTGCTGGCCATTTCCCTGTTTGAGGTTACGCTGGATGGCTTGAGAACCTATGTTTTTTCACATACCACCAACCGGGTTGATGTTGAATTAGGTACCCGGTTATTCCGACACCTGCTGAAACTTCCTGTGGCTTTCTTCCAGAGTCGACCCGTGGGTCAGGTTGTGGCTCGTGTGCGTGAGCTGGAAAATGTGCGTAATTTCCTCACCAGCAGTGCTCTCACCCTGGTCATAGACCTGTTTTTCAGCCTGTTATTTATTGTTGTCATGTTCTTCTATTCCAGTCGGCTGGCCTGGATCGTGATTGGCTCGATTCCTTTCTACATTATCATTTCTATTTTGATTACTCCCCGCCTGCGCCGGAGAACCGAAGAATTGTTTCACCGCAGTGCCATTAACCAGGCCTTTCTGACCGAAACCCTGACCGGGGTAGAGACCCTTAAATCCATGGCCATCGAACCCCAGATGCGACAGCGCTGGGAACATCAGCTGGCCGGTTTTGCTCAGGCCTCTTTTCGCTCCGTGGTGACCGGCATTTACGGCAGTCAGTCGGTGCAGCTGGTAAGCAAGCTGGTTATCGCTCTGTTGATGTGGCAGGGATCTCTGGAGGTCATTCATGGGCATATGACGGTAGGCGAATTGATCGCCTTCAATATGATTTCAGGACAGATTTCTGCCCCCATCCTGAGGCTTGCCCAGCTCTGGCAGGACTTTCAGCAATTTCGCATTGCTATCGAACGCCTCGGTGACATCATCAATGCTCCTACCGAGCCCCAGAGTCATTTAAGTCAATCCTCACCTCCGGCAATGAAAGGAGCCATCAGGCTTGAAAACGTTGTTTTTCGCTACAGCCCTGCGAGCCCTGCAGTACTTAACCGCATTGACCTGGACATTCCTGCAGGACAAGTGATCGGCATTGCCGGCCGTTCAGGTTCTGGTAAGTCAACGCTGACCAAGCTGATCCAGCGGCTCTTCATACCAGAAAGTGGCAAGGTTTATATTGATGGTGCCAACCTTGCACTATTAAACCCAGCCTGGATCCGACGCCAGATCGGTGTCGTCCTTCAGGACAGCGTGCTGTTTAATGGCACCATTCGGGACAATATTGCTCTTGCGAATCCAACCCTGGATATGGAGTCGGTCATCGCTTCAGCCCAACTGGCCGGAGCTCATGATTTCATTGTCGAAATGCCCCATGGTTACAATTCTGAGCTGGGTGAGCGCGGCGTAGGGCTGTCCGGCGGTCAGCTTCAGCGCCTGGCCATTGCCAGAGCACTGGCCACCCAGCCCAATATCCTGATTTTTGATGAAGCGACATCGGCTCTGGATTATGAGTCAGAAAAAATTATTCAGGACAACATGCGGGCTATCTGCAGAGGCCGCACCGTCATCATCATCGCCCATCGACTCTCAACTATCCGTCGTTGTGATCGGATTATAGTGATCGAAAAAGGGGTTATTGAAGAAGATGGCAGCCATGATGAGCTGGTTCAACAGCAGGGACGCTACGCCCAGCTCTGGTCTTCACAAATCGATGTAACACAAAGAGTTTAAACAATTGGGACGCATTCTCACGCTGATCAGAGACAGCCTGCACCATGAGAAGAAACATCCTCGGGTCAGGCGCAAAAAAGATGAGCTGGAGTTTCTGCCGGCAGCTGTTGAAATTCTCGAATCACCACCGTCACCGTTCGCTCATGTCCTGATGTTGCTGATTTGTGCCCTGCTGACCTTTGTCTTGCTCTGGAGCTGGTTCAGCTTTATTGACACCGAAGTCATCGCCAGTGGCAGAATAATACCGGTGGGCAAGGTCAAGGAAGTACAATCACTGATTGCTGGCCGGGTGGATACCATTTATGTCACTGAAGGTGAGCATGTTCATAAAAACCAATTACTGATCAAGCTGAACCCCACTGAGCCAGAAGCTGATATTCGCCAGATTGAAGCTATGTTGCTGCAAAACCAGCTCAATGTCAGGCGATTGCAATTGTTGCTTGAATCCGCAACGGAAACGCCTACGGCGCCGCCTTCCAACCTGCAGCAATGGGTTACCCAGGCTAAGCTGCCGCTCTCTGGAAAGCCAAGCCCTGACCAGTGGTTTCGCCAGCAACAGTTGCTAGATTATGACTACCAGCATTATCAGAGCAGCAATCAATCCATAGTGCAGCAAATCGATCAGCGTCGGGCAAAAGTTATGGCGATTCAGGCCGAAATTGACCGACTGCAGATACTTAACCCCCTGCATCTGGAAAATGAAAAAGCAACTCGGCAATTATTGGACAAAGGTCTTGTGTCACGACTGGAGTGGCTGGCCACCAGAGAAAAACAGCTGGATACCAGCCAGCAGCTGCAGGTCCAACAAAGTCGCCAGAATGAAGCAAAGGCAGAGCTGGCAGCGCTTGTTAGTGAAAAAGAAAGTAGACAAAAAGCATTTCGTCATGAACGCATGGAAAAACTCAATGAGTTCAGTGATAAGATTACTGAACTACAGAACAGCATTATCAAAGCCAGGGAACACAATCAGAATTGTTATATCCGGGCGCCGGAAGACGGTACGGTACAGCAATTATCGGTGCTGGGTGACGGCTCGGTGATCCAGCCAGCTGCCACTTTGATGTCGTTGGTTCCAGACAATGCTGAGCTGCAGGCGGAAGTCATGGTGGAAAACAAGGATATCGGTTTTGTGAAGGTTGGGATGGTGGCCGATATCAAAATAGAAACTTTTCCGTATACATTTTTTGGCTATTTACAAGGCGTGGTCGAGCTGGTTTCCAAAGATGCCCGGAAGCAGGACGAGCAGGGATTTATGTATCCGGTATACATCCGATTGAACCAGCAATCTGTCAATGTTAACGGTCAGAATGAACCCTTGCATGTGGATATGATGGTCTCTGCCGAGGTAAAAACCGGCAAACGCCGATTGCTGGCATTTTTTCTGGAACCATTTTTGCGCTACCGTGATGAAGCACTGAATGTCCGTTGAACTCGTTCCCAGCTGGTGCGAGGTTTTCGCAAAACTCTGGTTCCCATGCTATCAGGCTCTTTGGGTCCCAGTGTGGGAACGAGTTGTCAGAGCTTCGCGACACCCTCGTTTGGGCGAGGGCTTACGGCGTTTTCGTTAATTCCCTGAAATTACTGGAACATCGCACTGATGGATTCAGCGTTACTGATTCTGCGAACAGACTCAGCCAGCAGAGGAGACATATCCAGCTGGCGAATTCGACCCAGAGCTTGGGCAGCCGGGCTCAGAGGAATCGTGTTGGTCACTACCAGTTCGTCCAGCTCGGAGTTAGCCACATTTTCCAGAGCACGGCCAGACAGAACAGGGTGAGTACAGTAGGCAATGACCTTGGTAGCGCCTTTGGACTTCAGCGCAGCTGCAGCAGCGCACAGGGTACCGGCCGTGTCGACCATATCATCGACCAGCACAGAGGTACGGCCACTAACATCACCGATAATGTTCATTACTTCAGATTTATTGGCTTCAGGGCGACGCTTGTCGATGATAGCCAGATCGGTATTCAGGCGCTTGGCCACAGCACGGGCACGAACCACACCACCGTGATCGGGTGATACCACCATCA
This sequence comes from Endozoicomonas sp. 8E, assembly GCF_032883915.1. Classification (NCBI taxonomy): domain Bacteria; kingdom Pseudomonadati; phylum Pseudomonadota; class Gammaproteobacteria; order Oceanospirillales; family Endozoicomonadaceae; genus Endozoicomonas; species Endozoicomonas sp. 8E. The sequence continues at coordinate 1,858,770 of NZ_CP120717.1, read as the reverse complement.
GGTTCTCGTAACCCTGACGCTCCATATCATCCAGCAGAATTGGGGAGCCGTAAACGTTGTCCACAGGAATGTCGAAAAAGCCCTGAATCTGGTCAGCGTGCAGGTCTACTGTCAGGACACGATCCACACCCACACCGGCAATCATGTCAGCGACGACTTTGGCACTGATTGGTACACGGGAAGAGCGCGGACGACGATCCTGACGAGCGTAACCAAAGTAAGGCAGCACCGCTGTGATGCGAACCGCAGACGAGCGCCGCATGGCGTCCGCCATAACCAGCAGCTCCATCAGGTTGTCGTTGGTAGGGGCGCAGGTGGACTGGATGATAAAGACATCACGACCACGGACGTTTTCCTGAATTTCTACTGCAATTTCGCCGTCACTGAAACGGCCAACATAGGCCTTGCCCAGGGGGATATGCAGGTGATTGACAACCTTGTGCACCAGCTCCGGATTTGAGTTGCCGGCAAACACCATCATTTTGGACACGGATAAATACCTTGCTCTGGTCGTAGTCGTGGGTGGATGTAGCTCTTCACCAAACGCGCAGGACGCCCATCGCCGACAGCAATGAGCGTCACATCATTCTGTTTTTGCCTGCCTGGATTGGAACCATTACCTTCGAATGTTTCAAAGGTGAATGTTTTGTCCTGAGCGTTACGTCTCATAAAACAGTGGCGAGAGCTATCTGTAAGATAGGATTCGGAACAGTGGCTGGGGTGGAGGGATTCGAACCCCCGCATGGCAGGATCAAAACCTGCTGCCTTACCGCTTGGCGACACCCCAGTAACATAATTTACAGTCACTGTAAGCGGGATAATGAAGTTTAATTCACACATGATCGCAGTTGACTGATCGAGTTGTGAAGCGGAGATGTATTGACACCACTGGCAACGAAACCATCAACGTCAGAGTCGATTTCTGCCAGAGTCGCTTCCGCCTCTTTACGACTGGCAAACGGCACAAACACACAGGCACCCGAACCGCTCATCATGGCCTGCCCCACGCTCGAATTTCCGGAATTATCCAACAGCATTAAACATTTATCAACTTCCGGATAAAGCCTTCGAACCAATGGCTGAAAGTCATTGGCCAGTTGATTTCCATGCAGCCCGTTCAATGCGGCGGAAACTTTAATGGGACGAGTATCTCTTGTCAATTCCTGATGACGGAACATTTCGGTGGTGTTGACATGGCAGTCAGGCTTGAGAACCAGGTACCAGTTCTCCTCAGGACTGACAGGAGTAAGCCTCTCGCCAACCCCTTCGGCAAAAGCAGCATGACCCCGGACAAATACCGGAACATCAGCTCCCAATTTCAGACCCAGCTCTGCCAGTGTGTCTTCGTCCAGTCCCAGCCCCCACAATATATTCAGACCATGGAGTGTTGTAGCCGCATCGGAGCTGCCACCACCTACTCCCCCTCCCATGGGCAGACGTTTAAGGAGCGTAATTCTGACACCTTTTTCACAGCCTGTATGAACTTGTAAAAGACGGGCAGCCTTGAGAATGAGATTGTCATCAGCGATCAGCTCTGGAAGGTTGCAATCCAGTAATAACTCGTCGTGAAGCTCAAAGGTCAGCTCATCAGCAAAATCCAAAAACTGGAAAACGGTCTGGAGCTGGTGATAACCATCTTGTCGACGTCCGATTATATGCAAGAAAAGATTTAGCTTGGCCGGAGCAGGCAGAACCAGAGTTGAAGACGACATCAACGAACCATCCTGAAATTACAATCATGTACTATTAAGCGACTTCTGCCCGATAGCAGGAGAAATATTAACGAAAAAAATGAAAGCCTATTTTAGCTGCCATCTTCTGACAAAAAGAGTTGCCTGCACCTCACCCTGTCGGACTTTTATCCTGACAGGCAAGGTTATTCCGGAGAAGTCCCCGTACTGCAGATATTCAACCTGCCACCCCTGCTGTGTGATCTGCTCGGGATAACCCTGATTATTTAACTGGATAGTGGCTCTGGTATCAGGACTGGGCAGTCCCATGACCCAGTATCGCAGCAGACTGACAGGTAAATCCCAACCGGTCAGCTCAAACAGCAATTTCTCAGGACTCTGGCCTTGATAAGCCTTACCTGAGGCTTCCAGCGCTACTGAGCCCGGTTGACCATTAATTTTTGCCACTGCCTGCCCCAGGGGACCATCCAGATAGATAAGATAGTTCTCTTTATTCTGTTGCCATTCCAGAGATAAGGTTCCAGAGTCTCCGGGGACTCTTAATCCCAGTCGCCCTGTCAGGTGCCAATAATCCAGTTCTGAGAGCTGCTGTTGATGAGCCTTCCACAATGACTGTCGCTGAGCTTCTGAAAGCCCTTTTACCGGTTTGGGGGCTGTAGCGCAACCAGAGAGAAGCAGGGCAAAAATCACAGGAATAGCCAGTTTTATTGTTAATGAGGTGTCAGTCAGGTATGAAGTTGAAAACGGTATCCGCATACAGCCTGCCAGTTTTTGCGTTTAGTGGACGGGCCTGCCAGGCCCGTTATGATAGATATTCAGCAGGCTTACTTTACGATAGAAACCTTGGGGTCCGCTAAAGCATCGGCCTCTTTATGCTGCTTTTCCAACCGCTCACGGGTCTCTTTCAGAACGTCACTGTCCGGAGTCCTCTGCAAAGCCTCATCCCACAAAGCTCGTGCATCTTCTTTCCGCCCGAGGGCCCAAAGCACCTCACCCAGATGAGCTGCAACCTCATGATCGGGATACTTTTCATAAGCGTTTTTGAGATAAACAAGAGCAGCCTGGTAGTTACCCAGACGGTATTGTACCCAACCCATGCTGTCCATAATGGCAGGATCATCTTCATCCAGGACATAGGCCTTCTCGATCAACTCCCTCGCCTCTTCATAGCGCTCAGTACGGTCCGCCAAGGTATAGCCAAGAGCATTCAGAGCCGCGGCATTTTCGGGCTGAGATTTGATAATGGCACGCAGATCTGACTCAAGATCCTTGATTCTTCCCATTCTCTCAAACACCATGGCCCGACCATAAAGCAGGTTAACACTGTCGGGGTAGCGCAATACAGCGTCTGAAAACAGTTTCAAGGCATCGTCGAGCTCTCCGGCATTCACCAGAATTTCTGTCTCGAGCAAATAAAGCTGCACTGCATGCACCGGGAATCGGTTGCGGTCTTCTTCCAATTGCTGTCGGGCCTCTGCCATTTTACCCTGCTTGAGCAGCATCTGGATAAGCGCGACCCGTGACATCATGAACTCCTTGCCTGGCATCACGCTCAGATAATACTTCCGGGCCTGTTCATATTGCCCTTTCTGTTCTGATATCCATCCCAGATAATAATGAGCGGTGCTTTTTCTCTGCCCCAGAGCCAATAGCTGTTTAAAATAATTTTCAGACTCTGCTACCATGCCGCTCTCAAGTGAAATTAGAGCCAGAGACAACAGCATCTCAACATCATAGGGTGACTGATTCAGGAGCACCTGAAACTGTTCGCGAGCCTCGCCCAGCTTATCCAGATGCACCAGTACACTGGCATAAATCAGACGCAGACGGGGAGTATCCGGATACTTTTTGACGGCATCAGCCAGCATTTTCTCAGCCTCATCACCTTTGTCCATCTTATTAAGGATGCGACCCTTGAGTATGATAGCCTTGACGTAGCCGGGCTCCTTCGCAAGAAGCTGATCACAGATCTTGATCGCTGCTTCAAACTGATTGTCCTGAAACAACAAAATGGCCTTACCCAGATTCAGCGATCGATGACCGGGATAGTCCTTGAGAATGCTGTCAAAGGTGCTCAGCAATTGCTCCCTTTCATCTCCAGGAAGCTCCAGGGCACTGGCTGCGAGGAAATCAAAATTGGCCTCACCTTCCAGAGCCAGCACGCTTTTCATCTGCTCAACGGCTCGATCCAGTTGACCCGCCCTGACCAGTTCGATAGCACCAGCTTGCAATGCAGCAGCATTTTTATCATCCAGTTTGGCCCAGAGTAACGCTGCATCCAGAGATGCCTGACGGGCCCCGACCACTTGGCTGATTTGATAGGCCCGTTTGGCAACCCCCTTGTCCTGAGTCTTATGAGCCTGTTTGAGATAATACCCCAGTGCCAGATCATAACGTTTACGCTGCCCACCCAATTCGGCCACAAGCAGATCGTAAAGGGTATCAGGTTCAAAAGAAGCTACCGGCTCTGGCTCGTGACTGACTTGGGCAGGAACCGATTCAGCCGCCGCCCCGGGCTGCCATGAATATTGAACTGATGAACAACCTGATACCAGCATGGCTGTCAGCACTATAGAGAAACCATTAAGTTTCTTCATGAATGGTATGCCTTTACCCGTTGGAAATAATTTCTGCACCGAACCCTGCAGTCCCGGATGGATCAGCTTTGAACTGCGGCCTTCTTTATCATGACATACGCATATTATTGTGAAAAATATTTTGCTACAGAGCCTGTAAAGAAAGACCGGACAAAGTATTTCTCTTTTTCTATGGGTATGACTGGATACATCCGGGTTTGCAGTTGTTGCCGTTCCATAGGAGAATTGATCGGCCAGAATGTCCATAACGAAAGAAGGTGCTGTTAAAACAGAGCGAAGATCAAGATGCTTTGCTGACCTGAGTGCACCACTCTCTGCTGACTGAAGTACTTAAACGGCAACGGGGCCTCGCACTGAAAGAAGATCTGACAATAAACTGCGAACTATCAGGTGTTAAAAATCTGCCTGGCATGACAGGGATTCCCTCTGCTTCTATTGAAACAACTTGTATTGAGACAGCCATGGACAGGCAAAAAGTCAAACCAGTTACCCGAATGCCCGGAACAGAAGTTTCGATCTGCTTCAGACAACAGAATTAAGGGCTCAGGCATCAGTCTGCTGTCCAGTGTTGTAGAATACTGTACGGTCAATAATAGCAGTGACTCTCAAATAGACAGCCCAATCTTTCGTCAAAAGGCACTGAGACTGGATTGAATAAATGAACCTCCAGAGTAAAAAGACAGTCCAGAGTACCTCGCCAGTGGGTTACTTATGGCTGATTAGAGCGTAAAAAGGCAACAGGACTTTATGGGGTATCTTACCGCCGGTATCAATCACAGAACTGCACCCGTCGCACTCAGGGAGCAGGTTGCTTTTTCACCTGAGCAACTGCCCGAGGCGCTCCAGGATGCCCGTCATTTCATGCACACCAATGAAGTGGCCATTCTGTCCACCTGTAACCGGACAGAACTTTACTGTGCCAGCAACGCCGATTATCACAGAGCTCTTGAATGGCTGACGGGGTATCACAACCTGGATCAGAAGCTGCTTAGCGAGCACAGTTATATTCATCACGACAAAGCCGCTGTCCGCCATATGATGAGAGTGGCCTGCGGCCTTGACTCCATGGTTCTTGGTGAACCCCAGATTCTTGGTCAGCTGAAGTCAGCCTACGCCCAGGCCCAGGAAGCCGGTACCATTGGCTCGCTGCTTTCCAGACTGTTCCAGTACTGCTTTACTACCGCCAAACAAGTTCGAACCAATACCGCTATTGGTAGACAACCTGTTTCCATCGCCTACGCAGCCACGACACTTGCCAGGCAGATCTTTGCCGACCTTTCTGAAAACACCGCTTTACTGATTGGTGCGGGTGAAACCATTGAACTGGTGGCCAGACACCTTCATCAGCAAGGCCTTGAAAACATCATTGTCGCTAACCGGACTATGAGCCGGGCGAAACTACTGGCCGACAAATTTGACGGAAAGCCGGCCCTGCTTTCAGATATTCCTCACTTGTTGCCAGCCGCTGATATTGTTGTCTCCTCAACGGCCAGCCCAGTTCCCGTTCTGGGTAAAGGCAGTGTTGAAAGAGCAATTAAAAAACGCAAACACCGCCCCATATTTATGGTGGATATTGCTGTTCCCCGGGATATTGAACCCGAAGTCACTGAGCTGCCAGACATCTTCCTGTATACTGTCGACGATCTGCATGACGTTATTCAGGACAATATGCAACAGCGACAGGATGCTGCGAAAGAAGCTGAGCTGCTGATCGAAACCGGTGCTTTTGAGTTCATGAGCCAACTGCGCTCACTGGATGCAGTGAACGTTCTGCGAAGCTATCGACAAAATACCGAGGAACTCAGAGATTTTGAGCTTGAAAAAGCCATGCTTTCTCTGGCCAATGGCGTTCCGGCGGAACAGGTTCTGACTCAATTTGCACGTTCACTGACCAACAAGCTCATGCATACCCCCAGCGTGCAATTGAAGAAAGCCGCTGCAGAAGGTCAGAACAACCAACTGAAATGGGCTGAAGAACTGCTGGGCATTCATCGCCGTTATGAAGACCGTGCTAAAGAGCCGACCCACTCCTAGCTATACCAGCCTTTACCGGCTGAAACTCAGCCAGAAGCCATCGGATACCTGAATAACCCATCAGGTTCACACCTGAAACAAGCATTGATTAAATCCAAATGAAAGATCCCAATCTGGCCAGTCTGAGCGCCAAACTTGAAAACCTGCTGGAACGCTTTGAGGAACTCGGCGCTTTACTGAGTGACCCGCAAGTCATCGGTAACCAGGACCAGTTCCGCAAACTCTCCAAGGAATACGCTGAACTTGAACCCGTCGTCAATGCCTTCCGGGAGTACGATCAGATCCAGAGGGATCTGGAAGATGCCCGGGTCATGAAAGACGATCCGGAAATGGCTGATCTGGCTGAGGAAGAGATTCAAAGCTGCGAAGAAAAGTTGCCAGCCCTGGCTCAGGAATTGCGGTTGCTGCTTTTGCCCAAAGACCCCAGGGACAACAACAATACTTTCCTGGAAATTCGTGCCGGTACTGGCGGTGACGAGGCTGCTATTTTCGCGGGAGACCTGTTCCGGATGTATTCCCGCTTTGCTGAAAAACGTGGCTGGAAAATCGAAGTCATCAGTGCCAATGACGGTGAGCACGGTGGCTATAAGGAAATTATTTCCCGCGTGGTCGGCAATAATGTTTTTGGTCATCTGAAGTTTGAATCCGGTGCCCACCGGGTGCAGCGTGTGCCTGAAACAGAATCCCAGGGGCGTATACACACATCAGCCTGTACTGTCGCCATCATGGCAGAACCTGATGAGCAGGAAGCCATCGAGATCAAGAAGGAAGATCTTAGAGTCGACACCTACCGTTCATCGGGTGCCGGTGGTCAGCATGTCAACACCACCGACTCGGCCATTCGACTGACCCACCTGCCTAGCGGCATTGTGGTTGAATGTCAGGACGAACGTTCACAACACAAGAACCGGGCCAAGGCCATGGCTCTGCTTTCTGCAAAACTGCAGGATGCTCAGGAGATGGCTGCTGCCAAAGAGATCAGCGAAACCCGTAAAAGTCTGGTGGGCAGTGGCGATCGCTCCGAGCGTATCAGAACCTATAACTACCCTCAGGGGCGGGTCACTGATCATCGCATCAACCTGACGCTTTATAAATTGCCAGAGATTATCGAAGGCGACCTCGACCCTGTGATTAATCCCCTCCTTCAGCAACATCAGGCGGACCTGTTGACAGGCTTATCCGATGAGTAGCCCAATGAGCAGGATTGATAAGACCCTCATTGAAGCCACTCAACGCCTCACTGATAGTCATGCAGCCCGAAAAGAACAAAGCGACACAGCCCGTCTTGATGCCGAAGTTCTGCTCTGTCATGTACTGGGCAAACCATACAGCTACCTTTTCACCTGGCCCGAAAGAGAGCTGACGCCCGAACAGTCTGAACACTTTGAGTCAATGCTGGCACAACGGATAATGGGAACCCCTGTCGCTTATATAACGGGTGAGAAAGAGTTCTGGAGTCTGAAGCTTAACGTTTCACCCTCCGTACTGATTCCCAGACCCGACACTGAAAGACTGGTAGAGCTCGCCTTGTCTATGCCCGTTTCAGACCAGGCAACCGTTGCCGACCTCGGCACAGGCAGCGGTGCCATTGCTCTGGCAATGGCTATTGAGAGGCCACACTGGCAAGTGATTGGCGTTGACAGGCTGTCCGGGCCGGTCGCCATCGCTAAAGAAAATGCCGCCCTGAACCAGATAGGCAATGCAATCTTTGTAGAAGGTGACTGGTGCTCACCCTTATCCGACCCAATCGACATGATTGTCAGCAACCCGCCGTATATTCGTGAAGACGATGAGCACCTTGCTCAGGGTGATGTACAGTTTGAACCCCGATCAGCATTGACTGCAGGCAAAGACGGTCTTGATGATATACGCACCATCAGCCGACAAGCCTTCGGGAAGCTGAAACCAGGTGGCTGGTTGTTGTTTGAGCACGGCTATGATCAGGGCAGTGATATCCGGATCATTCTGGAGTCCAATGGATTTACCGCCATTAGCACGCAACAGGACCTGTCTGATCAGGACCGTGTCACCCTGGCGCAGAAACCCGCCTGAACCGGAGCCTGATAGCTGCATTTCCCCTATGCTTACGTTTGGTTATACTCCACTGCTCTTAGCTGAAGCAGTAACCCCTTAAACAGTCGTGTGCGATAGAGAATATTTTTCGCATCTGACAATCAAAGATTTCTCAAGGTAGGCAGGAAGTAGGGATGGAAAATACCGGAGCATTGCTGGTCAACCTGGGTTCGCCCGATAGCCCGCATGAACAAGATGTACGACACTATCTGAATGAATTTCTGATGGATGCTAATGTCATCGACATGCCCTGGCTCGTAAGACGCATGATTGTCAGCCTGTTTGTCCTGCCCAAAAGACCGGCTCAATCCGCCAGAGCCTACGCCTCTGTCTGGACTGACAAGGGCTCACCTCTAATCAGCAACAGTAAAGACCTTCATGAAGAAGTCCAGAAGCTGACTTCCATGCCAGTGGAGTTAGCCATGCGTTATGGCAGGCCAGACATGGAGAGCGCTCTGGTCAGACTGGCCAGCAAGTCGGAGATCAAAGAAGTTCTGCTGTTCCCTCTCTACCCACACTACGCCATGTCGACCGTCAAGACAGTGGTAGAGAAAGCTGAGGAAATCATCAAAGACTACAAACTGCCGGTGACATTGAAAGTTCACCCCGTGTTTTATAATCACGATGCCTACATTGACGCACTGGTAGAAAGTGCAAAAGAGTATCTGGAAAAAGATTATGATCACATCGTGTTCAGTTATCACGGTGTTCCGGAAAGACACATCCGTAAGGATGACTGCACAGGTTCCCACTGCCTGAAATCCGACGACTGTTGTCAGAAAGCATCACCTGCTCATCTTACCTGCTACCGACATCAGGTCTACAGAACCACCGCCTGCTTTGTCGAGAAAGCCGACATCCCGGTGGACAAATACTCCGTCGCCTTCCAGTCCAAACTGGGGCGAGACAAATGGTTGGAACCTGCTACCAGCAGTACCATTAAATCACTGGCAGAACAGGGCATCAAAAAGGTTCTGGTCATCTGCCCGGCATTCGTGGCTGACTGTCTGGAAACCCTTGAAGAGATTGGCATGGAAGCGAAAGAGGACTTTATTGCGGCTGGCGGTGAATCCCTGGAACTCGTTCCCTGCCTGAACAGTCACCCTGCCTGGACGAAGCTGGTCAGTCAATGGCTAGAGAAACCGCTGCATAATTGATCCCGGGATGAGCCCGGCCCGCTTCTTAAGAATGCCTGGCTTGTGGCTGCCTTTTTCAGGATTTTGAGCGTGTTTGCCTGTTCTGCTAACTGGCGCTGCCCGGGATTGCCATTTTATGCAGTTTATCAATGAACGCTCTCGTAAACAGGCCATTACTGATGCAATCCTTAATGATGGGTGTCAGTGGTAAGCCTTTATCACGGAGCACATCTTTCATTTGCAAAAAACTATTCATAACTGAAAGATTCCAGGCACCAACACTCCTTTTGACTGAAGGTAGAAGTTTAAAGTGATTAAGCAGCTCCGGTTTACGTAAATGAACATCGAGTTTGATTTCAACAGCCCCCAGAATTTCTTCCTTTATAACTAAATATACTTCCTCATCATTGCGATTATTGTAAGGGGGGCTATACAGCTCTGCTTGCCAGGCATCCCAGTTCCATAGATCCGGTTCGGTAGGGTTTTGAAGGGTGCTATCAGCGCTACTGGTAACGCTGGCAGCCGGTGAAAGTCGCGTATCTGTCAAACCAAAACGCTCTATCAAAAAGTTAGCCAGTTGTCTGGCAAATAGCTCTGGCCGACACTGGTGCTCCTCCGACTGAGTTGTGATCAGCCTGACAGTCTGCTCTTGAAGGGCTACCATGCGAGAATGAAACTGTGCCTGTTCAGCATTAATGGCTTGCACCGTGCTCTCATAGCTAGGCGGCTGGTCAGTGGCAGCAGTTTCTTGACGGAGCGGGGGCGCTGCTTGGCCAGCGCCGTTATCAGAACCAAATGTATACATAATCTGTTCTCCATTTTAACAGACTGTCGTAAAGCCCATGGACTCTACAAAGATCATTGTTATTCACAAAAATGTTGCCATTCAGGCTGCAATAGCACCCGATTGGAAAACCCTGTAAAGGAGTAGACAATGATTACAGGGAAAAATTCCTCAAGGGACTGCTCCTCAAGGCATTTTTTCTGCCTGTGAGAACATCAGATTTCAGGTTGCCTGATGTTCGAGACAGGATTAACCGATAATCCATGGGTGACAGCTGAACAAGATAAAGACTCAGGCCTGTTTCAGAAAACCTGTCAACCCCGGGTCGGCCAACGCTCTGCTCAGCACGTCACTGAGCACTTTATCGATCAGTTCTTCGTTCTTTTCATCAGAGGGTGCCTTGGGTACACGCTCACTGATTTCGCTGGAGTAGACTCCTTCGAAACGCTGACCGCCTTTTACAACACTGACCCGGACCTTTGCCTTCAGGTTCACCTGGGTGATGTAACTGCCTTCAGGCACCTTGTATTCCAAATCATCAAGATAAACCTGGAACTGGGATACATCTTCAGATTCAGTGACTGTCAGCCCCATCTCTCTCAGACCCAGCTCGACTGCCGAGCGAATAGCCAGAGTCAAGCGGTCATTGGTCGTGATGGCGTTGGTATTGGAATAAACCCCTCCACGATGACCAAGAGAGCGGGACAAGCGTTCGTCATAAACGGTCACACTGACTGTTCCACGCAATGGCTTAACAGGCTTTTCCACTGCAATTCTTGGGTTTACATCCACTTCCTGGGGGCTCAGGGCACATCCGGCCAGGGCGAGAGCTGCCAGTAAAATAAGTGACGTTTTTTTCATGAGTCCGGCTATCCTGTGATGGGCGGGGCGCCCTTGGCGAAAGAAAATAGGATCGACACAAATCCTATCCAGTCTCGAAAACCGGATCAACTGGCTTGGCAAAGCGGTTTATAGAGGATATAGTGCATTCCAAATCCATTAAACAACCTTACGCTGATTTCAGAACGCTGAGCGTGATTACGATGCCTATAGCGAACGATAAGCAACAGCCCGAAATCTTCCGGGACTCTAATAACGGCAGCAATGCGTGGGTAACAGTTGCCCGTGAGCCTGTGGTATTCACTCCCAAGTCCATCTTACGTCCTTCCCGCTTGCTACTCCTACTGCCTTGAGCAGATTATTTAATTTCACCTTCGACCCCGGCCGTCTGGCCCTCTGACTCCAAAGTCAGAAAAATGATTACACTTTAATAAATTCCGACTGCCAGGTGCAGAAAATGCCCCTTGTCACAAGCAGCATCAACTATACCGGCATTCTCAAAAAGCCCTGCGCACAAAAAGTGCAGCAAAAAAAACAGAGCTGATAAAAGAACAGCGGGAGCAGCAACCATGAGCAACGATCAGGTTATTATTTTCGACACCACCCTGAGAGACGGTGAACAGAGTCCCGGCGCAGCCATGACCAAAGATGAGAAGGTCCGGATTGCCAAATCTCTGGAAATACTCAAAGTTGACGTCATTGAAGCAGGCTTCGCCATTGCCAGCCCGGGCGATTTTGAAGCGGTCAAGAGCATCGCTGAAACCATTAAAGACAGCACTGTCTGCAGTCTTTCCCGGGCACTGCCCAAAGATATTGAGGCAGCAGCGCAAGCTGTGCAACCAGCCGCTCAAGGTCGTATTCATACCTTCATTGCAACCTCCCCGCTGCACATGAAACACAAACTTTGTATGACGCCAGAGCAAGTGTTGGAACAGGCAGTGTCTTCGGTTAAGCTGGCCCGTAATCTGATTGACGATGTTGAGTTCTCTCTGGAAGACGCTGGACGATCTGACATCGACTTTATGTGCCGTGTCATTGAAGCCGTTATTGATGCTGGTGCCCGCACCATCAACATTCCGGACACGGTTGGCTACGCCCTGCCTCACCAGTTCGGCAACGTGATTGCCCAGCTGATTGAGCGTGTTCCCAATTCAGACAAAGCCATCTTCTCGGTTCATTGCCACAACGACCTTGGGCTCGCAGTGGCCAACTCCCTGTCAGCCGTGGTTAATGGCGCTCGTCAGATTGAATGCACCATCAACGGCCTTGGAGAACGAGCGGGTAATGCCTCTCTTGAAGAAATCGTTATGGCTATACGCACCCGCCAGGACGAACTCAAGGTCGAAACGGGCATCAACACTCAGCATATCGTTCCTACGTCCCGTCTGGTCTCCGGTATCACCGGCTTTCCGGTTCAGCCCAACAAGGCCATTGTTGGTGCTAATGCTTTTGCTCACGAATCCGGCATTCACCAGGATGGCATTCTGAAAAACCGCGAAACCTACGAGATCATGAAGGCTGAAGACGTTGGCTGGAACACCAACCGTCTGACCCTTGGTAAATTATCCGGCCGCAGCGCCTTTCAGTCCCGAATGGAAGAGCTGGGTATTACTTTTGCTGATCGTAACGAACTGACCGAAGCCTTTAACCGCTTCAAGGTTCTGGCTGACAAGAAATCTGAAATTTTCGATGACGACCTGCAGGCACTGGTCAGTGATGTTCGCTCGGGTAATGAAGAAGAGAAATACCGTCTGCTTGAGCTGGAAGCAGGCTCCAGCACCGGTAAAACACCTGAAGCGCGTCTGGTTATTGCAGTAGACTCTGATGAGATTGAAGTACGCAGCGCAGGAGACGGCCCCGTTGATGCGGTCTTCAAAGCCATAGAAAGCATTGCTAATTCCGGTGCCCGTCTGGCATTGTATAACGTTAGCGCGATTACCAGCGGTACTGATTCTCAGGGGGACGTCAGCGTACGTCTGGAAAAGCAGGGTCGCATTGTCAATGGCTCCGGAGCAGACACCGATATTGTGGTCGCTTCTGCCAAAGCCTACATCAATGCTTTGAACTTGCTGAATGCTGACCATCCAAAAACCAACCCACAGACAGGGAACCTCTAATAGCCATGCAGGGCAGGATCAGCGAGCGAACTCGACAGCATTACCTCGATGCCATGGGGATCCAGACTTGGTTCCCCAGGCAAATCCTGCCTAATGCACTGCCCCCCAGGGCGTTTGATCTTTTAGAGGAAGAGCCGGGGGAAGCGTTTAAGCCCGAGCACTCAACCGTTTCTTCCGATCCGTCTTCAGCTCCACTTCGTGAAAGCGCCATAGGTGTTTCTTCAGCAAAAGATTTGCTGGGCATCTCCAGCCGTGCTGAAACGAAACAAGATGCGGAGCCAGCACCACCTGTAAAACAGAACCTTATTGCTGAATCCCGGCCAACAGAAATCAGCAAGTTCAGGCTGGTCACTCTGGCTGCCAACGAACACTGTCTGGTGGTCGCCGAAATGCCTCACACCGGACTGAATCAATTTTCACGCTTTCACCAACGATTACTCAGCGATCTTCTTCGTGCCATTCAACTGCCTGCAGGGTCTGAAACTCTGCCTTTTAGTGAGTTTGTCTGGCCACTGGGCAATGCTGGCCTGATGGAGCACCTGAGCCAGGACGACTCTGCTGCTGCCGACGCAGTTTGCGCCTACCTCAGTAACCAGTTTGGACTGGCCAGACGAAAAGTGGTTCTGCTATTCGGTCAGGCAGCAGCCCGTTTTGTGATAGATCCAAGCCGAAATTTCAGCGACCTGAGAGGTTTGCAGACGGGCCTTCACTCCAATCAATACTTCATCGTCACCCATGGTCTTAATGAGTTGATGAAACTTCCAGCCCTTAAGTCAGAAGTCTGGCAGGATATTTCACCGATAATCAAGGAGCTGACCCCTTCATAACCACCTCATGAGCACAAAATCGATTACGCTTAGCCGTCGGCGCTGATGCCAAACGCCTGATATTTCCCAGTTATCACGATAAAGAAAACTTATATGCTGTCATTTAGAACAATGACTCACCAGGATCTTCCAGAACTGGCGACTATCGAACAGGAAGCCGGACCTCATCCATGGAATCAAAAGCACTACATGAACAGTATCGACTCGGGTGATCTCTGCATGGTGGCCGAGCACCAAGGTAGAATTGTTGCTCAGGGAGTCGTCATGCTGGTTGCAGGAGAAGCCAGCCTGCTGATTCTGACCGTCTCTCGCAGTGAGCAGGGCAAAGGCTATGGTGCTGCCATGCTGAATCACCTCATCGACGCTGCAGCCGAGCTGGCAGATACCCTGTTTCTTGAAGTGCGGGAATCCAACAAAAAAGCGTTCAACCTCTATCTGAAGTCTGGCTTCAGTGAAATTGGCCGCCGTGAAAACTACTACCCGGCAAACAAAGACCATAAGGCTGAGGATGCTATTGTTATGGCTCTGGATCTCAGCGTCAGGGAGTGGCCGGACAGTCATCCAGCCAATCGCCGGTAACAGGATGCCTGCCACACCTGCCAATTAACCACTCGAAGTACACTTTTAGCTCTTCTGGTTTCTTTTTCTTCTGTTCGTTGACTGTGATGGGCAACGTCAATGCCTCAGTGTATGAATAAGGATCAAGGCCCCCGTTCAACATAGTTCTCAGACGCCCTCTTTCCGGGGATGCAGGGGTCTTGCCACGGGCAAAATACCACTTTTGAGACGGACTTCCGCCAGAAAAACAGGGTAAGAGAGAAAAGTTTCCCGACAGCCAAGTCAGGCAATATCGGTAACCTGCAGCACGATTAAAGATTCGCTTGGTTAACAAGTCATGGCGCCAAACCTGACTGTTCTGGCTGTCGCAAGCACCCAGCTCAATAGATGTCGATGAATAGCAGCTACTTATGTCAGGAGATTCGGACAAACAGCTCTCTGCGGCGCTGACACCGAGGCAAAGCCTCAGGTTCTGATTCAGCAGCAGGATGTCTTCTGTCAAACGCTCAGAGACCCAGAAAGCTCTCTCAGGCCGCTCTTCCCAGCTCAAAACAGGTGGGACTTTTTCTTCCTCAGGCTGCGCTTCTTCCGGCGGCATTATCTCTTCAGAAGGAAGGGGCTTTTCAGGTTTCTCTTCTTGCTCGGACGCCTCTTTCTCTTCACCGGATTCGGGCCTTTGGTCATTAACAGGTCGCCGCTCAAACTCACAGACGGTTTGTCCCGTGTACAGATTCTTATAACAGCGCCGCTCTCCCATATCCGTCTCAAGATACCGATATGACAAGGGTGCAGGATCATCACTCTTATCAAGCAACGCGATATATCCCTTCTCCTGTTGACGATCTGTTGCACTCGACAATCTGCCTTGCTCATCAAATAGCCAGATCTGGGCGCTGGTTGATTCTACACAGGGCAACATTTCCAGAGTTTCTATCATTCTGGACAGACACATGCTGGCAGCAAAGCCCTGATAATGGATAGTCTTTGTCTGGAAATTATAATGCCATTTCTGGGATGGACTATTGTCATCGCAGGGTTTGATCACTGCCCGATTTCCGGGATAACAGATCCCTTCCTGCCCAGGGTCCTGGTGCACACAGGTTGCAAACTCAACCCCTTCAACATCCAGCCCCAGGCAATAGGGAGCGTCCTCTTTCTGGAGGAAGAATTGATTGGCAAAACGCTCAACCGGCCGATGATCGTCTGAGACGTCTGCCCCAGACAGGAGCGGGAAAAAAACGAAGAAAACAGATAGAAGATTAAAAGCTCCGAAGAGCAAAGTTCCCCGTAATGAAACAGGAACAATCACCAGTCCATTTTTGTAGTTCCACTTACCTGCCATCTTTGTCGCCACTATCCTTTATTTTGACATTAGCTGATCCCCCTTCTTTGTCAAAATGCTAATTGCCGATCAGAGTCACAAAACAGAGGCTTTTGCAGCCCGATAGAAAAGTGTATTAACCCTTCGAGCTTCGGGATTTTCCTACTTTTTTTAGCATTACAATGTCACCCCAGCCCGGTATCCGTTAAAACAGTTTTTGAATAGCGCACAATCCCCACTACACAGAAGAAAATCGGCAGGTATAATTGCGCGCCTGTCACCGTCAGTAGAAAGGTCATCCAGCGTTGATTATCTTCACCGTCACTAATAAAGTAACAAAACAAATTTTTGTAGGCTCCACTCGCAATGACCTTGAAAGCCAGTGGGAAAAAATGGTGGCAGCCGCACACCAGAATATGGACTACCCGCTTTACAGAGAAATCCGCATCCACGGCGAAGACGAATTTACCGTAGAGGAGTGGGATAGAGCTGAGTCCCGTGAAGAACTGGCTGAGCTCGAGCAGGACGCGATCGATTTTTTTGGTGCCGATAGCCTCAAAGGCTATAAGACCAGCACGGTAAAAATCCTGCCAAAAAAGAAGCGGCGTCAGCGCAAGTCCAACATTGAAAAAGAGCTGGCCTCCATTTTTGCAGAAATCAATGAAGGTGATTCCAATACACCTCCAAGCCTTGCCATGAAATCCGGCAATGCTGGCAATGAAGCGACTGATGGCTCTGCTCAACAGTCAGAAGCCGGGTCGACGGCTGCTACTCAGGCCGTTCAACACCCAGCGGCCAAGCCCGTGTCTGCACCAGCTATACCCAGCCCGACTCCAGACCCAACCGGAATCAAGGTTGAGGCTGTCCAGCCCGAAACAGAAAAGCCAAAGCCTGAACCAGCGCAGTCTGAGGGCTCCAGGGCCAATGCGATGGTTCAGATGAGCAGCATTGAAATGAGCGATGACATCACGGCCCAGCTGGCTGCGATTACTGCCGCAGCCGACGCTTGTCTGGCCGGTGACAGCAATGCCCTGAGTCAACTGGATGTTCATGAACCTGCAGTTGAAGAAAGCTCTCAACCGCCAGAAACCACTGAGCCAGAGCCAGCAGCCATTGTTGAAACAGAGGTCGTTGCTGCTGATCCCATCTCTCCGAGAGAGCTTCGCATACGAGAGGCTATTGAACGCCACAGAAAACAACGCGCACAGCGCAGTGCTGAAAGCCAGGAGAACGAAAGAAGAAAAATGGCCAAAACCCTGGCAAAACTCAATGCCAGAATTCAGGAAATGCACACAGGGAAGCTGGCAGCAGTAGCCTGATAGCTACCAGAGTCGACTCTATAGGGGTCGGCTCGTTTGTGAGTTTGAAAAGCCAGCAGAGAATGCAATACGGTTTCTGCAAACTGACCCGTAAAAATACCTAAAGCACTTCAAAATAAGTTGACAGGACTGGTCAAATTTACACCATATCGAATATCCGATATTTGGGGCAGGCACTATCAATTTAACCACAACTTCTGTGGATAACCCTGTTAATGGCTCACATCATCCTGAACTAACCCCCTCAGTCACGGCCTTTCCAGCAAAGTGAGCATTATTTGCTCACAAGAAATCCAGACTACCAGATATAGGGGTTTAAAAGAAAACAGGCACAAGACAGCACTTTACCCACAAAGATCAGCCTAAGAAATCTCCACCATAAACCGTGATTTATCGAAAAAATAACGATACCTCTCGCATATTCTACCTGACTGTAAAAATCGTTATTATTGGAGGCTTTTACTCCCGAGTGAAGCATCAGCATGTTAGAACGGCTATTCAAACTGAAAGAACATCACACCGATGTTAAGACAGAAGTGCTGGCTGGAATTACAACATTCCTGACCATGGCTTACATTATTTTTGTAAACCCCAGCATGCTGGCCACCACCGGCATGGATCAGGGGGCCGTCTTTGTTGCTACCTGTCTGGCTGCTGCTATCGGCTGTATGATCATGGGTTTTTATGCCAATTATCCCATAGCTCTGGCTCCTGGTATGGGTCTCAATGCCTTCTTCGCTTTCACTGTTGTTGGTCAGATGGGTTATAGCTGGCAGGTAGCACTGGGGGCGGTTTTCCTTTCAGGCGTCTGCTTTTTCGCATTGAGTGTCTTCAAGATTCGTGAGTGGATTATCAACAGCATTCCTCTCTCATTGCGCGGAGGTATTGCTGCAGGTATTGGGCTCTTCCTGGGCTTTATTGCTCTGCAGAATGCTGGCATTATCGTTGGCGATCCGGCCACACTGGTAACACTGGGAGATATGACTTCCTGGAGCGCCATTATGGCATCCATTGGCTTTGCCCTGATTGTGGCTCTCTACTATCGCAATGTCACCGGCTCAGTCATGATTGGCATTCTTGCCATCTCCGTCATCAGCCTTATAGCCGGCAAAGTAGAGATGAATGGTGTCTTTTCCATGCCTCCCAGCGTCGCCCCGACGCTTCTGCAACTGGATATTGCCGGAGCATTGGAAGTTGGCATGATCAGCATTATTTTCTCTTTCCTGTTTGTTGACCTCTTCGATACCTCAGGCACATTGGTTGCCGTAGCGCAAAAAGGCGACCTGCTGGACAAAAACGGTAAATTCCCGCGCCTGGGCAGAGCTCTGATGGCCGATTCCATGGCCAGTATGGCAGGTGCAGGGCTTGGGACTTCAACCACCACCAGCTATGTCGAAAGTACCGCCGGGATTTCAGTGGGTGGTCGCACAGGCCTGACCGCTGTGGTTGTTGGCATTCTGTTTCTGGGATGTCTGTTCCTGTCCCCTCTGGCAGCCGTAGTGCCTGCTTACGCAACGGCCCCAGCTCTGATCTTCATAGCCGTTTTGATGACTCACAGTATGTTCCAGATTAACTGGGACGATCTGACAGAAGCTGCTCCAGTTGTTATTGCAGCGGTTTCCATGCCTCTGAGTTACTCGATTACAACCGGCATTGCCTTTGGTTTTATCTCCTATACCGCCATCAAACTCCTGAGTGGTCGTGCGAAAGACCTCAATAGTGCACTGATTGTTCTCTCTCTGCTGTTCACCGTTAAGCTGGTGATGTTCAATTAATGAACTGAAAACCAGTTTTCATCTCTTAGAAAGCGGCCCATAATATGGGCCGTTTTTATTTATCGAAGAGCATCATGTCATTAGCCGTAGTAGAGCCTGAAAAGTACGAAGCCCAGCTGACCGAAAAGGTAAACCTCACCCGAGAAGAATTTCAGACTTTTGATGTTCCTGAACTGGAAGTTTTCAGGTCCCGGCCTGAGCATTACAGAATGCGGGCAGAGTTTCGCATCTGGCATGAGGAAGAGCGCAGCTACTACCGCATGTTTGACCCCGAGACCAGACAGCCTTTCAGCGTCGACCAGTTTCCCGCAGGCACAGAGCGTATCAATGAATTAATGATGCCGCTGATGAGAGACATTGAGCAGCAGGAGGTTCTGCGAAAAAGACTGTTCCAGCTGGAATTTCTGACAACCCAGACCGGTGAGGCTCTGATCAGCATGCTTTACCACAAACCGCTGAATGATGAGTGGAAGGCTTCGGCGGAGAAATTACAGCTTTCTCACAATATTCGCATCATCGGTCGTGCCAGAAAGCAGAAAATAGTCCTGGATCGGGATTACGTTGTCGAAACCCTTAATGTGCTGGGTAAAAACTACCAATATACCCAGGTCGAGAATAGTTTCACTCAACCCAACGCCGGAGTTAATGAGCATATGCTTGGCTGGGCCAGTGATATCTGTACTGGTCTGAAAGGGGATCTGCTTGAGCTTTATTGCGGAAACGGCAATTTCACTTGTGTCCTGGCCAATCACTTTGACAAGGTTTTGGCAACAGAGATATCCAAAACATCAGTAAACTCTGCCCATGACAACTTTGAGCTCAATGCCATCGAGAATGTCCAGATAGCCCGTTTATCCAGCGAAGAGTTCACTCAGGCAATGAACCGGGAGAGATTGTTCAGACGCCTGCAGGACATTGATCTGGACAGTTATGACGTATCCACGATCCTGGTAGATCCTCCCAGGGCTGGCCTTGATGAAGGCACTGAAGCCCTGGTTCAAAAGTTCGACAATATTGTCTACATCTCTTGTAACCCTGACACATTGAAGAAGAACCTGAAAGAGATCACCCGGACTCATAAAGTACAACGTGTAGCCCTTTTTGATCAGTTCCCTTATACCCATCATCGCGAAATGGGTGTATTCCTGACCCGAAAATAATTCCCTGAAAGGCTAAAAAGCAACCAGCTGCTGACCTTTCCTTTAACGGAATTCTGTACCAGACTGTTAGCCTCCCTGTTTCAAAAGCAGATAAAACCAGTAACGGGGATTCTAACGGAGACAGAATGAAAAGCTATGCAGACTCTCTTTGTGCACTGTTTGTTTGTTTCTTTATAAACATTTTCAGCTCCAATGCACTGGCAACAGAAAACATTGATCTTCTTTTGGTCGCTTATGATCAAGGGGAAAGTAATGCTTTTAAACAGCTTGAAAAAGCCCTGAAAAAACGAGGTATTAACTACCGCATTTTATCGATTGGCAGGGCCGCAGAAATATTCCGGAACCACCCGCTCAACCTTACAATATCTGTACCTGACCCAGAGCAGCTCCGGAACAATCGGGAAACAGTCTTGCCCAGAAGCGCTCTTGCTGAGTTATCGCAGCGTATTAACCCTAAGATCGTCTATTCCGGAATGGCCAGTGCTGCACAGGCCCAGATTCTCAATCATATGAAGGCAAATGGCAGCTACACTCTGGCTTTTTATGATAATTTTGATCCCATTACCAACAAGAAATATGTGCAGGCATTTCTGGAAACAATTCGAACGCTCGATAAATTCCATATTCCCAGTTCTGCAACCGCAGTAAGCTTCAAGGATCTTGTATTTTGCCCCAATCCCCTCTACGTGATAATTGGGCAACCGGCGCTTGAGGCTTGGGATGATATTTACCGACAAACGGATAACCAATTTGTCCGCCTTGAATTAAACCTCGGCCCCAATGAGCCTGTTGTGGTATTCGCCGGTGGTTATGACGACACGTATGAAGAGTATTTCAGAGTCTTTATTGAAGCCACCCGAAAGCTACCGTCCGTGACCTTTCTGGTCACCCATCACCCTAAGACCAGTGGTGAGGTCGAGCGACGCTGGATTAAGGAAAGAGGTGCCGGGAATGTTCGATTAGTGGAAAATAATCGTAATTCTACCGCTGTTCTCACAAAAATATCTGTTGCTGTTATGGTTCATAAATCCTCTATTGGAACGATGGCACTCTATAAGGGAAAACCTGTTATTTACATTGCTGAACCAGGAACAGACAACTTTTTGATCCGCCAAAAGGCGGCCTTTCTGGCTTCTACTCCGAAAGAAGTGGTCAAAAAGTTTCAGTCTGCCATTGCCAGCGATAAGCAGTTTTTCTCACTGGAGTCGCTGGGTATACCCGATCAGCCTTCATTGTCTATTGCCATCGAAATCGAGACTATTTTGGAGGATATGAGACGATCAGAGTCCGATACACTTTAACCAGCAGGATGATTATGGTTAACTGTCTCTAAATTCCTTATTTTGCGGAGACTTCCGAATGCAAGGCAGGCCGACCCGCCAAAAGGTTGTTACTGGGTTGTTTGCTGGAGCTGTGATAGGACTCATTTGCCTGATCGCTATCGCCAACTGGCTGGTGAATACCAAAACCAGCTCGCGGCTTTATAACAATGTAGAAAGCATTCCATACAATAAAGTCGGTGTTCTGCTCGGCACCAGTAAGTACTCTCGTGAAGGCGGCTATAACAACCATTATGCTCTCAGGCTCAAGACCGCCTATCTTCTCTACACCCGAGACAAGATCGATTATATTTTGATCAGCGGCGACAATGGAACACCCTATTATGATGAGCCGAGTACCATCCGAAAGGATCTTTTGAAAATGGGCATTCCTGCTGAAAGGATCTATAGGGATTATGCCGGTTTTCGAACCCTGGACTCCATTATCAGGGCAAAGTTTGTCTTCGGGCTTGATAGATTCACCATTATTTCCCAGACCTATCACAACAAACGGGCACTCTATATCGCCCAGAATAAAGAAATTAATGCTATTGCTTTTAACGCTGGTGACGGGGTCGATATTGACCTGAGCAATAAGGCCAGAGAGATCCTTGCAAGAGTTCTGGCCGTCCTGGAAGTTCACTGGTTAAACACCGGCCCCAAGTACCTGGGCCCAACGATCGATATTGGTAATACACCTCCGACATAGAACCAGACCTGAAATGCGACTGATTACCAACAAAAAAAAGACAGGCTTGCCTTTTCTGGCTTTCTGCCTGTTTCTACCCGGCACTCTTGCTCTGGCGGATCAAAACAGGATCTCCATCTCGACAGGGATGTACCCGACAGATTACCCGCCTCTTTCCTGGAAGGATGGTAGAAAAGGCATTGTGCAGAAAACCCTTGAAGCTATCAGCGCACGGAGCGCCTTTGACTTCACGGAAGAGTACTACCCTTTCAACCGTATCATTTACAAGGTAGGAAATGGCAGCCTGGATCTGCAGGCCTGGAGCTCCCCCCAGTGGCGAGAAAGAGTTTCCGGGAAAGTTTACTTTACCGAACCTTTTGCAGAGCACTGTGAAGTCATTGTGCAGTTACAAGACAGTAAACTGGCAGTGAATCGGCCCGGCGACCTTCAGGGAAAGCGACTTGGGGTAGTGCAGAACTATACCTTTAAGACTTTTGAACCTTACTTTCAATCCGGAGAAGTGATTCGCAACAACTCCAGGGATGAAGTGCACGCTTTGAAGCTTCTGGAGAAAGGCCGAAATGATGCAGTACTGATGGACGAAATGGTAGCACGCCACCTCATTAAAACCCGGTTCGCGGGATTGTTTGTGACAGGAAAAACATTCGACTGTGTTCCTGTGACATTCATGTTCAGTAAGTCTGCTGAAAAGCACGGAAGAAAAATCAACACGGTTCTTCAAAAGTTAAAGTCAGAAGGTGTCATAGATCAGATAATAAAAAACTATCGATGATCGATAATGACTTTCTAAAATTCCTTAGAGATTGGACAAGTAATCGTCTAAATCACTAAATTGCCTGATCGTTTTATTAATTTGCAACATGCTCAGAAGCTCATCCGTCTTAGCATTTACACCTACTAAGGTAAGCTTTCTTTTTTCAATTTTTAAACGCTTATAAAGAAAGACCAGTACACCTATGCCAGAAGAATCAAGCTTTTCAACAGAACTCATGTCTATAACCACATCACCTGAACAATCTTTGAGAAGATGATCGAGATGGGATCTTAAACCGTTAACGGTTTCAGCATTAAATTGACCTTTCAATGAGATGACATCATATGACTGAGCGTGTGAGATTGCGTAATCCATTACTTCCTACTCCTTAACTTTACTCCTGACTTTCCAAAGCGAAAAACCAGACATCTTTTTTTTACAAGCCTCATTATCAGACTAGCAGCCTGTCGGACTTAAGCGCCCGTAGCGAGGATTGCGAGAAATTGAGGATAAAAATTTCTGCTTCTGAGGAGAATAGCGGGGCTATTTGACGAAGAGGCAGGAATTTTTAGACCAATTTATCGCAACCGCAGTAGGGCAGACTTAAGTCCGACAGGCTGCTAGACAAGCCGTAGCTTAAAAGATGAGCACATCTATACCCTTTGGCAATAAAAAAATCAGCTCAAGATAACACTTCCTAATCAAAATACTCTTTTGCCAACTTACCATCGTTTTTTTAAATAAAAAACAAATAAAAAACCTTACGACAATTATTTCACCTGATAAAAACCTAATTAAAATTGTGTTTAAAGATTACAATTTTGTATTAGTAAACTGCTCTCAACTTCCTATAGTTAATTTCACAAGGAAATAAAAAACTCTTAAGCCAACACTCGTTTGCTTACTAGTTGTTTTCCACCTTTTTTAATCAATAGCCAACCTCGTTGAAGTCTGTTGTTGAAACGTTCTATGGATGGCGTCAAAAAAGTCAAAGAATATGGAAACCAGCACAGGCATTGATGCTAAGCAACGCTTATCTGCCAAATTGCTAAAAGCTGTTCTGATGGCAGCCTGTGTGCTGGGCATTTCGGTCAGCTGTGTTCAGATTTTCTTTGATGCTCGCCAATTCAGCAAAGGCATTGACTCGGAAGCCTGGCAAATGCTGGCCATGATCAGGGAACCTTCCACTCAGGCCGCCTATAAAATGGAACCCACAACGGGCGAAGAGATTCTTTTCGGGTTAATGGAGCATCAGTCAGTTCACATCGCGGCTATCAAAATACCCAATGAACCTGAGCTTGCTGTTATAAAGCGTGACCTTTCCAAATCAGGGTATCGCTATTTCTCAGACTACCTGTTTGAACCTGTCCGAATTTATCGTATTCCTCTGTACAAAAAAGAACCCGTTCTTGAACATTACGGCGAGCTCTTTCTGGCCATTGATACGGCTCACCATGGCCAGGAGTTCATCCAGCGCTCACTGATTGTAATGGTCAGCGGTATTTTCAGAGCTATTGCAATGGCATTCCTGCTCTACCTGATCTATTCATTGATTCTTACTAAACCTCTGAACCGTTTGATTAGAAACCTGTATCAGATTAACCCGGACGCTCCCGGCCCTCATAAACTTTCAATGCCTAATAGCCGTCAGAACAATGAGCTGAGTATCTGGGTTAGAACGGCGAATCAACTACTCGAATCAATAGAACGAAACCTGAATCTGAGACAGAAAGCTGAGGCTCAGATCATGAGACTGTCTCAGTATGACTATTTAACCCGCCTGCCAAACAGAAGAACCTTGCAGAAGCACTTGCAGAACCTGATCAATAAACCCGGGAGCTCTGATGGCAATATTGCCATTCTCTGTCTCGGCCTTGATGATTTCAAATCACTCAATGCCCATTTCAATTTCAATGCGGCAGAACATGAACTGATCAAAATTGCAGACCGCCTGAGAAACCATATTGGTAATAGAGGCTTCATCGGCAAGCTTGGAGAGGATCAGTTTGCAATCATCCTTTCTAAAATCACCCAACCTTATGCAGCGGCTGAAATGGCTCAGGCACTTCTGAAACAGCTGGCAACCCCCATTACAGTGAACGATGAGAAGATAACCATCAACGGAACCGTCGGTATCACGTTATTTCCTGATGATGGTCAGCAAGTGGATAATCTCTTGCAACAGGCTGAATTCGCCATGATTATGGCCAAGTCCAGAAGCCAGAACCGCTACCAATTTTATATTGCCTCCGTCGATACCGAGATCCGGCAGCGCAAGAAACTTGAAAGGGACCTTCATGAAGCTCTGAAGCATCATGAACTAAGTCTGGTGTATCAACCACAGATTGATTTCAAAACTTCCCGGATGGTGGGTGCAGAGGCTTTACTTCGTTGGAAACATCCTGAGAAGGGACTTATTTCACCGGAAATGTTTATCCCTATGGCAGAAGACAATCTGGAAATTATTCCTATAGGTGACTGGGTGCTTGAATCGGCATGCCAACAGCTTCATGAATGGCATAAAACAGAGTTCCATGATTTGAGAATTGCCGTGAACCTTTCTGCCATTCAGCTAAGAGATAAAAATATCGTTGATCGCATCAAATACCTGTTAGAAAAATACCAGATTCCTCCCCGGTTGCTGGAAATTGAAGTGACTGAGACCTCCATAATGGAAGACATTGAACTTTCCTCTGAACAGCTCAATAACATCAAGGCAACGGGCATCACCCTTGCGATGGATGATTTCGGCACAGGCTACTCCTCATTAAGTTACCTGAAACAGTTTCCATTCGATAAATTGAAAATAGATAAATCCTTTGTCGAAGGGCTACCAGGAAATAAGGAAAACACCGTTATCGTTGAAGCCATTATTCAACTGGGTCGCAGCTTTGGCATTAAAGTCATCGCCGAAGGTATTGAAAACAGAGAGCAGGAAACACACCTTATCAAATCAGGATGCACAGAAGGCCAGGGGTACTTTTACAGCAAGCCCCTTGCGGATCAGGAATTTGCTGAATTTTTGAGAAACTGGAAAAACAAATCTACAAGTTCCAGGAAAAGGACATTCCCTAATGAGCCCGACGTCGACAACCACTGAAGACACCACTCGTGCCATTGAGCGCTACCTGACCGACAACCCCGGCGATGAGTCACTGGGTGCACTTGGCATGACGGCAGATGGGCGGATTGTCCGGTTGGCCGAGCATGATGAATGCCATCGGCTGGAACTGCATCAGATGCTTGAACAACGGCTCGGAACACTAATGCCCCCGGAGTTAGATCAGTCAATAAGGGAGCGGATGATTGAGAACGCGCTAAAAACTGACGTTCAAACCCTGGGTGAATATAGGAAAAAGATTCATCGGGACCGGCAAATCCGAAATAGGTTAGAGACTTTGAAGGCTGATTATGCCGCTGAATTTGCCATCATGCACGAACGGACCAGAACGAAAGTGGGCCGAAAGGGAGAGACCCAAACCGAAGGTTGCGGAACAATCGCTTTTAAAGCCCATTGGGAATATCACTTCAGTAATGAGTTTACCCGGACGCATTGGAAATTCATGAGCAATTTCAAACGTGGACTTAATGTCGACAGAGATTTTTTCATGAGTAACGTGATTACGTACCAGCTTGAATGGACTTTTCTAGACAAACGCTGGCTTCTGGAACTGCCAACAGCCATTGAACGCTGCAAAATTACCAATAATAGGACTCTCGATGTTTTGCGCGATCATCATCAGGATTACAGTACCGAAAGCTTTCGCAAAGACTTTCTGGAAACCACCGATAATGGCAAGAGCACTGTAAGAGTCGCGCAGGACCTGGGACTTAAAATTGCTGGCCTGACCGTGACTTACTGTGGCAACCCCGTCAAAGCAGTCAATATCGATGAACTACTTAATGCCCGAAGAGAAAGGACCTTTTCTGTGATTGTGCACGTTCATCCGGACTCCTCGTTTTACGATGTATGAAATGAAAGCCGAAGATAAAAGGAAGTAGAACCATGAGAGGAGTCACCTATGTGCACCCGCTTACCACTCTCGGTAAAAGAGCAATGGATTTGGCCTTAGCAGTGATCGGCATTATTTTTACACTGCCTCTTTACCCCTTCATTGCTTTAATGATCAAACTGGACAGTCCTGGTCCGGTTTTTTATCGTCAGATGCGCATTGGCTATCAGAGCAAAAACTATGTCCGCCTCTTTCTAATGAACCGGTTCAGAACCATGAGCGTCGATAAAGAAGCCCAAAGTGATCCTGTCCGGGCGACGAAGAATGAACTCCGAGTCACCAAAGCAGGTCTTTTTCTTCGCAGGACCCGTCTGGATAAATTACCTCAACTCTGGAATGTTCTCATGGGCGATATGTCCATCGTCGGTCCCAGACCTGAGCCCCTTGGAATCTGCCATAAGCTGGAAGACAACATCCCCTTTTATACTGAAAGAACCTATGATGTTATCCCCGGAATGACCGGACTGGCTCAGATAAACCTGAGTTGCGACGAAACCCTCTATGATCTGAGAAACAGAGTCGCTTATGACCATGCCTATGCGCTGTCTTTGAGCAACCCTGCTGACTGGCTAAAAATGGACGTTAGCATCCTGTTCAAGACTTTTTGGGTTATGGCAACGGGCAAGCGGTAACAACCATCAAATTAATGACCTCAATAATTGAGATGGTTCGCTACGTCCAAAGCTCTGCGCATTCCTTCCCGGCTATGAACCCCAGGCCATGGGCCTCTGAAGCAGTGAACACCCTATCCCTTCCGGTGCTTCACGCTCCTCAGGCCACAAGAGAAAGTCGGGATAAACCCCTTTGTGTAAGAAAGGTGGCTGATGTCTCCACCTTTACACGACTTTCTTCAGTAATGAGCCGTTATCAATACATCGATCCGGAATCAGTTCAGGTAACCTTTTTGTAAGATAGGCTTCCAGTTTGCTCTTACCGGTTTTATCCAGCTCAATGCCCAGCTTGCTTCGACGCCAGATGATATCTTCAACCTGGTAAGCCCACTCATGCTCAATCAGATAATCAACCTCGGCAGCATAGAGCCCGGCACCGAAATGCTCTCCCAAATCGTCCAGTGAACGACTCTCTCCTATCAAACGACGACTCAGGCTTCCATAAGTTCTACTGAAGCGAGAAGCGATCTCTCGAGGCAACCATGGATAAGCATTGCAAAGCTCTTCGACAAAGTCCTGTACACTCTTGAACCCTTCACTGCCCGGCAGCTGGCAGGTTTTAGTCCAGCTTTCGCCCATATCAGGGAAATAAGGCTTAAGTTTGCCAACAGCCGCTTCACCCAGCTTGCGATAGGTCGTCAGTTTACCGCCAAAGACAGAAAGCAACGGCGCCTCGCCATCCTGATCTTCCAGCTCCATGGTGTAGTCGCGGGTAATTGCCTGGGGAGAGTCTGATTCATCTTCACACAGTGGACGCACTCCAGAGTAATCCCAAACAACGTCATTCAGTGAGATCTGTTGTTTAAAGTGTTTGTTCACGATATCGCAAAGATAACGTTTTTCATCTTCAGAGCAGCATACATCAGCAGGATCACCCTTATACTCAACGTCGGTGGTACCCACCAATGAATATTTGTTCAGGTAGGGAATGACGAAAACAATCCGGTGATCTTCGTTCTGCAGAATGTAGGCACGTGGCTCCTGGTGAATACGAGGAATGATGATGTGACTGCCTTTGATCAAACGGATTTTGCGCGGGGATTTTTGCTTGAGCCCCTCATCAAAGAAAGATTGAACCCAGGGGCCGGCCGCATTCAGCAAGGCACGACTTCGAACAATAGACTCTTTTCCAGTGATCTCGTCACGAAGAGTGATATGCCAGACACCGTCTTTTCGTTCTGCACGCAACGCCTGAGTTCGAGTACGAACTTCTCCCCCCTTTCTCTGAAGCTCCATGGCGTTCAGAACAACCAGACGGGCATCATCTACCCAGGCATCAGAATATTCGAAACCTTTCCTGAAGTCTTCCTTAAGCGCAGAATCCTTGCCAAATCTGAGGGAGTTTGATCCCTTCAGAGAAACCCGGGCACTGAGGTTGTCATAGAGAAAGAGACCGGCACGAATCATCCAGGCGGGTCGCAGATGAGGTCTGTGAGGCAGACAGAAGCGCATGGGAGAAGCAATATGGGGAGCCATTTTAAGCAGAACTTCCCTCTCTGCCAGCGCTTCCTTAACCAGTCGGAACTCGTAATGTTCCAGATATCTGAGACCACCATGAATCAGCTTGCTGCTGCTTGATGAGGTAGCCCCGGCCAGATCAGACTTCTCGCACAGACCGACTTTCAGGCCCCTGCCTGCTGCGTCTACGGCGATGCCTACACCATTGATACCACCACCAATCACATAGATGTCAAAGAGATCCCCTGTCTGCACCTGCTTCATTTCACTAACACCCCAAAACGAATATTTACGAAATCATATAAACTATATCGAACTTTATAGTACAAAATAAACCAACATGTTTACAAATTCGAATAAATACGAATATACAGGTGGTTCATAACAGGGATATGGCACAAATGTGAAGCGTGCAGGAACGCCCTGGATCAGGCTCCTGCACCAAGGATGCGAGGGGTTATCAGGAACAAGCGCATTTGGCTGATGTTTTGCTTCTTATCGGCACGGAACAGGCGACCAAGAACAGGTATGTCGCCCAGTAGCGGAACTTTAGTCGTCTTCTGATCCTGACTTTCTTTATAGAAGCCACCAATCAGCAAACTTTCATTTTCGTTTACAATTGCTTGTGTACTAATCGAGCTGTTACTGACTCTGGGCAGGGAAAGATTCTGGTCGTTAGTGTCACCACCATCCTGAATATTCACACTCATGTGGATCCGACGACCTATCTCCTCTTTGACAATTCTGGGGGTAACCTGAACAACGGTTCCCGAAGTAACAGGGAACAGTTCTGCATCTTCCTGGCTGGCCACCTGAACATAAAAGGTGCTGCTGTTATCGAAGACTGCCTCCAGATTGTCCAGTGTGAGAATGGAAGGTTTGGAAACGACTTTGGCTCGACCTTCATCCTCCAATAGACTGAGTCGAGCATTAAAACTGCCTATGTTCATACCCAGAACAGTCGTGAATGAAGAGAAGTCATCATCATAGGCGGAAGAACCCGGATCAAATGTAATTTCAGAATTCGTTCCACGGGTATTGTTCCAGTCAACACCCAGCGCTTCTATATCGGCTGTATTCACATCAATAATGGAGACGCTGACCTCGACCTGGGAAGAAGGTTTGTCCAGAGATTCGATAAGGCCTTCATACATGACCATCTTGGACTCCAGATCATGGACAATAATGGCATTCAGCCTTGGATCTGCACTAATGTAAGCCCCTTCAATATAGGCACCGGCATTCAATGCTTCTTCGGGCTGCCGGGACTGCTGTTTATTCTGTGTACCACTGCGAACAACACCCTTTGCAGGCTGCATTGCAAGTGGTTCAACAGGCTTACGTTCAACGCTGGAAACCCCTCCTCCACTGACGATGTTTCTTAACAGGCTAGCTACCCCGGGAACAACGATCTGCTGACCTCTGAAATTGAAACTTTTATCGGTGGCCCAAGCGTACTTGAGTCTGAACATACGCACTGTCAATTTACTCTTCTGCCGTTCACCTTCTTTATCGTCGAGTAACTCAGCCGTTTGTCCCACTATTTCAATGTATCTTGGCGGTCCGGATACATAAATCAGGCCATCTTTTGGCTGCTCTTTCCAGAAAAAGCGACCATCCCAGACACCCACTTTTTTAAGTGTTTTCTTGAAGTCCCGGGTACTCATGTATTCAAGGCTGATGATCTTTTGCTCAGCTGAACTGCCACTGTAAATGTAGAGTGAGTGGCCATCAAAATACCAGATAAATCCGTAAATATTAGCCATGTGATCCAAAAAATCGACGGGCGTCAGTGGACCAATCTTGCCGTTCACTTCACCTATAACATCTTCAGAGATAACGATTGGAACATAGTAACTGGCAGCAAAGTTCTGTAATGCCTCGAGCAGATCTTCACCACTGCCATAAAAGGAATAAGGACGGTCTCCAAAGACGGCCAGAGCTGGAGAATCTGAATCTTTTACCTCCTCCTCCAATTCTTCCAATAATGCCTTGCTGGCCGCTTCAATACTTTTCACCTGTTCGATCGCAGACTCAGGACTATCTTGTTCCTTGGATGATGCTTCAGCTTCCAGAGGAATATCAAAGCCAACCCTGACTTCGGGCTGTGGAGTCTTTCGCACATAGTTGTAGTCGATACTTTCGATATCTGTCGTTTGTTTCTGGCCACCCATCCACTGCTGCAACCGGAAATATTCCTCTTCATCAGGTCTGGATCTTGACGGAGGAAATGCAGTTGCATCCAGAGCCTGAACCGGAGGCCCTGCTGGCCGGGTTGTCTGAAACCCGGGCTCAACGTATTCGGTAGAACTATCTGGTAGGTATATGGTTTGTCCCACCATCAGATTTGAAGGGTTGCTAATGTTGTTCAACTCAGCTAGCTCATGGAGCTCAAACCCATAATTCTGAGCAATAATGAAGAGCGATTCACCAGGGCGCACGATATGCCTTCGAGAAGTGTCAGATTGGGAAACGGAAGACCACACTGCCGCCTGGGAAGTGGACGACAACAAGCCAGCAAAAAGTATTGGGATTAACAAAGCCAGAGCAGGCAACAAAATCAGCCAGAGTCTGAGAGTTTTTGAGCCCATTTGAAGAGTGCCTCCATGCCCATCCTCTAAACAACCCAATAATAAAGGTATTAACGGCTAAATAAACTTTTTACAATTAATGTTGTATTTTTTTATAGCTATTTTAAATACACAACAGAACAAGAACAGTGTATCCAAGATTACCCTTCAATTCTAATCATTTACACAGTTTTAGAGCCAGTGCTACGGTTTACTGTCATCCGGCCGATGCTAAAACGAAGATAATCAATTCATCCAAACAGAGGCTCTGCATTATGGACGTGTCTTTTAAAAACGGTCTTTCGGGTATTTCATTCGTCAATAATGATTTTATTGATAAAGACTTTCCGAAAGACAAGTCTTCTTTTAAACCCTCCGGTGAGGGTATTTCAGCCCAGCTCTGGAAAGCCCTTGAACTGGGTCGTAACTACCAGAATCGTGAGAAAAAATACGCGCTCGGCCTGACTGAAAAAGCTCCTTCACTCTCCCCTGATGAACATCACATGATGACGGACATGGCCATGAGCCTTCTGAGTAAGCACGCTGAAGAATGGCCCGAAGCAAAAGCTGCTCTGGCCATATTAAAAGAGTCAAAAGAATTGCAGGAATACCTGACCATGACACGAAATGTTCTGGTCGCAGGCTAATAGCAACAATAAGGAAGAGAAAACATGAGGGAGGAGAAAACATGAGGGAGGAGAAACCATGAATAGGCCATTAAGGCAGTGGTTACTGGCTCAGGCCTCGTATTATATGGAGTATCTACAGCCACGAAAGTCGATCGCTTTGTTAGAAGCCGTTAGACGATTTGAGCCCAAAAACCCCGATGTTTATCGAATGCTCAGCTACGCCTACTTGCAAACGGATCGACCTGAAGATTCCATCAAGGCCGCCGATACTTTTCTGCAGTACGCGAAGCCTGGAATGGATACCCGGGCTATTAAATGGATCAAGGGGCGAGCACTGCTCAAAAAGAGAAAGAAAGCCGCTGTAAAATAATCTCTTGCTTGACCAGACTGCTCTCTCCTGCAAACAGACTGGTCATAAAGCATGAATCCTGTCGTAGCAGGGCTTAATAAACTGGGCCAAAGAAATGACCTGATGCTGGCAGTCATGCTGGTAGCCATCGTCAGTCTCATCATTTTGCCCATGCCCACCGTTCTGGTGGACTTTCTTATTGCCCTCAACATGGGGCTCTCCTTCATCCTGATGATGACGTCTATCTATCTGTTATCTCCGTTGGAATTCTCTTCGTTTCCAGCGGTGCTTCTGGTAACGACCCTTTTCAGACTGGCGCTATCTATCACTACTACCCGACTGATTCTTCTCCAGGCTGATGCCGGTGAAATCGTCTATACCTTCGGAAACTTTGTGGTAGGCGGTAACTTGATTGTCGGTATCGTAATCTTCCTGATCATCACAATTGTGCAGTTCCTTGTCATCACCAAGGGCTCTGAGAGGGTTGCAGAAGTCAGTGCCCGTTTCTCACTGGACGGTATGCCCGGTAAACAGATGAGTATCGACGCCGACCTTCGTGCCGGCTCCATCGAGATGGAGGAAGCACAAAAACGTCGGGAACTGGTGCAGAAAGAAAGTCAGATGTACGGCTCCATGGATGGTGCCATGAAGTTCGTAAAAGGTGATGCCATCGCGGGTCTGATCATTATCTTTGTAAACATCACAGCCGGTGTTGCCATTGGTACCATGATGAACGACATGACGGCAGGTGAGGCATTGCAGCTTTATGCCATCCTGACCGTGGGCGATGGTCTGATTTCACAGATACCCGCTCTGCTGATCTCCATCACCTCCGGTATTATCGTCACCAGGGTCTCCAACGAAGACTCCAAAGATCTGGGTAATGAAATTGGTGGACAGCTACTCGATAAACCCAAAGCGCTGCTGGTTGGAGGCGTTCTGCTTCTTGGCTTTGCCCTGATTCCCGGTTTCCCCACTTTCATATTTCTAATGTTGGCTCTGATGATTGGTGGTGGTGGCTATTACCTGTTGAGGAAGGCCTCCCGCGAGATGGCTCAGGAAGCTGAAGGCGGGATTCCAGCCATGGCCGCTGCGACTGAATCAGCCGGAGATGCCAAGTCCAGACTGGATCAACAGGAAGAGTTTACGCAAACCCTGCCACTGATTATTGATGTACCGACTTCCATCCAGGAAACATTGAACACCCAGATGCTTAACGATGAGCTTCTGAAAGTACGAAAAGCGCTTTACATGGACCTCGGGGTTCCTTTCCCTGGTATCCACCTTCGCTTTAATGACTCCATGATGGACAACACCTATTCCATCATGCTTCAGGAAGTTCCTGTGGCAAGCGGTCATTTCAGACCGGGTTATGTCTTCGTTCGTGAAACCATTGACCACCTGGAAATGCTGAAAATCCCTTATGAACAGGAAGACGATTTCCTGCCCAGCCTTGATACCCTGTGGGCAGAAGAAAGCCAGAAAGAAAAGCTGGAAAAAAATAATGTTAATTACATGGATGCCCCGAAAATCCTGACATTCCATCTGGCACACGTATTGAAAAAATATGCAGAAGAGTTCATTGGCATTCAGGAAACCCGCTATCTGCTGGAAAAAATGGAATCCTCATTTGGCGAGCTGATAAAGGAAGTCCAGCGTCTTCTACCAGTTAATAAAATTACTGAAATATTCCAGCGCCTGGTCTCAGAAGACATCTCGATCAGAAACTTGAGGTCCATACTTCAGGCACTGGTCGTCTGGGGCCATAAAGAAAAAGAAGTGGTTCAGTTAACTGAATACGTCCGTTCATCATTGAAACGATACATCAGTTACAAGTATTCGAATGGTAAAAACATGCTGCCCGTATATCTTCTTGATCAGGATGTTGAAGATACCATTCGTGGTGGCATCCGGCAGACGTCGGCAGGCAGCTACCTTGCTCTTGATCCGTCCCAGTCTGCTCGCTTTGTCGAGAATGTAAAAAACACAGTGGGTAAAATTGGACACCTTGAACATAAGCCTGTCCTGATCACATCCATGGATATTCGCAGATACGTCAGGAAGCTTCTGGAACTGGAAGTTTATGATCTGGCTGTATTGTCCCACCAGGAGCTTACTGAAGAGATCACAGTACAGCCTCTGGGTCGTATATCACTTTAATCAATGCTGATAACTCAGACAGCCTATTCTCTTTAGTAGAAAGGCTGTCTGGTCAGAAAAGAAATACAGGGAATGAAGAAAGATCTTCTTTTAGAGACCGTTAAGTGGAGGATTATTGAAGATCAGAGCGAACCAGACCGTAAACGTATTGATCAAAGTAATCTTCACCTTTGAAAATATGTTTCCTGAGGACACCTTCGAGTTGGAAGCCGCACTTTTCGAGTACTTTTCCAGACCCCTTATTGTAATCAACAACATCGGCATAAATGCGAACCAGACCCAGTTCGTCCATAGCGTACTGGGCAACCCGGCTGAGAGCTTGAGTCATTACGCCTTTTCCCCAGTGAGACTCGGATAGCCAATAGCCAATTTCAGCCGTAAAGCGATGAACATCCAGTTGGGTTACAAAGCCTATCTCACCTATGGCCTCCCCTTGATGATCAATCACAAAACGTGTATCAGCTTCATTTTCCTTTACATGCTGAATCCACGCTCTGGCGTGCTCTATCGTATAGGGGTGAGGAAAACTGTCCCTGAGATTCTTGGCCACATTCCAGTTGTTGCCATGACGTGAAAGTGATGGTGCATCACCATAAAGAAAGCTTCTAACACAATATCCGTTACCCAGATCAAAGCGCATATCCATTGCCTGACATGATCAATTCATCAGGTATTCAATCGGCAAAATACTGTGTGACTGAAGAGAGGCATAAGGTCTGTTACTGCCTTTTTTTCATTTTATCCAACATGGCATCAACAACGGCTCTTGCTTCATCCTGCGCATCGGGCATAGTGTCAGGGTTAAGGTCGGGAGCTACACGCCATTCAATGACGCGTTTGGCAAGTTTTCGAGCCAGAACGCCAACGATATCATCAAGGTACTTCTCGTCCAGCATGGGCAAGTCCATAAACCGAAGGTGTACTAAAAGCTGCTCCGATTTGCCTTCTTCTTTCATGTGGATAGCAAAATCGCCTGCGTCTGATGTGCTCTGACTAATGGTCAATGTGAAATGTTGGCCACTCATAACATTCTCCAAACATAACTAATCCAGTTGTCGGCGAAGCTATGGCGGGCTTTAAGATATGCACCCTCTGTTCTTACACAGATTGGAAATAAAAATCCTTGATCCATAGAACAACCTCCATTTCGCTCTCAGGTAAACTTTCAACCCACTTAACTACACTGAAGTATGTTTACGGGCGATATAAACAAGGATAGACATAACCGCTCATCAGAATATTCAACCCTGGGAGAGAACCATGATCACTAACCATGACGCAGAACCCATCCAGCCTTCCAACCGTGGTCAAGTTGACCCCACCCAGCCGGTACAGCCAATTGATGCGGCTGAGGCAGAGCGCTTTGCTAATCTCAAAAAACAGGCAGAGATGAAAGAAGGTGAAGCCAGTGAAGTCGAAGACGGCATGATCAGCCCGGAAGAGCTTCAAAGGCAGATCAGGGAGAACCTGTTCAAAAATGGCTTTAACAAGGCTATGGAGAAAGCTCGGGAAATATCTAAAGAGTTAAAAGAGGGCTAACCCTCTAGCTCTTTTACTTCTTTTGATTATAAATCTACTGTTTTAGATAAATTACAACAGGATAAATAACTTACATGTATTGGCTTGAGGCATAACCCGGGTCTTTTTCAGGCCAATCAGACAGGCCACTCAATTAAAGGACCAGAGCCAAACTCAGAACTAATTGTCATACAAGGAGTAGTAAGATTTATGACAAGAACGTTGAGCAATGTTGTATCGCTACCGAGTTCGGCAAAACTCTCTCAGGTCGGTGAAATAAACACTGTTCTCATTAATGCTTTCCAAAAGAGGGTATTCCCCCATGTCGATCCTATTCTTACTGACCTGATTCAACATCTGGTGAAGCTTTCTGAGGCTGGCCACAATAATGCTCAAATCATGCAGTTCATAGAAGCCAGACAGGGCCTGATAAGATCAGAAAGTGAGATCATAGAATGCTTCCGGATGGAAGTATTAAAACATTTTCATGATTTTGAAGAAGAGGACAATACAAACACCTCCATATCTCTGGATGAGTTGTCATTAGTTGACAATGGCGACCTTGAGAAAAAACTGGCATTGCAGTCTGCCGCCAGGCAGCTCAGCATGAGTGACCATCTTCAATACTTCAACAATATTCAAAACAGGCTGTCCGGATTAATCCATTTTGAGCCGGAGAATAATCCACTGGGTGCTCAGAAGATCTGTGAGAGTTTTGCGCAGGCACTATTTCCCGCTCAGCTGGAACCGGAACTGACCCAGGAGCTGCTTTTACAATTTGCTGTCAAGATAAAGCCTGCGGTGATGGAGCTCTGGCATGAAGTAGACAATTACCTTGACTCTATCGGCCTTGAAATCAGTAAACCGGCTACAAAAATTGCAGAAATCCCTGAAGATGAACCCTTTTCAAAATCGAAACACATTCAAGAATTATCAGCGGGCAACAGCAGAGATGCTGTTCCCCAAAATAAGCAAGAAGCGCCTGCACTTGATACGAGTCAAAAAACGGAAGACTCATCCCACATCTGGAATGAAGCATTCATGAATGAGCTGGCAAACAGGCTGCTTTCCAGAGTAGAAGGACTCCTGAATGCTCCGTCAGAGGCTCCTGATGCTTCGGTAAGTTGTGATGCCAATCTGTTTGCCAGCGTCGAGCTAGCCAGCACCCTGACATCTATACAGGAAGAGCTTTCAAGTCAAAATGCCTCTATCTTCAGCCTGGCAGAGTCTATAAAGGGCGCTTTGAAGGACAAAGGCGTAAAACAAAAACTATCACCAAGGCACCGTGACCTTATCAACATGGTCGGCATGCTGTTCGAGTTTATTCTGGACGATCATGAGTTACCGGATGAAGTTAAAAAACTGATTGGCTTACTTCAGATTCCTGTTTTAAAACTGACTTTGCTGGAAGAAAGTTTTTTAACCGATCGCCACCATGCGGCAAGAGAATTACTCAATGACATGACTTCGGCCGGTATGCGTACGACACTGGAACCAGAAACCGAGAAGCCTGTCATCGAGTTGATTGAAGACACCATCAAGTACATTATCAAACACTTCACAGAAAACCCTGACATATTTTCCAGTTGTCATAAAAACTTTAACGAAAAGCTACTTAAAATCAGGGGTTCCATAGAACAGAATCAAACCACGACAGAGCCCAATCAGACTGAATCTGCCGTACATGAAGAAGTTGTCATTACCGAGGCTATTGTTCCTGAAGCTGAAACAGGCGAGGTTAACAGCGAATTCCAGCTCATCATCTGCAATCTTATTTCTACACGCCAATATACAGTGCCGGAGTCCATGGAAAAGCTGGTAAATGATGTTTGGTCTGATATTCTGGAGAGTGCCCTTAGTAACTCAGAATCAGCAGACGTTTCATGGTTCGATGCCATCAATACACTGGATATTTTGTTATGGAATCTACAACCAGAACACCGTGACTCAGTCTCAGCTCAGGACTGTCTTCTGTTAAAAACTATGTTACTCGACTATCTCAACAAAACCGGTCATGACCCCTTTATCGTAGTTGAATGGATGAATGATTTGGACGCACTGATATCAATACCCATTGAATTCCCCAGAGAAGAAGTCATTTCTGTATCCCCCGAAGATTCAACAGCAGAAGAAGTGCATCCAGAACCGGATACAGAAGAGATCATACTCCAGAGTCAAAGGTTAGATGATTCTGACCTTGAATTACCTGAAGTCGTTGATAATGTTTCAGAAGATGACGAAGTCAGCGACAAAAATACTCTGGACGAACACACCGGGGCACAACTAATTGTAGGCCAATGGGTTGAATTCATAGGCAAGCAGGATCAGCATTTCCGTTGCAGACTCTCCTCTATCAATGCAGTCACCCATCGCTATACCTTCGTTAACAGCTCCGGGATGAAAGTAGCCGAAATGTCCGGCTATGCACTCAAGTCCGGCATAGAAAATGAGCGCATCTGTATTATTGAAGACACTCAATTCTTCGATAAGGCTCTGCATGCCGTGATGAACAAATTTCTGAAGTTTTAGCATCTATCGACGACACATATTCTGAATGTTCTACAGAAATGATCCAGATAAAAAGGAGGTATCCATTGATCGACCTTGGGAATCTGCAAGAGCTTACCGAGGACGATGCGCCTCTGATGCAGACGCTTCTGGATGAATTCCTCAACACCACAGAAGAAGATCTCAGGTCTCTGGATCAAGCGGTTAAAAAAAAGATGCATCAAGAGATCGCCAGCCTGGCACACCGAATCAAAGGCTCTTCTATGATTGTGGGAGCCAGCCAGCTGATACAGCTGACCAATGAGCTCGAAGAAGCCGGTAAACGCGCTGAAAATGACAAGTTCGAGTCATTACTTTCTGGCATCAAAGAATGTTACAGCGGTGTTTCTGAAGCTATCAGAAAGCTGTAAAGACCACGACTGCCGTTGTGTGACAGTGAGTTGTACTCAAACCGGAAAGATCCTGCCGGATAATCTCCGCAGCCAATGTTACCGGAATCATTCCGATGACCCGGATCAAGATTACAGAACCACTGTTGCATACACTCTTTGTCTGTTTAAGACAGTCAGACAAGCTACGTGTCTTTTATGGAGGTTTGATGGGAACGATTTATCCGGTAGAGTAACGCCTCTTAACCTATAAGCAGAACGAGCGGAATGAGTCTGACCTCCACCCCAATATCAACACCCTCTCCCCAGAGCCTTGCTGAAGACCTGGCCAGGTGTGCCCGGGGGGAACAAAAAGCCTTAAAACATCTTTACCAGCAGACTTCGGCGAAACTCTTTGCCGTGATCCTGCGTATATTGAAAGACAGGGAGCTTGCTGAAGACTGCCTTCAGCAAGTTTATATCAAGATCTGGCAGGCATCATCCAGCTATA
This sequence comes from Endozoicomonas sp. 8E, assembly GCF_032883915.1. Taxonomy (NCBI): domain Bacteria; kingdom Pseudomonadati; phylum Pseudomonadota; class Gammaproteobacteria; order Oceanospirillales; family Endozoicomonadaceae; genus Endozoicomonas; species Endozoicomonas sp. 8E. The sequence continues at coordinate 1,819,001 of NZ_CP120717.1, read as the reverse complement.
ACAGCAGTAAGGCTGCTCCCATGACCTGGATGAATACCATTGCCAGAAATCAGGCACTGGACCATTTGCGGAAGCTGAAACGGGAGCCCCAGATGGAAACGGAAACCCTTGACCTGCAGGTCGACCAGAGTTCCAGTCAGGAACAAATGGTGACGGACAGACAGAACAGTCAAGAAGTTCACCGCTGTCTGAAAACTTTGAATGATAACCAGAGACGCTGTCTGGAACTCAGTTATTTTGATGGAATGACTCATCAGAATCTTTCTAACCAGCTGGAAGTTCCTATTGGCACCGTGAAAACATGGATTCGACGTGGACTGATGAGGTTGAAGGAATGCATGACCGCTTAGACCTGAGCAATCCTGATGAAAGAAATCAGGCTGCAGCAGACTATGTGCTCGGCTTGCTGACGCCCGATGAAAAAGCTCAATTTGAAGTATTGATGGCCGTGAGCCACGATGCTCAGCGTGAAGTTGATGAATGGCGAGAGCATCTGGATGTTCTGAACGAGGCTTTACTTCCTGTGAAGCCGCCAAAATATATCTGGAAAAATATTCACAAAGCCACTGGCAACAAAGAATCATTCTGGAGCAGTCTGAAGTTCTGGCAAGGTTCCGCTTTTGCCTCTGTTGCCCTGGCTCTTTTGATGGTTCTGGCGAATTTCCACTCAGTCAACCCGACAGGTATGGAGTACGTTTATGTCGTCAATAATCAGGAAAAAAGCCCCGGGTGGATTCTCAACGCATCCCTGGGCAGTAAAAAGCTGGTCATGGAGACCGTTCAGCCTGATTCCGTCCCCGAAGGGAAAGCCTGTGAGCTGTGGTTGGTGGTGGATGGTGTTGAGCCCATTTCTCTGGGAATGCTGCCTGAATCAGGCACCAAAGAGATGACGATACCCAGGGGGTGGACAGAAAAGCTTTCCAAAGCAAAAATTGTAGTCACACTGGAGGACCAGAAGGGCGCACCCAACGGCTGGGATATGGGGCCTGTTCTGGACAAAGGAGACTGGAGTACACGAACTTATTAAATTCATGGACACTGCCTGAAAAAGCAGTGTCTAAGCTTCTGATTACCAGGGGATCAGAGCACCGTCGTAGTTAATAAACTGACCGCTGTTCTCCGGCCCGAGACGCTCGATCACTGCCATCAGTCCTTTGATGGAGGTTCGGGAATCAATCAGAGCATTGGGCCCACCCATATCCGTCACAACCCAACCCGGGTGGCAGATAGCAACACTGATTCCCTTATCCGACAGATCGTGCGCCATACTCTTGCCAACAGCATTTAATGCCGCTTTTGAGGAGCGATAAATATAGCTTCCACCGCTTGTGTTGTCAGCGATACTGCCCATTTTGCTGGTCATCAATACAATCTTTGACCCCTGAGGCATCAACTTAACCAGCTCCTGCACCAGCAAAACAGGTGCAATGGTATTGACTTTCATGACCTTGAGCCATTCTTCAGACTCAACTTCGCCAAATTTTACTCGCTGACCGTAGATGCCCGCATTATTGATCAGTATATCGATCTGCTCTCCCTGCAACGTGTTCTTCAGGTTCGTTCTCTGTGCAGGATGGGTGACATCCAGAGGCACCGTCTCCAGCTTTTCACAGTGTTGCTGCTTCAACTTCAGCAGATCTTCCGCCGACTCCGGTGCCCGACAACAGGCATAGACTTTGTAGCCTTTTTCCAAAAACTGCCTGCAATACTCCAGACCCAGACCCCGGTTTGCTCCGGTCACCACCACCGTTTTAGTCATCACTTAACTCCTCATAAAGACTGTCCAGACGAGCCAGATACTCAGACCTTTCTGAACGCTCAAGAAAACTGGCATTGAAGCTGTTTCGAACCAATTGATAAACAGCCTGATCGTCCAACCCTAACGCTTGCTGTGTAGCGTGGAAATTGTCGTTGATATAACCACCAAAATAGGAGGGATCATCAGAATTGACAGTGACACAGAGTCCTTTGTCCAGCATCTGCTTAAGATTATGGTCTGACAATCTGTCAAATACACACAACTTGACGTTCGAAAGGGGACACACTGTCAAAGGAATGTTGTTCTCAACCAGATACTGAACAAGACTTTCGTCGTCCAGACATCGAACACCATGATCAACCCGCAATACTTTCAGTGCCTTCAAAGCCCCCCAAATATACTCTGCCGGACCTTCTTCTCCTGCATGAGCAACGGTCTTCAACCCAGCCTGTCTGGCTTTGTCAAAGACCTCGGTAAACATCTCCGGAGGGTTCCCCAACTCAGTAGAGTCGAGACCGACAGCAATCATTCTCTGATGCCAGGGTTTCGACATTTCAAAAGTGTTCAGCGCTGCCCCTGCACCCAAGTGACGGAGAAAACACATAATGATGTGACTGCTGATACCCAGCTGTTGCCTGCCATCCTGAAGTGCGGCCTCAATGCCCTCAAACACAGTGGCAAATGGAATACCTCTATCGGTGTGGGTCTGTGGGTCAAAGAAAATCTCGGTATGGACCACATTGTCCTTTTGACAGCGCTCAAGATACGCCCAGGTCAAATCATAGAAATCCTGCCCGGTCTGAAGAACCCGGGCACCGGCATAGTAAATATCCAGAAAGGATTGCAGATTGGAAAACTGGTAGGCCTCCCGGACGTCGTCGATACTTTGGTAAGGGAGACTGATTTTATTTCTTTCAGCCAGAGAAAACATCAGTTCGGGCTCCAGAGTACCTTCAATATGCAGATGAAGCTCTGCTTTGGGTAACGAGTCAATCATGGAAGAGTCTGCCTTTTCATCTGCCATTGAGGAAAGTCAGGAGTTCATTCTTGAATGAATACTGCATTTCCACGTTAAAAAGAGCTATCCTTTCAGAAGATACTCATAATACTACCCTGCCTGCAAATCAGGCAGCGATATCAGCAATGGTGCTTTCGCTTTCAGGCTGCATTCTTGCTAAAAACCATGGAATGGTACTATGTCGAAAATTGATGGCTCAGGACAACCGCTCCCCCAGACACAATTTGACCCCAACAAATCCCTTGTCGATGAAGGCAATGCGTCTGCTGATACCGCCCAAGCGAAGAAATATCTTTCAGCAGAGAAGCCAGAGTCAGGACCAGGAAACAAGTCGATTCTCTCCAGAGGTGTCAAAACAGCGCCCTCGGAAGGTAAATTGGCACCTGCAGAGCTGGGCATGATGTTGGAGTTTTTTAAAGAGGGTGATTTAGTCGGTGCTAAGATGTCCATGGATCGCTTCATCAAGGATCTGAATCAACTGGATAAACTAATCTCAACCTTACCAAAAAATCAGTCAGAGAGAGCCAAGAAACTGTTAGCCGGCTTCGCTGGCCAGCTCACTGCTAAAGATATCGTCAGTAAACTGGTGGTTTCAGACGTTTCACTGACAGAGCAATTTGAACAAATCACTGAGTACATGACTCGGCCGGGCACCTCAGAAAGCCCGGTCAGAATCATTGCCAAAATCAAGGCCGATGAGTACCTCAATAACAGCGGGCTTGGGCAGGATCTTCTCCAGGAGATGGTTAAGCGTACAGAAAAGGAATGCCTCTCTTCATTAAGTCAGATAGTCAACAAACTGGGTGTGAAGTTACAGGAAGGAGAGCTAACGCCTGGTCAGCAGAAGGCCCTGGAGCAGCAACTTCGTCAGATTCGCATCGAAATGTCCGCTTTGTAGCCGGGCTCAGACAGAAGAAAAGCCGTCAAACACTGTCTGATGGCTTTTCTTGATCTGAAATCTTGTTAAATCAGACCAGTACCAGCATCACAGTCACCACACTCAAAACCAGAGTGGCTCCATAAAGCAGAGCTTTCAGCCCTGCTCCCGGATGAAAACCCAAATCATGCAGTCCGTGGTAAATCCTGTGGATACAAGCCCAGTAGGAAGGCACCAGGGCGACCAGAAGAACCAACTGTCCAATCAGGTTATTCAGGAAGAAACCTGACATTCTTTCATAAGAAAGCGCTTCTGCAGGAATCACGCCCAGAGATACCGCCAGGATCACCAGGATCACAGCCGGGAAGAAGAAGGCGATTGTCGTGCCACCAGCGCCAAACAAACTCCACAGCAACGGCTCAATGTGTCTTTTCTGACTCATGACTCTCTCCCTCAAAACCGCACTGCAGTTGCAAAAATAATGACAGAAACAGCTGCCAGACCTGCATACATCAGTTTATTGACGACATTATCAGCCACCATCTTGCGAATCTGCTGAGGTAATACCCGTGGTGTCATATCAAAAAAGGTGATTGCATGAAACAGAGTCATCCCCAGTGTCACAACTGTGAACAAAATCATCAGAGGATTAGCCTGAAAGGACAGCCAGGCCTCCCAGGCATCTTTTCCCCGGGTCAGCTGAAGAATGCCGAAGAACAGGTTGATGCTATATATTGCATCGAACAAACAGGTCGCTTCCCTGGTCATATAGGCGCGGTAAAAAGGATGATCCTTATACCAAGTGCGCTTCATGGGGCGCACATAAGGACGACGACTCATCACTTGCCTCCTTTACGCGGCATCAGGAAAGACAAAGCCCAGTCCTGGGCACCCTGCAACTTGTTCTGGTTGATAGCAGCAGCCGGATCGACATTCTTCGGGCAGACCTCTGAGCAATAGCCCACAAAGGTACAGGACCAAACACCATTCTTGCCCTGAATGACTTCGGTACGCTCATCATAACCATCATCCCGCGTATCCAGATTATAACGGTGTCCCAGTGCAATAACGGCTGGCCCTGTAAACAGCGGATTAATTCCCATTTGAGGACAGGCTGAATAGCAAAGCATGCAGTTAATGCAATTGGAGAACTGCTTGTAAAGGCTCAGCTCTTTGGGTGTTTGTCTGTTCACACCCTCTGCAACCGGTTTTTCCATTGCATTGATGATGTAGGGCTTAACAGACTCCAGTTTTTTGATAAAGTCTTCCGCATCCACCACCAGATCACGCTCAATCGGGAAGTTAGCCAGAGGTTCTACCTTGATAGTGCCCTTGTAATCCCTCAGGAAGCTCTCACAACCCAGCTTTGGTGTTCCATTAATGACCATGCCACAACTACCGCAGACAGCCATGCGGCAAGACCAGCGATAGGCCAGGGAAGAGTCCAGTTCGTCCTTGATGTATTCAAGGGCATCCAGCATGGACCACTCTTCGAGGAAAGGCACCTCAAACTTGCTATAGCCGGGCTTCTCATCGCTTTCCGGGTTGTACCTCAGAATCTCAATGTTGATTGTCTTGTGACTCATTTTCAGCTCTCCCGTCACTTGGTATCAGACGCCGCAGCACTCTTTTCAGCTACAGTGCCCTTCTCAGCCGCTGCACCGTAAACACGCTCTTCTGGCTGATAGCGAGTAATATTGACGTTCTGGTAGTCCAAACGGGGAGCTGAGTCACCGTTATAGTAGGCCAGAGTGTGTTTCAGGAACCTCTCGTCGTCACGGCGCTCAAAGCCATCAATCCGCTGATGAGCACCACGAGACTCCTTACGATTCAGTGCGCCTACAGCCATAGTTTCAGCAACAGCGAGAGAGCTTTGCAATTCAAAAGCTTGCAAGAGCTCAGTGTTGAAAGCCTTGCTGCGGTCTTCAACATGAACCTTACGAAAGCGCTCTCGAAGTTCTGCAATTTTGTCGACCCCTTCCTGCATCTCTTCGCCGATTCGATAGATACCAAAGCAACGCTCCATAGTTTTCGCCATCTCATGACGAATGTGAGAGGCTTTTTCAGTACCCTTTGCGTTGCGCAGATTTTCGATGCTGGCCAGGTGCATTTTCGCCTGATCCATTAGTTTTTTCTCATCAGACATTACAGCCTGTTGAGCAAACCCGGCTGCTTTATCACCTGCCAGGGCACCGAATACCACTGTTTCTGCCAGAGAATTTGAGCCCAGACGGTTAGCACCATGCATACCCACGCTGGCACATTCTCCGGCAGCGAAGAGGCCCGGAATATCGGCGGCACAGTTAATATCAGTACGGATTCCCCCCATGGTGTAATGAACCGCAGGACGGACCGGGACAGGCTGATGAACAGGATCAACACCTACATAGTTTTTAGCCAGTGAGCAAATCAGCGGCAGGCGCTCCATCAGTGTCTTTTCACCCAGATGACGAAGATCCAGCAGCACGGCATCACCCAGAGGGGTTTCAACGGTATTGCCCTTGCGCTGCTCATTCCAGAAAGCCTGAGAGAGCTTGTCACGTGGGCCCAGTTCCATGTATTTGTTCTTTGGCTGCCCCACCGGTGTCTCTGGACCCAGGCCGTAATCCTGCAAATAGCGATAGCCATGCTTATTGAGGAGAATACCGCCTTCGCCACGACAACCTTCCGTCATTAGAATACCTGAACCGGGCAGACCGGTTGGATGGTATTGAACAAACTCCATATCTCTCAGAGGCGCACCTGCTCTCATAGCCATGCCATGACCATCACCGGTCACAATGGCACCATTGGTGTTGAAGCGGAATACACGGCCAGAACCACCGGTTGCCAGAATCACGGTTTTAGCCAGGAAAACCTTCGGCTCACCGGTTTTAACTTCAACAGCCACCACACCCTGGACACGGCCCTCTTCAACAATGAGGTCGATAGCGAAGTACTCGTCAAAGCGTTCAATAGCAGAATATTTGACAGATGTCTGGTAAAGTGTGTGCAACATGTGGAAACCGGATTTGTCAGCAGCAAACCAGGTTCTCTCAATCTTCATACCGCCAAATGGACGTACGTTAACGTTACCATCCGGTTTCCGGCTCCATGGACATCCCCAGTGTTCCAGCCGAATCATTTCTTCAGTAGCATTCTGAACAAAGTAATCGACAGCATCCTGATCACAGAGCCAGTCACCACCCGAAACGGTATCCTTGAAGTGATTCTCGAAAGAGTCATGATCCTGAATAACACCCGCTGAGCCCCCTTCTGCTGCCACTGTATGGCTGCGCATCGGGTAGACTTTTGAAAGCAGTGCGATATTCAGGTTTGGGTCTTTTTCTGCAACCGCTATAGCTGCACGAAGACCAGTAGCACCGGCACCTACAATTGCAACATCGGCCTTGATGACCTGCATTATGCCACCTCTGCTGAAGCTCCGGTCTTTTGGTCTGACAGCAGACTTCGTCACAACCGGACAGGGTTAAGTAAAATAGTTGTAAAGGGAACCTGATGGGTAATGTCCGGATACTGCCTTTTGGAAGGATTCTCTGTGCTAACATTGAAAATCAGTATAGCTCTATTTGAGGCCTTTCTGGCTCTTGCCATGACAGTGTTCAGCCAAACCCGTTAACAAGTTAATGAGTTCAATATACTCACTGAGAAGATCTTAAACAATCACGTCAAATCTCACAGATATGAGTATTTATCGCATCCTCACGCTGAAAAGGGTAAATGCAATTTCTAAATCATTCTCATTCGAACCAAAAAATAAAGAGAAATCAGTATCTGAACATGATGTGTGACAAACGGTTTTTCATAGATAATAGTAAAACACCCCTGATTCGGGGACTGAGAAAAAGTGACTAGGGAAGGTTATAGCCTTATATGAATCACAATCATTTTGACTCATCGAACATGGAATGATCGTTGGTAATACTGGTGACAGCTCCAGAGTTAATTCTTTCAAAGCGTTTTTGTAGCGCCTTGATTTGCAGATCTACACTGGCATCTACAACCCCGATATCACTCTCCATGATACAGTCACCGGTAGACAGACGCTCATCCGAAACAAGATCTATAAAGCCTACACCTTTGTATTCCCCCAGTATTTCATTGAGTCTTGCTTTAACCATCTTGAATTGACTGGGAGGGATACGAATGGTGACTTGCTTCTCATTTCTGACGTGCTGTAGTGCATTTTTTACCAGACTTACGGCAAGTTCTTCCTGATCATATTCACCAATTATTTTTTTAATCCCCGACATTAAAATATCAGCCAGGGCTTTCTCCACCTCTGATAGATAATTTATGGTTCGACTGACAACCTTAAGCATCTGCTCAGCCTGATCCACCTTACTTTCTGCTAAACCTTCTTCATAACCTCTCTGCTTTTCCTTCTCATAGGCCTGACGAGACTGCTCCAGTATTTCTCTGGCATGATCCCGAGCTTTGCTGACGATTTTTTCAGACTCAAGATAGTCTGCATAATCTTGTGATTTAAGGACTTTCGCTGACGGGTCAATCGTCAACTGTCCGGAAGTCAGACGAACAGGTGACGCCATTCTTTATTCACCTCTTTATGAGCTTTAACGACCAGTGTCTTGCACTGATTGATATCCAGGTCCGACTTCTCAGAACTCCGGTCTGAACTCCAGATAGTATCGCGAAATGAAACAGGCAGTTTTAATTCCAGCCTTTTGATAAAGGCAGGAGAACTCTCTGAGAAAGCCCTTCCAAGCACTTGAAAACCGGATTGCGTAAGATATCGTTTAAAACTATCGAGATGATCCCAGTCAATCAAAAAGCTTGGCCCCAGATCAGTTCCGATGCGACTGAAAAACTGCGCCTTTTTGACAGCAAAACGAAATCCATCCTCACCCAGCGTTTTCTTTAGCAATAGCCTTTCCTGCTTACGAAGGGTATTTCGAATAACACTTTCGTTGAGAATAATGCCCAAATAAAAAGCCAGTTTTGTAATGGATTCTTCGTCAGCCAGCGCTATTCTTTTGTGCTTTTCATCAAAGTCGTAATCAAAGTCGTTGTTAAGATCAAACTCTTTTAATAAAAAATGAGACAGATGGTAATCTGCATTACCGGCCTTTCTGAGCTGTTTGACCAGTGGTGATAACTTGATAGTTTGCAACCAGCTGTGATGAATAAAGCGAACCAGGTAGTGGTTAAATTCAGCAACGGACTGAAACAGTTCTAATTGAGGGTCCATCTGAAGATTTGGCTGTTCTGCGTTCATTCAGTCTTCCTGACTTTTTTCTTGCCTTTCTTCATAAACATCATCCAATACAGTGCTCCACAACCGGCAAGGGTCATGATCAAAAGAAACAGGAGCCCATAGATAACCCCTCTCAAAGCCCCGGCAGAAGAAGGATTGACCTTAACGAAAAATACCGATTCCATTTTGGGTGCGGCACTGCTCCCCTGATTAATGCGGGTAGCCGGAAAGAGAGAAACCGTGATTTTATCAAGGGACAGCCCTTCAATACTGTTAGACACCAGTGTTTTGACCTTTGGAATGAAACCCGCCAGCTCCAGCTCCGGTGTGTACTTGATAAACACAGAGGCCGATGAAGGGTAATTGACGTCACTCAGAGAATCCTGCTCCTGGGGCAGTACTACATGGACACGAGCGGTGATGACACCATCAATCATGGATAATGTTGATGAAAGCTCCTGCGACATGGAATAGGTATAGCGAGCCCTCTCTTCAGTGGGTGAGGAGATCAGACCGTCTTTCGGAAAAATATCACCAATGGAAGAGTACTTTTCCTTGGGATATCCATAACCACGCAACAACTTGATCGATCGTGAAACTTCATCAGATGGCACCATCAGGGTCACCATCTTTTCTTTATTAATGAGCTTCTCTGCAGGTATGCCCCCATCCAGCAGGATAGCCAGCATATCATTGCCTTCCTTTTCAGAAAGACCAGAGTAGAGCTCAACCTTACACCCGGACAGCAGAAAGCTGAGACAGATGACTCCCAGGTATTTCAGAGTACGGTGCACAGTTCCCTTGCTCATGAACGGGTGACTCCGGCTGTATTTCTGGATCCAAAATAACCAGACAGCTGTGCACCTGCTTCAGGACTCCATCAGGAATTACTGATTACGCAGCAGAGTATCAAACGTCTGGGTACTCTTACTGACAATTTTCCCTATGTAGTCCTCGGTGACCATCAGGTTGGTCATGGCCATCTGGGTTTTAAACATGTCCTGCATGGTCATGGTTTCACCAGGCTGCAGGTTGGAGACAACATTCTCCTTACCTGCTTCAACATGCTCTCTTAACCCCTGCATACCTCTGAGAATCTTATCTCCCAGAGTCAGGGCTCCCCCTTCTGGCTGTCCAACCGCTGATGCAGCTTGTATTGCCTGCTGTCCATCGGCATCACCTGACAGCAAACTGCCAAATTTATCTGCCGCACCTGCATCCACTTTCTCCGGAACGGCAAAGGTTTCGGCAGATTCAAGTGCTTTCTCTGTCAGGCCTTTTGAGTTGATAATATTTTCGGCCATATAGCTGACCTCTTGAGTTGGTCACAGTTTTCAGCAGGCCGAGCCTGCCACCCTATGGAGCCTTAAGCAGCAAGCTGCTCGGATTGTCTTATTATTGATTCGATAGCACTTTCGACGGTTGGACGGGAGAATTGCTCATTATTGAGATAAATCAACCAGACCAGTTCCTCTTCTCCTTTCAGTCCTGCTTGCAATGGCAGCACAAGTGACTGGGTGTAATGACACTTTTTTAGCGCGTAAACCAGACTTTTGGAGGCATCAAATCGGGACAACCCCTGAACCATGTAGACAAGAACCCCCTCTTCCTGAGTCTCCAGATACAAGGTCCTTTCTGATTCAAATTCCATGCTGATCACTCCGGATACGCCGAAACTGAGTCCCTCAATACCCATTCCCCGGCCGATATCCGAAACCACCTCATCGCGCCAATCCATAGCTTGCTTTCCTCGTGCTAAACAGCTTTCACAGGACCCCCTGCCTTTTACCAGCTGTAGAGTCTTTAGTGGTGGCTACTGAGACTTCTGTTCCTTCCCAGCAGCAAAAAAAGGCGTTTCAACTTTCTTACTTGATGGCAAATCCAGAGAGGCGGTTACCTCACCCAAGAAATTATCATCCAGCGCGGCATCCAGAGCAGCCTCTTCAATGGCCTCTGACTCTTCCTCTTCAATTTTGTTATCCAGACTGTCTGTTGCCGCAGACAGCATATTCAGTTTGGTCTCATCATTGGTAAACACTTCTTCGGGAATGGACCTCACGATATCGACGATGGAAGTCAATGCAAAAATATGAGCTTCCAGTTTTTCCAGATTCATTTTTAACGGCAATTTTTCAAAATCAGACTCTGTCACCCACTGTTGATCGACGAGATCGAGCATCTCTTCCATGAGCACAAGTCGAAGGACTTTTTCTTCAGGGAATGTTCTTTCCAGCCTCTCTTCAGCTTCGCAACAGGCATCATGAACACCCGACTGAATCTTCAGCCCTTTCATATCATCAATAATGACTTTCAATCTGACCGGTGAAGTGGAGTGAGTGGTGCAGTTCAAATCCGTCGCAAGGAGATCAAGTTGCCCCTGAATAGCTCCTTCCAGATTCTCTGCTCCGTAGGTTTCTACCAGATAGCGATAAGTTGTCTTGAGTGAACCGTCATCACGCACATGATCCATCTTCGCTGAGTCAATGAGGTTGGCATAGCTTTCACGGACCGTACGAACATCAACGTCAAAGCCCATCTCTTCGATCATCTCGGCTGCTGACTCAGAGATATTGAGGCCAGCCTGGATCAGTGTCGGGTTCTTTTCCCTGATGCTTTGCTGAGCCGTACGAATTTGATTGGCTTTTTCCTGGTCTCCCTGCTCTTCAAAATATTCTGCGGCAAAATCCAGTGCCGCAAATTGCTCGAGCACGTCGTCGGAAAATTCCTGGGCCTGCTTCAGAACCTGATTGGGGTTGAGATTGGTTTGATTACTGAAATTGTTAACCAGATCCTTGAACGCCTGGGTTTCCTGAATAGCCTGTATTTTCTTGATGCGCTCAAGCAGCTTGTCAGAGAGTTCTGAACCACTGGAGAGTTTTCTGTCTTTGAGTTTGGTTTGCTTGAAGCGGTCAGCGACCATGGAAAGCTCTTCTGCACTGTCAAGCAGCGCAGAAGTGGCATCAGACCGAACCTGAACCGTTTGTCCGGCAACCTTGCCTTTGGCTCCCTGGTTACCTGCAACGTTCTGGTTACTCTCCAGAAACGATGGCGCTGATGCACCACCGGCCCTGTCGAGTGGAATAGTCATGTCATGCCTCCTGCATGCTGTGGACGGCAATCCTCAGAGTCTGAACGTCTCTGTTTAGCCTCGTGTAGTGGTTTTTAGCGTTTCGAACCAGGTTCGTATAATTTCGTCCATCTTACTTTGAACAGTCTTCACCATGTCCTGTTGCAACTGCATCCACTCAGATGCACTCTGAGCCGAGTTTTCGTGGGTTTTCTGGAAGGCTTCATGCTCTTTCTGTAATGCCTGATGTTCTGCAGACTCATAGTTAAAGCCCGCAGAAACAATGTCACCCGCACCCGTCGCTATCTGAGCCTTCTGGGTAGCCAACTGCATCCTGATAGACTTCTCAGCAGCGGAACCACCGCCCGATGCTCCATTAATTGCAATCATACCTGCACCTATTTTCATGGTACCGCTGATCGTGCCTGCTATCAGAGTGGAAATGGCGGCCTTTCTCATTTCTCCGGCCTGGTGCAAAACTTCCTGCTTGGCTGCATCATACTCAGCAGCCCTGGTTTCTCTGGCGGTTCTTCGACCCTGAACACCCATCTCGTGAAGGAGTTCAAACACAGTAAAAATGTCCACCAGCTGTTGCAGCACTCTGTCACCGATCGGGCTGCCTGTTGATAGAACGTTGGCGGCCTTTGCCATCTCTTGCAAATGAGCAAGCTGATTAGAATCTATTGATCGGGCAAGCTTACCTTGAATTTTCAACGATTGAGGATCGGCTGTGGCCAGCAACACATCGGCTTCTGCATCACTGAAGCCCATCTGTTTCAGTAGTTCTTTCTGTTGTTCAGAACCAAATGTCTGGCCGTTCAACAGAGCCGTCAAACGTTCTGCCTGAGCATTGCTGAATCCCTGAGAGGCAAGGGCCGATTTATTTTTCCCGGACCCGGCCTGATGAGTTGACATCAGTGAATTGCCTTCATCATCCGGATCGGCCAGTGACAGCAAGGCATCCACCTGACTTTCACTGAAACCCATGGCCTTCAGAGCGTCTTTTTTACCCTGTAAGGCTGATTCACCGCCATGCAGGGACGCCAGAGAGTTGCCTGCATCATCCGGATCAGCCAGTGACATCAGGGCATCGAGCTGGCTCTGACTGAAGCCCATTCCGGCAAGAACACTTCTCTTACCCTCAGCAGTTCCGAGATTATGGCCATGAAGGTTACTTATAAGACCGGCGCTGCCTTTCAAAAGATCGGCGTTTTTTTTCAGTTGCTGTTGCTGTTCCGGACTGAGGTTACCAGTGCGCAATCCTTCCGCCAGCTTCTGAGTATTTTCAAGAGATGACTGAGTCTGCTTGCTGATATCGTTGACGTCAGAACTGGCTGTTTCAAGATGGGTGGGCTTGACATCACCGGGTTTATCAAGCTCTGGTGCCCTCTTCTGTTGACCTTTCAAAACTTCGGTACTTTTGCTTTCACGGGAATATCGAAGGTTTTCGCCGTCAAGATCTCCCCGACCGACTTCATCCAGGGGCGCTGCGCCACCTGACCCTGATGTCTGGGAACTATAGTCCACTGGCGTATTCTGTGACGCGCCTGTCTGTCCTACCTGTGACATAATCTACCTCCTTGAGACTCAGGCACGCAGGTTGCGCGCAAGTGTTGTCTTGGTTTCATGATTCGCTTTAATGATGCTGGCGGCTGTGGAGTAGCCATTCTGGAGTTCCTGGATAGCCTTCTCCAAACCTTCCATAGCATCATCTATGGCCTTCTGGATCCTGACCATTTCGGCTTTTTCTTCAAGCGCTTCTGCCCTGAATGTGTCTGCCTGGTATTTATAAACAGAAGTTCCGATATCAGCACCACCCGAAGCAATCTGACCGGCGCCCCCTATCAACTGGGCTGTCTGTCCTAACTTGGTCACGATCGCAATTTTTTTTGCCACAGCAGCTGATGTGGTTGCAGCCGTGTTAGCGCCTGTCGCCGTCACCGTTGCAGCGGTTGAAGACCCTGCTGCGGTACTTGATGAAGCTGTACTGGCAGCAGCTCCACCTGCACCGGCAACGCCACCCGCAAAAGCTGCGCCTGCGGAAAGTGCGATCATAATGACAGCCCAAAAGACCGTGGCACCAATTTTGGCATCTTGCTCACCGTCTTTGTCACCGGCAAGGCCGTCAAAAATTTTCATCATAAAGTTGTTGGTTTCTGATGAAACCGTCATGGTGATCATAAGACCTGTCGCTGCAACCATAAGACTTGCAGCAACAATACTCAAAGCACCACCGGTAAGAACTCCCGCAACAGCCAAAGCGACGGAGGCAATCGCCATGAATACCAGCGCGATATAATTGAAAATCTTCCCGACCATTTGGGATTTTTTCGATTCTTCGACTTTTGCAATGGATTCACGGATTTTGCTGATGATGTTGCTACTGCGTTGTTCCGCAGCGACCTGACCTATCCTGATACTCTCCTGGTCAAAGCGGAGTCGCTCGTTCTGCAACTTTGACTGGATCTGAACCAGCATCGTGGTAGCGGAGTCTATATCCAGAGGCCTTTCAGCGTTGAGAGCTGCCTTGGTAAATGTATCGAGATCCTTCGTCAGCTCAGCTTTCAAATCATCCGGAATTTCTTTGATGGCAGAGAAACGAACCATGACATCTTCGAAAGTATTAAACAGTGTATTCAGCTTGGGATCGCCACCCCGGGCCTCCATATCTTTCAATCTGGCAGTGGGAGAGTGCATGGGAGCAAGAGAGTTTTCAGGATCTTTGGGATCAGCCACAGCCAGCACCCCATTGATTTGGGATTTGCTGAACCCCATACTTTCAAGTTCATTGCTCTTACTCTGGAGATGGGTTGTCTGCTTTCTGATGGGGAGGTTGCTTTGTTCCTGAACCCCCACACCAGGTGTCTTGGGACCACCTTTTGCCGACTTGTCTGTTGCCTGCCCTTCCTGATGTTTCAACACTTCTGCGGTAGCTTTTTCAGACTCAGCATTTGCCGAAGGCGCATCCAGAACGGGAGCATTGATCTGTGCTTTAGGGGCTTCTCCACCTTCCGTTCTTGAGTAACTGTTCTGGTTACTAAAACCTCGCTGAACCGGGTTTTCTTCATTATCAACAGCATCAAAAGAAGCCTGATGAATATTTCCGCTTTGCTCTGTAGGGGCAGGCCCCTGACCGATTGAAGACATCCTTTCACCTCTTCCCTTAACTGCTCAGGTTTTCCAGCATGCTTTCGGCTCTTTGTTTTTCTTCCTCAAAAGCAGCCGCGTTTCCAGCCCATTCAATGGCTGTCTCATATGACATTTTTGCTTTTTCGTTGTCACCCATTGCCAGATGACAGTCTCCGATGTAGAGCATGGGCCTGGGGTCGTCGGCATCCAATACCGTGGCAAAAGTGAAGATCTCAATAGCATTTTCATACTGCTTCATCATTTGCTGGCAGGCACCGAGCCCCATGAAGTATTTTCGATTGAAGTGATCATAGAAACAGAGAAACTGAAAGACCTTTTGCGCCTCATCGTACTTCCCCCCCTGATAAAGGTTATAAGCGACGCTGTATATGGCTTCCATAGCATCATCACTCATATTCTTGAGGTCTTTGAAGGTTCCGCCCTTACCAAAAAACTCGAGAAGCATATCATCAAGTTCTTCACCTTCATTCATCTTGGCTTCTTCATTCACAGCGGGATCCTCCATGATTCACCGTAGGTTCTGAATAATCGTACTGAGTGACTGATAGTATTTGTTGACAAAGTTAGAAAGCATTTCAAAGCTTTGGTTATATTTATTTATAGTCTGCTGCAGCTTGGTTGTTTCCAGCTGGGATTGACTGGTCAAAGCTTCAATTTTGGTCTTCAAACCTTCGATATTAACTTCCCAGTCAGCTGAATTGTGATTAGTGCCACTCTGGTACTTCGCGCCAAGGCTATCCCAGAACTCCTTGAACTCCTGACTAAAGGTTGTTGTGCCCGATGTACCGGCGTCGGCTTTTTTAGCTTTAGCTTTGGCTAACCAGTCGTTTGCTACTTCCAACTGGGCGTTCTTGTCCTGAATCGATTGAATCTGATCTCTGAGTTGGACCTCTATGATTTCCGCCCTGGCCGTTAGAACTGACATCACCAGAGCATCGAGACTGGGCTTGGAAAAATCGACAGGCTCTCCATTCAAATAGGCATTTACAGAAGCTGCACCCGGACCAATATAATTGTCTCCCTGCCAGTTGCTCGGATTACTGACCTGATTCAGAAGCGAGACGGGAGTCTGGACATAGACCAGCTGCTTTGCTGCATCCGTGAGCTTGCCTGAGTACTGAAGAGAGTTGAGTGTCGACTTATCAACAGTATAAAAGTGAGTGGGTGTCAGGGAATTCCCCTGATCATCAGGGTCGGCCAGTGATAATAAAGCATCAATCTGTGCATCACTGAAACCCGCAGCTCTGAGTGAGTCTCTCTTGGCATCAGTAAGATGAACAGACCCCTGCGTGCCAGTGAGTGTTA
This sequence comes from Endozoicomonas sp. 8E, assembly GCF_032883915.1. NCBI lineage: Bacteria > Pseudomonadati > Pseudomonadota > Gammaproteobacteria > Oceanospirillales > Endozoicomonadaceae > Endozoicomonas > Endozoicomonas sp. 8E. The sequence continues at coordinate 1,802,610 of NZ_CP120717.1, read as the reverse complement.
CTCCCCCCTTATTATCCACTGCTGGTGTGGAATCAGTCATAAATTGGCTCCCTGCCGCCCTGAGCAAATCACATTAGTATTAATTTAGTACATGACTTCAATGCGAAAATTTCATCAACAACATAAATTAAGAACTATTTGAAATGATTTTTATCTCTCATTTTCTCGATCACATTACTAAACCTGTCTCCCGTATGTCTTTCAAGCTCATCCAGGAACTCTGCCCCCGTGATCCTTCTACCTCTGGGTTTTTCGAGCACCTCCTTCGCGGCGTTCAGAAAGTCAATCCTGTCACTTTCACCAAGACGATCGGCCCTCTGCAAAGTGCCCAGTTCAAAAGAAAGCACTCGAAGGTGGACTCGATTTTGTGAAATAGTCGGATCAAACACCTCTGAAGCACCTGTTCTTCTCGCAGAGGACTGTGGAGGTGTTGTCAGTGGTTTTCCAGACTTTGGAGCTATGGGAGGGGGAGGAGGAGGTTCAGGCACCGCGCCAGAGACCCCTGCAGCAGCCCCAAATGCGTCCAGGCTCTGCTGTTTTAACAAACGCTCGGCTTTTTCTGCTTCGAGCAACTTCAAGACATGAGTCAATATTTCTCTGGCTTGTTCTGTGCCGGGACTGGCCAGAGCCCCCTGGGTCATGGCCATCAGCTGCCCCAGGGAGGCGTCGCTCATTCTGGGCAGCATCTCTTTCATTTTCGACAGAAAATCAGCCAGAGCCTGCTCTCTCTCAGTGGCTGATGTGGCATTCATCATAGCTTCTGCCGCACTCAAAATAGCGTTTGTGACCAATTTGAATTCATTATCGCGGGGATCAAAACTCTTATCTCGACTCAATACATCGGCAATAGCCTCTGAAATCACTTCTGAGAGAGGCAAGCCTGCTTGCATCCCTGAAGAAACTTGCTCTAAAAGCGCCTCGGGGTCTCCATTAATCCCGCTCTCTTGAGCAAACTTCCTGAGCCTTTTTTTGGCTTCGTCTTCATCCAGAGAACCATCTTCCCTGACAGGAATCGGGCCATCCCCCTGAGTGAGGGCTTCCAGAATGGGTTTGCGAACAGCCATGAACTTGCCATCATCGACATTGTTTTCAACCGGCTTGGATTTAGACTCATCAGGTTTTGGCTCAGGCTTATCAGGTTTCGGGTCAGGCGGGTTAACCGGAGCATCACCCGGAGCAGCCATGATCTCGGTGAGACCCATACTCAACATCATTATTCCACAAGCGTATATACAAAGTCCTGCTGGGGGAAAAGCAATGCTTGCGATGGCACCTATGCCCACCAGAACACCACCCACTGCGGTGACCGTTGACTCTTTTTTATGTTTATCGAAAAAACCAAGCTTGGGCTGAAGCTGATTCTTGAATGCTTCTTTTCTGCTTTGCACATCAGGATCATCGGATGAGCTGACAGACACGTGGGGTTGCTCAGAAGGTGAAGTCGCTGTGGGTGAAATGGATTCATCATTCGCATCTGGGGCAGGACTGTCCCCATGCTCACCCGGAGATATTTGCCCGGGTTCTTCGTGCAGCTGAGCACTTTCATCGCTATGCGGATCAGATGCTGTAGATGATTCATAAAGTCCGGAAAGTTCGTGAGGGCTGGTTCTGGAAGACTTTCTGGAGGCTTGCAGCGAATCCAATATTTGAGAAGCTTGTTCATCGTCCATGGAATCTTCCAGCTTTGACTTCATCAGCTCTGGCAGATCTTCACGGGCTCTGGTGGCAGTTCGTGTGTGTATACTCTCCGGTGCTGGGCTCGAAACTTCAGAGCCACGTCCCCCAATCAGACTCCTCCCCGGCGTTCCGGTTACATTTCTGGGACCCAACCGGCCCGATTCATTAGCCTGCTCTGGCTGCACCACATCAACAGGTGGCGTAGTTTGAGTATCGACTCCCGTCGTTCTCCCTGGCATAAACCTTCTTCCAAAAGTGCGTCATGTACTTCAATAAAGCTTAGATGAACTATCGCTTTGGCAGGAGATTTAATACTCAAAGAGAATAAGTAAGCCTTCACTATCCAGCCAATTTTTTGGCACTTCAACCCAACAGTCACCCAGTGACTTCAACTGAACTACACCTGACCATGCTCATAACCCAGAACACTACTCCAGCATTTTCGAGATACAGCCCGTTCCGTAAATAAAGCTTCAGGCAAGATAGCCGGACGACTTACACAGCTTTTTGTTTGGCTGGTGTCTCATAAAATTCCAACACCGCTGACATGACATCTTTAGGACTGAGCATCCCGACCAGAGCACCGTCGTCAACAACGGGTACCCTGAAAGCGTGGGCTTTCATAAAGTGTTCGTAAGCAGTAATGATATTGTCGAAGGGCGATACGGTGAGGACTTCCCGGGTCATACTTTCACCCACAAGACTGCCTTCCTGGGAAAAATACCCTCCCATCAATGTTCCCTGAAGACAATCGGTTTCCGAGAGGATACCGACCACGCCCCCACTCTCATCGACAACCGGTACGGCAGTAATATCGTTGTGGAGCAGTATTCGTATGGCCTCAACCACTTCCATGGTTGGAGGAATGGTGATCACCTGAGGTGTCATGCAGTCTTTAACTTTGATTGATCTCATAAAACCTCTCCGGTTATTCTGAGCAGTCAGGAGCAATACGACCCTTACAGTATTCTACTCTTTTTCAAACAATGTCCAGTTGCCAAAGGAACATACTTCATAAAGTCCTGTTCAGAACGGAGACAACTCCCTTCGAGAACTCTATAATGGCCAGCTCTCCATCCATTTACCTCTGTAATCGAAATAAGGCAAAGGTATACACATGAGCTATACAAATATCCCGGCAGGTAAGAGTCTGCCTGAAGATATCTATGTTGCCATCGAAATTCCGGCCAATGCGTCACCAATCAAGTATGAAATTGACAAGGATGTTGATGCTCTGATGGTAGACCGTTTCATGGCTACCCCCATGTTCTACCCTGCCAACTATGGTTACATTCCCCAGACCCTGGCGGACGATGGTGACCCTCTGGACGTTCTGGTAGTGACGCCTTACCCTGTTGTTCCGGGTTCTGTCATCCGCTGCCGTGCAGTCGGCATGCTGAACATGTCAGACGAGAGTGGTCAGGACGAGAAACTGATTGCAGTTCCCCATGAGAAGCTGTCTGCACTTTACAACGATGTGCAGGAATACTCTGATCTGCCAGAACTACTACTGAAGCAAATCGAGCACTTCTTCGAGAACTACAAAGATCTGGAACCCGGTAAGTGGGTCAAGATCGAAGGCTGGGAAGGCAAAGAAGCTGCCTTTGAAGTCATCAAAAAGTCTGCAGCAAACTACAAAGGCTGAAGGAATTACCGCAGTAAACTATTTTCATAAGCGGTTTATTCATCCTTTGATGGTGCTGGAGATGTGATCTCCAGCACCATTAGCGGACTCGGGAGCTTGCATCCCGGCCATTTCACTTCACAATTAAAGAACCAGAAACAAGAACAGTTGGTTTTACATGGTTCAGCTATTCGCGAGCAATCAAAAATCTCACCTCAGCACCTTTTTCATCATTCTTTTTACCTGGGTTTTTTCCAGTGGTGCTTCTGCTAATTTAAACGCCCTATTGGGAGCCGGGACACAGCAGTTTTTGCCGGTTGAAGAGGCGTTCCAGCTGGAAGCAGAGATCGTAAACAACACACTGCTCCTGCACTTTCTCATTACGCCAGAGCATTATCTTTACAAGGATCGATTCAGCTTTTCCAGTGACGAAAGCACTACCCTGCTTGGTGAGCCAATATTTCCCAAAGGCAAACAAAAGTACGACATTAACTTTGAACAGGACATGGAGGTCTTTCCAAAAAATGTCACTGTCAAAATTCCTGTCAGGAGTTCTGAATCCGAGCCCCAATTCCAGATAAGGTTTCAGGGCTGTGCTGATGCAGGCCTTTGCTATCCGCCACAGACTCTTACTATCACTCTGCCAAACCCCCACATCTCTGGTACTGATCGGGTCAGGTCTTCTGAAAAGATGCCGGATGATGGCAAGGATCAGAGTATCCCGGAATCCTTTGTCGACAAGAACCTTCCTGTTACGCTTCTGCTGTTTTTACTGGCGGGGCTGGGGCTGGCCTTCACCCCCTGTGTACTCCCGATGATTCCTATCCTCTCCAGTCTGCTGGTAGGCGCTGCATCAAAGGGAGCCAGTCGAAAAAGAACGCTCACTCTTTCCATTATTTATGTGCTCAGTATGTCGATCACCTTCGCTCTGGCTGGCACTTTGATGGGGCTTTTCGGAGCGAGCCTGAACCTGCAGGCAAAACTTCAATCACCCTGGCTATTGATCCCCTTTGCCATTCTCTTCGTTATCCTGGCTCTGAGCATGTTTGGTCTTTATGAGCTCCAGCTTCCGGAAAAAGTCAGGGATCGTCTGAACAAACAACCTCAGAAGTCAGGAAGTCTCTCAGGTGCAGCCGTCATGGGGATTTTATCAGCCCTGGTGGTATCGCCATGTGTCTCAGCACCGTTGGCAGGCGCACTGATTTACATCAGTTCAACAGGTGACGCACTCATTGGCGGACTCTCCCTGCTGGCTCTTGGCCTGGGAATGGGGCTGCCACTCTTATTGATTGGTCTGGGTGGCAAGAGCCTGCTACCAAAAGCAGGCGGTTGGATGGAAAATGTCAAACGCTGCTTTGGATTCCTGCTGCTTGGCGTTGCCATCTGGATGCTGGAAAGGGTTATTCCAGCACCACTCACGCTCTTTCTCTGGGGAACCCTGGCCCTCGGTGCTGCTGTCTGTCTTGGCGCTATGGACTTCAGCAAGAAGGCCGGGGCCGCTTTATTTTTCCAGGCGCTCGGCCTCGTTCTCCTGATCTATGGCACTCTGATGATCATCGGAGCAGCTCAGGGTCAGGACGACCCATTACAACCTCTTGGCAGAAACAACCAGCCCGCTGAAAACCTTTCAGCAGGGTATTCTTTTCAAACAGTGACAACGGTTAAAGCGCTCCTGGCCCAGCTGGAAATGGCCAGGAAGAGTGGCAAAGCCGCGATGATTGATGTTTATGCGGACTGGTGCATTTCCTGCAAGGTTATGGAAAGAAACGTTTTTCCTGAAGCTATTGCCAAAGTCAGCTCAGGCAACTGGCATTTCATCAAATTTGATATAACCGCCAACACCCCCGAACAGCTCACCTGGCTAAACAATTATCAATTGTTTGGTCCACCTTCCCTGCTATTTTTCGACACCTATGGTCAGGAGCGGAGTGAACTTCGCTCCCTGGGAGAGATTACCTCCTCTGAACTCCAGAAAAAACTGAATCAGACGCTTTCTCCATAAATCTGGATCTAACATCATTGTTGTGGGCTTATATGGCTTTGAAATGCTTGGTAACTGTCTTTAACGTTCAGTAACACGCACGAACTGGACCGTTTGATTTCATTGCGGCACAATAAAGCCAACATGAGAGGATACAGATGGCAACAATACTTGTTCTTAATGGCCCCAATCTGAACCTGCTGGGAACCAGAGAGCCCGGCGTATATGGTGCCACCACACTGGAACAAATCGATCGTATTCTGGCCCAACAGGCTCAAGTGGCTGGTCACCAGCTCAGTTGCTTCCAAAGCAACGCTGAACATGAACTCATAGAACGGATTCATAAAGCCTCTGAAGAACGGGTTAATTTCATCATTATCAACCCTGCTGCTTACACTCATACCAGTGTTGCTATCAGAGATGCCCTGCTGGGTGTTGCCATTCCCTTTGTTGAAGTTCACTTGTCCAATATCCATCGACGGGAGGCTTTCCGACATCATTCCTATTTCAGTGATGTCGCAGAAGGCGTAATCGCTGGACTCGGACCCAAAGGCTATGAGTTTGGTCTGGCCTACGCCATTGACCAGCTCAGTCAGAAGTCTTAGAGGCTGCTCGTGACTGGCTGCATCGTCAGAACGTTCTTCTGAAAAGCCAACTTCTCATAAAGCTAAGAAGCCAAGTGCAGAAAATCACTTCTTTTCTTTTCGGGAATAAAGTGATTTTCACAGTAAAACAATCAAGGCTGCATGATTGAGTGCACCCATGAACATCCTATTAACCACGGGGCAGTTTCTCCCTGTCCAACAGCATTTGAGATCGACGATGGACATCCGAAAAGTAAAAAAGCTCATTGAGCTGCTGGAAGAGTCTGGAATTGACGAGCTGGAAATTCACGAAGGTGAAGAATCTGTTCGTATCAGCCGTTATTCCCAGAATGCTCCGGTAGCCCCACTCGCCGCTCCTCAGGTTATTCCTGCTGCAGTTCCAGCTTCAGTGCCTGTGGCAGCTGTACCTGAAGCTCCGGCAGCAGCCCCGGCGGCTGAAACCAGACCTCAGCTGTCAGGTCACCCTGTAAAATCTCCAATGGTCGGTACTTTCTACACAGCATCATCACCCAGCTCACCGGTTTTTGTTGAGCTGGGACAGCAAGTTAAAGAAGGTGATGTCCTCTGCATTGTCGAAGCCATGAAGATGATGAACCAGATCAAGGCCGACAAGTCAGGCACCATCGAAGCCATTCTGGTTGAAAACGGTCAGCCCGTTGAATACGACCAACCCCTGTTCATTATTGCCTGAGACAGATGCCATGCTGGATAAAATCGTAATCGCCAACCGGGGCGAAATAGCCCTGAGGGTATTGCGGGCCTGTAAAGAACTCGGCATCAAAACCGTAGCCGTGCACTCCAAGGCTGACGAAAGCCTGATGCACGTGCGCCTGGCTGACGAGTCTGTCTGCATTGGTCCCAATAGCCCTTCTGAAAGCTACCTGAATATCCCGGCTATTATCAGTGCTGCAGAAGTGACTGATGCCAATGGTATTCACCCTGGCTACGGCTTTCTCTCAGAAAATGCCGATTTTGCCGAACAGGTAGAACGCAGCGGGTTCACCTTTATTGGTCCCAAGCCAGACGTTATTCGCCTGATGGGTGATAAGGTATCTGCGATTGCCGCCATGAAAAAAACCGGTGTTCCAACTGTTCCAGGCTCTGATGGCCCTATCACAGAAGATGATGAACGCACACTGGACATCGCTCGCCGCATTGGTTACCCGGTCATTATCAAAGCATCAGGTGGTGGCGGTGGTCGAGGCATGCGAGTCGTTCACAGCGAATCCGATCTTCTCGATGCTATCAACTTAACCCAGTCTGAAGCCAAAGCAGCCTTCAATAACGACGTGGTCTATCTGGAGAAATTCCTGGGTAATCCTCGTCACGTTGAATTCCAGGTACTATCAGACAGCCACGGCAATGCTATTCATCTGGGGGATCGTGACTGCTCTTTGCAGCGCCGTCACCAGAAAGTCATTGAAGAAGCGCCTGCACCTGGCATTGATCAGGATGCCAGAGCCACGGTAGCAGCAGCCTGTACCAAGGCCTGTATAGAAATTGGTTATACCGGGGCAGGTACTTTCGAATTTCTGTATGAAGATGGCAAGTTCTACTTCATCGAGATGAACACTCGTGTGCAGGTTGAGCACCCTGTAACAGAAATGATTTCCGGTGTGGATATTGTCAAAGAACAGATTCGCATTGCCAGTGGTCTGCCTTTGAGTATCACCCAGGATGAAGTTGAACTTCAGGGCCATGCTTTTGAATGTCGTATCAATGCCGAAGACCCCAAAACCTTTATGCCTTCTCCGGGTCTGGTCAACCAGTTCCACTCTCCTGGCGGTAATGGTATTCGGGTAGATTCTCATCTTTACAGTGGCTACAGCATTCCTCCTCACTATGATTCACTGATAGCCAAGATCATCACCTATGGTCCAGATCGTGAAACCGCTCTGATAAGAATGAGAAATGCATTGGATGAAACGGTTGTAGATGGCATTCGTACAAATATCCCACTGCACCAGGAGCTGGTGAAGGACAAAAACTTCCAGAAAGGAGGCGTTAGCATCCATTATCTGGAGAAGAAGCTTGAAGATGCCTGATCCTGCTTCCAAAGCTCTCTGAGAACTGCTTTCAGAGAGCTTCCCCTCTCTTCTACTGTAAGTACCTAACCAGTTGGTTTCACATATTCTGGACGGCGGCTTTTTCCATCCTTCTGCGTTCCAACTCTGGTTGCGTAGCTATGGCTACGCGCCCGTCGTTGCGCCTTGAAGGATGAAAAAATCCTCTCGCCAGAATATGCGAAACCAACTGGCCAGGTACTTATTAACTCTTGTCCCACTTCTTCAATCAGCTAGAATGAGACGGACCCGACAGGAAACTTATTCTGCCATTCACTCCCAATCTGTAAGCCCATACCCATGCCCTGGATACAAATTAAGCTAGACACCTCTTCCGATCATGCTGAAGAACTGGAAGACCTGCTTCTGGAAGCCGGAGCCAGTGCCGTAACCCTTCAGGACGGTAAAGATCAGCCCCTGTTCGAGCCCGAGCCAGGCAGCACCCCGCTGTGGCACCATACCATGGTCATTGGACTCTTCGATGCCCATAAAGATATGGACGCTGTAGTAGAGCACTTACAGACTCAATACCAGCAAAGCCCATTTCCTGACCACAAGGTTGAAATTGTCGAAGACAAGGATTGGGAAAGAGAGTGGATGACCCACTTTATGCCCATGCAATTTGGCACAAAACTCTGGGTCTGCCCCAGCTGGAAAGAGATTCCGGAACCTGACGCCATTAACCTGATGCTTGACCCGGGTCTGGCTTTTGGAACAGGCACTCATCCAACCACAGCTCTGTGTCTGGAGTGGCTGGAAAAACAGGAAAACTTCGAAAATCAGTCGGTTATCGACTACGGATGCGGGTCCGGAATACTGGCGATTGCAGCATTATTATTGGGCGCTAAAATCGTAACGGGGGTCGACCTTGACCCTCAGGCACTGGAAGCTACTGTAGATAACGCTGCAAGGAACAAGATCGCCCCGGAAAAACTGAAAGCTTACCTGCCGGATCAGGCCCCAAAAGATAAAGCAGACGTTGTCATCGCCAACATACTCGCTGGCCCACTGGTAGAACTGGCACCGACACTGGCGAGCTATCTCGACACCGGCGGAAAGATCGCTCTGTCCGGTATCCTTTCTGAACAAGAAGACATTATCATCAGCACCTACTCTCAATGGTTCGACCTGGAACCCGCTATACACAATGAAGACTGGATTCTGGTGACCGGAACCCGAAAGTAGCAACCAAAAAAAGATGCGCCATTTTTCGATACAAGGCTCATTTCAAGCTGCTGTCCGGAAGATTTTATTTTTTGGACAGTAGACATCCTTTGCAGCTCTTTGATCTAATAATCACCACTCAATCAAGACAGTAACGCATGCAGGCTTCATGATCAGCTCTCGAATCACCCGCTGCCCAAAATGCCAGACCTCCTTCAAGGTGACCCAGGCACAATTACGAGCTGCCGGTGGTTCCGTTCGTTGCGGTTCCTGTCTCGAGGTGTTTGATGCCCAATCAAACATGTCAGCAGATGCTGCTCCAGAAAGGCCACTCCAGATAAAGCCGCAGGTCAAACCTTCTGAAAAACAATCGAGCCAGCCCGACAAAACAGCGGAACGAAACGCTACCCGAGACAGCAAGCCTGAAGCCAGCACAACAAGAGCTATCGAATCACCTTCTGAAGAGGAGCCCCCCTTCCACTCTTTTCTCGATACTCTGGACAATGAGCACGTTGAAGTTGAGGAAGAACCGGGACGAAGCTCCCTGAAAATTGCGGGCTGGCTCACTCTAATCCTGATTTTCTCTATCACTCTTGCAGGGCAATACGCCTGGTTCAACAGAGATCAGCTTTCACTCGACCCGCGATTGAGACCAGCATATACATTTAGTTGCCAATACCTGAAGTGCTCTCTTCCTGCATTAGTAAACATCAACGCCATCAAAAGCCTGCAACTGCACATCCGCAGCCATCCTCGGCAAAGCGAAGGACTGGTTGTAGACTCAGTGATTATCAATGAAGCCAAATTCCCGCAACCCTGGCCTCGTCTTGAATTAACATTTAGTGACATTAACGGACAGCCCGTAGCCAGCAGACGTTTTCGCCCGAAAGAATATCTGGGCGGAGCTCTGGCCGGATCCAGAGAGATACCCAGCGGACAACCCATAAGGCTCAGCATGGAAATCGTTGATCCCGGCAATGGAGCCACCAACTATCAATTGCGCTTTTTACCTGTCAAACAGCGCTGATTAAAGTTAAAAAAATCCGTAAACCTTGCTTATCTGGTATTTTACCGACGAGGGCATCTCGAAAACCAACTCAAGAAATTGCAATAAGCGCTTGACCCAGATCAAAAAACAATCAGATCACTTAAATTATTACTTGCGGTTTTTCCCACAAAAGTCACTATACAATGCCCTTGGTAAGGTTATATTTCGCAACAGAACACTGCTACTTGGTAATAACTGCTCCTGAAGATAAATGCTATTCCAGTCAGAGCCAACAACAGAACCCTCTTTCGTCTAAAAATTGTACAGAGTATTATACCCGGCTACGCCTGCCTGATCTCCTGAACAGAGACGCTGAAAGTCGTATAAATAAATAGTTGAAAACTCCGCAAGATCGACCTCTTGCTTTTTTCATGATTCCGAGCAGCGATTTAAATCACTTGAGACGGATTTATCGCACTCTTGGCACTACTAACGCTGGATTGAGGCAAACCACCTTGCTGAAGATTGGTCCATACACTATCCAAAGCCCGGTTATCCTGGCTCCTATGGCCGGAGTAACAGACCGCCCATTCAGGCAGCTGTGCTTGAAAATGGGAGCGGGTATGGCCGTCTCAGAAATGGTGACTAGCAACCCAAAACTCTGGAACACCCGGAAGTCTCGACTGAGAATGGACCATCACGCTGAAGAATTCGAACCTCGCTCTGTTCAGATTGCAGGCAGTGACCCGGAGCAAATGGCTATCGCGGCTCGCCTGAACCAGGAGCGAGGCGCCCAGATCATTGATATCAACATGGGCTGCCCTGCCAAAAAAGTCTGTAACAAAGCGGCTGGCTCTGCTCTGATGAGAGAACCTGAACTGGTAGAGCAAATACTGAAGTCGGTGGTTCAGGCGGTTGATATCCCGGTTACTCTCAAGACACGTACCGGCTGGTGTCCCGAAAACAGAAACGGCCTCGACATTGCCTTAATGGCACAGGACTGCGGTATAACTGCTCTGGCCATTCATGGCAGAACCCGTCAGTGTATGTACAAAGGTGAGGCCGAATACGAGACCATTGCCCGGATTTGTGAATCTCTGGAAATTCCAGTGATTGCCAATGGCGACATTACCTCTCCCGAGAAAGCAAAAACGGTACTGGATATCACTGGTGCAGACGCGCTTATGGTGGGCCGTGCAGCCCAGGGGAAACCCTGGATATTCAGAGAGATTAACCACTACCTTGAACAGGGTAAACACCTGCCAGCGCCTGAAAACAAAGAGATTCAGTCCATTTTAACAGGTCACCTTGCTGCGCTTCACGAGTTTTACGGTGAAGTCCAGGGTGTGCGTATCGCCAGAAAACACGTTGGCTGGTATTTGCAGGCCAGTCCATCAGGCGCCAGCCTTCGCAAACGATTCAACAGTCTGGAGTCTGCAGAAGAACAAGAAAACTGCATACTGGAGTATTTTCAAACCTTAAGTCATCACAAGGATATTGCAGCATGACGGCATCCCATATTATTACTGACAAACCCTCTGTCAACGGACAGGCATTGACAAGCCCTATCGAGAGTGAAACACAGACACTCCGCGACAGCGTTGAAAAAGCGATGAACAACTACTTCAGCCACCTGGATGGTCAGGAAGTGACTGATGTTTACCAGATGGTCCTTTCTGAAGTAGAAGCCCCACTTCTGGAAACGGTTATGGCTTACGTCAAGGGGAACCAGACCAGAGCCTCTGTCCTGCTTGGTCTGAACCGCGGCACACTGAGAAAGAAACTCAAGCAATACGACCTGCTGTAATCCCCGCCTTAAAGTCGTATTATGCCACCTGACATGAATACGACTTTATGCGCCCCCTGTCTTTACAACCTGCGAAAGACAAGGCCCATATCTTTTCGAAGAATAACAGGTCAGTAATAACCCCCATATCAGCCCAGGATGGCAGCATTATTTCTGTATTTCCCACTATTCCCGAGAATCGGATGCTGCGAATCAGGTCAAATCCAGCTAGAATCAGTCAGCTTTTCAGGCAACGATTTTTCAGTGAGTAAAGGAACGATGGCAAACGATTTCCAACAGCCACCTCTTCGAAGAGCCCTGATCAGTGTCTCAGACAAAACCGGCATAGTTGAATTTGCCCGGGCACTGCACCAGCGCTCAGTAGAAATCCTATCCACAGGCGGCACCTACAAACTGCTGGTTGAGCACGATATTCCCGCTGTGGAAATCTCGAGTTACACAGGCTTTCCGGAAATGATGGACGGCAGAGTCAAAACCCTGCACCCCAAAGTTCACGGAGGCATTCTCGGTCGCTCCGGTCAGGACGAAGCCGTCATGACCGAACACGGTATCGACCCAATCGATCTGGTTGTCGTCAACCTCTACCCTTTCGAACAGACAGTGAGCCGCGAAGACTGCACCCTGGAGATGGCCATTGAGAACATTGATATTGGTGGTCCTACCATGGTTCGCGCTGCTGCCAAGAACCACAGGGACACCACTATTGTTGTCAACGCAGAAGACTACACCCAGGTACTCTCTGAGCTTGATGAAAACAACGGTTCTGTTTCTGCAGCGACTCGCTTTGACCTTGCGATAAAGGCCTTTGAACATACCGCTCATTACGATGGCGCAATTGCCAACTATCTCGGAACATTAACAGGCAACAAGGAAGAACCAGAAGCCTTTCCCCGCACCTTTAACCGTCAGTACAAGAAAGTCCAGGACATGCGTTATGGCGAGAACCCTCACCAGAAAGCCGCCTTCTATGTAGAAGAACCTGCTCCTGCAGGTACCGTTTCCAGTGCTCAAAAGATTCAGGGCAAGGCACTCTCTTTCAATAACATCGCTGACACCGATGCGGCTCTGGAGTGTGTCAAATCCTTTCAAGCTCCAGCCTGCGTCATCGTCAAACACGCCAACCCATGTGGCGTAGCTATCGGCACCGACATCCTGGAAGCCTATAACAGAGCCTACACAACTGACCCCACATCCGCCTTTGGTGGCATCATAGCATTTAACAGAAAACTCGATGCAGTCACCGCCAAAGCCATCATTGATCGTCAGTTTGTAGAAGTCATCATAGCGCCAGAAATCGACGGCGAAGCAGAAATCATTCTTCAGAACAAAAAGAATATCCGCCTGCTGTGCTGCGGCAACCTGCCAGAAACTGCCGAGCATTTTCTGGATTTCAAACGAGTCAATGGCGGACTGCTGATTCAAGACAGTGACATCAAGGTAACCAGCGTTCAGGAACTGAAATCAGTGACGGAGAGGGCTCCCACTGAAGCAGAACTGAGCGACCTGCAGTTCGCCTGGAAAGTGGGTAAATTTGTTAAGTCCAACGCGATTGTTTATGCCAGAGCTCATCAAACCATTGGTATTGGTGCAGGTCAGATGAGCCGGGTATACAGTGCCCGTATTGCTGGCATCAAAGCCGCTGATGAAAACCTGGAAGTCCGTGGGTCTGTGATGGCATCAGACGCCTTCTTCCCATTCAGAGATGGCATTGATGCGGCCGCCAGTGCCGGAATTACCGCTGTCATCCAGCCAGGTGGCTCCATGAGAGATCAGGAAGTGATTGATGCTGCCAACGAGGCTGGCATTGCCATGGTATTCACTGGCGTCAGGCATTTCCGACACTGATCGAGGCTGCCGCTGGCAAGAGGCACTTACTGTGTCTCTTTTTTCACTCGCTGTACGACCAATTACAAACACTGGTTATTCACCACCAGACTTCCCGGGGACAGGCAACCTATGAAAGTACTCATCATCGGCAGTGGCGGACGCGAACATGCGCTCGCCTGGAAAGTAGCTCAGGACGACAACATAGAGCAGGTTTTTGTAGCGCCTGGAAACGCAGGAACAGCTCTTGAGCCAGGCATCACCAACATCAGTATTGATGTACTTGAACTCGATAAACTGGTTGAATTCGCCAGTAAAGAAAACATCGACCTGACCATTGTTGGCCCCGAAGCCCCTTTGGTGGCCGGTGTCGTTGACCGTTTTGAAGAAGCTAATCTGATCATCTTCGGCCCCTCACAAGGTGCCGCACAGCTCGAAGGTTCAAAGGCTTTCAGCAAAGACTTCCTGGCTCGTCACAACATTCCTACTGCTGACTATCAAAACTTCACTGACATTGATCGGGCCAAAGCCTATGTCCGTGAGAAAGGTACCCCCATCGTCGTAAAGGCGGACGGACTGGCCGCTGGCAAAGGCGTTATTCTTGCTGACACAGAAGAGCAGGCATTTTCTGCCATTGATGACATGCTGGCTGGCAACGCCTTTGGTGAAGCGGGGCACCGGGTGGTTATTGAAGAATTCCTTCAAGGTGAAGAAGCCAGCTTCATTGTTATGGTTGATGGTAAAAACATTTTGCCACTGGTTACCAGCCAGGACCATAAGGCCAGAGATAACGGTGACAAAGGCCCTAACACGGGTGGTATGGGTGCCTACTCTCCTGCACCGGTAGTAACTCAACGTATTCACGAGCGCGCCATGCAGGAAGTGATCATTCCTACCGTGGAAGGCATGGCCGCCGAAGGCAACACCTATAAGGGTTTTTTGTACGCAGGCCTGATGATTGACGACAAGGGCACGCCAAAAGTACTGGAATTCAACTGTCGTTTTGGTGACCCAGAAACACAGCCCATTATGATGCGCCTTCAATCCAGTCTCACTGAACTTTGTCTCGCTGGTGCAACAGGTAAGCTGGATCAAGTGGAAGCCCGGTGGGATGAACGAACAGCACTGGGTGTTGTTATGGCCGCAGGTGGCTATCCTGAGAAATACCACAAAGGCGACATCATCGCTGGCATTGACGAAGCCAACTCAACAGACTGCAAAGTGTTCCATGCCGGTACACAGCTCAGGGGAGAACAAGTCGTGACCCATGGCGGTCGCGTACTGTGTGTCACCGCCCTGGGCAGCAGCGTTAAAGAAGCACAGGACAAAGCCTATCAGGCTTCCTCAAAGATTCAATGGAATAATGCTTATTTCAGGACTGACATTGGCTATCGTGCCATAGCCAGAGAGCATTGAGCATTTAATGCTTTTCAGGTGGAGCGGACAGGATGACCGCTCCATCAGCTGATCCCACCTTACCCCACTCAAATAAACGTCCGCCGACTAATAGAATAAAAATTCATAAAACAGTTATCCCTGAAGCAAAATAACTTTCAAAGTAAAGTTATATAAAATTGCAACAATTTCACTTTTTCGAAGGGCAGCTTAGGGTATACTCACCAACAGTGGAAAAATGGAATTTTCAATAAATATTATGAGAGTTGTATTCAACCGTCTGTTATCCATTGCCCGCCAGACACCTTCAGGCAAAGAGTCAATTTCACGACTCCGTATCAGGGTTGGACTCTGGATTAAAGTAATCTTGCTGCTGTTTCTGGCTGCCTATGGTGCAAAAGCATTCAGTTCTGAAAAGATCACCGATCAGCAGCCTGATAAGGTTTCTATCAATGTTGAGCCTTTCTCAAGCATTTTCATTGATCCGAAAAGCTCCCTCGATCTGGATCAAATCAATGATCTGAATTACCTCTTTCGTTTTGCGCCCTGGCAGAAAGAACTTCTCTACTTCACTAGCCAAAAAGGCACGGCCTGGATCAAGATATCACTGCCTAAGGACGTCAACGTTAAGTCTGTGCCCATTCTCTGGCTTCGGCCGCCACCCGGCGTATCATTAAATGTCTATATTTCAGGTCCAAAGTCTTACAAGCAACTTCCAGATAAACGACAGCAAAATAGTAATATTTATCTCTATAATCTGACGCCCTACATGGATAAGAAACTGGATGTATTTATTGAGATACCCGCCGCCGCCGCAGGCAGCTTACTTGCCTCTCTAAAGTCCCCCAGAGCATTTCTCAGTGATCAGGCATTTGCACACTGGCAAACTGGCTGGCTGCTGGCCTTATTTGTAGTCACAATGATTATGAATGCCATTAACTGGTTTAAGTATCACAAGAAGGCCTATATCTTTCTGGCTGGCTTCTGCTTGATGGGCACGGTGTTTTTGATAAGCTGGCAGGGATTGTTTAATATCAGCGAGTTCGGAGCAGGCTGGCTGCAGAACCTGATGATGAACGCCTCACTGATCACTGGAACCATTCTAATCAGTCAGATAGCTCGCATCAGCTTGACGGGAAACAGTGTCAATCTTATCTACTGCTTTAACATACTTTCTATCATCTCGGCATCATTACTGATTCTTGCTTTGACGGGTACCTCTGCATCTTTGGAACACAGCCTGATGATCAACCTGCTGACGACTCAGGTCTTCTGGTATTGCAGTCTGTTCATCAGAGTACCCGGTGCACTGAAGATTCCGGCCTGGCTTTCCACCCCTTATGCGATTATCCACCTGGTGACTTCTCTGGCTATCCTGGGCGTTATCAATTACAACCCCATAGCTGCCACCTGGATACTGCTTCAAGCGGCCTCAATAACCATTCTTGCCTTCAGCTTTTATTTTGCTAGCCAGAAGCATTTGCCAACAGAATCAGGCCTTTCAAAGAATCCATCACTCAGCCCGACACCCAGAACCCAGATGACAAAAGATAATGATCTTTTCAACGCTATGGGTCATGAACTCAGAACACCTTTGAATGGCGTACTGGGAATGTCTGAACTACTCCAGAGTACACAGTTGACCCCCAAACAGGAAAACTATGTTGAAACCCTGAGATATGCAGGCAATGAGCTCAGCAACCTGATCAACCTGCTTTCTGAAGCATGGAAACTTGAGCAAAACGAAGCCAGCCTTGATATAAAACCCTATGATATCAATGAATTTCTGAACGACTGCCTCTTTAAATTCCGTTTACGGGCAGAACAACTGAATACTGAGCTGATCAGCTTTGTACACCCTGATGTCCCGGATATCAGTGAAACAGATACACGTCAGTTATCACTCATTTTAGAAAGTACCCTGATTCATATCTTCCGCCATATTAAAAACAGTGAAGTCATGATTTCTGTCAATCAGACCTCTCAGCTACCTGGCTCAGGGCCGAAAAGCCAACAACAGAGTAAAGACGGCTACATTCTTTATCAGGTCAGGTACAGCCAGGGACAACAAGTCCTGAACCTGCCAGAGAACACCAGTGAACTGAACTACTCTGAAGCGAAACGACAGGCCGACATTAGCATGCAACTTTACATTACCATCCAACTAATTGAGGCCTTGTCCGGGCACTTCGGCATCATGAATCAAGGCAGCACGCACATCTGGTTTGCCATTCCACATAAGGAACAAACAACAGATGTCATTCATCGGGATGAACAACCACTTTTCTATCACAAAAATGTTAAAGCACTCATTGTTGATGACAATAAAACCTGCAGACAGGTTCTGGCCCAACAATGCGCCCTGATGGGTATCAATACTCTGGATGCTGAAGACGGTCGGGAAGCACTGGCAATGATTCGCAACGAAGCCTATTTGGGAAGAGACTTCGACGTGATCATCCTTGACCACCATATGCCTGGTATGAATGGCATCCAGATGTTAGAGAGGCTTCAGGAAGAGAGTCAGATAGAAATCCCGGGAATCATCATGCTCACGGGCGCCACAAACCCACCCGGAAAACAGCGTGCAGAGAGATTGGGAATCAGTAGATTCCTGACCAAACCTGCTGAATACAAGACACTCCAGAAGACACTGTCACAAGTATTGGGAGAACTCCGACAAGATGAGAATAAGACAGCCTGATGCCAGATAACATCAGACCGGGAATGCAACCAATTATTGTACGTGGTATCGGGCTGACAGTTCATGAACCGCATCGACAAAGACTTTGGCTCGATCAGGCTCGACAAACTGATGAATGCCGTGACCCAGATTAAACACATGACCCTCACCCGGACCGAAATCTCCGAGAATTTTAGCCACTTCTTCTCTTATACGTTCTGGTGATGCGTAGAGAACCGATGGATCCATATTGCCCTGAAGCGCGACTTTATCCCCTACACGACGACGTGCACAAGAAATATCTGTCGTCCAATCCAGACCCAGAGCGTCAGCACCTGTTGCAGCCATAGATTCAAGCCACTGACCACCGTTTTTGGTAAACATAATGACGGGCACCTTCCTACCCTCATGCTCTCTGATCAAACCTGAAACAATCTTTTCCATGTACTTTAAGGAAAATAACTTGTAGCACTCTGGAGAGAGCGCTCCTCCCCAGGTATCAAAGATCTGAACAGCCTGAGCTCCCGCCTTAATCTGAGCGTTCAGATAGCTTGTCACAGAGTCAGCCAGAACATCTAACAATTGGGACAACACCTGAGGCTGATCAAACATCATCGCTTTGATATGACGAAAGTCTTTACTGCTTCCCCCTTCAACCATGTAGGTAGCCAGGGTCCACGGGCTACCGGAAAAACCAATCAGAGGCACACGTCCGTTCAGCTCCGAGCGGATAGTCCGTAGCGCATCCATGACATAACCCAGATCCTTTTCAGGATCGGGAACAGAGAGAGCTTCAGCATCAGTCGCTTTACGAATGGGCTTTTTAAATCTTGGACCTTCGCCCTTCTCAAAATACAATCCCAAGCCCATTGCATCCGGAATGGTGAGAATATCAGAAAACAAGATAGCCGCATCCAGGTCAAAACGCTCCAGTGGCTGAAGAGTCACTTCACAAGCCATTTCAGGATTCATACAAAGCGACATAAAATCACCCGCCCTGCTTCTAAGCTCCCGATATTCGGGCAAATAACGTCCAGCCTGACGCATCATCCATACAGGGGTGACATCAACAGGCTCTTTCAGCAGAGCCCTCAGAAAGCGGTCATTTTTCAGCTCAGTCATGGGGTTTCCAGGATTCAGGGACAGTGCAGTAAATCTTAAAGAAGGCCAAGGCAGACATTTAAAAGCCTCTCCCGGCCAAAAGAAACTACGATGTTACAAAATAAAAGGGGGGAGAATACTCATTCCCCCCCTTATTGACAAATAATCCGCCGATCAGGAGCATTTATCCCGACAAGCTTTCAAGATCAGACATCAAGGTAGTCCATGATCCCTTCAGCCGCCTGACGGCCTTCCCAGATCGCTGTAACCACCAAGTCAGAGCCGCGAACCATATCTCCACCTGCAAAAATTTTAGGATTGGAAGTCTGGAACTTGTAATTGGCCTGCTCCAGCGCAACAACGCCTCCCCACTCGTTCAACTCGATAGAGTGAGACTCAAACCAGTCAGCAGGACTTGGACGGAACCCAAAAGCAATCAGCACCGCATCGGCTTCCAGTATTTCCTCACTGCCCGGAACCGGCTCAGGTCGACGACGTCCCTGCTCATCAGGCTCACCCAGTTTGGTGGTGATGACCTTGACACCTTCTACCTTTCCATTACCGACAATCTCAACGGGCTGACGATTAAACAGGAACTTGACACCCTCCTGTCTGGCATTGGCCACTTCACGGCGCGAGCCGGGCATATTCTCTTCGTCACGACGGTAGGCACATGTGACTGACTGAGCGCCCTGACGGATAGAAGTACGGTTACAGTCCATCGCAGTGTCACCACCACCGAGAACCACGACACGCTTTCCCTTCATACCAATGAAATCAGATGCTTTCTTTTCAAAGCCCAAATTACGATTCACGCTGGAAATGAGGAAAGGCAGAGCATCATGAACACCGGGAAGATCTTCACCCGGAAACCCACCCTTCATGTATGTGTAGGTCCCCATACCCATAAAGACGGCATCGTACTCTTCCATCAGATCGTCCATCAGTACATCTTTACCGATTTCAGTATTCAGTCTGAATTCGACGCCCATTTCTGTGAACACTTCACGACGACGGGACATCACTGATTTCTCAAGCTTGAATTCAGGAATACCAAACGTCAGCAAGCCACCAATTTCCGGGTTCTTATCAAATACAACAGGTTTTACACCATTTCTGACTAGCACGTCTGCACAACCCAGACCCGCAGGACCGGCACCGATCACGGCCACTTTTTTATCAGTCCACACCACCTTGGACATATCCGGGCGCCAGCCCAGAGCCAGTGCCGTATCGGTAATATATTTTTCAGTCGCGCCAATAGTTACAGCACCGAACCCGTCATTCAGGGTACAGGCGCCCTCACAGAGTCGATCCTGGGGACATACACGACCACAGACTTCCGGCAAACTGTTGGTCTGATGAGAAAGTTCAGCGGCTTCAAACAAGTTACCTTCTGAAACCAGCTTCAGCCAATCCGGAATATAGTTGTGCACAGGGCACTTCCATTCACAATAAGGGTTACCACAGGCAAGGCAGCGATGAGATTGCTGCTTGGCCTGTTTTTCACTGTAGGACTCATAGATCTCTACAAAGTCGCTCTTGCGAACCTGTAGAGCCTTTTTTTCCGGATCTTCTCTGCCTACTTCGACAAATTGAAAATGATTGTTAAATCGGTTGTTAAACTGTGACATGGATTTGACCTCATTCGCTGATTGTTTTTATAACGCTCGTGGCGCTGCTACTGCTGCGGCCTATTATTAGCTCAGGGCTGCAACGCACACGGCTGTTCTAAAGACTTTCCTTGCAAGCGGTTGCAGGTGCCCTACTCAGGACGCCCGCGTGTACTCGCCAGCAATGAGTCCAAACTGGCCGCCTTTGGCTTCACCAGCCAGAAACGACCCCGATAGTCGTAAAACTCCTCCTGAAGTTCACGTCCCCATTCACTGCCTGTCTCTTTTACATATTCATCCAGAAGACCCATCAGATGAGACTGATAATCCTCCATGGATTCGGTATCAATTCGGTGAATATCCACCAGTTCGTGATTGTAGCGATCAACAAAGTTGCGCTTCAGATCCAGTACATAGGCAAAGCCACCCGTCATACCGGCACCAAAGTTGTGACCTGTTTCGCCCAATACAACGACCAGACCACCTGTCATATACTCACAACAGTGATCCCCTGCACCTTCGACAATAGCGGTAGCACCAGAGTTCCGCACACCAAGACGCTCACCGGCACGGCCAGCGGCCAGCAGGCGACCACCGGTAGCACCATAAAGAGAAGTGTTACCAATGATAGAGGTTTCATTAGAATTGAAAGCACTCCCCCGGGGCGGACGGATAATCAGGTTACCGCCTGTCATCCCTTTACCCACGTAGTCGTTGGCATCTCCTTCCAGATGCATATCCAGGCCACCGGCATTCCAGACTCCAAAACTCTGTCCGGCAGTACCTTTCAGATTCAGCTTGACCGGACTGTCTGCCATGCCCTGATTGCCGTGACGTTTGGCAATCTCACCCGACAATCTCGCACCGATTGAGCGGTCACAGTTACTCACCGTGAACTCAAACTCGCCTCCCTCACCACTTTCGATGCCTGCCAGACAGGCTTCAACCATAGCCTCTGCCAGCTCACCCTTGTCATAAGAAGGGTTACGTTCAACCTGACAGGTATGGGGCTTATCTTCAGGAATCAGATCGTTGCGAACAATCGGCGTCAGATCGAGGCCTTTTTGCTTGTCAGTGTCACCGGGAAGAAGTTCCAGCAACTCTGTACGGCCAATGACCTCTTCAAGGCTTTTAGCACCCAGCACAGACAGCCATTCACGCACTTCTTCAGCCACAAAAGTGAAGAAGTTCATGATCATCTCAACCGTGCCGATGAAGTGATTTTCCCTGAGATGCTGATCCTGGGTTGCAACACCGGTTGCACAGTTATTCAGATGGCAGATTCTCAGGTACTTACAACCCATGGCAACCATGGGTGTTGTACCAAAACCGTAACTTTCAGCACCCAGAATGGCCGCTTTAACGACATCCAGACCTGTTTTGATACCACCATCTGTCTGAAGACGGACCTTTCCACGCAAATCATTTGCTCTTAGCGCCTGATGAGCCTCTGTCAGACCCAGTTCCCAGGGAGAACCGGCATACCTGATAGACGTCAGCGGACTAGCAGCAGTACCACCGTCATAGCCCGAGATGGTAATCAGGTCAGCATAAGCCTTGGCAACACCCGCAGCGATGGTGCCAACACCCGGCTCTGATACCAGTTTTACGGAAACCAGCGCATCAGGGTTCACCTGCTTCAAGTCGAAGATCAGCTGAGCCAGATCCTCAATCGAATAAATATCATGGTGCGGTGGAGGTGAAATCAGTGTCACACCGGGTACTGAATAACGCAGTCTGGCAATCAGTTTGTTCACCTTGCCACCCGGCAGCTGCCCCCCTTCACCCGGCTTGGCTCCCTGCGCTACTTTAATCTGCAAGACATCCGCATTAACCAGATAATGGGGCGTTACACCAAAACGGCCAGAAGCAATCTGCTTTATTTTGGAAACCCGGTTAGTGCCAAAGCGTGCTTCATCCTCCCCTCCTTCTCCCGAGTTGGAACGACCACCCAGACGGTTCATCGCTTCAGCCAGAGCTTCATGGGCTTCCGGAGACAGAGCACCAAGACTCATAGCGGCGGAGTCGAATCGCTTGAGAATGTCGGTAGCAGGTTCAACTTCATCAATAGCAAGAGCCTGATCGGCAGTTTTAAGGCCCATCAGATCACGCAGGGTGGCAACCGGTCTTTCGTTAACCAGCTTGGAGTAACGACGAAACTCTTCGTAATCACCCGTAGAAACGGCTTTTTGAAGCTGCTGAACGACATCAGGATTGAACGCGTGATACTCACTGTCATGCACGTATTTAAGCAGACCGCCCTGCTGGATGGGCTTTCTCTTCTTCCAGGCAGTCTCGGAAAGCAACTGCTGATCTTGCTGAATCGCTTCAAAACCGGCTCCTTCAATACGGCTCTGAACCCCTTTGAAACAAAGGTCAACAACTTCAGAAGACAGACCAATGGCTTCGAACAGCTGCGCAGCACGATAGGAAGCAATGGTGGAGATACCCATCTTGGAGAGAATCTTCAAAAGACCTTTATCGATACCCTTACGGTAAGCTTTGTAGGCATCCAGTGGGTCTGCGAGAATCTCCCCGGAGCGAATCTGGTCATGAATAATTTCATAGGACAGATAAGGATAAATTGCCGTAGCACCAAAGCCCAGCAGTACCGCAAACTGATGAGAATCTCTGGCTGTTGCCGTTTCAACCAGAATATTAGCATCGGAACGCAGGCCCGTATCAATCAGTCTGTGATGGACAGCACCTGTAGCCATGGCTGCATGTACCGGCAGCTTGTTGTCACTGATATTGCGATCGCTCAGATGAATCAGAGCCTTGCCGTCTCTCACAGCCTGCTCAGCCTCATCACAAATACGCTCAATGGCGGACTTTAAGCCTTCTTCAGGCTTGTAATTGATGTCGATGTAAAGCACATCAAGATCATCATGCTGGTGATGAGCATTGATCAGATTCAGGAATTTGGTTGTCGACAGCACTGGCGATTTGAGTACCACACGGCCCGCATGCTCAGGCGTCTCTTCAAATATATTCTTCTCACGTCCCAGGCAAGTTTCCAGAGACATCACTATCGCTTCACGCAAAGGATCGATAGGGGGATTGGTAACCTGGGCAAACTGCTGCCTGAAGAAGTCATACACAGAACGCACACGACCCGACAAAACCGCCATTGGTGTATCGTCACCCATTGAGCCTACAGCTTCCTGCCCACTCTCAGCCAGAGGACGAATCACCTGATCACGCTCTTCAAAGGTGACCGAGAACATCTTCTGATGAACCTTCAGAAGCTCTGAATCCAGATGCTCGATCTTGTGATCTTCATCTCTGAAACGGGAACGGATACGATAAGAGTTCTGCTTCAACCACTTTTTGTAGGGCTGGCGAGTCTTCAGCTGCTCATCGATATCATGAGCCTGATGCAATTCTCCTGACTCAACATCAATGGCCAGAACTTCACCCGGACCAACACGACCTTTTGCCACCACATCTTCAGGCTGGTAATCGTAAACACCCACTTCAGAGGCAACGGTCAGATACCCGTTTTTCGTAATGACCCAGCGGGAAGGACGCAAACCATTACGATCCAGTGCACAAACCGCACGACGACCGTCGGTAATAACCAGACCTGCAGGACCATCCCAGGGCTCCATGTGCATGGAGTTGTATTCATAAAAAGCCCTGAGACCAGGATCCATGGTATCAACATTCTGCCAGGCAGGCGGAACCAGCATACGGATAGCCCGGTACAGGTCAACACCACCGGTTACCAGAATTTCAAGCATGTTGTCGAGGCTTGACGAATCGGAGCCAGTTCGGTTGACCAGAGGATAGATCTGATCCAGGTCAGGCAGCAGCTCTGATTTAAATTTGTTTCGACGAGCCTGTGACCAGTTTCTGTTACCGGTGATGGTGTTAATTTCACCATTATGAGCCAGCAGACGGAAAGGCTGGGCCAACTTCCAGCGAGGCATGGTATTTGTGGAGAAGCGCTGATGGAATACGCAGATCGCAGTTTCGAACCGGGGATCACCCAGATCCTGATAAAAGTTAGCCAGATCTACTGGCATCATCAGACCTTTGTAGGTCACTACCTGAGTCGACAGGGAGCAGATATAAAAGTCCTGATCCTGCTCAAGCGCCATATTGGTGAAGCGCCGTGCCATATAGAGCCGGGCTGAAAACTCTTCTTCATCCAACTCAACCTGAGACCCTACAAACACCTGTTCAATAACGGGTAGCTGATCTAAGGCAATAGGGCCAAGACAGTCACTATTGACGGGTACTTTTCGCCATCCAATCACTACCAGTTTTTTCTTTTCCAGCTCAGCTTCGAGTTTTTTCCTGGCATGATCGGCTACCGTTTCATCCTGACTGAGGAATAGCATCCCAACAGCGTACCTGGCTGGAAGATCTTTACCCAATTGCTCTTTAACAACAGTGCGGAAGAAGGTATCAGGCGTCTGAATTAATAAACCACAACCATCGCCTGTTTTTCCATCTGCGGCAATACCACCCCGGTGCGTCATGCAGGTAAGTGCTTCTATCGCAGTTGTCAAGAGATTATGACTTTTCTCTCCTTCCATGTGTGCTATAAGCCCGAAACCACAGTTATCCCTGAACTCCCCGGGATTATACAGACCTGCTTTCATAAGCACTCTCTCATCGTAAGTTATTATATGCCTTGAAACTTCTGTCACTCTGGAAGCAGGACTGTTCTATTCCCAGTCAGGCTCCAGGACGATCATTATTCTCGTTTTGCCAAGGCGCTTTATCCTATGACAATGCAGCTCTCCACCCCCCTGCGGTCTTCATACTGTGATGCTGGCTGCATTTCTGGCTCGTGCTACGACGGCTTTGCTGCGGGGGTAACCACACTCAAGGAATATTAATTCATTTTTATGGATTTTAATTCAAAAAAGAGTACAAAAAAAAGAGTATACCCTTAACTACCACTTCACGAAAAATAGGTCGAAGTTGCAGACATTTAACCTCGTCACAAAAGACAAGGGGTTGACCATTTTACACAGCCAACCCCTCAATCACAAATACATAAAAAGAACAATAAGCAATAAGCTCTATATCCTGCACACCTCACTCAGCATCTTATCAAGCACACCTCGGTCAAACCGTTCTGTCACAAAGGCTTTACCGATCTGCTCTAAAAGCACCAGCCTCAATTTTCCATCCAGCACTTTCTTATCAACGGACATCAGTTCAATAAAGCGATCGGGTGACATACCCTCAGGAGTCTCTACAGGCAGATTTGCAGCCTTTAGAATAGCCAAAATCCCCTGTACTTCTCCTCTGGCAATCCGACCCAGTCGGCAGGAGAGCTCAGCAGCCATCACCATACCAACAGCGACGGCCTCGCCATGCAACCATTCGCCATAGCCAGTATGTGTTTCAATAGCATGACCAAAGGTATGACCCAGATTTAAAATAGCTCTGAGTCCGGACTCTTTTTCATCCTCCGCCACCACCCAGGCTTTGTCAGAACAGGAACGATGGATCGCGTAAGTCAGCGCCTGCTGATCCCTTGCCATGATTCGTTCAATATTTGCCTGCAGCCACTGATAGAAGGACTCATCACATATCAGACCGTACTTGATCACTTCGGCAACGCCAGCAGAAAACTCACGGTCAGGGAGTGTATTCAAAGAGTCCGTATCAATCAGGACAACATTGGGTTGATGGAAAGCACCAATCATATTTTTGCCCATAGAATGATTGACACCGGTTTTCCCACCAACAGAAGAATCTACCTGGGACAGCAGAGTGGTTGGAATCTGAATAAAATCAACACCGCGCTGGTACGCGGCGGCTGCAAAACCTGTCATATCACCCACCACACCACCACCCAGAGCGATCAATGTGGTTTTGCGGGTATGACGAGCTTCAAGCAAGCCATCAAAAACTTTCTCAAGAGTGTTAAGATTCTTGAACGCTTCTCCATCAGGAAGAATGACTTCTGTCAGGTCAAAGCCATCAAGCAGGCTGCGCACCCTATCCAGATAGAGAGGAGCAATCGTTTCGTTAGTGACAACAGCCACTTGCTGCCCTTTGATATAGGGCTGGAGCAACTCGGGTCTGGCAGCACCCGCATAAAGGCCTGAACCGATAAAAATGGGATAGCTTCTCTCACCCAGATCCACGTTCAGTTCAAGGATGTTCGACTCTTGCATCAAACGTCTCTCTCTTTTTCTAAAAAACCTTATATCGATTAACTGATCCGAAGGCTTCTTTCTGGCTTATGGCAACTTGCCAACGGTTCGGATGATTTCATTGATCAGTGCTTTGGGTGATAGCAACTCTGTATCCAGCTCGATATCGGCAATACAGGAATAGAGCGGCGCTCTCTCATTCAACAGCTGAGTCAGCACTTGCTCACGATCAGGCCTTTGTAACAGGGGCCTTTTTTTGTCTTTCTCGGTTCTGACCAATTGTGCTGCTACTGATGCCTTGAGGAAGACAACCACTCCGCTGGTACCCAGCTGCTGGCGATTTTCCAGTCTGGTCACAGCCCCACCACCCGTGGCAAGAACAATACCCTGCCTGGAACAGAGATCCTGTATTACCTGTATTTCACGCTGCCGAAAGCCCTCTTCGCCCTCAACATCAAAAATCCAGGGAATTTCAGCACCACTGCGTGCCTCAACCTCATGATCTGAATCGAAAAATGGCAGCCCCAGTTCTTTGGCCAACATCCGCCCGATCGTACTTTTACCGGCCCCCATAGGGCCTACCAGATATATATTTCTCAATGGCATTGTCTTTGTTAGCCTGACTTCCTGCCTGCGTGTGAGGCTGAGCCTAGCGCATCCTGAGTCATGCTGACAACAAAAAACGGGAGCTTTCACTCCCGTTTTTTGTTAGATGAATACAGAGCTTGACTCAGGGCAACCAGTTTAGCTCCATCACCGGATCAAATGACCAGGGACACTCCTGTGGAAAGCTGTTCTTGTCCAAACTATTGCCTTCTGAACGAATCTACTTATTCAACTCTTGTACAGCATCTTTTCTTGCATAGGAATACGCTTCAACCAATATTTCATTCTTGATCTTGTTCAAATGAGGACTTTTTCTGAGCAGTGTCTTAATCTCAATCCTTGGGTTAGTCTTACTGGGCAACCAGATGTAGATCACTTTATCCCGAACCCAGGGGTCTTTCAGAACCCTGAGCTGATAGTCATATTTGAGCAGATGGAGCAGCAGGATGATCAGACTGGACTCAAAGCTGTTTCGCTCACTTCTACCCATCTCCTCAACTTCCTCAATGAGATTATCCAGGTCAAGCTGATCAAACTGACGATTTTCCAGAAGCCTTTTCTGTTGTTGAACCCACTGGTAATAATCAGAGTCTTACAGCTGACTGGAGCGGCCATCCATAACAAGATTCCTCTACCATTGCGGATTCCGTTATAGGGCATTTTTAGGAAGTGATCCCGGTAGGCCTGAACCAACCGGGATGCGGGAATTAACGCAGGGTAATATTATCGTTGACCACTCTGGGTGTAATGAAAATCATCAGCTCGGTTTTGACATCTGAATTGGTGTCTTTTCTAAACAATCTTCCAACATAAGGAATATCGCCCAACACTGGCACCTTAACTGCCCCTTTCTTTTTCTCCTGAGTAAATACTCCACCCAGAACAACTGTTTCACCATCTCTGACCAACACCTGAGTATTCACTTCATTCTTATTGATGGTAGGAACACCATTAGGCGCGTCAGCACCCTGAGAGTCATTGGTAACCGTCACATCCATAATAATACTGCCCTCTGGCGTGATCTGCGGAGTCACTTCGAGAGACAGAACCGCATCCTTGAAAGCTACAGAGGTCGCACCACTGGATGTTTTCTCTTCGTAAGGAATTTCCTTACCCGACTTGATCACTGCTTTAGTCTTGTCAGCGGTTATCACTTTTGGCTGAGAAACCGTTTCACCACCACCATCTGACAGAATGGCTGAAAGCTCAAGATTCAGCAGAGTACTGTTGGTTGCAAAACCAATCGCCAACGTTGCAGCGTTTTCTCCAGCCACTCCAAAATCTAGAAAGGGAGCGTTGTCTGGCAATTGAACAGTTGGCACACCATCGACGATAGTCGCCTGAGTCCCCTGACCACCGACAGCTACATCCCGATTGGCTGAACGATCAAAGTCTGTCGCGCCTCCCCACTTTACCCCCAGATCACGGGTGAAGTTGGAGTTCATATTGACAATCCTCGCCTCGATCATCACCTGTCTGACAGGGATATCGAGACGTTGAATCAGCGCACGCAGTTCATCCAGCTTTTCCTGGGTATCCTTAACCAGAAGACTGTTAGTACGAGCCACCACCTGAACCGAACCACGCTCAGTCAGCAGACTGGTCTCTTCGCCTTCACCGGCAAGAACCGTCGCAATCTCTTCTGCATCTGCGTAATTAATCTGAATCAGATCGGTATAAACAGGCGCCAGCTCACGAATCTGCTTGTCATTCTCCAGTTGCTGACGCTCTCTGGCTGCAATCTCTTCGGCTGGAGCCACAGTCAGGACATTACCTTCAAGTCGCTTGTCCAGACCTTTTGATTTGAGAACGATGTCCAGAGCCTGATCCCAGGGCACATTCTGCAGACGCAGTGTCACGTTACCGCTGACCGTATCTGAGGCCACCAGGTTCAGATCGGTAAAGTCAGCAATCAACTGAAGAACAGCGCGCACTTCGATATCCTGAAAGTTGAGGGACAGCTTGTCTCCCTTATAGGCCAGACCTTTCCGGTCACGACCATAATCTTTATCGGATACCGGCTTAACACTGACTGTCAGTGTGTTATCTGCCTGATAAGCAAGGTAGCTGTAATCCCCCTTGGGCTCGATAACGACCACTGCATTCCCGTCCTCGACCTTGGCATCAATGAATTTTACGGGAGTAGCGAAATCAATGACGTCCAAACGGTTACGTAACCGGCCTGGCAGAACATTCCCCTGAAACTCAAGACGAATGCGACCACCCAGCTCATTCATATCCATTGGAATGTTGGGATCTGCGAGCGTAATAACAACATTACCCTCTCCTTCTTCCCCCCTCTGGAAATCAATATGGGTAATACCCTGGCTGGCAGGATCAGCCAAAGGCGCACCAGAACTGGCTACTGTTGGAAGAACTGAACGAGTATTAGAACCTTCTGCGCCCACATAAACATAGAGCACATTACCGTCTGCTTTAGTGGTAAAACCGGCGGCTGTTTTCAAATTAACAACAAGCCGGGTTCTGCCCCCAGCCTCAAGCACTGTGACACTCTCTGTGTTCTGAAATCCAACTTCGTTATATTTGGGCAGATCGCTGCGAGTGAACGGTAAATCCAAAGAAATCCTGGGAGGCTGCTCTATCGTGTACCCCTTGGCCTCAGGTGCAGGGCCATCGAACATCAGACGCAGCTCTACGATATCACCCGGCAGGGTGCCAGCATCCATTTTCTTGAGTGTTATACCCCAGACAGAAAGCGGCAACCACGCCAACACCATATACAGCAGCATTCGTACTGCGCTGGCTTTCAACACGGGCTTATTATTCATCTAGTGAACCCACTTAGCATTTTTAGAATTGTTGTTCTAATCGGCATGACATCAGAAAAATCCAGTTTCCTAAAGCGATGTCGCCTACCTTGTCATATCAGCCACAGGAGCTCTTATCACAGCAAGTATTACAACGGGCACTGCAACGAGAGCCATACCTTTGTCCCGCCACGTCAAATAAAGACGTGATCTGTGAGGTATGCATGGCAAAGCGGGAAATCCATTTCGAAACTGATCGGACTGTCCTTGAAACATATGTTTAACGATCAGGGTTGGCCAAGATCCAGCCTCATACTTCTGGGTCTTTCAATCCAGACGTCAGAGCCCGCAGGCACTATTTCGATAATTCGCAGTTCACTGTCATCGATGTAAGTGATTCGACCGTGGTTTTTACCCAGATAATCACCCAACCTGACACGGTGGATGCCGTCGTCACCACGAATCAGTCCCCAAAGCCCATCGTCGTTGCTGATAGACCCCACCAGAGCAAAGGTTTCGATATCGAACTGCTCCAGGTATTGTCTGGACCGACCGTTGTCAGGTTTGACATTACTGCTGAGCGCCCGGTCAGAGGCTTTCAACTTGATCGGTGGCTCAAAGGGACTTCTTAAACCAGAAGCACTGTAAGTAAATGCCTCATAGGGAGTAAAGGTTGGCAGCGGTTCAATTCTTCCGGAAGGCTTGGACCTCATCTCAGCCATATACTGGTCAAGATCACTGAAACCACTGTTTCCAGAACAACCCAACAACGCACCTCCCGCACAGACAATCAGAAGTCTTTGTAAACACTTCATTACTGAGACTCCCTGTCGTTATAGCGATAAGTTCTGGCCAGAATCTCCATTTTCAACATCTGCCCATTTTTTTCCGGCGTGATAGAAAAGTCATGAAGCGTCACAATTCGTGAAAGACTGGCCACACCACTGACAAAATTGCCAATATCGTGGTAGTTACCACCGACTGAGATACTGATAGGAAGCTCAATATAAAACTCTGTGGCTTTTTCAGGCTGCAACTTGATGGTTTCAAACGTCAGACCAGCACCACGACCGGTGAAAGTAATATCTTCCAATAATCCGGGCACTTCGGTGTCGCTCGGTAACTGTTTTACCAGAGCACCGAAGGAAGCCTCCATCTGTTCCATCTGACCCCGGTAAGAATCGAGATTCGCAGCCTGGAAAGCCTTGATTCTGAATTGATCTTTTAACTCTCTCTCTTCTGCAATGACCGTACCGTAAGTTTTCTGAAGATTACTCAAGTGCAATTGATAACCCAGAAAAAGCACCAGCCCCAGAGTCAGCAGGCAGGCAATAACCCTGACAGGTAGTGGCCAGCCACCGACATTTTCCAGATCCAGTTCTGCCAGATCCAGCTCATTCAGTTTTTTTAAAGAATCTGCGAAACTCATGATTCGTCTCCCACTTCTTTCTCAGGCGATGTTCGAATCACAGTCAGATCAAATTCATTCATCCGTTCTCCGCCAAGGGTCACCTTGCGTACAGCTGTCAGATTAGGATCGGAAAACCACTCAGAGGAATCAAAATTGCGCATCAAGCTGGAAATACGATTATTCGACTCAGCGACCCCCACCAGCTTGAGAGTATCTCCCTGAAACTGAAGGCTCTTGAAGTGCACCCCGTCAGGGATCAGTCGGGCCAGCTGATCAAACACCCGAACAATGATAGGACGGTTGCCCTGTAAATTCTGTATGACCTCCATACGCTCCAGAAGCTGGGCTCGCTTCTCTCTGAGGCCTTTGATTTCGGCAATGCTTTTGTCGAGTTCAACAATTTTATTCTGAAGATACTGATTCCTGCTTTGCTGGTGACTGATGGCATTTCCGGTGTAGATATCTGCCATGAAAATCATGGCGCCACCGGCCAATATGGTCATCAGCCAGGCTGCGATAAAGCGTTTTTTGCGTTCTTCTCGCAGTTGTTCACGCCAGGGGAGAAGGTTAATCCTTGCCATCAGTCAAAACTCCTCATGGCTAATCCACAGGCGATCATCAAAGCCGGAGCGCTGCCAGTTAATTTACTGGCGTCCACTTTTGGAGAGAGCGCCATTCTGGCGAACGGATTGGCCAATAATGCCTGTGTTCCAAGCTTGTCCTGAACCAGAGCAGCAAGGCCTGGAATAGAAGATGTTCCTCCGGCCATCAAAATGGCATCCACATCATTGTATTGACTGGAGGAATAAAAAAACTGCAGGGATCGGGAAACCTGCTGCACAACCGCCTCTTTGAAAGGCTCCAGCACTTCAGGTTCAAAATCGTCTGAAATCCCCCCTTCACGTTTGGATTTTTCCGCTTCTTCAGGACTGAGACCATA
Source organism: Endozoicomonas sp. 8E (assembly GCF_032883915.1). Classification (NCBI taxonomy): domain Bacteria; kingdom Pseudomonadati; phylum Pseudomonadota; class Gammaproteobacteria; order Oceanospirillales; family Endozoicomonadaceae; genus Endozoicomonas; species Endozoicomonas sp. 8E. The sequence continues at coordinate 1,770,238 of NZ_CP120717.1, read as the reverse complement.
GCGGCGCTGAATCTCATCAGTAAGCTGTCGACCGCCAAACAATTGTTCCCGGGTGTAAATAGTCTGCCCATTACTCAACACACTGATGGAAGTACTGCTGGCACCAATGTCAACAATGGCAACCACCGGATCTTCCTCTGGAAGCTCCAGCATATCACTGACCAGTTCATAGACTCTTTCCATGGCAAATGCCTCGACATCGACCACTTTGGCTTTGAGACCACCAAGCCCAAGAGCCTCTTCACGCATTTCAACATTATCACGACGACAGGCAGCAAGAAGCACCTCAGCCCGCTCAGGATTATTTTCCTTCAACCCAAGGACTTCAAAATCAATGGCTACTTCGTCTAATGCGTACGGAATATACTGATCGGCTTCTACGGTGATTTGTGTTTCCATCTCATCATCACTCAGAGAGGAATCCATTTCGATGGTCTTGGTGATGACAGCTGAACCGGAAACAGCCACTGCAGCATTTTTCACACTGCTGCGGCTGCGGGAAACAGCTCTCCTGATGGCCTCACCAACGGCCTCCGGCTCCTGAATGACATTTTCAACCACAGTTCCGGGTGGCAAAGGTTCTTCACCGTAGGCTTCGATTCGGTAGCCCTTACTGCCACGACCCAGTTCGAGCACCTTCACTGAGGTCGAACTGATATCCACTCCAAGGACAGCACTTGTTTTATTATTAAACAGCCCAAACACAGACGCGATTCCTGCTTTTTTCACCACGAAGCACCAGTTTGATCGACATCGATACTTTGGCGCTTGTCTCTCATGGCGGCTTTAGTTATAAAAATTCCCTATTATTTTATTTAATAACAGTCCGTTCAAATGCGCAACGAAAGGAACCTTTCGAATCCACTTTATTTCAAACAGATCACACCAAGCACCTTCCCGTGGCTACTTTTCAATCAATATAACCAAAACAGGGCCTGTCGGTTTACCGACTTTGCCCAAACCTTTTCGATAACTATCTGTCATTGATGACAAAATACATCGTCCATCCGGCACAGCCCTGAGCTGTATGAGTAATGAGCCAAGAACGCCCTTCAACCCTTTCGGGACAGAGAATCATTCTCACGATAAACCAATACAAAAATGAACATTACATTAACTAACGATCCCGATTCTAGGGAAATTGAGCATTTCCCTTTATAATGACCCTCCTGTAACTGCCAGGAGACTGTCTATTCCCGGTCAGCCTCCCCAAGCCAGAACTGGACATCAGCCAAGCATGAATCGATCGGTAAAAATTTTAAAATTTCTGCTCTGGAGCGGCCTGGCAGCCGTCAGCGGCATCACCCTGATAGCAGCCAGCGCCTACCTCTATCTGAGCCCTTCGCTGCCCTCAGTTGACACCCTGCGTGATACTCACCTGCAGACGCCTTTGCGTGTCTTTTCAAAGGACGAAAAACTGATCGCAGAATTTGGCGAAATGCGTCGAACACCTATTCACTTCGCAGACGCCCCTGAACCCCTGATTAAAGCTTTCATGGCAGCTGAAGATGACCGTTTCTACCACCATCCCGGCGTCGATATCATGGGTCTGATGCGAGCTGCTGTGCAGCTGGCTTCAACCGGCCGAATCCAGTCAGGAGGCAGCACGATCACCATGCAGGTGGCCAAGAACTTTTTCCTGACTCACGAACGGGTCTTCTCCAGAAAGTTCAATGAGATTCTGCTGGCTATCCAGATTGAACAGCAACTGACCAAAGACGAAATTTTTGAACTCTATCTCAATAAAATTTATCTGGGTAACCGCGCCTACGGAGTAGAGGCTGCGGCACAGGTTTATTACGGTAAATCGATCGATGAACTCAATCTGGCTCAGTGGGCCATGATCGCGGGCCTGCCCAAAGCTCCTTCCCGTTATAACCCGATCAATGATCCCCAACGTTCACGAATTCGCAGAAACTGGATTCTTGGCAGGATGTATGATCTGGGTTACATCAAACAGGCTGATTATGAAGAGGCTTTTAAGGCCCCGGTGACGGCCAGCTACCATGGTCCCAAGATCGAACTGCAAGCTCCCTACATCGCCGAGATGGTTCGTCAGGAAATGATTGAGAGGTTTGGCCCGGAAACCTACACGGAAGGCTTCAAGGTTTACACCACTGTTGACAGCATCTTACAAAGGTCAGCTAACGAAGCCGTTGCCAATGGTCTTTTTGAGTATACAGAAAGACATGGATACCGGGGACCTGTTAGCAACCTGAATGAGGACGACGACGGTAAGCCCATTGCTCAACAGGAAAAAGATACAACGGCTTTCTGGAAAAAGACCCTGATAGAAACCCATTCTACCGGTGTCCTTATACCAGCTGTGGTCACCGCCATAGCAGATCAATCAGTGACAATCCTGATGAAAGAGGATAAGACCGATCACATTGACTGGGACAATCTCAAGTGGGCAAAGCCTTTCATCAATGTGAATGCCTATGGCTATAATCCCAAACAGGCGTCTGACATTCTGAAGCCAGGTGATCTGATTTGGGTAAGAAAGATGCCTGACGGCCGCTTCCGTCTGAGTCAGGAGCCCCAGGCGCAATCTTCTCTGATTTCCATGAATCCGGAAAATGGGGCTATTCTCGCTCTGGTGGGCGGCTTCAATTTCTACGACAGCATGTATAACCGCGCCACTCAGGCCATCCGTCAAGCGGGATCGGCTTTCAAGCCTTTTATCTACATGGCTGCTCTTAATAAGGGACTGACCGCCGCTACCATCATCAATGATGCTCCTGTTGTTTTTGCTGATCAGGGACTTGAAGGCGTCTGGCGCCCGAATAATGACAATATGAAGTTCAACGGTCCAACGCGACTCAGGGAAGGTCTCTATCGCTCACGGAACCTGGTCTCGATTCGGATTCTCAGACAAATTGGTGTCAAGCGAACTGTGAACTTCCTGATGAAGCTGGGATTACCTGAAGAGACTCTGACCCGAAACCTCTCTCTCGCACTGGGTAACGTTTCCATGACACCGCTGGAATTGACCACAGGCTACGCTACGATTGCCAATGGCGGTTACAGGGTCGTGCCCTACCTGATTCAGAAAGTCGATGTTCTGGATGACACAGTATTCGAGGCCAACCCGGCTATTGTCTGTAGGGACTGTCGTAAGGAAGGGACGCCTGAGAAGGGATTTGTCTCAGAGCAGGTAACTGAAACTACACCACCCTTGACGGAAGACGAAACTTCGGCCTCCCTGAACATTCTCAATGAAGCTGAGTCTGTTATGGACAGCAGAGTCAACTATATCCTCAATGACATCATGCGCGATGTCATCTGGAAAGGCACAGGTAAAAGAGCAAGAGTCCTTGAACGTCACGATATTGGCGGTAAGACAGGCACCACAAATGAAAGCAAGGACGCCTGGTTTGTCGGATTTAACCCTGATGTGCTTACCAGCGTCTGGGTCGGCAAGGATAACTTCTCCACTCTGGGCCGCTGGGAGTTTGGAGCTAATGCCGCTCTACCCATCTGGATCAGTTACATGAAAACTGCTTTGGCAGACCAACCAATAAGACGTCTGCCCCAGCCAGGAGGTATAGAAACGGTTCGAATTAATTCGAAAACAGGACGGCTGGCAAAACAAGGCGATCCTGAAGCTATTTTCGAGCTGTTCAGGAAAGAAAACACTCCCAAGACTGTCAGCGAGGGTAGCCTTCCCTCTCTGGAAGAAAGCGGCTCACTCAAACCAGAGGATTTGTTCTAGCACTCAATCAGCTACATAAGTTTACTTTGCGAGAAAAAAGCCCGAACCTGAAATCAGACCGGGCTTTTTTTCTGACGACTGAATCTCTGGTCTAAATATCATCCAGAGAACTCAGAGGATAATGGGCGGGATAAGGCTGACGAGCCACACCAGAATCCACAGCAGCTTTTGCCACTGCGGCAGATACAGAGCCCAACAAACGAGGATCGGTCGGTTTGGGAATAATATATTCCGGACCAAAGCTTAGCTCAGCCCCCTCGTAGGCATCAATAACCTCCTGAACAACTGCCTCCTTGGCCAATTCACGAATTGCCTGAACAGCAGCCACTTTCATCTCTTCATTGATCCGACTGGCTCGAACATCCAGAGCACCGCGAAAGATGAATGGGAAGCCAAGAACGTTATTAACCTGGTTCGGATAGTCAGACCTGCCTGTTGCCATAATGACATCAGAGCGTACTTCTTTGGCCAGCTCTGGGCGAATTTCAGGATCAGGATTGGCACAGGCAAACACAATAGGATTCTCAGCCATTTTTGCCAGCTGTTCCTTAGACAACAGGTTTGGCCCGGACAGACCCAGAAAGGCATCAGCCCCATTAATAGCATCGTCCAGATTACGGCAATCGGTCTCAACCGCGAACAAAGCCTTGTACTGGTTAAGGTCATCACGCCCTGTGTGGATAACACCTTTACTGTCCAACATAAAAATATTGGCTGGATTCATGCCACAGCTGATCAACAACTTGACGCAAGAGATGGCTGCAGAACCGGCTCCGAGACAGACCAGACGGGCTTCTTCGATCTTCTTGCCAGCAATCTCAAGGGCATTCAACATACCTGCTGCAGTAACAATTGCAGTACCGTGCTGATCATCGTGGAATATGGGAATATCGCACTCTTCAATCAGACGACGCTCGATTTCAAAACACTCTGGAGCCTTGATATCCTCAAGGTTAATACCACCAAAACTGCAGGCAACCCGCCTGACTGTGTCAATGAAATCCTGAGGACTTTCGCAGTCCACTTCCAGATCAATGGAATCTATTCCGGCGAAACGTTTGAACAGCAGAGCCTTGCCTTCCATCACAGGCTTACTGGCCAGCGCGCCAAGATTACCCAGACCAAGAATCGCAGTACCGTTACTGATCACTGCGACCAGATTACCTTTCATGGTGTATTTGTAGGCATTTTCAGGGTCAGCAGCGATCTCACGCACTGGCTCTGCGACGCCCGGGCTATAAGCCAGAGACAGATCCTTGGCAGTCTCCGCTGGCTTGGTCAGTTCAATCGAGATCTTTCCGGGTTTAGGCTGGGCATGGTAATCCAGGGCGGCTTGCTTCATATCCTTGTACTTTAATCCTAATGAAAATATAAGGTCTTAAGTGTGGAGAATATAGGATCACTGTTTATCGAACAAGGATTCGGTAGACCAGAAAAGTATATCTACAGACCGGATACCCAAATTAATGCTAATTAACGAAATGCCAGCAGCACAGGCAAAACGTTTTTTGCCCACTTTACTACGAACAAAACACCCTTCACAGAAAGAGCACAGACCATCAGCTGAGCTCATCAAAACACTATTCCAGCTTTTGGACACCATCTCGACTGTAAATACCTACCATCCAGCGCTTATAACGACGCCCTCCCTTATTTTTTTCCCCGCGATCCACCAGCCAACCTCTGAATTCAATACGCTGACCTGCCAGGCCTTTCAGCCACCCGGCATCTAAAGAAAACTTGGGCACACGAATAACCACCGGACCATCCATTTCCACCCACAGGAAATCACTCTTTTTGGGACTCTCAACCTCAACGACACTGCCCCTGAACAGTCTAAAACCCGGTTTCAACCCGTTGGCCTTGATATCCAGAACAGGATTTTTTGACCAAACACCTATTTTCTCTTTTCTCGCTTCGGTTTCCTTCCGCTTCAGACATTGCCGATAAACATCAGGCTCCTCAGAAAACAGTTGGTAACCCAGGCCTTTTTCAATGAGCAGTGACTCAATGGATCGACCATCCATTAGAAAGGGATGGGCAAGTACTCGACCATAATGGTCTTTTCCAACGACCTGAATCCTGATTTTCTGTGTTCCTGACAGCAACTGTTTGAGGGCCAGAGAGGCTTCATCCCCGTAAGGTTCTGACGGCTTTTTTTCATGGGCTATTTCAGGCGTATTGATGGAGGGAAAACGAACTTTACGACCATCCTTCAACCACAATGAATCGCCGTCAACAATATAATCCCACTTTACAGTTTCTGAAGGGCCTCTCAGAGTACAGGTCTCAATGGCGAATGCGGGGGAGATCAGGAAAAATTGCCAAACACAAAAAAAGGCGCCCGCAAGAATGCGAATCGCCTTTTTTGCACAGCCAGCAAAGTCAGAAAAGCTCATCATGCTACCTATCGAATCATTCTCCGAACAAGCATAGCGGTATTTCCAACTCACACTATTCCAAGTTCATGACTGCTTTATAGTTAATGACTGTTTCTGATTCGTGGCTGTCCGGCTAGAAAGCAAGCAAGTAAATGCTTACTTGCGAGCACCTACCTTGCCGAAACGCTTGGTGAAGCGCTCGATACGACCGCCAGTGTCCATCACTTTCTGAGTGCCGGTGTAGAATGGGTGGCACTTGGAACAAACTTCAATGTGCAGAGCTTTGCACAGAGTAGAGCGAGTCTTGATCTTGTTACCGCAGGAGCAGGTAACTTCGATTTCTTCGTAATTCGGATGGATTTCCGGCTTCATGGGATCTACCTCAAAACAATGCGTGCCGCCACCCGGTCTCTGGCTAATAGCAACTCGGCCAAGGCACCGCACGCGAAATGGTCACAAACTGTCATTACCGTAGCAGTCAATGGAATGCACTGCCCAGAGATTGCCATTCAGTGACCCTGGAAAATTGTGGCAGAATCATACCAAAGTATCCCCGTCAGGCAAATACCGGTATTTCACTGACCGTTCATTTCAACCACACCACAACTCAGGTTAAACTGGGCGGGAGCCTGTCGGAAGGCTCCTGACGCCATTAGCCATTAAAAGTAACCTCATGACCTCATGTGACGATAATTATCTCAGCATCGCCATACCCACCCCATTGAGGCAGATGTTCGACTATCTTCCTCCGGACAGTGAGGCAAACCTGCAACCGGGTATGAGAGTTCAGGTTCCATTTGGGCCCAGAAAGCTGGTTGGCATAATCGAAGCCATTAAACCTGAATCCGATTATCCCAGGGAAAAGCTCAGAAAAGTCTCTGCTGTTCCAGACCAGACTCCTCTAATCCCCAGAGACATCATGGAACTTTGCCGATGGGCATCCAGTTATTATCACTACAGCCTGGGAGAAACCCTGCTTCAGGCACTGCCCAAGGCTCTCCGGCAGGGAAAACCTGCAACCCGGGAAAAAATAGCACTCTGGAAACCCACCGCCCCGCTTGATGAAGCCATCACCCAATCTCTGAAAAGAGCTCACAAACAACTCAAGGCATTGCAATGGCTGGAAAAATACCCCGAAGGTCTGTCAGAGCCAGAACTTCGGGAAGTCGGTATCAGTAAAACCGTTCTCACCCAATTGCAAAAGAAACAGCGGGTTGTCGTACGTGAGATTGAACGGGTTGACCGACATTTCACTGAGTATGCAAACCCGCTCAGACAAGAACCGCTAACCCTGAATGCTAAACAGGCTTTCGCTCTGAAAGGCATTCTGGCATGCCCCTCTTTTCACCCTGTTTTACTGGATGGTGTCACCGGGAGTGGTAAAACGGAAGTCTACCTCCAGGCCATAGAAGCTACTCTTAAAGCCGGTAAACAGGTTCTTGTCCTGATTCCTGAAATTGGTCTGACGCCTCAGACCGTCAGACGATTTCGCAGCCGGTTTTCTGTCCCCGTGGCCTGCCTCCATTCCGGATTGAGTGATGGCGAACGCTTACAGGGCTGGCTTGCTGCCAGTCGTACCACAGCCGGGGTATTGATTGCTACCCGCTCAGGAATTTTTACGCCTTTACCCAAACTGGGATTAATTATTGTTGATGAAGAGCACGACAACTCATACAAACAGCAGGACTCCCTCAGATACAATGCCCGGGATCTGGCCATATACCGGGCAAAAATAGCAGACTGCCCCGTTGTCCTGGGATCCGCCACCCCCTCACTGGAAACCCTCGTAAACGCCAGAAAAGGTCGTTACAGCCACTTGGAGATCAACAGCCGGGCAGGACACTCCCGCCCACCGACTCTGGAACTACTCGATATCCGCCAGCAAATACTCCATGAAGGTTTTGCCCAGAGTCTGATAACAAGGATGCAGTCAACTCTGGATAAGGGCGAACAGGTCATGGTTTTTTTGAATCGCCGAGGCTACGCTCCCTCCCTGATCTGCCATGATTGTGGTGAAGTCACGGATTGCCCGCACTGCGATGCCCATCTGACACTGCATCGCACGCCACCTCATATGCATTGTCATCACTGTGATTACCAAACTGCTATTCCCTGGTCATGCCCAAAATGCCACAGTAATAACCTCCAGCCTGTAGGCCAAGGTACCGAACGGTGCGAACAAATTCTGGAGCAAATATTCCCGACTATTCCTCTGATTAGAGTGGACAGAGATTCGACTCGTCGAAAAAATGCGCTTTCAGAAATTCTGGATAGGGTCCAAACTGGCGAACCCTGCATACTTCTGGGAACTCAAATGCTGGCCAAAGGCCATCATTTTCCCGATGTTACTCTGGTAGCGATCATCAATGCTGACTCCGGGCTGTTCAGTTCCGATTTCAGAGGACTGGAAAAAACCGGACAGTTGATCCTTCAGGTCGCAGGCAGAGCCGGCAGAGAAAAGAAACCGGGGCATGTTATCATCCAAACCCATAACCCTCAGCATCCCGCTTTGCAGATGCTGGTCAGCCAACCATACAGTCGCTTTGCAGACAGTTTGATGATCGAACGAAAACAACTCAAGCTGCCACCTGAAAGTTATCTGGCTCTGTTCAGAACAGAGTCGTCTATGGCGGCAGCAGGGGAGAATTTATTAAAAAGTCTCAGGCATGTTTTATTAAACCACCATCAGGAAGGCTCTGTCAGGGTTCTAGGCCCAATCCCGGCGCCTATGGAAAAAAGACAGGGGCGTTATCGTTATCAGCTGTTGTTGCAGAGTTACCAGCGTGTTTCTCTGCATCGCTTACTGGATATTGCCGTCAAACATCTGGATTCCATGAAATTACCGAAAGACCTTCGCTGGACACTGGACGTAGACCCTCAGGAGATGACTTAAAGAATTCGGGCTATAGCCAGGATCTGACCACGCTGGAAATTCTGCATGGCAGAGCTTCTGGCAAAATTCAAATAATCGCGAATCTCACTATCTGGCAAGCTTCGATAGGTATAGAGATAGACGTACCTCATATGATCGTTCATCCCTTTGCGAATGACCGGCTTTTCCCTGGCTTTGAGCACCTCAGGCGGCCTTAAAGGGCGCCCGTCATTGATCGGCATGACTTCATGGAGTATGCGCTTGGCTCCCACCGACGCACTGGCAGCCAGCTCAGTACCCAGTTCAACCGCATCCAGAGTTTCCATCAACTCTTCAATCAGACGAATACGACTGGTTCTAGGTAACTCTGCGGATAATTTTTCTTCAATGTAAGCCTGCATACGCACTGCATTGCGAGGATCATTAGCTTCCATTTCCAGGCGCAGAATTTTTTGACCCAGTGCCGAGTTATACCAGTCCAGAAGTTTCAGTAATTCACCGACACTTAACGCTTCATCGAGAGTCGCTTCCATGGAAGATTTGAAAAGATCGGGACTGTAGCGGACCTTGACGACCTGATTAACCGTATTCACCACTTCCGGAGGCAGTGAGTACTCCTTCTGGTCAATGGTCATGCTGGACAGCACCCAACCAAGCTGCTGTTCCAGCTGAGCGTTATCATAGAGCTCATCCAGCAAAGCACCTTTATCAGCGGCTGTGAGTTTTTCGCTGAGGAAAAACAAAAGCAAGAAAGCCAGAGATATTGAAAAATGGCTCAATACTGGAAATGAAAAGTCGCGTTGTGTATCCATAAACTCACTCTGCGAACGGGAAGGCTCTGCATACAACATACCTAAACCGCAGGCCAGTGTAAAATGCCATTCAGTCGTACAATTTACTGGTAATCGCGGTGACAGCGGTTTCAACCCGAAGAATTCTTGAGCCCAGATGAATCCGATCAAACCCTGCCTCTTCAAGCTTTTCCACTTCGTAAGGAATAAATCCACCTTCGGGCCCAATGGCCAGAACCACTTCATCATCGACCTGATGAGGGCATGGGACTCCGCCTGAAGGATGCGCTACAAGACAACGCTTGCCGTCCATAATGGCGGGTAATCGATCCTCAACAAAAGGCTTAAAGCGCTTCTCAAGAATGACTTCCGGGAGCTGCGTATCCCTTGCCTGCTCCAGCCCCAGAATGAGCTGCTCGCGGACTTTTTCTTCGGTCAGCCAGGGCGACTGCCAAAAGCTTTTCTCGACCCGGTAACTGTTCATAAGAATGATTTTCTTAACCCCAAGAGACGACAAGTGTTGCAGACTTCTTTTCAGCATTTTCGGACGCGGGAGAGCCAGCAGAATCGTCAGGGGCAGAGGTTCAGGAGGCTTTTGATCCAGACAGACATCCAACTCCATTGCCTGATCCGTCAGAGAAACAATAACGCCTTGACCCATTTCTCCATTCAGCATCCCCACTCTGATGCTGTCACCGGCTTGAGAGCGATGAACGTTCAGGACATGCTGAAGAGATCTTCCCGTCAGCCTGACGCGGCTTTCAGAAATAAAATCGGTGGCAGTCAATAACAGCAGGTTCATATAGCGAAGCATCAACAGTCAGAAAAGAAACCTGCATTTTCCAGATAAAGCCCCCTTAACGAAAGGCTAATTTTACCGAAGATCCGTTACAGGGAGTCAACTTGCACTCCCGGAAAGGATGAGCATGAGCATCAACTGGAGAAAATAATCAGGTGTCTTTGTTCTTTTGCTTTATTCCCCGGGAAGTCTAAGGGTTCTGGCCCCATTGGCAGCCAGTTCGATCAAGTCAGTTAATTTTTGCTCGAATCCTTGGTTTTCATGGACTGTCTCAAATTTCATACAATCCTTTTTGCCAAGACAGCCAACAAAATTACTTATCATGTGAGACGCATAAGCTCTGCATAAAGTCTTATATGTGAAATTTGATCTGATTATATCTTTTGGAAAATCGAACAAAAACAACTTAACATCACCAGATTCCATTATCTGATAGTTAATTGCGCTAGAATCCAGCCATATTTTATTCTTAACCAATGTGCCTGCAACTTGAATAGCATGCTTAAGTACACCAAAAAATACCTCTTCGTCAGGAATTTCTTTAACCTTCAACGCTTTTCCAGTACTTTGATCTCTGACAACCATGTCGTCTATAAACGAATCGAGTTTAAATGCGTTTCTGTGATCAGCAATCTGGCCATCAAGATCGTCAAATAAAGGCATAACTGTTGCGGGAATAGTCACACCGTCTATCTCGACAAGAACGGTTTTATGAAAAGAGAGCGTGTTAAAACCTAGCTGCCTGAGTTGTTCTGTTGACTGTATTTCCTTTAACGCAGTAGGCCAGTGCCTCACTTCGTAACTTTTCGTCGGCACGGAAATGGCAAAATCTTTACCTTTTATATTTATTTTAAAAACTTTTTTTGCGCCGCGTTGAAATAGAAAATCACACAAAAAATCTTGCTTATCATCTAATGCTTTTTCCTCTTGAGAATCATTGGGCGCCTTTAACATTGTTATTTTCAACTGATCCCCAATAGATACTTCTTTCAAATTATATTTTTTTTCAGAATCACGAGCCTTGCTTAGTATTTTGGCATCATCTAAAGACACCTCAAAGTCTTTTAATTCGTCAACATCAACCGGGGGAGATATCTCATGTATGCCACCTGACACAAAATCGGGTACTTGTGAAACTTCCTCTGAATCAGAGAATTCCTCATTAGACTCATTCAGCTTTCCATAGATTTCTTTCAGCCCACGCAGCAGAGATGTGGCGTATTTTTCAGGCGCATGGTTGATCAACTCTTTAACCATGTCTTCATAAGAATCACAGCGTTCGACCTTTGTCTTCAGTGCTTTCAGCGTTTTAATATCGGGCAGATCTTCCGGATTGACCTCGGTATAAGAGACGAATTCGTATTTTTTTTCTGACGGGGCAGACTCATCCTCTTCACCTAACTCTTCCTGAGCCGCCTTCACATAACATTCTTCTGATATTGCCCTGATGACATGGTCAATATCAGCCATCAGCTCTGCCTTCAGACTGACTAGCATCTCAAAGTCTTGAGCCACGTGACTCCAGTTTAAGTCTAAAGAGGTGTCTTCAACGCAGTTTTCACGATCCAGAAACTGTTTTATGGATAGATCCAACCGCTCCCCATCGCCAGTTTCCTCACAGATTTCCTTGAAGGCTGTCAGCAGGTCTTTCGTGTATTTTGAAGGTGCCTCCTGTTTGATCAACTCAAAGACTTCATTGATATCGCTGGCATTCATCACGCTCAGGGCCAAGGTACTGATTTGATTTTTTATCAGGCCGGATCGACTGTCTTTTTGTTCACTTTGATTCTTATGAATCAATTCCAGAAGAGGGAAAAACTTCTCTTTAAATAAACCCAGTTCATAACCAGCAGCCAATAGCGGGACACGCACCTTAAGCGTTCTCTGCTTAAATCCAGCCTGCTCCACCAGTGTTTTCAGTTTCAGAAGGTAACCATATTGTTCACAATGCTCAAAGTGCTTATCGAGACATAAAACCATTGCTGGGATATCTTCGACCGTCTGAATCGAATTCAAAAGACTGCGCTCTTTCGCTGTATATTCTTTAAAACCTTCAGCCAGCCATTCAGTAGATTGACCCAGTTCGGATTTCAATAGCTGAAACAGATTTTCCTTTAACCCTTCAAAGGATGCATTTTGAATCATGGATTCCAGCCATAACCGGCCCTGTTCTGAGAGTCCCAAATCGGCCCCGGTTTTCCGCCCAATCTGTAGGAAGCTCATGCACAGCCTCTTCAGATAGGGCTTTGGTACCACATCATTCAATAACACCAGCATCTCATTCAGAGAGCTACAAACATCAATTCTGTTAAGAAGGCTGTTCTTTACTTTGTTGTATAGCTCCGGTTCTTTATCGCCTTCAATAGCAACGATATCATCCATAACATCTCTGACCCGGAGTTTGAATTCGTCCTTAAATGCATCTATCTCAGGAAATGAATAGTTTTTTAGTAATGCTGATACCCCTTGAGGTCCCATAGGTGTTATTGAGCGCTGTTTCACAGGTGGCGCAAGCAGTTTAAAAGGATTCAGGTTTTTTTTCAGACGGGTAGGAGTCAGAACAGCAACAACACTCCGACAGAAAGCCTGGGCCTTGCCAAGAGCCAGAAAAGTAGCCTTGCTGATACTGACGGCAGCCATCCTGAGGTGATAAAGAATACTGTCGTCCTGCGGAGTTTTGTGAACGTTAGCCATGTGCGTCCTGATATGATGTTGTCCCTATTTTTCAACTTAGCCAAAGCAGGGCGAGTCATTTCAGTGGCAGGAATCACACAATAGCCCGACAGCGAGAGAAATCCCGACTTTAATCTGACGTTCTGCGGATGAGAAGTCTGGAGAAAAACAGACCGGTTTCAAACAACAACCACATCGGAATAGCCAGAAGGGATTGGGAAACAACGTCAGGGGGAGTCAGCAACATACCTATAACAAAGCAGCCTAAGACGACATAAGGGCGTTTTTTCGAAAGACTTTCTACCGTTGAAATACCACTCCACACGAGCATTAATGTCGCTACAGGAATTTCAAAAGCCATGCCGAAGGCAAAAAACAATTTCAGTATAAATTCAAGGTATCGATTGATATCGGTCATCACCGTTACCGATTCGGGTCCGACGGTAGTAAAGAAAGAGAAGATAATCGGGAAGACCACATAATAGGCAAAGGCCATCCCCAGATAAAAAAGCAGAACACTGGCTACCAGTATGGGGATAGCCAACCGTTTCTCATTCTTGTAGAGACCCGGCGCAATAAACCCCCATAACTGATGCAAAATATAGGGAACCGCCAGAAAAAAAGCCACAAACAGAGTTAGCTTGAAGGGGGCCAGAAAGGGCGAAGCTACCTCGGTGGCAATCATGGTGCTACCCTCGGGTAAATGCACCGTCAGGGGCTCGGAAACAAATCGATAAATATCGTTGGAAAAATAGAAGAGCCCGAAAAATACTAGCAGCACAGCTGCAAAACTGCGAAGCAAACGACTCCTGAGCTCAACAAGATGCTGAACCAGAGGCTGCTCTTTGTCGGCTCCACCTTCGCTCATGCGCTCTTGTCTTTTTTCTCTTCAGTTTCGTTTTGAGCTCTGCTTTTACTGCCACCAGAGTCTCTTTCACCGCGATCTGTGTCAGGATCAATGGGCTTGTTTAATGCCTCCAATGGCTCCTTGATCGACTCGGTCACCTGAGAGCGGGTCTTTTCCAACTCTTTCATAACCTGTTCGTTATGAATCTGTCTTTTGATGCCATCGACATCCAGTTCTTTTTCCAGCTCTTCCCTGGCAGACTGAAAACTGCGTTTGATTTTACCGATCCAGTAGGCCGTGGTTCGAATCGCACCCGGCAGCCTCTCAGGCCCGAGAACGACCAGAGCGATCACAGCAATAAGAAGAAGCTCTGTGAAACCGATATCGAACACTTTATCTCCAAAGGTATCTCAAAACGTGTTGAACGTATAAGCATTTTATCCTGCCCTGATACAGGGAAGAAGAAAAACTGCCCTACAACCTGACTCAGGATTTACGTTGAGTATCTTGAGGCTCTTTTTCCTGATGACTTTTCTCAGGCTGCCCGGGCTTCTGTTCTTCGTCAGAAGAGATCGCTTTTTTGAATCCCTTCACGGCACCACCCAAGTCACTTCCCAGGCCTTTCAATTTCTTAGTGCCAAACAACATCACCACAATCAGCAGGATAATGAGCAACTGCCAGATACTGATTCCACCAAACCCCATAATGCACCTTCCTTTCAGACTGGCCGGGAAATGCCAGCCACTATGCCGACATCCCCTGGAAACATTAACAACTGTCCTCTTGCAAGTGCAGCTGTATGATCAATACGATTGTACCGGATATCCGGTTTTTCCTCACTCAGGAGGGTTGCCGAGAGGCCTTTTCTTCTATGCCAGACAGACCAAAGCGTCGCTCCAGCTCTTTAAGAACTTCTTTGTGGCTCAGCCCAAGGTGGGACAGCATGATCAGAGAGTGAAACCAGAGGTCCGCCGTTTCGTAAACCACATCATCTAGACTGCCACCAAATTCTGCTGCTTTGGCTGCAATCAGGGTTTCTGCCGACTCTTCACCGACTTTTTTCAGGATCTTGTCCATACCCGCGCCATGCAGACTGGCCACATAGGAGCTGTCCGGACTGGCCTGACGGCGTTCTTCCAGCACAGCTTCCAACTTCTCCAGGATGTTATCCATTATCGCTGCTTCCGCTTTTGTCATCACCGTAGATGGTATCAGGACTTTTCAGGACTTCATCCGTAGTTAACCATTGACCGTCCTCGGTCAACCTACGATAGAAGCAGGATTCCCGCCCTGTGTGACACGCTATGCCACCGAGTTGTTCTACCACCAGCAGAACAGAGTCGCCATCACAGTCCAGCCGCAACTCATGCAGTTTCTGCACATGACCGGATGACTCACCTTTACGCCAGAGCTTGCCTCGGGAACGTGACCAGTATATTGCTTGCTGTTCTTCAGCGGTCAGGGCCAAGGCTTCCCGGTTCATCCAGGCCTGCATCAGCACCCTGCCGGTTTGATGATCCTGGGCTGTAGCGGCCACCAAACCATCACTGTTCCAGCGAACGTCATCCAACCAACTCATGCTAATTATCTCCATTCTTATCGAATCAGGAGCCAGATCCCGGCTCCTCCCATCAACACTCCCTGCCAGGGAAGCTGTGCAGACCATTCAGGGAACACCAGAACAGCAGCGGCTAGTGCAACCAATACCCCACCCAACCACTTGCTTTTGCCGGTTTGCCGGTTTGCCCGATTATCCATGGCCATCAGCTTTTGCTGATGCTCTGAAAACTGTTTAACGCTGTGCAGAGCATTTCTGGCCATATTAGGCGCACTCAGCAGCCAGTCGGGAATATTATCATGCACTGAGCGGCCGATTCCGCAGGGGCTGACCTGATCCTTCATCCATTTCTCAAGATAAGGCTGTGCTGTATTCCACAAATCCAGGTCAGGGTATAGCTGTCGGCCCAGCCCCTCGACATTCAGTAACGTTTTTTCCAAAAGAACCAGCTGAGGCTGAACTTCCATTTCAAACCTTCGTGCAACCTGAAACAGTCTGACCAACAGATGCCCGAACGATATATCTTTCAATGGCCGTTCAAATATAGGCTCACAGACCGTACGAATAGCGGCTTCAAGCTCACCTACTACGGTATGGGAAGGAACCCAGCCTGAATCCACATGCAGTTGGGCGACCTTGCGATAATCCCGTTTGAAAAAGGCCAGCAGATTACAGGCCAGATAATACTGATCTTCTGGTTCCAGAGTACCGACGATACCACAGTCAATGCCTATATATTTGGGCTCAGAAGGGTTAGAGATATCGACAAAAATATTCCCCGGATGCATGTCGGCATGGAAAAACCGGTCGCGAAAAACCTGGGTGAAGAAGATCTCAACACCTCTTTCCGCCAGCTTTTTCATATCGGTACCCCTTGCCTTCAGGGTTTCTGTTTCAGCAACAGGCACACCATAAATTCGCTCCATCACCATTACTGAAGACTTGCAGTAATCCCAATAGACCCGGGGAACAAACAGCAACTGTGAGTCGATAAAGTTCCTGCGTAAAATAGAGGCGTTGGCAGCTTCCCGCAGCAGGTCCAGCTCGTCAAGAATGGTTTTCTCGTAATCCCTGACCACTTCTATTGGCCTGAGCCTTCTGGCTTCTCTTGCAAGCATAATCAACAAACGACTAAAGCCGTACATTAGCCGAATATCCTTGCGGATCACCTTCTCTATACCGGGCCGTATCACTTTGACCACCACTTCTTCTCCACTGTGCAGTCGAGCAGTGTGCACCTGGGCTATGGAGGCAGAAGCCATAGGTTCGAGATCAAAGCGGTCAAACCGTTCTGAAACCGGGGCCTGCAAACTTCGTTCAATGATGGCAACGGCCTCTGTCGCAGGAAAAGGCGCCACCTGATCCTGCAGTCGGGCCAATTCATCACTGATATCTTCGGGCAACAGGTCGCGACGGGTAGACAGAATCTGGCCGAACTTGATAAAGATAGGCCCGAGGGATTCCAGCCCTTTTCTCAGTCGGACGGCTCTGGGGGCGCTGTTCTTGATAAAGTATCGCCAGGGAAGGAGTCGCATCAACACTCTGGCGGGAAAAGGCAGGCGGTCGATCTCGATCAGATCGTCCAGCCTGTAGCGGGCAATAGCCCCAACAATTTTTATTAAACGGGTTAACTGCAGCACCCTTTTCTCCCGCGATACTCTTGTTTGCTCAACTCGCTTGTTTGCTCAACTCACAAAGGGGCTGTTCTGCGCTCAAGGCTGACTTGTCAGCTTTCCCATCAAGTTTTGTTCAAACGTCTGCTCAAGTTTTCTACAGCTTCACTCAGAGCGGTAACCTCACGACTGAAAGCACTGATTTCAGGCTCTGAGGGCACCAGCTCCAATTCGTACTGAAGATAAGCGCTCCCTTGGCCAGGGAGCGTTTCTCCAAAGCCTGTCAGCGTCGAGGTTATGAAGCGCAGCCCTTCAGCCAGTGAATGCCCTGCTACTGGACCCAATTGCTCACAGATCAGGCTTTCCCAGTCAAGCTGCATTCCTCGATGAGTGGATTGCAGCGCTTCCAGAACTTTCTGATCACCCGAGACATTTAACCCTCTGATGGCATCCCAGGAAGAGTCTCGATCAGCGGCAAGCGCTATAAAACTGCTTAATGGCCCCTGCAGAGTGACATCAACAGAGCCCTCATGCCAGCCAGCACAGCGAACTCCTGAGGCGTCCAGAAAAACATAGCAGTTAAAATCAGGCTGAAGACCAATGAAATGAATAACGCAGCCGTCCAGAGATTTTAAAGCCCCGGCTGTGACGGGATCGAGCTTCAACAGCTGATTGATCCGGTTCTCCAGAAACGCCAGAAATGCCGTCTTCATGATAATCAGGGTTTGATGCCTTTATGCAGGGCAACAATGCCGCCGGTCATGTTATGGTAGGTGGTATTCACAAAACCGGCTTCTTTCATCATGGCTTTCAGGGTTTCCTGATCCGGATGCTTGCGAATACTTTCGGCCAGGTAGCGATAACTCTCTGAGTCACCCGCCACCAGCTTACCCATCGCCGGCAACAGGGAGAAGGAATAAGCGTCATAGACTTTGGTCAACAAAGGATTGTTAGTCTTTGAGAACTCCAGAACCAGCAGACGGCCACCAGGCTTCAGAACCCGGCACATAGAGCGCAGTGCTTCGGCCTTATCGGTCACATTTCTCAGGCCAAAGGCAATGGTTATGCAGTCGAACGTGTTTTCCGGGAATGGCAGGCACTCGGCGTTGGCCTGAACGTACTCAACATTCCCGACAATGCCCTGATCAATCAGACGATCACGCCCAACCCTGAGCATTGACTCATTGATGTCAGCCAGCACGACCCGACCCGTATCGCCTACCAGGCGGGAAAACTGTTTTGTGAGGTCGCCGGTGCCACCGGCAATATCCAGAACCTGATGACCTTTGCGAACCGCAGAAAGCTCTATGGTAAAACGCTTCCAGAGCCGGTGTACGCCCATCGACATGAGGTCATTCATCACGTCATAGCTATCAGCCACTGAGTGAAAAACACCCGCCACCAGTTTCTCTTTATCATCAGGATTGACATCTTTGTAACCAAAGTGCGTCTTGTCCTGATCTCTTACCTTCTCAGTCATCCTGATCTCCGCCCCAGCACCAGAAAACAATCCGAACCCTGTCTTTCGATTTCCGGTTACTTGCAAGCATTCGGGAAAAATTGCGGGCTATTGTAATGGGTAATGACAAATAGGTAAATTTGCCCGCACATCGCACTATTTCACAGTGAAGTCGACCAACCGCCTATTCACCGAAAGACTCTCAGCGTTTTCTGACGACAATACTGCCAATGGAGTAACCCGCTCCGAAAGAACAGATAACACCACAACTACCAGCTTCCAGATCTGCCGAATACTTATGGAAGGCAATGATTGATCCTGCAGAACTGGTGTTGGCGTACTCATCCAAAATAACCGGCGCTTCTTTCCGAGTCGCTTCACGGCCTAGTACTCTCCGTGAAATCAGCTGATTCATGCTCAGGTTCGCCTGGTGTAGCCAAAGGCGCGAGAGTTCCTCTGACGTCAGTCTCAACTCATCCAGGTGACTTGAAATGATCTCTGCCACTTTAGGACAGACCTCCTTGAAAACCTTGCGACCGTTCTGCACAAACAGCTTATCGGGTTGTCCGATACCGGACTCATCAGCACGATTCAGGAATCCGAAATTATTACGGATATTGTTGGAAAACTGAGTCCAGGCTCTGGTACCCAGAATTTCAAAGCCCTTCTCATTTCTGGCAACACTTTCCGCTTCAACAACAACGGCCGTAGAAGCATCTCCGAAAATAAAGTGACTGTCTCGATCACGGAAATTCAAATGACCAGAAGTGATCTCGGGACTGATCACCAGAACCCTTTGCGCATTCCCGGACAGAATGGCATCTGTTGCCGCTTTGATACCAAAAGTTGCAGAAGAACAGGCCACATTCATATCGTAGGCGTAGCCAGATGCTCCCAGGTAATATTGCACTTCAACGGCAATGGCAGGATAAGCCCTTTGCAGGTTGGAGCAGGCCACAATGACCAGATCTACCTCTTCTGGCCTCACTCGTGCCTGGGAAAGCGCATCTCTGGCAGCATGCAGTGCCATTTCACACTGAACGGAGATTTCTTCGTCATCACGCTCGGGTAGTTGAGGTACCATACGATCAGGATCAAGAATACCTTCACGATCCATGACATAACGACTTTTAATGCCCGAAGCTTTTTCTATAAAGGCACTGTTACTCAATGGCAGGGGGTCTTTTTCACCGGCAGCGATTGCCTGCTGGTGTTTGTCATTCTCTTTCTGAGCCCAGGTATTATAGCTCGTGACCAGTTCATCATTGCTGATAGAGCTGGTCGGGGTGTATAGCCCCGTTCCTGTGATAATTGCAGCGACAGCCATGCTTGTTCCGATCACCTTATCTTGACGTGCTCCGTGATCCTATATCATGCACCATGGTAATAAAACCTTAAAATTTCACCCCGGATATCATTATACGCCAGCCACATTGAAGACCGACCGGGTGGAGACTTTCCCGCAACTCCTCCCTTCGCTGGAACATGGGAACGAGTTACAGGAGACAACCAAAGGAACTCATTAACTCTGACAATAAGCCAATTAACCGGTATTACGCATACCTGCAGCAATACCAACAACGGTAATCATCAAAGCCTGTTCCAGATTTTCACAAACCTTCCCTTCTTCTGAATGTCGAACGCGGTAGAGTAACTCTGCCTGAAGCACATTCAGAGGATCGGTATAAGGATTACGCAAAGCAATAGCCTGCTTGTTCTGGGGATGGTTAGACATCAACTCTTCCCCGCCTTTAAGCTCCAGCAGTGCCTGAACTGCAGTTTTCAGCTGCTCTCGCAGGCTTTCTCCCAGATGCTGTAGCTCGGTCGGTACCAACCGCTCTTCGTAGTATTCAGCCAGATTGGAATCGGTCTTCATAAAGACCATCTCCAGCATTTCCAGCCGCGCCTTAAAGAAGGGCCATTGACTGATCATCTCTTCCAGAGTTTCTTTCTGACCGTTTTCCAGGGCATTTCTTAAGGCGGCACCGCACCCAAGCCAGGTGGGCAGCATGAGACGAATCTGAGTCCAGGCGAATATCCATGGAATCGCCCGCAGACTTTCCACGCCCCCATTGGGCTTGCGTTTTGCAGGTCTTGAACCCAGGGGTAGCTTGGCCAGTTCCTGTTCTGGCGTCACCGCACGGAAGTAGGGAACAAAATCAGGCTCATCCCGGACCATACCCCGGTATATTTGCAGGGAATCCCTGGCCAGCTGATCCATCATATCCCGCCAGCTTTGTTCTGGCACAGGGGGCGGCAGCAGGGTCGCTTCCAGCGTGGCGCTGGCATAGAGCATCAGACTGTTAATGGCCACATCAGGGAAACCAAACTTGAAACGAATCATTTCTCCCTGTTCAGTGACTCGCAGATTATTGTTCACCGAGCCCGGCGGCTGGGAGAGAATCGCCGCATGGGCTGGACCACCACCACGACCGATGGTACCACCACGACCATGGAACAGCGTCAGCTCGACATTATTTTCACGACAGACCTCCGTCACCTCTTCCATGGCCCGATACTGGGCCCAAGCTGCTGCCATCCAGCCAGCATCCTTGGCGGAGTCGGAATAACCGATCATCACCATCTGACCGCCATGACAATAACCACGATACCAAGGCAATGACAGCAGAGAGCTAATACACTCACTGGCACCATCCAGCGCGTCCAGTGTTTCAAACAGAGGAGCAATGGGCATTGCGTAGTCAACGCCACACTCTTTCAGCAAAAGCGCTACAGACAACACATCAGAGGGTTTGTAAGCCATGGAAATGACATAAGCACCCAATGCCTGCTGACCTTCTCTGGCAATAGCACGACAGGTGGCGAGAACTTCAGCAACATCCTCGGAAGGCTGCCATCCTACCGGAATCATGGGCCTGGGATTCTGCAGCTCTTTCAGTAAAAAGGTCTGCTTCTCCTGTTCATCCCAGCTCTGGTAATCACCAATCCCCAGGGCCCTGGTTAACTCACTGATCGCCTGGGTATGTCGGCTCGCTTCCTGACGAATGTCCAGACGTATGAGGGTGAGACCAAAGCTGTGAGCACGACGGATCATGTCCAATAGCGGACCATCGGCGATAACGCTCAGACCCACTTCATGCAGAGAGTGGTAGCAAAGCTCCAGAGGCTCAATAAGATCTTTATGCTCAAGAAGCACTTCTGAAGAACGGGGTTTGTCGACCAGTGAATATTCGCACCAGGTTCTGGCCTCTCTGAGACGCTCTCTGAGCTGCCTGAGAACTACCCGATAGGGCTCTCGACAATCGCCCAGTTTCTGCTTCATCTCTTCACTGCATTCCGTCATGGAGAGCTCTCCAATCAGGGGTTTCAGATCCCTGAGGTACAAATCCGCAGCCATCCAGCGGCTCAATAAAAGCACTTCCCGGGTCACCTCAGCGGTGACAAATGGATTTCCATCCCGGTCGCCTCCCATCCAGGAAGAAAAGCGCACCGGAACGGCATCCAGTGGCAGACCAATGTCTGTATGTTCCCTGAGCCGTTCATCCATAGCACGAACAAAATCAGGCACCGCATTCCACAGAGAATGCTCGATGGTGGCAAATCCACCCTTGGCTTCATCAACAGGCGATGGCCGCTTCATCCTGAACTCATAAGTGTGCCAGGCCTGAGCTATCAATTGACGGAGCCTGTCTTCAAGACGGGCTCGCTCCCTGAAGCTCAGGCGGCTGCTTTCCAGCCTGTTGAGACACTCAAAAATTGATTCATGTTTCTGGATCAGGGTTCTGCGGGAAACTTCGGTGGGGTGAGCGGTCAGTACCAGCTCCATATCAAGACTGGCAACACTGTCTGCGATTTGCTCCTGGCTGAACCCCTGATTTCTCAGCCTCGCCATCAATTCATCAAAGTGATCCGGGACACAGAACGTTTCGCCATGGCTGACAGCAATACTGTCATACTGTTCGGCCAGGTTAGCCAGATTAAGAAAATGACTGAACGCCCGTGTAACGGGCACCAGATCGTCATCGGAAAGGTTTTTCAGTTGATCCAGTAAAACTTCCCGATCATCCTCACTGCCTGCTCTTGCAGCCTTGGCAAGCTGACGAATGCTTTCAATACGATTAAAAAAAGCCTCGCCATGATGTTCTTTTATAGTCTGACCCAACAGTGTTCCCAGCAGGTTCACGTTGCGACGCAAATTCGCCTTGCTGTCTGTCATAGATTTAACTTCCCGGGTTTTTACCGTGAAATTGCTTTCACTCTGGCACTTTGTTCATGGCTAAAAGCACGCTCACCTTGTTCTGATGCAGGAATACCGGAAACTTTTGAACTAAAGTACCGCTTTCATCCCTCATTTTGATGACGTACAACTTCGAGAATCACTGAGCCTATACCATAAAAACCGAATAAAAAAGCCTTCACAAACACGCACCAAGACGCACAAATAAGTACAGGACACACAAAACATGGACATAGTCGATTTCAGAAGGATTTCGGAGAAAAAAACGGCCCAGCCCTGGGAAAGCTATCGCAGAAACAGCGATTATTTCTGACGTATCCCCATAGATCTTGTAATATGTTTATCTCATGATGAATGTGGTGGACTTACTCGCTTTCAAGAGGTATCAGCATGAAAGAAAAAGACCCCTTTGAGTGCAACACCTGCAATACGGTAGAGGTCGGCACACTGATCCGCGACGATGATACCTGGCTTTCTATGGAAATTCGTGGTGACGAGGCAGTTTCTGCCCAGGACAAGTTCAGCAAGATAGAGCAACAAGCTCTTTCAGTGGGATCAGGCAACTGCAAGATTCAGTCGGAATCCATTCAGGAAAACGGTATCACTGTGATCAAGGCGATGCTGGACTTTGACTGTACTGCAGAAAAGCTGATCTTTGAAATGTCTCTGCGATAACAGTTCCCAGTGTATAGAGTTGCGTTCTATCAACTTTGATGCTCCTGATGCCGAGCTGTCTTTCTGGCCTGATCTGATCGCACAGCAAGACTGTGAATCCTACTACCAGCAACTTCTGTCTGGTACCCGGTGGCGTCAGGATACGATCACGATTTTTGGAAAAACATTGGATTTACCCCGATTACAAGCGTGGTATGGTGATAAGGGAATGACCTACAGCTACTCTGGCCTGACGCTCACTCCGGAGCCATGGACACCGGTATTACTGGCGATAAAAAAAGTGGTCGAGCACACCTGTCACTCTTCATTCAACTCGGTTCTGCTCAACCTGTATCGTGACGGCAATGACAGCAATGGCTGGCATTCTGACGATGAGACAGAGCTTGGAGAACACCCTGTTATTGCGTCACTGAGTCTGGGCCAGGAAAGACGTTTTCGACTGAAACACAAAGAGGCCCGTTCAAGGGGTATTCAACCCTTGTCACTGGATTTACCTTCTGGCTCACTGCTGGTGATGTCAGGCTCAACCCAGCGCTGCTGGCAGCATTGTCTTCCCAAAACATCCAGAACCGTTTTACCCCGCATCAATCTCACTTTCAGGAATGTCATTCATGGCCCGAGCCAAATGCCCGCGCTGTGAGCGTCCTCTTCGATTCTGCATTTGCCAGCATTTACAACCCGAGCAGGCCTGCTGTGAAGTATTGATCCTGCAGCACCCCGATGAGGTCAAACATCCGCTGAATACCGCCCGGATCGCCAGACTGGGCATTGAGAACTGCAAGGTTCTCGTAGGAGAGGACTTCTCCGAAAACCCGCACCTCAAAATCCTTCTGGAGAACAAAAAAAGCTGCTTACTTTTTCCGGGCGACGAGGCCTTTCAACCCTCTGAATATCAGAAAATCCATGGCCTGCCTGATGTTTGCATTCTGCTGGACGGCACTTGGAGAAAGGCCAGGAAGATACTTCATCTCAACCCCCAACTTCAATCGCTGCCCCGGATATCCCTGCCAGAAAATCTGGAGTCCCGCTACCGAATCCGCAAATCCCCCCATCAATCAGCCCTGTCTACTATTGAAGCAACGGTATGTCTTATGCGGGAGTTTTCAGGAGACCCAATGGTTCACCAAATCTGTCTGGACAGCTTCCGCGCTATGATCGACCGACAGATCGAAGCCATGGGGCGATATGTCTACGAAAAAAATTATAGAAACCGATCAAAATGAACTACCTTAGATAGGCATTACCTCGGCTTGGGTTCCGATCAGCGTGCCAGTCGGGTTGATTCTGGACCGGGCTTTTTTATCAGTCAGCGAATAACACGGGATCCAAGACTTTTTTGCTTTATTTGTGTTATTAATGAATTGGCCAAAACAATGCGAAGTGATGGAATAGCAGCTTTCATAATCTTGTACATTTTCACAACAACCAGAGAAAGAGTTCAAAATAATAATGACTGACGCCTCCCTGAAGACCTCTTCCCGCTGGCTCTGGGTATACCTTCTGATTCTGCTCGCCATTCTGGTCCGGCTGTTCTCCCTCGGCCTGTACCCCCTGATGGATACTTCAGAAGCCCGGTACGGTGAGATCGTCAGACTGATGGTAGAGACCAATGACTGGATCATTCCATATTTTGATTATGGTGTCCCGTTTCTCGGTAAACCACCTTTGTTTATCTGGCTTTCAGCCATAAGCTTCAAGTTATTCGGCATCAATGAATTTGCTGCCCGCTTACCTTCTCTGATTTGTAGTCTCGGCACCCTGGCACTGGTCTGGAAGCTGGCTCATTTTCAAATGGGGGAACGAAAGGCAAAAATTTCGGTACTGTTCCTGATCACTTCTGCCATGTTTCTCGTTCTTTCCGGTGCTCTGCTGGCCGACCCGGTCATGACCCTGACGATCACCCTGATACTCGGCAGTTTCTGGATGGGCTGGCAGAGTCATAACGAATCTGAAGCACTTCGGTGGCAATATTTGTTTTTTGCCGGTTGCGGTCTGGCACTGCTGGCAAAAGGACTCGCTGCATTAGTTCTGGCAGGGGGGCCGATTTTTTTATGGTGCCTTCCAAAAGGCAGACTGATAACACTGTGGCATAAATTCCCCTGGATCAAAGGTACTATTCTGGCAGCGGCCATTGCCCTTCCCTGGTATATAAGTGCCGAGATACGCAACCCCGGTCTTCTGGAATACATGTTTATTGGCGAACATTTTTCCCGCTATCTGGATTCCGGCTGGCAAGGTGATGAATATGGCAATGCCCATGTTCACGCCTTGGGAGCCATCTGGGGCTACCTGCTGGCTGGAGGCTTTCCCTGGACATTCGTGTTACTCGGAGTTGCCATCAGGCAACTCTGGAAATTCTGGCAAAAGAAGCCCACTCTCAGGTTAACTGAATGGGATTATTTCCTGCTCTGCTGGCTGCTGTTTCTGCCCCTGTTTTTCACTTTCACTGCCAACCTGATCTGGACTTACACGCTCCCTGTGATGCCTGCCCTGGCAATGATTATTGCACGACTGTTTGGGGAGAGCTGGTCCAGCCACTCTGGTAAGCTTATCACTCTGGCAACCCTGACCCCTCTGTTGATGATTGCTACCACCATGGTCATGATGAACGACGGTGGTAAAAAATCACAAAAGTACCTGATCGCCAACATGATGACTCACCCTACCGAACAACCTGGTCATCTTATTTACTTTATGAAGCGTCCATTCTCGGCTCGCTTTTATTCCCAGGGTCAGGCCCTGCTGGCATCCAGTGAAGAGGAGATCTTCGATCAATTACACAGGGATCGCAGGGACTTTCTGGCCACTCGCGACGGCAACATCAATAATTTGTCTGCACCGCTGAAGGATCGCTTCGAAAAAGTATCCAAATACAGAAACTGGACCCTCTGGATTGAGAAAAAATAATACCTTGTGAAGAGTGCTGAATTATACCAATCGTGCTTTCTAACTCCCGTGATGAGCATGGAGATTTAAGCATTGAGACAAGGCGGCGTGAGGTGTCATAGCCTTAGCTATGGCGAACATCGCCGACGCAGGATTAAGGCTTAAATCTTCAGCGCAATAGGGAGTTAGAAAGCTCGATTGGTATTACTTCCATTTAATATTACAGCCGATACTGGGACTTTGATTCTCTGCTACTCGCTCTCCCGCCAGCACTGAGTCCATAGCAGACTTTAAATCGGCCCCGGTCACAGGTTTGTCATTACCGGGACGAGAGTGATCAAACTGACCACGATAGACACACCTGAGTTCGGCATCGAAGAGAAAGAAATCAGGTGTACAGGCCGCATCATAGGCTTTTGCCACCGACTGACTTTCATCGTACAGATAGGGAAACGGATAAGATTTTAATGCCATCTTATCAGGAGCATCCTCGGGATAGGTCCTGGCATCATTAGCACTGATAGCCACTATGCCAAGATCTCGATCGGCATAATCCTTACCCAACTTTACCAGCGCATCTTCAATGTGAATCACATAAGGGCAGTGATTACAGATAAACATCACCAGAACGCCCTTCTCCTTTCTCACTTCCTGCAGGGAAACGGACTGTCCTGATGAAGGATCAGGTAATTTAAAATCAGGGGCAGACGAGCCCAGTTCAACCATATTCGATGGGGTCAGAGCCATTCCGGTATTCTCCAGCTTGTATGCCACAACAGCTGCTAATCCATTGTGGGAGTTGTCGGGAACAGAAAACTACTGCTACATTGGAAGTTCGAAAATCAAATTATGTCACTTATGGGCAGGCATACCTCTTTTAATAAAGACAAGGCGCTGGATAACGCGCTCGCTCTCTTCTGGTCCCGGGGATTCTCGGCTTCTTCTCTCAGACAGCTGGAAGAAGCTACCGATCTGCACCCGGGGAGCCTGTATCACCATTTTAAAAACAAAGAAGGCTTATACCTGCACGTCTTAAAGTATTACATTGAACACTACCTGCAGTTTAGAATCCAAAAGTATCTCAGTTCGGGCCCTCCACTTGAAGGTTTACGCCGATTTCTGACAGCGGGCTATCGTCATCCCCGCAACATGCAATACCAGAACTGCTGCTTTCTGGCCTGTACCAGTACAGAACTCCACCTCTTGCCAGATCAGGCTGCTGAGCTGGTCAGACAGGCTGTGAATACGATTCAACAGGCATTAACGGCCCAGATACTCAAGGGTACTGAAAAAAACCTCATTGCCCCCTGCTTGAGCAGCTCGGATGCAGCCAGAGAACTCACCAGCTTCTTTCTGGGCCTTCAGTTAATGGCCAGAATCAGTCCCAATCAGCATCAGTTAGATTTGCTGGTAAAGCATAGTCTTGAGCATATTCTGAATCCTAAAACATGATTGGGACAAAGCTACTATTATGGAACCGAACAACCAAAGCGACACAACGAGAACGGCGAAAAGTTCAACCAGAAAAAACCTGAAGCACCAAGCTTCAGGTTTTTTTCCTGTGACCGTTTATTGATACAAGTCATCATCTTCATAGTCTTCATATAAGTTTGATGTTCCTTGTGGCACTCCTGCTGCTTCAGAAGACACTGATGCAGAGGGGGGTGTATCCTGAAAACGGAATGAGGTTCCGGCCTGGCTTGACTGCCTGTGAAACGCTTCATAACGGCGAATATCATTATCCGCGACACTGCGCCTCGCAGTGCGCATGGCTTGCTCAAAATGGCTGCGCGTTAACATGTAACTTTCAAGGGACTCTTCAACATCCATTGCCTCGCTTTGAGCTTCCACCGGGCTACGACTGCTAATGTACTCCCTGATAGCCTGTTGTATTGCAGTCTGGCAGATTTCGTTAATATCAGCTCCAGAGAAACCTTTGGTAATGGCAGCCAGCTGACTTAAATCAACATCACCCTGTACCGGGGTGTTACGCAGGACAGCTCTAAAAATATGCAATCGGCTTTCATAATCTGGCAGTGGTATGTAGATATGCTTGTCGAAACGACCTGGTCGCATAAGGGCTTTATCAAGAATATCGGGTCGGTTGGTAGCGGCAATGATGTAAATATTATTCCGTTCAGCTATCCCATCAATCTCGATTAACAGTTGATTCAGGACGCGATCACTTGCACCACTGGCGTCACCCAGTGAAGAGCCTCTGGTAGACGCCAGAGAATCAATTTCATCAAAAAACAGGATGCAGGGTGCTGCCTGCCTGGCTTTGTCAAAAAGATCACGCACATTATGCTCTGATTCGCCAAACCACATAGTCAACAACTCTGGCCCTCTTATGGCAATGAAGTTAGCCTGGCAATCGTTGGCCAGGGCTTTGGCTAACTGTGTTTTGCCGCAACCAGGGGGACCATACAGAAGTACACCTCGTGCCAGTTTCTGACCAAAATGCTTCAGCAGCTCGGGCCATTCAAGGGGGTTGCGAACCATTTCCAGCATTTCATTTTTGACATCCGCCATGCCGCCGATGTCTGCCCAGGTCACAGTGGGTATCTCGACAAAGGTTTCTCTGAGTGCTGATGGGTTGGAGGAAGCAAGCGCCTGTTCAAAATGAGCCTGAGTGATTGCCAGACTATTTAACAACGCGGCATCAATATGTTGTTCATCATCCAGGGTGCTGATATCTATTTTTTCCCTTATACAGAGCATTGCGGCATTACTGATAAGCTGTGTGATGTCAGCGCCGGTGAACCCATGGCAGGTTTTTGCAATCTTTTCCAAATCCACATCATCGGCAAGTTTTTTGTCCCTGGTATGGACCTGAAGGATTTCCAGACGACCGGCCTGATCAGGAACGCCGATATGGATTTCTTTATCAAAACGGCCAAAACGACGCAGTGCCTGGTCAAGCGAATTGACCCTGTTGGTGGCTGCCAGAACCATGACCTGACGCCTGGGCTGCAAACCATCCATCAGGGTAAGCAATTGGGCTACAATACGTCGCTCTACTTCACCCTGGGTTTTGTCACGCTTGGGGGCTATAGAATCAATCTCATCAATAAAAATAATGGCTGGCCTGTTTTTGTCAGCTTCCTGAAAAGCCCTTCTCAGGTTGGATTCTGACTCACCTGACATTTTGCTCAATATTTCCGGGCCGTTAATCAGAAAGAGGAAGGCACCGCTCTCATTGGCAACAGCCCGGGCAATCAGTGTTTTTCCATTTCCCGGTGGTCCACTCAGTAGTATTCCTCTTGGAGGACTTACATTCAGGGTATTGAAGAGTTGTGGGTATCGCATGGGAAGCTCAATAATTTCGCGTATTGTTTGAATCTGTGGTCTGAGCCCACCAATATCGTCATAACCAACATCCATAATTGAAGATTCATCCTGCCGCTCGACGGGATCGCCTTCACAGTGAATGAATGTATCCTGGGCAACTATACACCCGCCTTCTGGTTCCGTTTGTATCACGCGGAACTCAACGGTTCGCAAGCCAGCACTTATAGGAATAATGTCGTTTTTAGCAACGGGTCGATACGAGTCAAGAAAAAATGGCTTCAAAAACACATCAAACAAGTTGCCGGTTATACCTTCAAGGCTATCTTTTATTGGCAATATACTCACTCGTTTACCATAGGGCAGCATAGGGAGGTGGGAGACTTTGACGATATCGCCTAATCTCACCTTAAGGTTGTTCCGGGTTGCCCTGTGCATCCTGATACAGCCAGATGGCTGATTTGCATCCGATATAACAACGGATATAGTGGTTTTTCTTACTTTGCCGGTTAGCAGGACGCTGTCTCCACGATAAATGTTTAACCCAGCCATGTCAGCCTCTGACATTGTAACTACGGAGTATTCATCACTGGGACTCTCATCAACCAAAAACCGGTTGGAAGCTGCCTTACGTGCTGGAGCCGAGGCAGGAGCGGGCGAGGCAGGAAACTGCTGTTCCGACATGCTTCCCTCGCCAGGGTCTCCCCCGCCATGAGGGGACTGGCTGCCGGTCCCGGGAGATCTTTCTGCTGGCGCCTCAGATAAGTTTTCGGGAGGTTCGAAGGGTGGAGGAGTTCCCGGATCCCGTGGCACTTTACGAATTCGCCAGTGCCACTGATGCCAGCCACCTCCGGCAGCCAGTCTGGGGCCAAAATACTCTGGATACAGGTATTCAAGCCAGCTCTGGAAGTACATTGAAAGTAGCCGCTGGTATTCTTCCTTACTCATATAACGAGCCTGCTTGTTCCCCTCCAGCCTGTAAAAGACATTACCATTCTGATCAACCGTTCTGGTGGCCGCTATCTGCCCACTGGCCGTTACCATAGCTGGCTTCTGCTCACTCCAAAGGGGTGTGTCTTCGAATAATGAGGCAATGGTTGCTGACAGGTCCAGAATCCATCCACTGCCATCATCCAGGCCCCAACTTAGACAGGGTTCACCATCGCAATTCCTGGGAGTAAGATCGATTGTCGTTTTAGTATCCTGCGTTATGCCGTCAACCAAGCCGGGAGGCCCGGGCAGTAGATCACCATTTTGGCCAGGAACAGGTTGACCTGGCTTCCACTGTAAACTCGTGTCAGGGACTGATATGTGCACAGGCACACCTTCTTCACTGACCTTTACCTGTGTCTGTTCAGGGTAAGGCTCTGGCCTGCTTTTGCCAGGTAAAAGCCAGGTCCATTGATCCGGGACTCCCCGGTCAGGTGCCAATGTAATATCCAACTCCTTTGGCAGGGGCAGGCAGCCTGACTTGTAAGCAAGGAGGGGGTCTTCAGGCTCGATGCAAAGGGATGGTTCAGTCCCAGCCTCCTGAGTGGTGCCAGAATGGGAAAGACGATTGAAGTAGTTATGATAAGCAAGAGGGAGTAACAGGATAGGCAGAGGAATACCGGATGGATTATAAATGCCAGGGGCGCTACTGGCATACCCCGTCGACACGAGCGTCCCGCTCTGTCCGGAAAAGGTTTTGACAGGCGTCACCAGAAACGAAATGCCTAGAAACAATATCGGCAACTTCATATCGATGCAGTTCAGATGAAGGTTGTCTGATCGCCGGGGGGTAGTGAACACGGACAGAATAAAATAGAACATAACCTATCACATATCATCCTGCATAGGGCTCAGCCCCATTGACTGGCCTTTGCCGTTTGTACAAGGCTCTATATATAGCACCGCACTGGTCGGCGTGCCATGAACAGAGATGGCGGTAATCAATATTTGTATGAAATAGTCAATATAAGATCGATGTCTTTTGCCCCGGATTACTCCGACGAGCCGCAGAACTAGCTCACTTGGGATAGCTATTTCGCGAAACAGTAGCATGCCAAAATCGAGGGACAACTCCCCTCCTTAAAATCAGCTCTGACAGTTTTACCATTAACAGGGTGAAAACGAAGAGTTTCTTGTGTATGTTTTGCCATGGCAGGCTCCGGTTTGCTTCTTCCGAAGCTTACTTTTGGTCGAACCTGCTCTAATTTATGAAATATTCGGGTTAGACGATCACCACTGCGTTCAAGACTATTAACTTATGGCTATACAACAAATCATTGTCCACCAGCTGAAACAGGTCCCAGGCAGTGACTCCCTGACTGCTATGCCGGCAAATCACAGCCTCCCCCCCACTCCGGCCCTGGAAGCCATACTGGACGACCTGCTGCAAACCTACAACAAGAAACAGGACAAACAGTACGGTCAGTTCAACCCGGACGCCGAAAGCCCTTTCCCAACTGAACTGGGTGATTATCTGGCAGAAAAGATGGACTTTACAGCCCTGACCCGGAACACCCTGAACCAGCTTCTGGAAAAGCTCGATCAGGCCGGAGCACTGGGTGGCGGCTACCTGCTGTTTGCTGATTATCAGCAGGGCCTGACACGATACTTCATGCTCTGCATGCTAACCAGTAATGTCAGCATAACCGTGACAGATGATCTTGCTATTCAGGATGTAGCCTATCTGGATACAGCCAGAATGCCGCTGGCCTGCCGCATTAATATCACCGAATGGCAGGGTAACGAGAACAGTGGTCGTTACCTTTCATTCCTGCGTCCCCGCGGTGGCCGCCGTCTGAGCGATGTATTTCAGGAAGCTCTGGGCTGCAATGAAACCAGTAACAGCAAGGAAGAAGCTGACACACTGGTCAGTGCTGTAAAGGAGTACGCCAGGGAAGCGCCTTCCCTGGAAAATCACAAGGAAGTCAGCCGCCAGGTCTATGACTTCTGCCAAACCAAAATGGATGATGGCGATGCCCTGACTCTGGATGAACTTACCGGTTACCTGAGTGAAGCGGGCTCCGATGATTTTGCCCGCTTCGTTAACACCCGCGACTACGACATGAGTCAACCTATGGCTCCGGAAAAACGCACTCTAACCAAACTGGTTAAGTACACCGGTCGCAGCAAAGGCCTTAACATTGCCTTTGATGCCGAGCTGCTCGGTACCCAGGTGGTGTACAACAGAGATCTGAATCAGCTCGTAATCAAGGAAGTTCCTGCCAAGCTCAAGGAACAGCTGGAAGGCAATAACTGACATTACAGTCGTATTTGCATGCTCTCTTGAACTCTGATAGTTCTTCTATTACGAGGCTGCTCACTGTCTTATTGAGGGCTGCAAATGTCGATAAACTGCTTCTGGATTGTCACAATCAAGTGACAGCCGGGATATCCGATACATAAGGGATGATTTCACTGTTTCCGGACCCCGTAATGTCTAAAGTTCACTCACTGGCCGCACTGCTTTTTCTTCTGACTTTTATGAACCTGGCTACGTCCTCAGAGCCACCTGTCAAAAACAACAACCTGACCCCAGAGCACCTTTTGAAGCAGGAGTTATTGCTGAATCAGCTGATCGTGAATATTCACTTGCTCCAGATCGATTTTCTCAACAAGGACGCGAGGATGAAAATGCAGGACAGTCTGACTCTGCTGAACCAGAACATCCCGGCCTTACCGGAAGGGTCCAACGATCAGGAAACTTCGAAGTTGCTTTCATCAACCCAGACTCTATGGCCTATCATTAGCCGACACGCCGCCTGGATGGCTGATTTGCCTGTCCACTCCCGCCCCCCGGAGGCCGCTACACTGCTTCTGGCTCTGGCCAGGCTGGATAGAAAGTTACTGCTTCTCAGACAAGAAGTCCTGACCCGCCAACCACACAAAAATGAGAAGCTCGGCTTTCTTGAACAGGCATTACTCATGCAACGCTTGGCCCGTCAATATCTCAGCCTGACTCTTTCCGAATTAGATGAAGACAAGAACGCTTCCGGTCGGCTTCAGCTGCAAACACTGGCTCGACATTTCGAACAGAAGTTGTCCAGACTAGGTCAAGACTACGGAGACCACGCCCATGCGGCCAAACCGATCAAACAAGCTCAGGCGGCATGGAATTTCATCAAGGTGGGATTAGAGCAATTTCCGGATAAACCGATTCCTGAAATGATCGCTCGCTATGGCAGCAGCGTCGTCAAACGCATGACTTCTGCACACAAGATGTTCTGACCTGCAAAAATATATCCGCTTCCCCCCATGGGAAGCGAGCAGAAAAGCGTTCACTCTGCTCAAAAATACCCGGTACAGGGCAATAATCCTGGAGCGGATAGCTGACAGAAATCACTTTACTCCCGGGTTTAAGAGCCAGCATTCTCAGCGTCAGGCATCGAATAGTGAGATCATCCAGATTGGATGCATAAAGATAAATGACCGTCGCCCCCGAAAGATCCACCTCCAGATAATCCCCCTCAATAACAGTTAGTTTATCCAACTTCATTCTCCGACTGACACGGCGGAGTCTCAGGCAAAATGTGGGGATCTGCTCAATCGACGTCACTCGGACACCTGCAAAAGCAGCCATCCAGAGCGAGGTAAAACCGCTGCCTGCACCCAATTCAAAAACATGATCCCGGGACGTTAATCCAGACTTTTCACAGATGTCATCAAGCACTGTTAAAGGTGTTTCACCGTAAAGATATAAGTCATCTGACTTTTTTTTAATCAGAAAACGCTTACTGACCTGAAAAGGACTGTCCAGCAGATACCGAAGCTTCAACTCAAGAAAGGCTTTGAGGAATGTGTGGTGGGATGAGAAACGACGAAATACTCTGTATAGTTCGACCCACTCGAAATATTGAACTTTTAACGCCAATAAAAACAGTTTCACCCGCTGCGCCCAGTTGTCATAACGTTTAAACTAGGTTGATCGAGAGCTTGAGCCTAGTCAACTGTGATCGATTGGCTAGTTAGTACACGTGTTCAAATTATTTTAGGCTTTTCTCAGTCAAATTCAGGTTATCTATTGGCAGATTGACTGCTTAAATAGCATACTCTAATGTGCTGACCGAGGATACGGAGTGGCAAATGGAAAAAACCCAGACCCGCCTATACCCTGAAGATCAGGCCAAAGTTGACCGTTTTATCAGCACTGGAACCAATGCGACAGAGCGTAACCGTTTCAGACCCTTAAAGCTGATGTTCTGGCTGGGCTTGGTGATTGTCATACTCGGTGTTCTCAGCCGTCTGATAGGCGTTTTTATCCTGGGCTGAGTCAGCCTGAACAGCTGTAGGGTGTGTTCTCAATCAGTTTTCCGCTCTTTCTAACCATAAAGTCAAGAAGAGAGCAGGGTATTTCAGACTGATTCAAAACACTCCTTTATAAAAATAGAGAGAATGAAGTGACTGACCCGCTGCATAAAATAGTAATTGTTGGAGGAGGTGCCGGAGGGCTCGGATTAGCCACCAAACTGGGAAAAAAACTGGGCAAGAAGAAGAAAGCCCGAATTACCCTGGTGGATGTTCGAAAAACGCATTTCTGGAAACCTCTTTTGCATGAAGTGGCCGCCGGCTCCCTGAATGCTTTTGAAGATGAGCTTAGCTATCTCGCTCAAGCCAAATGGAATCATTTCCACTTTCTACCCGGAAGAATGTGCGGCTTGGACAGGGATGATAAAACCATAACCCTTGCGCCTATTAACGACGAAGCCGGACAAGAAGTCGTTCCCGAGCGCAGCCTGGAGTACGATGACCTGGTGATCTGTTTAGGAAGTACTGCAAACGACTTTAATACACCAGGTGCAGTGGATCACTGCCTGTTTCTGGACAACCGGGAACAAGCGGAAAGAGTGCATACCACGCTTTTGAACCATTACCTTCATGCCCAGGCTTCCCATGAGAAGTCGCCCGAGTTAAACATTGCCATCATTGGCGCCGGAGCGACGGGTGTGGAACTGGCAGCAGAACTTCACTTCGCAGCCATAGAACTCGCCCGATATGGCCTGGACGCGATTCAACCAAACAAAGTAAACATCACTGTCATAGAAGGCAGCGAACGAATACTGCCTGCCCTGCCCGCTCGTATCAGCAGCAGTGTTCACAAACAGCTGCAAAAAATGGGGATTGTTATACAAACCCGTCAGCTGGTCAGCGAAATCACTAACAAAGGCCTGAACACAAAAAGCGGTGACTTTATCAACTCCGATCTCAGTATCTGGGCCGCAGGTATCAAAGCGCCTGCATTCCTGAAAGACATCGCTGGTCTTGAAACCAATAGAATCAACCAGCTAGTGGTCAGACCCACCCTGCAATCTACGCTGGATGACCACATCTACGCACTGGGTGACTGCGCCAGCTGCTCACTGACAAACAGCAAAGGCGAACCATTCACTATACCTCCAAGAGCCCAGGCTGCCCACCAGCAGGCTGAGTTGCTGACCAAGAGCCTGATAGGAAAGGTTCTGGAGGGTCAGGCACCTTTAACCTTTACTTACAAGGATTACGGTTCTCTGATCTCTTTGAGTCGTTTCAGTGCCGTAGGTAATTTGATGGGAGCCATCACAGGCGGCGATATGATGGTGGAAGGCAGGATGGCCAAGATGTTTTATATCAGCCTCTACCGAATGCATCAGGTAGCGCTGTTTGGACGATTGAGGACTGGAGCCCTGATTATCAAAGACTTTATCGGGAAAACGACACGCCCCCATCTAAAGCTGCATTGATTCATTTTTAGAATGCGAAAAACAAAAAGCCGGTTCAATGAACCGGCTTTTTGTTGATTTGGTGGGTCGTGTAGGATTCGAACCTACGACCAATTGGTTAAAAGCCAACTGCTCTACCAACTGAGCTAACGACCCACTGAACCTTCTGAATACACAATCCAGAAAGCTAACCCTTGCTAAAGAGTTTAAAGTGGCTCCCCGAGCTGGACTCGAACCAGCGACCCAATGATTAACAGTCATTTGCTCTACCAACTGAGCTATCGGGGAATAAAAGTGGTGGGTCGTGTAGGATTCGAACCTACGACCAATTGGTTAAAAGCCAACTGCTCTACCAACTGAGCTAACGACCCACTGAACCTTCTGAATACGCAGTCCAGAAAGCTAACCCTTGCTAAAGAGTTCAAAGTGGCTCCCCGAGCTGGACTCGAACCAGCGACCCAATGATTAACAGTCATTTGCTCTACCAGCTGAGCTATCGGGGAAGAAATTGGTGGGTCGTGTAGGATTCGAACCTACGACCAATTGGTTAAAAGCCAACTGCTCTACCAACTGAGCTAACGACCCAAGCCGTCTATTAAACACGCAGTTCAATAAACATGCAACTCTTCAATCAAAAGTGATTATAAAGAGCTGGCTCCCCGAGCTGGACTCGAACCAGCGACCCAATGATTAACAGTCATTTGCTCTACCAACTGAGCTATCGGGGAATCGTTGTCGGCGATGCTTTGCGTCATCACCTGACGGCAGCGAATATTAATGAGATTTCCGGCTGAGTCAAGTCCTTCTCCTCAGCTTTGTTCAAAAAGTTTCTGAAAAAAAGCGCTAGAAATAACTTGCTGATCTATAAAACAGGAGTGGAACGCCCGTAAGTTCTGGGCCCGTTCCCGAATTAGAACCCCGTATAACAGAAAAAGCCGCCCGAAGGCGACTTTCTTTTCAATCATCAATTGACGAAGTCCGTAATTACAAGCCTTCGGCACTCTCAGACAGGTACTTGGCAACACCCGCAGGGGAAGCGTCCATACCCTTGTCACCTTTGCTCCAGCCAGCTGGGCAAACTTCACCGTGCTCTTCGTGGAATTGCAGAGCGTCAACCAGACGGACCAGCTCATCCATGTTACGACCCAAAGGCAGATCGTTAACGATCTGGGAGCGCACAACACCGTCCTTATCAATCAGGAAAGCACCACGGAAAGCGACACCGCCTTCGGACTCAACGTCGTAGGATTTACAGATGTCGTGAGCCATGTCAGCGGCCAGAGTGTACTTAACAGGACCGATGCCACCTTCACTGACAGGCGTATTACGCCACGCGTTGTGAGTAAAGTGAGAGTCGATGGAAACACCGATAACTTCAACGTTGCGCTCTTTGAATGCATCGATGCGGTGATCCAGAGCGATCAGCTCGGACGGACAAACAAAAGTGAAGTCCAGCGGGTAGAAGAACAGAATACCGTACTTGCCACGAATCGCCTCGGACAGGGTAAACTCTTCAACAATCTCGCCATTGCCCAGGACGGCAGGAACAGTAAAGTCAGGAGCTTTCTTGCCAACCAGTACGCCCATGAATTTAATCTCCAAGGTTTAGTATGTATCACTGCGATCATGCAATCATTGCAGTCATCGCAATCATTTAAGCGACATCATGATACACCTGATAACGGCCTTAGCCTATAAACCCCTGCACAAATATCTATAAATTTTCTCTTTCAAATGATAGATAAAATCTATCAAAGTTGACTAATCCATTTATTTCAGTGATCGCCTCATCCCATGCGATGGAAAATATACCCCTCATAGACTTGATACCGACCACAACCGATAACGCTAATAAGAAATATTATCATTATTTTTCAGTCAGTTACCTTTGACAGAAGCCAATCAGGCTCCATACTTCCTGTGCTTGTACTTTTTTGGAGAGAAGTATTTTACCGCTCCTGGAAATAGTTCCTGGAAATAGTGAATGGAATCAAAGCCTCCTTTAATTCATGACTGTATGGAGCCCCTGTTATGCAAGGCGAAAAAGGTGTTCTGGATCATCTGAATCAAGTACTGATGAATGAACTGACTGCGATTAATCAGTACTTTCTACACGCACGAATGCTCAAGAACTGGGGAGTCAACAAACTCGGCCAGTACATTTATAAGGAATCCATTGATGAGATGTGGCACGCCGACTGGCTGATTGAGCGAATTCTTTTTCTGGAAGGCATGCCCGACTTTAAATACATGCAAAAGCCGATCATTGCCGCAGATGTCAAAGGCATTCTGGAAGCTGACCTGCAACAGGAGTTGAAAGCAATTCCACCGCTAAAGGAAGCCATCGATGTCTGTGAAAAGGTGGGTGATTATGGCTCACGTCAGTTGCTGGAAAAAATTCTGGCTGCGGAAGAAGAGCACATGGATAGTCTGGAAGTCCATCTGTACCGTATCAAAACCATGGGAATGGAAAATTATCTGCTCTCTCAGAGTGAGGAAGACTAGGCGGGAGGATTCTGTCCTCCCCACCTTGAAGAAGGCTGAAATTATTCAGCACCTTCCTCTTTGCCGACAGCAGCCTTGATCATCTTCTGAAGGTCACCACTGTTGTACATCTCGATCAAAATGTCGCTGCCACCCACCAGCTCACCCTTGATCCAGAGCTGCGGGAATGTTGGCCAGTTGGCGTATTTTGGCAGGTTGGCACGAATTTCCGGGTTAGCCAGAATGTCAACGAATGCGAACTGCTCGCCACAAGCCATCAGAACCTGCACAGCTTTGGAGGAAAACCCACACTGAGGCAGCTTGGGAGACCCTTTCATGTAGAGCAGAATGTTATGTGTTTCAATCTGCTCTTTAATTTGATCCATGATATCCATGAAATCACCTCATCACCGAAATGGAATCAACGGCTTTTCAAATAAGCTGTTGGCACTGGCCCTGCATTCTAAAGAAAATACCTGACTTACACCATTGGTTATACCGAAATCCGGTCAGATAATGACTTTCTAACCACTGCCTGACCTGTGAATTCAACCTTTCAGTATTCGCCTGACCCCCTCAATTTCAGCCTCGACAGCAAAATCTGCGGGGCATTTCTGGTTCGGGCAGGTTGCCCAGTGCATGATATAAAGCGATTTCTGCATATCTATAGGTTCTGAAACCATACGATTTTCTCGTAGTGAGTTTTATCTTGGTGTTCAGACCTTCCACAATTCCGCTGGAAAATGTTTTTTTGCCTTGAACCAATTCAGGATCAGTGGCCTGTGTCGCCGAACAGTTTTAGCTACTATCTTCATCGGCTCTACCTTTGACCGCATGACTCTTATACACCACCGGTCCAGATACTTTCCTGCCCAGTATGGTGAGATGTAACCCCAGAACACTTGAAACTCCTCTCTGAGCAGATAGGCTCTGACACTTTTGAGATTATACTGAAGCACTGTATTTAACTTGATCTTTTCTTTCCCGGTAAGGTTTTCCTTCCGCCTGAGCAGACATACCTCAGTTGCTGACTACACTCAGGGCCAAAAAAGAAGAAAAAGTTTCTAATTGTGACTTCAGTACAATCCTGACCAGCCCATAATGGCCGGGGGCAACTGCGATCAATCTGATAAACCACTGTCAGGTATTTATGTCCGACTTGATAAGCCACTTCATCAACACCAACGGCCTTGATATTGTCAAGTGAACGATGTGCTTTGCCCCACTTAATCATGTACTCCACAGCATGAAATACTTTTCCCATGAGGTGCTGAAAGTACTGGCAACCTCTTTCCAAGACAGCTTTCTGGCCCAGTTTGCCTGAACGACACGAATCTTTTTTAGAAAATACTCCCACACCCATCAAGCAGCTCCAGTTCCTGACAACCCTGATAAACATCAGGATCAACATCGGATAATAAAGGGTCTTGCTTTTTTAAACGCTCTATTTTGCTGCATGCCCGTTGCCGCCATTCTTCCAGTATGCGGTTATCGGTATCGATTTTGGCTTTTTTAAGGAGGACCACTGTATGCATAAGCTCCATTTCACTCTCGTACTCCTCCAGTAAATTCAGTATTTCGCTGCCAAAAATTTCCGTCTGGTTCAGCTTTAACCATAAACTGCCAAACGCCTGTTTTTGTGGTTCCAATTCATTCTCTGGCTGATAGGCTTCAGCTTGCCTGAATTGCACGTTATTCAGGTACGGGGTCAGCGATTCTCTAATTTCATCGGGGCATTCTATATCTGATGTTTCGATTCTTTCTCTCAGTCTGCAAAGCAGTGATTCAGGCAGTCTCTCTTTATGATGGTCAAAGGATTTCCAGGTGACGGGTTTGATGACCATTCCTTCCTTGATCAGAATAACCAGAATATGAATGGGTAAAGGGTTGAAGGAGGTCGCTTCAACCAGACTCTTTGCCCTTGGCTCTTTGTTTGCGGTGAGTCTGGCTTTGCGTCTTTGGACGTATACCGGGTTATCCGGGTTTGAATGTTTCTGCCATTGGTCTGGAGTCAAATAATAGTGTTCAAATATCCCGGTGATTTTCAAAAAAGTCCTGAACTGTTTTTCTGACCAGTTGCTGATAGTCATTTTTTCATCCTGTATTTCCAGCTGTGGCATTGGGCAGCGATAGTTCTGAACATCATCACCCGGCACCTCAACCTCAAGCCATTGACCTTTGACGGTAAAAGACATCTCATTGAGGTTCTGCATCAACACTGCGATATAGCTCAGGGCCAACTGTTCTCCTGATTGGATAAGTCCGGAGACAGGTATTTCAACATGGTTATTGTTGTTTGTTCGCATCCCGGACAGAAAGTGAACGGGAATATCGTTATCCCAGGGTAGAAGACTATGGGTTTTGAGCAGCGCTTCAAACAGTATCTGGATGCCTTCTTTGTTAATATCATGGGTTTTTAGTTGCAGGCAGGCTTCAAGCAGCTTGCTTAACCAATGGGAAGAATGCTCTTTGCTGAGTTTTTGCAGGGCGCTTAACGAGGGAAACAGGTCGAATACAGCCTGGGCATGACTGGCATCCAGAAAACGCAGCTGATCATTTTTTGTTAAGGGTTGCAGGATTTCCAGATAGAGCCTTTGCATAGAGTCGAGTTTCAGCACCGCCGACAAGGGTTGCAACACAGCAGAGTACTGCTCCCATAGTCTTTTATCCGGCAATGACTTCAACCGCTTGGCAAAATAGACAAAACGCTCCCTGTCTTCATCGCAAGAACACAGTAACATTGCTCTATTTAACACGCGCAAAGGCACGGCTTTCATTGAATGACGCCACAAAAAATGCCGATCCCGTTGATTAGCCTGAAGGTAGCGTTTGACGCTTTTCCCTCCAGAAGAAGATAAAAATCCTATCAATGATTCCAGCATCAGAAGTGTTTCAGTCTCTTTATGCAATTGGCAGAACTGTTTTAAAACCGTCCATTTTAGCGACCAGTCTGGCTTAGGGGTGGAAAGATAAAGAGCGACTGTTTTTATCTCGCGATTGTATTTATTGTCTCCTTCATTATCCGGGTTGCTGTGCTCTCCGGTAAGTTCTGTAAGCAGTAACTGTTTCAGTTGTGTTTCCCAGTGTTGCAGCATCTTGGTAGCAGGTAGCCCTTCTGATGCCCAGAGCCTGGGCATGATTTGCAGTAGCCTGTGATTGTGCGCCCCCCGGCAACCTACCCAGTCCAGCACTTTTTTCACAGACTCATGTTTGGGCAAGCCTTGGCCGTGACTCATGGACGAGAAAATGCGGAGCAGCTTTATATTGAGCTCGCCACCCTTGTGTTTCCATTCGGGCCAACCCAACACCTCTTTCACTTCCTTTTGTTTGAGCATGCCTTTGCCGTGATTCATAGACGAGAAGGCGCGGAACAGCTCCATACTGAACTCGCCATCCGTGTCTTTCCATTCCGGCCAACCCAATATCTCTTTCACTTCCTTTTGTCTGAGCATGCCTTTGCCATGATTCATAGATGAGAAGGCGCGTAACAGCTCCATACTGAACTCACCATCCTTGTCTTTCCATTCCGGCCAGCCCAGCACCTCTTTCACTTCCTCTTGTTTGAGCATGCCTTTACCACTGTTCATGGATGAGAAGGCGCGGA
The DNA here is from genome assembly GCF_032883915.1 of Endozoicomonas sp. 8E. Taxonomy (NCBI): domain Bacteria; kingdom Pseudomonadati; phylum Pseudomonadota; class Gammaproteobacteria; order Oceanospirillales; family Endozoicomonadaceae; genus Endozoicomonas; species Endozoicomonas sp. 8E. Next base: position 1,727,711 of record NZ_CP120717.1, on the reverse strand, counting down.
ACAGCTCCATATTGAACTCGCCATCCTTGTCTTTCCATTCCGGCCAGCCCAGCACCTCTTTCACTTCCTCATGTTTAATCATGCCCTTACTGCTATTCATGGATGAGAAAGAGCGGAACAGCTCCATATTGAACTCGCCATCCTCGTCTTTCCATTCCAGCCAGCTCAGCACCTCTTTCACTTCCTCATGTTTAATCATGCCCTTACTGCTATTCATGGATGAGAAAGAGCGGAACAGCTCCATACTGAACTCGCCATCCTTGTCTTTCCATTCAGGCCAGCCCAGCACCTCTTTCACTTGCTCATGTTTGAGGATGCCTTTGCCATGATTCATAGATGAGAAAGCGCGGAGCAGCTCCGTGCTGAACTCGCCATCCTTGTCTTTCCATTCCGGCCAGCCCAACACCTCTTTCACTTCCTTTTTTTTGAGCACGCCTTTCCTATTTTTCATGGAAGAGAAGGAGCGGAACAGCTCCATACTGAACTCACCATCCTTGTCTTTCCATTCCGGCCAGCTCAGTACCTCTTTCACTTCCTCATGTTTAATCATGCCCTTGCTGCTATTCATGGACGAGAAGGCACGGAACAGCTCCATACTGAACTCGCCATCCTTTTCCTTCCATTCCGGCCAGCCCAACACCTCTTTCACTTCCTCCTGATTGAGCATGCCTTTGCCACTATTCATGGATGAGAAGGAGCGGAACAGCTCAATACTGAACTCGCCATCCTCATCTTTCCATTCCGGCCAACCCAGCACCTCTTTTACTTGCTCATGTTTGGGCATGCCTTTGCCATTGTTCATTGACGAGAAGGATCGGAACAACTTGGTATTAAACTCGCCATTCCAGTCTTTCCATTCCGTCCAGTTCAGCACCTCTTTCGCTTCCTCTTGTTTGAGCATGCCTTTGCCATGATTCATAGATGAGAAGGCGCGGAACAGCTCCATACTGAACTCGCCATCCTTGTCTTTCCATTCCGGCCAGCCCAACACCTTTTTCACTTCCTTTTGTTTGAGCATGCCTTTACCACTATTCATGGATGAGAAGGAGCGGAACAGCTCCATACTGAACTCGCCATCCTTGTCCTTCCATTCCGGCCAGCCCAGCACCTCTTTCGCTTCTTTTTTTTTGAACACGCCTTTACCATTGTTCATGGATGAGAAGGAACGGAACAGCTCCATACTGAACTCGCCATCCTTGTCCCTCCATTCCGGCCAGCTCAGCACCTCTTTCACTTGCTCATGCGTGAGCACGCCTTTACTACAGTTCATGGATGAGAAGGCGCGGAACAGCTCCATACTGAAGTCGCCACCCTTGTCTTTCCATTCCGGCCAGCTCAGCACCTCTTCCACTTGCTTATGTTTGAGCATGCCCTTACCACTGTTCATGGATGAGAAGGCGCGGAACAGTTCCATACTGAACTCGCCATCCTTGTCTTTCCATTCCGGCCAGCCCTGCACCTCTTTCACTTGCTCATGTTTGAGCATGCCTTTGCCACGATTCATTGACGAGAAGGATCGGAACAACTTCGTATTAAACTCGCCATCCCTGTCTTTCCATTCTGGCCAACCCAGTATTGCCTTCACTTGCTCGTGTGTGGGCACGCCTTTGCCATTATTCATGGAGGAGAAGGAATTCAATACATCCAAACTTGCTAAATATTCGAGTTCATTCTGGCTACGCTCTGCAAAACTACGGATATGTTTTTTGCTATTATTCAGCATGCCGGTCAGCATGCCTGTGTTTTTGACGTTTTTAGAAAGGTGCCCAAAAAAGGCGGCGGCATTATCGAAGAAGCCATTAAAAGAATCTCTATCTACGAAACCAAGCAGCTTATAAAAAGTGTTTTTTACAGTGATGTTTTTTTTCTTGAATACCGCCACCAGGGTTTGCACTTTTTTCAGCTCTTCCTGACTTAATGCGTACTTGATATTTGCTTTTATTTTTTCTAACGGATCATCGGGAATTTGAGTGACTGCCGGTTTCTTTTTTTTGGCCGCTGGTTCAGCAACAGCTGTTGAACTATTTCTCTTTCTAGCCGGGCCCTTCTTTTTTTTCGGAGCGGGTTCTGGTGAATCCGGTTCTGCTTCTTCCCGGATTCGTCTTACCCTTTTGTTACCTTGAATGCCCGACAGGCACTTGTTGCACAACAACGCTGTAGCTGCTGTCTGATTTGCTACACGTTCTAATTCCTGTGGATTCAATACCTTGTCACACTTCGAACAAGCGACAAGCGAATGTCCGGTATTCTGCTCAGCAGAGGGTTTCAGTGGGTCATCGCCTCCACGACCATTGGCGCCTGTCGAACCGGTTCCCTTGTTACGGGCAGCAGATCCGCTTGTCTGGCCAGTCTGACTTGCTGTCGCGGTCGTTGATGCTTTTATCGTTCGGGAGGATTGGTTCTTTTTCCCGTTGCCCACCTGCCGGCCAGAATATTTGCCAGAAACCATCTCACGGTAAACCCTGAGTTCCTGACCATTCTCTGCCAGCCATGTCTGAACCAGCCCCGGCTCAATCGTGCCAGGGTCTGACCTTTCCAGATCAAGAAGATCGGCTTCAATTACCATAATCCGGTCTGACAAAATCCGGGCCAGCGTGGTTTGGCCTGTCATAATTGCCCATAGTCGTTTGATTTGTAATATTATAAGCAGTTGCTTTTTTTGCTGCAGACAAGTTTGGACAGGATCAGAAATAAAGGTAAGGTCAGGTTGGGGCTCTGGGTCAGGACTCCCGCTGTTTCCGTCAGGTGGCTTATCGCCATCATCTCCTACTGCGGCGCCCCTGGTGATCAGACCATTAGAAGTGTTCTCCAGAACTTCAGGGGGCACGTAAAACTCCAACAACTCGTTCCCACGCTCCGGAGGCTGTCGCAAAACTCCAACAGCTCGTTCCCATGCTCTGAGGTCGTCATTCCCGCGAAGGCGGGAATCCAGCGCCAACGGTGGATCCCTGCCTTCTCGGGGATGACAAGGCCAGGGGGGCACCGGGCAGTATGGTTCTGGTGGTGAGTCAGTGTGGATTCCCGCCTTCGCGGGAATGACGAGAATGAAGCCGGGAATGACGGGAGTCAACTCGTGACACCCTCGAAAAGAATCGGGCTGTTCAGGTTCAGCTAACTTATTGGAATACAGGAAATGAACTGGTAGCGGGCTTGAGCCGACTAATTCCAATGCATGCAGCGAATCCCCAAACAACATCGTCACTAGCAGAAGCAGTGATCGGACCATCGAGCAGGCAGCTTTTTTTTTTGTGAGCGTCTCATAGATCCAGGCAAATAAAATCAGCTTCTGTGAATCCATTCGCTAGTGGAAAAAATTCGTACGTCATCCGGCTTAGGCCTGATGATTGACGTTTGCGCTAGATTTTATAGCACCGCACTGGCAAGCTTGCCATGAACGGATTTGGCAGACAGTTTTTTTTAGAAGCTTTATCAGACGACACAAGTCTTTTTAGAAAATACTCCCACACCCATCAAGCAACTCCAGTTCCTGACAACCCTGATAAACATCAGGATCAACATCGGATAATAAAGGGTCTTGCTTTTTTAACTGTTCTATCTCACTGCACGCCCGTTGCCGCCATTCTTCCAGTATGTGGGTAGCGCTATCGATTTGGGCTTTTTTAAGGAGGGCCACTGTATGCATAAGCTCCATTTCGCTCTCGTACTCCTCCAGTAAATTCAGTATTTCGGTGCCAAAAATTTCTGTCTGGTTGAGCTTTAACCATAAACTGGCAAATGCCGGTTTTTCTCGTTTGTCGTCTAGAATGGCCAGAATATGACCAGGTATCGGGTTGAAGGGGGCTGCTTCAACAACACCTTTTGCTCTCAGCTCTACGTTTGCGGCCAGTCTGGCTTTGCGTCTTTGGATGTATACCGGGTCATCCGAATTTAAACGCTCTTGCCATTGGTCTGCTGTCAAATAATAGCGTTCAGACATCTCAGTGATTTTCAAAAAAGTCCTGAACTGTTCCTCTGACCAGTTGCTGACGGCCATTTTTTCATCCTGTATTTTCACCTGTGGCATTGGGTAGCGGTAGTTTTGAACTCCGTCACCTGGCACCTCAACATCAAGCCACTGCCCTTTGACGGTAAAAGACATCTCATTGAGGTTCTGCATGAGCACAGCGATATAGCTCAGGGCCAATTGTTCTCCTGATGGGATAAGTCCCGAGACAGGTATCTCAACATGGTTATTGTCGGTCGTTTGCATCCCGGACAAAAAGTGATCGGGGATATCGTTATCCCAGGGTAGAAGACTATGGGTTTTGAGCAGCGCTTCAAACAGTATCTGGATGCCTTCTTTGGTGATGTCATGGTTTTTTAGTTGCAGGCAGGCTTCAAGCAGCTTCTTTAACCAATGGGAAGAATGCTCTTTGCTGAGTTTTTGCAGGGCACTTAACGAGGGAAACAGATCGAATACAGCCTGGGCATGGCTGGCATCCAGAAAACGCAGCTGATCAGCCTGTGTTAAGGGTTGCAGGATTCCCAGATAGAACCTTTGCATAAAGTCGAGTTTCAGCACTCCTGACAATGGTTGCAACAGAGCTGAATACTGCTCCCATAGTCTTTTATCCGGCAATGACTTCAACCGCTTGGCAAAATAAACAAAACGCTCCCTGTTTTCATCGGAAGAACACAGGAACATTGCTCTATTTAACACGCGCAAAGGCACGGCTTTCATTGAATGACGCCACAAAAAATGCCGATCCCGTTGATTAGCCTGAAGATAGCGTTTGACACTTTTCCCTCCAGAAGAAGATAAAAGCCCTGTCAATGATTCCAGCATCAGAAGCGTTTTAGTCTGTTCATGAAATTGGCAGAACTGTTTTAATACCGTCCATGTTAGTGACCAGTCCGGCTTAGGGGTGGAAAGATAAAGAGCGACTGTTTTTATCTGGCGATTGTATTTATCATCTCCTTCATTATCCGGGTTGATAAACTCTCCGGTAAGTTCTGTAAACAGTAACTGTTTCAGTTGTGTTTCCCGGTGTTGCAGCATCTTGATAGCAGGTAGCCCTGCTGATACCCAAAGCCTGGGCATGATTTGCAGTAGCCTGTAATTGGGCGCCCCCCGGCAACTTATCCAGTCCAGCACTTTTTTCACAGGCTCATGTTTGGGCAAGCCTTGGCCGTGATTTATGGACGAAAAGGCGCGGAACAGCTTCATATTGAGCTCGCCACCCTTGTGGTTCCATTCAGACCAGTCGAGCACCTCTTTCACTTTCTCATGTTTGAGCATACCTCTGCTATTATTCACGGATGAAAAGGTGCGGAACAGCTCCATATTGAACTCGCCATGCTTGTCTTTCCATTCCGGCCAGGCGAGCACCTCTTTCACTTGCTCATGTTTGAGGATGCCTTTACCATTGTTCATGGATGAAAAAGAGCGGAACAGCTCCATACTGAACTCGCCATCCTTGTCCTTCCATTCCGGCCAGCCCAGCACCTCTTTCACTTGCTCATGTGTGGGCACGCCTTTACCATTGTTCATGGATGAGAAAGAGCGGAACAGCTCCATATTGAACTCGCCATCCTCGTCTTTCCATTCCGGCCAGCCCAGCACCTCTTTCACTTGTTCATGTTTGAGCATGCCTTTGCCACTATTCATTGACGAGAAGGATCGGAACAACTTCGTATTAAACTCGCTATCCCTGTCTTTCCATTCTGGCCAGCCCAGTATTGCTTTCACTTGCTCATGTGTGGGCACGCCTTTGCCATTATTCATGGACGAGAAGGAATTCAATACATCCAAACTTGCAAAATATTCGAGTTCATTCAGACTACGTTCTGCGAAACTACGGATATATTTTTTTTATTACCCAGCATGCCGGTCAGCGTGCCTGTATTTTTGAAGTTTTCAGAAAAGTGCCCAAAAAAGGTGGCGGCATTATCGAAGAAACCATTAAAAGACTTTCTATCTACAAAACCAGACAGCTTATAAAAAGTGTTTTTTACAGTGATGTTTTTTTTCTTGAATACTGCCATCAGGGTTTGCATTTTTTTCAGCTCTTCCTGACTTAATTCGTACTTGATATTTGCTTTTATTTTTTCTAATGGATCATCGGGAATTTGAGTATCTGGCGGTTTCTTTTTTTTGGCCGCTGGTGCAGTAGCAACTGCTTTTGAATTATTTCTCTTTCTACCTGGCCCCTTCTTTTTTTTCTGAGCAGGTTCCAATGAATCCGGCTCTGTTTCCTGGCGGGCTCGTTTTGCTCTTTTTTTACCGTAAGTGCCTGACAGGCATTTGTTGCATAAAAACGCTGAAGCTTCTGCATTATTGGCTACACGTCTTAATTCCTGTTGATTCAGTGCTTTGTCACATTTTGAACAAGTAACAATTGAATCACCTGTATCCTGCTCAGCTGATGGACTCAGTGGATCATCGCCTCCAGGACCATTGCCGCCTTTCGAGCCGGTTACCCGGCTACGGGCAGCGGCTAGTCTCATCAGACCAGTCTGGCTTGTTGTGGCAGTTGTTGATGCTCTGGTCGTCCGGGAGGATTGGTTCTTTTTCCCGGTGCCCACCTGCCGGCCAGAATATTTACCAGGAACGATCTCACGGTAAACACTGAGTTCCTGACCATTCTCTGCCAACCATGTCTGAACCAGCCCCAGTTGAATTCTGGCAGGGTCTGACCTTTCCAGATCAAGAAGATCTGCTTCAATCACCATGATCCGGTCTGACAAAATTAGCGCCAGCACGGTTTTGCCAGTGATAATCGACCATAGCCGTTTGATTCGTAATATTTGAAGCAGTTGTCTTTTTTGTTCCAGGCATTTTTGAACAGGGCCAGGAACAAGAACAAGGGTAGGGTCAGGCAGCAGCTCTGAGTCAGGATCCCTGTTATTTCCGTCAGGTGGCTTATCGCCATCATCTCCCCCGGCAGCGCCTGTGGCGATCAGCATATTGGAATTATTCTCCAGGACTTCAAGGGGCTCAGCCACAAGATCAATGCAGTGTATTTGCTTCATTGATAACATCGGGGAGAGTGGCAGTTTAGAGACTGAAGAGGTCTGTTATTCGGCAGCAGCTGCGACAAACTGAGGGTGAACTGCATAAAATCAACCGGAAGAGGGTTGGGCTGTTCAGGTTCAGACAACTTATTGGTATACAAGAAATGTGCTGGCATTGGGTCTGAGCCTACTGGTTCCCCGGCAGGTAGCGAATCCCCAAACATTATTGTCATTAGCAGAAGCAGTGATCGAACCATCGAGAAGGCAGTTTTGTTTTTTTGTGAACATCTCATAGATTCAGGCTTGAAAAATAGCCTCGTCAGCAAAATCTGTGGGGCATTTCTGGTTCGGGCAGGTTGCCCAGTGCATGATACTAGGCGATTTCTGCACATCTACAGGTTCTGAAACCATACGATTTTCTCGTAGTGAGTTTTATCTTGGTGTTCAGACCTTCCACAATCCCGCTGGAAAATGCTTTATTTTGCCTTGAAATTCTGGATCAGTGGCCTGTGTCGCCGAACAGTTTTAGCTACTTTCTTCATCGGCTATCTTTGACAGCATGACTCTTATACACCACCAATCCAGAAACTTTCCTGCCCAGTGTGGTGAGATGTAGCCCAGAACACTTGAAAATCCTCTCTGAGCAGATAAGCTCTGACACTTTTGAGATTATAGTGAAGCACTGTATTTAACTTGATCTCTTCTTTCTCGGTCAGGTTCTCCTTCTGTTTGAGCAGACATACCTCAGTTGCTGACTACGCTCAAGGCCAAAAAAGAAGAAAAAGTTTCTAATTGTGGCTTCAGTACGATCCTGACCAACCCATAGTAGTCGGGTACAACTGCGATCAATCTGATAAACCACTGTCAGGTATTTATGTCCGAGATGGTAAGCCACTTCATCAACGCCAATGGCCTTGATATTGTCGAGTGAACGCTGCGCTTTGCCCCACTCAACCATGTACTCCACAGCGTGAAATACTTTCTCCCATGAGGTATTGAAAGTACTGGCAGCCCCTTTCCAAGACAGCTTTCTGGCCCAGTTTGCCAGAAATTGCCTATAGGCTTTGGTCAGCTCCTTCTTACCCTCAAGCCCATGGAACTTGCTCAACCTTTACGCCGCACGTCTGACATTCCACCCGGCGCATTCTATAGAGCAAGAAAACTCTGATTCCCCAGAGAGGAACAAACTCGAAACGACGCTCAGCAAGATAATCATAGCCCGGAGCAGGTTTCTGGCATCCTGAGCAGATAGTCTGGCTGTTCCTCGTGGAACAACGGCTACATTGAATACTTCACAGCCTTGGTAGAAGCCAAGTTTCACATCCTGGTAAACAAATGACTTGAGTTTATGAACTTTATTGAGGATAGTTTTTATTAGCATCAGCGGTGTTTTTATGGTTGTTTTGTCTGCTACCAAAAATCAGCTGCTGATGCTTCCACCTCTCAAATTGACTCATTTTTACCCACAGATATCCCTGAAGAGCCCAATTTCAGAGATTAGTTTCTCTAAAGCATCTATCTTTAGGCATGAAGTTATCTCACGAACAATGTCTCAGAGACAGAAGCACTAAAATTAAGGATTTTTTTGATGTCGAACAAGAATGCTCAACACTTGGATAGCCTGTATCAGAAGTTCCTGATCATACCCCTTATACTGCTGTTATCAGGGTGTTCAATGCCAGGCCATAACAAAGAAGCTACCCAAACCCAATACCAACTGGATACAAACCTGATCATTGACGAGCGCCCCCTGGAGCCCCGGAGCATTATCGTCTCGGCGGACCAGGGAGCCACTCTCTATTTTGAGGATGCGGAAAAGAGCCGACTCTATAAAGTTTTCTACCTTGTCAAGCCTGGAGAGCAAGAGGGAGAGGTAGAAATTCTCACCGGCGTCCATGCCGAGGTGATGGCTCCCTCGTTCCTGACTTATGAAGGGCAAGAGGCTTCCTTCACCGCTCCCCCTCCAGAACTCCCCGTTATTGAAGTCCAGGTCAAGGCATCACCGGTTAAGCCAGCTCATCCCTGAGTTCGTTAGCCACCTGCACCATATTGCTCAGCGCCGCTTCTACCTCGGGCCAATCACGGGTTTTAAGGCCACAGTCCGGATTGACCCATAAACGTTGCGGCGGGATTTTTTCGGCGGCTTTCTTCATCAGCTGTTTCATCCACTGTGACTCCGGAACATTCGGCGAGTGGATATCATAAACCCCCGGGCCTATCTCATTGGGGTATTCAAACCGCTCAAAAGCATCCAGTAACTCCATGTCAGATCTGGAGGTCTCAATAGTAATAACATCGGCATCCATTGCCGCGATGTATTCAATGATGTCGTTGAACTCGCTATAACACATGTGTGTGTGGATCTGGGTTTCATCCTGAACGCCACTGGCAGCAATCCTGAAGCTTTTTACTGCCCAGTTCAGGTAGTCAGGCCAGTCTTCTTTGCGCAAGGGCAAACCTTCGCGAATCGCCGGCTCATCAATCTGGATGATGCCAATACCCGCCTTTTCCAGATCCACGACTTCATCCCTGAGCGCCAGAGCAAGTTGCAGGCAGGAAACACTTCGATCGACATCTTCCCGCGGGAAAGACCAGCAGAGTATTGTTACCGGGCCTGTGAGCATACCCTTCATCCACTTACTGGTTTGGTCCTGGGCAAAACAACTCCAGTTCACAGTCATGGGCTCTGGTCTGGAAATATCACCAATAATGATGGGAGGTTTTACACAGCGGCTACCGTAGCTCTGCACCCAACCATTGCTGGTAAAGGCAAAGCCATTGAGCTGCTCACCAAAATACTCGACCATGTCATTACGTTCGGCTTCACCATGAACAAGGACATCGAGTCCGAGCGCCTCCTGTCTGGCAACAGTGTCCAGAATCTCCTTTTGCATGGCTTCTACATAGTCATGCTCACTCAGCTCGCCTTTTCTGAATAAACGACGCTGCTTTCTGATATCAACCGTCTGAGGAAAAGAGCCGATTGTCGTAGTTGGAAACAACGGCAATTTAAGTCTGGATGCCTGAACGACAGCTCTTTCTTTATAAGGCAGGTTTCGCTGGTCATCGCCACTGCTGATTCCGGCAACCCGGTTCTGAACGGCTTCATTATATATTCTCGATGACTGACTCCGGGCTTCAACCGCTTGATCCGAAGCAGCCAGAGCAGCCTGAACCTCGGGATTCCGATTGCCTGAAAGCAGACGGGCTATGATTGATACTTCCTGACACTTCTGAACTGCAAAGGCAAACCAGGATTTCAACTCATCATCCAGATCTGTTTCACATTCAAGATCAACCGGCGTATGCAGAAGTGAACAACTGGGGGCAACCCAGAGACGGTTACCCAGACGCTCGCTGGCTTCCTGAAGTTTACTGACTATAAAACGAATATCCGCTTTCCAGATATTTCTGCCGTTCACGACACCAGCTGAAAGCACTTTGTAGGAAGGCAGCCTGTCAAGGATTGCCGTCAGTTGCTCAGCATCACGAACCAGATCAATATGCAGCCCCTCAACGGGTAAATTCACTGCAGTTGTTGTTGTGCCATTAAGACCTCCAAAATAGGTCGCCAGCAGGATCTTCAGATCTTTGCCTTGCAGCCTGTTGTAAGTGGACTCAAAAGCCTGATGCCATTCGGTAGGAAGATCCAGTACCAGGATAGGTTCATCAATTTGAACCCACTCAACACCCAGTTTTGCCAACTCATTGAGTACCTGACCATAGACCTCTATAACGTCATCCAACAGTTCCAGACGATTAAACGCCTCTCCTTTCACCTTCCCAAGCCACAGCCAGGTAAGTGGACCTATCAGTGTTGGCTTGACCTTAAATCCTGCATCCAATGCTTCGCGGGTCTCACGAATAATTTCTGTAGACGACAACTTTAAGGTCTGGCCTTTATGCAACTCCGGAACAATGTAGTGATAGTTGGTATCAAACCACTTGGTCATCTCACACGCTGCTGCTGGAGTCCCGCCAGGCGCCCTGCCCCGGGCCATGCGAAACAGGGTGTCAATATCTTCACAGTCAGAATCTGCACCAAACCGTGCCGGAACGGCGCCCAGCATGAGTGAGTGATTCAACATCTGGTCGTACCAGGCAAAATCCCCAACCGGGATCAGATCCAGCCCGGCTTCCTTTTGCATAGCCCAGTGTTGCAACCTGAGGCGTTTACCTTCCTCTAAAAGCCTTTCTTTACTCAGTTCACCCTTCCAGTAGGCTTCCTGCGCTTTTTTCAGCTCGCGATTGGCACCAATGCGTGGAAAGCCACCGCTGTGTGAGATTGCCATAATCGGATTCTCCAGAGCATCCACTCTTGTTGATTCAGAGAGATTTGTTCATAACCTATGTCGACTTAAAATTACTCTGTCGTTCATGGCTATCTGTTGTCTTTTCATAATCAGCTATGGCTACGAAGTCAGTGTCCTCGCATCCAGCTGCTCATGGGTATACAGTCTGGCTCACGGAAAAAATTGAATCAAACTCATTTTACTAATAACAAAAGTGAGTAAAATTAATAATATTTTGAAAACAAACCCCTACATGAAACATTGCTTATCATGACAACCAACATAGGATTGGAACTGAGGCACCTGAAAACACTTCTTGCTCTGAAGCAGACCGGGAGTCTGGTTGAAGCAGCCAGAAGCCTGCATCTGACTCAGTCAGCTCTGTCTCACCAGATTAAGGAACTTGAAGCGCGGATTGGCATGGAGTTGTTCATCCGTAAAACACACCCTCCCAGATTTACATTTACATCAGCAGGTTTGCGTATCTTGCAGTTAGCAGATGAGCTTCCTACTCAGCTAAGGTATGCTAGGCAAGATCCGTCCACGCTGGCAGGAGGAGAGCCCGGACGCCTCAACATTGCCATTGAATGCTAAACGCTTCGCATCTCATCATTGCGTTCTGCTTTATTAAGAAACGAATGAGGCAAGATTCTCTTCGCTTTTCAGCCAAAACATTAAACGAGATCTATCCCATGGTGGCCGTGTCCACCCGACCATTGTTTTTCAGGAGTATGGTGTGCGCCTTGCCACCCCAGTTTTCGGATATTTCCACTACTTCCCAACCTGCGGCACGAGCCATACTGACAATGGCCTCTCCGGGTAGCAACCACCACCATGGTACATAGTTCGTTGTCGCAAACCCGTCTTGCCCCATATTTCGAAATCCGATGAACATACCGTCATCGTCTGTAAAACTTTCGTTATCACCAACATAAAACTCGGTGAAAATCCACTTTTGTTCTTCGCTCATACCCGGGACGAAAAGAACTTTTCCACCATCCAACTCCAAGAGACCATACTTGTTTTCTATACGTCGCGGTATACTGGCCGATGTCATCACGCAATACTCGTTGGTGATCGCACGCAGTGCTGACAGATATTGAACAGGGTTTGGCAAGTGATACATAACTCCCGAAGAGTGCGTGATATCATAGGGGCCGCAGGGCATTGTCATAATGTCGCCTGATAAGGTTTGATAGCCTTCAATTCCTTTTTGTTTCATTCGATCCTCAAAGACATGCCACCACTGGTTCACCGGCGGCAGGATGTCGATCATAGTTAGTTCTCGGGCTCCAAACTCATGTGCAACACTGAGTCGCTCCTGTTCGCCGCCCCAAAGCCCACCGATTTCCGCGAAGGATTTGTTGCGCACGATACTTTCCAGCATTCGATCACGCGAGTCTTGTTTCAAACCTGAATTTCCTCCCATGTAAACAAAGAACTGGATAATGTTGATGCATCGAACTCAGACTGAGCGTAGCTGTTTTCTCGCAAACGCACCATTTTTCAATATATTGTCTACCCATAACATACAGCTGCAAATATCTTTGCTCCCGACTTCTTCAAGGGCTATCAGTCTGGCACAGGAAAAAAGTTGAATATAAATCATTTTCCTAACGATAAAAATGAGTTAGATTAATGTTTTTTGAAAACAAACCCCTACATGAAACATTGCTTATCATGACAACCAACATAGGATTGGAACTGAGGCACCTGAAAACACTTCTTGCTCTGAAGCAGACCGGGAGTCTGGTTGAAGCAGCCAGAAGCCTGCATCTGACTCAGTCAGCCCTGTCTCACCAGATTAAGGAACTTGAAGCGCGGATTGGCATGGAGTTGTTCATCCGTAAAACCCGCCCCCCCAGGTTTACATCAGCCGGCCTGCGCATCCTGCAGTTGGCAGATGAACTTCTTCCCCAGCTAAGACACGCTGAGCAAGACCTGTTCAGGTTGTCAGGAGGAGAGTCCGGACGCCTCAACATTGCCATTGAGTGTCACAGCTGTTACCAATGGCTGATGCCAACCATTGACGCTTACCGCCAGCAATGGCCCGAAGTCGAAATGGACTTTGCCACCGGCTTCAACTTTGCCCCCTTACCCGCTCTATCCAGAGGAGAGCTGGATCTGGTGGTAACCTCTGACCCGATAGATATTCCTGGTCTGACCTATATCTCATTGTTTCGCTATGAGATGTTACTGGCTCTCTCCAGACAACATTCCTTGCTGGAAAAGGAGTGGATTGAGCCTGCTGATCTCGATGCAGAAACACTGATCATCTACCCCATTGACCACAACCGGCTTGATATCTTCAATCGCTTTTTGGATCCGGATGATGTAGAACCCAATCAGGTCAGAACGGTTGAGTTGACCCTGATGATGTTGCAGCTGGTTGCCAGTCAGCGCGGCGTTTGTGCACTGCCTAACTGGGCTCTGGCAGAATATCTTGAAAAAGACCATGTAGCAGCGAGAAAGCTGGGCAGTGGAGGTCTCTGGTCAACACTCTATGCGGGTATCCGGGTGGAACAGAAAGAACAACCCTACATCGCTGACTTTCTGGAAACAGCCAGGGAAACCTGCTTCAAAACGTTATCGGGAATTCTTCCAGCCATATCGGAAAAAGCCTTAAAGCCCTGATGGAAGGAAACGAAAAAGGCTACTTTCAAAAATAGCCTTCTTGCAAGCAGGGCTTTTCCAGTCGGTTAGCGTCTCTGCTTACGAGGCAAAACCAGACTGAACCGGGCACCACCCAGAGGGCTATGGCTGACCATTGCCCGACCGTTATGCCAGTACATAATTCGTCTCACGATAGAAAGTCCAAGGCCGTAGCCACCTGATTTTCTGGTACGACTGTCATCCAATCTTGAAAACGCTGAAAAGACTCGATCCCATTGATCCTCTGGAATACCGGGGCCATCATCGTCCACATCAACACGACAAGTGTCCTGTGTTGCAGAAAACCTGACCTCCAGTTTATTGTCTGCGTAGCGACAGGCATTACCCACCAGGTTCTGGATGGCCCGGTGCATGTAGCGACGATCAATGTCCGCAAAACGACGTGGATCAAGTATATTGCAGGGAACATGCTCAATCGCCACACGATGCTGAAGACGCTTGTGCTCAGCAACGACCTGACCAATGACCTTATCGACATCGTGCCGCTTGAAACGCACCTCGGGCGCACCCTGTTCAAGATTGGCATAGGTCAGAATCTCATCCACCAGGTTATCCAGTTCCTGAATATCCTTATCCATACCTTCTAACTGATGATCTCTTTCTTCAGGCGTTCTGGCATCAGCCACCAGGTCCAGACCAAACCTGAGCCGGGCGACAGGTGTCCTTAACTCGTGAGAGACGCCTCTGATCATTTCTTTCTGCAGGCTTAACAGTCTCTGGATATGACCCGCCATGGCATTAAATGCCTGAGCCAGACGACCAATAGAGTCGGCACCATACAGAGAGACACGGACATCAAAGTCGCCATGACTGAAACGTGTCGCTGCTCTCTCAAGCTTGCGCAGACGTTTCTCCATTCCCCGAACCAGGATATAAATAGCCAAACTCAGGGAGGTCAACACGAACAAACCAATGGTCAGCATCAGCTTGAAGGGATAAGGGTTCAGTAACCCTAATGGTCCCATTCTGAGCAAACGGGTTTCATCCGGCAGGCTTGTGTAGATAGAGACTGTCTGTGCCTCATCATCCAGCAGCATCATCATACTGTCTTTACGAAGCTGCTCCTGCTGCACAGGGAGTAATCGAGTCTGAGAAGGTTCCACCAGATGGACAGGGTAACTGAAGCTATTAACAGACAACTCTTTCAGTTTGTCTGCTCTGCTTGCGACAGGAAAACGCATTAATTTAGCTTTCAGAAGACTGAGAGTACCACTGGCTGTTTGCTCTGATATAGACGACACCACACCTTCCAGAAGAGTATCTCCCTCCAAAGGAGTCATAACCAGAGCTCTGTTCTGATCCAACATACGGACCTTGATGCCATCAGGCTTCAAAGATTTGAACTGCTCCTGGTCCAGCCCTGAATCTTCCATGCTCACGAGCTCGAAGGGAATCGCAAGGCGCTCTCCCCAGTCTTCCAGCCAGGTGTTACGTTCGGCTTCAGGTAAGGTTTCAACCGTCTCTACGATCAGACGAAAGGTTCCCCTGACCATATCTTCTCGATAGTCAGCCTGTCTCACCCCATTGATCAGCGTAACTGAAATACCTGACAGAACAGCGACAAGCACCAGCGTAAACAGGAGCCCGCCGTATATGCGTAAGAAAATACTACTCACAGGCTTCTCTACTTAAATAGCTCAGAGCACTTATTCACTTTTAACGAAGAGGTAACCTTTACTGCGAACGGTCTTGATCAAACGAGGATGCATGGGATCATCGCCAATCTTGGGTCGAATACGGGACACCCGAACATCAATGGAGCGATCCTGTCCGTCGTACTCTATACCACGCAGCTGAGAGAAAATTTCTTCCCGGCTCAAAACCCGACCCGCATTGGAGCAGAGCAACCACAGCAGATCAAACTCGGCACTGGTTAACTCTACACTCACATCGTTCAGCCAGGCTTCTCGCATAGAGTTATCCACAACCAATGGACCAAACATCAGGCGGCTGCTGCCTTGCTCTTCCTGTTCTTCCATGGGGCCCTGGTTTCGGCGCAGCAAAGCCCGGATTCTGGCCAACAGCACTCTTGGACGTACCGGTTTGGCAACATAATCGTCTGCACCCATTTCCAGCCCCAGAACTTCATCCAGGTCATCGGTCCGTGCGGTCAGCATCAGAATTTGTCCAGCGTACTGCCCACGAACACGGCGACAGATGGAAACACCATCTTCTCCTGGCAGCATCAGATCCAACACCACCAGATCGGGGCGCTCTTCAAGAATACGATCAACCGCTTTACCACCATCACCTTCTATAGAGACCGAGAGTCCATTGTTCTCGAGATAGTCCCTGGTGAGTGTGGCCAACCGCTCATCGTCCTCAACTATCAGGATTCGACCTGTTTCTGAATTCTCCACAGCCAAACTTCCAAAGATTATTAAAATGAAGACTACAAGCCCGACGGTAATTGTCAGGCTCAGCTCACGGATACTACTACAGCATTGCTTTAGAGTCCCTAGGTGACCGGGAAATTCCCCAAAAGGTCATTTTTTTGCACTAAAAACCTGCATTTGTGAAACACTCTGTGTTGAGTTTCACACTCTTTTGGTGCTCCCTCCTGAATACTACTTATTTCTTATTGATTTATACTTATTTATGACTTTTTATTATATATAGAGTCTGGCCTGTGCCGGCAGATCTGTAGAATACTGAAAGCCGTGTCAGTAAAAGCAGTCAGGCCGTTTGCAAGTACTAACACTGCAAAAAACTCACAAGTTATGCACAATTTTTCCACTAAATTTCAAACTTGAACTTCTGCCAATAGCGCATTATCTTGTGTATATACAAGGTCGTCACACAACATCTTGTGTTGGTTAACCGAACAGTTAACCAGGTAGTTAGATGACATGGTTAGTACATTGTTGGGTGGTGTGCCGAACTGAAAGACAGAATCTGTGAAGTCGCTAACGAAAGGGATTTGTGGCGCAGGCGCTGCGGTATCAGGGAAGAAAAGCTGACAGGTCACTCAGGACAGCATCTGGCTCCTGAAAACACCTCTTCGAGACAGTTTTTACTGCGGGATCAGTGACCTGCGGATTTTTCTCGGCTCAACCCTCTGCGACACGACTCCTGCACCCAAGACAGGGGCTGGCATTCAGTAGTAGCCGAAACATAAAAATACAATATCTTGAGTTTTATTTTTTACTGGTAAGGGCTTTTAATGAACAAAGATATCCTGGTCACCAAGCGCGACGGAGACAAGGAGCAGCTGGATCTGGAGAAGATCCACAAGGTGATCACCTGGGCTGCTGAAGGACTGAACAACGTTTCCGTTTCCGAAGTTGAACTTAAATCACAAATTCAGTTCTACGATGGCATACAGACCACAGATATCCACGAAACACTGATCAAGTCAGCCGCCGACCTGATCTCCGAACAGGCTCCTGACTACCAGTATCTGGCGGCCCGTCTGGCCATCTTCCATCTGCGCAAAAAAGCGTACGGCCAGTTCGAGCCACCCGGGCTCTACGACCACGTTGTCAAACTGGCAGAAATGAAGAAGTACGACGCTCATCTTCTTCATGATTACAGTGAAGCTGACTTCAACGCCATGAATGGCTTTATTGATCACAAGCGTGACATGGACTTCAGCTACGCTGCCGTTAAACAGCTGGAAGGCAAATATCTGGTTCAGAACCGGGTCACTGGTGAATATTATGAAAGCCCCCAAATGCTTTACATGCTGATCGGTGCCTGCCTGTTTGCCAGCTACCCGAAAGAGACCCGGCTGGATTATATTGAGCGTTTCTACAAAGCTGTCTCTACATTCAAGCTTTCTCTGCCAACACCCATTATGGCCGGTGTTCGCACACCTACCCGCCAGTTCAGTTCCTGTGTATTGATTGAGTGTGGTGACTCGCTGGATTCTATCAATGCGACATCCAGCGCCATCGTTAAATATGTTTCCCAACGCGCAGGCATTGGTATCAATGCTGGCGGTATTCGTGCCATTGGCAGCCCGATCCGTAACGGTGAAGCTTTCCATACAGGCTGTATTCCTTTTTACAAGCACTTCCAGACAGCGGTTAAGTCCTGCTCACAGGGGGGGGTTCGTGGCGGCGCAGCGACTCTGTTCTACCCTATCTGGCACTTCGAAGTTGAGAATCTGCTGGTTCTGAAGAATAACCGGGGTGTTGAAGAAAACCGTGTTCGTCATCTGGATTACGGCGTTCAGTTCAACCGCCTGATGTATCAGCGCCTGATTACAGGTGGCAACATCTCTCTATTTTCTCCGATTGATGTTCCGGGATTGTACGATGCTTTTTTTGAAGATCAGGAAAAGTTTGAAGCGCTTTACGTCAGGTACGAACAGGATCCAAACATCCGCAAAAAGACTCTGAAAGCAGTAGAACTGTTCTCACTGTTTGCGTCCGAGCGCGCCAGTACCGGCCGTATTTACCTTCAGAATGTTGACCACTGCAACACTCACAGCCCATTCGACCCGACAGTAGCTCCGGTTCGCCAGAGCAACCTCTGCCTGGAAATTGCACTGCCTACCAAGCCTCTCGAGCATGTAATGGATGAAGAAGGTGAAATCGCACTGTGCACCCTGGCTGCTTTCAATCTGGGTAAGCTTGATAGCCTGGACGAACTGGAAGAGATGAGTAACCTTCTGGTCCGTGCGCTGGATAACCTGCTGGACTATCAGGATTATCCTCTGCCAGCGGCATACAATGCCACCATGGCACGTCGCCCTCTGGGAATTGGCGTGATCAACTTTGCCAACTACCTGGCTAAAAACGGTGTTCGTTATTCTGATGGCTCAGCCAACGGGCTGACTCATAAAACCTTTGAAGCCATTCAGTACTATTTGCTGAAAGCTTCTAACCAGCTGGCAAAAGAGAAAGGCACCTGCACCAAGTTCCATGAGACCACTTACTCTCAGGGCATCCTGCCTGTAGATACCTACAAGAAGGACCTGGACGAAGTCTGCAGCGAAGAACTTCACCTGGACTGGGAAGCTCTGCGCAGCGAGATCAAGCATCACGGTCTGCGTAACTCAACACTGACTGCCCTGATGCCTTCCGAGACTTCATCACAGATCAGTAACGCCACCAATGGCATTGAACCACCACGTGGCTATGTCAGCGTCAAGGCCAGCAAGGACGGTATCCTGAAGCAGGTTGTACCGGACTTCGAAGAGCTGCGTAACAACTATGAACTGCTATGGGATATCAACAGTAACGACGGTTACCTCCAGCTGGTTGCGATCATGCAGAAGTTTGTTGATCAGACCATTTCGGCCAACACCAACTACGATCCTGCTCGGTTCGAAGGTGGCAAGGTGCCAATGAAGCTCCTTCTAAAAGACCTTCTGACAGCCTACAAGCTGGGTGTGAAGACCCTTTACTATCACAACACCCGTGATGGTGCGTCAGACGGCCAGGAAGAAACAGATGAAGGCTGTGCAGGCGGCGCTTGTAAAATTTGACGAAAGTCGGAACCGGGACACTGGAACAGTGTCCCATTTAAATCAGGGTTAACAGCAACTGGACGAGGCCGGCCCTTCCTGGCCCAGAAGCAGAGAAAACATGAGCTACTCGACTTTCAACCAAGAAAAGTTCAATGCCACTCAGGAACCTATGTTTTTTGGACGGGGTGTTAACGTCTCCCGTTATGATGTCCAGAAACACCCGATCTTTGAAAAGCTGATCGAAAAGCAGCTTTCATTCTTCTGGCGCCCGGAAGAGGTCGACTTATCGACCGACCGCAGTGACTTCGCTCATCTGCCAGAACATGAAAAACACATCTTCCTGAGCAACCTTAAATATCAGACCCTGCTGGACTCTGTGCAGGGTCGTTCACCTAATGTTGCCCTGCTACCCATTGTTTCCCTGCCTGAGCTGGAAACCTGGATTGAGACCTGGGCCTTTAGTGAAACGATTCACTCCCGCTCTTACACCCATATTATTCGTAACATCATCACTGAACCTTCCGTGGTTTTTGATGATATTGTGAATAACGAGGCCATTGTCAAAAGGGCAGCAGACATCACCCGTTACTACGATGATCTGATCGAAGGAGTCTCCCAGCTCAACATGCTGGGTGAAGGCACTCACCTGATCAAAGGTAAGGAAGTAAAGGTTTCCGTCAGGGATCTGAAGCGAAAACTTTACCTGACCCTGGTATCGGTCAACGTTCTCGAAGCCATTCGTTTCTACGTCAGCTTTGCCTGCAGCTTTGCTTTTGCTGAGCGTTCCACCATGGAAGGCAATGCAAAAATCATCAAACTGATCGCCCGTGACGAAGCCCTGCACCTGACCGGCACCCAACACATACTGCAAATCATGGCCGAAGGTAAAGACGATCCGGAAATGGCTGAAATTGCTATTGAGCTTCAGGCAGAAGCCAGACAAATCTTTATTGCTGCTGCTGAGCAGGAAAAAGAATGGGCTGAATACCTATTCCAGAATGGCTCAATGATTGGTTTGAACAAAGACATACTCAGCCAGTACGTGGAATACATCACCAACCAGAGAATGGTAGCCCTGGGCTTTGAACCCGCTTTTCCATCTCGCCAGAACCCTCTGCCCTGGATGAATAGCTGGCTCAACAGCGACGCTGTTCAGGTAGCACCTCAGGAAGTGGAAGTCAGCTCTTACCTGGTGGGCCAGATTGATAACGAAGTCCAGACCGATGACTTCAGCAACTTCTCACTGTAAGAGTGATAATAAGGTGGCCGGAAGACTGGCCACCTCTCACCGGGAGACCCTCATGGCCAACATCGTCAAGATACTGGATGGCTTCAGCTTTATTTCCAGAAGTGACCTCAACCTGCTGGAAGCGCTTGAATCACAGAAGGTAGATATTGAATACCAATGCCGTGAGGGATTCTGTGGTAGTTGTCAGGTTGAACTGGTGGCTGGTGAAGTGGAATACTTTGCTGAGCCCGTCGCGTTTGTCCCCGATGGAAAAATCCTGCCCTGTTGCTGCCATGCCAAAAGCGACCTCACTATTGAGATCCCCGGTGGCTGTCATATCAAAAAAGAGTAATGACCGGAAAACAGACCTCTTTTTATAAAAAAAATTCAAATTTAATTTTATATAACTATTAGAAATAAAAAACGTTTTGCCTTACCCCCAATCAACCAGTCGTTTCCCTGAACTAAAACGCTTCCGCTTTGTCCAATACTTTATAGGCGGCAGAGTATTCAGGGAGGTATCGTGACTATGACAGGGAAATCGGCATCACTACGCCCTCGTTTTACGCTGCTTATTCTGCTGGTCAGCACACTCTCAGCGCTTGGATTAAGCCATAACGCATTCGCCGTGGGCGACAGTCTTGGGGATTATCAGGCACGCGGATTTCTCAAAACAGACGCCCCTTTGTCTGTTCTCAACCTGAAATATCCCCGCCCGGCAGACAGCATTCCTTACATTGGGCCTTTTGATTCTGAAAAGCTCAATTTCAACAAGATCCCGGAATCCGACCCCATTCGAGGTTACATTCACTCTCCTGCCGAAAGAGAAAACGTTGAGCGCTGGTATCGCGGCAATGTTCAGTTTATGGAAGAAGAAGTGGCCAGGATGGCTGAGTTCAGGCAGCGCCTGAAAGCACTCTATCCCTATGCATATGCCAGTTACCTGTCTTATCGCTACAAAGTTAGCAGTGACAAAGGAGGGATCAAAGAGGCTCTTGAAGAGCGCCTGACTCATATTCAATATCGCAACGCAGTCAAGACAGATGTCCCTGAAAAATGGCTGACACAGGGGGTATTTGACACTCGACACGAAACAAACCGAATCTATGATCACAAGGATTCCGGGCTGAAAGCCAGAGTCCTGCTCCACACCTCAGAAAACAAGATTCTCATAGCCTTCACCGGGACAGAATTTGACAGCCTTAACTCTCTGGCTAATGCAGTCTGGACACAGGGTGGCTATGGATATGGCTATCTGACTCAGATCACCTCCAGCTTATACCGCTTCATCACTGGCAGCAGTTATTTTCCGCTGGAAGTGCCGATGCTGAGAAGAGCCTTAGAGCTCACTGTCGATCTTTATGAGCACTATCCTGACCATGAGTTTGAGTTGACGGGCTCTTCTCTGGGTGGCGCAATCGCCCAATATGTTTCGTTTAAAACTCGATTCAAAGCAGTGGTATTTAACAGTCTTGCCCTGAACTCAGCCATCTACTGGCAAGTTCAAAACGAAGAACCTGACCTGAAACCCGAAGCTCTCATCACACATGCTTATCTGGACGGGGAGCTCTTGAACGATACCACCCAGGGACATTTTATCCAGGGTCCGGCTGACGCTATCTATGCCCGGGGCAGCCTGCCTGTTGAAGGGCTGGAGATCCCCGTACCCGCTTCTGAGAAGTCGCTGCATGGATTAGGTCAGTTCTGGTCTCGACACCTTGCCAGTGGACTGCTTAGAGCGCTTGAAGCCAACATCCAGCTTAACCTTCCACCACTGCTGCCGGGACAGTCATAGGCCTGAGCAAAGAGCAGAAGAGCTGAGCTATATTTCTCCCAACCGTTCTTTCCCCGTGCATCCACCTCGACACAAAAAAGGCTGAAGATATTGTGAGCAGAGTTGTTTCCAGCAACCATCTATACAAGATTTATGGCTCCAGAATCAGAATAATAAAAAGCCTTCTCCTCAGTCTCTGCCTGACAAGCTCTCTGGCTGCCCAAAGTGAGGTATATATTGAAAAGTCCTTCACTCTGATCGGTACCCACAAATATCCGGACAGCTTTACTCATTTTGCTTACACAAACCCCAATGCCCCTAAAGGTGGCGTTCTGAGACTGGCCAGGACAGGCTCATTCGATACCCTGAATCCATTTAATGGCAAAGGAACCATTCCTGATTACCTTTACCACACCTACGGCTCATTAATGACCCGGTCAGCCGACGAACCCCACTCTCTTTATCCCTTTCTGGCCGAAGCCATCGAATACCCTGACGACTTCAGTTGGGTTGCCTTTCATATCAACCCGGCAGCAAAGTTCAGTGACAACCATCCTCTCACTTCAAAAGATGTTGTATTTACCTTTGAGTTATTCAAAAAGGAAGGCTCACCCTTTTTGAAAAACCTCTATAAAGACGTAGTCAGAGTTGAAAAAACGTCGCCTTACCGAGTCATTTTTTATCTGGACAAACCCGGCAAGAAACAGCTTGCCCTGCTGGGTTACCTTCGCGTACTTCCCCATCATTACTGGCACGCCAGAAACTTTCAGGACAAACACCTGATCAGCCCGGTGACCAGTGGTCCCCTGAAGGTCAAGCAGGTCAGATTAGGTCAAAACATCACTTTTGAGCGAGTCCGGGATTACTGGGCCATGAATCTTCCCAGCCAGAAAGGAAGATACAATTTTGACGAAATCAGGGTGGACTATTATCGTGACCATCAGGCTGTAATCGAAGGTTTCAGAGCGGGGCTTTACGATGTTCATCAGGAGACAGACTCTCAAAAGTGGCATCAGTCATTCAGTTTCCCGGCGGTAAAGGAAGGTCGAGTGCTGAAGCAAGACATTGCAATGCTCTATCCATCGGGCATGAGTGCCCTGGCCTTTAACCTTCGCAGGGGTAAGTTCAAAAACCCGGCTCTTCGTCAGGCTTTAATCATGGCCTTCGATTTCGAATGGATTAACAGAACTCTGCTGAATTGTGATTTTCAGCGTACTACGAGTTTTTTCGCCAACTCGCCTCTTGCAGCCAAAGGCTTGCCTACGGAAGAAGAACTCAAGCTGCTAGAACCGTTTCAGGAGCAGTTACCCGATGAACTTTTCAAGCAAGCTATCAGCGTCCCTGTTTCAGACGGAAGCGGTAAAAACAGGGAGAATGTCAGGAAAGCTCTGTCTCTCTTTAAAAAAGCGGGATACCGGCTGGAAAACGGTCGAATGATAGAAGCAGACTCAGGCAAGCCTCTCACTCTCAACCTCCTGACCGAGGACCCTAAACAGGAGCGCCTGTTACTTTCTTACCGCAAAAGTCTTGCTGATCTTGGCATAACACTGAATATAAATACTCTCGACAAAAGCCTGTTCCGAAAAAGAGTCAGGGCGTTCGATTTCGAACTGGTGGACTGGTATTTCTGGCAATCCACATACCCGGGCAACGAGCTTTATGACATGTGGAGCAGCAGAGTCGTAATGGAAAAACACAGTGGTAACATTGTCGGTATCACCAACCCGGTCATTGACCACTTGCTGGCCAAAGCAACAAAAGCAGACAACTACGAAAAACTGACACCCATTGTCAGGGCTATGGACCGGGTGCTGATGTGGGGCCACTATGTCATTCCCAAATGGCATACTCAAAAGACTCATCTGGCCTACTGGCATTATCTTGATCATCCACCACAAGACCATCTTTACTGGCTCGACCTGAATAACTGGTGGTACAGACCAAACCAGAGTCTTTAGCCAAACAGAAAAACACTGCCAACAAGTTCTTGATTTGGGGGTTGGCATCGGTAGAATACTTGGCAATTTGCTTAAGAAGGCTTGCCTGAAGGCACGAGCTTCTTTAACTTAGGTCTAAAACGATTTAATGCATAGAGGCTGTTAAAGCTGAAACGTATACTGTCACGGACACGCGCGGATGACATCCGAAACTGGCTGTTATGGCTCAAACTCACGTCTGAGCAGGATGCCAAGCGGCATCGGCAGTGATCCGTTTTTCAGAAAAAAAGCCCCTTTATCAGGGGCTTTTTTTTGGCTTGTGCTTTCCATATAGCTCCAAAGGCTATTTGGCACCAGCGCCCAACTCTACACCCTTACTCAGGAACAGGTAACTCTTGATGGAAAACCAGCTCTATCTGAGGGACATCATTTCCATAGCAGACCTGAATCGTTCAGACCTTGAACAGATTCTGGAGACTGCCGCCCAGCTTAAAACAAAGCCACGTCCTGATCTGCTGAAGGGCAAGGTGATTGCCAGCTGCTTCTTCGAGGCTTCCACCCGTACCCGTCTCTCATTCGAAACCGCTGTTCAAAGGCTGGGAGGAACCCTGATTGGTTTCTCTGACAGCAGTAACACTTCGGCCAAGAAAGGCGAAACATTGGCCGACTCAGTCAAAATCATCAGTTCCTATACCGATGCCTACATCATGCGTCACCCTCAGGAAGGCGCGGCAAGACTAGCCTCTGAATTCGCTAATGTCCCCATCATCAATGGCGGTGACGGTTCCAACCAGCACCCGACACAGACATTGCTGGACCTGTTCAGTATTCAGGAATGTCAGGGGACGCTGGACGATCTGACCATTACCTTTGTCGGTGACCTTAAATACGGCAGAACCGTTCATTCATTGGTTCAGGCTATGTCACTGTTCGGTGCCAAATTTAACTTTATCGCACCCGATGCCCTTTCAATGCCCGATTACCTGCTGGAAGAACTGGAGGAAAAAGGCATTCATTACCGCAAAGCCGGGACTATTGAAGAAATGGTCCCAGAATCTGACATTATCTATATGACACGGGTTCAAAAAGAGCGCTTTGATGAAACTGAATACATGCACATGGCCTCTAAATATATTCTGGGTGTCGACACTCTGAATGGGGCCAGAGAGAACCTGAAAATTCTTCACCCCCTGCCCCGGGTCGACGAGATAGAAGTGGCTGTCGATGACACACCTTATGCCTACTATTTTCAGCAGGCCGAGAATGGGGTCTATGCCCGTCAGGCACTTCTGGCTCTGGTTTTGAACGAAAGTATCTGAAGGGAGACACAGCAATGACCAACAAGCTTCAGGTTGAAGCCATTCGCAAGGGCACCGTCATTGACCATATCCCCGCAGGTCAGGGTGTTAAAATTCTGGATCGCCTGCAATTGCTGGACTCCAATGTCAGCATTACCGTGGGCTTTAACCTGCCCAGCAAGGCTCAGGGTCGCAAAGATATTATTAAAGTGACTGGCCTGAAGTTCACTGAACAAGAAGCCAATCAGCTGGCCCTGTTCGCCCAGGGAGCCACCATCAATGTCATCGACGAATACCAGGTCGTTGATAAATTCAAAATGACGGTTCCCGAGACGCTCAGAGGCGCTTTTCCCTGCCCTAACTCAAACTGCATCACTCACAATGAGCCTGTGAGCAGCTATTTCTACCTGCGGGAAAAAGACGACGATATTCGACTGAAGTGTCACTATTGCGAGAAGTCATTCAGCAAGGATATTGTTTCCGAACTCTGACTATTGACAAGAAATCCCCCTCTGGTTTTTGTGAATTATTGGGGGATTCCCTGTCAATTAGATAAGTCTGCCCTGGCACGACAGAACTTCCGATTATCATTTGTTTCGCTAAACCGGGCGGTTCCTGAGGAACCATTTCCCCTAGACCTATGTCTAATGGTTGCATGAGAGAAAACTGCGTATCTTTAGAATTGATCTTCATGAAAAAGAGGTTATCTGGTCACCATTAGCGGATTTTCCCGGATAACAGAGCATACAGTTCCTAACATTGAGGTGTCCTATGGAAATAGCGCCAGTGCAATACATTATGAACGTACTGAATCAGGGTTATGAGAAAGGCCCGGAGACCGAAACCGAAACGCTGGCTGCCAAAATCCAGAAGTTCGCCGAAGAAGCGAGTTTTTTTTTCAAGGGACGCCCCCTGAAACCTATGCCTGATCAACCTCTGATGTTGATACTCTACAAATCGAAACTCCGCAGAAAAAAGAGAAAAATCAGCAAAAAAGGCAAGCTGGACAAACTCTTCATGCGTAAAAGAAAACATGAAGAACAGGACAGCCCGGATTACAGCGACGTGAATGATCAATCATTTTAGCAATCACCCGCCAGATACCTTAGAATCCCTCTGGAATGCCGCAGCCTTGCAGATCCAGTTTCCTGCGGCGCGTTGCTGCTGAGTAGGTACCTGACTGTTAACAGACAGGTACCTGAAGGCCTCTTTCTCTTTCTGTTTGCCCGACTCTTTAACACCAGGGCGGAGATACCCGTCATCAGCAGATTCAATCCCCGGTTCCGAGACACTCTCAGGACACGGCAGCCCAACGCTGCAGACCGGGATACCGATATCGTATTGGAACGAGATTAAAGCATTGAGTGGTTTACTAGGTCTTTTCAGAAAGAAAAAAGCACCTTCATCCGGTGGGCAAAAGCCTTCACAGGCACCAAAAAATCCTTCTTCCAAGCCTCGGGGCGGGAAGAAAAGTAGCAAAGCTGTCGGAGCCCAATCCAGAAACCCCAAGACACAGAACACTGCTCGACGTAGCCATTCACACAGCTCTCATCGCTCAGCCAACAAGAAGTCCGAGCCTTCCTGGCATATCAGCCAGTTTCAGGTAGAGCCAGAGCAGGGCAAAACCCGCTTTCATGACTTTGATCTGCCTGATCATCTGATGAGAGCCATTCAGGAACTGGGCTACAAGTACTGCACCCCCATTCAGGCAGAAGTACTGGGCAGCACACTGGCTGGTAGAGACGCTATTGGTAAAGCTCAAACCGGCACGGGTAAAACAGCCGCCTTTCTTGTCAGCACCATCAAACAACTGATCGATATCCCACCACCGGATCAACGCTACCTCGGTGAACCCCGTGCCGTCATCATTGCACCTACCCGGGAGTTGGCATTACAGATTGGTCAGGATGCTGAGGCTTTGACCAAATACTTGCCCCTGAATGTGCTGACAGTTGTTGGTGGAATGGATTACGAGAAGCAGCGCAGCCGCATGAGCAATGGCTTCATCGATATCCTGGTGGCCACTCCTGGCCGACTTCTGGATTACTGCGAACGCAAAGACCTGCATCTGGACCTGACAGAAACACTGGTCATTGACGAAGCTGACCGAATGCTGGATATGGGCTTCATTCCCCAGGTTCGACGCATTATCCGGATGACACCCCGCCCTGGAGATCGCCAGACCCTGCTGTTTTCAGCCACCTTCACGGATGAGGTACTCAGGCTCGGTGAACAGTGGACCTGGAAGCCTGTGAAAGTTGAAATCGAACCAGAAAGCGTTGCCACAGAGACCGTCGATCAGAAGGTTTATATCGTCACTAATGAGCAGAAAGTCCCTCTCTTGATCAACTTGATCAATCATAACAACCTGGAGCGGGTGATTGTGTTCACCAACCGTCGGGATGAAACCCGTCGGCTGACCGAGAAGCTACAAAAGAAAGGCCTCAAAGCTGATCAAATTTCCGGTGAAGTACCTCAGAAGAAGCGCCTCAAGACGCTGGATAACTTCAAGAATGGCAGGCTGACGGTTCTGGTGGCTACCGATGTTGCGGGCCGTGGTATCCACATTGACGGAATAAGTCATGTGATCAACTACAACTTGCCCGAAGATCCGGAAGATTATGTCCACCGCATTGGCCGGACAGGCCGGGCTGGAGCCAGTGGTACCAGCATCAGCTTTGCCTGTGAAGAAGACTCTTTCCTGATTCCCGACCTGGAAGAAATGCTGGGTGCAAAGCTCAGCCTGGAATACCCACCTGGAGATCTGCTGAAATAATCATTAACGTGCACTCACCACCAGCGAATGTTCGATAGAAGGTTCGCTGGCGAAAGCCTTTAAACCCTCAAAAAAGCAATCTAAACGGAAAAAGTCAGGACAGATTCAGGACGTAACATTTAGCAGAAATAAGAATGTAATCCTTTAAGTTTAGAATCAAATTTCACTTATTAAAACAATAAAATCAGTATTTAAATTTTTTTAATCCTATCTGAAATTTAAACTTGCTGACTTGCTGCTTTTCGATAAGAATCAAATATGAGAGACCCAAAAAAAGGACGAGGAAGCTGCCTATGGGAAACGCCTTGGAAGCCAGGCCGATCATCTCAACCCAAACAACCACCTACATTCTTGACAGCAATGTTCTGATACACGACCCCAACTCAATCCTCAACTTTGAAGAGCATCAAGTGCTCATCCCCATGACCGTTCTGGAGGAACTGGACAAGCTTAAGAACGGAAAGCAAACCATCGCTGCTGACTGCCGACAGGCCATCAGACTGATTGACCAGATACTGGGTACTGCCTCACCCTCGGAGATCGAAGCAGGCGTTCCTATCAGACGTGGTAATAAATCAGAGCCTCAGGGTACTCTCTCAATCCTGAGCTCTCATCATGTAGAGAACATTACCACGCTGCCCACCAGCAATAACGATAACCGCATCATTAACGATATCTGTCATTTTCAGGAAACCCACCCGGGTGCACCTGTTGTTCTGGTGACTAAAGATATCAATATGCGTCTGAAAGCCAGGGGATGCGGTATTCCAACGGAGGATTACCACAGCGATCAGCTGGTTTCAGATATTGGTTTGCTCAGTAAAGGTTATCGACTGTTCGAAGGCAACTTCTGGGACCGCGTTTCCCAGGTTCAGACAGAGCAGCTGGAGGGTATTACCTACCATCGACTGTTGAAAGAAGAACTCGGTGACGATATCTATCTGAACCAGTTTTTCCTGGACGACACTGGTTTTGTAGCCCGGGTGAACGCCATCACTCAGGACGAAATCCAGTTGCAACACTTCTGTCGTGAAACACTAATGAGTCAGGAAGCCTGGGGGCTTCAGCCTCTCGATATTCATCAGGCCATAGCCCTGAATCTTTTAATGGACCCCGATATTCATCTGGTCAACCTGACCGGTGCTGCGGGCTCAGGTAAAACCATTCTGGCTCTGGCTGCCGCGATAGAGATGACCGTCGCCACCAAACAGTTCCGTCGAATCATAGCGACCCGCTCAACCCGGGGGCTGGATGAAGACATTGGCTTCCTGCCAGGCACGGAAGCGGAGAAAATGGAGCCCTGGCTGGGTGCCATTACTGACAACCTCGAAGCCCTGCACTATGACGATGAATCCACCAACAGCAGTGTGGACTACATTCTCAAGCAGGTCCCTCTCCATTTCAAATCCCTGAACTATATCAGGGGACGAAGCTTTCAGCAGAGCCTGATCATCATTGATGAATGTCAGAACCTGACGCCGCACCAGATAAAAACCATTATCACCCGCGCGGGTTCAGGCAGTAAGGTCATCTGTCTGGGCAACCTGGCCCAGATTGATACCCCTTATCTGGCACCGACCAGTTCAGGACTGACTTACATGACTGAACGATTTAAAAACTTTCCACACGGTGGCGCAGTCCAATTACAGGGAGTCCCACGCTCGCCGCTGGCCGCATACGCTGAAGAAAACCTTTAATTTTCACTGACCTCAGAGAGATAGCCAGACTTGATCGTCTGGCTATCAAAAATTGAGAACCAGTAATCATTAACCTCTCCCTGAAGCCCTACCCTCCTGATTAGCGACTTGCCTCAACCACACAGCTAAACACCATAGCCTGACCGGTCTATCAAGATAATAGAGATAATTCACTACCAAACACCTCCTCGCTCTACTAGGATGTGTTCCATAGTGCTAAAGCTGAACACTTCAGCTTGTTAAGTACTCAGCCATACGGAATCGAATATTTCTGGCTTATTGGGCAGGCGCTCTGCAAGGCGCAACGACGGGAACATAGCAAGCTATGTGACCAGAGTTGCAACGCAGCACGACTGTATGGATGCAGGCTGCTAGAGCAACGCAGGAGCAGTTGCCGCGAGTGCCTGAACAATGAGTCAGAAAATATGATTTCGTATGGTTGAGTACTTAGGGGTAGAACCGGAATTCAGAAGGAAGAAAAAACCATGCTTTTTGTCGTGTCACCTGCCAAAACCCTGGACTACGACACCGCTGTGGTGACGAAAAAGTTCAGTCAGCCAGAATTTCTGGACCAGTCCCAGAACCTGATTGATCAACTGCGAGAGCTGAGTCCGGCAGATATCAGCAGCCTGATGAGCATCAGCGATAAACTGTCACAGCTGAATGCAGCCCGTTACCAGGCGTGGCAACAGCCTTTTACCCAGGAAAATGCCAAACAGGCAGTTCTGGCCTTTAAAGGTGATGTTTACACAGGGCTTGACGCCGAGACCATGAATGCCAAACAGTTTGATTATGCCCAGAAACACCTGCGCATACTCTCAGGGCTCTATGGTCTGTTGAAACCTCTCGACCTGATGCAGGCATATCGTCTGGAGATGGGCACCAAATTTGCCAATAATGCCGGAAAAGACCTTTATGCATTCTGGGGCGAACAGATCACCGACAAACTGAATGAAGAAATGGCCGCCCAAAAAGATGATATTCTGGTTAACCTGGCCTCCAATGAATACTTCAAGGCCGTTAAGCCCAAACTTTTGAAAGGTCAGATCATCACTCCGGTTTTCAAGGATTGGAAAGGTGACAAGTACAAAATCATCAGCTTCTACGCTAAAAAGGCCAGAGGCCTGATGTGCCGTTACGCCATTGATAACAACCTCAAAAAAGTCGATGACCTGAAAGGTTTTGATTACGAGGGTTATGGCTACAACGAAGCCATGTCGAATGACAAGGAATGGGTATTTATTCGCAAAGAAGCCTGAGTACCCTCTTCCAGCTCCATGATTGCCTGTGAGCTGGAAGACACCTCCCTTCTATTACAGATACATTGCAGATTTACTTATTCACGCCCACTTCCAACTCCCGCCTTTTAGTATACAAAAAGCGAATGATGTCGTAGCTGAACGGTGAGCTGAAGTCATCGTAGCTCATGGGAACGGTATAGCGATAGTTAATTCCATAGATGGCAAACAGCTCAGGCTCGGAAAACACCTGTGAAGGCACCCCGAGAAAATCAATATAATCTTCCGCGGCCAGATCAACGACCAGACCACTCACATCCCTCAAACTGAATGGGCCAATGACCGGAACCACCAGATAAGGTCCGGGTCCCACCCCATATTTTGCCAGTGTATTGCCAAATTCATTGCGTTGATGGGGCAACCCCATACTTTCAGCAGGATCAAAAAAGCCAAAAATACCCAGAGTAGAGTTGATGAATAATCGACCGACTGATTTAACAGCTCGCTCACCTTCAAACTGAAGCAGGTTGTTCATAAGGGTGGAAACTTCTTTCAGATTCTGAAAAAAATGGGCTATTCCGATCCGAACAAAAAACGGAGTCACCGTTTCATAAAGCTGCATGACGGGCTCAAGAAAATAGCGATCCAACTGCCGGTTGAAAACAAACACCTCGCGATTAAAGGGCTCCAGTGGATCATAGACATCCATAAACGACATTGAATTCATATTGTGATGCCAGTCTTCCAATAACTCATCATCAGGGTCTCTGTACTTCAAAGTGTCCATAGGATCTGAATAAGGGATACTATGATCAGCCGGGAGATTGCAGACTGTTAGAGAAAACAACAAGAGCAGGAATCCGGCTCTAAGCATCAGGAAAGCCCTTACCTTTGATAAAGCTGAGCATATCCTCGACGTTTTGTGGGTACTTCAGATTGCCCATATGCCCACCCAGGGGGTAGATTTTTATTCGCCCAGCAAAAGTATCATAAAGAAAGTCGAGCCCTTTCTTATCAATAATAAAGTCATCCACATTGTGCACCACACCTACATGCCGGGCTCTCTTCAACCAGGACTTAAGGCGAGGCAAACTGTTCTGCTCAAATATAAGAGTACGCTGCGCAGCAAGGGATTTTTTCTGATCAAAGCAGATTCCCTTCTGTTTCTCTTCATAAGGAATCAGCACCTTATCTATATAGCATTCAAAGCTGCAAAACATGGCCCGCTTAAAAAAAGGAGTTCGGCTATCACTTCGCGTGAGTTTGAAGAACCTGGGAATCAGGCTGACGTTCCAGGTCATGACAGCAGAAGTGAAATACAGGGACGCTACTACCAACCTGAAACTGACGCCTATCAGCAGTGCCAGCTCTTCCCTGCTCAGGGCATAAACGCTTTTCTCCACCTGAACCAACATGGATTCATCGATATCAATACTTTTATGCGTCCGGAAATAAGCAGCCAGCTTGTCAAAGAAATGATTAAAAAGCGTTTTTGCATTATCAACGCCCCGCACATCGGCAAGCAGCAAGCGATCAAGACTATCGACGGTGCGCCGCAGGTCAACAGGAGGATTCACTAACAGCACACGATTAAAGCCAAAGGCGTTCTGTTTGCTGTCTATTCTGGCGATATAGGCAGCGTTGAGCGCACCAAGGCTGTAACCTGTCAGATACCAGCCTTTAACCTGAATTTTTTTAAAGGAGCGAACCCGCCTGACAGACGCTTTCATAAGACGATAGAGATCTTCTGAATCCTGCTGCGTCAGGCCGGGTCGATGGGATCGGGAGCCGGAAACAACAAAGTCGTAACTGGTGGGAGATGAGATCTGAATGACATGAAAGCCCGCCTGATAGTAAACCTTTTTCAGGAACTCGACCTTACTGGTATCGAAACGACCGCCGGTGCCGGCAATAATAAAGATCAGCGGAGCAGGTTTCTCCTGCCAGGCCAGCTTGAAGCGGGGTTTGATCACATCCCAGAATATACCCGGTGCACCCTTAACGGTCTCGTCTGCCAATCCTAAAATCGCTTCACGCACAATACCTTGCCGCAGCTTCACCTGTTGCCCGGGCGGGGTGCCAACGACGGTCGCCAGAAATGGGTCCTTAATAGGAAAGCCATAAGCCCACAGAGTGCCCTGATAGAGAAGAAGCACTAATAACGGGAGCTTTTTCAGGATGGAAGTTAAACGACCACGGTCTTTCAAAAAACATTTTGCCCACGCCACGGTGTCCGTGAGTAATACCGGACAAAATGCCTTTCTTTTACTCATATCAGTACTACTGAGTATTTTCCGGTGATGAAATCAACAGGTAAACTGTCCAGTCATGGGTAAACAGTCCACCGGTACTGACCTTTTCCAGAGAGCCCCTGACCTGCCCATTAAAGGAATACTGAATTTTCTCGCCCTTGTTGTCAGGCAATGCCACCTGCTTTTGCGCCCAACTCTTCGGCAGACATTGACCAATGACACGGTTGGCTTCGTCAAAAGCCTGAGCCGCAGTCTGTTCATCAGGCAGAACACGACTGCATACATAGCTGTAACGATTCGACCACTGCCAGACCTCACAGCCACCGTTCAGTGGTTGATAGTCTGTCTGCCATATGGTGATCTTGTTGTAGAAAGAAGGTTGCTTACGTATGTCCGAAAAACCATTCTGGCTTTTGGTAAAAAGCTGACCAAGATCCTGACAGATCTTGCCCTGATCAACAGTAGGCTTTTCGGTGATCACTTCATCTTTATCGTTGCCGGGATGGTCTGCATACCCCGAAACTATAGTACCCGCCGTCGCCACTAACGCGGCCATCACGAAACTAACTTTAATCGTTTTTTTGTTAAAGACTGATTTCATCGACTTATTCCCTGGTTCTGAAAAACCTCAACCGAGACCTTGCCTGTGAAGACAGGCAAGGTCTCAGACTCAACAAGTCTAGAAAATATAATTCAATTGTGCAGCCACTATATTGGAGCTGTTTTTATAATCGCCAGTTATTGTGCCGTAAAAAGGATTAGGAGTAGTCCTTTGATCTGCACTGTACTTGGATTCACTGATTTTGCCTTCTTTCAGACTCACATACGCATAGGAAATGTCTACGGAGATATTGGTATCAGGCCTCCAGTTTGCTCCCACAGTAAACCAGTTGCGATCTGAATCCGGTGTACGCACAGTGCGATTGTCATCATCGACGGGAGACTCATCAAACATATAGCCCGCCCTCAGCTTCCACTCAGGCAGGACTTGCCATGTAGCTCCAAAACTCCATGCCCAGACATCCTTCCAGTTGATTGGGACGTAGCTGGACAAGTCATTATTATCCGCTCTGACATAAAATTCCTCGAACCGGCTCCAACGAGTCCAGGTGGCCTCAGCCATTAGAGTCCATTCATCGTTTAGCTCATGAGTGAGGCTCAAAGCTGCTTTTTCTGGCATAGTGATATCGAGCTTCGCATCCGATTTCATCTCATTTGGACTCAGGCCCTCGACTTTTACATCTCCTTCGAGTTCAAAATCAAGTTCCGAAAAGTAAGCAAGGCCGACATAGGTTTTATCATAAACATTCCAAAGTGCTCCCAGAGTCCAACCCAATGTTTTAGCATCACCATTAATCTTTGCTTTTGCAGCAGGTACACCAGGATTGACATTTTGAGTTAATTCCCCTTCCACATAGGAACCTATTAACCCAAAACCTACAGAAAAGTCGTCCTGGAATTTGTAGGAAATCGTTCCCTGCAGGTTGACGGTTTTAACACTGGTTTTATTACCAAAGTAACGACCTGCCCAATCCTCGTCATAATCCAGCTCAATACCATTAGGAGCATATCCACTTATACCAAAGCTGATTTGCTCATTCAGTGGCATAACAAAATGCCCAAAAGGTATACCGCTTGTTGACACAAAATCTTCTGTTTTACCTTGAGCAGCCACCGTTCCAGTAGGAAGAGTATGCTGCCCCTCAAACTCACCTCCCTCAAGAATGATAGCGGAGCCCACTGAAACCTGAGTACCCTCAACATAAGCTATACCCGCCGGGTTATTGGCTGCAACAGAAGCATCCTGTGGGTTGGACGCTCTGCCCGCATAAGCTGTGCCCATGTAGCTGGCTGAGTTTTCATTAATACCGTAACCTGCAGAGAAAGCACTACTGGAATGAAAGGAAACTGCCATGGCGGCAAGAAGAGGTGACAGAACAGCCAACCTCTGTCGTAAACACAAAGTCATCTTCAAACCTCATTGTGTGTGTTGTTCTCAAAGGTATAGACGCAGAAACGCTTCCATGCTTTTTTTTTTAGAGGCATTAACGACGATTAGTAATCAAGAGATATTAAAAACACAGGAGCTCTGAGCAAATAGCTATATCTCAAAGCTCCTTTCAGGTCAGCGAGCGGTGGGAGGCAGGTCAAAACGGGGGAGAGATAATTTCTTATAAATAGCCAGAAGTCTGAGTAACAGTACCAGACCTGCAGACAGCAGTGTTGCCATATTGACTCCAGTATAAGATTCCAATGCAACAAAAAGACCGCCACCCGCCATAGCGGCAAAGGCGTACACTTCTTTTTTTAGCACCATTGGCACTTCACCGGAAAGCAGATCCCGAATAGCACCTCCACCACAACCGGTAAGCACCCCCATCATGACAGAGACAATAGCCGAAGCACCAAAATCCAGAGCTTTAGTGACACCAATCACAGTAAATACAGCCAGACCCAGCGCATCGGAAAGCAACATCATATGATGGGTTTTCTGATGCCAGCGCCTTACCAGAATCGCCAACAGGGTTGAGGCAAGAGTAACCAGAACATAATCATGATTCTGCACCCAGAAAACCGGCGTTGCTCCCAGAAGAACATCGCGAATCGTGCCACCACCCACGGCAGTGACAAATGCCAGAACCATTGCCCCAAAGATATCCATATCCTTGCGACAGGCCAGCCAGGCACCGCTAATGGCAAACACGGCAGTACCAAATAAATCCAGAATATAGAGCAGCATGAAAGAGAAAATGAATCCGATGAATGAATACCCAAAGTATACGTTCCAAATCGCATAGGCCACATCAGGACGCTTACTTAATTCAACAGGAGCTTTCCTCAAACGTTGAAGCCTTATGCAGGTTCAGATAACTCCATGAGTGCCTGTCTTTCAGTTTATATAAAAAACATCTTAAGTATTCGACATGGCCCGATTACTACCGCCTACACAGCAATCAGAGGCTCGATTGCATATTTTTTTAAAAAATTTTTTCTTCTTTTCCCGATACTGATCCGGATCTCAACCTTCGAGAAAAACCATTAAATATCATTAAGTTACTAATAAGAAGCCGCATAAAAACATCTTAAATTCATTAAAATAAAAATCGAATACTATTCGAATTACAATTAACACC
Source organism: Endozoicomonas sp. 8E (assembly GCF_032883915.1). NCBI lineage: Bacteria > Pseudomonadati > Pseudomonadota > Gammaproteobacteria > Oceanospirillales > Endozoicomonadaceae > Endozoicomonas > Endozoicomonas sp. 8E. The sequence continues at coordinate 1,691,042 of NZ_CP120717.1, read as the reverse complement.
CAACCCTGTCTTGACTCGACACCTCTAAACAGAGATATTTCGTACTGTCGTTTCAAACATCGATTGCAGAGCACGTTTAAAACGGCGACAAAAACTAATAATAAGCATAAATAGACCAGCGGTCTTTCGACCAGCGAACCGGAAAAGACTCAAAAAAGAGCAAACAAAGTTCGCAATCAGGCAGCCTCATATCACTTGTTAATCAAAAAGAAGTCATTTCTTTGTGGCTTTCTTTGTAACAAGCAGCCGCCTCAGGTCTTGCCACCGCCAGGAGTTATAATGAAAAGCCACACTCGTTCCTCGCATTTTTCGCTCTCTCCATTAGCTGTAGCCTCCTCCCTGGCTGTTGCACTTTCAGCAGGTCAGGCGGTAGCCGGTGGATTTGAAAAAGCGACTCTCTGGGATGCTGAATACACTGCACTGGCAGGTGCAGCGGTTTCTTCTGTCAGTGATTCCAGTGCCATCTTCTTTAACCCGGCCGGTCTGGCTTTTGCGGAGTCTAATGATATTGCTCTGCACTTATCTCCAACCATTACCCAGACAAGCAGTCCTGCGGATGGTACAAATTTTACTGATGGTGAAAAAAACTTTTCCCCTGTTGGCGGCTTTACAGGTCTGTTTAAACTGGATGACAAGTTCACCATGGGTTACGGTATTTATGCTTCCGGTGGTGCAGCTGCCAGTTATGAGGATGTTAAGGTTGGCAGCGCTCTACCCGTCACAGCCGACTACTCTACTGACATCAAAATTATTGAAGCGGGTCTGGGGTTATCATACCGCATTAACAATAACTGGTCCGTTGGGGGTACGTATCGCCTGACCTATGCTACTGCCGATATCAACTTGGCGTCTGCCCCTGATGCGTTTGGTGGTGCTGTTGGTGCTGCAGTGGGCTATAACGACCTGAGCGGCTACAATACCTTCGGTGTTCGTCTGGGTGCCATGTACCGCTCTGATGACGACCGCTGGGGCTGGGGTATCAACTACCGTTCTGAAGTCGATATTGAAGCGGATGGTGATTACAACTACCGTGACGGAGCTGGCGGCAGCGATACAGGTGATGCCACTGCAGAAACAGCATTGCCGATGTTGATATCTACCGGTGTTGACTACAAGGTAGCCCCACACTGGACCCTGTTCGGTGAGATCACTTACTCTAAGTACAGCGACATTGAAAAGATCGACTTTAGCTCTGACGATACCACTGTCGCCGTACCTGCAATCAACACCAACTGGGAAGACCAATACAACTACCGCGTTGCTGCCGAGTACACCGGAATCGAAAACTGGGCTCTCAGAGCCGGTTACATTTATACAACAGCTGTTGTACCCGAAGAATATGCTGCGCCCACCTTCTCAAGCCCAGCCGATGCGCACAGCTTCACTCTGGGTGCAGGTACCAGCATTCTTGATGGACAAGTGGATCTGGACTTTGCTGCTGTATACGACACAGTTAAGAATGATGATGTAAAAGGGGGTGGTGACCTGACCAGCACTACTAAATCTTATGCTGGTAAGTATGAATCCAGCTCCTACTCCCTCCATGCTTCTGCAACTTACCGCTTCTAAGTCGGTTTGTTAGTCGCATAATAAACAAGGTCGCTGATCAAAAGATCTGCGGCCTTGTTTTTTTCTGAGATCATTATTTAACCCCTTCCGTCCAATGGATGTTTATCCCCTCATAAATACAGTTAATGAATTAACCACCCGGTCCGACCTCATTATCGAATGAGCGTAAAACCCCGTACTTTGAGAGGGTGTCGCAAAACTCCAATAGCTCGTTCCCATGCTCTGAGGTCGTCATTCCCGCGAAGGCGGGAATCCAGCGCCAACGGTGGATCTCTGCCTTCTCGGGAATGACAAGGCCAGGGGGCACCGGGCAGAATGGTTCTGGTGGTGAGTCAGTGTGGATTCCCGCCTTCGCGGGAATGACGAGAATGAAGCCGGGAATGACGAGAATGAAGTCGGGAATGACGAGAATGAAGCCGGGAATGACGAGAATGAAGTCGGGAATGACGAGAGTCAACTCGTTCGCACGTTGGAGAGAGTTTTGCGACACCCTCTGGAGCATGGGAACCAGAGTTTTACGACACCCTCTTGAGGACGGGGATGAAAGCTCGGCTTGCAGAGCAAGCCTCTTGTGCTATTTTGCCATCCGTCAGGCGTTTCTAGCGATTACGCTACCTGACAGGAAAAGTAAAATACCTTCCGCTTTCTGCCCGTGTTTCTTAACGGGGTCGCCCAGACGGGGTCGCCCAGACGGGGTCGCCCCGGGTCTTCCGGAGAAGAATTCCAGTAACGCATCTTAATCAAGGTGCATGGAATTAATTGCAACAATAACTCGAATAATATTCGAATTATTATTAACAAAAAAATTCACCTTGAATCAGAAAGTTAGAAATAGAGTTACTGCTCACAATAATTTCAAAGCTTGTTTTGAAGCACTTTTAAAAGATTTTTTAATAGCTAATTATTTACAAAAAAATAACATTAATTTCGATTAAGAATAAATAAAATAGCCGTCGTTCGACCAGCGAACCAGCAAAAATCCACAAGAGCACACAAGGTTCGCAATCAGGCAGATTGATGTCACTTGTTAATAAAAAGAAATCCTTTTTTAAAACAGGGAGCTGCCTGAGGTCTTGCCACCATTAAGGAGTAATAATGAAAAGCCCTACACGTTCCTCGCCTTTTTTCCTCGTTTCCACTCTCGCTGTTGCTGTTTCTTCAGGTCATGCGGTAGCCGGTGGTTTTGAAAAAGCGACTCTCTGGGATGCCGAATACAGTGCATTGGCAGGTGCAGCCGTTTCTTCTGTCGATGATTCCAGTGCCATCTTCTTCAACCCGGCCGGCATGGCTTTTGCGGAGTCCAATGATATTGCTCTGCATGTGTCTCCTACTTTTACTCAGGTAAATGGTCCTGCGGATGGAGATACTTTTATTGAAGGTGAAACCAACTTTTCCCCTGCGGGCGGCCTGACAGGTCTGTACAAACTGAACGACAAGTTCACTATGGGTTATGGTGTTTATGCTTCTGGTGGTGCTGCTGCCAAGTATGAAGATGTAAAGGTTGGAAGCCTTGCATCCGTCACTGACGACTACTCTACTGACATCAAAATTATTGAAGCGGGTCTGGGATTATCTTATCGCATCAACAGAAACTGGTCCGTTGGGGGTACTTATCGCCTGACCTACGCCACTGCCGATATCAACATGGTGTCAGCGTTAGGTCCGGTTGGTGTTGCAGTGGGCTACAACGACATGAGCGGTTTCAATACGTTCGGTGTCCGTTTGGGAGCCATGTACCGTTCTGACGACAACCGCTGGGGCTGGGGTATCAACTACCGCTCTGAAGTAGATATTGAAGCAGACGGTAAAGCATCTTTCAGATCGGGCTCTCCTTCAATTAGCCCAATAGATGACTATAGCGATGTTGATGCGACCGCAGAAACCGCACTGCCCATGCAGATCTCTACCGGTATCGATTATCAGGTAGCTCCACACTGGACCCTGTTCGGTGAGATTACATACTCTGAGTACAGTAACAACGAACAGATCAAGTTTACCTCCGATGATGCCCCTGCCACTGGTCTAGCTGTACCAGCAATCAACACCAACTGGGAAGACCAGTACAACTACCGCATTGCTGCGGAATACACTGGCATTGAAAACTGGGCCCTGAGAGCAGGTTATATTTATACAACAGCTGTTGTACCCGAAGAATATGCTGCACCCACCTTCTCTACTCCAGCCAATGCCCATAGTTTTACTCTGGGTGCCGGAACCAGCATTCTTGACGGACAGGTAGATCTGGACTTTGCTGCTGTCTATGACACCGTTGAGAATGACGATGTCAAAGGCGGTGGTGATCTGACTGACACTACTACATCTTACGCGGGCAAGTATGAATCCAGCTCATACTCCCTCCATGCTTCTGCAACTTACCGTTTCTAAGCCGGTTTTTCAGTAGAAACATAACAAGGCCGCTGATCTTTCGATCAGCGGCCTTGTTGTATGGAATTCAAGCTGAATTCCCTGCGACAATCAGTGATTAAGGATCTGCCCCAAAAACTCCCTGCTACGCTCAGACTTCGGATTATTAAAGAAGACTTCCGGTGTCGCCTCTTCCACGATTTGCCCCTGATCCATAAAGATCATACGATCCGCTACCGTTTTGGCAAAGCCCATCTCATGGGTCACGCAGAGCATGGTCATGCCTTCATTGGCCAGCTCGATCATGACGTCCAGTACTTCCTTGATCATTTCCGGGTCCAGTGCCGAAGTCGGCTCGTCAAACAACATGATTTCCGGGTTCATACAGAGGCTCCGGGCAATTGCCACACGCTGCTGCTGACCTCCAGAGAGTTGCCCGGGATATTTATCCGCCTGATCGGGAATACGGACGCGCTCAAGGTATTCCATCGCCGTTTTTTCCGCTTCTTTTTTAGCAGTTTTTCTGACCCAGAGCGGCGCCAGTGTGCAGTTTTCTAATACCGTCAGATGGGGGAACAGGTTGAACTGCTGAAACACCATACCGACTTCACGACGGACCTTCTCTATATTTTTCAGATCCCGGGTCAGCTCTGTGCCATCAACAATAATCTGACCTTCCTGATGCTCTTCCAGAGCATTGATGCAGCGAATCAACGTCGACTTACCCGAGCCGGAAGGCCCGCAGATCACGATCTTTTCGCCACGCACCACATCCAGATTAATATCTCTGAGGACATGAAAGCTGTCGTACCATTTGTTAACCCCATTCAACCTGATGACAGGACTTGCAGGGTCTTTAACTTCCCGGACCATCTTATCCATGAAGACCTCTCATTTTCATTATTCTTGAATTCAATTCTTTTCCAGGCGCTGGCTGTATTTGGACATACCAAAACAGAACAACCAGAACACAAATCCGGCAAACAGATAACCTTCTATGGCACTGCCCAGCCACTCGGGGTCATTCAGGGCCGCCTGAACAATCGAAAGCAGATCAAACAGACCAATTACCAATACCAGACTGGTGTCTTTGAACAGGGCAATAAAGGTATTCACAATGCCGGGAATCACCAGACGAACAGCCTGGGGCAGAACCACCAGCAACATACTCTGCCAGTAACCCATTCCGAGACTCTGGCAGGCTTCTACCTGACCTCTTGGAATAGCCTGCAATCCACCGCGCACCACTTCTGCCATATAAGCTGACTGGAACATGACGATGCCAATCAGGGCCCGAACCAGTTTGTCGAAAACAATTTCTTCCGGTACAAACAGTGGCAGCATGACCGACGCCATAAACAGAACAGTAATCAGCGGAACGCCACGCCAGAGTTCAATATACGCAGTACAGAAAGTCCTGATCACCGGCATGGAGGATCGTCTGCCAAGGGCCAACAAAACGCCTACCGGTAATGATGCCAGCATGCCGTAAAGCGCCAGCACCAGTGTCACCATCAAACCACCCCACTTGTGGGTTTCAACCTCGGGCAGACCGAAGTAGCCTCCGGACAGCGTCAGCCAGGACGTGACAGGCAACACCAGCAGCCCCACCCCCAATGCCAGCTTCTTGCCGGGAATGGCCGGAATCATCAGCCAACCCAGAATCAGCGCCAATTGCACAAAAAACAGATTCACCCGCCAGATTTCACTCTCGGGATAGAAGCCGTAAATAAACTGATCCAGTCGTGCAGTAACAAAAGCCCAGCAGGCACCATCGACATTACAGGCCGAGCGGCTTTCTCCCGTCCAGGTGGCGTCCATGACCGCCCACTGCCAAAAGGGAGGGAGGATCAGATAGAGACCATAAATAATCGTCAGCGTCATCAGTGACTGTAAGGGCGTCGCAAACAGCTTCTCCCGCATCCAGCCTAAAACACCCCTCGAGTTGACCGGGGGCTCTCTTGCAGGAATCATTTTTTCTTCCATCTTCGTGCTCTTCATAAAGAGAGTCCTTATCGCTCTACCAGCGATACCCAGCGGTTATAGAAGTTCATCAAGACAGACACGGTCAGACTGATTGTGAGATAAACGGCCATGGTCATGGCGATCACCTCAACGGCCTGACCGGTCTGGTTCAGTGTGGTTCCCGCAAAAACACTGACCAGATCCGGATAACCTATGGCCGTCGCCAGTGAAGAGTTCTTGATCAGGTTAAGGTACTGATTGGTCAGGGGCGGAATAATCACCCGCATGGCCTGGGGAATCACCACCAGACTCAAAACTCTGCGGGGCTTGAGACCCAGAGCCGCAGCGGCCTCTTTCTGACCTTTGCTGACGGACTCAATACCAGAACGAACGACTTCAGCAATAAAAGCTGCGGTATAAATACTCAGGGCAAACCAGAGCGCAGCCAGTTCAGGGATTAAAACCAGGCCGCCAGAGAAATTAAAACCTTTTAATTCCGGTATCTCCCATTGCAACTGAGCATCCACCAGAAAGCTGGTCACCAGTGGAATCAGCACAACGAATGAAGCCATTGCCAACTTGTTAAAAAGAATCGTTCGCCCGTTGTTTTCGCCATGTTGACGGTTAGACAACCATGAGCGCATAAAGAATCTCAACGTCAGAACAACAGCCAGACAAGCTACGAACACCCAGACAACCGTCACCATGCCAGCATTGAATTCGGGCCAGGGGAGAGAGATTCCACGAACATTAAGAAAGATGGTATCAAACAGGCTGATGCTTTGACGGGGGTTGGGCAGAATGCCCAGAACCGCAAAGTACCAGAAGAAAATCTGCAGCAGCAGGGGAATATTCCGGAAAACCTCAATATAAATACTGGCCATTTTTGACAGCAGCCAGTTAGAGGAGAGGCGGGCTACACCGATCAGGAATCCAAGAACGGTGGCAAAGATAACGCCCAGAAATGAGACCAGCAGAGTATTGAGCAAACCTACCAGAAAGGTTCTGCCAAAGGTATGGCTTTCGTCGTACTCCACCAGCGTCTGGATAATGCCAAAACCTGCAGACTGGGATAAAAAATCAAAGCCGGTACTGATGCCACGATGCTCAAGATTAGACAGGGTATTGTTCACTACCCAGGCGACCATTGCCACGACAGCAAGGATCAACAGAACCTGAAAAAGAACAGCCCGCCAGACCGGGTCTCGCCAGAGTCTTACTAACATAGGGTGCCTTTTATTAGCCATGAAGAATCCTTTCATGGCTTTACTTTTATTTTGCTAAAGGTATTTTGCCAGAGGTATTTTGCTATAGGCATCTGATAGCAGAAGGCTGACAACCCACTTCATTGGGGCTGCCAGCCTTTGAGAACTCTTAGCGGAAAGGAGGCGCGTAGAGAATACCGCCCTGGCTCCACTGGGCATTGAGACCACGCTCAATCTTCAGCGGAGAGGATGCACCGATATTACGCTCAAAGATTTCACCATAGTTACCCACTTGCTTCACTACCTGGTAAGCCCAGTCGTCCTTGAGACCCATACCCTTGCCTTTTGGACCTTCAATGCCCAGCAAACGGCGAACGGAAGGATCGGTTGAGGACTTGCTCTTGTCGACATTGGCTGAAGTCAGACCCAGTTCTTCAGCATTGATCATGGCAAACAGAGACCACTTCACAATGTTGAACCATTGGTCATCGCCCTGGCGAACCAGTGGCCCCAGAGGCTCTTTTGAAATCACTTCGGGAAGAACGACAGCCTGATCCGGCTTGGACAGACGCAGTCTCAGCGCATAAAGCTGGGATTGGTCAGAAGTCAGAACATCACAACGACCTGAATCAAAACCTTTGGCCGTACCGTCGGAGGTATCAAAGACAACAGGCTGGTATTTCATGCCATTGGTGCGAAAATAATCAGCCAGGTTCAACTCGGTGGTCGTACCGGACTGAATGCAGATCGCAGCACCATCCAGTTGTTTGGCACTGGTCACACCCAGCTCTTTTTTCACCAGAAAGCCCTGACCATCGTAATAGCTGACACCGGCAAAGTTGAGACCCAGCGAAGCGTCACGGGTAAGTGTCCAGGTGGTATTACGGGAAAGCATGTCAATTTCACCGGACTGCAAAGCGGTAAAACGCTCTTTGGCGGTCAGGGGAATGAATTTAACCTTGGAGGCGTCGCCCAGTACCGCAGCCGCCACGCCACGACAGACATCGACATCAATGCCGGACCACTTGCCTTTCTCATCAGGTGTCGCAAAACCCGGCAGACCGGTGTTTACACCACAACTCAGGTAACCTTTGCTTAACACGGTTTCCAGTGTACCGCTATCGCTCTCAGCCTGGGCACCGGTAGCTGCCAGCATAAGAACAGGTGCAACCCATTTTTTGAGTTTTCTTATCATAATAGATCCCGTTTGTTATTTTTTTACTACTTTACAGTAGGCATCTGATACTCGCAGTAACTTACCTACATTAGGCAGAGCTGACAAGTCCGCCAACAAATAAATCTCTCAGAGACCCAAACCGTTCCACATGGCCCCCTTTATGTTAAACTCTGGCCAATTTTTTACATGAACTACCCATGAAAGACAGGCAGTATCGGCCCCTGCCCTCTTCATGCCACTACTTTTCATGTCACTATTGAGCGATCCATGACCGAACATCTGAGCGAACATTACAAAGCCATCCTCGAATCCCTGGGAGAAGATATTCACCGGGATGGTCTGAGAGAAACCCCGAAACGTGCCGCCAAGGCCATGCAGTTCCTGACACGCGGTTATGAGCAAAGCCTTGAGGATATTGTCAATAACGCGGTGTTCGAATCCGATATCAGCGAAATGGTGGTCGTCAGGGATATTGAACTCTACTCCATGTGCGAACACCACATGCTGCCCTTTATTGGCAAGTGCCACATCGGTTACATCCCTGATGGCAAAGTGCTCGGTTTGTCCAAGTTCGCCCGTATCGTGGATATGTTTGCCCGTCGTCTACAGATTCAGGAAAACATGACCAGGCAGATTGCCGACGCCATTGTTGAAGCTACGGGTGCAAAAGGGGTGGGTGTTGTTATTGAAGCCAAACACATGTGCATGATGATGCGTGGTGTCGAAAAGCAGAACTCTTCCATGACCTCTTCTGTGATGCTGGGCCTGATGCGTGAAAACCAGCCTTCTCGTCAAGAATTCCTGCAGTTTATCCGCAACAAATAATTCACTGTCGTATAAAGGAGCCCTGGTGGCTCCTGTTTTCACGGCCACAGCAACAGACCGTTAAACTTTGTGAACTACTCGCCCCTAAAGAGGGTGTCGCAAAACTCCAACAGCTTGTTCCCATGCTCAGAGGTCGTCATTCCCGCGAAGGCGGGAATCCAGCGCCAACGGTGGATCTCTGCCTTCTCGGGGATGACAAGGCCAAGGGGGCATCGGGCAGTATGGTTCTGGTGGTGAGTCTGTGTGGATTCCCGCCTTCGCGGGAATGACGAGAATGAAGTCGGGAATGACGAGAATGAAGTCGGGAATGACGAGAATGAAGTCGGGAATGACGAGAATGAAGTCGGGAATGACGGGAGTCAACTCGTTCCCTCGCTGGAGAGGGTTTTGCGACAGCCTCCTTCGCGGGAAGGACGAGAATGAAGCCGGGAATGACGGGAGTCAACTCGTTCCCTCGCTGGAGAGGGTTTTGCGACACCCGCCTTCGCGGGAATGAAGAGAATGAAGAGTTTTGCGACAGCCTCCTAAAGGAGCGAGCTTCCAATACTAAGCACCTACCAAAATAGATGCCGTTCCTTTCTTTTTTGACGCTTCTCTGCCACTTGCAGGAGAGGGCTTGCCCTCTCTCGACTTACGATTGGCTCGACGCCCTTTAGTCAGCACGGGAATTCCCTTGCCGACCAACTCCGTTCCAGAGTCTGAAAATAGATTAATCGCTCGATTCTTAATTACGATGCTGGCGTTTCGATCAGCGTTGTCAACATGTCCACAGTGACCGCATAGTTCGTCGCATTTTGCATTCCAGATAACCCGGGCGCAGCCCATCCATTGAGACAAAACCAACTTTTGCTGATCTGTTGGATTGGCTTTGAGTCGGATCCCCCGGAGCATTTTATTGGTCACTACCTCGAAAAAGTCAGTAACAATATCTAAGCAATTGTCACAGCATGGCTAGCGCCTTGCAGGGGCTTGACCCGCCTCTAAAGAAGCGGGATTGCGCCCTTAATTTCGTTCAATGATGGGGCACGAAGTATATATTCCTGTATGAGTGCGTTATTTTTCGACAAATGGGACACCCTCGCTGCTCCCGCACAAATCGTTCAGCACAAGTCTTGCACAAACCAGCGTGTCCACAAGGCTCTAGTGCCGTCATTTCATGTGGTGGTTCGAAACAAACTGGACATTTAGCGGTTCCACCTGGAGCGCCTCCAACGGCTCCAGCTTCCTCCGTTAAAGTCTGGCTTGCTAATTGCCGTCGCAGTTGGGCTATCAGTTCATTTTGTTGTTGAATGACTGTAGCCGGGTCTTGATGCTCAGAATTTGAATCCTCACCAGAAGCCCCAAACTCAACTTCAAATTCTCGCCCATTGTCTGAACCTCGAAAATAATCCGATAGATAGCCCAGGTTTTGTGACGATTCTGCCTGCGGTACTGCAGACTCTGGCGTTGGGTCAATACCCAAAATAGCCTCTGTAAACTCTTGCATACCCTTCACAGTAAACATGACCCGAGGTACAGGGTATAAATGTCCAGGGGGGAAAAAGCCAGCCAAACTCCAGTAGATAGTGCCCATAATCTCGTAGGGTAAGTATCTTTGCAGCAAAGTTTCCAGTGTCTCAGGCCATTCCCGCCCTGAGTTGATGCTCTGGAAAGCTGCCGATGCCATGGCAGTTAAGCCAATTAGAAGTGCTATTTCCGTGTCGAATCCGGCTGTCACGAATTGACTGGCAATGCTTTGCGTTGAACTGTATTCATTGATATTTTCAGAAAGCCATCCAAGGAAAAATGACCGGTTGTAGCATATTCCGGTATAACTGTTACGCATTCTGATATAACTGTTACGCAGCACGGTAAAGTAGTGATTAAAGTCATCGCTGGAAAGAAAATGAGGACCAAGAAAAGCCAGAAGCATCAGGACTAAATTGTTATTAAGTCCAACATAATTGGACTGACTTGCTCCCCAATCTGAAGAGAAATAATGAAAATAAGGGTTTCTCCAGCCACCTCTCATTACAGACGAAAAAAAATGTTCAAAGAGGCTTTGTGCTATTGCTTTAATTAGCGCTTTCTTGTCAGGACTTTGTACATAGGTCTGATTTATATTTATAGCGAACATATAATGTATTAGTCTCAGCATTCTTTGAATGCGATTTTTTCGATCATATTGAGCGTGAGTCATGTTCACATAACGAAAATAGAAGCTGATCAGACGTCTAAAATCTTGCTCATCAACCTCGTAATTCGTGCTGATTTCAAATCGCTCATCTCCAGACAGGTCGTCAGAGGTTAAATTAAGTCCGACAAAACCAATGCGGATGTTTTCAAGTGGACTTTGACCAGCGTGCCTTTGTTGTTCGTTTAAAGGTGGATTCGAGTTTGCCTTATGATACCTGCGAAATTCTTCAAGGCCGTAGGTGTCGTCTGCCAGCACCTGCTGATAAAAAAACAAAAATACTGAAAACAAAAGTGTCTTTAAGGCACATTCTATGGTCATACTCTCACCTGCATTCGTTAAAACGGCTGCACAACTATTAATGAGCTTTACGTGAGCCCCCCTCAGTGCCTATTTATATAGGCCATGGAGACCCATAGAAAAAGCTGACCCGGATGTTGCCATTGACAGCAACCACCTCAAGCCTGCTCTCGTGTCTATCCCGATGGAGAGAAAGCACTGACTTTTTAGCCAGACAGAAGACGGGGCAAACAACATTGGTCTGCTCAAACATTAATCGTCAGTTGTCTTTTTGCAGACATTGATCTTTACAAGCACTTCGTCAATTTTCTTCAGCTCACCAGGTAATCTGGCACTCTGCAGACATTCAAGGAAAAGACATGTCGATAACTCTGATGAATGATAAGGTAGCTTCCCGACAAAAGGGACAGTCCCTCTGCTCATTTATAATTCGCTCAGCACAATTCTTGCAAAAACCAGCATGCCCGCAACTTTGTAACAGCATGATGTCTTCCAGCGGTGTGCGACATAGTGGACATTTGTTGACTGCTCCCGAAGCTCCTCCAACTGCACCAGCTTCCTCCCTCTCAGACTGGTTTGCTAATTCCCGTCGCAGTTCGGCTATCAGTTCATTTTGTTGTTGAATAACTTTTGACGCTTCCTGATGCTCAGAATCCGGCTCTTCTACATAACCATCACTGCCTGAACCCTCAGAAGAATCTAATAAGTGACCCTGCCTTTCTGACGATGATGCAGGTATGGGGTCAATACCCAAAATACTGTGTGTAAACTCTTGCATACCATTCACGGTAAACATAACGATAGGTACTGTATACGATTGTCCAGCGTTACAATGAATAGCTATATTTTTGTAGACAATATCCAGAAGTTCGTATGGCAAGTAACTTACCAATAAGGTTTCCAGTGTCTCTTGCCATTCCCGCCCTGAATTAATGCGCTGGATAGCTGCTGATGCCATTGCAGTTAAACCGATTAAAAGTGCTGTTCCTGCGTCCAATTCAGCTGTATTTAATTGATTGGCAAGACTTTGCGGAGAATGATATTCATTGATATTTACAGAAAGTAATTCACGTTCAAATGCATCATAGTAGCTTGTTCTGGTATAGCTGTTATGCAGTACTTTAAAGTGGTCATATAATTCATTCTGTAAAAGAAAGTGGGGACCAAGAAAAGTCATTAGAAATAAATCTTTATTTACATCGTCATAACTGTAATGATTCGCTGCAAATTCAAAATCATAATAATGAAAATAATGTTCACTCCCGTCATTTATACTTTCCGACAAAAAGTTTTTCTCAAAGAGGCTTTCTGCTATCGCATTTATTCTCCGTTTATCTTCGGGTTTTTTCCCATTGGTCCTGTTTATATTTATAGTGAATACAAAATTCATTAGTCTCAGCATTCTTTGAATGCGAAGTTTTCGAGATTGTTCGGTCACGTTCACATAATCAAAATAAAAGTTGTTCAAACGATTAAAGTCTTGCTCAGAAATCTCGTAATCATCACAGATTTCCAGTCGCTCATCTCCAGAGACAGCGTCAGAGGCTAAATTAAGCCTGACAAAGCCAATACGGATGTTTTCAAGAGGGGTTATGGCGGGCTGATCTGTGCAACTTTGTTGTTTTTCTGAAGGCGGTTTCCAGCTTTTCTTTTGATGCTGGCGGAATTCCTCAAGGTCATAGGTGTCGTTTGCCAGCCCCTGCTGATAAAAAAACAAAAGCACTGAGAACAATAGCATCTTTAAGGCACATTCTATGGTCATACTTTCACCTGAATTCCTTGAAACAGTTGCCGTCCGACTCGCGATATTCAGCATTAACCCCGCAAATCTGGCAAGAGAAGTTCGGGGCCAATCCGTTAAAATCCGATCTCGACAAATAGCAGGGTCTGTCCCCCGCTCGAACGCTTTCTTTCGATAAACTTGCACTGCGAACACATTCAATGAGGGGGCATTAAGAATATCTTTCTGAATGATTCCGGTTCTTTCCGACAAACAGGACATCCCCTCTGCTCCCGGACAAATCGCTCTGCACACGCTTTGCATAAACCCGCATGTCCACAAGTTTCTAATAACGTTATTTCTTGCAGTGGTTCGAAACAAACCGGACATTCTATGACTTTTTCTGGGGCTCCTCCCACTGCACCCGCTTCCTCCGCTCTGTGTTGGTTTGCTATTTCCTGTCGTAATTGGGCTATCAGTTCATTTTGTTGCTGAATGACTATTGACTGATCCTGATGCCCAGAATCCAACGCCTCACCAGAATCCTCAACCTCATTGTCTGAACCCAGTGAATAATCCGATTGATAGTCCAGGCTTTCTGACGATGATGCCGATGATATTGCAGGTTCAGGGTTAATAGCCAAAATACTATGGGTAAAATCTTGCCTGCCACTCAAGGTGCACATAACCGTAGGGACAGGGAAGATGCGTCCATTATGGCAAAGGCTGGCTAAATTGTTGTAGATAATGACCAGAAGTTCGTCTGGCATGTGACTCATCAACAAGGTTTCCAGTGTCTCTGGCCATCTCTGTCCTGAATCCAGGCACCGGGAAGCGGCTGGTGCCATTGCGGTTAAGCCAATTAGAAGTGCTGTCTCTGTGTCCAGTGCGGCTGCAGTCAATTGATTGGCAATGCTTTGCGGAGAATTATATTCATTGACATCTCCAGCAAGCAGCTCACGGGAGAATGCTCGATCGTAGCTTTTTCTGGTATAGCGTCTTTGAAGCACGCTAAACCATTCAGACAAGCCATACCGGGAAAGATAATGGGGACCAAGAAAAGCAAGAAACATCAAGACTAAACCATTATTAACACCGTTATGATAATAAGACTGATCTTCTGATGGAACTGAATGAAAATAAAGGAAATAAGGATTCCTTCGACCGTTTACATTGTCAGATAAAAACATTTGCGTAAAGAGGCTTTTTGCCATTGTATTTATTAATTCTTTCTCTGTCGGGCTTTGTTCCATGAACGCATTTATATTTATATCGAACATACGGTGTATCAGTCTCAGTGCTGTTAGAATGCGTGCTTTTTGATAGTGAGGATCACCTATGTTCACATAGTTAAAAAAAAAGTTTAGCAGTCGTTGAAAGTCTTCCTCAGAAACCTCGTAATTTTCACAGATTTTCAGTCGCACATCTCCAAACAAATCGTCAGATTCTAAATTAAGCCTGACAAAGCCAATGCGGATGTTTTCAAGTGGGCCCATCACAGGCTGGCCTGATTGTCTCTGTTTTTTCTTTGAAGGCGGTTTCCAGTTTGTTTTTTGATACTCGCGAAATCTTTCAAGATCATAACTATCGTTTGCCAGCCCCTGGTGAGAAAAAAACAACAACACTGAAAAGAAAAGCGTCCTCAAGGAACATAGTCTTATCATACTTTCACCTGTATTCGTTAAAACAGCGGCACTGCTATTAATGAGTTTTTGATGAGCGTCCCTGGCAACTACTTAAGTACTCAACCCTACGAAATCATATTTTCTGACTCATTGTTCAGGCACTCGCGGCAACTGCTCCTGCGTTGCAACTCTGGTCACATAGCTTGCTATGTTCCCGTCGTTGCGCCTTGCAGAGCACCTGCCCAATAAGCCAGGAGTATTCGATTCCGTACGGCTGAGTACTTATGGCCATAATGACCAATAAAAAAGCTTATTCTGATGCAGCCGGAGAGATGACAACCCATTTTCAATGAGAAGACATATCAAAAACCCTCTTGTATGATTCCGATTTTACCCGACAAAAGGGACAGCCGGTCTGCTCCCGTATAATTCGCTCAATACAAATCTGGCACAAACCAGCGTGTTCACAACTTTTAAAACCCATTACTTCTTGCAGGGGACCGTGGCAAACTCCACATTTTTTGGTGACGCCTGTCGCTCCTCCAATTGCACCTGTTTCCACCGTTGCAGGCTGGTTTGCTAATTCCTGTCTTAGCTGGGCTATCAGCTCATTTTGTTGTTGAATAACGATTGACGGATCATGATCCTCAGAATCCGACTCCTCAACAGAAGCCTCACCGTCTGAAGCTGCAGTGTCTGGAAGCTCAATATAATCCACCAGATAGTCCAGACTTTCTGACGATAATACTGGCTCGGGGTAAATACCTACAATACTTCGGGTGAAGTGTTGCATGCCACCCACGCTATACATGACCACGGGGACAGGGCACGAGCGTCCAGAGCGGCAATGGCGGGCTAAATTGCTGTAGACAATGGCTAGAATTTCGTATGGCAAGCATCTTACCAACATGGTTTCCAGTGTCTCCAGCGAGGCCAGTCCTGAATTAATGCGCTGGAAAGCGGCTGATGCCATTGCAGTTAAACCGATTAGAAGTGCTGTCTCTGCGTCCAATTCGGCTGCATTTAATTGATTGGCAAGTTTTTGCGGAGAATTATATTCATTGATATTTTTAGAAAGCAATGCACTATCGAATGCCTGGTCGTAGCTTTGTCCGGTATACACGTTATGCAAAATACTGAAATAGAGACAAAGTACTTTCTTGACAAGAATGTGGGGACCAAGAAAAGAGAGAAGCATCAGGACCAGAATGTTGTCAACACCAACATAATTGGATGTATGTTCCTCCGGAACGAAATTGAAATAATTGAGATGAGGGTTGCTTCTGTCATTTATATTGGTAGAGATAAAAAACTGTATAAAAAGACTTTTTGCTGCTTCACTGATTCGTTTTTTCTCTTCCCGGCTTTGTCCATTGGTCATATTTATATTTATAGCGAATATATGATGTATTAGTCTCAGCATTCTTTGAATACGAATTTTTCGATTTTGAGCGTCACCCATGCCCACATAATCAAAATAAAAGTTCTGCAGACGTTTAAAGTCCTGCTCTGCAACCTGGTAATTTTCACAGATTTCCACTCGACTGTCTCCAGATAGATCGTCAGAGGCTAAATTAAGCCTGAAGAAGCCAATGCGGATGTTTTCAAATGGACTCATGGCGGGTTGATCTGTGCAGTTTTGTTGTTTTTCTGAAGGCAGCTTCCAGTTTATCTTTTGCTGTTGGCGAAATTCTTCCAGACAATAGCTGTCATTAGCTAAGCCCTGCTTATAAAAAACCAGCAACACTGAAAACAAAAGCGTCTTTAAAGGACAAGGTATTGCCATACTGTCACCGACATTCGTTAAAACAGCCGTTCTGCTATTAACGCTCTACTATTAACGGTCCACTATTACTGCACTATTTATTATTAATGAGCTTTATGTAATCGCCCATGACACCTATCTGTATAGACCATTGCTACCAATAAAAAAAGCTGATCCGATGCAACTGAAAAGGTGACAACTATTTTCAATGAAAAGACATGTCGAAAACCCTCTTATACGATTCCGATTTAAACCGACAAAAGGGACAGCCGCTTTGCTCCCGTATAATTCGCTCAATACAAATCTGACACAAACCAACGTGTTCACAACTTTCGAACCCCATCATTTCTTGCAGTGGCTCATGACAAACTGCACATTTTTTGACTCTTACTGATGCACCTCCAACTGCACCCGCTTGCCCAGGTGCTGTTTGGCTTGCCAACTCCCTTCGTAGCTGGGCTATCAGTTCGTTTTGTTGTTGAATGACTATTGATTGATCCTGATGCTCAGAATCCGACTCCTCAAGAAAAAACTCAGTCTCTAAACTCTCAGAATAATCCAATCCATTGCCCGGGCTTTCTGACGATAATGCGTGCAGATCAATACCCAAAATACTGTGTGTAAACTCTTGCATACCACCCGTGGTATACATAACCGTAGGTATAGAATACGATTGCACAGGATGACAATGGACGTCTATATTGCTGTAGATAGTGGCCAGAAGCTCGTTTGGCAAGTGTCTTCTCAACAAAGCTTCCAGTGTCTCATGCCATTCCAGTCCTAAATGCATGTGCCGGAAAGCTGATGATGCCATTGCAGTCAAACCGATTAAAAGTGCTGTACCTGCGTCCAATTCGGCTACTTTTAATTGATTGGCAAGACTTTGCGGAGAGTCATATTCATTGATATTTTCAGAAAGCAATTCACGATCGAATGCTTGTTCGCAGCTTTTTTCGGCATGGCTGTTATGAAGTACATCAAAGTAGGCATATAAGTCATTCTGGAAAAGAAAATGGGGCCCAAGAAAAGCAAGAAACATCAGGACTAAATCATTATTAACACCGAGAAAATTCGACTGATTTTCTGTCGAATCCGGATAGAAATAATGAAAATAAGGGTTAATTCTGTCGTTTATTCTGGCAGACAGAAACATTTTTTCAAAAAGGCTTTTTGCTTTTGCATTTGCCAGCTGTTTCTTTTCCGGGCTTTGTACATTGATCATATTTATATTCATAGCGAACATACGATGCATCAGTCTCAGTACTCTTCGGATGCGATCTCTTCGATACTGAAGATCACCCATATTCACATAATCAAAATAAAAGTTGTTCAGACGATTAAAGTCTTGCTCATCAACTTCGTAATCATCACAGATTTCCAGTCGCCCATCTCCAAATACATCGTCAGATTCCAGATCGAGTCTGACAAAGCCAATACGGATGTTTTCAAGTGTGCTCATGGCGGGTTGACCTGTAAGCCTTTGTTGTTTTTTTGAAGGTGGTTTCCAGTTTGTCATATGATGCTGGCGAAATTCTTCAAGGTTATAGGTATCGTTTGCCACACCCTGCTGATAAAAAAACAAAAACACTAAAAACAAAAGCGTCTTTAAGACGTATGCCATGGTCATACTTTCACCTTCACTGGTTGAAACAGCTGCACTACTTCTAATGAGCTTTGTGTGAGCATCATCAGCACATATTTATACTGGCTACACAGAGCAATAGAAAAAGCTGAACCTGATGTTACCATTGACACCAACACATGGAGTCTAGTACATCACTCCGATTTGATCGTCGGGTAAAGCTTCTTGAGTTTTACCCGAGCATCCTCGGTCGTAAATCGCCATTCCATTTTGCTTTCTACACCATTACGCTGGGACTCCCACGCTTCAATCTCTGATTTCAGTGCGGCCTGATCGGGTATGCGTCTACTTAAACACTGACGACTGAGAATACTCAATTCAATCTCTGCCATGTTGAGCCAGCTTCCATGCTTGGGTGTATAGATGATTTCCAACTTACTGGCCAACCGATGAGCCTCTCCTGGTTCAAAGGCTTTATAAAGAGATGCAGGTGTATGTGTGTTCAGGTTATCCATGACAAGACGGATGACATCAGCTTTTGGGAAGTGAACATCAACCAGCTGTTTGATCTGGTGAGCCCAGTCGCAGGCAGTTCGGCTATCAGTCACCTCGATATGTCGCCAACCTTCCAGTGGCGCAAAAAACATGAAGAGAGAACTCACACCATTGCGCTCATACTCATTGTCATATTTTAGGGGTTGGCCAGGCTTCATAGGGAGTGGAGTCCTGACCTCCAAAGTATGCTGCTTACTGCTCTCATCCATACAGATCAGTGGTCGATTCGGATCATGTGGTTGTTGATAAACATCCAAAACACGTTCCATAGCGCAAACAAATTCTGCGTTTGCTTTTTTTGGAATACACCACTCCTTTTTCTGCCAAGGCTTCAACTCGTTTTTTTTAACTCTCGGCCAATGGTTTGATGCGAGATGGAATTGACATGCTCCAACTCAACCATACGGTCAGCGAGAAGCTGTAGCGTCCAGCGGCTATGACCTTCTGGTGGTGTTGAGCAAGCCAGAGCTGTCAATGCCGCCTGCTGCTCCCCCTGGAGTTTTCTTGGGCGGGCAATGCCATTGAACTTGCTATTAACAGCAATATCCAGCCCTTCAAGTACACAGCGTTTGCGTGTTCTCTGAACCGTTTTCGTTGAAACACCACAGGTTTGGCTGGTCTGGAGCTCCGTCAGTTTTGGCCCGTTTTCATCGAGACACAGGAGGATCTGGGCATGAATACGTTTATGCTTGGCCACCTTGGTCTGGTGAATGAGGTCTTTTAATTGCTGCTGTTCGTCTATGGACAGGCGGATACGGTATTGAGCTGGCATAGGTCACCCTGATCTGAATCAGGGAGAAGAATGCCAGAATGGAAAATTCCGGCATTGCTGCAGGACAAAGAAACTGGAGTTATGTACTAGTCTCAGATGTATCCCGATGGGGAGAAAGAACTGGCTTTTTTGGCTGAACAGGAAGAACGTGCAGACAACCTTGCCCTGTTCCACATATTTGACGACGATTGTCTTTTTGAAAGCATTAATCCTTACAAGTACTTCGTCGATGTACTTCAAAGCGTCAGTCAATAGACCGGCACTTTGCACACATTCAGGGTAAAGACATGTCGAGAATCTTCATGTATGACAAGGGTACGTTCCGACAAAAGGGACATTCCCTCTCCTCACGTATAAGTCGCTCAGCACAATTATTGCAAAAACCAGCGTGTCCGCAACTATGTAACGCTATAACGTCTGTCAGGCGGTCGGTACAAAGTGGACATTTTTTGGTTTCTGCTGAGGCTCCTCCGACAGCACCCGCTTCCTCCTTTTCAGTTTGGTTTGCTAATTCTTGTCTTAGCTTAGCTATCAGTTCATTTTGTTGTTGAACGACTATTGACAGATCCTGATCCCCGGAATCCGAATCCTCAACAGAACCCTCGCTGTCTGAAACAGCACTGTCTGAAAGCACAATATAATCCACGAGAAAGTTCAGACTTTCTACCGATGATGCCAACGATAATGTGGGTCTGGAGTCAAAACCCAAAATACGGTTTGTAAACTCTTGCATGCTATACAAGGTATACATAACCCCAGGTACAGGGCACGAGCGTCCAGGGCGGCAATGGCAGGCTATATTGTTGTAGATAATCGGCAGAAGCTCGAATGGCGAGCATCTTATCAACAAGTTTTCCAGTGTCTCCTGCGATTCCAGTCCTGAATTCATGCGCTGAAAAGCGGCTGATGCCATTGCAGTTAAACCGATCAGAAGTGCTGTTCCTGCGTCCAATCCGGCTGCATTTAATTGATTGGCAAGGCTTTGCGGAGAATTGTATTCATTGATATTTTCAGAAAGCAGCGCACTGTCGAATGCTTGATCGTAGCTTTGCCCGGTATATATGCCAGCCAACATAATAAAGCTGGTAAAAAGTTGTTCCTTGTAAAGAAAGTGGGGACCAAGAAAAGCAAGAATTATCAGAACCAGATCGTTATTAACACCAGCATAATTAGACAGAGGGGCCTCCGGAATTGAATAGAAATAATTGAAATAAGGATTGCTTTTGCCATTTATGTTGACAGATGAAAAAAACTGCTCAAAAAGGCTTTGTGCCGTTGTAATGATTACCTTTTTCTCTTCCCGGCTTTGTCCATTGGTCATATTTATATTCATAGCGAATATACGATGCAATAGTCTCAGCACTCTTTGAATGCGAACTTTTCGATATTGAGGAACACCCATGTCCACATAATCAAAATAAAAGTTGTCCAAATGTTTAAAGTCTTGCACAGCAACCTCGTAATTTTCACAAATTTCCAGACGCTCATCTCCAGATACATCGTCAGAGGCTAAATTAAGCCTTACAAAGCCAATACGGATGTTTTCAAGTGGTTTCATGGCGGGTTGACCTGTGCAGTTTTGTTGTTTTTCCGAAGACTGTTTCAAGTTTTTCTTTTGATGCTGTCGAAATTCTTCAAGGTTATAGGTATCGTTTGCTAGTCCCTGCTGATAAAAAAACAAAAATACTGTAAATAAAAGCGTTCTTAAGGCGCATAGCATGATCGTACTTTCACCTTCACTCGTTGAACAGCTGCACTACTATTAATGAGCTTTGAATGAACTCCCAACCCAGGCACCTATTTAGGCAGGTTATGGAGAGCAATTGAAAAGGCTGATCCGGATGTTGCCTTTGACACCAATCACATTGAGTCTAGTCGCAGACGCTTTCCGATGGAGAGCAAGAACTGGCTTTTTTGGCTGGGCAGAAGGAGGGGCAGACAACCTTGCCCTGCTTCAGGTGTTAAACGACTTCTGACTTTTTTCAGGCATTGCCCTTTAAAAGTATGTTGTCGATGACCTTCAACGCATCAACTACCATCATGCTCCCGGTATCCGCGAGCCGATCAAACGAATCCGGAAAGAGAGGCATAGGGTAATAAACTGGCATTGTGCAGATATTCAGTGCAGAGACATGTCGATAACCCTGAAGTAGGATAAGGGTATTTCCCGACAGAAGGGACATTCCCTCCGCTCACGTATAAGTCGCTCAGCACAATTCTTGCAAAAACCAGCGTGCCCACAACTTTGTAACACTATAATGTCTGCCAGTGGGTCAGTACAAAGTGGACATTTTTTGGTCTCTCCTGAGGCTCCACCAACCGCACCAGCTTCTTCAGTAGCAGGCTGACTTGCTAATTCCTGTCGTAGTTCAGCTATCAGTTCATTTTGTTGTTTAATGACTATTGACTGATCCTGTTCCTCATCCTCAGATTCCGGCTCCTCAACAGTAACCTCACTGTCAGAATACTCAGAATAGTCCACTAGAAAGTCCAGATTTTCCGACGGATATGACTGCGGTAATGCAGGTCTGGGGTAAATACCCACAACACCGTATGTAAACGCTTGCATACCACCAAGGGTGTACATTGCACCAGGTACATGAAACGATCGTCCTGATCGACAACGGCTGGCTATATTTCTGTAGACAATGGCCAGAAGCTCGTATGGCAAGCATCTTATCAACACGGTTTCCAATGTCTCCAGCGATGCCAGTCCTGAGTTCATGCGCTGGAAAGCGGCTGATGCCATTGCAGTTAAACCGATTAGAAGTGCTGTTTCTGCGTCCAATCCGGCTGCATTTAATTGATTGGCAAGGCTTTGCGGACAATTATATTCATTAATATTTTCAGAAAGTAGTGCACTGTCGAATGCTCGATCGTAGCTTTGTCCGGTATATATGTTAGCCAACATACAAAAGCAGGTATAAAGTTGATCTTTGTAAAGAAAGTGGGGACCAAGAAAAGCAAGAAACATCAGAACCAGACCGTTATTAACATCCACATAATTGGACTGAGCAGCACCCGGAATTAAATAGAAATAATTAAAATAAGGATTGCTTCCGCCATTTATGTCGACTGACGAAAAAAATTGTTCAAAAAGGCTTTCTGCCACTTCATTAATTTGCTTTTTCTCTGCCCGGCTTCGTCCATTAGTTATATTTATATTCATAGCGAATATACGATGTATGAGTCTCAGTATTGTTTGAATACGAACTTTTCGAAATAGAGGATCACCCATGCCCACATAATTAAAATAAAAGTTGTTCAGACGTTTAAAGTCTTGCTCAGCCACCTCGTAATTTTCACAGATTTCCAGTCGCCCATCTCCAGACACATCTTCAGAGGCTAAATTAAGCCTTACAAAGCCAATACGGATGTTTTCAAGCGGGCTTATGGTGGGTGTACACCCTTGTTTTTTTAAAGGCGGTTTACAGTTTTCTTTTTGATGCTGACGAAATCCTTCCAGGTCATAGGTGTCGTTTGCCAGCCCCTGCTGATAAAAAAACAAAAATACTGAAAACAAAAGCGTCTTTAAGGCACATGGTAGGGTCATACTTTAACCTACATTCGTTAACAGAGCTTCCTATTGTTAATGAGCTTTGCATCAGCATCCTTGGCACACATTTATATAGTCTACAGAGACCCACAGAAAAAGCTGATCCGGATGTTGCCATTGATACCAGTCACCTGGAGCCTGATCTAAGGTGTATGTCTGGGAGAAGAGTGCTGACCGCACTAAACCGGAAGGAGAAGCGTCAGACTGGCACTGCGCGTACATTCAAGGTAAAGACATGTCAGGAATCTTCATGTATGACAAGGGTATGTTCCGACAAAAGGGGCATTCCCTCTGCTCATATATAAGTCGATCAGCACAAGTATTGCAAAAGTCGGCGTCTGGACAACAATGTAAGACTATAATGTCTGTCAGTGGGTCGGCACAAAGTGGACATTTTTTGGTTCCTGCCGAGGCTCCTCCGACAGCCCCCGTTTCTCCCGTTGCAGGTTGGCCTGCTGATTCCTGTGGTAGTTCAGTTATCAGTTCATTCTGTTGCTGTATGACTATTAGCTGGTCCTGATGCTCAGAATGCGGCTCACCGTCAGGGTCCACAACCTGATTGTCTGAACCCTGAGAATAATCCGATTGACAGCCCGGGCTTTCTGACGATTCTGCCTGCGATGATGCAGACTCAGGAGTGACGTCAATACCCAAAATACCCTGTGTAAACTCTTGCATACCCTCTACGGTAAACATGACCTGAGGTACGGGCCATGAACGTCCTGCGGGGAAAAGGCCAACCAAATTCCAGTAGAGAGTACCCAGAATCTCGCAGGGTAAGTATCTTTGCAACAAAGTTTCTAGTGTCTCTGGCCATTCCTGCCCTGAGTTGAGGCTCTGGAAAGCTGCCGATGCCATTGCAGTTAAACCAATTAGAAGTGCTGTTTCTGTGTCCAATCCGATTGCAGTGAAATGACTGGCAATGCTTTGCGGAGAATTTTCATTGATATTTTCATAAAGCGATCCACGGGATAATGCCCGATCGTAGTTTTTTTCAGTATAACTGTTACGCAGCACGGTAAAGTAGTTATGAAAATCATTGCTGAAAAGAAAATGAGGACCAAGAAAAGTCACAAGCATCAGGACTAAAATATTGTTAAAACCGAGATAATCGAACTGACTTGCTACCGGATATAAAGAGAAATAATTGAAATAAGGATTTCTCCCGCCATTTCTCATTTCAGGCGAAAAAAAATGGTCAAAGAGGCTTTGTGCTAAGACACTGATTAGCTCTTTCTTGTCAGGGCTTGCTCCATTGGTCTGGTTTATATTTATAGCGAATATATGATGCATCAGTCTCAGTACTCTTTGAATGCGCATTTTTCGATTATTTTGAGTATCAGTACTGTTCACATAGTTAAAATAAAAGTTGATCAGAAGCTTGAAGTCTTTCTCAGTAACCTCGTAATTTTCACAGATTTCCAGTCGGCCATCTCCAGATACATCGCCAGATTCTATATTAAGCCTGACAAAACCAATACAGATGTTTTCAAGTGGGCTCATGACGGGTTGAACTATACAGCTTTGTTGTTCTTTTGAAAGCGGTTTCCAGTTTTTCATTTGATACTTGCGAAACTCTTCAAGACCATAGGTGTCATTTGCCAGCCCCTGCTGATAAAAAAACAAAATTACCGAAAACAAAAGCGTCTTAAAGGCACATTGTGGGATCATACTTTAACCTGCATTCGTTAAAAGAGTTTCCTACTGTTAATGGGCTTTTTATCAGCATTCTTGGCACACATTCAGGGCAAAGACATATCGATAACCTTCATGTATGACAACGGTATCTCCCGACAAAAGGGACATTCCCTCTGCTCATTTATAAGCCGCTCAGCACAAGTCTTGCAAAAACCGGCATGTCCACAACGATGTAACACCGCAACGTCTGTCAGCGAGTCGGTACAAATTGGACATTTTTTGGTTCCTGCAGAGACTCCTCTGACAGCACCCGCTTCCTCCGTTATAGGTTGGTTTGCCAATTCCTGTCGTAATTGGCCTATCAGTTCATTTTGTTGCCGAACGACTATTGACTGATCCTGATCCTCGGAATCCGATTCCTCAGAAGCAAACTCACTGTCTGAACCTACACTATCTGAAAGCTCAATATAATCCATTAGAAACTTCAGACTTTCGAACGATGATGCTTCCGTTAAAGGTGCGGGGTTAATACCCATAATACTGGATGTAAATTCTTGCATGCCATTCACGGTATACATAAACGCAGGTACAGGGCATGAGCGTCCTGGGCGGCAATGCCTGGCCGCATTACTGTAGACAATTGGCAAAAGCTCGTAGGGCAAGCATCTTATCAACAAGTTTTCCAGTGTCTCCTGTGACTCCAGTCCTGAATCAATGCGCTGGAAAGCCGCTGATGCCATTGCAGTTAAACCGATCAGAAGCGCTATTCCTGTGTCCAATTCGGCTGCTTTCAATTGATCTGAAAGGCATTGCGGACAATCATATGCGTTGATATTTTCAGAAAGCAATGCACGGTCGAATGCTTGATCGCAGCTTTCTCCGGTGTATATGTTACCCAAGATACAAAAGTAGGTATAAAGTCGATCCCTGGAAAGAAAGTGGGGTGCAAGAAAAGCAAGAAACATCAGGACCAGACCGTTATTAACCCCAACATAATTGCACTGCTTCCCCCCCTGAACTAAATGAAAATAATTGAAATAGGGATTACTTCTTCCGTTTATGTTGACAGATAAAAACAGTTGATCAAAAAGGCTTTTTGCCATTGCATCGATTAACTCTTTTTCTCCCCGACTTTGATCATTAAACCTATTTAAATTAATAGCAAATATACGATGTATTAGTCTCAATACTCTTTGAATGCGAACTTTTCGACGTTCAGGATTACCCCTATTCACATAATTAAAATAAAAGTTGTTCAGACGATTAAAATCTTTCTCATAAACTTCGTACGTTTCACAGGTTTCCAGTCGACCATCTCCAGATAAATCATCAGATTCTAAATTAAGCCTGACAAAGCCAAGACGGATATTTTCAAGTGAGCTTATTTCGAGTTGATCTGTGCAGTTTTGTTGTTCTTTTGAAAGGGGTTTCCAGTTTTTCATTTGATACTTACGAAATTTTTCAAGACGATAGGTATCGTTTGCCAGCCCCTGCTGATAAAAAAACAACAACACCGAAAACAAAAGTGTCTTTAAGACACATGTTATAGCCATACTTTCACCTGCATTCGTTAAAAAAGCTACACTGCTATCAGTGAGCCTTGTGTGAGCTTCCTTAGCACATATCTTTATAGGCTATGGAGACCCATAGAAAAAGCTGATCTGGATGTTGCCATTGACGCCAACCACCTGTTGTCCGGTCTCAGTTGTATCCCGATAAGGAAAAGAACTGCTTTTTTGGCTCTATGCAGGAAGGGGCAGACAACCTTACCCTGTTCCGGACATTAACCGTCAGTTGTCTTGTTGCGGGCATTGATCCTTACAAGTATTTTGTCAATGAGCTTGAACGTATCAGTTACCATCAGGCAATACACTGGCTGTGCAGACATTCAAGGAAAAGACATGTCGAGAACCCTGACGTAGGACGAAGGTGTTGCCCGACAAAAGGGACAGCCCTTCTGCTCGCATATTAGTCGCACAGCACAATCCTCGCAAAAACCAGCGTGCCCACAATTTTGTAACAGCATAATATCCGTCACTGGGTTGCGACAAATTGGACATTTTTTGATTTCTTCTGAGGCTCCTCCAACCGCACCCGCTTCTTCCGTTGCAGGCTGGTTTGCTAATTCCTGGCGTAGTTCGGCTATCAGTGCATTTTGCTGTTGAATGACTATTGACTGATCCTGATCCTCAGAATCCGACTCCTCAGCAGATCCCTCACTGCCTGAACTCTCAGAATAATCCAGAAGATATTCCAGACTTTCTGACGCAGATGCCTCCGATAATAAAGCTCTGAGGTCAATACCCACGATAATGAGGGTAAATTCTTGCATACCATCTACGGTAAACATAGCCCCGGGTACGAGGCGCGAGGGAGGATAGCAACGGCTGGCAATATTGCTATAGACAATGGCCAAAAGCTCGTATGGCAGACATTTTATCAACACGGTTTCCAATGTCTCTTGCGATTCCAGCCCTGAATCCATGCGCTGGAAAGCGGCCGATGCCATTGAAGTTAAACCGATTAGAAGTGCTGTTCCTGCGTCCAATTCAGCTGTATTTAATTGATTGGCAATACTTGTCGGAGAATTATATTCATTGATATTTTTACAAAGCAATCCACGGTCGAATGCTCGATTGTAGCTTCTTACGGTATATTTTTGATCCAATACTCTAAAGTTGGTATAAAGCTCCTCCCTGGAAAGAAAGTGGGGACCAAGAAAAGCAAGGAACACCAGGACCAGATCGTGATTAACACCGACAGAATTGGACTGCTCTACCGCCGTAGCGAAATGAAAATAATGAAAATAAGGATTAGTGCTGCCATTTATGTTGACATACAAAAACAATTGCTCATAAAGGCTTTTTGCCGTTGCATTGATTAACTCTTTATCTGCCTGACTCTGTCCATTGGTCTTATTTATATTTATAGTGAATATACGATGCATCAGTCTCAATACTCTTTGAATGCGAACTTTTCGATAATGAGGGTCTCCCATGTTGACATAATTAGAGTAAAAGCTTATCAGAAGTTCAAAGCCTTGCTGAGTAATCTCGTATGTTTCACAGATTTCCAGTCGCTCATCGCCAGATACATCGTCAGAGGCTAAATTAAGGCTGACAAAGCCAATACGAATGTTTTCAAGTGGGCTCATGGCGGGTTGACCTGTATGCATCTTTTGTTTTTTTGAAGGCGGTTTCCAGTATGTCTTTTGATACTGGCGAAACTCTTCAATGCCATAGGTATCGTTTGCCACGCCCTGCCGACAAAAAAACAAAAATATTAAAAACAAAAGCGTCTTAAAGGCACATTGTAGGGTCATACTTTAACCTGCATTCGTTAAACGAGCCTCCTACTGTTAATGAGCTTTGTATAAGCATCCTTGGCAAATGTTTATATAGGCTATGAAGACCAATAGAAAAAGCCTCTCCGTTGCAACCGAAGAGGTGACAACCAATGCTCAATGAGAAGACATATCTAAAACCCTCTTATATGATTCCGATTTTACCCGACAATAGGGACAGCCGGTCTGCTCCAGTATAATTCGTTCAATACAAATCTGACACAGACCGGCGTGTTCACAACTTTCGAACTTCATCATTTCTTCCAGTGGCTTGAGACAAACTCCACACTTTTTGGTGACTCCACTAATCCCTCCAACGGCACCCGCTTCATTCGTTGCAGGCTGGCTTGCAAATTCCTGTCGTAGCTGGGCTATCAGTTCATTTTGTTGTTGAATAACGATTGACTGTTCCTGATCCTCAGAATCCGACTCTTCATCAGAACCCTCACTGTATGAACTTTCAGAATAATCCAATAGATAGTCCAGACTTTCGAACGAATATGCCTCCGATAATGCAGGTGTTGGGTGAATACCCACAATACTGTGTGTAAACTCTTGCATGCCCTCTTCGGTAAACATAGCCATAGGTATAGGGCACGAGTATCCAGAGTGGCAATGACTGGCTATATTGCTGTAGACAATGCTCAGAAACTCGCATGGCAAGCATCTTATCAGCAAGGTTTCCAGTGTCTCTTGCGATTCCAGTCCCGAACTACTGCGTTGGAAAGCGGCTGATGCCATTGCAGTTAAACCGATTAGAAGTGCTGTTTCTGCGTCCAATCCGGCTGTATTTAATTGATTGGCAAGGCTTTGCGGAGAATTATATTCATTGATATTTTCAGAAAGCAGTGCACTGTCGAATGCTTGATCGTAGCTTTGTCCGGTATATATGTTATGTAACATACAAAAGCTGGTATAAAGTTCATCCTTGTAAAAAAAGTGGAAACCAAGAAAAGCAAGGAACATCAGGGCCAGGTCGTTATTAACACAAACGTAATTGGGCTGAGGGGCATCCGGAACGAAATGAAAATAATTGAAACAAGGATTACTTTCACCATTTATGCTGGCAGTCGCAAACAATTGTTTAAAAAGGTTTCTTGCCGTTACATTAATTAGTCCTCTATCTTCCGGACTTTGCACATTGATCATATTTATATTCGTAGAGAATATGCGATGTATGAGTCTCAGCATTCTTTGAATACGAGCTTTTCGATATTGAGGATCACCCACGCCCACATAATTAAAATAAAAATTGTTCAGACGTGCAAAGTCCTGCTCAGTAACCTGGTAATTTTCACAGATTTCCAATCGCCCATCTCCTGATAGATCATCAGAAGCTAAATTAAGCCTGACAAAGCCAATGCGAATGTTTTCAAGTGGGCTTATGGCGGGTTGACCTTTGCAGTTTTGTTGTTTTTCTAAAGGTGGTTTACAGTTTGTCTTTTGATGATGACGAAATTCTTCCAGACCATAGGTGTCGTTAGCTAGCCCATGCTGATAAAAAAGCAACAACACTGAACACAAAAGCGTCTCTAAAGCACATGGTATAGTCATACTGTCACCGGCGTTCGTTAAAACAGCTGCACTACTGTTGTCGTACTACTATTAACGAGCTTTGCGTAAGCGTCCCAGGCACCTATTTTTATAGACCATGGTAACCAATAAAAAAAGCCGATCCGTTGCAACTGAAGAGGTGACAACCAATGTTTAATGAGAAGACATATCTAAAACTCTCTTGTATGATTCCGATTTTAACCGACAATAGGGGCAACCGGTCTGCTCCCGTATAATTCGCTCAATACAAATCTGGCACAAACCAGCGTGCTCACAACTTTCGAACTTGATCATTTCTTCCAGTGGCTTGAGGCAAGCTCCACATTTTTTAGTGACTCCTGTGACTCCTCCTGCTGCACCTGCCTCCTCCGTTGCAGACTGGTTTGCTAATTCCTGTCTTAGCTCGGCTATCAGTTCATTTTGTTGTTGAATAACTATTGACTGATCATGATCCTCAGAATCCGACTCCTCAACAGAAACCTCACTGCCTGAACTAGGATACTGATTCAGAAATTCGAGGCTTTCTAAGGAAGATGCCTCTGGTAATACAGGAGTGGGATCAATACCAACAATACTGTGTGTAAACTCTCGCATACCATACTCGGTGAACATAACCCCAAGTCTACAGCGCGTGCGTCGAGTGTGGCAATGGCTGGACATCTTGGTGTAAATAGTGCCCAGAAGCTCGTATGGCAAGCATCTTATCAACAAGGTTTCCAGTGTCTCTTGCGACTCCTGTCCTAAATACATGCGCTGAATAGCTGCTGTTGCCATTGCAGTTAAACCAATTAGAAGCGCTATTTCTGCGTCCAATTCAGCTGCAATTAGCTGATTGGCAAGACTTTGCGGAGAATTATATTCATTGATATTTTCAGAAAGCAATGCACGGTCGTATGCTTTGTCGTGGTTTTTTACAGTATATCTGTTATACAACACTGTAAAGCAGATATGAAGTTCGTCATAGGTAAGAAAGTGGGGACCAAGAAAAGCAAGAAATATCAGGACAAGTTCGTTATTAACACCGGCAGAATTGCACCGCTGTTCCGCCGGAGCTAAATAGAAATAATGGAAATAAAGATTAATACTGCCATTTATATAATCAGACAAAAACAATTGATCAAAAAGGCTTTTTGCCATTACATTGACTAACTCTTTCTCTGCCCGACTTTGATCATTGAACCTATTTATATTAATAGCGAATATACGATGTATTAGTCTCAGTATTCTTTGAATTCGAACTTTTCGACGTTGAGGGTTCCCCCTGTTCACATAATTAAAATAAAAGTTGTTCAGACGATTGAAGTCTTGCTCATCAACTTCGTAATCTTCACAGATTTCCACTCGCTCGTCTCCAGATACATCGTCAGAGACTAAATTAAGCCTGACAAAGCCAATGCGGATATTTTCAACTGGGCTCATGCCGAGCTGACCCGAGCACCTTTGTTGCTCTTTTGAAAGCTGCTTCCAGTTTTTTATTTGATGATGGCGAAATTTTTCAAGGCGATAAGTGTCGTTTGCCAGCCCCTGCTGATAAAAAAACAAAAACACTGAAAACAAAAGCGTCTTTAAGGCAAATGATATGGCCATATTTTCACCTGCATTCGTTAAAACAGCTGCACTGCTATTAATGATCTTTCTGTGATCTTCCTTAGCACATATTTATATAGGACATGGAAACCAATAGAAAAAGCTGATCCGGATATTGCCATTAACAGCAATTACCTGAAGCCTGGTCTCGGGTGTATCTCTATGGGAAGAAGAACGCTGATCCCACTAATCCGGAAGGAGAAGCATCAGACTGGCACTGTGCCACACTCAAGGAAAAGACATGTCAATAACCCTAATGTATGATGAGGGTCTTTCCCGACAAAAGGGACAACCCCTCTGTTCATCTATAATTCGCTCAGCACAATCTTTGCAAAAACCAGCGTGCCCACAACTTGCCAACAACATAGTATCTTCCACCGGGTTGCGACAAATTGGACATTTTTTGGTTTCTACCAGAGCTCCTCCAACTGCTCCAGCTTCCTCCCTTGCAGGCTGCCTTGCTGATTCCCGTCGCAATTCGGCTATGAGTTCATTTTGTTGTTGAATAACTATTGACTGATCCTGATACTCAGAATCCGACTCCTCAATAGAATCCTCACTGTCTGAATCCTCAGAATAAAAACTTAAGTAATGTAAAAACCTTAGATTGCTCAGACTTTCTGACGATGATGCAGGTGTGAGGTCAATACCCAAAATACTCTGTGTAAACTCCTGGATACCACTCACGGTCAACATAACCCTAGGTAGAAGGCGCGAGGGAGGGAGGCAATGGCGGGTTATATTTCTGTAGACAATGGGCAGAAGACCGGGTAATAAGTAACTTATCAACACGGTTTCCAGTGTATCTCGCGATTCCAGTTGTGTACACATGTACTGATAAGTTGATGATGCCATTGCACTTAAGCCGATTAGAAGTGCTGTTCCTGCGTCCAATTCAGCTCTATTTAATTGATTGGCAATGCCTTGCGGAGAATTATATTCATCGATATTTCTAGAAAGCAATCCACGGTTGAATGCTCGAACGTAGCTTTTTCCGGTATATTTTTTATTCAAGACGCCAAAATTGGTATTCAATTGCTCCATGGAAAGAAAGTGGGGACCAAGAAAAGCAAGAAGCATCAGGACCAGACCGTTATTAACTCCGAAATTATAGGGCCGATGTGACTCAGGAGTTGAATCAAAATAATTGAAATAAGGATTACTGCTGCCATTTATATTGGGAGACAAGAACATTTGTTCAAAAAGGCTTTTTGCCGCTATCTCGATTAGTTTTCTCTCTGCCCGGCTTTTTCCATTGGTAATATTTGTATTAATAGCGAATATACGTTTTATGAGTCTCAGCATTTTTTGAATGCGAACTTTTCGATACTGAGGATCACCCATGTTCACATAATCAAAATAAAGGTTTATCAGATTTCTAAAGTCTTGTTCAGCAACCTCGTATTTTTCACAAATTTCCAGTCGCTCATCGCCAGATAAATCGTCAGAGGCTAAATTAAGCCTGAGAAAGCCAACACGGATGTCTTCAAGAGGGTCCATGGCGGGTTGAGCTGTGTAGTTTTGTTGTTTTTCCGGAGACGGTTTCCAGTTTGTCTTTTGATACTGGCAAAACTCTTCAAGGCCATAGGTGTCGTTTGCCAGTCCCTGCTGATAAAAAAACAAAAATACTGAAAACAAAAACGTCTTTAAGTCACAGGGTATGACCATACTTTCACCGGTATTCGTTAAAACAACTGCGTTACTATTAACGAGCTCTGTTTGAGCGTCCCTGGCACATATTTATATAGGCCATGGAAGCCAATAGAAAAAGCTGATCCGGATATTATCATTGATACCGACCACCTCATGCCTGGCCTCAGGTCTATCCTGATGGGGAAAAGAGAGCTGATCCCACTAACTTCGAAGGAGAAACATCAGGCTGTCACTGTGCAGCATTCAGGGAAAAGACATGTCACGAATCTTAATATACGACAACGGTATATCCCGACAAAAGGGACACTTCCTCTGTTCATATACAAGTTGCTCAGCACAGTTCTTGCAAAAACCGGCGTGTCCACAGCGATTTAACACTATATTATCTGTCATTTGTCCGGTACAAAGTGGGCATTTTTTGGTTTCTCCTGAGACTCCTCCAACTGCACCTGCTTCCTCCGTTGCGGTTTGGTATGCTAATTCCCGTCGTAGTTGGGTTATCAGTTCATTTTGTTGTTGTATGACTATCGACTGATCCTGATGCTCAGAATTTGACTCCTCAACAAAATACTCACTGTCTGAACTCTCAGAACTGAAGTCAATGCCTACAAGACTGCGTGTAAACCTTTCGATGCCTGCCCCGGTAAACATAGCTCTGGGTGCCGGGCATGAGCTAACAGGGTGGCAATAGCTGACAATATTGCTGTGAAGAATGATCAGAAGATCGTCTTGCAAGTATTCTCGTAACACAGTTTCTAGTGTCTCTTGCAATTCCTTATCAAGATTCACGCACTGGAAAGCTGCTGATGCTATTGCAGTTAAACCGATTAGAAGTGCTGTTTCTGCGTCCAACTGGGCTGCAATTAATTGATTGGCAATGCTTTGCGGAGAATTATATTCATTGATATTTTCAGAAAGCAATGAACTGTCGAATGCTCGGCCGTAACTTTGTTTGGTATATCTGTTACCCAGCACTTTACAATAAGTATAAAAGTCATACGGGGAAAGAAAGTGGGGACCAAGAAAAGCAAGAAGCATCAGGACCAGACCATGATTAACACCGACATGACTGGACTGATGTGCCGCCGAACCTAAAAAGAAATAATGGAAATATGGATTACTTCTGCCATTTACTTTTACAGACAAAAACAATTGTTCAAAGAGACTTTTTGCCTTTGCTCCAACTCGCTGTTTATCAGCCGGGCTTTGTCCATTGGTCATATTTATATTCATAGCGAATATTCGCTGTATGAGTCTCAACACTCTTTGAATTCGAACTTTTCGACGTTGAGGATTACCCCTGTTCACATAATTAAAATAAAAGTTGTTCAAACGATTAAAGTCTTGCTCATCAACCTCGTAATCTTCACAGATTTCCAGTCGCCCATCTCCGGTTAAATCGTCAGAGGCTAAGTTAAGTCTGACAAAGCCAATGCGGATGTTTTCAAGTGGGCTCATGCCGGGTTGCCCCGTGCGCATTTGTTGCTCTTTTGAAAGTGGTTTCCAGTTTTTCATTTGGTAATTGCGAAATTTTTCAAGGCGATAAGTGTCGTTTGCCAGTCCCTGCTGATAAAAAAACAAAAGTACTAAAAAAAAAAGTGACTTTAAGGCATACAGCATGGTCATACTTTCACCTGCATTCGTTAAAAAAGCTGTACTACTTTCAACCAACTTTGTGAGTGCGTACTTGGCACATATTTATATAGGCGATTGTGGACAATAGAAAAAGCTGATCCGGATTCAGCCAAAGACTCGATTGCCAACCTTAAAAGTGTTTTTGACGCTGTTATCTGTTTTCGCACATGTTTGCACAAAAAACAGATTCTCTCTGGTGAAATCATCAGGCACAGCAGAGAACGCGGTCCAGCACAAGAGGCTTCTGGCTGGCTCCCCCCTGATCAAGCTGCTGGCAACAGGCAGTTAAACTCGGTCCCCTGCCCTTTTTTGCTTTCTACCTTGATCCTGCCATCGTGGGCCTCAATAATCGCTTTGACTAGAGACAGTCCAAGACCAAACCCCGGTGTTTTTCGACTGGTATCACCCCGATAAAGGCGATCGAAAATATGAGGCAGATCAGATGCGGCAATTCCACTGCCAGAATCCTTCACTGACACTCGCCACTCGTCGCCTTCTTGTCGGGCTGAAACCAGAATACTGCCCTCTTCCGGAGTAAATTTGAGGGCATTATCCAGAAGGTTGGCAAATACCTGTCGTAACCGGTTTGGACTGGCCAGGACATTCATGGCCTCAGGCAGCTCAAAGCTGAGGCGGATGCGCTTCTCTTCCGCCAGATATTCGTAGGGTTGAGCCGCTTCGGTAATCAGATCAGACAAATTGGCCCGGTTACGATCTCTGGCATCCAAATGCTGCTCCACTGCTGCCACATCCAGCAGACTGTTGACCATAGCCAACATTCTTTCGCTTTCTTCCAGGCAATCCATCAGGCTTTCTTTCAATACCCTGGGATCATTATTAATCATGGCTTTTTCTGCACTGAGTCGCATCCGGGTCAAAGGGGTTCTGAGATCATGGGCTGCCGCATTCAGAGTGTCTTCAAGACTCCGAATCAACTGATCAATCCGGCTCATCTGCTGATTAAAGAGCAGAGTTAGCTGGCCTAACTCACTGTTTCTGGATGACGACAGTGGAAGTTTATCCTGCAAGCCCTTTCTTTGCAGTGTTTTAACATGTTCCACCAGCTTGCGGATGGGTCTCAGCATCCGCTCATTCAGCCAGGCTACCAGAAGAATGCTGATGACCCAGAGTGCCAACAGCGTTACCAGCATAACATTGCGAAAGCTGGCCAGCTCTTCATAACGCAGTTTGCCGGAAAGACTCAGCACCAGTGTCTGATTGCCAATCAACTGCCTGGTGACCAAACTTCCATCACTCAAAGTTTCGGTCAAAGAGAACGGCAGATCGACACCCTCGTGAAAAAGTAACTCGCCATCATTGGCCCAAAGGCTGGCACTGTAGCCACTCAAACGCAAAAAATAACGATCACGCTCCAGCACTGACAGAATCTTTTTCTGACCATTGCTGTTGTATATGCGCTGCATATTGTTGTTGATTACTTTCAACAGCTGAGCATCCCGGCTGACTAATTCCTCTTCAAACAGGTGATAACTGACGGCTCCCAGACCGGAGGCAATCATCAGCATAATGAATCCAAACCAGAAAGTAAGTATTCGCTTGGTGGGTGTCATGACTCCTCTGTCACTACTGACTGATTTATTCACCGGCTCTGAGCACATAACCCATCCCCCTGATCGTGTGCAGCAGTTTTACGGATTCATCTTTATCAATCTTGCCTCTCAGCCGACAGACCAAAACATCAACAACATTGGTTTGTGGGTCGAACTGATAATCCCAGACATGCTCCATGATTTGTGTTCTGGAAATCACTCTCTCACGATTTCGAAGAAAGAACTCCAGCAGAACCATTTCTCGGGGTTGAAGGGAGAGTTTTTTATCCCCTCGCCAGGCCAGCTTTCGGGAAGGATCAAAACTGAGGCTGTGGAAACTCAGTTTCTCAGATAACACTGTCTGTGTCTGGGTAGACTGGTTTCGACGAAGCAGTACTTCTATCCGCGCCAAAAGCTCATTAAAAGAAAAGGGCTTGGTGAGATAGTCATCCCCACCGATTCGCAGACCAGAAACCTTGTCGTCTACTGCCTTTCGTGCACTGAGAAAAAGAATAGGAAAAGCGACACCCTGCCCTCTGAGTGTTTTCACCAGATCCAGACCGTTCATTCCCGGAAGCATAATATCCACAATGGCCAAATCAAAAGGCTCAACCACCACTTCATCCAGAGCTTCCTCTGCACTCTGGCACTGGGCAACGCCATAACCATGTTCTTTTAAGCCGTCACTGACAAAGGTGGATATAACTGAGTCGTCTTCTACCATCAGGATATTCAACAGGCTACTCCAAAATCCGGGGACATTATTAGTATTTTTCTCAGTGTCAAGAGTAACAGTAAACCGTGAGAAAAGAAGGAACCTTTCCAGCCTGTAATGTTCAGGCAAGGTCAGGGCAATGGTGGCTCACTAATCTACAAACAGGCGCTGAGACAACAGCAACACAGAAACAACAAGAAAAACATTGAGGAAACCACCATGAAAAAGAGCATTATCGCACTGGCCTTCATTGCTACCGGACTGGCTACTGGTGTGCAGGCAAAAACCACTGCTCTGCCAACCCTGACTGACGGAGCTGCTCTGGAGCTGGTCAACCAGGGTCTGCAATTCTGTCGCAAAGACGGTTACAACGTCAGTGTTGCTGTTGTTGACCGCACAGGTTCCCTGAAAGCCTTCGGACGTTCCGAGCTGGCTGGACCACACACTGTGGACAGTGCTCAGAAAAAAGCGTTCACCGCAGCCTCCATGGGTCAGCCTACTGCCAACCTGGCCAAACTGGTGACCGACAAGCCTTTCCTGCAAGGTCTGAAAGATATGGACTCACGCATGTTGCTGCTCGGTGGCGGTATGCCCATCAAGGTTGACGGACAGATTGTGGGTGGCATCGGAATTGGCGGTGCGCCAGGTGGTCACCTGGACCAGGCTTGCGCTGAGCAGGCAATCAAGGTAGCCCTCAAGTAAGCCCCTCCTGACGCTACTCATCAAAAATCCTGATGAGTAGCAAGCATGTTATCAAAAAACAGGTTGACTCTACTGAAATCAGGCATAACATATAAATATATTTTTATGTGTTTAAGGAAGGGTGCAGCCATGTCCACATGCACATCGACGAAAAGCTGCTGCTCAGTAGACAAAGTGGTCCAGCCCGCCACCGCCATTGGAGCGACTACTCGCTATAAATGGTCCGTGGGTGGGATGGACTGCGCCAGCTGTGCAACAAACATCGAAAAAGCACTGGCTGTCACCCCCGGCGTCAAGCAGGTCAGAGTCGCCTTCGCGACAGAACGCCTTGTGATTGACCTGGATCAGAAAGTCTCCCCCAAAAACATCGAGAAAACAGTAAAACAGCTCGGGTTTACCCTGAAAAGCACAGACCGTAAAGAAGCGGAGGAGCCTCTCTGGAAAGCCCATTCGACCTTCACCCTCCTCGCTGTAGTGATGACCCTGGCTGGAACCTTCATGTACTTTGACCCGGTATGGGGTTCATCGGGCTTTCTGGTAGCGACCACGCTGGGTGTTCTGCCTTTTGCCAGAAAAGCACTCATCCAGATTCGTAATGGCACCTGGTTCGGTATTGAAACCCTGATGACCCTGGCCGCATTAGGTGCCCTGATATTGGGTGAAACCGTTGAAGCAGGTTTGGTGCTGTTACTGTTTTCTCTGGGTGAACTGTTGGAAGGTTTTGCCGGAAGAAAAGCCAAAGCTGGCATTAAAAGCCTGATGCAACTCACGCCAGACACAGCCTGGAAAGTACAAGACGGTGAACGAATAGAAGTACCTGCATACTCTCTGGTGCCCGGTGAGCGGATTGAAGTGTTACCCGGCGATCGTTTACCGGTCGATGCCGTTCTTGATTCCAGTCACGGCTCTTTTGACGAGAGTGCGGTGACGGGCGAGTCCATTCCAGTGAACAGGAAAGCTAATGAAAAGATCATGGCGGGCTCCATGGTGGTCGATCAGCCTGTTCGATTAACAGTGGTATCAGAACCCGGTGAGAACGCCATTGATCGCATCGTTAACCTGATAGAAGAGGCGGAAGAACGCCGTGCACCGGTGGCCAGAATGGTCGATGCATTCAGTGCCTGGTACACACCACTGGTCATGGGGCTGGCAGCTCTGGTCATGATCATCCCTCCGCTGTTTAGCGGCGCGGACTGGACGCCCTGGGCCTACAAAGCCTTGACGCTGCTGTTGATTGCCTGCCCCTGTGCACTGGTCGTATCCATTCCAGCCGCAGTCACGTCGGCACTGGCTTCTGCGGCGCGCTTCGGTGCGCTGGTTAAAGGTGGCGCAGCTCTGGAACAACTGAGAAATATCAGAATGCTGGCTTTTGATAAAACCGGCACCCTGACTGAGGGTAAACCCAGGGTTACCCGGGTGGTAGGCATCAGCGAGCAGGAAGATAAAGTACTCTCTCTGGCAGGCTCTTTAGAAATGGGTTCCAGCCATCCTCTGGCTAACGCCATTATTGATGAAACCAAAAACAGGAATCTCAGGTTCTCAGAAGCGACAGACATCCGGGTTTTAACGGGTCGTGGGGTTCAGGGCACCGTCTCAGGACGAGACATAAAAGTAGTCGCTCCCCGTTATATTGATGAAAAGGATCTTGGTGAAAACAAATCCACCATCGAGTCCTTGGAATCAGAAGGCTACACGGTGGTGGTCGTTCAGGATGGAGAAGCCATTCTGGGTCTTATCAGCCTGGCCGACACACTGAGAGAAGACGCTGTTGAAGCGATCAGAAAGCTCAAAAATATCGGTATTGGCAGTATCATGCTAACCGGCGACAACCGACGTACAGCCGCCACTATTGCCGACAAACTGGGAATAGACTACCAAGCGGAGTTATCACCGGAAGACAAGGTGAAAGCCCTTCAGGCCATTCAGGCTCAAAATAATGGCGCTGTCGCCATGGTAGGCGATGGCATCAACGATGCACCCGCGCTGAAAACCGCTGAGTTGGGCATTGCCATGGGACGAGGCAGTGACGTGGCCCTGGAAACAGCGGATGCCGCCCTCACCCACGAGCGGCTGTTAGAACTGCCTCGTATGATTCAGTTGTCAAAGAAAACAGCAAGTATTACCCGTCAGAATATTGCCCTGGCACTGGGCGTAAATACCCTGTTTCTGTTGACTACCCTGTTTGGTATGACGGGGTTGATGGCCGCTGTGCTTTCGGATGCGGGTGGTACGGTTTTGGTGACTTTGAATGCTCTGAGGCTTATGAGAAAAGAATGCGTACAGGTCAAGGTTCTCTAATATTCAGCGTTGCCAGGAGAACCTTAACAACAGGCTGTTATCACCTGAGCGAGCATAATCACTTGCCAGAGATAGCTGCCATTCGATATTAACTTCCAGTTGATTCAGAAAGCCTGCATAAGCATCCTGCTGCCACTCAGATAGCCATCCGACACCAAAACCTGTTCGCATATCATAACGACTGCCTGTATCGTACAACGAATAATCACTGAGATCTCCCTGCAGCAGTCCGTAAGTGCGCCAGCGCTGCCGTTGGACATGTGAAATTACTCCCATAGGTCCAGCCTCATAACGAACATACAATGCATAATCATTATCATTAAGGTAATAAGTGGCATCCGTATACAGTGATTGAGTCCACCACTGCTCTTTATCTAATCGCCAAGCCTTTTGATAATCACTATCAGCAATTAAATCAGCCGATGCTCTGAGGTAGGAACGAAACTTTCTATCATTATTTAGACCCTGACGTAAACCAACCCTAAGAAAAACATTACGCTGGTGAATCAAACGCCACTTACCACCAAAGTCGAGTTCATTGTTCTCAAATGGTTTGTCATCACCACCTGATAATAAGTTAAAGTAGATGTTTTCTGGCGTCAGAAAGTTTTTACTTTGGAAGGAATAACCTGTTTCCATCAGAGTAAAGTATTTACTGGTACTTCCTATTATTTGAGGAGTATTGCTGCGAATATTATGACCTATCCAGCCACTGATACCAAAATACGCACCATAGTGAGCGTTTCGATAGCTGTCCTGAGCATACAAAAGCTCTTGCTCTGTGGGCGGAACCAAGTCAATGGCTGTCTTAATACTTTCTCTTGTCTCTTTAGGATTACCATTCCTTTCGTGGATCATGGCTATTTGTAGCGGTATCCGAAAGTCAGTCTGGTAAACAGGATATTCACGGGCCAGTTTAAATAATTTTAAAGCCTCTGCAGGAGAGTCTTTTTCTAGTAAATAGGCCAGTTGTAAAAGAAGCCGTGGCTCAGCGGCCTCCTTGGTAAGCCTACATTGTCCCAACGCAAAGCAGTCTTCTGATGCCATTCTACTATCTGGAATTTGCATACCCAGAGCTTTCAAATATTCAGTGTCTACCAGTAGGGGATAGGTCCGATAAAGGTCCAGCAAACTTGTAGCTAGCGTCTGGTGCTTTAATAGCTCTGACGGACTTATAGAAGCGGTTATCATTTTAACTGCAATCTCAGCCTGACTATCAAGCCTCATGAGATAGCTGGCTGTTCCGAGTGCTGCAAAGTCATTTTGCGTTTGATAAAGGGTATACCAGTTTTTTGCAGCCTCTCTGTACTGCCCAAGAGCCTGTTGCGAAATGGCCCGAAATCGGGTTCGCTCGAGATCGTCCGGCAACTGGGTGCTAATTTTTAGCAGCTGTTCATAGTTCTCTTCAATCAAATAACGATTTGCCAATATTTGCGCTTGTTTTGCTCTGAGTTCCTTATCTTCAGTTCTCGCAGAAGCAATAATATTGGTCGAGGCTATACTTTCGGCATAATTTAGCCATTGATCTGAAATGTTGCCCTTTTCACATTGGTTTAATTTTTTGACTGCCTCAGACGTCATATCTGCTTTTATTAGCAGATCAATTTGCCGGATGCAGGGAAGTTGCAAACTGTTTGCTACCATGACTGCTTCGGTCCAGTTTTGCTCCTTTTCATAGATATCCAGTTTGGCCTTGCTTTCTTTACTGCCCGAAAAATTATATTTCTCTAACCAATCTAAAGCCCTCAGAGCTTGATCATCATCTTCCCGATCATAAGAGCTATAAAGTAACTGCTTCACAATCAAAGAAGATGATGCCGGACGGCCGATCTGTGCAACCTGCTGCCAGGCACTCTGAGCATCATTGAGATGAACAAAAGCCTGTCCTGACTGGATAGCTTCTTCTTCGGTCAGGGAGCGCATACTTGCAAGGGTTTGATAATCTTTAATAGCTTGCTCCCATTGCTGATCATCAAAAGCCCATTGTGCGGTAGAGCTAAGGATCAATTTATCTTGAGGCAAAGAGCCTGCAATACTCAAAGCGTGCTTCAGACCAAAGTGTTTTTTAATCAGGTACAAAGTATTGGTCGAAGAAACCTGATCATAGTGGTATTTTCCTGAGTCTATAGATTGTCGAAATGTCTCTAGTGCTTCATTCTGCCCTGTCTGCAACCAAAGATCCCATAATCTTGTCTCTATTTCATTATTAGCAGAATCCAGTACTAAAAGATGTTGCAGAGCATCATCAAAGCGTTCAGCAGCCATCAAGTAGCGTACTTCCTGAAGTGCAAATGCTGTATGATCCGGCGCTAAATGCTGAGCTTTAATTATTTCATCAATTGCCTGCTGCCAGTGTTCAGCCTCTGCATACCGAAAAGCTTTATCCACATAGGGAAAAGTCTGGAATTGTTCTTGTTCAGATAGCCCTGAGAATAGCTCTGAACTCATTGTGTTTGCTGCCAAGGCAACTGAATGCAAGGCGAAAAATAGCCATAATACTTTGCTACGTAATACAGACATTATACCGCCACTTTTTCAGCATTAATCAGTTGGGCAAATGGCAATTGAAGTTTTTTCTGGTAAGCATAGGCGTCTTCGATCTGGTTTTTATTAACTACTCCTTCCGCCTGAAGAAACTCTCCAAAGCGAAGATTGGAATTAAACATATAGGTATGTCGAACCTGATCTAACACGGCTGGTTCTAAGTATCCAAGGGCTATGAGACATTCACCAAGTGACTTTTGACGTATGTAGTACCGATCTCTTATTCGCTTAAGCTGTGCAGAGCTGATATTTCCAGCACTCGCCTCATATTGAAGGAGTGGTTCCGGATTCTCTTGAGTGACACCTAAATACCAGAGGCGCAAACCAACGATAACCATCCCCTGTGGAATCATATGGCATTCAATACGACACTTGATTTTTCTGGATATAGCTTCCCGAGTCATGGATCTAATTGGACTATTGCAACCTAAAATCAATAGGTCGTCATTACCTCCAACGGGAATTATCTGATACTTTAAAGCTATATCTGCGGGCAGTCGCTGAATCAGTTTTGGAGAAAGCTTAAAGGGATCACAATCTGTAAAACTCAAGCGGCATTGGAGGGCAAGAGCTTCAGATAAATCTTCATTACTGACACTTCCATTTTCTACTAACCATTCACCAAGGCGCATTTTTTCAGTGCCTGAACGCAGTGCTTGTTTCAAAGAGGTCTCCGACAACCGCCCCTTCCTTACCAGTAGCTCGCCTATATATTCGCGCTGGGGAGGGGGTTCTGCCGGAAACTCGTGATCGGTTTTATCCCAGGCTACACCAGCCGAGCTTCCAGCCTGACTCAACAACCAGATGGCCCGAATTGTTGCTGAAAAATTGATGATATTTGCCCAGATCATTCGGGGCAAAGATAGTATCCCCTGGAAAAGCCCGTAAAAGCGGGTAACAAAATAACAGCGGTGAACTGCACGGCTTGTCAGAAAGAAAAAATTAGCAGTAACGAGGAAGTTAACGGTAGCACTATTGCCAAGAACCGATAAAAATCGGTAGTGATCAGCAACAAAGTATTGATAAATATTGACGGCTATTAATTGAACTAATATCAACATGGCAAAAAGATTAACGAAATGCCCTATCAATCCTCTCCGATCACGGTAAATAAAATAGTTTTGTGCAAAGGAACTGGTCCATTTCAGAGAGCTCATCCCCTGAAATACAATGCCCACAATCCACCTACTCTTTTGCCGAATCGCTGAGGTAAATGAGTCCGGGAAATATTCTTCAACACACACAGTAGCCTGCGTCTTTTGTTTTGCACCTGTTTTTTGCTTTATTTTTTTCTTCAGCTCCGGTGTTAAGGCAGAAAAACGAACAAATATCTCTTTTAACCCTTTTTTCTTCAGCTGGAACCCTATTTCGTAATCTTCGGTTAAGGAACGAGTGTTAAATGCCTTGCCATCACTGTCATTGAGAAGTGCGCTGATCGCTTTGCGACTAAAGCAGGTTCCTACTCCAGCACTGGGGACCTGTCCAGCAATTGCTTCACGCATCACTACATCTTTACCGTGAGCTTCGGAAAATTCATCAAGATAGTGACCACGGGTTAGTTTGTACCATTTGTCGGCAAGAGGATAAACGGGCAACTGAATCAGGTCCTTTCTTGGCAAAAGGTAATTAAATAGTCTTAGCTCTGCTGGTGAAAGACTGTCTTCAGCATCATGCAGGATATAGCCGGCAAACTTGAACTTTGCTCGATTT
Organism: Endozoicomonas sp. 8E; assembly: GCF_032883915.1. Lineage (NCBI taxonomy): Bacteria > Pseudomonadati > Pseudomonadota > Gammaproteobacteria > Oceanospirillales > Endozoicomonadaceae > Endozoicomonas > Endozoicomonas sp. 8E. The sequence continues at coordinate 1,646,960 of NZ_CP120717.1, read as the reverse complement.
TCGAAACTTTGAATGGCGTAAATTATGTTATTCAGGCAATCTGCTTTGCTGGTTGGTCCAGGCAACTTGCAAACCACCTTATGAATATGTGGATGGTTGGCGCAGGCAGCATCAACGTCCCTTTGCGTCTCGGGGTCGTTCGGATAAGTTCCGATAAAAATATGATAGTTCTCGTAATCCAGTCTGGCAGCTGCCTGATCTGCCATCGTGTTAATGACTCCTGCTTCCTGCCAGGCAGGAACCATTATCGCCAAAGGTTTTTCATTAACTGAATAAAGATCATCCAAAATCAACCTTGGATGCTTTCGATAAACTCGAAATTTTCGATACAGTTTCCTGATCCAGTATGCTCCATCAATGAACAGATCATCAAGCCCGAAGATAAACAGAAAAACCATTAAAATAAATGCTATTTCACGAAGAGTGAATAAATAGGCTGTAAAAAAATCAAACGACATAACTACATTAAATTCTGCAAATCACTAACGATTCGACGAGATGCACTACCGTCACCATAAGGGTTTGTAATCGTTTTTGTTATGTTCAGCATATTAATAGCCGACATCACTATCCGGGATATGTTGCTGGCTCCTGATAAACTAGCCACACCTGCATTTACGGCCTCGGGACGCTCAGTAGTTTCTCTCAAAACGACAACAGGCACACCATAAGTAGGAGCTTCCTCCTGAATACCTCCAGAGTCTGTAAGGACTAACTTGGATGTCGCAAGGGTGCATTGTAACTCTGGATAGCTGAGGGACTTTACCAGTGAAATCTGTTTATGATTTGACAGGTATGAACAAATTTTTTGAGTTAAATCCGGGTTGGGATGTAATACGACCGTCGCATTATAGTCTTTGAATTCAGATAAAATGTGCCTTAGGGCAATGCATATTGTCTCAATCTTATCCCAGTTTTCTCGTCGGTGAACAGTGACTAGAATATTGTTATTGATGTTAGTTGGAGGCGATGGGACAAAATATTTCTGGGCGTCAATAACAGTATTTCCGGTGACAACGATATCTCTATTATGCTTTCCTTCGTGGAGCAAGTTCTGACGAGCGTGTTCACTGGGAGCATAATGGCGATTAGCCATGACAGCAACAACTTTTCTGTTGGCCTCTTCAGGAAAAGGGTGATCCATACTCCCGGAACGTAAGCCGGCCTCTACATGGCCTATTAATGGTATTTTATTGAGAAACGCAGTGAGTGTTCCTGCCATGGTGGTGAGGGTGTCGCCATGCGTCAATACCACTTTTGGCAAGAATTGGTTCAACTCATCATTAACTTGCTGAATCAGACCGGATAAAAGGCTAGATAAGTTGCTGGCAGGAGGGCGAGACAGCATTTGGTTCGGAACAATTTTGAAATACTCAAATGCTTGCTCTGCAAGTTCTCGATGCTGACCGCTGTGACACCACCTGACCAAAATATTCTGATTTTTTAACTCCTGATAAACAGGTGCCATTTTTATAATCTCAGGGCGGGTGCCTGTAACAATGGTAACGTCAGTGTGAGTTTGCATTTGTTTGTTTAATTTAATATTTTCCGAACTTAACCACCTCTAATAATGATATTTACCTGACCCAGATCATTGCAACCTTCATCACGCTGACAAGATGACAGACTCAGTTAAGCAAAGCAAAAAGGCACAAATTTCAAAAAATAGAAACAGCTTGAGTTGAGGGCAGTATATCAAATTATGGAATGACATTTATCTGACCCAGATCATTGCAATTCTCATCTCTCTTTATCATATTGACAAGACTGCTGTCCATTTCAACAAAATAAAAAAGTGCAAATATCAAAAAATAGAAACAGCTTGATATGAGGCCAGTATATCAACTAAAGAACATATCAGGCCCAATGAAATTTTGAATACACCCATCGCCTTTGAAGATACTGAGATACTGACTACTCTTGCTCACAACGATCACTTACTATTTGCAAGCTTATGGGCATCGCTCGTTTACCTGCTGGCCACACATACAAATCCAGTAGCTATAGAAGGACTTTAGAACACTGTAAAATCAAACTCTGTTGTCAGAAAAGCACAGCGCCAATCCACTATGAGACTGAAAAAACACCTACTAATCTCAGAGATACTGCCCTAAAAGTGGCCTGATTTACCGTAAATTTAAATTTTTCGAGTGTATAAAACCTTATTCGCAAGCCTCCTGCCCTGCAGATCAGGCTCTCTGGATTAAGAAACCACCATTGTCATGAAACCCAAACAAACCTGTAACATTACTGAAATATTCCCCCTTTATTCTTGCACCCATCAAATTTTGAGGTAACAGAAAAATATTTTGCACAACCCACTGACAGATAACGGCGCGGCAGAAGATTTTTCTTAATAAACGCAAGTACACTCCAAGCGAGTTTCTCGGGGAGAATAGAAGTGAAGTTACTGAAGTCTATTGTAATGTCCTCCATGCTGGCTGCAGCGTCCTTCTCTGCATCTGCGAAGACAGAAGTTATCAACGGTGCGGGAGCCAGTTTCCCTCATCCGATCTATGCCAAATGGGCTGAGGAATACCAGAAAGAAACCGGTATTCGCATCAACTATCAGGCCATCGGTTCCGGCGGTGGTATCCGTCAGATCACGGCCAAGACCGTTGATTTTGGCGCCAGCGACGCACCTCTGAATGAAGAGCGACTGGATAAAGAAGAGATGATCCAGTTCCCAATGGTGATGGGCGCTATTGTTCCAGTAATTAACGTTCCCGGCATTGAGCCAGGTGCTCTGAAGCTGACCGGTGAAGTTCTGGCAGACATCTACCTGGGTAAAATCAAGAAGTGGAATGATGAGCGCATCACTGCTCTGAACCCGGATCTTGAGATTCCTGCCCAGGCTATCTATGTCGTTCATCGTTCCGATGGTTCTGGTACCACCTACAACTTCACTGACTATCTGAGCCAGATCAGCCCGGAGTGGAGTGAGAATATCGGCAGAAACACCGACATCACCTGGCCCAAAGCAGCGACCACTATCGGTGGTAATGGTAACGCTGGTGTCGCCAACTTCGTAGGCCGTACCCGTGGTGCTATCGGTTATGTAGAATATGCCTTTGCAAAACAAAACGACCTGACCTACACCCAGCTGGCCAGCGCTGATGGCAAGTTCCTGAAGCCAAGCATGGAGACTTTCCAGGCTGCCGCTGCCAATGCCGACTGGCAGAACGCTCCAGGGTTCGAATTGTTGCTGAACAACCAGCCTGGTGCTGACTCCTGGCCTATGACAGCAGCGACCTTTATCCTAATGCATAAAGATCAGGCTGACGCCGAGAAAGCTGAGCAGATCATCGACTTCTTCGAGTGGAGCTACGAGAATGGCGGTGAACTCGCAGAAGGTCTGGACTACATCCCAATGCCTGAAAGCGTAGTTAACATGGTAGAGAATGTCTGGAAAGAAGACTTGACCAGCAACGGACAAACCATTATCAAGTAACCGGTTATTCTAGCCTTTCTTAAACAGGAAACGAACGACAGCTGATCAGCATAGTGCTGGTCAGCTGTCTTGTTGTTGCTTATGCTTTTAACTGCGATGCCTAGCGCTATAAAGGGTGACTCAATCTTCTACAGACTGAGCTTCACCAGCGCCATTCTGATTTTTCTGGTGTTGATCGGGATTATCCTTTCCCTGATTGACGGCGGTTGGCTGGCTCTCTCCGAGTTTGGCCCCGGCTTTGTATTTCGTAATGTCTGGGACCCGGTAAACAGTGAGTTTGGTGCCGCCTCAGCCATTTACGGCACTCTGGTTTCTTCGCTTATCGCCATTGTGATTGCCATTCCTGTCGGTCTTGGAACGGCGGTCTTCCTGGCCGAGCTGGCCCCCGACTGGATCAGCCGCCCCGTGAGCATGGCCATTGAGCTGCTGGCCGCAGTACCCAGTATTATTTACGGTATGTGGGGCCTGTTTGTCTTCGCGCCCTGGTTCTCGGAAGGTTTTCAATTCTGGGCACTGGAAAATCTGGTAGGTCTGCCTCTGATCGGCCACTGGTTTGACGGCCCCCCCATCGGCATCGGCCTGCTGACGGCGGGCATCATTCTGTCATTCATGATTTTGCCCATTATTACGGCTCTGACCCGTGACGCCCTGAAAACCATCCCCAATGTGGTCAGAGAAGCGGCATACGGTGTTGGCGCTACGCCCTACGAAGTTATTACCCGAGTACTGCTGCCAAGTATCAAGAATGCAGCAGTGGGGGCTGGAATCCTCGGCCTGGGTCGTGCTCTGGGCGAAACCATGGCGGTTGCCTTTGTAATAGGCGGCGCCAACCGTATAGAGACTTCGCTGTTCATGCCCGCGAGCTCTATTTCTTCCACGATAGCCCAACAGTTCAACGAAGCGACTAATGAGATGCACATCTCGGCTCTGATCAGTCTGGGCCTTGTACTGTTTGTACTGACATTTATTGTGATGGGCGCTGCCCGTCTGCTGTTGAGGAAGCGATAATGCCAGTCAGGAAACTCAAAAACTACGCGTTCATGGGCTTCTGCACCTTCTGTGCACTGTTTGGCCTGATGGTTCTGGCCAGCGTACTGTATAGCCTGATCGGAAAAGGTATTTCCGGCATGGGACTCCATGTTTTCACCGAACTGACTCCGGGACCCGGCAGCCATGGTGGCCTGAAAAATGCCATTGTCGGCAGTTTGATTCTAACCGCTCTCGGTATTCTCATCGCTGCACCTCTGGGTGTCCTGGCCGGAACCTGGCTATCTGAATCTGACAAGAGTTCTAAAATTGCTGAAGCACTGCGCTTTCTCAACGGTATGTTGATGAGTGCACCTTCTATTTTGGTGGGCCTGTTTGTCTACAAGGTTGTGGTGGTCACCACCGGCTCCTTTTCTGGTTGGGCAGGCGCCATTGCACTGGCTATTCTGGCACTGCCCATTATCGTCAGCACCACGGAGGAAATGCTGCGTCTGGTTCCAACCACTCTGAAAGAAGCGGGTAGTGGTCTGGGCGCCCCACGCTGGCGAGTCATTACCCAGCTATGTTATCGGGCAGCCGGCCCCGGTATTGTTACCGGTATTCTGTTGTCTGTCGCGCGGATTACCGGTGAGACAGCGCCCCTGTTGTTTACCGCCCTGAACAGTAACTTCATGAGCACCGATCTGGACAAGCCCATGGCTAACCTGCCGGTGACCATTTATCAGTACGCCATGAGCCCCTTTGAATCCTGGAATGAACTGGCCTGGGCCGGCGCACTGCTGATTACCGTATTTATTCTGATTATCAATATTCTGTCCACTGCTTTACCGCGTTGGATCAAAGCTCGAAAGGCAGCCAAATGAACATGAACATTGCTACTGCTCCTGCGGCTACAGAAAGCCTGAGTCAAATCAAGACAGAAACCGGTCTGGCCGATGATATTCTGCAACCCAGAATGGAAGTAAAAGACCTCAGTTTCTTTTACAGCAAAGGTTCTGAGCCAGCCCTGAAGAACATCAACATGCCGATTTACAACAACAAGGTAACGGCTCTGATTGGCCCTTCCGGCTGTGGTAAATCCACCCTGCTGCGCACCATGAATCGCATCTTCGACCTGTATGGCAGCCAGTCGGCTGAGGGTGAGATTCTGCTGGATAACGAAAATATCCTGCAACGTGGTGTGGACCTGAATGAATTGCGCTCCAAAGTCGGTATGGTTTTCCAGAAGCCCACGCCTTTCCCGATGTCCATTTACGACAACATCACTTTCGGTCTGAAGATGAAAGGCGGACTGAGCAAGCCAGAAATGGCCATTCGTGTCAGAAAGGCCCTGAAGCGTGCTCATCTGTGGAAAGAAGTGAAAGACAAGCTGAATGCTGATGCCAGCAGCCTCTCCGGTGGTCAGCAGCAGCGTCTGTGCATTGCCCGTACCATTGCCCTGGAGCCTGAAGTTATCCTGATGGACGAACCCACTTCGGCTCTCGACCCACTGGCCACCAGCGCCATTGAAGAGCTGATTACTGAACTGCGTCAGAAGTACACCATTGTGATCGTGACTCACAACATGCAACAGGCCATGCGTATCTCTGATTACACCGGCTTTATGTATCTGGGTGAGCTGGTTGAGTTTGACGAAACCAGCAAGATCTTCAACGAAGCTGAAAATCAGAAGACCCGTGACTACATCGCGGGTGACTTTGGTTGAGCATTATCCTCTGACCGTGGAGCCTTTCGGCTCCACATTTTCTTTTACAGAACTCTCAGCTTCAGTGAAAGAAACTTTTCCATGGAAAACCATAATCCATGGGTTCCCACACTGGTGCATGGGAACCAGAGTTAAGTCGTATTATGGCGCGGACAGGTCGATGTTAGAGGTGGTCAACTCCAGTCAAGAATCACTTTGCCGGACTGGCCGGACCCCATGATTTCAAAACCTTTCTGGAAATCATCCACGGGCATCCGGTGAGTAATCACCGGGGAAATATCCAGACCGGACTGGAGCATACTGGTCATTTTATACCAGGTTTCGTACATCTCACGGCCATAAATACCCTTGATGACCAGACCCTTGAAGATCACCTGATTCCAGTCAATGGTAGTATCGCTGGAAGGAATCCCAAGCAGGGATACCTTACCGCCGTAGTTCATGCTTTCCAGCATCTGTTGGAAAGCACGACCATTACCAGACATTTCCAGACCTACGTCAAAGCCTTCTACCATGTTCAGTTCTGCCATGACCTCTTTCAGATCTTCAGTGGCGACGTTAACGGCGCGGGTAGCCCCCATTTTACGGGCCAGATCGAGACGGTATTCGTTTACGTCAGTAATGACGACGTTACGAGCACCGACATGTTTGCAGATAGCAACAGCCATAATGCCGATAGGGCCAGCACCGGTGATCAATACATCTTCACCCACCAGATCAAACGACAGAGCTGTGTGCACAGCATTACCAAAGGGATCGAAGATGGAGGCCAGATCATCACTAATGTCATCGGGAATCGGGAAAGCATTAGTCGCTGGTATACAAAGGTACTCTGCGAAAGCTCCTTCTCGATTGACACCCACACCAACCGTGAAATTACAAAGGTGGCGACGGCCGGCGCGGCAATTACGGCAGTGGCCACAGGTAATATGACCTTCGCCGGACACACGCTGACCTATTTCAAAGCCACGCACGCCTTCGCCCATTTCCACAATTTCACCAATGAACTCGTGCCCTACATGCATCCCGACAGGAATGGTTTTTTGAGACCATTCATCCCAGTTATAGATGTGCATGTCGGTTCCACAGATCGCTGTTTTGCGAATCTTGATCAGAACATCGTTGTAGCCAGGTTCCGGCCTGGGCTTGTCGGCCAGCCAGATGCCTTTTTCTGCTTTCAGTTTTGCCAGGGTTTTCATGTCAGGTTCCTATTCACTCAGCTCTACAGGCCCTTCAAGAGATAACGCCCAGCTCACGGCCCACTTTAGCAAAGGCTGCAATGACTCTATCCATATGCTCCTGGTTATGAGCAGCTGACATCTGGGTGCGAATTCGGGCTGCGCCCCTGGGAACAACGGGGAAAGAGAATCCTACTACATAGATTCCCTCTTTCAGCATTCGTTCCGCAAACTCGGCCGCCAAAGAAGCATCGCCCAGCATGACGGGAATGATCGCATGTCCATTACCTGCCAGGGTAAAACCCAGCTTTTCCATCTCTGTGCGGAAGTAATTCGAGTTGTGACGCAGCTTCTCACGCAGCTCACCACCCGATTCCAGCATATCCAGAACCTTGATAGAAGCGCTGGCAATGGTTGGGCTCAGGGTGTTGGAGAACAGGTAAGGACGGGAGCGGTTGCGCAGCCAGTCGATGACTTCAGGGCTGCGGGCAGAGGTATAACCACCGGAAGCACCACCCAAAGCCTTGCCGAGAGTACCGGTAATAATGTCAACACGATCCATTACACCACAGTATTCATGGGTACCACGGCCATTTTCACCGACAAAACCTACGGCATGGGAATCGTCCACCATCACCATTGCATCGTACTTGTCAGCCAGATCGCAGACACCTTCGAGGTTGGCAATCACGCCATCCATGGAGAACACACCGTCCGTTGCGATCAGCTTGTAACGCGCACCTGCGTCTGTGGCTTCTTTCAATTTGGCTTCCAGGTCTGCCATGTCGTTATTGGCGTAGCGGAAACGCCTGGCCTTGCACAGACGCACACCATCGATGATGCTGGCATGATTCAGAGAATCACTGATGATAGCGTCTTCAGGGCCCAGCAGGGTCTCAAACAAACCGGCGTTAGCGTCAAAGCAGGAGGAATACAGAATAGTGTCATTCATGCCCAGGAAGTCGGAAATGCGCTTTTCCAATTCCTTGTGTACATTCTGGGTACCACAGATAAAGCGTACGGAAGCCATACCATAGCCATATTTGTCCAGTGCCTGCCTGCCTGCGTCTATCAGCTCGGGGGAGTTGGCCAATCCGAGATAGTTATTGGCACAAAAGTTAATCACCTCTTCACCCGTATTAACAGTGATATCAGCCTGCTGCTGGGAGGTAATCACTCGCTCGCTTTTGTACAAACCTTCTTTTTTAAGGTCTTCCAGCTGCTCACGCAGTCCAGCATAAAAGTCGGCTTTCATTTCGGCTCCAGAAATCAAAGAATATGAGGGGCTGGCCGGAACAGGCAGTTGATGCACTCTTCTCAGTCAGACTCTGAGGGAAGTAGTCCCAATTCAACCTCCAAACATATCTCAGGCTGAATAAAGTGCCAATTCCCCATTGTAGAAGAGTTGCAATAGTGAATCAGGGTGTCGAGACTCTGTACCAGCATTTGTACGTATTTAAGCCCTCATCCTGAACTGGAAAAGAGAGATAAATGATCAGACAGAGTCTTGGAGGGAGGGAAAAAAGGCTATCACAAAGGAAAAACTGCGATAGCCCGTCTCAGTTACAAAGACAGAGAATTGACGAGAGCCGACAGACTGTCTGACTCATTAACATTGTGTAAAACCTCAACCTGCAGGTCTTTCAGTTCAGTCCTGGCCACCAGAACCACCAGACCCGCCTGAAGCAGGGCTTCCGTTTTCTGAACCCAGTGTTGATCCTGATGATCGACGACAATCGGTAAAAGCCCGCCATCAAACAAATGACGCTCTACTTTCTGCAGATAACCTTCAGAACCATCAACCATAACCAGAGCGGCCCCCTGACCCAGTCGATTCGCCCTGTCGCTGGCCAGAACCTTATCTGCGGTACCATCCTCGTTAGCAGCAGATTCAACCATGCCTGCGGCAATGGTTGCATTGCTCAAGCGATCAATAACAATAAAAGCGCCGGTTTGACGGTTATCCTCATAGCGATCAAAAACAACAGGTTGTGTGAGCACCAGCTGGCAGGAGCCTATCTCATTCAGAGCCAGTTGATCGGCCTCCTGTTGTTTCAGGGTATTGATATCCACCCTGTGATTAATGGCTGTGAAACTTCCTGTTACTTTGGTGGTGGCAAATTTGATCAGGTACTGGCGTCCGGGCTTCATGGCCTGCTCCGCCATCCAGACGACGCTGGCATTCAGATGCGAAGAGACCGAAATATCATCCCGGGCGTGCACCAGCATATCACCGCGACTGATATCGATCTCGTCTTCCAGCGTCAGGGTCACAGCCTGACCCGCAAAACCTTTTTCCAGATCGCCGTCGTAGGTCACCACTCGTGCGACAGAACTTTCCAATCCGGAGGGTAATACCTTTACTCTGTCGCCGGGCTTAACCACACCGGAAGCGATAGTGCCTGCATAACCCCGGAAATCGAGGTCGGGTCGGCTCACATATTGAACCGGAAGACGGAAGTCATCGAGGTTACGGTCATTCGCCACCTCAACGCTTTCCATCACTTCCATCAGAGTCTGCCCGGTATACCAGTCAGCTTTGTCACTGCGATGAACAACGTTGTCTCCGTCCAGAGCCGATACAGGGACAAAACGAACGTCCCCCAGGTTCAGTGATTCCGAGAAGTCCAGGTACTGATTACGAATTTCCTCAAAACGTGCCTGACTGAAACCCACCAGATCCATCTTGTTGATCGCTACTACCAGGTGTTTGATACCCAGCAGGCTGGCAATGTAGGTATGACGACGGGTTTGTGTCAGCACCCCCTGGCGGGCATCCACCAGAATAATGGCCAGATCACAGGTGGAAGCTCCGGTGGCCATATTTCGGGTGTATTGTTCGTGACCCGGAGTATCAGCAATGATGTACTTCCGGTTTTCTGTAGAGAAGTAGCGGTAGGCCACATCAATAGTGATACCCTGCTCCCGCTCAGCCTGCAAACCATCCACCAGCAGAGCCAGATCAACTTTTTCGCCCTGGGTTCCTACACGCTTGCTGTCGTTCTCAACAGAAGCCAGCTGATCTTCATAGATCATGCTGGTGTCATGTAAAAGTCGGCCAATCAGGGTGCTTTTACCGTCGTCGACACTGCCACAGGTCAGGAAACGCAGAATCTCTTTCTGCTCGTGCCTGCGGAGATATTCCTGAATATCCGAAGCAATCAGATCAGACTGATGAGACATTAGAAATACCCCTCTTGTTTTTTCTTCTCCATTGATCCGGCACTGTCATGGTCAATAACCCGCCCCTGACGTTCAGAGGTTTTGGTGAGCAGCATTTCCTGAATGACATCAGGCAGAGTGTCAGCTTCTGACTCAACGGCTCCCGTCAATGGGTAGCAGCCCAGTGTACGGAAGCGGACTTTCCTCATCACTGGCTTCTCACCGGGTTCCAGAGGCATACGTTCATCGTCAACCATAATCAGATTGCCATCACGTTCTACCACCGGGCGTTCTTTGGAAAGATAAAGAGGAACTATGGGAATATTTTCGCGATAGATGTACTGCCAGATATCCAGCTCGGTCCAGTTGGACAGAGGGAAGACCCGAATGCTTTCGCCCTTTTCTACTTCACTGTTGTAGATATTCCAGAGTTCCGGCCGCTGGTTCTTGGGATCCCAGCGATGGTGCCTGTCACGGAAAGAGTAAACCCGCTCTTTCGCCCGTGACTTTTCTTCATCACGACGAGCCCCACCGAACGCAGCATCAAAACCGTATTTGTCCAGAGCCTGTTTCAAGGCCTGGGTTTTCATGATATCAGTGTGTTTGGCGCTGCCGTGGGAAAAGGGGCCAACACCCTGCTCAACGCCGTCCTGATTGATATGCACAATCAACTCAAGACCCAGGTCATCGACCAACTGGTCACGGAACTGAATCATTTCCTTGAATTTCCATGTGGTATCCACATGCATGAGCGGAAAAGGCGGTTTACCCGGGTAAAAGGCTTTCATGGCAAGATGCAGCATTACCGCTGAATCCTTACCAATGGAATAGAGCATAACCGGGTTATCAAACTCGGCAGCAACTTCCCTGATAATCTGGATGCTTTCTGCTTCGAGCTGCTTCAAATGATTGAGGCGCTCTCCAGAAAGCTTGATAGCACGTTCTTTGGTGCTCTCCTGAGTGGCTGTGTCAGACATGAATGCTAGACCCGAAGCTGGCTAAGAATTGTTCTTAGTTCGAATACTAGCAGCATCAATGGAATATAAAACAAAAAAATTATACCAATAATTTATAACATTATATTAACCCTGAAACGCCATAAACTATCGGTCTGGTCTGATCAGAAGATCAAACGGGAGAGTCAATATCGACAAAGGTATGTTCAATACCCTGCTTTTCTTTCAGCCATTCACCTAAAGCCATGACACCGTAGCGCTCAGTAGCGTGGTGTCCGGCGCTGATGTAGTGAATGCCATTCTCGCGGGCAAAGTGAACGGTGGATTCGGAGATTTCACCACTCACAAAAGCATCTACCTTCAGATCCAGGGCCAGATCAATCATGCGCTGGGCAGCACCAGTACACCAGGCCAAAGTTTTGATCTCATGGTCACCGCCCGCAATCAGCAGGGGCTTACGACCCAGTTTTTCTTCAATCTGCTTGCCCAGAACTTCCAGAGAAACAGGCGCCTCAGGCCTTCCCCAACTGCCTACCGAGCGAGCTTTTCCAGGCTCCATGCCACCTTCTGTCTTCCAGCCGAGGAGTCTGGCTAGCTGAGCATTGTTACCCAGTTCCTGATGCCCATCCAGCGGCAGGTGATAGCCGATCAAACTGATGTTGTGCTTGAGAAGTGTTTCAATCCGGCGCTTCTTCATGCCGACAATAGCAGAATCTTCACCCTTCCAGAAGTAGCCGTGGTGAACCAGAATAGCGTCGGCTTTGAGCTCAACGGCTTTATCAATCAGGGCCTGACAAGCCGTCACACCGGTCACAAGACGTTTAATCTGTTCACTCCCTTCGACCTGAAGACCATTGGGGCAGTAATCTTTGAATAGCCCCGGTTGTAGTTCATCCTCGAGAATCTTCACCAGCTGCTTCGGCGTGATGCTCATTTTTCACTCCACTGTTTATTGAATCCGAACCTGTCACGTCATGGTCATGACCAGCTTCCCACAAGTTCGGGGGCTATCTATCAGCCACAAAATACAGGTATATTAAGGAATTATACTGCTGGCTTTCGGGTTTCAATAATTTTTATTTCCAGCACCAAAAGTCTCGGCCCACAATCATTGACAAGCACATCATGAAAAAACTCCTCAACCAGCTCATCTATCCCGCCCTGTCAGGCCTGATTGTCGCCTTGCTGGTGATGCTGCTTGCTCCGAAATGGCTGGGCCTGCCTCATTTGAGTTTCAATGATGTGCTCAGCAAAGGCGAACAACTGTTGGGCATTGGCGAGGTTTCCTACAGCTCGGCAGTCAAGGAAGCAGCACCTGCCGTGGTTAACATTGCTACCGCTACACTGATCAATGAATCCAGCCGCTCCAGAATGCCGAAAAGTCCCTTCACAGAAAACAACCTTGGCAGAGCCAAGGTAGAAACCAGTCTCGGCTCCGGAGTCATTATCAGCCCTGACGGCTACCTGCTGACTAATAATCACGTTATTGAAGGCGCTGACCGTATTGTGGCTGTGCTGAAAGATGGCAGGGAAGAATCCGCAACCATTGTCGGTAGGGACCCAGAGACGGATCTGGCGGTACTGAAAATTGATTTAAACGATTTACCCAGCCTGGATCTGGCCGACTCTGGCCAGACTGAGGTGGGAGACGTCGTTCTGGCAATAGGTAACCCCTTTGGACTGGGGCAAACAGTCACCATGGGGATTATCAGCGCTACTGGCAGGAATGACCTTAGTCTCAATACTTATGAAGATTTTATTCAAACCGACGCCGCCATCAACGTGGGTAACTCGGGGGGCGCCCTGATCAACGCCCGTGGTGAATTAGTGGGCATTAACACGCTGCTGTTTTCCAGAGGAGGAGGTAATGAAGGCGTTGGCTTTGCGATCCCCTCCAGCATGGCTCGATTTGTCACTCAATCCATTATCAAATACGGTCGTGTTGTGCGGGGCTGGCTGGGCATAGAATCACAACCGCTCACCAGTAGACTGGCGCAAGCGTACGGTGTTGAAAGCAACGTTGGCATTTTGATTTCGGGTGTCTACGACAATGGTCCTGCAGATTTGGCCGGTCTGAGACGTGGAGACATTCTGACAGCCATCAACAACATAAGCACCAATGATGGCAGGAAGGTCATGAATATGGTGGCTCAGGAACCACCAGGGAGTGAAGTCACCTTACAGATTCTGCGTAACAACCAACCCTTTGAAATGAAGGCGGTTGTCGCGACCCGACCGAATATGGTCAACTGATTCGGGTTTAAGTACTCAACCATACGAAATCATATTTTCTGACTTATTGTTCAGGCACTCGCGGCAACTGCTCCTGCGTTGCTCTAGCTCCTGCATCCATGCAGTCGTGCTGCGTTGCAACTCTGGTCACATAGCTTGCTATGTTCCCGTCGTTGCGCCTTGCAGAGCACCTGCCCAATAAGCCAGAAATATTCGATTCCGTATGGCTGAGTACTTATGGCATTAAACCCAGCAATAAAAAGGAACCAAAAAAACCAGAAAAAAAACTCACAGTATGACCCAGCACCCACCAAAGCCATTCCCTGTAATTGGTATTGTGACGTTTCAATAATTCCGGGGTTACAGGCCGGAGTCTGGACAGATCTTCTAACAGCACACGGTTAAACAGCTTGCCGTCAGGACTCTCAAAGCGATCCTCCTTCGTCACTTCTATCTCGATGATCAAAGCCTGCTTTTTATACCCTCTGCCGAGCTTGTAATGACTCCAAATCAGCCTGCCATCTGATTTTTTTCGGAGATTTATTCCGAAACCTTCAAACTCGCTCAGATGTTCCAGCGAAAAAAACTGTTCCACAAAAACATCGTGATAATACTCACAGCTCAAATCGCATGATGTGGAAAACCAAAGCCACTTTTCATAAGAAGTGGCCTTTTCAGCAGTCACACACACTTTTTTTCCAGAAACGTGACAAACGGCCTCTGTTTCAGAAGACCCCAGAGCCCAACTATTGAGACAGATTAAAATCAGACACGCACTTCCAAACAGTGGCCGCAGAACAGTCCTACACATACTTGCCTCTCCTTTAGAATCTGCGTCGCAGTAACCGCAGTACTTCAGGCTCAGAATACCAGCCCAGAAAACGCCGACAGGCGTACCACGGCACGGGCTCTAAGGTAGGCAGCGAAATATAAGATTACTGAAGCAGTTCCTACATTAGCAACAACAAAGGCCCCTACATTATCGGCAAATGTGTCAGTCACTTCATCATCTGGATCATAAGGGTAATCTTTTAGATCTCTTCTGAATCTTGCAATTGGCAATTCACTGACAGAGACGCATTGGTTGCCCGCACCTCTCAGGCAAACCAGCTGGTTGTTAAGGTCAAAGATTGGTGAGCCCTGAGGTATTGAGAACTCTGAGGAAATAATAAATTTCGACTTACTTCGAGCTTCACCAAGAGCGAGAGTAACTGGCTGCTGAACCAGCTGTTGTTTTTCATTAACATTGTACGTAAATGCTTGCTCTGGAACTAATAAAGCATCATTAAAGACGGGATAACTCCCTGGCCTGAAGACATTCAGCAGCATACTGTTTTCAAGGGATTTAATCGGCTGTTCAGCGATGTACCCTACTGAATCGCCTGATAATGTTAAAGTTTCAATCAGTCCATAATTTGAGCGTTCCCTTGCCTTTTGCGCGCATGCTGGCGAAGTAGCCATTAAATCTTTCGATACCAGCACCCCACGACAAGGCAGAGAACCTGTTTCAGGAGAAAATTCTACAATGGCTCCCGCAACAGGAAGGAGGTTAGCATTGACAACCGCACCCCATGAAGGCGACGTAAATAGAAGGCTGAAGCCAATTATTTTACGTGGATCGATGATCATCATTAAAACCTTGACATGATGCCAGGAGGCTGACAGGCATGATGAGTATTGGAGGCGTGAGTATAGAACCGAAAAACAGTGTCTTCCAACTCTTCTCCAGTAGTTTTCTCAAGTATGACTTACCACATGACCCTCCCAGACGTATTGATGAGTTGCAGGAATCTATCGAAAACGGACGAATTCAGATTAAGTCGTTGCAGAAGAATAGCTCTATGCAATTTCGCGTTGATGCAGGCGTGTAGAAAGTACCAACTGTATTCAATCGAGAGTAACAAACATAGCAGCTACTGAGAAAACTCATCTGATAATCCTCCGATTATATTGTCTTTGCCTGTTTTACCGCCCGACTCAACAGACAGAACAACCCTGCGCCAGACAGGACGATCAACAGCATAACCAACCAGCTTGACTGAGACGCTGATACTTCGCCGTTCATCAGGGAAACAATGTCGTAGGCTTTGAGACCCAGCCAGATGGAGAAAAGCGTCCTGGGCAACATGCCGAAGAACCCACCCAGCAGGAAAACCGAAAACGGAACTTTCATGGCAGGTATTAACAGATTCATTAGTGCAAAAGGCAAAACGGGTGAAAGCCTGACCAGAAACATCAGGCTCCAAGCACTGGCATTCAGGGTTTCCAGTGCTTTTTTGACGCGTGGGCTGTTTCGAATGGTATGTATCAGGTGTCCACCATCCAGAAGTGCGCCCGCACAATAGCCCATTACTGAAGCCATCAGATAAGCTGACAACATATAGGGAATGGCATCCCAGCCAAGAAAAAACCCGGCTACCAGTGCCACAAAAGTGCTGGGCGTCAGAGCCAAAGCCATGGTCACAGCACTCAATAGAAAGAAAGGCAACCACTGCCCAACACTAAGGGCAGAAAGATCAGCCTGATACCGGATTAACAGTGAAGCCGCCCAGGAACTGAACAGCAGTGGTGTACAGCTGAGCATAAGCGCAGCTATAACAGACTTTCTGTTTTTCCTGAAGAGAGATAACAACGACACACCAGAAGTCGATGCTTCATTTCTTGATACGGTATTCTGCTGAACGGGCATGAGCTGTCAGGGATTCTCCTCGCGCCATTATAGAAGCCACTTTACCCATTTCTGACGCCCCTTCGGGTGAAAAGTGAATCAGTGAAGAGCGCTTCTGGAAATCGTAAACCCCAAGCGGGGAGGAAAACCTGGCCGTGCCGGATGTAGGCAATACATGATTAGGACCGGCACAATAATCACCCAGGGCTTCGGCCGTATAACGCCCCATAAAAATAGCACCGGCATGACGGATATCAGACAACAAAGCCTGAGGATCTTCTACTGACAACTCCAGGTGTTCGGGAGCTATTCGGTTGGTGACGTCACAGGCGGCTTTCATATCCGGAACATGGATCATAATGCCTCGGTTATTCACCGACTCTGCAATGATGTTCCTGCGCTCCATGTCAGGCAACAATCGACGCATACTTGCTACAACCTGATCAAGAAAAGCCTGATCCGGAGACACCAGAATCGACTGAGCGTCTTCATCGTGCTCGGCCTGAGAAAACAGATCCATGGCTATCCAGTCCGGATCTGTGTGACCATCGCATACGATCAGGATTTCAGATGGACCTGCAATCATATCGATACCCACCTGACCAAACACCTCACGCTTGGCGGTGGCGACATAGATATTGCCAGGGCCAACGATCTTGTCGACGCCGGGAACGGTTTCTGTACCGTAGGCAAGAGCGGCCACGGCCTGGGCTCCACCTATGGTGAATACTTTTTTGACGCCAGCAACAGCGGCAGCGGCAAGCACCATGTCATTGACTACACCATCCGGTGTGGGCACCACCATAATAATTTCTTTTACGCCAGCAACATGAGCCGGAATGGCATTCATCATTACGGATGAAGGGTAGGCAGCCTTACCTCCGGGCACATAGAGACCTACGCGATCCATAGGCAACACCTGTTGTCCAAGCACGGTTCCGTCCTCTTCCTGGTAAGTCCAGGAAGATTGCACCTGACGCTCGTGATAGCTTCTGATTCTGCTGGCCGCTGTTTGCAGAGCCTGCCTCTGCTCCTGCGGGATGGTTTCCAGTGCTTTCTGAAGTTGCTCTTCCCCCAGAGTAAGATCTGCCATACCGGCAACAGAAAGGCGATCAAAACGACGGGTAAACTCTACCAGAGCCTCGTCACCACGGGAGCGCACTTCAGCGATGATATGCTTAACACGATGCTGAATCTCTTCATCAGAGACACCACCCCAAGCCAGCAGACGATCCAGCTGCTCATTGAAATCCCGGTTTTCGTAGCTCAGTTGTACAGGATTCACCGTCATCGTATTACTCCGTCGCACTTTTTATCATGAAAACCTTCCATCCCGAATTGGAACAAAAACGCTCTTCCGTCAAAGCAGTTAATGGGTTTGGGCCTCTACTGCAGCTCGCAACTGCTGAATCAGTGCATTAATGGCTTCAAACTTCACTTTCATGGAAGCCTTGTTCACCACCAGCCTGGAGGAGACCTGAGTGATCAATTCTCTTGGTTCCAGCCCATTGGCTCTCAGGGTATTACCGGTATCCACGACATCAACAATGATATCTGCCAGACCCACCAGTGGCGCCAGCTCCATGGAACCGTAGAGTTTGATAACATCGGCCTGACGCCCCTGGGATGCATAGAAGCGTCTGGCAACATTCACAAACTTGGTCGCTACTTTGACCCGACCAGTTGTCGGCTCTTCATGCCCGGTTTTACCAGCAGTCATCAGTTTGCATTGAGCAATTTGCAGGTCCAAAGGCTCATAAAGCTCGGTCGATCCATGTTCCAGCAACACATCTTTTCCTGCCACACCGACATCCGCAGCGCCGTACTCAACGTAGGTGGGCACGTCACTGGCTCTGACAATCAACAGATTGACGTCTGGATGAGTAGTAGAAATAATCAGCTTCCTGCTCTTGGCAGGGTCTTCAGCTAATTCAATACCCGCCGCCTTGAGAAGAGGCAGTGTATCTTTGAGTATGCGCCCTTTGGAAAGCGCTATTGTGATCTGACTGGACATCCGGGACAGGCTTCCTTTGCTTTAAGTGGCGTAGTTTACACCAAACAGAAGATAACGTGGGTGTCATACACCCGTGCCGACTGAGGATTTTTATACTTTTATGAGAGAGAAAGATTCAGAACTGATCTAAGAGGCTCAGCAGGGGCAAGCTGGAAGCTTGCCCCTGCTTAATAGCTGCAATTTACAGAAAGCTATCAGGCAGGTACACGCTGAATTTTCGCACCGAGCTGCTGAAGCTTCTCTTCAATACACTCATAACCACGATCAATGTGATAGATGCGTTCCACAACCGTGTCACCTTCAGCAATCAGGCCCGCAATCACCAGACTGGCTGATGCCCTCAGATCAGTCGCCATAACCGGTGCCGCCTTCAGCGAGTCAACCCCTTTAATCACAACGGTGTTGCCTTCTACCTTCACGTCAGCTCCCATTCGCTTCATTTCCTGAATGTGCATGAAGCGGTTTTCGAAGACGGTTTCTGTGATGCTGCCTACGCCATCAGAAATCAGATTCAACGCCGTAAACTGGGCCTGAATATCGGTAGGCATGGCAGGGTAGGGAGCCGTCTTAAGATCAATCGCTTCCGGACGCTTACCTTTCATGTCCAGCTCAATCCAATCCTCACCCCATTCAACGGAAGCACCCGCTTCACGCAGTTTAATCAGAATCGCATCCAGCAGATCAGGCTGAGTGTCCTTGAGGCGAACGCGGCCTCCGGTCGCAGCCGCCGCGATCAGATAAGTACCGGTTTCAATTCGATCAGGCAGAACGGAATAGGTGCACCCTTTCAGGCGCTCAACACCCTGAACACGTACAACATCGGTACCAGCACCTTCAATTCTGGCACCCATGGTTTTCAGACATTCTGCCAAATCAACCACTTCCGGCTCACGGGCAGCATTCTCGATAATGGTTTCACCGTCGGCCAGACAGGCTGCCATAAGAATGTTTTCAGTTCCGGTTACGGTCACGGTATCCATGAAGATACGGGCACCTTTCAGACGATCCCTGACGCTGGCCTTGATGTAACCATCTTCAACCACAATATCAGCACCCATAGCCTGCAGGCCACGAATATGCAGATCCACTGGTCGACTGCCGATGGCACAACCGCCGGGCAAAGAGACTTCTGCACGACCGAACCGGGCCAGCAGAGGTCCCAGAACCAGAATGGAAGCCCGCATGGTTTTTACCAGTTCGTAGGGCGCTTTCAGTTGCTTGATGGTGCTGGCATGAACTTCAACGTTCATACGTTCATCGACCATCAGATCGACACCCATGCAGCCAAACAGCTCAAACATGGTAGTGATATCGTGTAAATGAGGAAGGTTGCAGACAGTAACAGGATCATCCGCCAGCAGGGTGGCTGCCAGAATAGGCAGTGCAGAGTTCTTGGCACCGGAAATACGGATTTCGCCATCCAGACGCGTACCACCAGTGATAATCAGTTTATCCATCATAGTTTCACCTGTGATTCGCTGGTTAGGCCTGACGCTGCGCTTCTGAAGGTGTCTGGGTGATCATGGTCACCGCATGAATGGCACCACTGGCGATCAGTTCATTGAGGTGTTTGTACACCATCTGCTGACGTTTGATAGGCAGGGCCCCTTCAAACTGGTCACTGATAATGGTCAGCCGAAGGTCACACCCTTCTCCTTCTACCAGAACCTCTGAACCCGGGAAACTCTCTTCCAGCAGCGCCTTCACTTCGGTGGCTTGCATGCATTCACCTCTCAAAACAGTCATGAGCCGGAAAGGCCGTCTCACGCCTTAAAAGCATAAGCACAAAAACACCACCCAACAGCGGTATTTTCATGAAAAAAATAACAACCACTCAACAAGCCCGCACTCTATGTACGTGCTTGCGGGCAAATCGATAAATCATATCGGACATTGACTGCACTGACCAGTCCCGGAAGGGGGCTGGTAGCGAATAAACAGGGAAAGGGGCGTTACTTGCGTTTAATCAGGAAGCAGTAGGACAGGTGCTTTCCTGCAGAATCGAAGCTATTCCACAGACTTTCGCCAGGGCAGCAAGCTCCACCGGTATATCAGAAAGGCAGAGATGGCCACCCTTACTCTGAGCCAGCCTGATCCAGGACAGGCAAACAGACAGGGTTGAGCTATCCCCTTTAAGCAGTTGCCCAAGACTGACTCTCAAGACGCCTCCGGGAGCTACGTCTTCTTCCAACAGCTTACGCCCCTCACTCTCCACCTCGACAGCATTATCAAAATTGACAATCCCGTTAAGAGAAAACTGTCCTGGTGCCAATCGTTCAAGCTGCATGATTTCGATTCCTGAATGCTCATAGCAAAAAATGGACAAAATTACTTCTTACTGCTGCCGTCCGCTGAAGCCGACATGATGGCAGCCCAGTTATCTATTACATAAGATACTTTCTTGTGCTTTTTCATAGCGTCTGCAAACTGACTCTGGAATTGCTTGGCAATATTGATCCCTTCGATTGTCACGTTACGCAGCTTCCAGCGACCATCAACATGCACCATTGAGTAAAAGATCTCGACCGTGTTGGTGCTGGTACGAACCTTCATCCTGACGGGTATACGACTGGTTTGACCTTCCTGATATTTTTTCAGCAACTCAGGTGAGGTTTTATCCACACTCTCAATAACCAGACTAGTGTCGTCCAGAGACAACAGCGCCTTGCCATAGAAACGGATTAAACTGCCCTTGAATACCGATTCAAACTTCTCAACCTGTTCAGGACTGCGGTGAGCGTACTTGCCCATGACATAGCGGGCTATCTGGTCAAAAGCCACCACAGGGGATAAAAGACGATCGACTTCCTTAAAAAAACCTTCAGGATCTTTCTGGTACTGCTTCTTGTTATTATTAAAAGTATCCAGCAACTCGGAAGTAATCTTCCTGACTTCCATTTCCGGGGGCTGCAAAACAGGTGCAGCATAAGATACACCCACCACCATCAGGCAGACCAGGGCCATCGTGAACTGTTGAACAGACTTTACCATTTTCATCATTGATTTTATCATCCTCTACAGGCTTTCTATGTTGGAATTAATAGCCTTTAGTCCTTGTCGACTGAACCCAGAAGGAATTTGCCTATCAACTCTTCCAGAATAACAGCTGACTGGGTATCCTCGAAGCGACCACCGGGCTTGATGTAGTCTGTATCTCCACCGATGCTGATACCAATATATTTCTCCCCCAACAGTCCTGCTGTCACGATAGAGGCAGTGCTGTCGACAGGAATGTTATCTATATCAGAATCGATTTCCATCTCAACCTTTGCCATATAGGTCTGTTTGTCGAGTTCTACCTTGGTGACCCTGCCAATGATGACGCCGGCCAGGGCTACTTTGGATCTTGGCTTGAGGGCTCCTGTGTTATCAAACATGGCAGTCACGGTATAGGATTGCTTGCTGCTTTCCAATGAAAGACCACTGACTTTTAGCGCCAGTACAACCAATGCCAGCATCCCGGCCAACATGAAACCGCCGACACTTATCTCTACCGTTCTCATCCGCATCTTAGAGTTCTCCAAACATGACAGCGGTCAAAATGAAATCCAGCCCCAGAATGGCCAGCGAAGAATAAACAACAGTCCTTGTTGTGGCCCTGCTGACCCCCTCTGAAGTGGGAATGGCATCATACCCCTGGAATACCGCTATCCAGGTCACGACAAAACCAAATACAAGGCTTTTGATCAGCCCATTCCCTATGTCCGCCGTCAGGCTGACCGAAGCCTGCATAGTGGCCCAGAAAGAACCTTCATAAATACCCAGCCAATCCACGCCGACCATCACAGCTCCCAGTATACCGACCAGACTGAAAATGGCAGCCAGCAATGGCATGGAGATCACTCCTGCCCAGAATCGAGGCGCAATGACGCGCTTGAGTGGATCAACCCCGATCATTTCCATACTGGACAGTTGTTCTGTGGTTTTCATCAAACCTATTTCAGCCGTCAGAGCAGAACCTGCTCGTCCAGCAAACAACAGAGCTGTAACTACCGGCCCGAGCTCTCTCAAAAGGCTGAGAGCCACCATCTGCCCCACGGCATCTTCTGAGCCGTATCGTATCAGTATGTTGTAGCCCTGCAAGGCCAGCACCATGCCAATAAACAGCCCTGACACAGTAACAATAATCAGCGACATGACGCCGACACTGTATAGCTGCTGAATCAATAAGGAGAATCGGTTACTGAAACCGGCTCGAGAGAAAATAGCCAATACCAGAAAAATGCCTGCCCGACCAATAGACTGAATCTGATCCAACCCAAAACGGCCGAGCTGCGACAGTCTGTCAAGAATACCTGTGCTCATCCACCCCCCCCACCCAGCAATACTTCTTTATAATCCGGTGCCGGATAATGGAATGGCACGGGACCATCAGATAGTCCATTCATAAACTGTTTAACCCGGGAATCATTGGAACTCATAAGCCGGTCCGGCTCACCCTGACCAATAACTTCACCGTCGGCTATCAGGTAGAGGTAGTCGGAGATTGACGCTGTCTCATGAAGATCGTGTGATACCACAATACTGGTAATATTCAGTGCTTCGTTCAACATTCTGATCAGTTTTACCAGCACACCCATAGCTATAGGATCCTGCCCTACAAAGGGCTCGTCGTACATCACCATAGCCGGATCCAGTGCAATGGCTCTAGCCAGTGCCACACGACGGTTCATTCCACCGGACAGTTCTGCCGGCATCAACGACCAGGCACCCCTTAGCCCCACCGCCTCCAGCTTCATAAAGACAATGTCCCGAATCATCGGCTCAGCCAGTCTGGTATGAATACGCAAAGGGAAGGCAACATTTTCAAATACCGACAAATCAGTAAAGAGCGCACCGCTCTGAAAAAGCATACCCATTTTACGACGGGTACGAAACAACTCTTCACGGGAGAGCAAATCAAGATTCTGGCCATCCACAAAGATCTGTCCGGAGTCAGGACGAAGCTGACGTCCGATCAAACGTAATAACGTTGTTTTACCTGTACCCGATGGCCCCATAATACCCACCACCTTTCCTCTGGGAATGGCGATATCAACATTCTTGAAAATCGTTCGATCGCCTCGATGAAACGTCAAACCACGGACATCTATAAAGTTATCACTTGCCTTTGTCATTGGAAGGCCATTCCTTGTCTATGTATGGACTGCGCTCAGTAGTAACCGCCATCCTCTGGTAGCTAACCACCGACCTGCATCTCATTATGGCGACTTTCAGCTACCTTTTGAACTACGAGAACGTATCCTTATCAGTATCACTGCATCCAAACAGCTTCTTTACCGGCTTTTTACTATCTTTTCACTATCAACAGACTTAGACTGAGCGCTTTTAACTAGAGTCCGGACTGGCTCAACAATGCTATGTGAGCCGATCCGTCCCGAGAATGACAGCTTCCTTTCTGATAAAGGTTTCTTCACAAAATAATGACTGAATAAAATCATCTTGACGCTTCCAAGGTAAAAAAAAGTATCTCAGCCAATCATCCTGAATTAGAGAAGAGAATTTATCCTATGCTCATTGCCCTTGCTGCCATTCTGGTCGGTTTCATTATCCTGACCTGGAGTGCAGACCGTTTTGTTGCCGGTGCCGCCGCTACGGCCAGCAATCTGAACGTGTCAAGAATGTTAATCGGCCTGACAGTGGTCTCTATAGGCACCTCTGCACCTGAAATCCTGGTCTCTCTGTCTGCTGCACTGCAGGGATTCCCAGGACTGGCCGTGGGCAATGCCATGGGTTCAAACATCGCCAACATCGGCCTGGTTCTGGGTGTTACTGCCCTGATAGCCCCCCTGCCTGTTAAAGCGGCTCTGACAAAGAGAGAAATCCCCCTTCTGTTAGTGATAACGATTATTTCCGGTCTCTGCATTGCCAATGGTTATCTGGGCCGAATAGATGGTTTGATTCTGCTGGCAGGCCTCTTCATTACCCTTTACCTGATGATTCGCTGGCAGAAACAACACCCGGATGAGCCAGCGGTGGAAGATGAAGACATTCCAGAAATGTCCTCAGCAAAAGCCTGGTTTATGCTGGGTTCTGGTCTTTTACTCTTGCTGGGCAGCTCACAGCTACTGGTATGGGGGGCTACCGAGATTGCTCAGGCCATGGGCATCAGCGACCTTGTGATCGGATTGACGATTGTTGCCATTGGCACCAGCCTGCCAGAACTGGCCGCTTCCATCAGCAGCGCTCTGAAAGGCCATCATGATATTGCCCTGGGCAATGTGATCGGCTCAAACACGTTTAACCTTCTGGCAGTTCTCTCCATGCCCGGACTGGTAGCTCCCGGAGCACTGGATCAGGCAGTTATCCTGCGGGATTATCCCGTTATGCTGGGCATGACAACATTGCTGACCCTGATCTGCCTGATTGGCAGGAAACCTCGACATTTAGGCAGAGTGACAGGTATTGCGCTGCTCTCAATATACTTACTCTATGGTGCCTGGCTATTCATTCAGCACTGACTGTCTCTGGCAGGACTGAACAGTCAGTTCTGCCTACCCAGTTTGCTCCATCGTAGCCCAGTGAGTCCGATAAGGTCTATAGTATCGGGATCAGGAGGAACTGATCATAGTGCACAGGTTTTGATGCAGCAATTCCGAACTGTTACTGTGGCGAAAGGCACTATAGAATAGCCGTGTCACAACTAATCTGTACGTAATATGACTACTGACGAGCCTTTCATCTCAATTGGTCGCCGCACCGTTACCATGGAACTGGAAGCTGTTCAGAGCCTGATAGACAGGATCGACAGCAGTTTTGCCAGTGCCTGCCGTGTTATGCTTGAATGCCGCGGCCGGATTATTGTCGTTGGCATGGGCAAGTCGGGACATATTGCCCGCAAGCTTGCTGCAACCCTCGCCAGCACTGGCACCCCTGCTTACTTTGTACACCCCGGGGAAGCCAGCCATGGTGATATGGGAATGGTCACCCATGAAGACGTGGTTCTGGCTCTTTCCAATTCTGGCGAAACCAGCGAAGTCATTACTCTGTTGCCCCTGCTGAAAAGACTGGGCACCCCTCTGATCAGCATGACCGGCAATCCAAATTCAACACTGGCAAAAGATGCTGAAGCCCATCTCAACACCGGGGTGGAAAAAGAAGCCTGTCCTCTGGATCTCGCGCCTACCTCCAGCACGACCACAGCTCTGGTAATGGGCGATGCGTTGGCCATTGCCCTGCTGGAAGCCCGCGGTTTTACTGCAGAAGACTTTGCTTTCTCTCACCCTGGTGGCTCCCTGGGTAAACGGCTGCTTCTGAAAGTAAAAGACATCATGCACATTGGCAGACGGGTACCAGAAGTTCCTTTGGGCACACCAATGAGCGACGCCCTGCTGGAAGTCACTCGCAAAGGTTTGGGCATGACCGCCATTGTCGATAACAAACGCCATGTCATTGGCATTTTCACCGATGGTGACCTGCGTCGGGCCCTGGACAAGGGCGTCGACCCCAAATCCACACTCATTGATGAAGTGATGACCGGCCACTGCAAAACCATCCACCCCGAGATTCTTGCGGCTGAAGCCCTGAAGATTATGGATGACCGGAAAATCAATGCACTAATCTGTGTGGATGATGACAATGAACTGATCGGCGCCATTAATATGCACGATCTACTGAAGGCGGGCGTAGTATGATCAGTTCTTCACTACAATCTGTCGCTGCCAGGATTCGTTTGGCTGTTTTTGATGTAGACGGTGTTCTCACTGACGGCAAACTGTTGTTTGGTGAGCATGGCGAATCACTGAAAATATTCAATACTCTGGACGGTCATGGCCTGAAAATGCTCAAGCAGTCAGGTGTAAAAACAGCCATCATCACCGGCCGTCGATCCGTATTTGTTGAAAAACGAGCTTCCGACCTGGGCGTAGATATTTTCTATCAGGGCCGTGAAGACAAGTTCGTTGCTCTGAAAGAACTGCTTCAGGAAGAGGGTCAGGGTCTTAGTCTGGATGAAGTTGCCTACATCGGTGACGATCTGCCAGATCTCCCAGCCATTCGACAGGTTGGTTTTGGCTGTACCGTTCCTAACGGGCATTACTACGTTCGTGAACACTCACCTGCTATCACTACTAATCGTGGCGGTGAAGGTGCAGCCAGAGAATTCTGTGACTTCATTCTTAAAGCCAAAGGCAAGCTGGATGACATGCTGAGCAGTTACCTGAAATAGAGTTAAAAATACCTATAATGTCGCTGTAATAGTTTTCTATCATTACAGCGATAGCTTTACACGCTCAGGCATTTTTTTGACAACAAGAAAGCACAATCGTTTAACTCTGGTTGCCTAAGGCCGACAGCCAGTGTCTAGCGTTTGAAAACATTCGTCTGCAGCCCCTGATGATCAAAAAAAATCATGGTAGACTGAATTCATTTGCTGCGAAAATGCCGCCGACTGCACAAACTGGGCAGCATTTTCCTGGATGACCTTCTTTTGTTGCTATCTGCCTGTGCAGATTCTGACCAGATTGTGACCCGGAGCCAATGATCTGATGCCCAATCGGAACCTGATAATCATTGCTTTTCTTATGCTGATACTGGTCGGAGTCGGCTATTGGGCTTATGACAGCAAACTCCATGTTGGGGTTCAGAAAAAACAGCCTCTGGTTCGCGAAAACGCTGACTACTATTTTATTGACACTAGGATCATCCAGTTCAACAAAGAGGGTAAACTGGATTACACGCTGGTTTCAGACAGTATCACCCATTACCCGCACAATGATACAACGTTGCTGCAAACCCCTCATCTGGAGAATTTCAGCACCCCCGGAAAACCCATGGTGGCCGACGCCCTCTATGGCAAACTGTTGCCCGGCAACGAGGATATAGAGCTCTGGGATGATGTGGTGATGACCCAGACGAATCTCGGCAATGGTAGTCATGTGCGAATAGACACTGATTTCATGACCATATACTCTGAAAAGGGTCTGGCGGTTACCGATCGACCGGTACTGATCACCAACGACACTGGACGTACGCGCGCCATTGGTATGGAGGCTTTCTTCGAGGAGAGTCTGGTTAAACTCAAGTCTAGGGTAAGAGGATTTCATGAGCCAAAGCCATGAACAGGCCAAGCGCCTTCATCCAAATGAGCGGCCAGACAGAAAGAGCCGTCGCAGAGGGGTCGAATATTACCTGATCCTGGGGGCCACGGTTCTGCTCCCTGTCATGGCACAAGCATTGCCATCCGACCGGCAGAAGCCTATTGAAATCGAATCCAACACCGCCGATATCGATAACAAGAAAGGTGTATCCATCTATAAGGGCAATGTTGTGATGATCCAGGGCACCACCCGGATTACCGGAGACAAGGTGACCATATATTCCGCTCAGCAAGAAGTTAAGAAAATTGTGGCAGAAGGCAACCAGGAAAGGGCTTACTACGAAGAACAGCAACCTGATGATCAGGGCACTCTGCAAGCCTGGGGTCATACTATCGATTATCAGGTGGCTGGCGATAAGATCCAACTGATCAAGCAGGCACAGTTGACTCAGAAGGGTGATACCTTCACGGGTGAACGTATTGATTATGACCTGACCAAACAGACCGTGAATGCCAAGGGCAGCGAGAACAAAAGCAATCCGGATGGTCGGGTCAAAATGATTTACCAACCCAAACCTGAGAGCAAGCAGTAGTACTCAAACCCCATTACACTCAATGCTCAACGACTGAACAGGCTTGAAAGGGCTGTCAGAAAAACGACAGCTAACTTTTAAACAGGAAGACAGACACCGGATGGCAACGCTTAAGGCAGAACATCTCAGTAAAAGCTACAAAGGCAGACAGGTCGTCAAAGATGTATCCCTGGCTGTCGACAGTGGTCAGATTGTTGGACTTCTTGGCCCCAACGGGGCCGGTAAAACTACCTGCTTCTACATGATTGTAGGTCTCGTAAAAGCAGACGGTGGACAGGTTGATCTCAGTGGCCAGAATTTAACCCATGAACCTATGCATGGCCGAGCCAGAGCCGGCGTAGGTTATTTGCCACAGGAAGTTTCTATTTTCAGGAAATTGACGGTCACCGATAACCTGCTTTCGATATTGGAAACCCGTTCCGACCTTTCCAGGAAAGACCGCATTGCAAAGATGGAGTCATTACTTGAGGAGTTCAATATCAATCATATCAGGGACAATCCGGGTATGAGCCTTTCCGGTGGTGAAAAGCGCAGGGTAGAAATTGCCCGAGCTCTTTGCACTGACCCAAAATTTATCCTGCTCGATGAACCCTTTGCCGGTGTTGACCCCATTTCTGTTGGTGACATCAAGGCTATTATCACGCACCTGAGAGCCCGAGGCATCGGAGTCCTGATTACCGACCATAATGTCCGGGAAACACTGGATATCTGCGAGAAGGCCTACATTGTCAGTGAAGGCACTATTATTGCCGAGGGTGACAGTCAGACTGTCCTGGCTAATCAAAAGGTTCGTGACGTCTATCTCGGGCATCAGTTCAGTCTCTGATCAGCTCTTGGGTGGATCTCGCGAAAGAAGCGAGCAAAGGTGTTGAGCTGATTTATCTTCGTACTCTTGTTCTGAATGTTGCATGGCTGACTTGATGAATCACTTTCCCGAAGCTTCAGATGTGATTATAATCCCAGTGACACGGAGAGTAGCCCAATCAAAAAAATCAACAGACACTGAGATATAACTGTCAGGCGCTGATGGCATCAAATCTGGCACCCTCAGTGCAGACACCGAAGTAAAGGTATACAGTTGCCTATGAAGCCATCCTTACAGCTAAAAATGGGCCAGCAGCTGACCATGACACCTCAGCTGCAGCAGGCCATAAGGCTTCTACAACTTTCCACTCTGGATCTTCAGCAGGAAATCCAGGAAGTTCTTGAATCCAACCCGATGCTGGAGTCTGAAGAGTCTGTTGAAGAACCACCTGCACCCCGTGATGAAGGGGAGCGACCTGTTGACTTTAATGAAAAAGCAGAACAGCCCCCGGAACCGGAAGAACCCCAGTGGGCCGACAGCATACCCAATGACCTGCCCGTTGACTCCGGATGGGATGATGTCTATTCCAGCCTGCCCGCTGCAACCGATGAAGAACATGATCCTATTGCCCGCTCCCGGGCTACTGATTCCCTCCAGGACTACCTGGAATGGCAGTTAAACCTGACTCCCATGACTGACAGAGACAGGCTGATGGGTCTGGCTGTTATCGAAGCCACCAATAATGATGGATACCTGACTCACTCCCTGGAAGAAATTTATCTTTCGCTACAGGAACAGCTAGAGGAACTGGCGTTTGAAGAACTTCAGGTCATGCAGCGACGGATTCTTCACTTTGATCCGGTGGGTTGCGCCAGCGCCAACCTGAAAGAATGTCTCGAAGTTCAACTCAATCAACTGCCACAAGAAACCCATTTCCTGAAAGAAGCACGCCTGCTGATCCAGAATCATCTTCAGGCACTGGGAAGTCGTGACTACGCTCAAATCATGCGGCGTACCCGTCTCAAAGAACATCAACTCAGGGAAGCCCTTAACCTGGTTCAAAGCCTCAACCCGAGGCCCGGATCTGAAATCGGTCAGGCAGACACGGAATACGTCACCCCCGATATTTCGGTCACCAAAGTCAGGGACCGCTGGGCGGTTGAACTGAACTCAGAGTCCCTGCCCAGACTTCGCATCAACAACAATTACGCCTCAATGGTGCAGCGTGCCAATAACAGTCGTGACAACGTCTTTATGAAGAACCAGCTACAGGAAGCCCGCTGGTTTCTGAAAAACCTGCAAAGTCGTAACGAAACCCTACTGAAAGTAGCCGACAAGATTGTTGAATTTCAGAAAGATTTTCTGGAGCAGGGTGAGCAGGCAATGAAGCCCCTGGTGCTGGCAGACATTGCTCAGGCAGTGGATATGCACGAGTCCACTATTTCCAGGGTCACTACCCAGAAATACATGCACACTCCAAGAGGCGTGTTTGAGCTGAAATACTTTTTCTCCAGCCATGTCAGCACAGCCACTGGCGGCGAGTGCTCATCAACAGCCATCAGAGCCTTGATCAAAAAACTGGTATCCGATGAAAACCCTAAAAAACCACTGAGTGATAACAAAATTGCCGGTTTGCTGGGGGATCAGGGGATCAAAGTAGCCAGGAGAACCATTGCCAAATATCGTGAATCGATGAATATTCCGCCATCGAATGAACGCAAGCAGCTTATTTGAGCCTTCAGCGATTATGGTAATAAGCTTTCGCAGGTTGAGGTAATCGACCCTTATACCACAAATCGCCCCATAGATTTTTTGTCTCAGAACAGCGCCAACTGTCAATGACAGTGATAGACTTTCAATCAGGGTTGCCCGTAGAATCCCGGGGGCAGTCCAATGTCGAGAATCGGGATCAGCAGGAGAGCGTTACATGCAAGTCAACATCAGTGGACATCATGTAGAGGTGACTGAGGCTCTGAAAGATTATGTCACCAAGAAACTCGACCGCCTTGCCGCCCACTTTGATCAGATTACAAACGTTCAGGTCACTCTGAGTGTTGAAAAACTGAAGCACAGAGTGGAAGCGACTCTACATGTTCGTAGGGCGGATATTAATGCAACCGCTGAGGCTGAAGATATGTACGCTGCCATTGATGACATGTCGGACAAACTGGATCGACAACTGGTAAAACACAAAGAGAAAACGCTTGACCGGCTACAGGGTGCCAACGGCCGCCTGTAAGCATCGATCGCTGTATGATTATTGAAAACATTCTTACCCCCGGGCGCACCCTTTGCGATGTGCAGGGGGCCAGCAAAAAGAAAATCCTGGAAATTGTTGCGGAAATCATCAGTGAGCATGTTCCCGCCATCAACACCAAGGATCTGTTTAACAAGCTGATTAGCAG
Organism: Endozoicomonas sp. 8E; assembly: GCF_032883915.1. Taxonomy (NCBI): domain Bacteria; kingdom Pseudomonadati; phylum Pseudomonadota; class Gammaproteobacteria; order Oceanospirillales; family Endozoicomonadaceae; genus Endozoicomonas; species Endozoicomonas sp. 8E. The sequence continues at coordinate 1,615,767 of NZ_CP120717.1, read as the reverse complement.
AGAGCGACTCGGTACCACCGGTTTAGGCAAAGGGATAGCTCTGCCCCACTGTCGCTCCAGTGCTTGTCAGCATCCTACCGGACTTCTGATCAAACTGTCTGAACCCGTAGATTTTGACTCTGTGGACAAACAGCCGGTCGATCTGGTGTTCGCACTCATCGTTCCGGAAGAAAATACTCAGGAGCATCTGAATATACTGCAGGCTGTGGCTGAACGCTTTCAATCAGAAGTATTGTTGAGCCAGATGCGAGCGGCAGAAACTTCCGAGGCACTTTACAACATCATCTGTCCCCCCGCTTAAAGGCTGTATATAAAAAACATTTTGCTTGCTGATCTGATAAGAGAAGCAGGCAAAATGTTTTTTGCTCAGAAATCCTTTCTTCTTCACTTTTGTCACTACAAAGCCTATTTATCCTTCAAAACTGCATGGAATAGAAATATCCGGACTATGCTAGAAATAAAAGCAAGCGACTGGTTCTAATCTCATTGGGTTTTGATAGACTTGCCTCACTCGGAACCAGGTGAGAGACCTGTTTACACAGTCAAACAATCGGGAAGGACACACCATGAAGCTGGTCATCATCAGTGGACGTTCAGGCTCCGGCAAAAGCTCCGCCCTTCACGCCCTTGAAGATGAGGGCTTTTACTGTGTAGACAACCTTCCTGCCAGCATGTTGAATGATCTCCCAGCCAATCTTAAAAGCAACCTGGTTGAACCGCACCGTATGGCTGTCAGCCTCGATGTTCGTAATGTGCCCGGCTCTCTGGAACGCTTCCCGACATTGTTGGAAAAGTTGAAAAAACAGGGGGTTGAGTGTCAGGTAATATTTCTCGACGCAGACAGCAACACCCTGATGAAGCGCTATAGCTCGACACGCCGTCGCCATCCTCTCAGCAATGATGAGGTATCCCTGACAGAAGCCATTAATCTGGAAAAGAAACTGCTGGCTCCACTGGCTGAAGAAGCCGACATAAGGCTGGACACTTCACCACTGTCTGTCCATGAAATCAGAGAACAGATAAGACAACGACTCTGCGGCTCCACCAGCAAAAGTATGACCCTGATGATCCAGTCCTTTGGCTTCAAGCACGGCATGCCGGTTGACGCAGACTACGTCTTTGATGTTCGCTGTCTGCCTAATCCTTTCTGGGTTGAAGCCTTAAGATCCTTCACAGGTCAGGATCAGCCCGTTAAAGATTTTCTGACATCAGAACCCATGGTGGATGAGATGTTTGAAGATCTCAGCACATTCGTGGAAAAATGGTTACCAAGGTTCGAATCCGGACAGCGCAGTTATATGACGATTGCGATCGGATGTACCGGCGGGCAGCACCGTTCCGTATTTATTAGTGAAAAACTGGGCGAGTGGCTCAAAGAACGTTTTGACTGTGTTCAGGTCAGACATCGGGAGCTTTCCAAATAATGATCAAGAAGCAGATCACCATTATTAATAAACTTGGTTTACATGCTCGGGCAGCATCCAAATTTGTTTCTACGACTTCGGCTTTTGCCAGCCAGGCAAGAGTGAGCTTTAATGGCCGTGAAGTGGATGGAAAAAGCATCATGGCCGTCATGATGCTGGCTGCTGGAAAGGGCTCTGTCCTTGATTTGACATTTGAAGGCCATGATGAAGAAGAGGCCTGTTCGGCTCTGTGCAATCTGATCAATGATTTTTTTGAAGAGGGTGAATAGTCACCCTTTTCATCATTAAATCTCTGTTTATACTGGTATCTCGAAAAGCTTTGCCAGAGATTGAAAGCTCAGCAAAGCAAACAAAGAATGACATGTGAAATGGCTGAGTCTGACTATCAGACTTGATGGTTACCAGAACAGAAGTTCGATACTCAGACACTTCTACCAAAAAAGCCGGATACGCATCTATGGCACAACAGCTACAACTGAGTATCGGAGACAAAGCATTTCAGGAGCTCAACGAAGCTCTTGAGCACGGCGTTTCTCCCGAACTCAGGCGTATGCTGAATGGTCTTCCGGCTCCGGATGCGGCTCATCTGCTTGAATCTTCCCCCCCCAAACTTCGCAGCCTTCTATGGCGCCTGATCGATCGAGAGATGGAAGGCGACGTATTGCAAGAGCTGAGTGACGAAGTCCGGCAGTTTTTCCTGGACAGGATGAATGTGGCAGAGCTCAAAGTCATTACCGAAGGTCAGGACGTTGATGACATAGCTGACTTGCTACAGCAGCTGCCCGACACCATCACCCGAAAAGTGCTGGATTCTATGGACAGTCAGGATCGGCAACGGGTAGAAGCCGTTCTCTCTTATCCGGAAGACACAGCCGGCGGACTGATGAATACCGATGTCATCACCATCCGACCCAGCAGTACACTCGATGTTGTGCTTCGTTACCTCAGGCGTCACAAGGATATTCCGGAGATGACAGACAGTCTGTTTGTCGTCAACCGCAGAGACGAATACATTGGGGCATTGCCTCTGTCCGTTCTCCTTACCACATCCCCTTCAGCCACAGTGTTTGAAGTAATGCAGACCGACCTGGAACCTATCGCTGCCGATATGGAAGACAGCCAGGTCGCCCAATTGTTTGAACGGCAGGACCTGGTATCAGCACCGGTAGTTTCGGAGCAGGGGCAGCTTTTGGGCCGCATTACGATTGACGACGTGGTAGATGTTATCCGGGAAGAAGCCGAACACTCCATGATGAGTATGGCAGGTCTGGATGACGATGAAGACACCTTTGCTCCCGCACTGAAGACAGCCCGTCGACGCGCAGTCTGGCTGGGTATCAACCTGATAACAGCCTTTATTGCCGCTTCTGTCATAGGTATGTTTCAGGCTACCATCGACAAGGTCGTTGCTCTGGCTGTCCTGATGCCCATTGTTGCAGGAATGGGCGGCAATGCTGGCGGACAGGCTCTGACCCTGGTGATTCGGGGCATGGCACTGGGCCAGATCAGTCGGACCAACCTTCGATGGTTACTCAGTCGTGAATTAATGGCAGGATTTCTCAATGGAATACTTTGGGCTGCTCTGGTTTCCCTGATTGCCTATTTATGGTTTCATGACCCGGTCATTTCTCTGGTGATCGCCTGTGCCATGATCATCAATCTCAGCACTGCCGTTGTTGTCGGTGCCAGCCTGCCGGTTATTCTCAAATCCATGAAAATAGATCCCGCATTAGCTGGCACGATAATACTAACGACAGTGTCCGATGTTGTTGGATTCCTGTCTTTCCTGGGACTGGCGGCCTTGTTTTATGGCTGACAGTGCAGTCTGTCTGCTAACTCTTGAAGGCGTCCTATAGCTCTCTTCAAACTATCTGATTTCAAAGAGGCTCTTTCTGCTTTCCAGCCTTTCTCAACAAAAGTGATTAAACGACTGTTATATGCAATACCGACTTTTGACCGGCTGGCTTTTGAAGGCAAGATTTCCTACTTATCCTTCTTTGTTCCGTATCGTCTAATCAGGTTCAAAAGCGTGACTTTGGGGTCATCGAGGTTCTCGGGATGATCTGGCACTTTAAACACAGGCACCTGAAAATAATCTGAAAAGCCATCCGAGTCTGAAAGTAACCAGGCTTCTGTTTCCCTCACGGCAACTCTCAAAAGCATATTATCAGGCACTCTCTGTTGACCAAGCCACCGAGAAATCAGAATCGGAGCACATATAATCCTGTCAAGATCAGTTATCATCAAGACGGGATACGTATGCGACAAGTTTATATATTTTGGTAATCTACTCTTTAACTGACCATTACCTGTGGGCTTTATCATTTGAATGTCAAAGAGCCCTTTCTTATCTGCAGTCCTTATATCATTGAAACAGCTACTGCGCTACTCAACTGATCCTCAGTAGCGACATACGGCGGTATCATCCCCACAACCCTAGGAGCCTGACCGAGAATAGCGCCCGTAGCGAGGACGGCAGAAAATTGAGGATGAAAATTCGGTTTTGTGAGGAGAATAGCGAGCTATTTGACGAACAAAAGCGGATTTTCAGACCGATTTGCTGCCGCCGCAGTAGGGCAGTCTATTCTCGGTCAGGCTCCTAGCTGCTGGACATTTGCGGGTCGGGTTTTAGGCAATATCACTTCACTCACTGTCAAACCCGCTTCAAGTGCTTTATTTTCAGCCTTGCTGACTGTTCGAATCTGGCTACCTTCTCTGCCGGGCTCCAGAATGATTACGCTCTTTGGATCAATACCCTCATTATTCAGAATTGCTTCGCTGTGAGTGCTTATGATGACCTGCCTTCTTCTCGTTTTTGCCCTTCTTTGCACTCGATCAATCATCAAAGGAATTTGCTCCACTACAGCATTGTGGAGTGATAATTCTGGCTCTTCCAGTAGCAGAACCCCCTTACCTTCCAACAAACTCCAAAGAATACCCAACAATCTCAAGGTTCCATCAGAAAAGTGCTCCTCTGATTGCCAGCCTGCATTTGGACGATGATGTTCATATTGCGCTTCCAGATGAGGTTGACCTCTTTCGTTCTGTATATATCTCAAGCCTTTAAATCGTGGTACGGCAATGGAAAGTGCATCCCCAATCTTTTTTAGTCTCGAATCCCTGGTTTTTTTTGGAGTTCTGGCCAATCGCTCAAGAAAGCCTTGCCCAAAAGGGTCGTTTTCCAGCCTGTTCCCGCCAATATGATCTGCATATTTAAGCAGCTGCGGAACAAGATGGAGATAAGTGACCTCCGAAAAACTTGTAACGATTGATCTAAATTCTTTATTTGCCCGGGTCTGCTCCAGGTGAGTCTCAGTTAACAACAAAGCATCTTTTTTATCGTCTTTATCAGGTCGATTTAATATTCTTTTGCCATTCTTCCATACTTCTTCGCTGGAAATCATAATCCTCTGTGCACCCTTACCTTCTGTTTTGAAGGCCAGTACATATTTCCAGCTTGCAGCATCCGATTGTCCTCCTTCTGACATAGAAACTTCTATTTTTACTTCCGTATCTCGACGATGGTGCAAACAACGCAGTCTTGTGATACCCCCACGGTCCTTCACAGCTTTCTGAAGTCCTCCGCCATCGGCTCTACAGATATCCCTTATAAACCTGAAAACATCGAGTAAGTTTGACTTACCGGATGCGTTCGGACCGACAATATAAGAAACCTGGGCCAAATTGATCTCAGCATCACGGAAGTTCCGCCAATTCTTTAGCTTTAAAGATGTGATTATCATTCATTTAACCTGCTTTTATACTCAGCCAAACGGATAACAGGCTGAACCCTTATCACTCACCCGCCAGAGTCATCTCACTGATCAGAATCGAACCGGTCTGAATACTCCCTCTGCGATCATAATCATTCCCTGCAGCCACCATGTTCATAAACATATCTTTCAGGTTTCCAGCGATAGTCACTTCAGAGACAGGATGCTGTATTTCGCCATTTTCAACCCAATAGCCCCCCGCACCTCTTGAGTAATCACCTGTGACAATATTCACGCCCTGCCCCATCAACTCAGTCACCAGCAAGCCCGTTCCCATCTGTTTTAATAACTCTTCCCTGCCGCCTGCATTGCAGTCAAGGAACAGGTTATTGACACCTCCGGCATTAGCAGTACTCTTCATGCCCAGCTTGCGGGCAGAATAAGTACTCAGGAGATAGCTGGCCAGAACCCCATCAGAGATAAAATCCTTGGCCTGGGTAGCCAAACCGTCATTATCAAAACTGGCCGAACCCAGTGCTTTCTTCAGGTATGGCTGCTCATGGATGCGCACCCAGTCAGGAAATATCTGCTTACCCAGATGATCCAGCAGGAATGAAGCCCGACGATAAAGGCTGCCACCACTGATACTCTCCAACAGATGTGATACAAGACCTGAAGCCACTTCTGCTGCAAACAGCACAGGTACCTGACCCGTGGGGACTTTTCTGGCACCCAGCCGGGCTAACGTTCTTTCCGCTGCCTTGCGACCGACATCCGGAGCAGACTCAAGATCACTACCATCACGGGCGACGGTGTACCAATAATCTCTCTGCATTTCACCGGCTTTTTCACCAATCAAAACACAACTCAGACTATGACGACTGGAAATATAACTGCCTACAAAGCCGTGACTGTTCCCATATACACGACAGCCTTGATGAGTACCCACATTGGCACCGTCAGAATTCTTGATTTTACTACTAAACGATCTGCCAGCTTCCTCACACTTCAAAGCCAGCTCTATAGCCTCTTCTGCACCAACACCCCAAGGGTGATACAGGTCCAGCTCTGGCAGTTCAGTCGCCATTAACTCTGCATCAGCAAGACCGGCACAAGGATCTTCCGAGGCATATCCAGCAATATCACAAGCTGCCTTTACAGTCTCCCTGATGGCTTCAGGTGTACTGTCTGAAGTACTGGCTGATCCTTTTTTCTTTCCCTGATAAACGGTGATACCAAAACCCTGATCACGGTTAAACTCCACTGTTTCAACATCACCCATTCTGACACCCACCGAAAGACCTGCATCGAGACTGACTCCGACTTCACAGGCATCTGCCCCCTGACGTCGGGCTTCGGCCAAAATATCGCTGACCAGGGTCTTCAGGCGATCCTCTTCAGAGCGGGGATCCAGTACAGCGTTGGTTTTATCACCCATGAAATTCCTGCCTTCCAGAATTATACGTGTAAGTCCTATTGTGCCGTGCCCAGCCGCAAATGCCCATAGCGAAAGAAAAACAAACCATTCACCATGAGTACTATCATCATTGGCCGGATACAAGTGTGGCAGCCTTCTACACTCATAGCTGAATCTCCGTAACTGGAGTAAAATGCCTGCATCTCTTTAAGTAGACCTGAATCATGTCAGATCAAGACCCCTACCCATTTGAAGACGACGTTGAAGAAATCATTTACGTCAGCAAATCCGAGCTCAAACGCGATATGGACGAGCTCAAGGCCATGGGTGCCCGCCTGATGGATATGAAGCCAGCCATGTTGGACAAGCTGCCCCTGAATGAGCGTCTCAGGGAAGCGCTGGATGAGAGCAAGCGAATTAAAAGCAATAATGCCCGCAAACGGCACTTGGGCTTCATTGGCAAATTGATGCGAGACCAGGAGCTGGAACCCATCCAGAAATATCTCGATAGTCTGGATTCCACCAGCGAGGAATACAATCGTCGCTTTCACCAATTGGAGCGCTGGCGTGACCGGTTGATCAACGAGGGACATGAGGTGCTCACCGAATACCTCGACAAATACCCTGAAGCCGATCATCAGCACATACGACAACTGGTACGTAACGCTCAAAAGGAAGCCGGACAGGACAAACCTCCCGCGGCTTCCAGAAAACTATTCAAGTACTTGAGAGAAGTAGACGAAGAGCACTGATTTTCAGTTGCAACCGAGTGCCTGCCAGGCACTCTGTTAAGCGATTAAAGCAGGGTTATCCGTAAAGACGCCATCAACGCCCCAGGTTCTTAATCGATCAGCCATATCCTTGTCGTTAACGGTATAGCAATAAAGCTCATAACCTGCCGCTTTGATGTCATGCGCATTTTTCTCTTTCAGTTTTTTGCCATTCAGATGAATCGTTTTGGCACCAACCTGTCTGGCTTTGTGTTTCCAGTTTCGAGGCAGCGACTCGAAAAGACAACCAATCCTGCTGCCAGCTTTTGCCCGATACAGAACCAGCACTTTATGATTAAAGCTCGACACCAGCAGTTGATCCTCAGGAAATTCAGCCGCTTCTATGGCTGCAACCACTTCCTCAACCAAAAGCTTTAAATCGCAACGATTGGGCTTCAACTCAAGATTCAAACTCAGCTTCAGTTTCTTGATCAAAGTCAGTGTTTCAAGAAGTGTTGGCACCTTTTCACCGGCGAACGCCCCCGAGAACCAGCTTCCGGCATCCAGAGTAACGACCTGAGCCAGATTCTTTCCCCTTAAATGCCCACTTCCTGAAGTAGTCCTGCTCATTGTTGGGTCATGGAACATCACCGCTGAGCCATCTCCCAGCAGGGTCACATCCAGCTCTATCCATTTCAGCCTCAAATCGGCCGCCTTCTGAATGCCAGCCAGAGTATTCTCCGGAGCCACAGCGGCTGCACCTCGATGCCCGATCACTGAGTCCATAATCATCTGCTTATCTCTTCAAAACCTGCTGATTTACTCTTCTACTATTATGCTTATTTTTGTGGCAAAAAACCGCAGGTAATATGGAAGACTGTTGTCGGGTTTACAACGATAGAAGATGCGCTTCTCAGTGTTGATGTGGGCACAGCCAGTTTGCGATCTGCCCTGGTCACCAAAAGGGGAAAGATACTGGCAAAAAAACACCCAGACACTAAAGCTCTGGCAGACTTCTGACACAATAATGCAGCCCTCTGATGACATCTTATGCCTGCAGCGAACTCCCGCCCTGTGGCGGATTGGCGAAAAATACACTGCTTGCTCAGGAACACGTCAATTTATCAGGTATACCCGCAATATGCCTCAAGAATCCGACTGCATGTTGTTATCAGGTGCTTTGGTTTCTTCTGTCGCAAGTGGAACTTACGCTTTAATGGGAGAGTCTATACAGGCTATGAGTCGGCAAAAGGAAACGCTATCCCCTGACACATCGCTTGCAGATTACTACAACAAAAAATACAGGATTTATCTCGAGCTGCACGAAGATCAGTAGAAGTATAAGAAAATAATGAGTGCTGAGTTCAAAAGCAAAAAAGACCTGACTTGATAGCCAGGCCTTTTTAAAAGTGGGGTGGACGATGGGGTTCGAACCCACGACCACCGGAATCACAATCCGGGGCTCTACCAACTGAGCTACGCCCACCACTTCGTCGCTTCTGGGAAGAGATGCCATCCCTGAAGACGCGGCTGATTATAAGGAAAGCCGATCTCCTTGCAAGCAAAAAATAGCACTTCTGGTAAAAAACGAAATCTTTTTGTTCCGTCGGCTTAAGATATTCCGGATACATGCCGCTCTTGTAAGCACCGTTACAAGAGGCCTTTCAGTTGGCACGCTCTTCTGCTGTCATAAAACCCCAGTTAAAAGCAAAACATTCACTGGAGTTTTTGACGATGTTAATGAGGGGAATTTAGCGCTTACGTATCGACGAGGCTAGTGCGGCTCTTCTCTGTGATGGGTATAACGTCGCAAATCACTGAATAAAAAAAAAGGCCAACGAATTCTATCGTGGGCCTTTTTTTATTCAATGCCTGACAGTGACCTACTCTCACATGGGGAAGCCCCACACTACCATCGGCGATGCATCGTTTCACTTCCGAGTTCGGGATGGGATCGGGTGGTTCCAATACTCTGTGGCTATCAGGCAAAATCGGTTTTTCTCAAAGTCTTACAGACTGCTTTGAGACTAAAACTCTGTAATATTTTCAGAGTTTCCAAAATGAGTGCCTGGCGATGACCTACTCTCACATGGGGAAGCCCCACACTACCATCGGCGATGTGTCGTTTCACTTCCGAGTTCGGGATGGGATCGGGTGGTTCCAACACTCTATGGTCACCAGGCAAAACTGGTTGAACCTTGCTTTTGAGCTGGAAGCTTGAAGCTGGAGGCTTGAAGCTGTTTGTCGCAAGCGGAAGGCTCTGGAATCCAAATCTCTTTTTAAGCTGTGTCGTTTCTTCTTGCTCAACACTCTCGTTCACTGTGTACGGCTTCCAGCTTCAAGCTTTCGGCTGCTAAATCGCTTTGGCGTTATATGGTCAAGCCTCTCGAGTCATTAGTACGGGTTAGCTCAACGCCTCACAACGCTTACACACCCCGCCTATCAACGTCGTCGTCTTCAACGTCTCTTATGGGCCTTGCGGCCAGGGAAGTCTCATCTTGAAGGGGGCTTCCCGCTTAGATGCTTTCAGCGGTTATCCCGTCCGAACTTAGCTACCGGGCAATGCGTCTGGCGACACAACCCGAACACCAGTGGTTCGTCCACTCCGGTCCTCTCGTACTAGGAGCAGCTCTCCTCAAACTTCCAACGTCCACGGCAGATAGGGACCGAACTGTCTCACGACGTTCTAAACCCAGCTCGCGTACCACTTTAAATGGCGAACAGCCATACCCTTGGGACCGGCTTCAGCCCCAGGATGTGATGAGCCGACATCGAGGTGCCAAACACCGCCGTCGATGTGAACTCTTGGGCGGTATCAGCCTGTTATCCCCGGAGTACCTTTTATCCGTTGAGCGATGGCCCTTCCATTCAGAACCACCGGATCACTATGACCTACTTTCGTACCTGCTCGAGATGTACCTCTCGCAGTCAAGCTGGCTTGTACCATTACACTAACCGCACGATGTCCGACCGTGCTTAGCCAACCTTCGTGCTCCTCCGTTACTCTTTGGGAGGAGACCGCCCCAGTCAAACTACCCACCACACAATGTCCCCGATCCTGGTAAAGGACCTGGGTTAGAACCTCAATATTGCCAGGGTGGTATTTCAAGGTTGGCTCCATGCAAACTGGCGTTCACACTTCCAAGCCTCCCACCTATCCTACACAAGCAACATCAAGATCCACTGTGAAGCTGTAGTAAAGGTTCACGGGGTCTTTCCGTCTAGCCGCGGATACACTGCATCTTAACAGCGATTTCAATTTCACTGAGTCTTGGGTGGAGACAGCGTGGCCATCGTTACGCCATTCGTGCAGGTCGGAACTTACCCGACAAGGAATTTCGCTACCTTAGGACCGTTATAGTTACGGCCGCCGTTTACTCGGGCTTCGATCAAGAGCTTCTCCTAAGATAACCCCATCAATTAACCTTCGAGCACCGGGCAGGCGTCACACCGTATACGTCCACTTACGTGTTAGCACAGTGCTGTGTTTTTAATAAACAGTC